>CAMFGY010000004.1 GCA_945952065.1 uncultured Burkholderiales bacterium | reverse complement strand
CCGATTTCACTTCACACCTTAACAAGGTGTCCATGAAACCGGCAGCAGCCCAGGTTGACCATGCTGGCGCCAGACTTGGAGAACACCACCCCTTGTGTACTGTTCTCCAGCAAGATATCTGCAAACTTTGCGGAGCTCAGTTCGATGCCCGAGTGAGGCGAAACAGCATCCTCGTCGCCCGCCAACCTAACTCCAGAAAGTTGAATCCGCAACTCGTACACATCCGGGTGATTGAGTGATCCGTGATTTTGGCTGACGAAGTCTCGCCCAGGCAAAAAGCCATCTTCAAGAGAAGATAGTGAATCGCGTCGCGGGAGTTCAAAACCCGCAGGCAGTACAACCGAGATGCTAGATTCTGCATCCGGCGCGGCCGCACCCACCGCCTCGTCGCTACTGATCCAACGTCGACCCAACATATTGCCCAGCGCAACAAAGGCATGCATGCCGACCAAGACGGCGCCTCCGTGGAAGAGGCCATATCCGGCAAGTTTCTGGATAGTCCGAAAGTGCTTTGTCCGCAGTCCGCTACAGCCCAATGCAATGCAGGCCTGCGCGCGCCGGGCTAAGGCCTCAACGCGGGCAGAACTGCAGGCCTGTTCATATTCGTCGACGAGTTGCAGCACGCTTTCACTCTCAGGCCCAACATAAACAGAGCGCACCCGGCCACCGATGTCCCGGAAATTGAAATAGACATAGGGCTTGTTCTTGATCTGACGGCGGTGGAAGGACCCGCGCAAAGTGGCGAACCTTACGCCTACTAGGCCCTGCGCCATGCCGTACAGCTCAGCATACGAAGCTTGTGCGCCAAGAGACAGGTCAGCAGAAAGCGTGAGCATAGTTACCATACAATTTTTTGTTCGTATCGTAACCAGCATTCGACCAAGCGTTCAGCGCTTCGCGATGTCAGGGCCCGGCCATTTGCGAACCGCTACAAGTCACCCCTCAACTACTTTTATCAACAAATCTTGGCTAGTTTGTTCTCGACGGGCATAAAGAATCTGTGCCCACAGCAATAAGTTGCCATGGGCGATCTGCGCCAATTGCTAGGGGTGTGTACCGTACTTCGATACCTCCTCAAGCAGCTCCTCGGCCACGTTTTGGGTGGCGTTGTCTGCGTCGATCAGGACTGCAACTCGCTTGGAATTCCCGTTTGCCATGTGCACCTCCCTGTGCCTGCATTGTGAAAATGGCGCCGAGCCGGTAGGCTACTCGGCTATTTGTGCAATTCATTCAGTGGCGGCCCGTTGCAGGAATACTCCTGAGGTCGTTCCGGCGAGGGGAGCGCGAAACCATGGCTACGGTCATGATCAACGATCAGCAGTGGTCATGGCGCGCAAACTGCTTCCGAGCTCGGCTGCTTGGCGGCGCCGACAAGCGCACGGAGTATTCGAGGTGGAACATCGTCACAACTGATCTGGGCGATGCAGTCTGACGAGGACATGGGCTCTGCCGACGCGGGGTCAGTCAGCCAGCTCCCGCAGAAGCCGCCAAACGGCAGCTCGGACAAGCCGGCCCGCACAGCCTCAACGTAGTGGACCATTGCCTGGCGCACTGCGAGCTCAGGCGATTCTTCCCAATACGTTTCGAGGCTCTCGCAGATGTACTCAGACCAGAACCAGTCGCCGGCAGCACCTTCCTCCTGGAACCATTTCACCCATTCCTTCGGGATACCCGTAAGCGCGAGTGGTCCGAGGCGAATCAGTGCCCGGTAGAAGTGCTTCCAGTTCGGTGCGTCTGCGGCAACGGCGAACTTGCAGTTAGTCATGAATAGCTCCTTCTGGGCCGAGGGCCCTAGTTCATACAAGATTGAGGGGCGAGCCTTTGCTCGTTGCTTGCGCTGAAAGTACTGGGCAGGGATTGCGCACAAAGAACTGGCGGCCACCGTCAAGGCCAGGGCCGCTGACTAACGTGAGCCCTTGGCTATTGGCCCAGACCCTAGCTGCCCGGAAATCGATGCCGTTCGCGCGCGCGATCTCCGAAAGCGGCGATACCGTTGACCGAAACCGATCGATCTCCCGCTGCGAAATCACGCGGGCTATGCGGCGGCCAACGCGACGATTCGATGTGGCTATCAGCCCAACACGGACCAGGTGATACGCAACTTCCTGCTTCAATCCCAGTAGTGCTGCGGCCTTCGGAATGAGCATGAAATCGTCAGAAGCTTTACTGCAAGAAAGCCATGCCTTCACCTCAGCCGCGATGACTTGGACGTCGCCTGCGCAACGGGCTCGCCCGCCGGAACAATAGGCTTGAAGCGCTCCGGCCTCAAGTGCTTGGAAGAACTCAACCGTCCAAGCCTGCGGGACGAGCAGCCTGAGGGCGCGGTCCAGCGGCATACGTTCAGGCGATTCAAGCTGTGTGGCAGCGGGGGCAGCGCGTGGCACACCCAAGATTCGATCCAACAGGCGCTGGATCGACGACACGCTGAAGCGGTTGCCCGTCCGCTGAACGAGCGATGCCTCGGCCAGCCGTGTCAGGCGTCCGACAGCAAGTCCGAACCGACGTTGAGCTGAGCGGGCCGCTACATGATCCTTAAGGTGCTCACGAACGACGGTAGTGACGGACTGATCAACGACCAGCATTCTTCGCCCGGCTCTACTTTGCCGTGCCGGCAGCGCCAGATTGCAATCTGCGAGCAGTGCCGGAACACGTTCCACCCGAATGCCGACACTTGTGGCGAGAGCACTTGCACCCGACGGGGCACCGCCGTGGCGTCTGGTTCGCTGCATCGGAACGCCCTGCAGGGCAGCGCCATCGGTGTACCGATCGATTTCATTCAGTGCCCATTCCAAGGCAGCGCCGGTAAGCTGCGCCCTCAGAAGCCGCAGCAGGCCAGGCCAAGCTTCATGGGCTAGCTGCGCTTGCTGGCCCGTTCGACAGGGCGCCCGCAGTCGCTCCAGCAGTGTCGCCATCTCTTCAGCCGCATAGGCGAGGACTGACGCACCTCGTTCGACGACATCACGCTGGTGTGCAACCAGCCGGGTCGATGTCCGCTTGATCGGTTTGCCATGTAGACCGTACCGATCTAAGGCCCCTAGTACCTCCGCCAATGCCCAGCGCTGGCCCGCGTCCAGGGCTTTGAGATGCGAATCAGCGACTCGGTCAGGTAAGTGAAGCAAGGCCAGCAAATCAGCAGACCAGGGCGAGGCGGCCTGCTGCGAGAGGTCCGCCTCGCACCTACACCTCTGAAAGCGTAGACCCCGCCAAGTTGCAGGCTTCCCGCAGACGGTGCATTGATCAAGGAGCCAGCATCGATGCTCACTGCAAATCGGTGGCCCATCTGTCCAGTCCTTCCTCCAGTGGGGCTGAGGAGCTGATAGGCAGTGTGGGCACCAGCGAGCAATTCCAAGGCCCGGCGAGGTGATTTTGGATCCGTCACCTGCACTGCCCCAAATCGGCCGGATGCCGTTCACATGCGCGAGCCGAAGCAGAAAGCCGCCAGGGCTCTCCAAGTCTCCGCAGGCCGGCCTGACCAGCAATCTCTGAGGGACGGCCACAGTCTCACCGCGACGGACATCGACGCTAGTCATGCGCACTGCCACAGCTCCATCTGATCGTTGCTCCAGCGCTGCCGAGCCGCTCGTGCCCTGCTGCAGTCTGACAACTGCTGCAGTCGCAACAGCGCTTCATGATTCACCCTGAAGGCGGCCAAGCCCTCTGCGGTCAGATCGCGATACACGGGGATCCGGCCGCCCAGCATTTCGCCGAGTAGGGCGGCAACCAGCTCCTTAGGCCGTCGGCTCTTCAAGAGCCAATCACCCGTGAACGGAAACAGATCACCATGCGCTGCGCTAACGGGCCGCGACACGGACTCCAGTCCTAACAACAGGGCGGAGATCGAAGCCTTGGGATAGCGGCGCCAGCGGCCAATCTCCAGCGGGACGATCAATCCGGCTTCACGCAGATGCAAGTAGCCGCCTCGGTCGATGCCTAACGCAGCCAGCATTTGGTCGTACGTCCAGCAGGTCGACAGAAACCGCCGATATCGGCGTACTTCATCGTCGGGAATGAAGACATATGTTTTGCGGCCATGCTGAACGCGTTGAACGCCGCGAATGAGTCGGTGCTGGATCAGGTGGTAGAGCAGCCCTGGCTCGCAGCCGATCTGCGCCTCTGCCGCCTCAAAGCTCGTATGGCCTGAGGGATGCTGCGCCCGGGGCAGCGCCCCGCATGCCCGCGCGGGTGATGCCGCCCCGACGGCAAGAATCACGTCCTTCAAAGTCTGTAGCGGCAGGCGCGACATGATGGTCTTGCGCCGGTGCTCGTCGTTGATCAACCGGGTGATCGCTTGGACTACGGCACGTCGATGTGCTGGCAAGGGGAGGGACTTCATGAGCAAGGACACGCCGGCCAAGTCAGGTTGGACAGACAGGCCGTAACGCTCCAGCCAGAGCGCGCGATGCTCATGGGCAGCCGTGCCATCGGAGGGATAGTCAGGGCCGCGAATGGAGCGCGTGGCTGCGTCCACCAGTCGATCCGCCAGAAGTGCCCAGGCCAAAGCTTCGGCAGTCTCAGAGGCCGGCGCTTCTGAAATGACACTTGTCTCGAACGGCGACCACACTCGTGCAAGGTGTCCCTTCGCACGCGGTGTAGGGCACACAGCGCCTTCCCACATCTCTTCCGCTGTCACTTCGCTGACCAGCCTCTTCCCAAGCGCCTTGTAGGCAGTAGTAAAAGCTGGCTCTGCCAGGCCCGACTTCAGAACCAGGCCATGCACCGTGCATGCCGACAGCAGGGCTATGCGCCACCTTGCCCTAATGTGGCGACTCTCAAGCAAGCAAGCTGGGCAGTAATAGATCTGGGCTCGGCGGCCCAGCAGCGCCCACCCGGGGAGCGGGTCGCTGCCGTAACGAACCTCTCCTCGTTCTAGCACTTGCAAGGCCGGCGGCAACATGGGCCGGAGTCGGTCGAGGTCGTCCTTCCAGGGGCGGCGAAGGCCCATTCGCCGGGCCGTTCGGCCCAACAGAGTCTCAGGCCATTCGTCAGGAAGTGGCACGCATTTCAATGGAGCGGAGCGCGTGATGGTGTCATTCGGCAGGCGGCTTTCATTGATCGCGGCTAGGCTTTTCATAGGGCTCTCCTGCGCCATCCAGTGGCAGAAATTTGAATGCCTTTGAGAACGGATTTCTCTCCTCCGGACAACACTCCCAGATTGAGTTCTTAAACGCCATCTGGAGTACTTCTAGCGTGATCGCTGGCTTGGGCTTCAGGTAAGCCAGATCCACGGCCTCTTTCAGAAGTTCATTCAATGGTCGCATCAGGCCATGGGTTGCCGCGTGTATTCGCGGCAAGAGTTCGGATGACGTGAGGTCAAGGAGATCGACGTTCTCCAACTTCTGCGATAGCGAATGAACGACCGACCGAAACTCCGACAACACATGCTTGTCCACGATCGAGAATCTCTTGATCGTTCGACGGCGAGAGAAGCGCCCACGCAGTTGCTCGTTGACTTCAAACAACCGAGCCAGGCGCGGCACACCGGTTAGGACGGTCGGAATGCCTAGCTCGTCAACGACCTCTTTGAGAGCATCCCCGAATCGGTAGTGCGTCTTCTCTCTGCCCCGATCCACCAAATGGCTGGCCTCGTCGATCAGAATGATCCGAACGCCGCACTCCGCGCATAGCGTTTTCAACTGCTCCATTGGTTCGTCCTCTTTCCCCTTGGTCGCGAAGACAGAGCCAAGAGCTTTGAGGAATGCCACGACGATCCGGCGCGGGGTCGGATTGCTCGGCATCTTCGCGAAGACAACTGGAATCACCGTTCTGTCTTCGAGCTCCTCGCGTGGATGCAAAGCGGCGAAGACTTCAAGCAGCCGGGTTTTGCCAACGCCCGAGTCGCCGAAGATCACCAGATGTCTAGCCTTGGTCCCATCGCGACCGCTCAAGAAGGAGGCCTCGAGATCGGACAGTAGGCGCTTGACATGGGAGACCTTCAGAAAGGTCGCGTCCAATGCCGCCTTCACTCCAAGGGCGGTCTCCGTGTTCTTTAGAGCGCCCTGCCCCTTTGATACCGGTGCACAATTGGCTGCAACCATCACGCTTCCTCCAGCAGTGCGGGCAGTGCATCGAAAACGCCCATAGGGAGCTCTGGCTTTGCAGCGCGTTTTGGAGCCGCCGCCGCAGCGCCGGCTCGGACCCGGTCGCTGTTTTGCCGCGTGGCTTTGGTAGCGATCTTCCGGTCCTTCGCTGACCTGGAATCGGCCAACTCCTTGACCTTTGTGCGGATGATTTCCTCTGCTGGAGCAATATGCCTTGCATCATCAGGATCCGATTGCTTTTTAGTCGCAACGAGCAGTCGATCCTGTTCCACAGATACACCGGCGAAGCCGTCTTTGACGTTGTCCACACGAACGTACTCGTTGGTGAACGGATCCAGAACGAAGATGTGACCGAGATCGAACTTGCGGTGTTTGACCTTTACCTTGCTGTTCGTCGGGAGCATCCGACGCAGCGCACACAGGCGCTCGTCTGAATACTTGTGGTTGTTTATCTCAATCCCGCTACGCCCCAAAGAGCGCTCTTCGACTTCTGCCAATGCAATGTCCACGGCTTCGGCATTCAGCTTCAGCTGAGGTGGGTGCAGGCTAGCACCTTCTGCCCACACTGCCGATGGCGTTCGGCCTCGGAGTCCGGAATGCGGTCGGCTGTGATAAACGTCGACGATCCAGATGTGGATCAGCCGCTCCAGCTCATCGAGCGGAATGCAAGCATCCGCCTGGAGGTCCTCGCCCTTACGTTCGTGAACGCGGGCGAGGGAGGTACCTTTCAACCGATGAATGAAGCCGTGATTGAAGGTCCGAAGGAAGCGCTCGACGAAAGGCTTCCCGTTCGGTTGATAGGCCGCACAAAACTCCAGGACGATGCCTATGTCATGCATGGCTTCGACCATTGACCATCCCGCGAACTCCGAGCCGTTGTCTGCAAGCAGCTTCTCGAACCAGCCGAAGCAGGGCCAATCGCCTTGAATTTCTGGGTACCGGTCCTTGAGATAGGTCTTCGGCATCAATGCATGCCTGATGGCGCCAAAGACGCTTTCAACGCCGTGTCCAGAAAGTGAGAGGAAGAACCCCAGCACAGCGCGTGAGTACCGATCAATAACGACTGTGATGTATGGGCGGTCGAGAATGTTCCCGTCTGCATCAACTACCCAGAGGTCAACTGGTGAATGATCGATTTCTACTACCTGGAGGATTCTCGATACCGCCCGGGCTGCGACCGAGTCACCGAATCGGCGTTCCGCCTCCCTATCACCATGGCGCGCGACGCAAACATCGAAGGCATACAACTTTGACAGGCGGTTCTGGATGGTCCGCAGGCTTGGATAGGCCAGCTGCTCAGAAGCAAGTCGCAGTTTGTTGAGACGGTCGATCTCCATCTTCACCGCGTTCAAGACCTCTTCAGCGCTAGATCGCTTCTGTGCGAGAAAAACGCTATCTATGGCCAAGGTGATGCAGGCCTCGACATCCGGATCGAGCCGCGACCCGCCACGACCGCCACGCATGTCCAGACGAGAGAACAGTCCACGGACGTCCTTCTTGGCCGCTTCGAGCTGCTTGACCCAGCGCCGTATTGTGGAGACATGAGGGACCGTCTTGTCGGTGATCATGCTGTTTGCGCGAATCTCTTCAGCCACTCGCGAAATCGCCTCAGGCAGCAGCTTTGGGAAATCGAACGCCCCCATGTCTCGCAGCTTCACAACCCAGGTGACTTTGCGAAGCGTATGAGCGCTTGCGGCCTTTCCGAGCGGGCGTGATTCGATCTCTGAAGGAGCGGCCGCCGAGTGGGCTAGCGCAGCAGCGTGCGTGCGCATGGCCCCGCTGACCTGCAGTTCCCCGCCGACATACTGGTGAAGCAGCGTACCGACAGTTGTTTCCCGAATTTCACTCGTCTGCAGGTTCTCCAATTGAAGCTTGTCGGGGAACACGCGGTAGACCTGGTACGGAACATCCTTCAAGACCAACGTGTCTTTCGATTTGAATGATTGGATGGTGTCCATGGCTACACCTCCAGGCTTGCTTCGGCGGCAGCAACGGTTTGAAGGAAGTCACGGGCCATCACCCGCTTGATCAGCGCGTCACATGCAGCGCGAGCCAGCTGCCAGTCCGCATTGGTCTCACATTCGTCGGCGCTGTCCGTTGGGAGATCCTCCTGGGCGCCGGATGGGGACGGTTTGCGCCAAGGCCGCTGCCGCAGCAGCCTCTCCAGCACATCATGGAAGCCCGGATCAGGCTTGAGATCGCTCTCCAGGAGAACGATGAATTGGGTGCCTTCCTCAATCAGGGCTTCAGTGACGGCGCGGAGACGTGCTTTCGTCTTCGCGTCAAGGAACTTCCTATCTGGCTTGACCTCCACAAAAATGGTCTCTCGCCAACGCGTGGTGAAGCAAATGTCCGGGGTGTATCGGAACGATTGACCACCACGTGTGATGGTCAGGCGCGCTGGCTGTGCGTTCAGCTTCTTCGGGATCGATGCGATCTCGAGAGCACGAAATGCCATGAGCTCGAGCTGGCTTTCGTACTTCAACGGTGCTGAGGCTTTTCTCGAGGGAAAGTAGCCGCGGCTGGTCTTGCCGCGCCGTGTCACGACATTTCGTGCAGGCCTGGGCTTGATCCTTGGGCTAAAGAGGGAGATGAGGGCGCTCGCGATGGCGCGCAGGGTCGGCTTAGGCATGAGTTCTCTCCCGGCGACCAATTTCTTGCACCGTCGAGTGCTATTGGCGCCGTCAGTTGACGAGACGGACCGCGGCGGGGATTGATCCCCGAAGGCCAGGCAGAGATACTTGTGGTGTGAAACGGTATTGGTTTAGTCGCCTGTACCTTGTACGGCAGGGCTCCGCGAGGTCCCTGCCGTTTTCTTTTGCTTAGTCGATAGGCGCCTCCATCCGCTTGTGTGATGGAGTCCATTCGACATCGTCCTCCAGGCGTTCGAGGAACCGTCGACTGCCCAGCGCCTTCGAGAGCAAGCGTGCCAGCCCGGCGCGCTCACTGCTCCGCAGGGCATGAGCAGACAGCAATGCGGCCGAGATGGCTTCTGCCAGGTCACCCTGTCCCGCCTCGTCCAACAATACCAACACTCGATCGTGAGTAGCGGCCCACCGCAGTTCCTGCTCTGCCGCTGGCCAATCCTCGAAAACCTTGGCGATTCGAATGATCACGTCATCCGTAGGCACGGCCGGACGCCGACCGCGTTCTAAGGCGCAGATATAGCTGCTACCAAGCCCAGCACCGATCGCGACCTGCTTCTGGAGAAGTCCAAAGCGCCGCCGCGCGCTGATCAGCGCACACGGCAGCCTGAGTAGTTTGTTGTCCAACATGGTGCCAAAAGTAGCCTGACGCCAGGCCAGTTTCGAAGTCGCATAACAGGCGCTCACGAAAGTGAGCGGCGACACTACCCGGGACAAGACCAACACGTGCGCATAAACGGCGTGCGCAGGCGACACGGGTGCACGACGATGACGGCAAAATTTCCGAACGGTCGAACAATCACGCCACACGAGATCTATCGACTCGTAGACTTGGCCGAACTGTCGAAGTTGAGCGCTTCGACGATTCGCTACTACATCTCCATTGGGCTCGTATCAAAGGCACATGGCGCCACGTTTGGCTCCTACTACGACACCAGACATCTGGCTCAGCTGGTCGACATCAAGTATCTAAAGCAGCGCGGCCTTACCCTGGTAGAGATCGCGCGCGCAAAGGGAACGGAGCGTGTTCATTTCCCAATTCGCGAAACGCGCGAAGGTGAGGGCAAGGCAGCTGAGCGCGTGTTCCTGATCGGTGACACGGTGGAAATTCGCTGTCGCCCTGCACTAGGAAAGATTGAGCGGACACTCGCGAAACGCGTCGTTACCTGGGCGCGTTTGGCTGCGGAAAGCTACGCGGAGGAGCTTTCAACGGATCCTCTTCGCAAGCCTCGACGCGGAGCCTGATCATTAGCAAAGCCGTTCGCAGCCCCCTCGATGGACAGATTCCGGCCGGGATGGACCCATCCGCTAGGCCAAAGTCGGCCCAACAAGTGCAGAGCTGGTCAAGTTGCCTGAACTGCCACCAGTCTGGTGGTTTTTCTGTTCAGTAGCCGCCCAGGGACAGCCGTGAGCGGCTCACGGGCGCATAGCAAGCCTAAGTCAATACACATCGGCTGATTGTTATCACTTACAAGCCGGCGATGGCTGCTGAATGCAGTACATTTGCATCATCGCCAAGAGGAAGCCATGGCTGCCAGCAAAACCGCCACTCTCACGCTGCGCATCGAGCCCGAGATCAAGCAGGCGCTGCAGCGCGCCGCTGAATCGGAGCATCGCTCCATCGCCAACATGGTCGAGGTGCTGATTCGCGATCACTGCAGAGCCAAGGGCATTCCTGTGAGCGATATCAGCGACAACAAGCGCACGGCTAAGGGAGCCATTTCGTGATCAAGACCGTCAAGCAGGCCTGCCGCTTCAATGCGGCAATCCACGACTACCGGATGAGCCAGGGCATTGAGAACTTGGCCGACCTCATCGGCGACGAGGGGGACGGGCGCGACTTCTTCTCGCGCAACTTCGTCACGCACGGCATGGCGCAGTTGTTCCGCGAGGGCCTGCTCCGCCTCTCCGGCAAATCGGACCAGGCGGTCTTCGAGCTGACCCAGGCGATGGGTGGCGGTAAGACGCACATGATGATCGCGCTGGGACTACTGGCGCGCCATCCGCATCTGCGGCCAGAAGTGCTGCCAGATGAATTGAAGGACCGCATCAACTTCGGCCAGGCACGGATCGCAGCTTTCAACGGTCGCAACACCCCGGACAACTACATCTGGGGCGACATCGCCACCCAGCTGGGGGAGCCGGAGGCCATCAAGCCCTACTGGGTCAACGGCCCCAAGTCTGTCGACCGGGCAAAGTGGAAAGAAATAATCGGCGACAAGCCGACGCTCATCCTCCTCGACGAACTGCCGCCCTACCTGGACAACGCGAGCACGCAAGTGTTCGGCCAAGGAACGCTGGCCAACATGGTCGTGTTCTCCCTGGCTACTCTGATGAGTGCCGCGCTGGAACTACCCAACTGCTGCATCGTCGTGGCCAACCTCTCCGGCAGCTACCAAGCGCAGACCAAAGCTCTGGCCGACGCAATCTCCAACCTCCAGCAGGAAACGCGGCGACAAGCCATGACGATCACGCCGGTCCAGCTTGCCGGCAACGAGATCTACGAGATCCTGAAGACACGCCTCATCGACAAGATGCCCGACGATCGGGTCATCGCCGATGTGGCTGAGGAATACGCCCAACAGGTCAAAAAGGCCGAGGACGCCGGCTACATCGTCGCAGCAAGCATTGAGCAGCTTGCCGAGCAGGTGCGCGAGACCTATCCCTTCCACCCTTCGTTCAAGCACCTCGTGGCTTTGTTCAAGGAGAACGAAGGCTTCCGGCAGACGCGCGGCCTGATGCAGTTCACGGCACGCCTTCTCAAGAGCGTCGCGCAGCGCGATGACGACGACGTCTACCTCATCGGCACACAGCACCTGGCCCTCAACGACGACCAAGTGCGCGACGAGATCGAGCGCATCGCGCCCAAACTGCTGCCAGCGGTCACCCGGGACATCGCCGACCGAGGCAACGCGATCGCGGAGACCATCGACGCCGAGCTTGACACAGATGCGTGCCGCCAGACGATGACGCTGCTGCTGGCATCGTCCCTGTCACGCGCTGTGGGCGGACGAATCGGGCTGTCCGAGAGCGAAGTCATCGAGTTCCTCGCCGCACCTGGCCGCAAGCCCGATGAGTTCATGCAGGCACTGCAGCGCCTGCGTGAGCAAGCATGGTACCTGCACCGAGAAGACCAACGTCTGTTCATCAAGGAGACGGAGAACCTCTCGCGCCAAATCGAGCGCAATGCCAAGGAGGTGCCCCAACCCAAGATCGACCAGGCGCTGATCAACCGACTCACCGGCATTCTCCAGCCCGACCGGCGCCTGGCGTACCAGGACGTTCAGGTGATGCCCCGATTCGACGAAATTCGCCTGAACGGTCCTCGTACCCTCATTGTCATCAAGCCAGATGGCAAGGTCCCGCCCAGCGAGCTGCAGAACTTCTTCGACTTCCAGCAGGAGAAGAACAACCTGCTGGTGCTGACCGGTCAAGACAGCCACATGGCCGACGCCGTGGAGGATAGGCTTCGAGAGCTTTACGCCATCGAGCAAATCCACAAGCGCCTGAAAGCTGGGGACACCTTGTTCGACGAAGCTCGAGACCGTTTTGAGGAAGCCGAAGGCCGCTTCGGCAAGGCGCTCTCCGCTGCCTACAATCGCATCTACATCCCAAGTATGGACCCCATCGATGGTCGGCAAATCCTGGCCACGGTCACCATCGACAACGGCCTTAAGATCGGCAAGGGTGACCAGTCCGCTGAAGCTCAGATCGAGTCGCTGCTGGCAAGCCCGCGCGCCAACTACAAGTTGGTGGCCAACCTGACCGACAGCTTCACCGAGTACTTCGCCATGGCGGAGGAGTTTCTTTGGCCGTCCGGCAAGGACAACCGACGCACGCCCTGGAAGGACGTCGTCGCGCGAGCGAAGAGCACGACCGACTGGCCATGGATGCCGGGCTCGGGTGGCATGGACACATTGAAGGTCGAGGCGCTCAAACAGGGCCGCTGGCGCCTGGGAGAAGACGGCTACATCGAGAAGGGGCCGTTCCCCAAAGACAAGACCACGGTCAACGTCTCCGTCATCGGCAGTCAGCCGGAAACGGGCGCCACGATTCTCAGCCTCACGCCGCGCCACGCGGGTGACAGCCCCGTGGTCGTCTTTGCGCCCCGGCCTGAGGGGCTCGTCAACGGGCAGTCCGTGGACGACCTCGACAGCTTCACTACCACCGAAGGCACACTGTACTTTCAAGCCCGTGACACCACGGGGCACTATGAGACTGGCACACCAGTTCGCTGGACCGCTGACCTGAAGATTCGCCACCAAGTCGAGCCCGCAGCCGACATGCGCCGCGTCACACTGGCGTGCACGCCCAAAGCCACACTGACGTACACACTGGACGGTTCCAACCCGCGAGATGGCCTGCCGTACGAAGGACCGTTTGAAGTCGGCACTGCGGCAGTTCGCTTGCTGGTGCATGCACGGGCTGGAGAAGCCAACAAGACTGCAGACTTTCAGATCCCGGCCAGCGGCGATCAGACCGTGCAGATCAACGACACCAAGCCCGTCAAGCTGACGCCCAAGCGCATCGGACTGGACACCACGGATCGGGTGTTTGGTGTCATCAACCGTTTCCGCGACCAACCCGGTGCGCTGTTCAAGGGCGTCCGCATTGAGATCGGCGAAGGAGAGCAAACGGTGACCGTGCGCTTCCAAGAGCGCGAGGTGAACGCGGTCGTCATCGAGGGCGTGATCACGAGCCTTCGGCAACTGCTCGCCGAAGACCAAGCACCTGTAGTGGTCAACATCAGCGACGGCGCTCACTTCGACACCGGATTTGCCGCCAAGGAGTTCGCCAAGCTGGTGGGCCTGGAGCTCAAGCCCGGAGACGTGACCCAGGAGACCTGAGCACATGACCAAGCCCAGGACCAAACGTACAGCTGCGGCGCCCGATGCCAACGCTGCGCCTCCCGCGTCTACCCCTGCCAAGACGATGGCAGAGGCGCGCCCAACCCTGGGTTTCGGCGTGCCAGCAACCTCGGACCCTCATCACTTCAAGGTGATCGTCCCTCGCAGCATCACCACTCCTGTGCAGGTCAGCGAGTATCTCGGCCTGCAGGCGCTGAGCGACGAGCACTCCGTCATTGATCGGGCGGTGCTCGACCGCGCTCGCTGGGCGGCGATCCGCTCAGAGGTACAGCGGGCGTTCAATGCCCGGCTCGGCACACATGATCTAAAGCCTAGCGCCTGGAAGGCCGGGGACAACCTGGTCGATCGCCTGCTGGGTAAGGAACTGTGCGTGCTGGTGTGGGCCGTCGAACACATGGAGATGGAAAAGATCCCCGTGGCCGTGCGCAACTGGCTGGCACTGCGCCCGGAAGAGCGCTGGTGGTTGTTTGGCATGACTGCGATGAGCACAGGCGGTATCGGCGACGGGGACAAAGGCTGGAGGCTGGCTTTGCGCCACGCTTTGGGCGATGTGGCGCAAAGTGAGCTGCTTGCGCCACGCGCTCGTCGCAGTTCGGCCCAGCGCGACAGTGGTGACACGGGTCTGAGGCCGTCTCTCGACCTGTTCAGCGACGAGGAAGCATGACGACTCAAGAGCTTCTTGAGCGCCTCCAGCTGCTCGACGAGACCGAGCGGATCGGGGCTAAGGCTGGTTCTGATGCCGGCAAGTCGGACATGGAGACCGTCTGCGCATTCGCCAACGAACCCGGCATGGTTGGCGGCAAGTACGGCGCCGGTGAGCTTACTGCCCAAGGCGCAGGCGGGGCTGCCTTATCCAGTAACCCCAGCGGCTTAACCAGTAACCCCCAGGGCTTATCCAGCAGCCTCGCCGGCGTAACCAGTCACTCCGAAAGCCTGGACAGCAACCCGGCCAGCCGGAGTGACCCGCTAAGCGACCCACGTCGGCAAGCCCTATTGAACGAACTGCCTGGAGGGCTGGCCGCCCGAGTGGGCGCCATCGGGCGCAGGCACCCGCCTGATGAGGTGAAGGACCTGGTGGTCACCCTCTGTGAGCTGCGTGCCTGGAAGGCCGAAACGGTCCGCCAGGACTACCTGCGCCCCCTGTTGCGCGCCGGCCGGATCACCATGACCCGGCCCGACAAACCCAACGATCCGGACCAAGCCTACCGCGCCTCGACCGCCAAATGAATAAATCTCCAACACTCACCCCAGGCGCGTTGCGCGACACACCGGCGCTGATCGAATCAGTGTTTCCGGTGCAAAAAGTCTCCTTCGAAGCCCAACAGGAGCGAACTGGAGTTCAAAGCCAGACGCTGACTGGATTGGGTTCGTATTGGAAAGGGCGCAAGCCCTTGATCCTCGTGCGCGCCATCCTGCTCGGCACGTTGCTGCCAGCAACTTCCGACGCCGAAGCCGATCTGGACATCTTCGAACGGCTGATGGCGTTCGATGAAGAAAGCCTGGCGCGTCGCGCGCTCGCTGCCAACGCCTTCTCAGTCTCGGAACTGAGGGATTTGATACCTGTCGCGGACCCAGATCGCTTCTTCGGCAAGAGAGGTTGGCGCCGTGACGTCACTGACGAGGAAAAGCTCGCTCTCTATCGCAGGGCCATGGCCACCCTTGGCAGCTACGATGAGAAGTCGAGTTTGTGCAAACGACCTGAAGAAGTCGATCAAGCTTGGCTGTATGAACCTGTCTGGCCAATCGTGAATCGACATCTTGCGCACCTGGGCGTGAGCGCAAACTCGATTCCAAGCTTGGTGGAGCAACTCGGCGTTCTTCGCTTCGGGCACCGCCCCAGAGTGGGTGATGCGTTCTGTGGAGGTGGCTCCATTCCCTTCGAAGCCGCACGCATTGGCTGCGATGCCTACGCCTCAGACCTCAATCCGATCGCGTGCATGCTGTCGTGGGGTGCTGCCTCAATCATCGGCGCGCAGACCGCACAGCGGGAACGCATCACTCAGGCGCAAGCGGAGCTCGTGCGTCGTGTGGACCAACGAATCGCCGACCTGGGGATCGAGCACGACAGCAACGGCAATCGCGCCAAAGCCTACCTGTGGTGCCTAGAAACCATCTGTCCGGAAACTGGGTGGCTCATTCCACTCTCGTCCAGTTGGATCGTATCGAAGACGCGAAACGCAATTGCGCGACTGCGACCTGACCCAGAGCGTAAACGATTCGATATCGAGATCGTCTCTGGAGTGTCGCCAGCAGAAATGTCGGCCGCGGAGCGAGGGACGGTGCAGGACGGCGACATGGTGTACAGCCTTGAAGGCCGAACCTATCGGACGCCGGTCAAGACACTGCGCGGAGACTATCGTTCCGCGGAAGGGTTGGCTCTCAACCGCTTGCGTCGTTGGGAGAAGCATGACTTCATGCCCCATCCCGGAGACAACTTTCAAGAGCGACTCTACGCGATCCAGTGGATCACACGCGAGACGCTGACTGCTGGCCGCCAAGACACGTACTTCGCCGCGCCGACTACGGAAGATCTACAGCGGGAACGAGAGATCGAGACCATCGTCGGTAGCAGCCTTTCGCAATGGCAGAGAGACGGGCTTGTGCCAGATATGGCAATCGAGCCTGGCGAAAAGACTGATGAACCCATACGAACACGGGGCTGGACTCATTGGCATCACATGTTCTCTCCGCGGCAGATCCTAGTCGCGGCGCTGGTCGCAGAGGAGATCCGGAACGCTCCACCCGATCTACAACCTGTCCTCTCTCTCTCACTTGCAAAGATGCTGGATTGGTCGAGCAAGCTTTGCCGCTACGGAACCGGAGCTGCACGCGAGTCCATCACCCAGACGTTTTACAACCAAGCCTACAACACGAACTACTTTTATGGGGTTCGATCTTTCGTAACCGGGCAGAACTACCTCTACCTTACTGACGCGTCCAGTGAAGTTGCGGGAACTCTGCAGGTTCACAACATCGAAGCTGCAGAGATTAGGAGCGACTCGGAGATCTGGATCACGGACCCTCCCTATGCCGATGCGGTGAACTATCACGAGATCGCCGAGTTCTTCATCGCCTGGCTGCGGCGAAACCCTCCTGCGCCATTCGATTCCTGGGTGTGGGACTCACGTCGCGCGTTGGCGGTGAAGGGTGCTGGTGACGACTTCAGGCGCGGAATGGTTCGCGCCTACTCCGCGATGGCACAACGCATGCCCGACAACGGCATGCAGTGCGTGATGTTCACGCATCAGGACACCGGGGTCTGGAGCGATCTCGTGGGCATCTTCTGGGCCGCGGGCCTGCAGGTGGTGGCCGCCTGGTACATCGCCACCGAAACCACGTCAGAACTGAAGAAGGGCGGATACGTGCAAGGCACGGTGACGTTGATGCTGCGCAAGCGCGCGACTGGGGACAGGCCAGCGTTCAAGCAACGCTTGCTGCCCGCTGTTCGGCAAGAGGTGGACCAGCAGATTCGGACAATGATGCATCTGAACTCGTCGGTGGAGGCTCACCACGGCGAACCCGTGTTCAACGACTCCGACCTGCAGATGGCCGGCTACGCTGCGGCGCTGAAGGTGCTGACCGGCTACACCCACATCGGCGGTGAAGACGTCACCAGCTTCGCCCTGCGCCCGCGCACAAAGGGCGAGGTCACGGTGGTCGATGAGATCGTGCAACAGGCCTCAGAGGCCGCCAGCAACCTGCTGGTGCCCGAAGGCCTGGCCGCTGACACCTGGGCCAAGCTGTCTGGCATCGAACGTTTCATGCTGCGCATGATGGACATGGAGACTGCCGGTGCACGCAAGCTGGACAACTACCAGAACTTCGCCAAGGCCTTCCGCGTGTTGGACTACAGCCGGGTCATGGCCAGCATGGCGCCGAACGAGGCACGGCTGAAACAAGTGCCCGAGTTCGCCTCACGAGATCTGACCGACAACACCGAACTCGGTGCCACACGGCTGGGCCAGTTGATCATCGCCCTGCAACAGCTGCTGGCGGAGGTCGAGCCGCAGAGCATCATCAGCCAGCTGCAGGCCGAGATGTCTGACTTCCTGGAGGCACGCCCAGTGCTAGTGGATCTGCTGGCGTTTGTCGAACGCAAGGCACACCAGGCTGAGGTGCGGTCTGCAGCCGAGATACTGGGCGCACGCCTCAAGAACCAGCGCTTCGGCGCTTGAAGGCAAGGGCATTATGTCAATCCGTCGGTTTTCATCGCGCACGCACCGACTGGATGCCAGCTTCCTGCTCGAACACCTGAAGGGCGCTCGCAGCTACCTGCGCATTGCGGGCTACTTCACCAGCTCGCTGTTCGAGGTGGCGCACGAGCTGCTGGAGGCCATCCCGGAAGTTCGCATCGTCTGCAACGTAGACATCCACCCCGACGACCTGAAGGTGGCCCAGCTGCGCGAGGCTCGCATGATGGGGCGCTGGAACGAAAAGGCCATCGAGGCCGAGGCGCTGCTGAACCGCGACCGCTACCGCCGATTGGATGCCTTCCTGCAGCGACATGGCCAGGCGGTGCGCGTGGCGCCTGACAGTGTGTGCGGCTTTGTGCACGGCAAAGCCGGTGTCATCGAATTGGCAGATGGACGCAAGCTGGGCTTCATCGGCTCGATGAACGAAACCCGCAACGGCTGGCAGCGCCACTACGAGATCTTGTGGGAAGACGAGTCGGAAGACGGCTTTCGCTGGATCGAGAAGGAGTTTGAGTTCCTCTGGAACGCCGCCAAGCCTTTGCCGCAGGCAGTGATCCGCGAGGTGCACCGTCGGGGTTACCGGCGCGAGGTGGTGTTCGGCGAGATCGATGACGAAGACGATCTGGCACCGGCCGCGTTGATCGAGTCACCTCTGTACCGAGAGGGCCTCACCCTGCAGCCTTGGCAGCAAGGCTTTGTCACCGAATGCCTGCGTCACCATCAGATGCACAAGGTGGTGCGCCTGCTGCTGGCCGACGAGGTGGGCCTCGGTAAAACGCTCTCGTTGGGCACAGCCGCGCTGACGCTGTGCCTGCTGGCCGACCGCGAGCAGCAAGCCAGGCGCCCGGTGGTGATCTTCGCGCCCGCCACGCTGTGTGAGCAGTGGCAGACCGAGATGCTGGACAAGCTGGGCATCCCTTGCGCGCGCTGGGACACGGTGCGCAAGGTGTGGCTTGATGACCAAGAGCGGGCCATCTCGCCGGCCGGCAGGGAGCACATCGCCCGTTGCCCACTGCGCATTGGCATCGTCTCGACCGGACTGATGATGCGACAGTCGGCGGAGAAAGAGCACTTGCTGGGCCTGCGCTTTGGCCTCGTGATCCTGGACGAGGCTCACAAGGCACGGACCCGACAAGGCTTCGGAGCCGATGCAGGAACGCCAAACGAGCTGCTCGCCTTCATGCGTGAAATTGCTGCTCGCTCGGAACATGTGCTGCTGGGCACCGCAACACCCATCCAGACGCAGCCACAGGACCTGTGGGACTTGATCGGCATCCTCCATCAAGGGCGCGGCAACTTCGTTCTGGGCAACGATTTCGCAGCTTGGCACCGGCCCAGCGAGGTGCTGGAGGTGCTGGCAGGTCGACAAGACGTGACCTCAGCAGAATTTGCATGGCAGCTTCTGCGTTCGCCGCTGCCGCTCGTGGACTCCACGCGCGAGCCGCGCGCCCGGCGCTTGTTCAGCGCAATCCGTCAGGATCTCGGTTTGGTCAACGGCGAGACCCAAACCAACAGGCCGTTGGCCGATCTGAGTGAAGACACGCGGGAAATCCTGGAAGACGAGCTGCATCGACGAGTCGCGGGCGCCAGCTTCTTCCAGCGCGAGAACCCCCTTGTACGACACGTCGTGCTGCGCAAACGCGTGAGTTTGGAAGACGCCGACCTGCTGGCCAAGGTGGGCGTTGACGTGCACCCGGATCGGCACCTCGTGCGCGATCCCCAGAGCTTTGATGCCCTGTTTGAGGCCAAGGCACTTCGAACCAGCGAAGACTTCCGCGAGGCCTACCGCGAAGCAAGGGCGTTCGGCAAGACCCTGGGTTCTACGGGCCGCGGCGGCGGCTTCATGAAGAACCTGGTCGAGCAGCGCATCTGCTCATCCATCCACGCAGGGCTGAACACGGTTCGCGCCCTGCTGGAGGGCAAGACGCTGCGCCAGGAGGAAGATGATGGCGACACAGAGCTGGCCGTTCAGTCGGGCGATGAACGCGAGGCCTTGGCTAGGTTGCAGGACCGACTGGAGCAGATCGAATCCGACCCTAAGTTGGCCGCGCTGGCGCATTACCTGGACAAGGAGAAGTGGCTGGAACTGGGCGTGATCATCTTCAGCCAGTACTACGACACCGCGAGGTGGGTGGCTGAGCAGCTGGCCCAGCGCTACCCTGACGAAGCGATCGGTTTGTACGCAGGCGCTGGCCGTAGCCGCCTCTACCAGCGCGGCGACAGCGTGACCTGCGAACGCGAAACGCTGAAGAAGATGGTCGCTGAGCACCAGATCCGGATCATGGTGGCAACGGATGCAGCCTGCGAGGGGCTCAACCTGCAGACCCTTGGCGCGCTGGTGAACGTGGACCTGCCTTGGAACCCGACCAGGCTGGAACAGCGCATCGGGCGCATCAAACGCTTCGGCCAGAAGCGCGAGACGGTGGACATGCTCAACCTCGTGAATGAGCAGACCGTGGACGAGAAGATCTACGACCGTCTGTCGGAGCGCATGCGTGATAGATACGACTTATTTGGCTCTATCCCGGACACGATCAAAGACGAGTGGATCGATGACATTGAGGCGCTCGGCGCCAAGATGGATGAATACATCGTCGCGCAGCACGAGGCGACTGGTTTTGACCTTCGCTACACGGCCACTATGGCCCCGCCAGACAGAGACTGGCGGGATTGCACGGCAGTGCTAGCGAGGCGCGAATTTGCCGATTTGATGGCTACTGCTTGGTCAAGTTGACGGGTGAAGAAGCTATACAACGCTCCACCGCACTTTGAAGACATGATCTTCATCGGCAGAGCCGAAGTAATGGTGGTGAGGTGCAGGGTTCAGTACATACCGCTTCTTGTTGGGACTGAATTCTTCGCCAAGACGAACCAATCAGACCCGATGGACTTGCTCACGGTCACGGATTCGAAGTCATGGAAGGACGGCGGTGGGTATAGCTGGAATTGCCTGTCCAAAGAGCGGCGTGAGTTGTTGAAACCCTTTACGGTCTAGCCCAGAACTTAACGACGAGGCAGTCAAAGTGGTGGCAGTTCGTCGGACCGAACATCAACCGCGGCCACAAAAGAAGAAGCCCTGACGCATCGCTGCATCAGGGCTTCATGAGTGGCTCCTCGACCTGGGCTCGAACCAGGGACCTACGGATTAACAGTCAGCAGGTTGGCGTCTAACTCATTGATTCTAAAGAACATAGTCTGAGTTACTCTACGACTCCCGTCTCGGATCAACGACTTGTAGTCCCCGCGTTTTCCCCCACAGTGTCCCAATCAGGCTCCGGCCTGAATATAGAGACCCAAACGAATTGATCTCTGTTTTTTTGGCAGGCCTGTCTTAACAAACTGGCATTACTCCATGCGGTTTTAGCGCCATCAGAGCGATTCCAAGGACACGGACTGGCGCTGGTACTTCGGCTGATCTTCGGCGCCTTCTAGGGGTCTTTGCGGGGTCGCTGGATGCATCCGTGTTCCTTGATTGTCGCGGCGCGGGCTTGGTGCCATCGGCACTCCGTTGCGGACCCTGGCCCCCAGTCTCGACCAGTACCCCGACCTCTCCCGGTGCCGCCTGATTCTTTGATCGAGTGGGATGCGCTTCAGAATTCTTTGATCGAGTGGGAATGAGGGGCAGGGAATACCTATAGTATCTCTCTGATTCTTAAAGATCGTAGAGATTCTCTAGAATCTAAAGATCTATCTGATTCTCTAGGATCATTAAGATTCCATAAAGAAGAGAGCTAAGAAGAGTAACTATAAGAGAGATCTTAAAGATCTATAGATCTTACTGATCTTAAAGAGAGCCTATAGGACATCGCTGAGGCTTTATAGAACCCTGTAGGGAGTAGGTAGGACCAAAGGTCCGTTAAGCCTATGACTGTCTCAGTGATACGTGCGATGCCATATGCTAGCCACTTAATAATACTCGTCTAGATCTCTGAGCCTTTTGATGTATCTACGATACATCTGTTTCTCAGTGAGACCTCAGTGACTTCGTTTAACTGGTGCCGATGACAGACCCCCAGTGAGACCAGTCAGATCCACTAGAGCCTGTCAGGCCGCATCTGCCTGACGGAGACCCCCGACCACCAGTCCCCCAAGATTCGCGCCGATTTCCCGAGGCTCGCGCTACCGTTCAGCGCCCGAGACGTCTCCAGCTTTCGCAAGTCGGCGCACCGAAAATAGAGTCCTTCAGTTCCTTCGGGAGCGGTCGGGCTCTATTTTTTTGGCAGACCTAGGAATCCCCTCGGGTCAATTGAATACACTAAGATATATCGAGCCCTTGATGCGTCGATTAAATCGCTTCTAGGGGTCTTTGCGGGCCTTGAGGGGCAATACCTCCGGCCGGTCAGCCGCGCTCAAATTTCCCAAAAAATCTTTTAGCCTTCCCTCTCCCGCTCGGATTTACAGATTCCCCCCCCGTACCGGGTCCGCAATACCTTACCCGCCAGAGCTTAGGCGCGTCCCAAATTCAATTGAGATCGCCCGGTACACCAACCCCTTGGCCGGTCAACTAAATCGCTCTGAGGGGTCTTTGCGGGGTTTGCAGATGCCGTCTGACGGCCTAGGAGCCATGGGCCGAGCAGTACCGCTTGACGGTCGATAGGGACAATCCGAACTGTGAGGCCGTCTGACTCATGCTGGCGCTGTTGAGCCGTCTCCACTCCGCCACTTGTACAGGGTCTGCCTGAAACGGACGCCCCATGCTGGCCTTGCCTTTGTGGGTCTTGCCGGTAGCTTCCAGAGAGGCCTTAGCTGCCGCTCTGCCTGCCGCAGTTCGCTCTGAGATCCGGTCCCGTTCCATGCTGGCGACTTGGGCCAGTACGGCAAGGATCAATTCCCCGACACCCTTGGCGATCAGACCTAGTCCGTGGACATGCACTGAGACCCCCCGATCAATGAGACCCCTGACAGTGGCCTGAACGTCCAGAGCATCCCGACCCAACCGGTCTACTGCGTACACGAACAAGGTGTCACCCTCTCGGACGTAGGCTAGAAGGTCCTTGAAGCCAGGACGGGCAGCTGCCAGGACTGCACCACTGACCCCTTCGTCCTTGAACTCCTTGTCGAACTCTTGACCACCGCTGATTGCACTCCGTTGAGATTCGATAGTCTGGTCACGGGTTGAGACTCGGTAGTAAGCAATGCGGGCCATGATGTGCAATCGGTGTCAGAAGATATGCAATCATTGTGGGCTAGCGTCTAAAGTGTCGTCAAGTAACTTGTGAGCCTATCCGGTCATGCCGTTTGCCCCGGTGTCACAAGGAACAAGTTGTGGACTCTGTCGATTTGGCTGGCCTTCTTGATAGGGTGTCTCCCTTTCAAGGTGAGCTGAAGTGCAAGTCTTCAATCTCCCAGCCTGGCAATGAGGCCTAACTCTTCAATTGAGTGGACTTCCGCCAACTAGCCGCGCTACGATGATTGTGTATTTTCAACTATGCGCGGTCAGCTGGCTTGGGTCAGTTCTGTTTCGGCGCTAGGCATCACACCTCCACATCATGCAATACGACAATCCTCCTGCGCGGCTTCTCGCGCTCCTCGCTGCGGGCCAGAAGATCGACAAGAACAAGGCATGTTCTCACGCTTGGGCCGAGATCTTTGAAGTTAGTCCTACAGATTCATCGGCGTTGTTCTCTGCCATTGGCAAGGCTATGGCTTTGCCGTCGGAGACGGCGACCCTTGTCAGCAAGTACTACCCTGCGCTAGAGAGTGCGAACGAGCACTGGCGAGCTCCCCTTGAGGCTGCGTTCTTCAATCAGCAGATTGCGGGCACGTGGGACTCTTTCATTGCCCATGTCAACCCATACTGCATCTCCCAATTGGCAACTTTGGCAGAGCTTCTTCATGTTCGCCTTGGCACTTCGATGGCAGATGCAGAAGCTGTTTCCAATTTGTCGTCGAACCTAGATCAATTGATTCAAGAGATTGAATCTTCCGACCTTGCTCCGGAACTCAAACTGCACTTGCTGCGAGAGCTACTAAACCTTAGAGCGTGTCTCTCGGAGTACCGAGTAACGGGTTCAATGCCAGCAATTCGGCAAGCGGAGGCAATCGTCGGGCACATGCACCGAGACAAAGGCTTCTTTGACTTCATGACATCAAATGAGGTCGGCAAGAGGGTGCTCGACAACCTGAACGCTGTCGTCGGAGTTTTGACTGTGATCGTTTCCGTGTCCCAGATTGCAGCGCCCACCTTCGCGCTGCTGCCTAAGTAACGCCTAGCTCCTGTCTCAATCGGGGAGGGCGAACATCTAGGGCCAGCGCCGTAACCTGATGGTTCGAGGCATACATTGCATCATCTAGCAGCAGCCCTAGGGCTATTGCGTCCGAAGGCCGCTTAGCTCGAACTTGGGGTGGCTCATGCCCCATTTCCATGCATGAAAATCGAGTTCAACCTACTGACGAACGCGACAGACTCAATAACCCAGGCTATTGAACTTATCGCATGGAAAGATCAACCGGACGAGGCTAGACGTCTAAAACAGTCTGTGCTCTCTATCGCGCACGGTGTTGAACTTTTGCTCAAAGAGCGTTTGCGTCGAGTGCATCCAGCATTAGTCTGGGAAAACGTCGACAAATTCCCGTTGATTAACGCCAGAACTGTCACCGTAGATGGCGCACTTAATCGGCTCTCGCGTATCGGTGGCCTTCAGTTCTCAGTTCAAGACACGTCACTGATCACATCATTGCGAGATACCCGAAACGCAATAGAACATTACGCATGGTCCACGACCAAAGCAGAGGCAGAAAGAATCGTCGGACAAGCTCTTGGTTTCGCCCTTCACTTCGCCAAAGAGGAGCTGGGAAATGACTTCTTTGGCTATGGCTCACATCGAGATGACACCCTTGGCCTGCTGTTGGAGTCCAACAGGCATTTTGCAGAGGCTTTCCGAGAGCGATATGAGAATTCAGCGAAAGGTGTCACCGAAATTGGCTACCTATGCGACTACTGTCATACGCTCGCCGTGAATCCGGCCAATGGCGCATGTCGCCTTTGTGGTCACTGGAACAGCAGCATTGAAGAAGACGCCCCTTTCTGAGGCTCCCTCTCAGAGGGTTCGCGGGTTTTCACAACGCTTTGCATGTTGGTCCCCGATGTTTAGCTCCGGTGTCCGGTACATCCGCCTTTAAGCCCTACAACACACATGCGCATTGTTCGACGCACTGAAGTTCATGGAAGCGTGCTCCCCGCAGCCCTTGGGGCGATAGCGGCCATTCCAGCCGAGTATTTGAATCACGAGCGGCATCAACTGCTACACCCTCAGTCTTCGTACAACACGTCCGTTCGCCTGCTTACTGCGCAATGGACGAAGACGTTCAACGACCTGTCTCGACTGCGAGCGCAGTGCTTTGCTAGTCAAGATGACATGTTTCTGATGGATGTGGCTGAATCGTATTCAGCATTGCTGCACAAGCTTAACGAGCACTTTGACGCTTGCTACTCTGTGCTCCGTTCACTGAGCCATATCGTCGAAGGCAAGCCGGCCCTGGTCCATTCAGTGCATTTAGAGCGCACTAAATTTGTCGGCTGGAAACAATTCAGGGACTCAACTCGCAATTATCGAGAGTCCCATCTCGGTCTGATCGTCAACTCACTCAAACATTCGCAGGGTGAGTTGTGCCCCCTCTACTTTCATTCGAACAGTGAGTTCCGGCCCGGCTACTTTCTGCGAGGACTCCTCCCGGGTGGAGTTCGAGGCCCAGACCCCAGGCTTCACCGAGGAGGGAATACGGCAATTTCATTCAGTCGCGACATGCTTGTTCATCTTTGGTGGTTTTACAGGACCTCGGACCTACTGGTGGCCTCGATATCTGCCTTTCTTGATGCCACATACAACTACAAGTTGGTTCCAAAGCCGTTTGGTCTTCCTGAAGCGCAATGGTCGAGCGTTGTTCAAAAATGTGCATCAATAAGTCCCGAGTTCTTCCCTGACGAATGGACACTTCCCTATCCCCGGGTAATTTATAAGGCCAGCCCAGAAGAACTTTCCATTGAGTTTCCATCGACTGCTGGAACACACAAGATGCGAGGTGACGTTCTAGTCAGAACGCTGACCACAATTGACAGCACCTATCCAACAGAGAAGGTGCCATACATGGGCCAGGATGCCGTGCGGGACCACTCCATGATCCAGCGTCGTAGCTGAGAGGCTGAACCCCTTGTTGAGAAGTGGGCGCCAACGACAGGTTAATCGAGAGCTTCCATGCTTTGGGCTAGTAGCTGAGATGCGTTTGTAGGCGTCGGCCCAGCGTCTGTGGATTGACCAGTGTTCCGAGTCCCCGCATGTCCCCACAGTGACTGAGCTGCATTGAATCCATGCGTCCGTGCATGCATGGGTATCCGGTGCATCGCGACCAGATCACGTGGGAGGGCGACTGTTTGTCTAGTGCGGCGGGCGGGACCGCCTCTAACTGCGACGCCTAGGGGGCGCAAACGACGCCTAAACCGGCTTCCGAGGCTCAACCTGATGGGGCCGTGCCATGTGGTCCGGCCTAGCGATGTGCCGCAATTCTCAGTGGCTATCAAAGGTGGAGCTATCGCGCGGGAGAAAGAGGCTCCCCCCACGGTATCCCCCACAGTAGCGTGGGGACCACTAGTTCTAGTTGGACGACTGGCCCAATGAAAAATGGGCTAAGTGCTTGATTAGAAACACTTAACCCACTCTTGTTTGGCTCCTCGACCTGGGCTCGAACCAGGGACCTACGGATTAACAGTCCGGCGCTCTACCGACTGAGCTATCGAGGAAGTGTTTTGAGTGTCGGCGTGGCAAGCGATTGCGCCACGCGTCTTAATGTTTTGTTGGCGGTCTACTTCCACACGAAGTTGAGATCTACCAACCACAAGCACGGCACTCTACCGCCTGTAGCCAATCAAAGATCCAGACGCACAATTATAGCGGCGCTTTTTGACGCTGGCAGATGTCGTCCACCACCAAGGGATCGCGGCGTACGAGAAAGCAAGCCGGTCATCATCAAACCCAAGCACCGGGGTGCCCCGTGATTTCGAGCAAGTCTCCCGCTAACTAACCGACAGAGCCAAAGGGACTCTGTTGCCAACACACCTGCCGGTTCGCTGTGGCCTGCATCGATAGCAGCACAGCAGCATGCACAACTTCAGGTCACCCGTGAAGCGATAGATCAATGACCATTTCAGATTTGGCGTCACGTTGATTGCGCAGATGCCCTGCAGGTCACCCAATGCCTGGCCGCGGCCAGTCGCAACTAATCTGGCGCACTATGCGGCGCATCCACGCCAGAGCGGTGGCGCGGCACCAACTCTGCCGACGGCTTCGACGCATGAACTGCTGCGCCTACAGAGCAGCAGTTCTGCGCGAAACGCAATTAATTCTGCGCCCTACGTCTGGCTACACAACTCAAACGTCGATATTCCCCGCCCTCAACGCATTCGTCTCAATGAAGTCGCGGCGGGGTTCCACCTCGTCGCCCATCAGCATGGTGAACACGCGGTCGGCTTCGATGGCGTCGTCGATCTGCACGCGCAGCAGGCGGCGGACGTTCGGATCCATGGTCGTTTCCCAGAGCTGCTCGGGGTTCATTTCGCCCAAGCCTTTATAACGCTGGCGGCCGACGGAGTTTTCGGCTTGTTGCATGAGCCAGGCCATGGCGCTGCGGAAGTCGCTGATCTTGCTTTCTTTGGCTTTTTCGCCCTCGCCCTTGCGGACCACGGCGTTCTCGCCCAGCAGGTCTTTGAAGGTGACGCCGGCGGTGCTGAGCACGGCGTAGTCGGCGCTGTGCACAAAGTCGGCATTGATGACGCTGGAGCGGGTGTTGCCGTGTTGCTTGCGGCTGATGCGCAGCAGGTATTTGTCGGTGCGCTCGTCGTACTCGCTGCTGACTTCGGCCTGGTGCAGGGCGGCTTGCATGGCCACGGCGGCGGCCTCGGAGGCTTCTTTGCCGTCGAGGTTGATGGCCAGGCCGCCGGAGAGCACGCGCAGCGCTTCAAAGTCCATCCAGTTGGACAAGCGGCTGATGACGCTTTCGGCCGCCACATATTGGCGCGCCAGCGTTTCCAGCGCGTCGCCGCTGAGCACGGTGTCGCCACGGCCGGTGTGCAGGTGCGCGTCTTGCATCGCGATCTTGAGCAAGAAGCTGTCGAGCTCGTGGCCGTCTTTCAGGTATTGCTCATGCTTGCCGACCTTGACCTTGTAGAGCGGCGGCTGGGCGATGTAGATGTGGCCGCGCTCCACCAACTCAGGCATCTGGCGGTAGAAGAAGGTCAGCAGCAGGGTGCGGATGTGGGCGCCGTCAACGTCCGCGTCGGTCATGATGATGATGCGGTGGTAGCGGAGCTTGTCGGGGTTGAAGTCATCGCTGCCGGCGCCGCGGCCAATGCCGGTGCCCAGTGCGGTGATCAGCGTGATGATTTCATTGCTGGTCAGCAGCTTTTCATAACGCGCTTTCTCGACGTTCAGGATCTTGCCGCGCAGCGGCAGGATGGCCTGGAACTTACGGTCGCGCCCTTGCTTGGCGGAGCCACCGGCGGAGTCACCCTCCACGATGTAGATTTCGCACAGCGAGGGGTCTTTTTCCTGGCAGTCGGCCAGTTTGCCGGGCAGGCCCAGGCCGTCGAGCACGCCTTTGCGGCGGGTCATTTCGCGGGCCTTGCGGGCGGCTTCGCGGGCGCGGGCGGCGTCAAGAATCTTGGTGCAGATCATCTTGGCGTCGATGGGGTTCTCGAGCAAGAAGTCGGTCAGCAAGCGGCTGACGATGTCTTCCACCGGGGCGCGCACTTCGCTGGAAACCAGCTTGTCTTTGGTCTGCGAGCTGAACTTGGGCTCGGGCACTTTGACGCTGACCACGCAGGCCAGGCCTTCTCGCATATCGTCGCCGGCCACTTCGACCTTGGCTTTTTTGGCCAGGTCGTTGTCGGCGATGTATTTGTTCAGAACCCGGGTCATGGCGGCGCGCAGGCCGGTCAAGTGGGTGCCGCCGTCGCGCTGCGGGATGTTGTTGGTGAAGCAGAGCACGTTTTCGTTGTAGCTCTCGTTCCACTGCATGGAGACTTCCACGCCGACGTTGGTACCGTTCTCGCTGATCTTGTCGCCCTGGGCGTGGAAGATCGTGGGGTGCAAGACGTTCTTGCCCTTGTTGATGAACTCCACAAAGCCCTTCACGCCGCCGGCGTAGGCGAAGTTGTCTTCTTTGTTGTTGCGCTCATCCACCAGGCGGATCTTCACGCCGTTGTTCAAGAAGCTCAGCTCGCGCAAGCGCTTGGCCAAGATTTCGTAGTGGAAGTCGACGTTGGTGAAGATCTCGTCGTCGGGCAAGAAGTGCACTTCGGTGCCGCGCTTGTCGGTGTCGCCCACGATGCGCATGGGGCTGACCTCAAAGCCCTCGCGGGTTTCGAGCAGGCGGTCTTGCGGCACGCCTTTTTTGAACTCGATCTGGTGGATCTTGCCTTCGCGGCGCACGGTCAGGCGCAGGTGCTTGGAGAGCGCGTTCACGCAGCTCACGCCCACGCCGTGCAGGCCGCCCGAGACCTTGTAGCTGTTCTGGTTGAACTTGCCGCCGGCGTGCAGCTCGGTCAGTGCAATTTCAGCAGCACTGCGCTTGGGCTCGTGCTTGTCGTCCATCTTGACGTCGGTGGGGATGCCCCGGCCGTTGTCGCTGACGCTGATGGAGTTGTCGGTGTGGATGGTGACGATGATGTCGTCGCAATGGCCGGCCAGCGATTCGTCGATGGAGTTGTCCACCACTTCGAACACGAGGTGATGCAGGCCGGTGCCGTCGGAGGTGTCGCCGATATACATGCCGGGGCGCTTGCGCACGGCTTCCAGGCCTTCGAGGATCTGGATCGAATCGGCGCCGTACACCGCGCCGGAGCTGGCCTCTGCCGTGACGGCGGCTTGCTGCTTGTCGGTCAGGCCCTCGGGGCCATGGCCTTCGGCCTTGTTACCTTCGGGGGTGGCGTCTTGGTTCGAAACATCGGTCATCTGGAACTCTCTCTCACACCGGCATGGCCTCTTGCGCGCATGCCTTTAAAAGCACTGAAGCGGGCCGGGTTAGAAAACCACAAGCCCGCTTGATTGATTCGTTAGCTGTCGTTAGATGCGCATTGGCATGACGACGTATTTGAAGCCGCTCTGCTCAGGGATGGTGATCAGGGCGCTGGCCGAGCTGTCGTTCAAATCGATGCTGACCATGTCTTGGCTCATGTTCTGCAGCACGTCCATCAGATAGGTCACGTTGAAGCCGGTTTCGATCAGGTCGCCGCCGTAATCGATTTCGATTTCTTCCTTGGCCTCTTCTTGCTCGGCGTTGCTGGAGGCAATGCTCAAGAGGCCGGGCTCGAAGGACAGGCGCACCGCCTTGAACTTCTCGCTGGTCAAAATGGCGGCGCGTTGCAGGCTGGACAGCAAGGTCTGGCGGCCCAGCGTGACGTTGAACTTGTGGTTCTTGGGGATGACGCGGTTGTAGTCGGGGAACTTGCCCTCGACCAGCTTGGTCACGAACTCCATGCCCGAGAAGCTGAACTTGGCCTGGTTGCCGGCGAAGCGCATTTCGATGGGGGCGTCTTCGCTTTCACCGTTTTTGTCAGACTTGGCGCCGTCTTTCAGCAAGCGCATCAGCTCCAGCACCGTTTTGCGCGGCAAGATGACTTCTTGCTTGGGGATTTCGGCTTCCAGCTCGGCCTGGGCCAGGGCGAGGCGGTGGCCGTCGGTGGCGACCAGGGTCAGGTTCTTGCCCTCGGCCACGAACAAAATGCCGTTCAGGTAGTAGCGGATGTCGTGCACCGCCATGGCGAAGTGCACCTGGTTGATCAGGTGCTTGAGCGTCTTTTGCGGCACCGAGAAGGCGGGGCCAAAGTCGGCCGCTTCTTGCACCAGCGGGAAGTCATCCGAGGGCAGGGTCTGCAGCGTGAAGCGGCTCTTGCCGCCTTGCAGCGTCAGCTTGGAGGCATTGGCCGTCAGCGAGACGGTTTGGTCCGCCGGCATGGAGCGCAAGATGTCGATCAGCTTGCGGGCGCCCACGGTGGTGCTGAAGTCGCCGGCGTCGCCGCCCAGTTCCGCCGTGGTGCGGACCTGGATTTCCAGGTCGCTGGTGGTCAGCTCGAGTTGGGCGCCATGCTTGCGGATCAGCACATTGGCAAGGATGGGCAGCGTGTGGCGCCGCTCCACAATGCCGGCAACCGCCTGAAGGGCACCGAGCACCTTGTCCTGGGTGGCTTTCAACACAATCATGTCAACCTCTTTCCGCTTGTTCTGAGGGGGTCTCATTCACCGCGCGCCCTCCGAGAAAACGCGCGCGCGTAACAACTCGCATTTTGACCCAGGAATGAGCTGTTTCTGGCCCCGGTGTAACCAGAGTACGCGCTCAACCCTTCAAAGTCTGTTCCAGCACATGCAGTTGCTGGTTCAGCTCGGTGTTTTTCTGGCGCTCAGAGCCGATTTTGCGCACCGCGTGCAAGACGGTGGTGTGGTCGCGGCCGCCGAAGAGTTCGCCGATCTCGGGCAGGCTTTTTTGCGTCAGCTCTTTGGCGATGTACATGGCAATCTGGCGCGGCCGGGCGATGGAGGCCGGGCGCTTCTTGCTGTACATGTCGGCGATCTTGATCTTGTAGAAGTCGGCCACCGTCTTTTGGATGTTCTCTACCGAGATCTGGCGGTTCTGGATGGAGAGCAGGTCTTTCAGCGCTTCGCGCGCCAGCTGGATATTGATTTCCTTGTGGCTGAAGCGGCTGTAGGCCAAGACCTTGCGCAGCGCGCCTTCCAGTTCACGCACATTGGCGCGCACGTTCTTGGCGATGAAAAAGGCCACGTCCTCGGGCATGGGCGTTTGCTCCGCCTCGGCCTTTTTGATCAGAATCGCCACGCGCATTTCCAGCTCGGGCGGCTCGATGGCCACGGTCAGGCCGGCGTCGAAGCGGCTGGTCAGGCGCTCATCAATATCGGCCAGGCCCTTGGGGTAGGTATCGCTGGTCATGATGATGTGAGCGCGCTTGGCCAGCAGGGCCTCGAAGGCGTTGAAGAACTCCTCTTGCGTGCGCTCTTTGCCGGCAAAGAACTGCACATCGTCGATCAGCAGCAGGTCGAGCGAGTGGTACTTGGCCTTCAGCTCATCAAAGGTCTTGCGCTGGTAGTTCTTCACCACGTCGGAGATGAACTGCTCGGCGTGCAGGTAGAGCACCCGCGCGTCGGGCTTGTCCTTCAGCAGGGCGTTGCCCACGGCGTGGATCAAATGGGTTTTGCCCAGGCCCACGCCGCCGTAAATGAAGAGCGGGTTGTACATGGCGCCGGGTGCGCCGGCCACATGCAGGGCAGCGGTGCGCGCCATTTGGTTGGCGCGGCCGGGCACGAGGTTGTCAAAGGTCAGCGCGCTGTTGATGCGGTGGCGGCTGGCGCTCGGCGGCAGGGCACTGGTGGCGCCTGATGCCGGGCCGGCTGCGCCTTGCGGCTGGGCCAGGGGCTGTGCCGCGGCTGCGCCCTGGGCCTGCGGCGCTGCAGCCGGCGGCGCCGCCACAGGCCGCAGCCCGTTGTGCAGCACTTGACCCACCGGCAAGGGTTGGTTGGCCGGCAGGGCGGGCGATGTGCGGCTGATGGGCTCCCGGGCGGCCAGCGCCAGCTCCAAACGGGCCGGTTTACCGGCCAGCTCGCTCAAAATCGCCTCGATGCGGCCGGCGTATTGATTGCGGATCCAATCCAGCTTGAAGCGGTTGGGCACCCGCAGGGCCACCACCACGGGCTCCGCCCCACCGGCGTCACTGATGGTGGCCGGTGGCAAAGGACGAATCCAGGTGTTGAATTGTTGTTCGGGCAGTTCGGCGGCCAACCGTTCGCAGCCACGCTGCCAAAGGTCCGCACCATGTGCCAAGGCCGCCGAAGCCGGGCCGTGTTCGTGTGCGAAGGGGGTCAGTCCGTCTGCGCCAAGCATGTCTGCGCTCATTGTGGAAAACTTGTTCTAGAGCGGCTGGATTGTACGGACATCCAAGCGCCCATCTGCGAGTTATCCACAGATTTTTTTAGAGTCAAAAGCCCCTGAAAACCCCAAGCCTCGGGTACTCAGCATTGACCAAAGGGGAAATCTTTGGTGTAATCGCGGGTTTTCCGGACGCTGGATTAAGCGGAGTATGGATGTTGGGCCAAGGCCAGCGGGGTGAGTGTTTGATCAAAGCTTGATCAAAAAGCGCGCTTCGCAGGGATGGACCGGCATTCTGTCCACGCAACACGGGTGAGTCAGTTGAACTGTTTTTGAGCTGTGACTTGTTCACAGGCCGAGCATGCAGTTGGAGTTGGCCCACCGGTGTTTGTGAACGTATAGAACACATTGACGGCACCCCGGCGCGGCACACATCAGTGGCTGTTGAGATCTGAACTGAAACGCTTGAGCAGCAGCTTGCCGCTTGTGCCGATTGCAGACCCAACGCTCCCGGTGCGAACCGCAAATCGCGCCCAACAGCGCAAACACGTTTTGCACCCGGCGACTGATCGCCACCAACCGCCAGGGCGTCACACCCGACGTCCTAAGACTTTTGCTAGCAATTCCCTGGATTTTTCCAAGAGGGCCTCATCATGAAACGCACTTACCAAGCCTCCAAGACCCGTCGCGCCCGTACCCACGGTTTCCTGGTTCGCATGAAGACTCGCGGTGGCCGCGCTGTCATCGCCGCGCGCCGCGCCAAGGGCCGCAAGCGCCTGGCTGTCTAAACTCAGACACCCAAGAATCATGATCGGCCGCATCGTGCGATCGGCCGACTTTGAACGCGTGCTGGCTCGCTCCAGCCGCGTGCGCAGCAGTCATTTTGCGGTGCATCACCTCGCCGCCACACCCAGTGTGGCCCGCAAGCCCGCCAAGGTCTTATCCACCGAAGCAGGCGAGTTATCAACAGGCGATGCACAAGTCACCCACAAGCCTGTGGATGACGCCCCGCCCGACGCTTGCTGGTTGGGGGCCATCGTGCCCAAACGCCACGCCAAGCGCTCGGTGACTCGCTCGCTGCTGAAGCGCCAGATCCGTGCTGCATTTGCGACACAACCCGACTTGCCACCCGGCTTGTGGGTGGTGCGTTTGCGCTCGCCTTTTGATCGCAAGCTTTTCCCCAGCGCCGCCTCCGATGCGCTGCGCGCGGCTGCGCGCGAAGAGCTGGCCCAGCTGCTCAGCCGCCTGGTGGCGCCTCGCGCCGCCAAGCCTTGAGCCAAAATTCGCGCCATGAGCTGCCCGCTGTCAATCGCCCAACGCGCGCTGATTGGTTTGGTGCGTGGCTACCGTTTGCTGCTGAGCCCCTGGCTGGGGGCTTCGTGTCGTTTTGAGCCGACCTGTTCGGTGTATGCGATCGAGGCCTTGCAGCGCCATGGCGCGGCGGCCGGCAGCTATCTGACCGTGCACAGAATTTTGCGTTGCAACCCGTTTTGCCAAGGCGGCCATGACGCCGTGCCTGACAATGCGCCCGGCTTGTTCACCCGACTTGGGTGCGTGCCAGATGCAACACCTTCTCCTCGAACCTCCAATCCAGAAGCCTCCTCATGACTGATATACGCCGCACCGTGCTGTGGGTGGTGTTCACCATGTCCCTCGTCCTGCTGTGGGACGGCTGGCAAAAGCACAACGGACACCCGTCCATGTTCAGCCCTCCGGCGCCCAAGCCCGCCGCCGTGGCCGGCTCGGCGCCGGGCACCGGCCTGCCCGCGGCCAGCACCTTGCCGGGCGCGACCGGCGTGGCTGGCGCTGCGGCTGCACCGCTTGCCACGGCCGCGACTACGGGCGAAGCCCTCCACATCAAGACCGATGTCTTGGACGTGACGCTGAACACCCTGGGCGGCGATGTCACCCGCGTGGAGTTGCCCAAGTACCTGACCGGCCCCGAGCCGGGCTTGTTCGACCCCATCCTGCAAGCCATCGGCATCAAGGAAAAGAAAGCCATCCCGCAGACCCCCGTGGTGCTGCTGGACAGCGAGGGCCAGCGCTACAAGGCGCAGACCGGCCTGCTCGGCGGCCAAGCCGGCGCCTTGCCCAACCACAACACGCTGATGACCGTCACCAGCGCCGAGCGCGAGTTGAAAGACGGCGCCAATGAGTTGCAAGTGCGTCTGGAGTCGCCCGAGCAGGGCGGCGTGAAATACGTCAAGACCTTCACCTTCAAGCGCGGCGACTATGTGGTCGGCGTCAAGCACGAGATCATCAACGTGGGCGCAGTGGCGGTCACGCCGCAGGTCTATGTGCAATTGGTGCGCAGCGCCATGGTCGGCCCCGGCGGCGCGCCTTTCACTTCCACCTTCACCGGCCCGGCGCTCTACACCGACAAGGCCAAGTTCCAGAAGGTCGAGTTCAAGGACATCGACAAAGACAAGGTCGACATCGACAAGACCGCCGACAACGGCTGGGTCGCGATGGTGCAGCATTACTTCGCCAGCGCCTGGGTGCATAACGACAAATCTGCACGGGAGTTCTTCGTCAACAAGGTGAAGGGCGCTTCGCCCGAGCAGTACGCCGTGGGCATGGTGTTCACCTTGCCCGCCGTGGCGCCCGGCAGCACCGCCACCAAGCTGGACCAACTCTTTGTCGGCCCGCAAGAAGAAAAGAAGCTCGCCGAGTTGGCCCCGGGCCTGGAATTGGTGAAGGACTACGGCATCTTCGCCATCCTGGCCAAGCCGCTGTTCTGGCTGCTGGAAAAACTGCACGCCATCCTGGGCAACTGGGGCTGGGCCATCATCGCCCTGGTGGTGCTGCTGAAGATTGCGTTCTATTGGCTCAATGCCAGCGCCTACAAGAGCATGGCCAAGATGAAGGCCGTGGGCCCTAAGATCCAGGCCATGCGCGAACGCCTGAAAGACAAGCCGCAAGAGATGCAGCAAGAGATGATGCGCATCTACCGCGAAGAGAAGGTCAACCCCGTCGGCGGCTGCCTGCCCATCTTCTTGCAAATGCCTTTCTTCATGGGCCTGTACTGGGTGCTGCTGTCCACGGTTGAAATGCGCGGCGCCCCCTGGCTGGGCTGGATTGTGGACCTCTCGGCCAAAGACCCTTACTTCATCCTGCCGCTGCTGATGACGGCCTCCAGCCTGTTCCAAGTCTGGTTGAACCCGACGCCGCCGGACCCGATGCAGGCCAAGATGATGTGGATCATGCCGCTGGCCTTCAGCTTCATGTTCTTCGTCTTCCCCTCGGGCTTGGTGTTGTACTGGCTGGTGAACAATATCTTGTCGATTGCCCAGCAGTGGTTCATCAACAAGCAGCTGGGCGTGCAGAGCTGATCATCGCCCCGGCACCTTGCGTGTAGAAATTCACGAAGTCCTCAAAGCCCCCTCGCTTGGGGGCTTTTTTATTGGCGCTTGAAGGACTTAAATCCTTCCATGCGGGGCAGCAATGGGTCGAATGTTTTCAGACCCTAGGCGCGCGAACCAGCTTCATGCGAATGCAGGTTCCGGCCTCCCCCGCGCCACCCCTGTTTCACGCCTCCGCCGTCCCATGAATGATTCGGGCGAGCGGCGAACGCTGCCAGTCAATGGTGGGGTTTGACGAGCGCTGCCAATCGAGCAAGACCCACGGGCTCTTCGGCCTGAAGGGGAACCACGGCATAGCGACGGGCATGCTTGCTTGCGACGGCGTCGATGAAGGGCTTCTCCTTCGCGGCCCGCAAGCGAAGCAGCGGCGACCCCGAGGAGGTGGCTGCTACGCTGTTATTGATGATCCAGGCCCAGGGCTCGATGCCCGCCCGACGCAGGTCTTCTTGCAGGAAGGCCGCCTCCTGAACCGGGGTGTTCTCCGCCAAGGTGGCAATCAGCACCTTGGTGCGACCCTCGTCTTGCAACTGCATCATGGGCGTGGTGAAGTGAACGCCCGAGTTCGCCATCTGACGGGCAATCTCGCGGTGGTAAGCGCCGGTCGCGTCCAGCAGCAGCAAGGTGTGGCCCGTTGGCGCCGTGTCCATCACGACGAATTTTCGGCCCGCTTCTCGGATGATTCGAGAGAAGGCCTGGAACACGGCAATCTCCTCGGTACAGGGCGAACGCAAGTCCTCTTCTAATAGCGCGCGACCCCGCTCATCCAGATGCTTACCCTTGCTGGCGAGCACCTGGTTCCGGTAGCGCTGCGTCTCCACCTGCGGGTCAATTCGACTGACGGCCAAATTGTCCAGCTGGCCTGTCAGCGTTTCCGCGAGATGGGCGGCCGGGTCAGACGTGGTCAAGTAAACCGGAAGTCCTCGCAGAGCGAGTTCAAGCGCGAGCGCCGCAGCCAGGGTGGTCTTCCCGACGCCCCCCTTGCCCATCACCATGATGAGCCCATGCCCGGGCGCGGCGATCTCGTCGACCAGTTGGCCCAGGCTGGGCGCCTGAAGTGCTGCGGCAGGCGCGAGGTCGGTTGAAGCGGGGTGGGCATCCTCCGCGTCCAAGAATTGGCGCAGCGCGTCGAGCCCAACCAGGTCAAATGCCTTCAGCGGGACTTGGTCCATGGGCAAGCCCTTGAGGATGTCTGGCATGGCCGCGAGTGCGGCTTGCTCGCGATGCACCAGGGCCGCTGCCAAGGGGTCGCTGTCGGCTTCTCTGAGCGGCATGACGCCGTTGACGACCAGGAACTGCTGCGACAGGCCAAGACGCGCCAGTTCATCGTGCGTGCGCGCCACCTCTCTCAAGGTTGAAGCCTGTGCGCGTGCCACCAGGACCAAACGGGTGCGGAGCGGGTCGGCCAGGGCGTCCACTGCCGCCTTGTATTGCGCGCGCTGCTTGTCCAATCCCGCCAAAGGGCCCAGGCAGGAGGCATCGCCTTTGCCTTCCTCCAAAAACGAATTCCAGGCGCCGGGCAGTTGCAGCAGGCGGATGGTGTGGCCGGTCGGCGCGGTGTCGAACAGCACATGGTCGAACCGCGCAACCAAGGATTCATCGGTGAGCAGGCCCGTGAATTCGTCGAAGGCAGCGATTTCGGTGGTGCAAGCACCCGACAACTGCTCTTCCATGCCTTTCACGACCTCCTTGGGCAGCACGCCGCGCACGGGATCGACGATGCGGTCCCGGTAGCCCTGCGCTGCCGCTTGCGGATCAATTTCAATGGCCCACAGATGTTCGACCGCAGGCACAAGCGTGATCTGGTTGCCGATGGCAAGGCCAAAGACCTGGCCCACATTGGAGGCGGGATCGGTGCTGACCAGCAGCACCCGCTTGCCCGCATCAGCGAGCTTCACAGCCGCCGCACAGGCCAGCGAAGTCTTGCCGACGCCGCCCTTGCCGGTGAAGAAGGCGAAGCGAGGCAGTTTGTCCAGGAACTTCATGGTGTTCTCCATAGAGCTCAGCAGCACTTGCCAGCACGGCAGCAAAGGGCAAGGTCAAAGAGTTGGAAGGTAAGCATGTCGGACGCCTTGGCTGGAGTCTGTCATCAGAACGCGACAAGTCTGCCGCACAGAAGACATTTCTCTTTGCGACACCTCAATATTTCCAAGTTTATAGAATAATCAAGTTATGGAAGAGCAACACATCATCCGCTCCCTCGCAGCCCTGGCGCAGACCCATCGGCTCAAGGTGTTTCGCCTGCTGGTCGTGGCGGGTCAGCAGGGACTGACGCCCGGCGCCCTCGCCGAAGCGCTCGAATTGCCCTCGGCAACCCTGTCTTTCCACTTGAAGGAAATGATGCATGCCGGCCTGGTGACTCAGGAGCGTGTGAGCAGAAATCTGGTCTATCGCGCAGCGTTTGAGCACATGAACGCCTTGCTGGCCTACCTCACCGAAAACTGCTGCCAAGGTGAGGCTTGCATCCCTGCCGCGGTGACCTCTTGCGCCTGCTGAAGTGCATGCAGCGGCTTGAATGATTCACTGAAGGACGGGCTGCACCAAGCGGCGCGCGACAGCACTCACGTTTGATTTACCGAGTTCCCACCATGACCACCCACGTACTCATTCTCTGCACCCACAATTCCGCCCGCAGCGTCCTCAGCGAGGGCATGCTGAACCATTGGGCCCAAAAACTTGGCAAAGATGTGCGCGCCTTCAGCGCCGGCAGTGCCCCGAGTGGCCGACTGAACCCCTTCGCGCTGGAAGCGCTGACCCATGCGGGCATCGATGTGTCCGGCTACCGCAGCAAGAGCTGGGACGAGTTCACGACGCCAGAGGCGCCACCGCTGTCCATCGTCATCACGGTCTGCGACAGCGCGGCTGCTGAAACCTGCCCCGTCTTCTTTGGGGGCAATGGCCAGCCGGTCAAGGTGCACTGGGGCTACCCCGACCCATCCAACGCCGAGGGCGGCGACGAAGGCAAACGCCGCGCTTTCGAGCTGACGCGCCAGGCCATCGGCTATCGCATGCTGCAGCTTTTGCAGTTGCCGCTGGCATCAATGAGCAAACAAGAGTTGCTCGCCGCACTCAACGCCATCTCGGCCACCTGAGGTGAGGACCATGACTGCAGGAACTCCACAGAAGCTCTTGGCTGAAGCCCTGGGCACGGCCTTGCTGCTGGCCGTTGTGATCGGCTCAGGCATCATGGCCGAGCGCTTGTCGGGCGGAAACGTCGCTCTTGCGCTGCTGGCCAACACCCTCGCGACCGTCGGGGGCCTTTACATCCTGATTGAGGTGTTTGGCCCGATCAGCGGGGCGCACTTCAACCCTGCGGTGTCTTTGGTGATGGCGGCGCGCGGCGACTTGCCCAAGCGCCTTCTCGCTCCGTTCATCGTGATGCAGTTGCTGGGCGCCATGCTGGGGGCCTGGCTGGCCCATGCAATGTTTGACATGAGCATTCTCCAGGTCTCGACCAAGCTGCGGACTGGCCATGGCCAGTGGATCGCTGAGGGCGTGGCCACGTTTGGCTTGCTGCTGGTCATCCTGCGCGCGCCGGCCGGCCGAGCATCGGCCATGGTCGCGGCCTATATCGGCGCGGCTTACTGGTTCACTGCCTCGACCTCGTTCGCCAATCCGGCGGCAGTGTTCGGTCGCATGTTCAGCGACAGCTTTGCCGGGATTGCGCCCGCCAGTGCGCCTGGCTTTGTGGTCGCGCAACTGGTGGGTGCAGGCTTGGCCGTGGCTGTGCACCACCTGCTGTCAGCCCGCAGCGCAAACGCCCAAGGCATTGGCTCTGCATCACACCCTTCTTCAACGGCTCACCATGTCTGAACCGCTGTTTCCCCAAGCCAGCTTTCCGGCGCTGAATGCTGAGCTGTTCGAGGTCCCAACGCAGGAGCGGCTGGCGATTCCATCGCCCGCGAAACATCGCCCTCGCTTCCTGCTTCTTTATGGTTCGCTGCGCGAGCGCTCTTACAGCCGATTGTTGACCTTTGAAGCAGCCCGCCTGCTGGAAGCCATGGGCGGTGAGGTGCGCATCTTTGACCCGACCGACCTGCCGCTGCCAGACGGCGCGCCCGAGAGTCATCCCAAGGTCCAGCAACTGCGCGAACTGACCCTTTGGGCCGAAGGCATGGTCTGGTGCTCGCCAGAACGCCATGGTGCGATGACCGGCGTGATGAAATCGCAGATTGACTGGATTCCGCTGAACATCGGCGCTGTGCGGCCGACTCAAGGCAAGACCTTGGCGCTCATGCAAGTCTCAGGCGGCTCGCAGTCCTTCAATGCCGTGAATCAGATGCGCGTGCTGGGACGCTGGATGCGCATGTTGACCATTCCGAATCAATCCTCCGTCGCCAAGGCTTTCGCCGAGTTCACCGAAGAAGGGCGGATGAAGCCCTCCGCGTTCTATGACCGCGTCGTCGACGTGATGGAAGAGTTGTTCAAGTTCACGCTGCTGACGCGCGACCTCGGCCCCTACTTGGTCGACCGCTACAGCGAGCGCAAGGAAAGTGCCGAGGCGCTTTCAAAGCGGGTGAACCAGCGCGCGATCTGAAGCTGATGGGGCTTTGCCCTTCAGAACCTTGGGTCAGGGCAGGCGGTGCATGGAGATGCGGCCCGCCCCTCCCGGGGCTTCGTAGTGTGTCAATCCAAGGGGTTCAAGACGTGTTCGCGCGCAGGCCGCTGGCTTGTGGCCCGACCGGCTTTGCTTGATCAAGCGCAGCGCTGAGCCAGTGTGAGCGCCTCTAGTTTTTCAGATTGAACCAGTAGGCGTAAAAAATGCTGCTCGCCGGGCCGGTCAACCGAAGGACCGATGTGGGGTGGCGATACTCCAGGCGCAGGTAGTAGCGCTGGGCATTCAAGCGATCCACGAGAACATGGTTGCAGACCAGACTCAGCGGCCCCGGCTTGCCCAGGTTGGCGCTGCCTTCCTCGTAAATCAGGCCCGGAACTTCTTGTTGGAACAGCCCGGCCATATTCATCAACAAGATATCGCCCTGGAGAAACTGCGCCGGCACACCGGGCAATTGCGGCGCCCTCACGCGGCAAATCGACTCTGCCTTTGAAAGGTCTGAATAGTCTTTATCGGCCATCTCAAATCGGTCGGAAAAGCGAGTTGCAGCAGCTGGGCTGAGAAGCGCGTCGCTGCCTGGCTCTGACAAATTGACCATCAAGTAGCGCAAGCAGGCGGTGTAGTTGCTCCCGTCGACCAGCTTGCCGGAACTGCAAGGCTCATAGTTCAAATAGCCTTTTGGGTTGTTGTCGATGTGCGCACTGAGCGCATAGCTCGTCAAAGGCAGCGCATTCGGCGGGACCGGCAACAGCGCCGCCAATGCCGAAGGCGAAGGCTCTGTGCTGCTTGGGCTGCTGGCTGGCGGCGTTGGTGGCGGCGGCGTTGGCGCAGCCATGCAAGGGCTCAAATCACCGCCTGCTGCCAGTCGCTTGGTGTAGGGCGTGTATTGCCCCTCCATCTTGATGCCATTGCTGAGCTTGAACTCGGCCGTGAGTTGGGCGGCCAAGTCGGCGCTCCAACTCAGGCATGTGTCACCACTGGCTGCCAGGGTTTGCGTCTGTGCCGACAAAGTGCCCGCCATGCGCGCGCTGGCCGTCAGCGGCGTGATGCTGTCCAGCAAGACCAACTTCAGCTCCGGCCCCAGCGTCACAGTCGCCGTATTGGTGGCCGCCTGAATCGTGCCGCTGAGCGACGGCGGGCTGGCGGTAGCGGCGCTATTGCTGCTGGACTGATGGCTGAAGGTCTTGCTGGCGGGATCCCAGTGCGAGCTGAACTCGAAGCTGGTGCCGCCGCTCAGAAAATCAACGCTGAGCTTGTTGCCCGCCTGCGCTTTCAGGCTGAGCACCAGCGGCACATCAATGCGCAATGCGCCCCAGGCTTGCGGCACCGGCCAGCTGAACTTGGTGAGGGTGATGTCGCCCGACTGGCCATGTGTGCCGCCGGCGGGGTCAAGATTCAACTTGATCCCTTCCTCCAGATTGCCGCTGACTTTGAAGTCCAGCTTGTTCAGGCCGCTGGCTGCGCTGTAATCCAGATCCAGGGTCACATTCAGCTGCAACTGGCCGTTAAGCTTAAGCAGTACCGGGCCATAGGCCGGCAAGTCTTGGGCAAAGCCAATCGTTCCGGTCACGACGCCCAGGGCGCCCATGCCTGGGCTCAAAGCCAGGGCTTGGCGCCTGTCGGACAGTGCTGGTTTTAGAAGGCTGCTGTCCAGCGTGCCGCTGATACGTAGGGTTTGGAATACTTCGTCCATGGCTGGGGCACGCGTCTGCAGCGTGCGCCCGTCCGCACTGACGGCGGTGGCCACATAAGCCCGCCCCTGGCTCAAGAACACATCTCCGACCTTCAAGCCACTCGGCTGCGCGAAGCCGAGGCTTCCAGGTCCATCCACATCGCCTTGCGGCAAGAGCGTGTCAGCCAAGATCTGCACGCCGGGCTGGTAGACCGCATGTGTCTGCAGCGGCGAAGCGCTCGGTGAGGGCGCGGGTGCAGGCGCCGGATTGGGGCTTGGCACGGGGCTGGGCGAAGGCAGCGGAGCTGGCTCATTGCCACCGCTTGCGCCGCCACCTCCCCCGCAACCCTGCAACGCCAAGCTCAGCAATAGCAGCGCCAAGCCAAAGGCCGGGTGGCGTCGCACGCGCCTTTCAGAGCATGTGCTCATGGCCAGGCTCAGTTCTGCAGCCACATATCGACATAGCCCGGCCCACCGTTGGTGGGCACACCGCGACTCACCACGACATAACGCGTCACACCATTGACTTGGAAGCTGTAGGCCGTCAGGTAGAGCTTGCCTTTGCCGCCGCCGATGGTGATGGTGCCGCCGGCCAGCAAGCTGTTGAGCTCGGCTGCCGTGATGCTTGTGCCGTCATTGCCGCTCAGATTGCCGCTGGCATCCAGGCTGTATTTCAGGCTGTTGGCGGTGGGCGCGCTGCTTTGATTGCTGCTCTCGCCATCGGTATTGGTGTAGCTGCAATCCTCCATGCGATAAAAGCTCTGGCCGGCCAGATCGCTGGCGCGGCTGAGCTTCACCGCCTGCGCCCCGCCCGCGCTGGACTGCGTGACCACGCCCACAAAAGCGGACTTGAGCGGCGTGCCGTTGCACAACATGATCACGCTGCCATTGGCGCGGTTCACCAGGGTGTAGCCGGTGGCGCTGATGCCAAAGTCACTGCCCAAGACAGTGAGCACGGTGCTGTCCGAGGCGCTGAGCTTCCAACCCAAGCCCTGCGTATTGCTGCGATCAATCGCACCCGCATCGAGCGTTGCGCTCGCAGCTTTGGGGGCGTAGACATCGAATTGCTGGCCCAGAAACAGGGCATTCAGGCCACTGCTGTTGATCGGGCTGGGTGCGGGCGCCGGTGCGGGTGCGGGTGCGGGTGCAGGTGCAGGTGCAGGTGCAGGTGCGGGTGCGGGTGCGGGTGCGGGTGCGGGTGCGGGTGCGGGTGCAGGTGCAGGTGCAGGTGCGGGTGCGGGTGCGGGTGCAGGTGCAGGTGCGGGTGCCGGTGCGGGCGCAGGACTCGGGCTGCCTTCACTGTTGCCGCCCCCTCCGCACGCGCTCAGCATGGCGGCGCTTGTTGCCGCCAGCGCGGCGGCCATCAGCAAGTGGGCCGCCCCGCGAGGGCGGCGATTGCGGGGGGAGCGAGAAGATGGGGAGGGCAGCATGGAAGGAGGTCTGGATGGGGTCAACAATCAGTGAAGGCCTGGCCTCGGCATGCTTGGCGCCAGAGACAAAGGCATGGCCCCGGATGCTATGGATACACTCGCCCCTCCGTAATCGCTTCGGAGTTGACGCCGTTGTCAACCGCAAGACGACACGGCTGCATGACGAGGAGTGTTGACCTGAACCGCCACCTGCCCACCCGCGCAAGAGCAGCCCTCGCGTTGCTCGGACTGCTTCTGGCCTTGTTGTGGGTCTCGGGCATTGCCGCCGCCTGGATGCTTGATCGGGAGCGCGTGGACCGCGAAGTGCAGGATGAGCTGCATCGCATCAGCATCCTTGCCAACGCAGAACGGCAGCGATTCTTCAGCGCCAGCGACTTTTGGCATGAGCACATCGTCCGCGGCGCCGACGGCCAACTCACGCTGGACCTGGGCTCGCCCGCCTTGCGGGCTGCCTGCCAGCGCCTGCGCGAGCAGGGCGCGCGCTCGGCCCTGGTGTGGCAAGACCGGCAGTGGCGCTGCGACCCTGCGGACAGCGGTTCGCCTGTGGTCAGCGCGCCCGGTGCCGATGAACGCGCCACCCTCGAGCGCATGGCCCGGCTGAGCTATCGGACGCCCGAGGACACGGTGCGCGTTCGGCTTGAACCCACTGACAGCGCGCCGGCCTGGCTGATGCCGGTGTGGGAGGGCGCGCCGCCCTGGGCTACGCAGGCGGGCGCCCTGCCCGGGCGCGTCGTCGGCTACGTTCAGCTGGACATGCCCATCGCCGCGATGATGGCCCGCGCCACGTCGCGCTGGGAGCACTCCGCCCGCGTGCAGTACCGCGCGCTGGCGCTCGGCTCGGTGAGGACGCCGACCCGGGTGCTGTGGTCGCAGGGCTCGCTGCCGACGCGGGCCTACACGGACTCGCTTGGCGCGGGCTTCTTGGATCTCGCCGGCACGCCGCTGCCGATGCGGCTTTATGCGAGCCAAGCGCTCGAGCCGGTGGCGCCCGTGATGCTGGGCACGGCCGCTGTGCTGGGCCTGTTGTTTGGCACGCTGTGGTGGCTCAGCTGGCGTCTGCTGGCCAGCCGCGTGCGCTTGGCCGAGGTGCTGGCGCGGCGCACGGCCAGGGCTCAGCACCGCCAGCGCGCGCTTGCCGACAGCCGCGAGGTGAACCGCGCGCTGGTGGGGGCAGCACGCCAGGCCGGCGCCGTGGTGCGCCAGCGGCTGGGCGCCGAATTGCACGACAACACCGGCCAATTGCTCACGGCCGCCCAGCTGCAGGCCCGACATTTAGCCCTGGTGGTCGACCCAGCGCTGCAGCCCGCTTGCGAGACCTTGGCCGACACCTTGCGCGATGCCGCACAAGCGGTGCGCGAACTGTCCCATGACTGGCACCTCGCTCCGACCCACAAAGCGGACGCACCGGACCTGCTCGCCGAACTGGCTCGGCTGGCCGAACGCAGCCGACCCATGCCGGTGGAATTGGTGCTGCCGCAAGACTTGCCAAGTTGGGATGCGGACGCCTGCCAGGCACTGCTTCGCATCGCGCAGGAAGCCGTCAGCAATGCGCTGCGCCATGCCCGCGCCAGTGCCGTGCGGCTGTTGCTGAGTCCCGGACCCGATGAACTGCTGCGCATCGAAGATGACGGTGTCGGCTTTGATGCGAGCCGCGTCGAAGGCGGCGTGGGCCTCGCGTCGATGCGCGCACGCGCGGCGACACTCGGTGCCCGCCTCGCTGTCGACCGCGCCAGTGGCTGGACGCGCATCAGCGTCACAAGCAGCTGAACCCCGTGCCCGCCTCCGCAGCTTGCCGCCCCAGCCCAACACCTGTTCCAAGCCCTTTCCAGGCTCTTTCCAAGCTCTTTCCAAACCTCCTCCATGCCCGCTCCCTGCCCCTCTGACAAGGCCTTCGAGGCGAGTCCTTTTCTGCTGGTCGACGATCACCCGGTGGTGCGTGCCGGCTTGGCGCAAGTGCTGCGTCAAGCCTGGCCGCAGCGCGCTTGCGACGAGGCTGACACCGTGGCTGCCGCGCTGGCAGCGCTGGACGCACGGTCCTATGCCCTGGTGGTGCTGGACCTGAAGCTGCGCCATGAAACAGGCCTGGACCTGCTGAACGCGCTGCGTGAGCGGACGGCCATACCGCCTGTCTTGGTGATGTCGATGCACGAGAGCCCGGCCCTGCTCAATGCTGCGCTCAAGGCTGGCGCGCGCGGCTATGTGTCCAAGCTTGCGGCCGCTGATGAGCTGGCCAAGGCCGTGCGCAGCTTGCTGGAAGGCGGGCGCTACTGGTCGAGCGCGGTGCTGGACGCCCTGGTTGGCGCAGAGCTGAACCAAGGCGGTCTCCCGGCGCTGGCGCCCCGCGAGTGGCAGGTCTTCACGCTGTTGGCGGAAGGCTGCGACAAGCCGGAAATGGCTGCACGGCTGGGTCTGAGCGAGAGCACCGTCGAGACCTACCGCCAGCGTCTGCGCAGCAAGCTGGGCCTGGCAGACAATCTGCAACTCGTCAAAGCGGCGGTGGAACACTTCATCGCCAGCGGCGCGCGCTGAGCGCTCCAGCGCTCCAGCGCCCGGACCCGCCCAGCGCGTCTGCTTCTACGTCTGCGTCTGCTCAAGAACGCAGCCGGCCGCGCCCCAGTCACTCCCCAAGCCCATGCCCCGATCTGCTTTTGCCATGAATTTGGAACTCCGTCCGCTATCGCGCCTTCTGTCCTTGCCCCATGGCACAGCGCGCGCGCTCCGCTTGAGCGCCATGCTCGGTAGCGCCCTTTTGCTGAATGCTCAAGCTCAAACCGTGCTGGAGCCGCAGTCTTTGGTCTCCAAGCGCGAGGCGCCGGGACTGCTGGCCCTCGTGATCCACCGCGACACGCTGGAGCGCACCGGCGCGCGCGATCTGGCCTCGGCATTGGCGCAATTGCCAGGCATCGTGCTGGACCGCTCCGGCGAAGGTGAGGGCGACCCGCCACGCTTGTCTTTGCGCGGCATGGCCGGCGGCTACACGCTGGTGCGGGTGAATGGCCTGCCCATGAAAACGCTGGGCCCCGGCATCGCGCTCGACGGGCTTTCCTTGGATCGCGTCGAGCGGGTGGAGGTGCGCACAGCACCGCGTGCCGCCGATGGGGGCGAGGCCGTGGCGGGCATCATTGACGTGGTGCTGCGCGAATCGGCGCCACCCGGGGCCAGGCTGTCGGCCGCCCTGCTGCCGCGCGGCAGCCGCCTGGGTGCCGAAGTCGGCTGGCGTCAAGGCTGGGTGGGGCAAGGGTGGCAGGCGCAGCTGGGTGCCATGGGACGGGATGCGCCCTCGGCATGGACCGACCGGGTCGCGCAGCACATCGATTTCGCCGGGTCCGAGGCCCCGCCGCCCGCACGGATGGAAGATGCGCTGTCGCGCCATGCGTCGGACCGTTCGCTCGTGCTGGACGCCACGCTGCAGGCCACCAGCGACAACGATCACTGGCTCCTCAAGCTGATGCGTTCCGCTGACGATGCGTCCCAGCGCACCGCCACCCGGCATGCGCTGCATCAGGCACCGTTCCCGCCCGACGACGAAGGCAACGATATGCAGTCGACCGAGCGACACGTCACCGAAATGGCGAACGCGAGCTGGCGCCGCCATGGCACGACGACCCTGTCCATCGACGCTTGGCTGCGCCGCGACCGCAATGACAGCGCCGGGCAGCAGCTCGCCGTCGGCGCCGCGATCGACAGCGCCGATCGCTGGGCCGACCAGCAATATGAACGCGAGTGGCGCGCCGCCGCCACTTTGGAGCGCGAGTTGACGCCTCAATGGGTGTTGGCGGCCGGCGCTCAGCTCGGCGCTTCCGAGTCGTGCACGGTCAGCGAAGGTGACGAAGGCCCGCAGCCCTGCCAGCGCCGGCGTCAACCGGCCCTCTGGGGCGAGTTGCAATGGAAGCCAGACGCCTTGCATCAGCTGGTGCTGGGGCTCCGACGCGAGGGAAGTCAGCTCGAAGGCATTGCCAGCCCGCGCAATGATCTGTTCACCCTGCTCAATCTGGGATGGCAGCAGACCTTGAGCCCAGCCCATGCGCTGCGCCTGGAAGCCTCGCTGGCGGGCAGCATGCGGCTGCCGCGCTTGCGTGAGCTGCATGACGGCGTGCGTGAGCGTGCCGGCACGCTGAGCTATCCAGACTTGGTCGGCAACCCGGCGCTGCGCCCCGAGCGGGTGAACAACGCCGAGCTGGCACTGGCTGGCTCGCTTGCGGCGGCATGGACCGGCCGTGTCGGCGTGTTTGGACGCCACATCGACGATGCGATGCAGCCGGTGCTTTCACCCACGGCTGACGGCCGCTGGCAGCAGCAGACACGCAATGTCGGGCGCGTGCGCAGCACCGGGCTGGAGCTGTCGGCCGAGGGGCGGCTCCTGCCGGGGTGGCAGCTTTCCCTCAGCCAGGCCTTGTACCGATCCACGGTCGAGGCGCTGCCGGCGCCCGACAACCGCCTCGTCGGCCAGCCATCGGCGCGCACCACGCTGTCCTTGCAAGGCCGGCTTGGCGCTTGGCAGCTGAATGCGGCGCTTCGCTGGCAGCCTGGCTATGCGGCGCGCACGACGGCGGTGCAGACCCTGCAGCGCGATGCCGAATTGCGGCTGGACTTGGGCGTTCAGACCGAGCTGCCGGCGCTTTGGCGCAACGATTCCAACGCCACCGCAGCACAGGCACAACAGCCGGTGCGCCTGCGCATCGGCGCGACCGATATCGGGGCCCGCAATCCAGGCAGCGAGCTGAGCTGGACGGACGAGGCCGGCAATCGGCGGCGCAGCCGCTTCTCGGCCGATCGCCCGCCGGTCCTGAAGGTGTCGCTCGACTGGCCGGTTTGAAGATCGGCGACGCGGTGTGACGATGGCCCGAAGCACGCGGGCACGGCAGCCGGAATTCTTTCTTGACCGACAATCTCACCCATGCTTGCCCGTCATCAAGACCCCATCGCCGCCATTGCCACCGCCCCGGGACGCGGGGCCGTGGGCATCGTGCGGGTGTCCTCCCCGCAAGACCTGACCCCCTTGGTGGAGGCGATTTGCGGACGTGCGCTGCGCGCCCGTGAAGCCACCTACCTGCCCTTTCGCGATGCCGCCGGCGTGGCCATCGACCAGGGCTTGGCCCTGCTGTTTCCGGCGCCACATTCCTACACCGGCGAGCATGTCTTGGAGCTGCAAGCGCATGGCGGGCCGGTGGTGCTGCAGCTGCTGCTGGCGCGCTGCCTGGAAGCCGGTGCCGCACTGAAGATTCGTTTGGCCGAGCCGGGCGAGTTCACCCAGCGCGCCTTCCTCAACGGCAAGCTCGATCTCGCCCAGGCCGAGGCCGTCAGCGACTTGATCGACGCCAGCACCGAGGCGGCGGCGCGCAGCGCCGGGCGCGCCTTGGCGGGGGCGCTCTCGCATGAAGTGGACGAGCTGCGCGACGCCTTGATCAAGCTGCGCATGCTGGTGGAAGCGACGCTGGACTTCCCCGAAGAAGAGATCGACTTCCTGCAGCAAGCCGATGCGCTGGGCCGCCTGGCCCGGCTGCAAGAACGGCTCGAGGCTGTGCTGGACCGCACCCAGCAGGGCGCGCTGCTGCGCGAGGGCATCAAGGTGGTGCTGGCCGGGCAGCCCAATGTGGGCAAGAGCTCGCTCTTGAATGCCTTGGCCGGGGCCGAGCTGGCCATCGTCACGCCGATTGCCGGCACCACCCGCGACAAGGTCAGCCAGACGATTCAGATCGAAGGCGTGCCGCTGCACATCAGCGACACTGCCGGCCTGCGCGACACCGAGGACGAGGTGGAGCGCATCGGCGTGGCGCGCAGCTGGGAGGCGATCGCCGACGCCGATGTGCTGCTGTTCCTGCACGACTTGACGCGCCTGGGCCAGCCCGACTACGAGGCCGAAGACCAGCTGATCTCCGCCCGCTTGGCGCAGGTGCCGCCCGAACGCATCTTGCAGGTCTTCAACAAGGCCGACGCGGCGCATGCCCACCGCTTGCCCGCAGGCGCTTTGCAAATGTCGGCCAAGTCCGGCGCGGGCCTGGCCGAGCTGCGCCAGCGCCTGCTGCAGCAAGTGGGTTGGCACGCCACGCCGGAAGGCGTGTTCATCGCCCGCGAGCGCCATGTGCAGGCGCTCAAACGCACCCGCGAGCATCTGGCGCAAGCGCTCGCCGTGGCGCATCTGCAGCCACCGGCGCTGGATCTATTGGCGGAGGAGTTGCGCCTGTCTCACGACGCGCTGGGCGAGATCACCGGCGCCTTCTCGGTGGACGATTTGCTCGGCGAGATCTTCAGCAAGTTCTGTATCGGCAAATAAGGCCAGCAGGCGCGGCTGCAGTTCGATCAGCGCCCGTGCGGGAAGGTCGATTTGGCGGTGGGCTTTTTCGCACCCTTGCCTTGGGCCACCCACATTTTGTAAGCCGCTGGCGTGAGCTCACGCTTCATCAATTGCACCAACTCACCCTCGCCCAAAGCGTGTTGGAAAAACACCTTCTTGTAGGGCGGCGCGTCTTCCCAGGCCGTTTTGATGATGGCTTGGATTTGCTCGGGGCTGAGGCGGGGGATTGTTTTGGCCATGGCGCGATTGTCCGTCAAAGCGCCACTCAATGGCCCTCGAATTCCAGCAGGGTGTACAGCGACAGGCCGGCGGCGCGCAGCTTGGCGGAGCCGCCCAGCTCGGGCAGATCGACGATGCAAGCCCCTTCGATCACTTCGGCGCCCAAGCGCTGCAAGAGCTTGGCCCCGGCCATCATGGTGCCGCCGGTGGCGATCAAATCATCGATCAGCACCACGCGGTCGCCGGGCTTGACTGCGTCGATGTGCATCTCCACCGTGGCGCTGCCGTACTCCAGCTCATAACTTTCTTCCACCGTGGTGAAAGGCAGCTTGCCCTTTTTTCGAATCGGCACAAAGCCCAGACCCAGCTCATAAGCCAGCACCGAGCCGATGATGAAGCCGCGCGCATCGAGCCCGGCAATGGCGCTGGGCCGGGCGTCGAAATAGCGATGCACAAATTGGTCGATCAAGACCCGGAACACGCGCGGGTTGGAAAGCAGCGGCGTGATGTCGCGGAACTGCACCCCGGGCGCGGGCCAATCGGGCACGGTGCGGATGTGGCTGCGGATGTAGTCGGCGGGGCTGATCATGGACATGGCGGCGGGCTCATAGCAACTGAAGGGCCCAAGCCGCGCAGCCCTGGCGGCGGCGCAGCGGGCCCACATCAGCCCGCATGGTAGCGGCTCGCTGCCTGATAAGCGGCGACCTCTGGTTCAGGCCGCCAACTCGCTGATGACCATGCGGGAGCGCCCGCCCTGCTTGGCGGCGTAGAGCGCGGCGTCGGCACGCTCCAGCAGCGCCATGCCGCTCGTCTGCGTGTCGGCGACGCAAGCGGCCACGCCAATGCTCAGGCTCAGGCGCCGCCGCATCGGCGCAGCCTCGTGGGCAATGGCGGCCAAACGAATGCTGTCCAGGCAGCGCTGCGCCACCACCTGCGCCTCGGCCAAATCGCACTCCGCCAGCAGGATGACAAACTCCTCGCCGCCATAACGGCACACCGCATCGGAGCTGCGGCCCGCACAGGCGCGCAAGAGTTCGGCCACCCGGCGCAAGCACTCATCACCCGCCACATGGCCGTAGCGGTCGTTGTAGAGCTTGAAGTGATCGATGTCCACCATCAGGCAGGCCAAGGAATGGCCATGCCGGACACTGCGCTGCCACTCTTGCTGCAAGAGTTGGTCAAAGTAGCGGCGATTGCCCACGCCGGTCAGGCCATCGGTGATGGACTGGCGCGCCAGCAAGGCATTGGCTTCTTGCAGCTCGGTCTCCTGACGCTTGCGTTCGCTCAAGTCGGTGATGATGCAGACAAAGCGGTGGGTGGTTTCGGTTTTGACCTCGGCCACGCTGAGTTGCAGCGTCAACAAGCCACCATCGCGATGGCGTGCACTCAACTCCTGCGGCTGACCCAGCAGGGCGGCCGGGCTCAGGCGGTTCCCCATGCAAATACCAAAGAGCAGGTCGATATGGCTGCCTTGCAGCTCGGCGGCGCTGAAGCCAAAAAGCGCCTCGGCGGCCGGGTTCAGCTCCAGCACATGGCCGGCGGTGTCCAGGGTCAAGACGCCGTTGGGCGTGGCACGCACAAAGGCCGTCAAGTGCGCTTGGCTGGCCGCCAGCCTTTGTTGCTCGCGCACCAGGTCGCTGACATCCATGCGCACACCGATGGTGCCGCCGGACGAGAGCTGCCGCTCATACACCCGGATCCAGCGGTCGCTGGGCAGTTGCAGATGCTGCAAGAGTGGCTCGGTCAGCATGCCGGCGCGCTGGCGGCGTGCGGCGATGCGCTCCGCCAGCCATGCTTCTTCGCGGCCCACCGCACCCGGCACACAGCCTTGGCTGATGGACTTGCGCACCAGTTCTTCAAAGCAGACCCCGATCTTGAGCTCGGCCTGCATATGCGGGTAGATCTGCAGCAGCTGGGGGTTGAAGGCCACCAAGCGGTCTTGGGCATCAAAAATTTCCACACTGGCCGGCAGGGCGGCAATGGCTTCATCCAAGGTCTTGCGGATTTTGAGTGCTTCGTTCTGCGCACCGCGCCAGGCCCACCAAGCCAAGCCCCCACTCAAAACCGCCAACAGCAAAGCCGCAGCCGCCAGGCCCACAAAACCCGGGGGCAAGGCCGTCTGAGGCATGCCGGCGCTTTGCAAGACAAGCAGCAGCAGGGCGCCCAAACACCCACACCCTGCCAAACCCGGGGCCCAGGGGGAGAGAGCGGTGTGACGCCATGTGGAAGCCGTACTTGTCATGGCGGCGCAGCTTATGCAAGCCCCTGCGCAGCGGCCATCCCCCCCCAAGGAGGGACTGTTTCAAGGGCGCGACAAACCGCCCGTCCTCAGCCCGCCCTCAGCTCGACACTGGCGCGCTCCACCGCGCCAGCTCCAGCTTGGCCAGGGCGTTGCGGTGCACCTCGTCCGGGCCATCGGCCAAGCGCAGGGTGCGCTGGTGGGCCCACATCATGGCCAAGGGCGTGTCGTCACTGACGCCCAGGGCGCCATGCGCCTGAATCGCCCAATCGATCACCTTCAGCGCCATGCTGGGGGCGACGATTTTGATCATGGCGATCTCGGCCTTGGCCCCCTTATTGCCCACGGTGTCCATCATGTAGGCGGCCTTCAGGGTCAAGAGCCGGGCTTGCTCGATGCTGCAGCGCGCCTCGGCAATGCGCTCTTGGGTCACGGTTTGCTGGGCGATCGGTTTGCCAAAAGCCACGCGGGCCAAGGCGCGCTGACACATCAGCTCGAGCGCCCGCTCGGCCGCGCCGATGCTGCGCATGCAGTGATGGATGCGGCCCGGGCCTAAGCGGCCCTGGGCGATCTCAAAGCCGCGCCCTTCGCCCAGCAAGAGGTTGTGGGCCGGCACACGCACTTGATGCAAGTCCACCTCCATATGGCCATGCGGCGCATCGTCATAGCCAAACACGCTCAGCGGGCGCTTCACGCTCACCCCGGGCGTGTGGGCCGGCACCACAATCATCGACTGCTGCGCGTGGCGGGGCGCGTCCGGGTTGGACTTGCCCATCACGATGTAGACCGCACAACGCGGGTCGCCCGCGCCGCTGGACCACCATTTGTGGCCGTTGATGACGTAGTCCTCGCCCTCGCGCTCGATGCGGCACTGGATATTGGTCGCGTCGCTGGAGGCCACCTCGGGCTCGGTCATCAAAAAGGCCGAGCGGATCTCGCCACGCAGCAGCGGCTCCAGCCATTGGGCTTTCAGGGCCTCGCTGGCATAGCGCTCCAGCGTTTCCATATTGCCGGTGTCCGGCGCCGAGGCATTGAAGACCTCGGCCGCCCAGCTGACCCGGCCCATGATTTCGCACAGCGGCGCGTACTCCAGATTCGACAAGCCCTCAGGGGCCCGGCTGGAGCGCGGCAAAAACAGATTCCACAAGCCCGCGGCGCGCGCCAGCGGCTTGAGCTCTTCCACCATCCGGGTGGGCTGCCAGGCATTGCCGGCTTGGCGGTTCGCCGCCACTTCTTCGAAGAAGCGTCGCTCATTCGGATAGATATGGGCCTCGAAAAAGTCCAGCAAACGTGCGCGCAAGTCTTGGACCTTGGGGCTGTAGTCGAAGTTCATAGGAATTCGCTGTTTCGGGCTGCGGTGGGCGCAGTGTGGCCGAAAGCGCGCCGCCAGGCTGTCGCCGATGTGGCAAGTTTCAGCCTTGGCCAAGACAGGTTTAGCCTCTGTCTGTTACCGTGCTGCCTTAGCAATAGTTGGTGAATTGGAACCCTGAGCATGAGCGAAGAAAACACGCGCGCCCAAGCAGCCGCCCTCGCCGTCACCCCGGACGATTTGCGAGGCATACGCCGTGGGATAGAAAAAGAAAGCCTGCGCGCCCGGCCCAACGGCATGTTGGCGCTGACGCCGCACCCCGCTGAGCTGGGCTCGGCCCTGACGCACCCGCACATCACCACCGACTACAGCGAGTCGCAGATTGAGCTGATCACCGGGGTGCACAGCAGCGTCGAGGCCTGTTTGCAGGAACTGACCGAGGTGCACCAGGGTGTCTACCGGGTGCTGGACCGCCAGAGCTGCGGCCAAGAGGCCGAGCGCCTGTGGGTGGGCTCCATGCCTTGCGGCCTGCCCACCGATGAGACCATTCCGCTGGGGCGTTATGGCAAATCGAATGTCGGGCGCTCCAAAAGCGTCTACCGCATGGGCCTGGGCCAGCGCTATGGCCGGCGCATGCAGACGATTTCGGGCATCCACTACAACTGGTCGCTGCCGGGCGTCAGCAGCGAGCAGTATTTTTCGCTGATTCGCAATTTCCGCCGCCACTCGTTTGTGCTGCTGTACTTGTTTGGCGCCTCGCCCGCGCTTTGCTCCAGCTTTGTCGAAGGGCGCCGCCATGAGTTGCAGGCGCTGGGCGGGCATACGCTTTACATGCCTCATGGCACCTCGCTGCGCATGGGCCGATTGGGCTATCAAAGCGATGCGCAGTCTTCGCTGGCGGTCAGCTACAACTGTTTGGAAAGTTATGCCAACTCCTTGCACGAAGCGCTGACGCGGCCTTATCCCGCCTACGAGGCGATTGGTGTGCGCAACCCGGGAGGCGACTACAACCAGCTCAGCACCAGTCTGCTGCAAATCGAAAACGAGTTCTACGGCACCATCCGCCCCAAGCGCGTGATCCAGCCGGGTGAGCGGCCGCTGCACGCGCTGCGCGAGCGCGGTGTGGAGTACGTTGAAGTGCGCTGCATGGATCTGGACCCCTTTGTGCCGGTGGGCATCAATGCGCAGACGATTCGCTTCCTGGATATCTTCTTGCTGCATTGCTTGTTGACCGACAGCCCTCCCGACACCCCGGCCGAAATCGCCGCTTTGGCCGAGAACCAGCACCGCGTGGCAGCGCGCGGACGCGAACCCGGCCTGCAGCTGACGCGCCCCGATGGCCGCCCGGTGCTCTTGAGCGATTGGGCCGCCGAGTTGCTGGCGCAATGTGCGCCCATGGCCCGCATGCTGGACGAGGCCCAAGGCGGCAGCGCTCATGCCCAGGCCTTGGCCGCGGCGCAAGCCACCCTGGCCGACCCACACAGCACCCCCTCGGCCCGGGTGCTGCGCACCATGGCGCAGGACTTTGATGACAGCTATATCGACTTCCTGCGCCAGCAATCGGAGCAGACCCGCAAGACGCTGATGGACCTGCCCTACAGCGAAGCCCAGGCCCAGGCCTTCAAGGCCCAGGCCGAGGCCTCATGGCTGGAGCAGGCCCGCATCGAAGCGGCGGACACCTTGCCCTTTGATGAGTACCTGAGGCAATACCTGTCCCCGGCCCGCATGCAGGTGTAATCGCGGCTGACCTTGAGCCCAGGAGCGGCGCTTCAGGTGCGCTCGCCCAGGGCCAGCTTCAAGCCGAAGGACAAAAACATCAGGCCAATCGCCCGGTTCAAAGCATCCGCCCAGCGCCCGCTCAAGCGAATGCGCTGGCTGGCCTTCGCCGTGACCAGGGCCAGGCCATGGCACCACAACATGCCATTGAAGTTAAAGATCGCCCCCAAGAGCAAAAAGGCCAGGGCCTTGTGCGGTGCATCGGGCGCAATGAACTGAGGCACAAAGGCCAAGAAGAACAGGGCCACCTTGGGGTTGAGCACATTGGTCAAAAAGCCTTGCGCAAAGATCTTGCGATAAGACAGCCGCAGGGCCGGCTCCACCGCCTGAGCCTGGCTCGCTTGTTTCGCTCGGCTGAACACCATCAAGAGGCCCAAATAGACCAGATAGGCCCCGCCCGCATACTTCAACAGCGTAAAGGCCCAGGATGAGCTGGCCATCAAGGCAGACAGCCCCAAGGCCGCCGCCACGATGTGCACACAAGTGCCAGCGCCTATGCCCAAGGCCGCTGCCGATCCGGCCCGCCAACCCTGAGCCGCGCTGCGCGTCATGATCAGAATCGAATCAGGCCCGGGCGCCATGTTCAACAGCAAGCCGGAGGCCACAAAAAGAGGCAAGTCTTGAATGCCCAGCATGGCGAATCAGTCTCCGTGAAAGCGCACCATCATAGGTGCTGGGTCTCACAGCAACTGAATGCCAAAGCGCCGCAACAGCATCGCAAACGCGGCAAAACACAGCACCGTGAGCAGCACGCTCAAAGCCAGACTGAGCCAGAACCCACAGCGCGACAACAGGGCCGGAAAGGCCAGGAACATGGGCAGCGTCGGGATCACATACCAAAAGGTGTAGCGCGCATGGTTGGCGATCTTGTCCATGGGCTGCTTTTCAAGATAGAGCCAGATCAAGGCCAGCAGCGTCACCAAGGGCAGGGCGGCGATCAGGCCCCCCAGCTTGTCGCTGCGCTTGGCGAACTCCGAAACCGCCACCACCACGCCCGCGGTCAACAGGTATTTGAGGATGAGCCAAGCCATGATCTTGCCTTTGTATTGAATGACTCAAAGCGGGCGCTGCAAGGTGTAGCTCACCTCCACCGCGTCTTTCATCTCGCCCCGCGTCCAGCCTTTGGCTTGGTAGAAGCGATCGGCTCGTGTATGGGCCTCGGTGCTCAGGCTCACTTGGGCGTGGCCCAGGCTGAACAACCAGTCGACCGCGCTTTGCAGCAAGGGGCCGCCGGCGCCCAGGCCTTCTTTGTCGGGGTGCACGAACAGGGCCCAGATGGAGGCATCTGCTTTTGCGGCATAAGCAAAGCCAATCACCACGCCGTTTTGCTCGCAGACCCAGCCACGCCCCAGCGCTTCCAGATAGTCCTCGTACATCTGTTGCGTCACCCGCGCCGGGTTGTTCAGCTTGTTTTCCCGCACCGCCAAGCGAATGGCGGACATGGCGGGAATATCGGCGAGCGTCGCCTGTCGAAACAAAAGGGCCATGGCTGGGGCGATCCAAGAGGTGGGAGGACGGCCGAATTGTGCGCCCACTGAAGCGCTGGCCCGCTCATTCAGCGGGCTGCAACATCAGGCGCCGCACCATACGCACCGGCGCGCTGCCATGGCTCAAGAATTCTTCATGAAAAGCCTTCAGCCGGAAGGCCTCGCCTCGCTGCGCCTTGAGCTGCTCACGCAGTGCCAGGATTTCTGAGAAGCCGGCAAAGTAACTGCTCAGTTGCGCGGAACTGACCTGCGCCCGGTGCCATTTCTCTTGGGCCTCAGTCTTGGACTGGAAAGCCTCGCGCTCCAACAGCTTCAGGGCTTGGGCTTCCGTCATGTCCAGCACATGCACGCTGTAGTCCAGGATGGCGTTGGACACCACGCGCAAATTCCATTTGGCGTACATCAAGGCCATCTCCGGGCTGGGCTTGCCATCCACCGCACCCCAGCCGCTTTCCATCATCATGCGCTCGGCATACACCGCCCAGCCCTCCACCATGGCCCCGTTGCCAAACAAGGTTTTGATCTTGGAGGGCGATTTGTTCGCATGCAGCAATTGCACATAGTGGCCGGGGATGGCCTCGTGGATGTTCAGAATCTGCAGCATCCAATGGTTGTATTCGCGCAGAAAGGACTCGGCCTCGGCCGGCGAATACTTGTCCAGCGGATCGACGTTATAATAGGTGTTGCCCTTGGGGTCCAGAGGCCCAGGCGCACTGATCGAAGCACCGGCCACACCGCGCATATAAGCCGGCGTCTCGCGCACCACCAGCGGCCGGGAAGGGTCCAGGCTCAAAAGATCATGCGCCGTCACCCAGGCCGCCAGCGCCGGGATCTGCGACTGAATCTCTTCAACAAAACGCTGCGGCGCCACATGGCGCTCGGAGAGCTTGTCGATCACCCGGCCAATCTTGTCAAAACGATCGGCCGGCATGGCGGCATCCCCGAACAGGCCCGGCCAGAGCTGCTCGGCCAGTTCGTCCATGCGCTGCAAAAGCCTGGCCTTGTCGGCCAGCGCCCGCTGGTAAAGGCCGGCGGCATCCACGCTGGCTTGAATCTCATAGTCGAACTTGGTCTCGAACAAGGCTTTTCCCAAACGGAAGCTGCGGCCACCGCCGCCTTGCTCCAGCTGCCGCGCCAGCCGCTTCAAGGCCGACAGATGCGATTGCGTTGCCCGCAAAGCTTGGGCGTTATGCTTTTGCAAAGAGGCTGCGGCGGCCCCTCGCAGCTGGGCTTGGCGCAGGGCCTGGGGGATGTCTTGCTGATACAGCGTCAAGCCCCCTTCCAGCTGCTCAATGGCCAGCTTCAGATGCACCAGGCTGGGGTTCTTCAGTTGTTGAAACGCCGCTCGGTAATAGGCGGGCACCTGCTGCAGGCGCTGGTCAATCCAGGCCAGCCGCTGGGCCGCTGGCGCATAGTCGGGCTTGTTCAGCAATTGGGCCAAGGGGTCGGCCACGTTGTACTCGCTGGCGTCCCATTGGCCGCTGCGCAGCTCGCTCCAACTCCAGCGCATGGCGCGCAAATGGTTGTCCAACAAGGCCAAATCACCCTGTTGGGCGGGGGTCAAGGCGGGCTGACCCTTGGCCTGCAAACGGGTCGGCAAGGCCGCCAGCCGCGCCAACCATGCATCGCAAAAAGCGAGCAAAGCTTGGCGCCGCTGTTCGCCAGGCAAGGGCAAACGGGCCGCCGCCTCGAACTGGCCGGCAGCCACCGCAGCTTCTGGGACCAGATGCCAGTAGTCTTGCAAAAAGGCCTCAAGTTCGGCCTCAAACTGGGCATCAGCAGGCCGGGCTGCCGCTTGAGACTGTGGGGCCACCGAGGCCATGGGCTCAGCCGCCAAAGCGGGCAGGGCGAATCCTGCGCTGAGCGACACCATGGCCAGCAGACCCAGACGCACAGCAAAAGCCTTCTTGTTCTTGACTTGGTTTTTCATAGGGACGCAAAAAGTTCAAGCGCCATGCTAGCGCCTGAGTCCAGACAAGCCGGCTTCTGCTATCGTCAAGCCGGCCACTTTGGCCCCCCTTCCGGCACACAACAAGGCTTCTCTTGATCGGCAAGTCTCTGCTTCATCGCGCGTTGGCATGGGGCCATGCAGGCGCCATCCTGGGCGTTTTTGTTGGCTTGACCTCGGCTGCCATCGTGGCGCAGACCGCCTGGGCGATTCGGCAGGATCGCGAGCTGAGCTTGGAGGCGGAACGTCAGAGCGGCCTCGTCACCGCGCGCCTGCTGGAAGAGCATGCGGCCCAGCAACTCAAGGCCGCCGCCAGCCGCCTGGAAGTGATCGCCTCGATTGCCGCCATGGGCACCATGAATGAGGACGAGGTGGACGGGCAGGTTCGCCAGGTGATCGAAGATCAGCTCAAAACCAGTCGCATGGCCAGTGCCTTGCAGTTTGTCAATCGCCAAGGACAGCGCTGGGCCAGCATGACGGACTTTCCGGCCTTTGTGTTCGCGCTGGAGGAACGCGAGTTCATTCCCTTTTTGCTGAAGCGCCCCGATCATCGCGACCTGGTCCTGGGGCGACCGTTCAAGCGCTTTATCGATGGCGAATTGGTCTTGCCCATGGCGCGCAATCTCTATGAACGCGGAGGGCGCCATATCGGCCTGATCAGCTCCGAGGTGAATGTGGCGTATTTCAGCGGCATCTACGCCAATGTGGCCAAGAACAATCATGCGGTGGTGCAGTTGTTTTCCGAAGCCGGCTTCGTCGTGGCCCGTGCGCCGGAGGACGAACGAATGGCGGCTATCGATCTGAGCAAAAGCCCGGCCATGAAGCTCTTGCAAGCCGGCCCCGAAGAGGGCTCCCTGCAAGACCACACGCTCTTGGTGGACGGCGTCTCTCGCTTGCTCAGCTACCGCAAGATCAGCGACTTCCCGCTGGTGGTGGGGCTGGGTCGCGACTATGACGACATCTTGGCCACATGGCGTCAACGCGCCTGGGATCGGGTGGCGTTCTCCGGCGTCTTCATCGCCTTGCACTTGCTGCTGACCTATGTGTTGCTCTTGCACATGCGGCGATTGCAGCAATCCGAATCGCTGTTGCGTGCCAGCGAGGCCAAGTTCGTTGATCTGTTTCAATGCTCGCCCGTCCCGCTGGCTTTGCTGCTGGTGCAGAGCCAGCAAACGCTGGAGGCGAACGACGCGCTCTTGCAGCAGTTTGGCCTCAGTCGCCAAGACCTGAACGCGCACTCACCGCTGGACCCCCAGCACTGGCAGGACCCGCAAGTGCGGGCGGCCTATCTGGCCCAGCTGACGCAGGCTGAGGAGATCGACGGCTTTGAAGCCGTGCTCAAGCGCCGCGATGGCCAGACCTTCACCTGCCAGCTGTCAACCCGGCGCATTGAAGCCCAGGACCGTTGGGTCAGCATCATGTCGGTCATCGACATCAGCCGTCAGCGTCAGGTTGAACAGGACATTCGCGAACTCAACGCCCAGTTGGAGCAAAGGGTTTCAGAGCGCACCTGTCACTTGGAGGAGGCCTTGGCCACGGTCAAAAGCATGCAAGGCGAATTGGTGCGCTCCGAGAAAATGGCGGCACTGGGTTCCCTGGTCGCAGGCATCGCCCATGAGCTGAACACGCCCATCGGCAACGGCGTCACCATGGCCAGCACCATCGAGGCCCAAAGCCGCGCCTTGCTGCAAGAGTTTGCCTCCGAGCGCCCTCGGCGTTCACGCATCGAGCCAGTGTTGGCGGCGATTCAGCAAGGCGCCGACCTCTTGGTGCGCAGCCTGGACCGCGCGGCCACCTTGATCTCCAGCTTCAAACATGTGGCGGTGGACCAATCCAGTGACCAGCGGCGCAGCTTTGACCTGAAAGACACCATCACCGAGTTGGTGTTGATGCTGGAATCGATGTACCGCAACAAGCACCAGGTGCTGCTGGACTTGAGTGTGGATGTGCAAATGGACAGCTATCCCGGCGCCTTGACCCAGGTGCTGACCAATTTCATCAGCAATGCGGTGGCCCACGCCTTTGCCGAAGGTGAGCACGGTGAGATGCGCATCAGCAGTCGCTTGATGGCGGAAGAGCAGGTGGAGATTGTCTTCAGCGACAACGGGCGGGGGATTCCGCCCGAAGACCTGGACCATGTGTTCGAGCCCTTTTTCACCACCAAGCTGGGCCAAGGCGGCTCCGGCCTGGGCATGAGCATCGTCTACAACTTGGTGACCGGCGTTCTGGGCGGCAGCATTTCTTTGTCCAGCACCGTGGGCAGCGGCACCCGGCTGCGGCTGACGCTCCCCCTCAAAGCACCGGTCATGGGTGCCAGCAACGACTGAAGGCCGGGCGCTATTTGTAAATGCCGGTGCCCAAACAAAGATCGGTGCCGGGCACCCGCTCCAGATAACCGGCCTTGTCTTCCATCTGCTTGCTGACCGGATTTGGCCAGCGGTAATTGACCCAGCCCTTGCCTTCTGGGGTGGCGAAACACACGCGGACAAATTCCCGAATCAGATAGACGCCATCCACATCGCGCATATCGTATTTATTGGTGCCACGAATGCGCGGATTGATGCCGTGGATGACTTGAAAGCCCTTCGGGTCCACCGAATACAAATACAGATCGCCATTGCGATTGATATCGCTCTTGCTGTTGAAGGGGCTGGCTGGATTATTGAACTCCAGCACCGCCTTTTCCAGCCCATGGGTCTTGAGATAGTCCTGGGCTTTTTTCATCAAGGCCACGGCCTCTTCCGCGGTGCTTTTGCGCTCGTTGGCCGATGGCGAGTCCCAGCGTCCACACAAAAGCAAAAACACCATCAAGGTCTTGAACGCAAGAGGCTTCATACGGGAACTCCGTCCGGAAAAATGAAGTGCTGGGCGCGCGGCAAGTGGCCCCAAGCATAGCAAGTCAACGCTTGGCTCGATAATGCCGTTCCACCAGTTCCTTGACTGACGGCCTGCGCCACGCGGGTCGCCCAGATGCCCCCGTGGCAGCCGACCTTCTGACCATGACGACCGGATCCGCCCAAATCTCCCCTGTTTTGAAACGCCTTGGCAGCTTGGCCGCCGTGCTGCTGATGTTGAGTGCCTGCTCGAGTTTGCGCACCCCGTTTGCCAGCGATGACAAGGCCCCGCCAAAGTCGCAGGTGTATCTGCGCGAGAACTTCCAGGCGGAGGAGACTTTTTCCCGGCTGTTTGACGGCAATGTCGAAGAGACCTGTGAAGCGGCTCGGCGCGCCTTGCTGAGTCAGGGCTATTTGATCAGCGACCTGCCGGACAAAAGCCGCGTCAACGGCCGCAAGCGCTTCCAACCCGAAGGCGAGGTGCATGTGGAAATCAACTTCAATGTGGTGTGTGTGCCCGACGGCCAGGGCGACCGCTTGACCACGGCCTTTGTCTCCGCGCTGCAAGACCGCTACTCGCTGAAGAAGAGCCCCAACTCGACCAGCATCGGCGTCAGTGCCATTGGCTCGATCTCGCTGCCGCTGTCTTCCTCCGACGAAGCCTTGGTGAAAGTGGCCTCGGAGACCATTCCCGCAGGTGCTTTCTATGACCGCTTCTTTGCGCTGATGCAGCGCTTGGTGAGCGAGCGCGCGGCGGATAAGTAAAGCGCCCCGCCCGAGCCAAGGCCCTGGGTGACTTTTGGTGCCGCTCGCAACCGCTGCACACAATAGCGCCAACAAAATAGGGCCAACAAGAACAGCCCGCTTGGAGTCAGCAGCAGCGCCATGATCACAGTCCGCGACTTTCAATCGGGCGACGAGGCCGCCACCTTCCCGGTGTTTTTTTCCGCGGTCCATGAAGTCGCTTCGGCCCATTACAGCCCAGAGGTGATCGAGGCCTGGGCGCCGCGCGATACCGACCCACAACGCTGGGCCGAGCGCATCCAAGGCATCCAGCCCTTTGTGGCGCTGCGCGAGGGCGACATCGTGGGCTACGCCGATCTGCAAGACAGCGGCTACATCGACCATTTTTTTGTGTCGGCGCGGGCGCAACGCATCGGCGTGGCCACGGCGCTGATGGCGCGCATTCATGCCAGTGCCAAAGAACGCGGCATCGAGCAACTGTTCTCCGATGTCAGCCTGAGTGCCCAAGGTTTTTATCAACGCTGCGGCTTCAGCCTGCAAGAGCAACAAGTGTTTTTCTTTCGCGGCCAAGCCATGCGCAATGCACGGATGGAAAAGCGCCTCGACCGCAGGGGCTGAGCCGCGCACTGCCATACTTGCTGGCCTCATCGATTCAGCCAGGATCTGTCTCATGAAACCCAACCCAAGCCTTTTTTTGCTGGCCTTGTCTGCCGGCCTTGCCGCGCAGCTGAGCGGCTGCTCGGTGTTTTATGACATCGGGCAGGAAAACGCGCACAGCCAATGCGAGAAGCTGCAGTCCATGAGCGACCGCAATGCCTGCATGAAGCGCAACAGCGAGCGCTATGAAGACTACGAAAAGCGCCGCCAGCAACTGAAGCAAGGCATCGACACCAGCAGCAACAGCGTCAACAAAGCCCTGCCTTGAGGCGCTGGGGCCACTCAGGCCAAGCCGGCGTAGTTGATATAGCCCTTGTTGATTTCGCTGAGCTTGCGCACCAAGGCGTACACCCCACCGCCTTCGCGGGTGCGGCTGGCATCGGTATTGCCTTCAATGGTGTTGAGCAGGCCGCCATTGACATTGACGATCAGGCCGGTGTGCCCCAGGCCCTTGCCATGGTCCATGATGAACAACATGCCGGGGCGCAGCAGCGCCGGATTGGCCTGCGCGGCAGCCGCTGAAATCAGCTGAGCGCCTTGGCTCGGTGCATCTTGCCAATGCTTGAGGCAGCCGCCGGTTCGAACCATGGGGTTGCGACGCCGCAGCTGGGTGGCCGCCTGTTGGAAGCACCAGTAAGTGAAGGCGCAACACCAGGAATAGCCCCCGTCCAAGCCCACACTGGCGAGGTATTTCTCCACGTCTGGGCCGCGATTGGAATTGGGCGGCTGTTCGCGCACCCGGCGAGCCAGTTCCCCTTGGGCGACCTGGATCACCGCGGCCAACAGCGGATCGATGGCGCTGCCGGCCTGGGGCACGCTTTGCTGGCCGAACAGCACCGACCAGGTGATGGCCCCCACCTCACCATCTTGCTTCAGAGGACGGCCCTCGGGGTCCACATGGCGGGCCTGAAAAAGCTTGACCACTTGACGCATCTTGGCGCCAAAGGTGCCTTCGTTTTCATCCAGGCGCAAACTCGGCTCTTGAGCCAGGTTCAAGACCCGGTTCAACTGGGCCTTGAGCGCCTTGACGACGGTTGCATCGGCTTCGCCCGCCTTGATGGTGTGTCCGGGAAACAGCATGAGGCTTGTCCTTTGGAGGCTTGGTGCTGCGAGTGTGCGGACAAGCCGTGCCGGCCAACATCCCTAGGAACGAAGAAGCGGCCAGCGCTCAAACATAGCCCAGGTACTTCCACCACGTCAGCGCAAACAGCAGCAGCAAGGCATAGCCAATCACGGTCAGCCAGATGCCCACCTTGGTGAACTGCTTGCTGGTGAAGGTTTCGGTGCCCAGGCACACCATGTTCTGCGGCGCATTGATGGGCAAGATGAAACCAAAGCTGACGACAAATCCCAGCAGCATGGTCAGGCCCATGACGTTGAGGTCGCCGCCCAGACGTTGCAGCACGGCAATCAAAATCGGGATCAGCGCCGAGGTCAGCGAAGTGGCCGAGGCGAAGCCGACGTGAATCAGAATCAAGAACAGCGACAGACCCGCAAAAATGCCAAAAGGCCCCAGGCTTTCCAGGTGCAAGGCCTTCACCACATAGTCGGCCAGCCACATGGCGGCCTTGGTGTCGAGCAAGGCGGTGCCCAAGCTGATGCCAACGCCGAAGACCACGATGGTCCCCCAGGGCACCAGCTTTTGCACCTGAGCCCAAGTCATCACGCCGACCTTGGGCAAGAGCAGCAAAGCCAAGCCCACGATGGTGACGGTGGTGGTGTCAATGTCGTGCAGGTTTTTCTCCGTCATCCAAAAGCCCACCAGCCCCAGCACCACGGCCAGCACCCGCCACTCTGGCCCACTCATCGGGCCCATCTCAGCAATCGCTTTGCGCACCGCTTCCTTGCCGCCTTCGATGTTTTCTTTCTCGGGTGGCATCAACCAACGCACCACCACAAACATGACCACCGACATGGCAATCGCATAAGGCGCCCCCGCCAGCAACCACTCACCCCAGGACGGCGCATCCTTCAAGGCCTTTTGCATAAAGCCCAGGGTCAGCATGTTCTGGGCCGCTGCGGTCATGATGCCGATGTTCCAAATGCTGGTGCCTTGCGCCACCACCACCATGGTGGAGGCCGCAAACATGGAGCGTTTGTCCACGCCGAACGCATTGATGATGCCCAGCATGATGGGCACCACGCAGGCCACCCGCGCCGTGGCCGAGGGCACCATCATCGACAGAATAATGGTCACCACAATGGCGCCAATCAAGACCCCTTTGGCGCTGGTGCCCACCCGATTGAGTGTCAAAAAGGCGATGCGCCGATCCAAGCCGGTGGCCGTCATGGCCACAGACAAAAACAGCGCCGCCGCCACCAGGGCCAGGGCCGAATTGGCAAAGCCCGAGAGACCCAGCCCCAAGGCCTTGGCATGCCCCATGGCATCACCGCTGGCACCCATGGGCACACTGCCCAAGGCCAGCGCCATCAAGGCCACGATCAAGACCGAGGAGGTGGCGTAGTCCAAGGCTTCTGTGAGCCAGACGATGACCGCAAAGGACAGAATCGCCAGGGTTCTTTGACCGGAAGGATTCAAGCCCTCAGGCGTGGGTAAAAGCCCGATCACCAAAGCCACCGCCAGCGCGACCAGCACGGCCACGGGGAAGGGTTTGGCGGGGGCAGGGGCCGCAGCAGGGGCTGCTGCCGAAGGCTGCTGATTTGCACTCATGGTTTGCTTTCCATTGATGAACTGAACGATCAATCGGCGCTAAAAGCTCAGCGTTGCAAAGCACGCAAGGCGGTCTCGGTGGCGGCTTTGACAATGTCGGCGCTGCGCCGCAAGGCCTGTCGCTCGACCTCATCCAACATCGGATAGGCCAGCAATTGGGCACCGCGGCCATTGATCACCATGGGCAGGGAGAGGCAGACCTCGTTCACGCCTTCCACATCATCCAGCACCGTGCCCACCGAGAGAATTTGGTTGCTGTTGGTCACCAGGGCATGGCAGATGCGGCCAATGCCGCTGGCAATGCCGTAGTGCGTGGCGCCTTTGCCTTCCTTGATTTGCTTGGCGGACTCATGCACCGAGCGCAGCAAGAGGTCGCGGCTGGCCGAGCCCATCTCACGCCCGGTGCGCTGCAGAAAGTCGGCCAAGGGCATGCCAGCCACGGTGGCGCCCGACCAATGGATCAGCGCCGACTCGCCATGCTCACCAATCACATAGGCATGGATGGCCGTGGCGACGATATTGAGTCGGTCAGCCAGCAGCGTGCGAAAACGCGCGGTGTCCAAAGCCGTGCCGGTGCTGATGACGCGCTCCCGCGGCACGCCCGCGCGCACCAGGGCCACATGGGCCAGCACATCACAAGGATTGGCGGCCACGACATAGATGGCCTGCGGAGCCAGTGGTGCCACTTGGTCCACGATATCGGCCATGATGCGGGCGTTCACCTCGATCAAATCGAGCCGCGTCTGCCCTGGCTTCACGCCCGCGCCTGCGGTGATGACCACAATGTCTGCGTCCCTTGCGTCGGCATAGTCACCGGCAATGAAGCGGTCATGACCCCAAAACGCAGCGGCATGCGAGAGGTCCATGGCCTGACCTTCGGAGCGCACTTTCTCCATATCGACCAGCACAATTTGCGCGCTCGGTAGCGCCTGTGCGCAAAACAAAGCCGCGGAGCCGCCTACCAAGCCGGCGCCGATGATGACAATTTTGGGCTGTCGCATCGCCAGGTCCTTCCTTTTGTTTTGTTGGCCCGGCAAGCTCGCCTGGATCATTGCAGCTCAACGCTTGATTGCGCTGAATTTCAGGCTTAGGCCTTGTGGGCAGGCGCTATTTCCGCCGATCTGGCGCGAAAGGTCAATGACTCAAGTCAATCGGCTCCTGACGAGCTGACACAGATCGCCCAGCCAGATGTGGTCCACTTCGGGTGTGAACGAATCAAAAAAAGAAACACCCATGAGCCCGACGGCCGCTCCCAAACCTGTGCCGGCTCTGCCCAACCCCCGCCACCTGCAACGTCTGCCCGCCGGGGTGGACGCCGACATGCTGCTGCGCGTGCGCCAAGCCGCCTATCAGCTGCCGCAAGTCTGCACCCCGGAAGACTTTGATGACGAGGACAAAGACCTCAAGCGCCAAGAAGAGCGGCTGGACAAGCTCGGCCTGATCCTCTTGCAAAAAGCCGTGCCGGGCGCGCGGCCCAGCCGCTGGATCGCGCCCGACTTGATCGAAGTGGCCCTGCGCCACTTGGATGTGATTGGCACCGCGCCTGCGGTTCGCGCCTTGATGCAGCAACGCTTGGGCCAACTCGAAGCGGCCGGCATCAGCCGCTTCGGGCTACGCTGGGAACGCTTGTGCAGCCACAGCCTGAAGCTCTCGCAAGCTGGCTGGGCCGTTCCGGTGGCTTATCGGGTGGCCGTGGACGCCGGCCCGGTTTGGGACTTCTTCCGCGACGGGAACAAAGAAGCCTTGTTGGCCGCCCTCGGCCCACAGCCGCCTTATGCCCATGCCGACGAGTTGCAGCGCCACTTGGATCAATTGCTGGCGCGCAGCGCTTCGGGCCACAGCGAGCATCTGGCGTCGTTGCTGCCGCGTTTGCAGGCCGAGTGCGCCACGCCGCAAGCCTTGGCAGAACTCAAGGCCGGCTGCACCCGCGCTCAAGACCGCTGGGAACGCCGCGTGGCCGAGCTCAATGCCCTGGCCGGGCTGAACCATGAGCTGGCCTTCCAGGGCTACCCCGACACCTTTGACACCGCGCGCAATTTGCAGCGCTCGGTGACGCTGTACGTCGGCCCGCCCAACAGCGGCAAGACCCATGCAGCCTTTGAGCGACTGGCCCAAGCGCATGATGGCGCCTACTTGGCACCGCTGCGCCTGCTGGCCTTGGAAGGGCGCGACCGTCTGGTCGGCCGCGGCGTGCCTTGTTCGCTGCTGACCGGCGAAGAGAATGTGCCCGCCGAGGGCGCGCGGGTGGTCTCCAGCACCATCGAGATGGTCAACACCACCCAGCCCATTGACGTGGCGGTGATCGATGAAGCGCAGATGCTGTTCGACCTGTACCGCGGCTGGGCCTGGACCCAGGCCATCGTGGCGGTGCCGGCCAATGAGCTGATCATCATTTGCTCGGCCTACGCGGTGCCGGCGATTGAAAACCTCTTGGGCTTGTGCGGTGAGCGCTGCACGGTCAGGCATTTCGAGCGCAAGCAAGAGGTGCAGCTGCTACCGGCACCTGTGCCGATTGCCAGCCTGAAAAAAGGCGATGCGGTGGTGGCTTTCAGTCGCCGCGAGGTCTTGATGCTGCGCGATCAAATTGCTGCCGCGGGGCACCCGGTCTCGGTGATTTACGGCGCCTTGCCGCCCGAGGTGCGGCGCCGCGAAGCCGAGCGTTTTGCCAATGGCGCCAGCCAAATCCTGGTGGCCACCGATGCCATCGGCATGGGTTTGAACCTGCCGATCCGACGGGTCTTGTTCAGCACCATGAGCAAATTCGACGGCCAGGGCGACCGCGACCTGAGCGTCTCCGAGGTGCACCAAATTGCCGGTCGGGCCGGGCGTTATGGCATGCACGACGAGGGCTTTTGCGGCGTGCTGCGTGAGGCCGAGGCCAAGGCGGCCCGCACGCTCAAGGAGCTGCTGCCCAAAACACCGCGCGCGCCGCGTGACTTCAAGGCTGCGGTGGCGCCCAATTGGTGGCATGTCAGTACGATTGCCGAGCGCCTGGGTCTGACGCAGTTGCGCGCCGTGCTGGGCGTGTTCATGGAGCAACTACGCTTGGATGATGCCCACTTCGCGGTGGCGGAGTTGGAGCAAATGTTGGAGCTGGCGGCTGCGTTGGACCGCAGCGCCAAGGGCCTGACGCTGAAGCAGCGCTTCATTTGTGCACAGGCGCCGGTGGACACCCGCACCGATGCGCAGCTGCAGGAGTTCTTGGACTGGACGCACCGCCACGCCCTGAGCGGCAGCGCTGGCTCGCCCTGGTTCCTACAAGATGTGGACGAACACAGCCGACTCGACCGCATGGAACAAGCGCTGCGCTCCTGCACTTTGTGGCTGTGGCTGGATCTGCGCTTTCCCGGCGTCTATGGTCAGGTCGACGCGGTGGTGGATTTGCGCAGCCGCCTGAACGATGGCATCGAGCGCCACCTCAAGGGCAAAAAGCCGCTGTGGCAAACACGCGGCGGCAGACGCTGAGCCCAGGCCCTACACTGGGCCGCAGCGAGCGGTGCCTTGAAAGCCGCTCGCCAGCCCGTCTTGCCTCCGAGCATGCCTCCCGTGTTCACGCCTTCGCGCGCAACACCCGACCATTCCCGTGCCGCATCGCGCCGATCGAAGGACCCCGCTCCAAGCTTGCCGCTGCGAGCGTGGGAACCCGCAAGGGAATGAACACGCATGCCTGGATACCTCTTCAAACAAGAGCGCATCGCCATTGACGGTGCCGCTGACTTGATGATCCGTTCGCTGCTGGACAAACAGCAATTTGCGGACCCCTTGGGCGAAGCCGCAGCCTTGGGCATTTCTTCCGCCACCTGGCCCTTGTTCGGCCAGCTTTGGCCCTCGGGTCTGCATTTGGCAGCGGTGATGGCCAAGCGGCCGCTGGTGGCGGATGAAAGCATTTTGGAGATTGGCTGCGGCTTGGGGCTGGCCAGCTTGGTCAGCCATAGACGCGGTGGTTTGGTGACGGCCAGTGATTGCCATCCCTTGGCGGGTAGCTTTTTGCTGGAAAACCTGCGTCTGAATGACTTACCACCGCTGCGCTACTGCCACGGCAATTGGGCGCCGCCGGTACCCGGCCAAGCCCTCAGCGGCCGCGTGCCGCTGGTGCAAGGCCGCTTTGATCTGATCATGGGCAGTGATGTGCTGTACGAACGCGATGATGAGGGCTTGTTGGCCGCCTTCATCGCCAAACACGCTTTGCCCGCCAGCCAAGTGCTGATCATCGACCCGGACCGTGGCAACCGCGCCGCCTTCAGCAAGCGCATGGCCGCACTAGGCTACAGCCTGCAAGACAGCCCCATCAAAACCGCGGCCAGCGCCGAAGCCCTGGCCTACAAAGGCCGCCTGCTGCACTTCAGCCGCAGCCACACGGGCCAGATTCATCGTTGTTGAGGCGCCAGGCTGTGTATAAGTTTGTGGATGGTTTTTGAATAAGTAGCCGCTTGTCCACAGGCGCCGACGAAGGCTGAAACTTGTTCTATTCGCTGCAGCAAGTTCAAGGCCTGTGGCCCACATGCTTTCAGGCACGGCAAGTGCTTGAAATGAAAACGAAATTGGGGCTTGTCCACAGCGAGCGCGCGACCCTATTACAACGACTATTCTTAAAACATTAAATCCATCAAGAAGAGTACAAGAGAGGTTTTCAAGAACCTTGGGCTTCAAAGGCCTCGCGCAACAGGGCTGCGCACGAAGTGCGCGCTTCATGTCACACTCTTGCCCCACGCACCCGCCTGATGCCGGTGTTGGCACCCTTTGAAGACAAGCACCACCCCCCCCTCCACGATTTACTCTGCCTCTTGCGGCTTTGAGTCTGCCTGCCAGATCTCGGCGCTGCCCGAAGGCCACCGCAGCCGCGGCCTGCATGGCCACAGCTATTTCGCCACCATTCGCGCGCATTTGCCGCAGGGCTGGGCACCGTTTCCGGGCGCTGAGGTGGAAGAACTGCGCCGCCGCTTGGAAGCCTGCGTGGCGCCACTCGACCACGCCCTGCTGAATACGGCCATCGCCGAGCCCACCGACGAGAACATTGCACGCTGGATTCGCCAGCGCCTGGAACATGAATTTGACGTGCCCGGCATTCAGCAAGTGGGCATTCAAAGCACCCAACATTCGGGCGTGGACCTGGATGCCGATGGCATGGCCCATGTCTGGCGGCGTTACCGTTTTCAAGCCGCGCACCGCCTGCCTCATGTGCCCGCCGGCCATAAATGTGGTCGCATGCATGGCCACGGTTTTGAAGTGATCGTGCATGCCAACCAGGATCTGGGCGAGCGCGATCTGAGCGTGGACTACGACCATCTGGACGAAGTCTGGGCTCCTTTCCACATGCAGCTGAACTACCACTGCCTGAACGAGATCGAAGGCCTGAGCAACCCCACCAGCGAAGTGATCTCGGCCTGGTTGTGGGAGCGGATGAAGCCGCAGCTGCCCGAGTTGTCATGGCTGACCGTGTATGAAACCGGCTCTTGCGGCGCCAATTTCGATGGCCAGCACTACCGCATCTGGAAAGAGTTGACGCTGGACAGCGCCATTCAGCTCAAGCGCGCGCCCAGCGAACATCCCCTGCGTGGCATTCACGGCCACACCTACACCTTGCGCCTGCATCTGAGCGCCCCGCTGGACCAATTGATGGGCTGGACGGTGGACTTTGGTGACGTCAAAACACAGTTCGATCCCATCTTCAAGGCGATTGATCACCGGCCTTTGTTTGAGATTGCCGATCTGCCCGATGGCGATACCGCGAGTCTCTCGGCCTGGGTCTTGGCCAAGGGCCGCGCCGTGTTGCCTCAGCTGGACCGCGTGGATATGTATGAAACCCGCGGCTGTGGGGCCATCGTCTGCGCCGATATGGAAGGGCCGGTGATTCCCGTATGACTTACGCCGTCAAGGAAATGTTCTACACCTTGCAAGGCGAGGGCGCCCAGGCCGGCCGGGCCTCGGTGTTTTGCCGCTTTGCCGGTTGCAATTTGTGGAACGGCCGTGAAGAAGACCGCGCCAGCGCCGTCTGCAATTTCTGCGACACCGATTTCGTCGGCACCGATGGCGTGGGCGGCGGCAAATTTGCGGACGCTGAAAGCCTGGCCACGGCGATTGCCAGCCTATGGCCGCAGGGCCTGCCCGGCAAGCCCTATGTGGTGTGCACAGGCGGTGAACCGCTGCTGCAATTGGACAAGGCCTTGATCGACGCCTTGCATGCAAAAGGTTTTGAGATTGCTGTCGAGACCAATGGCACCCAGCCTGCGCCCGAGGGTTTGGACTGGATTTGCGTCAGCCCCAAGGCCGATGCCGAGATCGTGCTGACGCGCGGCCATGAATTGAAGCTGGTGTTCCCGCAGCCCTTGGCGCGACCCGAGCGTTTTGCCGCCCTGGACTTCCAACATTTCTTTTTGCAACCCATGGACAGCGTGTTGAAGTCGCAGCACACCCGCGAGGCGGTGGCCTACTGCATGGCCCATCCGCAATGGCGCTTGTCGGTGCAGATGCACAAAGTGATTGGCATCGCTTGAGGTCTGCAGCTTGGCTGCGTGCAACAACTGAACGACGGTATTGACCCAAAAAAAGGGGAGCATGACGCTCCCCTTTTTTGTTTTCGCTGCGCTGCGAACTGCTTTGAGCTCAGAAGGTATAGCCAATACCAAACGACAAGGCCAAGGGGTTCAGCTCGGCTTCAATGGTTTGGCCGGTGGACAAGGTGCCGGTGGTCTTCAACAAGACCTTGGTGACCGAACCGTTGAGCGACCAACGATCCCCCAGTTTCATGTCCAAGCCCAGTTGTACCGTTGGACCATAGGCGTTCTTCATCGACATGGTGGTGGGGTTGGTGGGGCTGCCGCCGGTCAGACCCGACAGCGCGGAGGTGGCTTTGGCATTGGAAAACACGGCATAAGTCAGGCCCGCACCAACAAAGGGCCGGAGCATGCTGCTGGGTGAACCCAAGCGGTACTGCGCGGTGACGGTGATCGGCAAGGCTTTGACATCCGCCAGCTTGCCTGAACCCTGAATCGCACCCGCCCCCATCACATCGTGTTTGAAGGGCAAACCAATCGGCACATCGATGGCGATGTTCTCGGTCAGCATGTAGAAGATGCCGCCGGTGATTTGGCTGGCGTCTTTGATGTCAACCTGGGTGCCCACCAAGCTGGGCGCACTCAAGTTGCCGCTGCTGACATCGGGCTTGATGGTGGTGGCGCCAAGTCGAACCGTCAGGCTGCCCGTCGCTTGAGCCTGGGCATTGCCCGCGGCAGCCAAGGCCATCAGGGCAAGACAGAAGAGTTGCTGTTTCGTCATCATGATGCGATTGCTCCTGTGCTTAGCCCGGCTTTACAGCCAGCCCTTGACGGTGAGGGTCTTGGAGATCAACTGCCCAAGCAATTGATGACCATAGGGCGTTGGGTGGAAGCCGTCGGAGAAGGCATAGCTCTTCCACCAATCGGCGCCGCTGACGCCCGCAGGTGGCGCGGCACTCAGGGCCGTGGCGGTGCAGGTGGCAAAGGTGTAGGTCGGCAAGCCATCGCTGCCCATGCCGGTGACCGGGCAGGCCGGCGTCTTCACATTGCTTAAAGCAAATTGAGCCGGCATGGAGACCTGGTCATTGAAGGCGGTGTAGAAGTCGGCAATCGCCACCCGGCTTTCACCGGTGAACTTGGCTTCCAACTGCTTGTTGAAACCTTCCATCCAAGAACGGAACAAGGCTTCTGATTGCGCACGCGCGGTGGCGCCAGCGGTGCCGCCGCCGGAGGCCGCAGCAATGCCGTCCAAGACCATTTGGAAGCGCGGTGTGTTGGTGATGCTGGGCATGTTCAGAATCACCACACGTTGAGCCGATTTGTCCAGCACATGGGTTTTGATGCTGGCCTGAAAGCTGTCCGCCAAGGCCTGCATATAGGTCACGCCGCCGGCAGCAATGGTGCTGGCGCCGCCGGCCATGATGGCGCCGACTTGCGCTGGCGTCAGCAAAGTGCCCAGCAGCTTCATGAAGGAAGCGCCTTTGTCTTTGGGAATGGCAAGGTAGGCGCCGACCAGATCGGCGGCGTCATTGCCGCCCCCGTCGATGACCACCAAGTCGCTGGCGTTGTAAGCGCCAAGCGATGCCGCGGTGGCCAACTGCACCGGCACGCGGCGTGGATCGGCGGCAAGCAGCGTTGCCGAGTTGATCACGCCGCCGCCAATCGCAAAATTGCTGCAGCCTGCTTTTGAATTGGGCACAAAAGTGCTGCCGGTAAACGCAAAAAAGTTGCACAAGGTCTTGCCATAGGCGGCAGCGATGCGTTCGGGGTAGATCTGGGTGTCTGCGCTTTGCACAGTGAACTTGAGCCCAAAGGTGCCGGAATCGGCAAGGCTGTCGCCAAACACTTTGACGGTGCCGACTTCGATCGGGGGCGTGGTGTCGGCGCTGCTACCGCCGCCACAGGCGACCACAAGCAAGCTGCTTGCGAGGGCCGCCATCGTGATTCTGAACTGCTTCATGGTTTGTCTCCTGCTGATGGCCTTCATCGAGGCTTTTGTCTTTGACCGGCTTCTCAATCTAGCCATCAGGACTGTGCGCAAGCATGGTGGTTTGCCCGAGATGACGTGAAATGCCGAGCAGCTTTGTGACGATTTGACGACAGGCAAACACCGTTCTTGTCACCTAGGTGACAAGTTCATTCAAGAGGCGCGACGCATGCGCTGCAGGGAAGTCTCAAGCCCTGCTCAAAACTCTAGGAAACGCTATCTTTTTTCTAGGCGCGGGACTCTAATGACTTGCGATTCGTCGGCGGCAGACGACAAGCTCAAGGCTTTCACGGGGGGGCTTGTCGCCATCTGTTTGCACAATCAATCGCGCGAGTTCAGCGCTATTGATGCACGACTCCGGCAAGACCCGCAGTTCGCACAAATTTGAAAAAAAGGAGACACCTCATGGATAGACGCAGCTTTTTGCGCAAATCGGTCATTCAAACCGGCGCCCTGATCACCGCTTCGTCAGCGCTCACTGGGCTGAGCGGTTGCATGAGCAATGACAACGGTTCGGGCATTGAGCCCTTGCCTCCCACCTTCCCGGGCAGCAGCACCGCTTTGCCCGACACACCGCCCGCCGCCGGCAGCTTCAAGTTCCCGCAAAGCGTGGCCGCGGGTGACCCCAAGAGCGACGGCGCATTGCTCTGGGCGCGTATCGTGCCGGCCTCGGCCGACGATGTGGCCACGGCCGCGACCGACGCCAACTTCCAGGTCAAGCTGCGCGTCAGCAGTGCCGACAACGCGGCCCTGCTGGGCAGCAACACCGCCTTGGGCGGCAGCATCGACAGCGAGGTCGATGTGCCGGTCTATGCCTTCTACGACAACACGGTGCGTCACAAGATCAGCGGCCTCAAACCCGCCACGGTCTACTACTACCAGTTCATCGCGGGCGACAGTCGCTCCAAGGTGGGCCGCTTCAAAACCGCGCCAGCCGCAGATGCCGACATCGACAAGCTGAAGTTCGCCTTCATGACCTGCCAGGACTGGAGCGTCAACCACTGGGCCGGCATGAGCAGCCTGGCCAAGGAAGACCTGGACTTCATCGTTCACCTGGGCGACTACATCTACGAAGCCGTGGGGGCCAGCTATCAGGCCGGCGCGGTGGAAGCGGCCCACAGCCCGCTGGTCTTGCCCAATGGCGTGGCCCTGCCCAGCGGCGGCAAGTACGCGAACACCTTGGTGGACTACCGCTATCTGTACAAGCGCTATCGCAGCGACCCGCGTTTGCAAGCCTTGCACGAGCGCTTTGCCTTTGTGGCCATCTGGGACGACCACGAGTTCTCTGACGACTGCTGGCAAGACCGCGAGACCTATGACAACGGCAGCTACAGCGCCGCTACCGGCGGTGACAATGTGGCCCAGCCCAGCCGTCGCCGCTCGGCCAGCCAAGCCTGGTTTGAATTCATGCCGGCCGAGGTCAGCTTCAGCCTGGACGCCGCGTCAGGCATCAACAACATTCGCATCTACCGCGACCTGAAGTTCGGCAAGCTGATGCATTTGGTGATGACGGACGAGCGCCTCTACCGTGCCGACCACTTGATTCCCGAAGCCGCGCCCAACCCCTCCACCGGATTGCCACTGGGCGAAATTGGCTCGCGCTATATGGTGCCCGAGGCCAGCTTGGCCGCTGTTGAAAAGCAAAAGATCGATGTGGCCACATCGTTTGCCCTGGCCGACAAGCTGACCCTGGTCAGCATGCTCGGCACCAGCCAGCGCGCTTGGTGGAAAGACACCATGAAGTCCTCCACCGCCTTGTGGAAGATTTGGGGCAATGAAACCTCGCTGCTGAAGATGAGCGTGAACGGCGCCGCCTTGCCCACCGCCCCGGCGGATTTGAAAACCCGCTTCATCCTGAACGCCGACCAATGGGACGGCTACAACGGCGAGCGCAAGGACTTGATGGCGCACCTGAGCAGCAACAAGATCAGCAATGTGGTCGCCATCACCGGCGACTTGCATGCCTTCTTTGCTGGCGAGGTGATGGACGACTATGCCGCCGCCACGCCCACCCCGGTGATGGTGGATCTGGTCACCGCCGGTGTGTCCAGCAACTCTTTCTTCAGCTACTTTGTCGGCGCCGCAGCCAACCCCACGTTTGCGCCGGTGAAGCCCTTGGTGGTGATCAATGAAGTGGCGGCTGAAGCCATTGCCATCCAAATGTTGTCGGCCGCGATCGCCATGGCTGCAGGGGTCACCGATCTCAGCAACACGGCAGCCGTGCAAGCCGCAGTGATGGGCGCCATTGGGGCCGGCAAGATCCCAGCGGCGGCGGTCAGCGCCACGGCCGGCTTGAGCAGTGCGCCCATCAACACGTTTGACGAAACACTGATGGGCAATATGGGCAACACCATTGCCGCCACCAATGCCGCTTTGGCCGCCGCCAAAAAGTCCGTACCCGCCATGACCTTGTACGGCCTGATTGCGCAAAACCTGGCCACGGCCCTCGGGATTCCGGTGGCCGCGGTGCCGGCGTCTGAAGTGGTCAAGCGCATGAACCCCTTTGCCAACCCCACAACAGGCGTGCCGCCCGCCGTCAACAACCCCTGGATCCGCCATGCGGACTCCAATGCCCAGGGCTATGCAGTGGTGAGCCTGAGCAAGACGGAACTGATCTGCGACTTCAACAAGATCGCGCCGCTCAGCGCTGGCGTGGCGCCCACCACGCCTATCGCCTCCGTCAAACGCGTGCGCGTGCCGGTGGGGTCGGCCCAGGTCACCGTGGGCTGACGCAGCACAGCGGGTTTTCAGGCCTGCAAAGGCCATTGAAACAGCAGGGGAGCCAAGGGCTCCCCTTTTTTTCGCCGGAAAAAGCCGGAAAGAGCCTCAAAGGGCCTCAACACCAAAGGCCTGCACAGACGTCATGCGCTGTCAAGGAACAAGGCTGTGGATAAAAAAAGTACAAGCAGGGCCTTATCCACAGGCACAGGCCAGACTTCGGACTTGTTATCGGTTCAGCCTTTGGCAAACCCGGGTTCCGCCCACATGCTTGTCTCAGACTCAAGTGATTGAAGCAAAACGAAAAAATCGACTTATCCACAGCAAAGTGCGAGCTCTACTAAGACTACCAATTTAAAAAATTACATTGCTATGAATAAGAAAGCGGAGCACTTTTTTTGAAACTGCACACTTGGGTCCGCAAGCGCTTGAGGCATGCCACACTTGCGCCCCATGGACATCGAGAACCTGCAAAAGCAGCTGCGTGAGTTCGCTGCCGAGCGCAACTGGCAGCCTTATCAAACGCCCAAAAATCTGGCCATGGCCATGGTGGTGGAGGCGGCAGAGTTGGTGGAGATCTTTCAGTGGCTGACGCCGGAAGAATCTCAGCAACTGAAAGGCAACCCGGCCAAGCATCAACATCTGGGCGAGGAAATTGCCGATGTGATGCTTTACCTTTTGCAGATTGCCGATCACTGCAGCGTGGATCTTCAAGCCGCTTTGGAACGCAAGCTCGCCTTGAATGCCATCAAACACCCTGCACCGACACCGCGCCAAGCCTGAGATGAAAGGCTCAGGGACCTAGAGCCTGGGCCTCCTGCGGTGCGGCTTGCGCCCGATCCGGGTGCGCAAAATATCGCCCTGTCAAGCGCTGATGCAGGCCGCTTTGACGCGCAAAATACCGCCCTTCCGTTCGTGTCCCCATAGAGTTTCTTTGTATGTCGAGTATTCAGGTTCGCCCCGCCACACTGCGTGATGCCAAAGTCATCGCAGAAATTCATGTCGCGGCTTGGCAAGACGCCTACAAGGGTTTGTTGCCCGACTCCGCGCTGGACGCGCTGTCGGTTCAAAAGCGCCAGGCTTTCTGGCGTGAAGCGATTGAGTTTTGTGAGCCTCAGGTGATGGTGGCGCATCTCGACAATGAAGTGATGGGCTTTGTGGGTTTTGATCGCTCACGCGACAAGGGCACGCCCTCCAGCACGGGTGAGATCTGGGCCATGTATGCCAACCCGATTCATTGGGACAAAGGCGTGGGTCTGGCGCTGTGGGATGCCGCGCGCGACGGCCTGCAAGAAGAAGGTTGCACCAAGGTCACTTTGTGGACCTATCTGCGCAACGAGCGCGCCCTGCGCTTCTTTGAATTGGCGGGCTTCAAGCGCGAGCTGGGCAGCGCCAAGACCACCGAAGTGGCAGGCAGCCGTTTGGAAGAGTTGCGCTTGCACCGTTCGCTGGTGTGATGCTCTTTGCTTCAGCCCATTGAACAGGGCTGATCACAGCGCCGCCAAAGAAGCCGTGAGCCCCTGGGCCTCACGGTTTTTTTTCGTCCTCAAAGAACACATGAGCCGCACATCGCGGTGTAGTCGTGTGAGGCAAGACCTGACCCCCGCTTTTCGACACAGGGCATTACTTTCGCGCAGGGCGCTTTGCCTTGTCACGCTAAAGTAATGAATCCTTACTTTCTGAATCTCTCTCAAGTGCTGGCCAAGCTGACTTCCAAGAACCAATTGACGCTGCCCAAAAGCGTGACCCAAGCCCTCGGACCCGTGCAGTACTTCGAGGTGCAAACCAAGGCCGGGCAAATCATCCTGACCCCCGTCAAAATTCAACGGGGTGACGCGCTGCGCGCCAAGCTCGCCGAGCTGGCCATCGACGAAAAAACCATTGAGTCCGCCTTGAGCTGGGCTGAGGCTGATAAAAAAGCTCCGCTCAAAAAAACGCCAGCCAAAAAAACAGCGGGGCAAAAAACCGTGACGGAAAAAGCGGCGGCCCCAAAGCCGTCAGCAAAACCACGGAGAGCCAAAACCGTCGAAAAAACGGCCGAAAAAACGACCGAAAAGAAATCAGCATCCAAAACGCCGCTGGCAGCGAAAAAAACGCCGAGCAAAAAAACGGTGACGAAAAGCGGTGAGAACAGAAAAGCATCGAGTCGCCCGCAGCAGGCGAAGTCCACATGAGTGCCACGGTGCGGAATAAAACCAAGCCAGCAGCTGTCAGCCCCAAGCCGCCGCGCGTGGCGCTGGACACGGCGGTGCTCTTGCGCGCCTTGCTGGGCAGCGAACGTTCCGCTCAAACGTTGCGGCAGGCGTGGCAGAGTGGGCAATGCCGACCGGTGATTGCGGCCGAAGGGGCGCAAGTCTTGATCAAGGCTTTGGCCTATCCAGACTTTGGGCTGGATGCGGCGCAGCAGCGCGAGTTGCTGGCTGATTTTTTGCCCTACGCCGAAGTGGTGAAAACGCCAACGGCGTCGCGCCCGCCGGTGCTGAATTCGCCCGTGTTGAAGCTTGCCAAGGCGGCTGGGGCAGACTGTTTGGTGAGCGAATGCAGCAAGGTGCGCAGCGCCTTTGTGAAAGCGCGCTTGGGTGCGTGTCAGTTGCTGAATTCGGCGGAATTTTTGGCAAGCTTGCCTAGGCCTTGAGCCATTTCGTTGGCTCGGCTCTGGTAGATTTCGCCTCCGGTGGGACGGCGAGCGAAATGATCAATAGCAACGGCTTCAATCAGCCGGCGATTTCAACAGGCATGTGGCGTGTCGTGTTTTACGAGCGCCGCGCCAACCGGGTGCATGTGGACAAGACCGGCCCTTGGCTGCCGACAAAAAAATTGGCCCAACAATGGGCCAATTGGTTCGGTGCTTTGGGCTACCACGTCGCCCTTCAAGACCAGTACGGCGAATTGCAACGCTTCAGCGTCGGCCTGCCGGGTTGATGAGGGCCAGGCAGGCCGTTTGACTTCTATCGCTGATTACTTGGCAGCGCGGCGACGTGCCACGAAGCCCACCGCACCCAGGCCAGCCAGCAGCATGGCGTAGGTTTGTGGTTCGGGGACGGCGGACACGGCGGCAACGCTCAAGGTCACATTGTCGATGGCAAGAGCGTGGTCGTTGCCGCTGTCATTCTTGTCGTTCCAACGCAGCCACAAGGTTTCACCAGCGGCCCAAGTCGTGGTGATGTCGCCGCCACGATTGGCCACCTTGCCCGCGACGTTGCCATCAACTGCGGCTTGAGAAGAAGTGTTCACCACCGAGGTCCAGTTGAACGCAGCACCGGGCTTGGTCCAGTTCGAGACGGCTGCAAACGTGGCACCAAAACCGTATTCAAATTCCATGGACTGAGCGGCTGTGTTGCCGTTGACACGCCATTGCTCACCGTCATATTTGATGTTGAAGCCAGTGCGCTCAGAGCCGTTGTTCTTCACCGACAACGCGATCCAGCCGGCGATGTCGCCCGAGGCTGCGCCGAAGTAGGTGCTGTTGTTGACTTGGGCACCCAAGGCGCGATCTGTGCTGTTTGTCGAACCAAAGCTTTGGAACGATGAAACAGAAGTGCTGCCATTGTTCACGACATAGTTCGGCGCTGCTGTGCCGTTCTTGATAAAGAGGCTCCAGCCTTCAATGGTCGAGTCATTGGCCCAGGTGACGGGCGCAGTGCCGGCATTGGCCAGGCTGTCAAAGGTTTGGGTGTAGTTGAAGGCTTCGTCAGTGATGCTCAAAGCCGCATGAGCCGGGGCGATTGCAGCTGCGGCCAAGGCCAGTGCGAGCAGAGTCTTTTTTTGCATGAGGTACTCCAGAGGTTTGGAAGAAGGAAGTTAGGTTCAGTCAAAACTGAAGAATGCAGACGCACGCAAGCGTTTGCGCTCTTTTTCACCCCTTTGCCAAACTCGGGCCAGTCCTCCCCTCGCAAGCGCCGGTGGTGTTGGGAGGACTGTGGGCCCGGGTGATGACTGCTCCATGAAAACCCCATGGCTGTTCGGCTCATGACCCCGTGAACAGGGGGTTCGTTTTTGATTCGCCAGCCGACATCTGTACGCCAGGCGCACAAAAACCTTTGCGTTCCAGGGCCCAGCCTTCGGTGGCGCTGGGTTGGGTGTGTTGATGCACATGCATGCAGCTGATCAAGCGTTTGGCGGCGGCTCGTTGCACCAAGGCTTCGGTTTGTTCTGCGCTCAAATGAAGGGCAAAACGCAGCCAGCGCTTTTGCAGCAAGGGCTGCTGCCACGCATCCTCCAGAGCCCAGCGGATTTGAGGCTCTTGGCTCAGGTCTTGCACGGCCAGCACGCGCGGTGCCAAAGCCATCAGGAAGCGATTGAAATCTGCCTTGGCGGCCTCACTGGGCAAGAGGGCTTCAAGACGCGCCAGACGGGCGCTCCAGCCCGGCGTGGCCAGTTGCCGGGTGACCAGGGCTTGCAAGGCCTGGATCGGGTTGAACAGGCGCAGCCGATTTGGCGGTAGCACCAGCAGCGGTACGGCAGCCGCTTCTTCATGGCTCAGCTCGGTGACAAAGGAACACAGCACCGCCACGCGCTGCCATTCGGCGGGACCCAGGCTGGCAATGCGCTGGATCGGGCCGGCTTCGACGCTGCGCGCCACCTCCAGCGCTTGTGCCCAGCCATGTTCAGCTTTGGCGAGATTGGCGGCGCGGCTCATCATGACCAGATTGCCGGCGGCGTAGCCGGCGTCGTTGCGCACCCGGTCGATGCTGCGTTGCTTGCTGCTGCCGGGGAAATCATCCAGCCGCTGGCGGGTGATGGGGCAGTGGCTGACTTCGATTTGCTGCAGATAGTTGGGCGTGAGCTGCACGTCTTCGAAACTGCGGCCGCGCGTCCAGGCATGGGTGCGCAAGGCCAGCCAGAGTTGGGTGTGGCGATGGGCACGCAAAGTGCGGTGGCCAAATGTGGCGCAACCGGCTTGGTAACCCTGGCGCAGCGGTGAAGCCGCGAACAGGTGCAGGGCAGGGGGCGTCAGGCCATGGTGGGCATAGTCCCAGCCGAGGGCGAAGCCCAGGCTTTGGTTGGCAGGCAGGGAACTGGGCGTTTCTTGGCTCGGCTTGTCCAGGGTGTTGAAGCCCTGATCCAAGTCTTCGAATGCCATTTGTCCGAGCAAAGTGCGCTTGCACTGAGCGGTGTCATGGGCGGCTGTTGCTGTGATTGCGATCTGTGCCATGGAATGCTCCGGTGTTGCGGCCGTTTGCTGTTGTTGTTGCTGCTGCCGCTGCGTTGTGACGGTTGAGGCGGAAAATCGCTTGTTGCGAAGGATTTCGTTCAAGCTTGTGGCACAGTCTCGGCGGCAGCTGGCTCATTGCGTGAGCCAGTCAATTTCAGCGACAAAAATCCAGAAAGAAATTCGGCATGGACCGGACTGAGCGCTTCTACAAAATCGAGATGCTGATTCGCTCCCGCGAGTGCGTCAGCTTTGCCACCCTGCTGGAGGCCTTGGAGGTGTCGCCCGCCACCTTGAAGCGTGACTTGCAATACCTGCGCGAACGCATGGACGCGCCGATTGAGTACGACGCCATGGCCAATGGCTACCGCTTTGGCCAGCAATGGCGCGGACGCCAGCATGAGTTGCCCGGTGTGTGGTTCAGCGAGAAAGAGCTGCATGCCTTGCTGACCATGCACCAAATGTTGGCGAGTCTGGACGACCAAGGCATCTTGAGTCGGCACTTGACGCCGATGTTTGACAAGCTCACCGGCATGTTGGGTGTGGACGAGGGCGAGGCGCAGGAATTGACCCGGCGCATCAAGCTGATCAGCACGGCCAAGCGGCGGGTGGCGTCGGAGTATTTCGAGACGGTGGGCAGCGCGGTGGTGAAACGCCGGCGCCTGCGTTTGCTGTACCGCAGCCGGGGGCGTGGTGAGGCCGCGAAGCGTGCGGCTCAGGCTGCGCCGCGGGTGGTGTCACCCCAGCGTTTGGTGCATTACCGAAACACCTGGTACTTGGATGCTTGGTGTCATCAAAGCGATGGATTCAGGCGCTTTGCGCTGGATGCGATGGAAGGCGCCGAGCTTTTGGATGAAAAGGCCAAGCATGTGCCCAGCGCGCAATTGGAGGCCGAGCTGGATCAAGGCTATGGCATCTTTGCCGGCGCCAGCCCCAAGCAGGCCCATTTGGTCTTCAGCGCGGAGGCGGCGCAGTGGGTGTCCAAGGAGGAGTGGCACCCGGCACAGCAAAGCGAATGGCTGGAGGATGGTCGCTGGCGCTTGAAAGTGCCCTTTGTTGACGCCACCGAGTTGCTGATGGACTTGCTGCGCCATGCCGGGCAGGTGGAAGTGAAAGCGCCCGCAGACTTGCGGGCGGCATATGCCAAGCGGCTGCGCGAAGCCGTCGCTCAGTTGGAGGCTTGAAGCCCTGGCTTGATCAAACGAGTGCGGGCTTCAAGGCCTGAAAACATTCAGGCAATCAGATCGGCCGGCACATTGCCGCCGTTGTCGGCCAGCTTTTGCAGCACGGTCTTGTGCAGCCACATATTCATCTGGGCCGAGTCGCCCATTTTTTCAGCGGGGCAGCCCAGCTCGGTGGCCAGCTCTTTGCGCGAAGCCAAGCTGCTGTCCAGATCGAGCAGCTTCATGAGGTCAACGATGGAAACCTTCCAGTTGAGCTTTTCGGCATGCTTGGCGGCCAAGCCTTCCAGTTGCGACACCACGTCAACGACCGAGATCGCGATGGGCGCCGGAGCAGCCGCCACTTCGGCCGGGGTGGCGCTGGCGGTTGCTGCTTCAAGCACCGGCGCTTCGACCGGTGCGGCAGGCTTGGGGCCGAAGCCGAGCTTGCTGAGGATATTGCTGAACATGCCCATTCTTGATTTCTCCCTGAGTTGCTGAGGTTTCAGCATTCGGCGCGAATGGCCAAAGCGGCTGAGCCAGCCCAGTCTGTCCAGACTTGGCGTCAGCATTGTGACCTTCCGCTGCGGCTTGCATACCGCTGAACTAGGGATTTAGGGGATGGGCCTTGATCGGCTCAGCCTTCGGCTTGCAGCTTTTGCAAACGCTCACTGTGCCAGTAGACGTCATCGCCGCCCAGGCCGTCCAGATTGGCGCGGTTCAAAACGCGGGCCAGCACAAACAGCAGGTCGGACAGCCGGTTCAGGTACTGGCGCGGCGCGGCGTTGATGGTTTCACTGGCGGCCAGCGTCACCACCGCGCGTTCGGCGCGACGCGCCACCGTGCGGCAGACATGCGAAATGGCTGCGCTGCGGGTACCGGCGGGCAAGATGAATTCCTTCAAGCGCGGCAGTTCGGCATTGAAATGCGCCAGTGCTTCATCGAGGCGCAAGACGGCATCGCTTTTGAGCAATTCATAGCCGGGCATGCACAACTCACCACCCAAGTTGAAGAGCTCATGCTGAATGGTGATCAGCAACTCGCGCACCTCGTCGGGCAGCGGCTCGGCCAGCAGCACGCCGAGATTGGAGTTCAGCTCGTCCACATCGCCCATCGCTTGCACGCGCAGATGGTCTTTGGGCACACGGCTGCCATCGCCAAGGCCGGTGCTGCCGTCGTCGCCGGTTCGGGTCGCTATTTGTGAGAGTCGGTTGGCCATAAGGGGCTGTTCGTGCGATGGTCTGAGAAGACCTGCATCTTGCCCGAAATCGATCAGCCCCAAAGGCTGAGCGGTGATGCAATAGGCCTGGGTGGTGGCTTCAGTGGCGCTTGCCCGAGCGATGGATCTCGGGCTTCGGGTGGGTGGGCCGATGCTGTTGTTCGGCGTGATTCAGGTCCAGCGGGGCGTGACCGTGCTGCGGCTCAGCGCCTCCTGCGGCCAGGGTTGTGGGCGGATTCAGCGGCTTGCTCAGCGCCTCTCGCCCCATGGCTCGCAGCAGGTCCCAGCGCATCACGCCAGCGATGGCCAAGAGCAGCACCAAGCCCAGGGCCAACCAGCCGAGATCCAATCCGAACATGAGCTTCTCCTTGTGCGTGGGGATGCTTCATGCTCGCACCGCAGCGAGTCAAAGACAAGTGCTTTGGATCAAGCTGCGGTGTGTTTCAGGCTTGAGCGCCTCAGAACTGGCGGTTGTACTGAACACCCAAGAGGCCAGAGCTGACCTTGAAGTTGCCCTTGATGGTGGCGCAGCTGGAGGTGTTCAGGTTGGCATCGCAGCTGGGCACGCCGTTCTTGGTGATGCCACCGTTGTCATAGTTGTTGACCAGACCGGTGTTGACACTGATGTAGCTGAGGGCAAAGTCCATCGAGCTCTGCTTGTCCAGCTTCCAGTTCATGCCCGCCGAGATCCATTTGCGGTCGCCATCGGGAATCGAGGGCGTGCGGTTGGCGTCGTTGACCGGTGATTGGTCGTAGGCCAAACCACCGCGCAGTTTGATGGCGTCGCTCAGCTGATAGTTCAGACCAAAGGAGGCGCGCACGGTTTTCACCCAGCGCTGCGGGGTGTTGGAGTCAGCCAAGGTGGGCTGGTCAAAGTGGATGCGCAACTCTTGGAAGCGCGAATGGCGCGTCAGCGTGGCGTCGGCCATGACGGCCAAGCGAGGGTCGAGTTGCTTGAAGACCGAGAAGGACAGCGACTCGGGCGTGATCACATCCAGGCTGGCGCCGCCATCTTGGTATTTGGCGAGCAGGGCAGCGACGACTTTTTTGTCGGTGCCGGTGGCGGCCAAAGCAGGAATGGCACCCAGCACTTGGCCGATGTAAGCGGCTTGGTCTTTGACCTGCCACTTGGCGTCGCCCGTCAGGGTGTGCGAAATCTTGGAGCGGTAAGCCACGCCGAAACGGGTGCTTTCGTCATAGTTCAGGATCAGGCCAAGATTGAAGCCATAACCCCAGTCCTTGCCGGAAACCTCAACACCGCCCGAAGAGTTCGGGTTGGCTGCCAGCTTGGGAATCAATGCGGCCATCAGCGGGCCTTGCAGGGCCGGCGGCAGGCCGGGAACGATCAAGCCGATCACGCCCGAGCCAAAGTCAGCCCCCTTGGTCAAATCGCCTTGGATGTATTGAGCCGTCACCCCGGCGCCCACGCTCAGTGTGGGATTGACCTTGAAGGCAATGGAGGGGTTCAGGGCAAAAGTCTTGAGCTCGGTGCCGATGGTGTTGAAGCGGCCCGCCCAGTCTTTGTCGAATTCGCTCTTGGAGCCAAAAGGCACGAACATGCCCAGACCCATGCTCAGCTGATCGTTCAGCTGATACGACATATAGGCATGAGGCACGGCGGTGGGCTTGACGAAGGTGCCGCCATTGCCACCGCCGGTGGGCGTGCGCAAAGCGGTGATGCTGCCGCGGTCTTCGTATTCACCAGTGGGCACCACCACGTTCAACACGCCGGTGGCTTGCAGACCCTTCAAACGGCTGGAGACCGCCGGGTTGTAGAACAAACCTGAAGCATCATCACCTTCAACTGCATTGGCATTGGCCGTGCCTTGCGAGGCGGCCGACTGCGAACCAAAGTGGTAGCCAGAGGCCATGGCACCACTGGAAATCAGGCCCCCAATGAGAGCCAGGCTGAGGGAGGAAAGTTTGAACTGCATAGGGTCTCCGTTGTAGTCCTGTCACCCCCCGAAGGGGCGAATGTTGTGAGGCCATGATAGGAGGGCGCCTGAATTGCAGTGTTGTGACAATCCCGAATTAGAGCAAACTCTCCATAGGTAAAAACACGGGTTGGAAGACCATGTAGCCGGATTGGTGTTAGTCGTTTTGCAGTCTTTGCTGCATTCTTTTGACGCGTGAGCTCAAACCTGAAAGTCTTGTTCATGCAGTTCCCAAACCCTTGCGGAGTGCCGCCGTGCTGAACCGAACCGAAGCGATCACCACGCTGCCTTCAAGTCTGTTGTCAGCCTTGCAAACACGTTTGGGCGAGCGGTTGACGCTGGCCTTGGCGCATCGGCAACAACATGGTCGGGACGAGTCGCCCTTTGATGTGGCGCCACCCGCCGCCGTGGTGTTTGCCGAGTCGAGCGAGGACATCGCTTTTGTGTTGGCCCAAGCCCATGCGCACCATGTGCCGGTGATTCCTTTTGGCGCAGGCACTTCCTTGGAAGGGCATTTGCTGGCGGTGCAAGGCGGTATCAGCCTGGATGTCTCGCGCATGAAGCAAATCCTGGCGGTGAATGCGCAGGATTTGACGGTGACGGTTCAGGCCGGCGTGACCCGTCATCAACTCAATGCCGAACTGCGCCACGCGGGCCTGTTTTTCCCTATTGACCCGGGCGCAGACGCCACCTTGGGCGGCATGGCCGCGACCCGCGCCAGCGGAACCAATGCGGTGCGCTACGGCACCATGCGCGAGAACGTGCTCGGTTTGAAGGTGGTGACAGCGCAGGGTGAATCGATTCAAACCGGCAGCCGCGCGCGCAAGAGCAGCGCGGGCTATGACTTGACGCGGCTGTTCGTCGGCAGCGAAGGCACGCTGGGCGTGATCACCGAGTTGACGCTGCGGGTCTATCCCTTGCCCGAGGCAGTGTCTGCGGCGGTGTGCTTTTTTCCCAGCATTGACGCGGCGGTGCAAACCGCGATGCAGATCATTCAACTCGGTGTGCCGATTGCACGCTGCGAGTTGTTGGATGCGCATGCGATCCGCGCCGTCAATGCCCATGACAAGCTGGGCCTGCGCGAAGCGCCCATGCTGTTGATGGAGTTTCATGGCAGCGCGGCCTCGGTGGCCGAGCAGGCGCAGACGGTGCAAGCCTTGGCGCGGGAATGGGGGGCACAAGACTTCGACTGGGCCACCACGCCCGAGGCGCGCAGCCGGCTTTGGGCGGCGCGTCATCATGCGTATTTGTCGGCGCTGCAGACTCGGCCGGGTTGCCGCTGCGTGACCACCGACATCTGCGTGCCGATCTCGCGGCTGGCCGAGAGCATCAATGAGTCAGTGCGGGAGGTGGAGGCCGCGGGCCTGCTGTTCTTCATCGTCGGGCATGTCGGTGATGGCAATTTCCATATGGGCTATCTAATCGATCCGGCGCAGCCCGCCGAGCGTGAGACTGCGGAGCGGCTCAGCCATCAGATGGTGGCACGCGCCTTGCGGTTGGGGGGCACCTGCACCGGCGAGCATGGCATTGGCTTGCACAAGCAGGGCTTCTTGATCGAGGAGGCTGGCGAGGGTGCCGTGGCGATGATGCGCAGCCTCAAACGGGCGCTGGACCCGCACAACATCATGAACCCCGGCAAGATCTTCAGTCTTTGAACGTCGTCGCGCGGGACGCCCATCAAGAGCAAGCACGGAGGCGCGTAAGCGGAGGGCGGACCCGAGGTCCTGCAACACCCTGAGCCTGCGCGCCTCCGTGGTTGCAAACCATATGGGTCGGGCTTGGGGGCTTTTTACAGCCGGACCAGCCCGACCCCTGCTCGTCAATGGGATGGCGCAGGCACTGACCAACGTTTGGTGATCTCACCGCGATCATTGGCGCTCTCCAGTTCGACACCAAAGCCCCAGAGCCGCGCCACATGCTTGATCACTTCCTGCGCGCTCTCATGCAAAGGGCGGCCCATATGTTGGGTGTGGCGCAGCGTCAGCGAGCGGTCTCCGCGCAGATTGACGTTCCAGACCTGGATGTTGGGCTCGCGGGTGCTCAGGTCGTACTGGCGTGACAGCGCTTCGCGCACATGCTGATAGCCGCTCTCGTCATGGATGGCGGAGATTTCGTACTCGGCCTGTTTTTCATCATCGATGATGGAGAAGAGCCGGAACTCGCGCATCAAGTGTGGGCTCAGGTACTGGCCGATGAAGCTCTCGTCCTTGAAGTTGCGCATCGCGTGGTCAATGGTGGGCAACCAGTCGCCGCCGGCAATATCGGGGAACCAACGACGGTCTTCCTCGGTGGGGTTTTCGCAGATGCGCTTGATGTCGGTGTACATCGCAAAGCCCAGCGCATAGGGATTGAGATTGGCCATGGGCTGCTGCGCCACCACATTGGTGTGGGACTTCAGCCACTCGATCATCATGCCGTCGCTCAAGTAGCCATCGTCGTACATCTGGTTGAGCAGGCGGTGGTGCCAGAAGGTGGCCCAGCCTTCGTTCATCACCTGGGTTTGGCGCTGCGGGTAGAAGTACTGGGCGATCTTGCGCACGATGCGCACGATCTCGCGCTGCCAGGGTTCCAAGAGCGGCGCGTTCTTCTCGATGAAGTAAAGAATGTTCTCCTGCGGTTCATCGGGGAAGCGCCGCGCTGCGGCGGCTTCAGCAGCCGCGTCGGCGCGCTTGGGCAGGGTGCGCCAGAGTTCATTGATCTGCTGCTGGGCGTGCGCCTCGCGGTCGGCTTGGCGGCTGCGTTCTTGGCTCAGCGAGAGCTTGGCGGGGCGGCGGTAGCGGTCAACGCCATAGCTCATCAAGGCATGGCAGGAGTCCAGCGTTTTTTCGACCTCGCCCAGACCATGGCGTTCTTCGCAATCGGCCACAAACTTCTTGGCGTAGACCAAGTAATCGATGATGGAGGAGGCATCGGTCCACATGCGGAACAGATAGTTGCCCTTGAAGAAGCTGTTGTGGCCATAGCAGGCATGGGCGATCACCAAGGCCTGCATCGCCATGGTGTTTTCTTCCATCAGGTAGGCAATGCAGGGGTCGGAGTTGATGACGATCTCATAGGCCAAGCCCATCTGGCCGCGCTTGTAATTGCGCTCGGTGGCGATGAACTCCTTGCCATAGCTCCAGTGCCGGTAATTGACCGGCATGCCCACCGAGGCGTAGGCATCCATCATCTGCTCGGAGGTGATGATTTCGAGCTGGTTCGGATAGGTGTCCAGCCCGAAGCGCTCGGCGGTGGCGCGGATCACTTCGTGATAGTCGTCAATCAACTCAAAGGTCCAGTCGCTGGGCGAGGGCAGCGGCTGGCTGGGGCGCGTTGCCAGCGGCTTGAGGCTGCGCAGTGGCGGCTTGCAGCGCCGCCCGCCGTATTCATCGGTGATGGGCGCGATGCCGAGTTGGCGTCGGTTTTCATGGTTCGTCATGGCAAGACCTCCAAGCGCTTCAAGCTCGCGCCCCTTCTTTCTTGAACAGTTCGCGGAAGACCGGATAGATCTGCGAAACCTCGGTGGCCTTGCGCATCGCAAAGTGGCCGACTTCTTCGCTGAGCTTGCTGTATTCCTCCCACAGGTTTTGCTCCGCCTCCGCCACCTGCACATAGGCGAAATAGCGGCACAGCGGCAGGATTTGTTGTGACAACAGTTCGCGGCAGCGGCCGCTGTCGTGGTGCCAGTTGTCGCCGTCGCTGGCCTGGGCGCCGTAGATATTCCACTCATTGCGCGGGTAGCGGGCGCGGATGATTTCTTCCATCAGCACCAAGGCGCTGGACACCACAGTGCCGCCGGTCTCGGTGGCGTGGAAGAAGTTCTGTTCGTCCACCTCCTGCGCCTGGGTGTGGTGGCGGATGAAGACGACCTCGATCTTGTCGTAATGCCGGGTCAGAAACAGGTAGAGCAGGATGAAGAAGCGCTTGGCCAGATCCTTGCGGCTTTCGTCCATGGACCCCGACACATCCATCAGGCAAAACATCACCGCGCGGCTGCTCGGCACCGGCACGCGCACGCGGTTGCGAAAGCGCAGATCGATGGGGTCCAGGAAGGGAATGGCGGCGATGCGTCCGCGCAGAAAGGCGATGCGTTCCTCGGTCTCGGCCAGCATGCGTTTGACTTCGGGGTCGGCGGGGTTCTCATGCTTTTGTAGCAGCGCCAGACGCTCCTCCAGTTCATGCAATTCACGCCGCTTGCTGGTGCCCAGGGCGATGCGTCGACCCAGGGCTCCGCGCATGGAGCGCACCACATGCAGATTGGTCGGCGTGCCGTCCGACACAAAGCCGGCCCGATGGCTTTTCCATTCGGGTGTTTCGGCCAGTTGGGTGCGTTCCAGATTGGGCAGGGCCAGGTCTTCAAAAAACACCTGCATGAACTCTTCGCGGCTGAGGTGGAAGACGAAGTCGTCCTCGCCCTCGCCCGAATCACTGGCCTGCCCACCGCCTTGGCCTTGACCGCCGCCCTTGGGCTTGGCGATGCGGTCGCCTTTGACATGCTCGGTGTTGCCGGGCCGCACCACTTCTCGCACGCCGCCATCGCCATGGCCGAAGACCGGCTCACTCAAGTCTTTTTTGGGGATGTGGACATCTTCGCCGCGCTCCATATCGCGGATGCCACGGCCGTCCACTGCGCGGCGCACCGCTTCGCGCACCTGCTCCTTGTGGCGTTGCAGAAATCGCTCGCGGTTGCCGATGGACTTGTTCTTGCCCGAGAGCCTGCGATCGATGATTTGTTGCAGCATGAGAATGCCTTCCCCCGCTCGGCGGTGTGCCGACCGGCCGCTCGCGGCTTGCGAGCGTCAGCCGGCTTGTGGCGGCCCCTTGCCGGGCACGCCCACGGTCACAAAATGCACGGCTTGCTCAAGAGCTCTTGCGCACGCGCAGGTACCACTCGCAGAGCAAGCGCACTTGCTTGGCGGTGTAGCCCTTGCCGACCATGCGGTTGACGAAGTCCTCGTGCTTCTTGGCTTCGTCAGTGCTGGCCTTGGCGTTGAAGCTGATCACCGGCAGCAACTCCTCGGTGTTGGAGAACATTTTTTTCTCGATCACCGTGCGCAGCTTTTCATAGCTGGTCCAAGCGGGGTTTTTGCCCGCATTGTTGGCGCGCGCGCGCAGCACGAAATTGACGATCTCGTTGCGGAAGTCTTTGGGGTTGCTGATGCCGGCGGGCTTTTCGATCTTCTCCAACTCGCCGTTCAAGGCCGAGCGATCAAAGACCTCGCCGGTGTCGGTGTCGCGGTACTCCTGGTCTTGGATCCAGTAGTCGGCATAGGTGACGTAGCGGTCAAAGATGTTCTGGCCATATTCGCTATAACTTTCCAGATAAGCGGTCTGGATTTCCTTGCCAATGAACTCGGCATAGCGCGGCGCCAGCAGCTCTTTGATGAAGCCCACGTACTTTTGCTCGATGTCGCTGGGGAACTGCTCGCGTTCGATTTGCTGTTCCAGCACATACATCAGATGCACCGGATTGGCCGCGACCTCGGAAGCGTCGAAGTTGAAGACCTTGGACAAGATCTTGTAGGCGAAGCGGGTGGAGATGCCGCTCATGCCTTCATCGACACCGGCGTAGTCGCGGTACTCTTGATAGCTCTTGGCCTTGGGGTCGGTGTCTTTCAGGCTTTCGCCGTCGTAAACCTGCATCTTCGAGTACAGCGAGGAGTTTTCGGGCTCCTTCAAGCGCGTCAACACGGCGAACTGGCTCATGATCTTCAGCGTGCCGGGGGCGCATTTGGCGGTCGCCAGCGAGGAACTGCGGATCAGCTTCTCATAGATCTTGACCTCTTCGCTCACGCGCAAGCAGTAGGGCACTTTGACGATGTAGATGCGATCCAAGAAGGCTTCGTTGTTCTTGTTGTTGCGGAAGCTCTTCCACTCGCTCTCGTTCGAGTGCGCCAGCACGATGCCGTCAAAGGGAATCGCGCCAAAGCCTTCGGTGCCTTTGTAATTGCCTTCTTGCGTGGCCGTCAGCAGCGGGTGCAAGACCTTGATGGGCGCCTTGAACATTTCGACGAACTCAAGCAGGCCTTGATTGGCCAGGCACAAGCCGCCCGAGTAGCTGTAGGCGTCCGGGTCATCTTGCGCAAAGGTTTCGAGCTTGCGGATATCCACCTTGCCCACCAAGGAGCTGATGTCTTGGTTGTTCTCGTCGCCCGGCTCGGTCTTGGCCACGCCCACTTGCTTGAGCACGCTGGGGTAGCGCTTGATGACCTTGAACTGGCGGATGTCACCCCCGAACTCGTCCAAGCGCTTGACCGCCCAGGGGCTCAAGATGCGGTTCAGGTAGCGGCGCGGAATGCCGTATTCCTTCTCCAGCAAGGGGCCGTCTTCGGCGGGATCAAAAAGCCCCAACGGCGACTCATTCACCGGCGAGCCGGCCAGCGCATAAAAAGGCACTTGTTCCATCAACTGCTTGAGCCGCTCGGCGATGGAGCTCTTGCCGCCCCCCACCGGTCCCAGCAGGTACAGGATTTGTTTCTTCTCTTCCAGGCCTTGAGCGGCGTGGCGGAAGTAACTGACCACCTGCTCGATGGCTTCCTCCAGGCCGTAGAACTCGGCGAAGGCGGGGTAGATTTTGATGGTCTTGTTGGCGAACAGCCGCGACAGGCGCACATCGTTGCGCGTGTCTATCATCTGGGGCTCGCCAATCGCCTGCAGCATGCGCTCGGCCGCGGTGGCATAGGCGATGGGGTTGTTTTTGCATTCGGCGAGGTAGTCTTCCAGCGACATTTCCTCGACGCGGGTGCGCTCATAGCGCTTGGTGAAACTGCTGATCACGTCCATGCTCTGGCCTCCGGTTGGGCCCAGGCGACACACAGGCACGTGAGGTGGCTGTGTGCCGGCTGGGAAGTTCTGATGGCGTCCCGATGGAGCGGTTGGGGCTCCGCAAGGAGAGGGGCGTCATCAGAGCTTTCCGAGAGCGGCTCTGTCAGACCGTGATCAGAGCTTGATCCCTTGAGCCTCTTTTGAAACCAAGAATAGACCTGGGTTCAGCTTCGTACAAAAAGGCTTTGTGGGCAAGTCTTGGTGCGATGCTACGCCGATTGGCTCGGGCTTGCTTGGGCAAGACCTGACACCCGTGAATCCTGTCGCGGAATCCAGCCAATTCACGCCGCACCCTGAGGGTCTGGCAGCGTTGGGTGTAAATTGGAGCGCTTGGTCTCAAGCGCCCCTGCTTTGGCAGACAACAGCGTTTATTGCGGCCCGCGCAGGCGGTCGATCAGACCGTTCAACTCATCCAGCGAGCCGAATTGAATGGACAGCTCGCCCTGCTCACCGCGCTTGGTGCGCTTCTTGACGCGCACTTCAACCACGGCGGCCAGCAGATCAGATAACTCTTCTTCTAAGCGCAACAGATCGCGGCTCTTGTCACTCTTGACGCGCAGCAGCGGCGCCTGCCGGCCGGCACCTTGGCGCGACACCAGCTTCTCGGCTTCACGCACGCTGAGTTTCTTGGCGGCGATCTCGGTGGCGCAGGTGATTTGGTGGGCGCCGTCCAAGGGCAGCAGGGCGCGCGCATGACCCATATCGATGTCGCCGGCCATCAGCATGTTCTGCACCGGCTCTACCAGTTGCAACAAGCGCAGCAGATTGCTGGCGGCGCTGCGCGAGCGGCCCACGGCTTGGGCGGCTTGTTCGTGGGTCAGGCCAAACTCGTTCACCAAGCGTTGCAGGCCTTGGGCCTCTTCCAAAGGGTTGAGGTCTTCGCGTTGGATGTTTTCGATCAGGGCCATGGCGGCCGCGGCCTCGTCGGGCACGGCCTTGACCAGCACCGGCACCTCGCGCAAGCCGGCCAGCTTGGCCGCGCGGAAGCGCCGCTCACCGGCGATGATCTCGTAGCGGACTTCGCTGAGGTCTGAGGGCGGCTTGATGGGGCGCACCAAGATGGGCTGCATGATGCCCTGACCCTTGATGCTTTCGGCCAGCTCATAAAGCGAGCCTTCGTCCATGCGGGTGCGCGGCTGGTACTTGCCGGCTTGCATTTGTTCCAGGCGCAAGGCGCTGGGGCTGCCTTCGCGGGCGGCGGCTGCATCGGAATCGCTGACTTTGGGGCCGAGCAATGCTTCAAGGCCGAGGCCGAGGCCTTTGGGTTTTTTTGTGACCATGGGCGCGATTGTCTCTTACCCTTGTTCAGGCGCTCAATTCGGCCAACCAGGCCTGAGCCTCGGGCCAGTCGCCCAGCTGCGAGGCACTGTTCAAATGCCCGCGCGGCCCGGCCATCACCAGCCGCGATCCCCAGCCGGCCGCCATGGCGCTGCCGCGCTCGGGCGTGCAATAGGGGTCGTCACTGCTGATGACGGCAATGCTGCGAAAGGGCAGGTGGCTGCGCCGAATCGGCCGCCAGTTGTGCAGCTGAGGCGGCATGTCCTCGCGTTCGGTGTCGGGCGGCGCCACCAGCAGCGCGCCGGTCACGCGCGCGGTGTGGCCTGAATGCTCGGCCCAGCTGGCCACCAATTGGCAGCCCAACGAGTGCGCCACCAACAGGGCCGGGCGGGCATCGCTGAGCAGCACTTCGTCCAGCCGCGCCATCCAATCGCCACGGCGCGGCCATTCCCAGTCGGCCTGTTCGACGCGCTCATGGCCGAATTGCTGCTCCCAAAGGCTTTGCCAATGGGCGGGATCGGAGTTCAACCAACCGGGTAAGAGCAGCACGCGTTGCTGTTGATTCATGGGCTTGCCTTATGCTTCGATGTCTTTGAATTTGATTGTGCTGGAGAGATCATGACTTACGCGGTTTTTGTGGATGGCCAAGAGGGTACGACGGGGCTGCGTATTCACGAATATCTGGCCGCGCGCAGCGATGTGGAAGTGCTGCGCATCGATGCCGACAAGCGCAAAGACCCCGCAGAGCGCGCGCGCTTGCTGAACGCTGCCGATGTGGCCTTTTTGTGCCTGCCCGATGCGGCCTCTCGGGAAGCCGCAGCCATGATCAACAACCCCAAGACCTGCTTGATCGACGCGAGCACCGCGCACCGCACCGTGCCTGGCTGGACCTTTGGCTTGCCCGAGCTGGCCAAGGGGCAGCGTGAACAGCTGCGCGCCGCCAAGCGCATCGCCAACCCGGGCTGCCATGCTTCGGCCTTTATCTTGGCCCTGCGCCCCTTGGTGGACGCCGGCTTGCTGAGCGCGGAGGCCTGCGTGTCGGCCACGTCCATCACCGGCTACTCGGGCGGCGGCAAGAGCATGATTGCCGAGTACGAGGCCGGCGGCAACGCCAAGCTGCTCTCACCGCGCCCTTATGCCCTGGGCCTGGCGCACAAGCATCTGCCCGAGATGATGGCGCACACCGGCATGAAGAACGCGCCGGTCTTCATGCCCATCGTTGGCAATTTCTACAAGGGCTTGGCGGTCACCGTGCCGCTGCACCTGAGCCAGCTGCGCGCTGGCACCCGTGCCGAAGAAGTGCATGCCGCGCTGTCCGCGCATTACGAGGGCGAGCGCTTCATCCGCGTGATGCCGCTGCGCGATGCCGACACCTTGGCCGGCGGCTTCTTCGATGTGCAGGGCTGCAATGACAGCAACCGGGTCGATTTGTTCGTGTTCGGCTCCGAGACCCAGGTCCTGGTGATGGCGCGTTTGGACAACCTCGGCAAGGGCGCCAGCGGGGCCGCTGTGCAGGCCATGAATGTGCACTTGGGGCTCGATGAAGGGCTGGGTCTTTGACGGCGGGCTGGGCGCTGAAAACCTGGGCTTGCCGTGGCTGACGAGCAGCCCTTGAGTTGGCGGCGCGATGCCGAGGTGCCGCAGGCCGATCTGGATGCGGTGCGTGAGGGCGTGCTGTTGTACGGTCGTCAACAAGCCCAGGGCAGTGATGCGCGCGACATAACCTGCGCGCTCTACCAAGGGGAGCGTTTGCTGGCCGGCGCCCATGGCTACACCGAGTTCGGGCGGCTCTACATCAAAGAACTGTGGGTTGAGGCCCAACACCGGGGCCAGGGGCTGGGGGGCAAGTGCTTGCGGCAGCTGGAGGCCCAGGCCCTGCAACGCGGTTGCGTGGACGCTTTGATCGAAACCTTGTTGGACGAGGCGGCGGAGATGTACGAGCACCTGGGCTATGTCTGCATCGCCCATGTGCACGACTATGTGCCGGGCTTCACCCGCCACACCTTGTTGAAGGCTTGGAAGCCGCGCGACTGAGCGGCATTGCGCAGTATGGGGCGGCGCTGAGTGGCGCTGAGTGGCGTTAAGTGGCAGTGAGGCCCCGGCCTCAGTCCACCACGGACTCGGGGCTGCGGTAGTGGTAGCGGTAGGCAAAGACAAAGCCGAGGCGGGCATAGACCCGTTGAGCCACGACGTTATCGGTTCCCACTTGCAAATAGGCCTGACGGGCTCCCTCGGCCTGGGCTGCTTGCAGCAACTGGCGGCAGAGTTGCAAGGCATGACCTCGGCCGCGCTGCTCGGGTGGGGTGAAGATGTCATACAGCCCGACGAGATCGCCCTCGCGCGCGTACTGGCCACAGGCCAGCAATACACCTTGGGGGTCGCGCAAGGCAAAGCCTCGGTAGTTCACCGGGGACTGCTGCATGCGCTCGGCGTGGGCCGCAATCGCCGTGGGGGAGGAGCCCCGCAGGGCGCCCACCAAGGCGGCATAGGCGGGTGCTTCCAGGGCTTCCAGGTGCTGGTCTGATGAGGCCAAGCTGGGCAGGCCGTCGATGCGGTCTAGCACCCAGACATCGGCCGCATCAAAAGCCTGCCAGCCTTTAGCGGCCAGCAGGGCATCCAGATTGGCCGGTTGGCTGTAGGGCGTGACGCGAACGATCAGCGGCAATTGGGCTGCCTTGAACGCCGCCGCGCTGCGCGCCAGCAATTCGTCCAAGGGCAGGCTGCCCTGCGCCAGTGCATTGATGCAGCGCGAGCGTTTGGCCTTGCCTGGGGAGAGGCGGATCAACCAGCCGTCGACAGTTTTTTGCTGCGGCGGAGCGCTGGCATTCAGCCCGGCTTCTTCGGCGCGGCGCGCCAAGTTTGCATCGACCACGCCGCGCTCCTCACTCACATGCTGTCGACGCGCCGCACCATCTCACGTGCGAAGTCGATGAAGGCATGTGCGCCTTTGGAGGCGGGGTCAAACACCACGCCCGGCAAGCCATAGCTGGGCGCTTCGGCCAGGCGCACATTGCGGGGGATGACGGTGTCGAACACCTTGTCGCCAAAGTGGTTCTTGAGCTGGTCGCTGACCTGGTTTTGCAGCGTGATGCGGGGATCGAACATCACCCGCAGCAGGCCAATGATTTGCAGGTCTGGATTGAGATTGGCGTGCACCTGCTTGATGGTGTTGACCAGGTCCGACAAACCTTCAAGGGCAAAGTACTCGCACTGCATGGGCACGACCACCCCGTGGGCGCAGCACAGGCCGTTCAGCGTCAGCATCGACAGCGAAGGCGGGCAGTCGATCAGCACGAAGTCGTAATCGTCTTTGGCGGCGGCCAGCGCGGTCTTCAAACGCCGCTCGCGGCGCTCCAGGTCCACCAACTCCACCTCGGCACCGGCCAACTCGCGGTTGGCACCCAAGACGTCGTAGCCGGCTTTTTCACTGTGTTGCTTGGCTTCGGCCACGCTGCTGGATTCCAGCAGCACGTCATAGACGCTCAGCTCCAACTGGCGTTTATCGATGCCCGAACCCATGGTGGCATTGCCCTGAGGGTCCAGGTCCACCACCAAGACGCGTTGGCCGATTTTGGCCAGACCCGCAGCGAGGTTGACAGTGGTGGTGGTCTTGCCGACCCCGCCTTTTTGATTTGCAACGCAGAAAATCTTGGCCATTTGCTCTGAAAAGATGAACGTCGACAGCTTAAACGCTGAGGGCGAGGCTGGCGTGTTGCCGGCTCAGTTTTTTGGTCGAATCCAGATCAAACAACGCTGGGCATCCAGGTTTGGGACGTCCAGTTGTTCCACGTGAAACACATCCAGGTCGGCCGGCAGGGCGGCGATTTCGTCGGCGGGGTGTTGGCCCTTCATGGCCAGCCAGATCGCGTCCGGCTTCAGGTGCTGGCGGGTGAGGGTGGTGAAGTCCAAGAGCGAGGCAAAGGCGCGCGAAGTGATCAAGTCGAAGGGGGCCGTCTTCAGCGCTTCCACCCGTGAATGCTCGCCATGCAAATTGGGCAAGCGCAGTTCGGCTGCCACTTGTTTGATGAAGGTGGCTTTCTTGGCCACGGCGTCCACGCAGGTGACGTCGATAATGGGCTCGCAGATGGCAATGACCACGCCCGGCAAGCCGCCGCCGCTGCCCACATCCATCAGGCGCAGCGGGCGGCCTGCTGCATGCCGGCTCAGCGCGGGCAGCAGGCTCAGGCTGTCGATCAGGTGATGGGTCAGCATGGCTTGCGGGTCGCGCAGCGAGGTCAGGTTGTACACCTTGTTCCACTTGGCAATCAGCGCCAAATAGGCCAGCAAGGCCTCTTGCTGCTGGGCGCTCAAATCGAGTTGCAGGCGGGCGGCGGCATCGGCCAGGGGCTGACGCAAGGGGGCAAGATCGGTCATCTGGGTTTGTTCTTGTGGGTGACGCGGTGGCGCTGCTGATGTTCAGGCGGCCTTGTTTTGGGCGCCGGTTTCGGTGGGAGTTTGGACATCGGTGCCAAAGCCCTTGAAGCGATGTTTGCGCAAATGCACCAGCAGCAAGGAGATGGAGGCGGGGGTGACGCCGGAAATCCGCGAGGCCTGCCCAAGCGTCTCGGGCTTGTGCTTGGCCAGTTTCTGGCGCGCTTCGAAGGAGAGGGCGCTGACCTGGGAATAGTCCAAGTCTTCCGGCAGGCGCATGTTCTCGTAGTGCGAGGCGCGGGCCACGTCTTCGGTCTGCTTGTTGATGTAGCCGGCGTATTTGACGCTGACTTCCACCTGCTCGATCACCGCCTCGGCCAGACTCTCGCCAAGCTCGGCCTTCAATGTTTCACGTGAAACACCGGCATTGGGGCGGGCGATGCTGGCGACTTCGGCCAGGGTGTCGTAGACCACGCCGGGGCGGCGCAGCAGGTCGATGAAGTTGTACTCGCGTTCCAGGGCCTTGCCGACCAGACGTTCGGCGTCGGCTGCAGGCAGGATGTTGGGGTGTACCCAGGTCGACTTGAGCTTTTCTGTTTCACGTGAAACAGCATCGCGTTTGCGGTTGAAGGCCTCCCAGCGCGCATCATCCACCAAGCCCAATTCACGGCCAGTTTCAGTCAAGCGCATATCGGCATTGTTTTCACGCAGTTGCAGGCGGAATTCGGCACGGCTGGTGAACATGCGGTAAGGCTCGGTCACGCCCTTGGTGATCAAGTCATCCACCAGCACGCCCAAATAGGCTTGGTCACGCCGGGGCAACCATGGGCCTTGGCCGCGCACTTGCAGGGCTGCATTCAAGCCGGCGAACAGGCCTTGGGCCGCGGCCTCTTCATAGCCGGTGGTGCCATTGATCTGGCCGGCGAAGAACAGGCCGGCAATGTCGCGGGTCTCGAAGCTGGACTTCAAACCGCGCGGGTCGAAGTAGTCGTACTCGATGGCATAGCCGGGCCGCATGATGTGGGCGTTCTCCAGGCCCGGAATCGAGCGCACGGCAGCCAGCTGGATGTCAAAGGGCAGGGAGGTGGAGATGCCGTTGGGGTAGTACTCGTGCGTCGTCAGGCCTTCGGGCTCCAGGAAGATCTGGTGGCTGTCTTTGTCGGCAAAGCGGTTCACCTTGTCTTCGATGCTGGGGCAATAGCGTGGGCCCACGCCTTCGATCACGCCGGTGAACATGGGGCTGCGGTCGAAGCCGGAGCGAATGATGTCGTGCGTGGTTTCTGAGGTGTGGGTGATCCAGCAGGGCACTTGGCGCGGATGTTGCGAGGCCTGGCCCATGAAGCTGAACACTGGCAGTGGGTCCAGGTCACCGTCTTGCTCCACGCATTTGGAGAAATCAATCGAGCGGCCATCGATGCGCGGCGGGGTGCCGGTTTTGAGGCGACCTTGCGGCAGCTTCAGTTCCTTCAGCCGTGCCGACAGGCTGACGGCCGGCGGATCACCGGCGCGGCCGGCCGCGTAGTTTTGCAGGCCGACGTGGATGCGGCCATCCAAAAACGTACCGGCGGTCAGTACCACCGCACGGGCGCGGAACTGCAAGCCCATCTGCGTGACGGCGCCCACCACGCGCTCGACCTGGCCGTCGGACTCCACCAGCAGGTCGTCCACCGCTTGCTGGAACAGCCAGAGATTGGGCTGGTTTTCCAGGCGTTGGCGGATGGCGGCCTTGTACAAAATCCGGTCGGCCTGCGCGCGGGTGGCACGCACGGCCGGGCCCTTGGAGCCGTTCAAGATGCGGAACTGAATGCCGGCCTCGTCGGTAGCGGCGGCCATGGCGCCCCCCAAGGCGTCAACTTCCTTGACCAAATGGCCTTTGCCGATGCCGCCGATGGAGGGGTTGCAGCTCATCTGACCCAGGGTTTCGATATTGTGGGTCAACAGCAGGGTGGCGCAGCCCATGCGGGCAGCGGCCAGCGCGGCCTCGGTGCCGGCATGTCCACCGCCGACCACGATGACGTCAAATTCCTTGGGGTATTGCATGAGCTGATTCGCCTTGAAAACACGGGCCGCAGCGTCTGTGAAATTCCAGCGCGGGCAAACCTTGAATTTTACGCGGGCCTGTGGATAAGTGCGGGCATTGCAGCCGCTGTCGAAGGACAATTGCGCCATGAAATGCCGAGATCATTGCGCCGCCTGTTGCATCGCCCCTTCCATCAGCTCGCCCATCCCGGGCATGCCGGTGGTGAATGGCATTGCCAAGCCGGCTGGGGTGCGCTGCATTCAGCTGGATGAGCACGACCGCTGCAAGATTTTTGGCCTGCCCGAGCGCCCGGCCGTTTGCAGTTCGCTGCAACCCTCGGCCCTGATGTGTGGAGACAGCCGGGAGCAGGCCATGCGCTGGCTGGGGTGGATGGAGCGAGAAACCCAGCCCAGCGGCGGCAGCCAGCCCGGCTGAGCGCGGGCCTGGATCACCTGCCTGCAGGTTTACCCGCTTGTGGTCAGCACGTAGCGGGCGGCGCTGGCCCAGCCCTAGACTGGCAACAAGCGCCTCCTCTCCCCTCAGCCCGCCAAGAGAAGACCATCATGACTCGCTTGTTGCCCCGCCAGCCCTTGAACGCTGCTTTGCACGCCGACCCCGCATCGGCTGAGCGCCGCGACTTTCTTCTTCGCGCCGGTTTGTCGGGTTTGGCGGCGGGTGGCGCAGCTTTGCTGGGCCTGCCCGCGTTGGCGCAAACTGCAGCGGCTTGGCCGCAGCGCAGCATTCGGCTGGTCGTGCCTTTTGCGCCCGGCGGCAGCTCAGAAATCGTGGCCCGCGCCACTGCTTTTGAGCTGAGCAAAACCCTGGGCCAAACCGTCTATGTGGAGAACAAGCCCGGCGGTGGCGGCAATATCGCCATGGCCGAGGTGGCCCGCGCCGAAGACCAACACACCCTGGTGCTGGGTCATATCGGCACCTTGGCCGTGAACCCCTTCATCTACGACAAACTGCCTTATGACCCGGTGAAGGACTTCAAGCCCATCACCTTGTTGGCCAAGGTGCCGAGCCTGTATGTGGTGCACCCCGACTTGCCCGTGAAAAGCCTGAAAGAGCTGGTCGCCCTGGTGCGCAGCAAGCCCGGCCGCTACAACTATGGCTCGGCCGGCAATGGCAGCGCTGGGCATCTGGCCATGGAGTATCTGAAGATGGCCGCCGAGCTCTTCATGGTGCACGTGCCCTATCGCGGCACCGGGCCCCAGCTGACCGATCTGTTGGCCGGGCGCCTGGACGCCGCTTCGGTCGGCGCCCCCGCCGTGCTGCAGTTCATCAAGGCCGGCAAGCTGCGCTGCTTGGCCACCGGCTCGAAAAACCGTTTGCCGCAACTGCCCGATGTGCCCACGGTGGCCGAGCAGGGCTTCCCGGGCTTTGAAATGACTCAGTGGTACGGCCTGATGGCGCCGGCCAATCTGGCGTCGGCCCATGCGGAAAAACTCGCGCAAGAGGCCGCCAAGGCGATTCAAAGCAAGGGCTCGACGGAGCGACTCAGCACCGATGCCGCCGAAGCCGTGGGCAACACACCGGCGCAGTTTGCTGCCTTCATCGCCCAGGAGCAGCAGCGCTGGAAACCGGTGCTGGCGCGCGCCAAGGTCAAGCCCGATTGAGCAAAAAAGACGTCCGCGACGCGTTCAGGCGCTCGGTGTTTTGAGCAGCTTCAAAGTCGGTTTCACCACTTCAACGCGCGCTGTGCTGTGCAAGTCATTGGGGAGCGGCTTTGTGCCCGGAGCGGACATTGCTGGGCAGCTCTTGCGCGCACTTGGGCTCGACCCGCCGCCGGGCTCATGGTGCCCGGGTTGGCTCTGGCGAGCCGACTGCCCTCGGTGCTCACTGCGCGGGTCAGCGGCGGCAAACTCGCTCCGCGAGCAATGCTCGCTGCGCTCAAACAAGTGCCGCCAAGTCAGAAGTTGATGCGCGCTGCGCGCGCCTGACCCGCTCCGCTGCGCTCTCGGCCGGTCACAAATCGCCCGTCGGCGGGCCGAGCCCAAGCGAGTCGGGCGTTTGGCGCGGTGGTGGAAGCCGTTCCTTCGCGATGCAAGCGCACGGTAGCCCGGGGCGTTGCTGGGCGATTTGTGAGGGGCTGAGCAGCGCAGCGACTTGGGGCGCGCGCGCAGCGCGCTTCAACTTCTGACTTGGCACCGCATGTTTGAACGGAACGAGCGCAGCGAGTGCAGTGAGTTCGGTGCCGGCCCCAAGTCGCGAGCAGCGCAAGGCAGTCGGCCCGCCAGGGCCGACCCCCGAGCCATGAGCCCGGCGACGCCACGGGCTGCCGTGCCCCCTCCCCCGCAACAGCCCCAACAGCATCAACGAGAGTCCGCTCCGGGCACATTGCCGCCACGCAGCTCAAAACATAACCCTCTGTATGCGTGGTAACTGTATGCATCACCCGTGCGTGCTCCTCCATGGTGAAACTGGGGCTTGAGTGCCCAAGGCCTGGGTGTTGTTTGAGGGTCTGGCGGTTGCCGCAAGCATCAGGTTTTTTGCCGCTCGCGCAACTGCTGCAGGCAGCGCCAAAAGGCTGGGTTTTGGGAGGTGCTGAAGTTCACTCGCATCAGGGTGCTGGCCTGGCGGGTGGCGCTGAACAACATGCCGGGCGCGGTGGTCCAGCCTTCATCCAGCAGGGCGAGGGCCAGTCGTTCGGTGTCCACCCCGACATCCAGCCAGCCGAACAGGCCTTGGGGCGGCGTTACAAAATGGCAGTCTGCGGCTTCGGCCAGCCTTTGGGTGCGCTGGCGGGCGGCGTCCAGATTGCTTTGCACGCGTTCGGCATGACGTCGCAACTGACCTTGCTCCAGGCACAAGGCCAGGGCCCGTTCCGCCATGGGGCTGCTTGTCAAAGTGCTGATCAGCTTCAGATGGGTCAGTCGTTCGATCCGCTCCGGGCTGGCGGCCAGATAGCCCACCCGCCAAGCTGGGCTGAGGATTTTTGAAAAGCCTGAAACATAGATGCTGCGCTTGAGCCCGTCCAAGGCCGAGAGCCGCGGCGCATGGGTGGGGGCCAAAAAGGCGTAGGTGTCGTCTTCCACCACCAAGAAGTCGGCCGCTTCCGCCAGCTTGAGAATCTGATGCGCGCTGGCCAAGCTCAGGCTGTTGCCGGTCGGGTTGTGCAAGACCGAGACAGTGACGTACATGCGCGGTCGGTGCTGTGCCACCAACTGCACCATCGCGGCTAGATCCGGGCCATCCGGGCCGCGCGGCACCGGTGCCAAGCGCATGCCGGCATTGCTGAGGCGGGCGTATTCAATCGCCCAACCCGGGTCATCGACCAACACGGTGTCGCCGGGCTGCAAAAAACTGCGGGTGATCAGGTCCAGGGCATGGGTGGCACCTACCGTGCTCAGCAGCTGCTCAGGCGGACAGGCAATGCTCAAGTCCGCCAAGCGCTGGCTCAGCGCACGGCGCAGCTGCGCATCGCCGGCGGGCTCGCCGTAGTGCAAGAGCAAAGGGTCTGAGCCCTTGCCGCTGGCGCTCAACATGCGGCGCATGGCGCCTTGCAACATTGGCAGATCCAACCATTCGGCGGGCAAGGTGCCCAGGCCGGGCGAGCGGCGCGGGTCGGACTGAAACATGCCGCGCAGCAGGGCGGTGGCGTCCATGGGGGGCGGTTTGGGCAGCTGCTGGGCCTGCAAGGCATGGCGCTTGGCGGCATGCGGCGCTTGGGCGCGCGCGCGGCTGTCTCGGACGAAAAAGCCGCGCTGCTTGCGCGCCTCCAACTGGCCGCTGGCGAGCAACTGGTCATAGGCCGCCACCACGGTGAAGGGGCTCACGCCGTACTGCCGAGCACACTCGCGCACCGAGGGCAGTTTGGCGCCCGGCAGGATCAAGCCCTGTTGAATCCGCTCCGCGAAACGTTGCGCCAGTTGCTGTGCCAGCGGCACGTTGGCATCGCGCGAGAGCGGCCGGGCCGGGCCCGTAGGCGCCGAAGCTGAAACCATTTGTATTGCCCTTTTTACCAATACAGCATCAGAAATTGATCAAGAAACTGTACTGCAACTGTACTGTTGTCGGCGCGGATACTGCAAGCCTGCGGCGCGCTGTTGGCGTCGCGATGAACTCAAGCATGCAGGAGTTTCGAATGGATGTTCATACCCTCATCGCCGTGGTCGGATTCGCTCTGGTGACTTCCATCACCCCCGGCCCCAACAACATGATGTTGCTGGCCTCTGGCGTCAACCACGGTTTTCGCGCCAGCTTGCCCCATGTCGTGGGCATCAGCTCCGGCTTGATGCTCTTGTTCATGGCGGCAGGCCTGGGTTTGGGGAGCCTGCTGGCGCAGTGGCCGCAGTTGTATCTGGCTTTGAAGGCCTTGGGCGTGGCGTATATGGTGATGTTGGCCTGGCAACTCTGGCGTGCTGGGGCGCCGGCCAGCGAGGCCGAGGCTGGCTCGTCGGTGACGCCGCGCATGGGCTTTTGGGGGGCGGCGGCTTTTCAATGGGTCAATCCCAAGGCTTGGCTGATTGCCATCGGCGCGGTGGCCGGCTTTTTGAGCCCCAATGCGTCGGGCGCTGATCTGCTGGTGCTGGCCCTGGTGTGCGGGCTGGTGAACGCGCCCTGCATAAGCTTGTGGGCTTGGGCTGGTGCGCGCATGAGCCGCGCGCTGGCCGAGCCCAAACGTCGCCGGGTCTTCAATGCCCTGATGGCGGCGATGTTGTTGGCCAGCGTCTGGCCCATGTTGACGGTTTAAGCAGATAAAGATCCTCGCGATGAAGACATTAGGCATTTTGGGCGGCATGAGTTGGGAGTCCACCGCCTTGCTGTACCAGCATTTGAATCGTGAAGTGGCGGCGCGCCTGGGCGGGCTCAGCAGCGCGGACTTGCTGCTGCGCAGCGTCAACTTCGCCGAAATTGAAGCCTTGCAGCGTGCAGGTGATTGGGCGGGCGCGGCTCGCCAGCTGGGCGCTGCCGGGGCAGGGCTGAAGGCCGCAGGAGCGCAAGCCTTGCTGATCGCCACCAACACCATGCACAAAGTCGCCGATGAGGTCGAGGCGCTCAGTGGCTTACCGCTGATCCATATCGTGGACGTCACCGCTCAGGCCTTGCAGGCGGCCGGGGTGCAACGCGTCGGTTTGTTGGCCACCCGCTACACGATGGAGGAAGATTTTTATGCCATGCGCATGCGCAATCGGCATGGCATTGAAACGCTGACGCCCGCGCCGGCGCAGCGTCTGGAGGTGCATCGCATCATTTTTGAGGAGCTGTGCCGGGGCCAGATCCGGGCCGAATCTAGGGCCATTTACCTGCAGGCGGTGCAGGATTTGGCCGAGGCGGGGGCGCAAGCGGTCATCCTGGCTTGCACCGAGATTGCCTTGCTGCTGGCCCCTGAGACGCCCGCCGCTTTGCCTCTGTTTGACAGCACCCGCTTGCATGCGCAAGCAGCGGTGGCATGGATGCTCGGTGGTACAACCACTGTCTAGCCGGCGAAACCAAGTCTTTCGCCGCCCCATCAAGCGAGACAACGATATGAGCACAGTCTGGACCCAAGCACGCCGCGCCGCGCGCATGAACCCTTCCATCATTCGAGAGATCCTCAAGGTGACCGAAAAGCCCGGCATCTTGTCCATGGCGGGCGGGCTGCCGTCTTCGGATACCTTTCCGGTCGATGAGTTGAAGGCTGCTTGTGATCGCGTTTTGAGCGAGAACGCCAAAGAGGCCCTGCAATACGCGGCCAGCGAGGGCTATGCGCCGCTGCGCGAATGGGTGGCCGCACGCGCGTCTGCCTTGGGCATGCAGGTGGGGCCAGAGCAGGTCTTGATCACCAGCGGCTCTCAGCAAGGCCTGGACTTGGTGGGCAAGGTCTTGTGCGATGCCGGGGCGCCGGTGGCGGTGGAGACGCCGACCTATCTGGGGGCGCTGCAGGCCTTCACCCCTTATGAGCCCATCTTCACCAGCTTGGCCAGTGATGCCCAAGGCGTGGACCCGGCCGCGATCGCCCGCTTGCCGCATGATGCCCCTGGCACCCGCTTTGCCTACCTTTTGCCCAATTACCAAAACCCGACGGGGCGTGTCATGCCGCTGGCGCGTCGCCAAGCGGCGGTGGCCGCGGCGCAGCAAGCGGGCGTGCCGATTGTGGAAGACAACCCCTATGGCGACCTGTGGTTTGACGAGCCGCCGCTGCCTTCTTTGAGTTCGCTGTGGCCGCAGGGCTCGATCTACCTGGGCTCCTTCAGCAAGGTGCTGACGCCGGGCTTCCGCCTCGGTTACATGATCGCCCCGCCCGAGCTCTACCCCAAGCTCCTGCAGGCCAAGCAGGCCGCCGATCTGCACACGCCGGGCTTCAATCAGCGCGTGGTGTACGAGGTGGTGCGAAACGGCTTTTTGGATCAGCACATCCCGAAGATCCGGGCCCGCTACAAGGCCAACCGCGACGCCATGGCTGAAGGCCTTCAGCAGCACCTGCCCGAAGGTTGCGAGTGGCAAACGCCGCAAGGCGGCATGTTCTTTTGGATTCGCCTGCCCGAGGGGCTCAATGCCATGGAATTGCTGCCCAAGGCGGTGGACGCCGGCATTGCCTTTGTGCCGGGGGCGGCGTTTTATGCGCACCAGCCGGACCCTCGCACCCTGCGTTTGTCCTTTGTCACGCTGACGCCAGCGCAAATTGGCGAAGGCGTGGCGATCTTGGGTCGGGTGTTGCGCGAAGCGCTGGCCCAGGGCGCTGAAATCACCCCATGAGTTTGCAGTCGCGCCGTTTCGCTCAGGTCGATGTGTTCTCGGCCGTGCCCTTGCTGGGCAACCCTTTGGCGGTGGTGATCGACGCCGAAGGGCTCAGCGACGCGGCCATGGCCAGCTTTGCACGCTGGACCAACCTCAGCGAAACCACCTTCTTGCTGCCGCCCACCGATCCGCAGGCGGACTACCGCTTGCGCATCTTCACGCCCGGCGGTGAATTGCCCTTTGCCGGGCATCCGACGCTGGGCTCGGCCCATTGCTGGCTGGCCGCCGGTGGGTCGCCCAAGCTCAAAGGAGAGTTGCGGCAGCAATGCGGCTTGGGCTTGGTGCGCATCAAGCGGGTGCAAGAGCGCAGCGGCAAGCAGCGTTTGGCCTTTGCTGCACCCGCCTTGCGGCGCGGCGGGCCGGTGTCGGCCGAGTTGCATGCGCAGGTCTTGCGGGCGCTGCGCCTATCCGCCGACGAGGTCTTGGATGTGGTGTGGGTGGACAACGGCCCGCCCTGGATTGCCGCGCGTTTGCAAAGCGCGGAGGCGGTGCTGGCCTTGCAGCCGGACTATGTCGCCATGCAAGGGTTGGAGCTGGGCGTTATTGGCGCATACCCGCCCGGCGCTAAACAGCAGTTCGAAGTACGCGCCTTTGTACCCGGCATGGGCGTGCCCGAAGACCCCGTCACCGGCAGCTTGAATGCCGGTTTGGCCTTGTGGATGTTGGAGCGTGGCCTGTGCCCCGACAGCTATGTGGTCTCGCAGGGCAAGAGCTTGGGCCGCGCTGGCCGCATCCAAGTGCAGCGCGAGGGCGCCGATGTGTGGATCGGCGGTGAGGTCTGCACCTTGGTCGAAGGCGAACTCCGGCTGTGAGCCTGCAGCTCGATCATTTGGTGATCGCCGCAGCCAGCCTGGCCGAGGGCGAGGCCTGGTGCGAGGCCGCCTTGGGTGTTCGGCCCAGCGGTGGCGGCAAGCATGGCTTGATGAGCACGCATAACCGTCTGCTTCAACTGAGTGGGCCGGGCTTTCCGCGCTGCTATTTGGAAGTCATTGCCATCGATCCGGAGGCGCCGCCCCCGGGTCGGGCGCGCTGGTTCGATTTGGACCAGCCGCAGATGCATGCGCGCTTGGCCCAAGGGCCTGGCTTGGTGCATTGGGTTGCGCGCAGCACAGACGTGGCGGCCACCCAGGCCGATTGGCTCGCCCTAGGTTGGGATGCGGGTCCGGCGGTGGCTGCTTCGCGGATGACGCCCACGGGGGAACTGCGCTGGCGCATCGCCGTGCGGCCCGATGGTGCGCGTCTGATGCAAGGTGTGCTGCCCTTGTTGATCGAGTGGGGCGAGGTGCATCCGAGTGACAGTTTGCCGCCCAGCGGGGTTCATCTGCTGGAGTTCCGGCCCATGCTTGCGCAGCCAGAGCTCTTGGCGGGCATGGTGGCCGACGTGGGCGAAGCCGATTTGCAGGTGCGTTTGCAAACCCCGCGCGGCACCGTGTCATTGCCCTTGTTGAGGTGGAGTGATTGAAGATTCTTGGGAAAACATCGTCGATCAATGTGCGCAAGGTCTTGTGGACCTGTGCCGAACTGGGCTTGCAGCCGGAGCAGGAGGATTGGGGCTCGGGCTTCAAGGCCACCGACACGCCCGAGTTCCTGGCGCTCAATCCCAATGCCATGGTGCCGGTGTTGCAGGACGGGGACTTCGTGCTCTGGGAGTCCAACAGCATTTGCCGCTACTTGGCCGGTCGAGAGCAACGCTCGGACTTGCTGCCAACCGCGCCGCGCGAGCGGGCGCGGGTGGAGCAGTGGATGGACTGGCAGGCGGGTGAATTCAACAACGCCTGGCGCTATGCCTTCATGAACCTGGTGAGACAAAGCCCCAGCCATCAAGACCCGGCGCTGTTGGCGGCCGGCATCGCCAACTGGCATCGCCATGTGGGCATTCTGGCCCAGGCGCTGGCTCAGAGCGGCCCCTATATCTGCGGCGAGACCTTCACCTTGGCCGATGTGGTGCTGGGGGTGTCGGTGCAGCGCTGGCGCATGGCGCCTTTGCCCGAGCGGCCGCATTGGCCCGAGATCGAGGCCTACTGCGAGCGCTTGGCGCAGCGGCCGGGCTTTGTGCAGTTTGCGCTCAACTTTGCCTGAACCCCAGTCAGCAAAAAGGGCTGCCGGCTGGCAGCCCTTGAGAAGGCAAGGCAGATCGAGCGGCCGATCAGTCGTTGCGGAAGGTGTCGTGGCAGGACTTGCAAGTCTTGGCCGCGCTGCCAAAGGCCGCTTTCAGGGTGTCCAGATTGTTGGCCTTGGCTGCGACGGCCAGCTTGGCCACCTCGCTTTGCATGGCGCGCGCGCCCTCGTCGAATTTGGCGCGTTCACTCCAGACGCTGGCCTTGGGCGAGCCTTTGTCGGTGCCGCTGGTGCCCTCAACAAAGGCGCTGAAAGGCAGCTTGGCCAGGTCGGCCACGATCTCGGCATTGGCGGCAGCGGCAGCGCCGTCAAATGGCGCCTTGCCCTGCACCATGGCGCCAATGCGACCAAAGTGCGTGCCCATCACCGTGAAGGCCGCCTTGCGGTACTTGACGGCGTCTTCGGGCTTTTGAAACTGCGCACTGGCCGGCAGGGCGCTGCAGAGGCCGGCCACACTGGCCAAAGCGATCAAAACAGATTTCATCTTCTTCATGCGGGCATCCTTCATCAGGGTCTGGCAAGCCAGGGGCAAAGCATTGAGTGAGAGTGCGAATGGGGCAAGCCGTCCAAGGGCGGCTTGCTGGGCGCAGTGTAGGCAAGAGTGTTGATCTTTGCAGCTTTTGCCGCATGCGCTATCGTCCCGGCCATGGCAAAGGAGCATCAGGTATGAGTCAGCTGGGGCAATTGAAGCCGGTCCGGGTTTGGGACTTGCCGACCCGCGTGTTTCACTGGGCCTTGGTGGTCTGTGTGCTGGGCTCGGTGCTCAGCGCCAAACTCGGCGGCAATGCCATGGTCTGGCATATGCGGCTGGGTTACGCGGTCTTGGCCCTGGTCGGCTTTCGCATTCTGTGGGGGCTGGTGGGTGGGCGTTGGTCGCGCTTCAGCAGTTTCTTCTATTCCCCGGCAGCGTTCTTGCGCTATTTGCGGGGTCAGGCCTTGCCCCATGAGCATTTCGATGTGGGACACAACCCCCTGGGCGCTTTGTCGGTCTTGGCCATGCTCGCTTGGTTGTTGGCCCAGGTGGCCTCGGGCTTGATTGCCGATGATGAAATCGCAACAACGGGCCCCTTGATCGCCTTTGTGTCCAGCGAAGTCAGTCTGGCCTGGACGGCCTATCACAAGAGCTATGGGCAATGGGGTTTGTTCGCCCTGGTGGCTTTGCATGTTGGCGCGATTGTGTTTTATCGGGTGCGGCACCGTAAAGACTTGCTGGGCCCCATGCTCAGTGGCGACAAAGCACTGTCTGCGGCCATTCCTGCAAGTCAGGACTCTTGGGCGACTCGGCTGTTTGCCTTGACCTTGCTGATGGCCTGTTTGGCCGGGGTGTATCTTCTGGTCAACCTCGCGCCGGCCTGAGCGCTGGGTGCTGGGTACACTGAGGTCTGATTTGCCGTGAATGAATGAACAGCAGCCCCGACATCCAATTGATCACGCCCGACAGCCCCGAGCTGTGGGAGGCGACGCGCAAAATCCTTCGCGACTATGCGGCCAGCTTGAATGTGGACCTGTGCTTTCAAGACTTTGAGGCGGAGTTGCAATCCCTGCCTGGCCAGTACGAGGCACCGTCTGGCCTGTTGTTGCTGGCCTTGGTGGACGGGCAAGTGGCCGGTTGCGTGGGCTTCAGGGCGCTGCCCGATGTTGATTACGCCAATGCCTGCGAGATGAAGCGGCTGTATGTGCGCCCGGAGTTTCGCCGCTTTGGCATCGGCCGCATCCTGGCGCAGCGTTTGATCGACGCCGCGGTGCAGGCGGGCTACTCAGCCATGCTCTTGGACACCTTGGATGATATGGAAGCCGCCCGGGGTCTTTATGAAAGCTTGGGCTTTGAGGCGGTGCCGCCTTACTACTTCAACCCCATCCCGGGCGCCCACTATTTGAAGGTCGATCTGGCCTGAGGCGCGAGTTTCATGGGGTTACCGGCATAGCATGGCGGCATCTTTTCAGCACCCAAGCCCGCCATGAGCTCCACCGACACCCCCGACACGCTGTATCGCATTGAGCCTGCCGGCCCCCATGCCGCCGCTCTCGGCGAATCGCCCTTGTGGCATGCGGAAGAACAAGCGCTTTACTACGTCGACATCCCTGGGCAGCAAGTTTTGCGTCTGCACCCGGCCAGCGGCGACTTGCGCCAGTGGCAGCTCGACAGCGAGCCGGGCTGCATCGCGTTGATCGCTGGCGGCGGCTTGGCCGTGGCGCAGCGCAATGGCTTGTGGCGTTTGAATCCGCAAGACGGTTCTCGCCAGCCACTCGCAGCGCCCCCGTATGACGCCGGCCGCCAGCGCTTCAACGACGGCAAGCCCGATGCGCAAGGGCGGCTTTGGGTGGGGACCATTGACGATGCGCGCTTGCCTGACGCTGGTTTGTATCGTTATGAGCGCGGCGCCTTCCAATTGATGGCCAAAGACATCGTCACCTCTAACGGCTTGGCTTGGAGCCCGGATCAGCGCACCCTGTATTGGTCGGACACCAAGGCGCATGAAATCTATCGCTTTGCGTTTGACCCAGCCAGCGGCAGCTTGGGTGAGCGCCAGTTGTTGGCCCGCTTCCCGGCCCGTGCGGCAAATCAGCCGCTGGAGGCCTATGGCGGTCGGCCCGATGGCGCGGCGGTGGATGCCCAAGGTTGCTATTGGGTGGCCATGTTTGAAGGCCAGCGCCTGCTGCGACTCTCGCCCGAGGGGCAGGTTTTGCAAGAGTTGCGCCTGCCGGTGCGCTGCCCGACCATGCCGACCTTTGGTGACGCCGATCTGCGCACGCTCTACATCACCACCGCCCGTGCTGGACGACCGGCCGAAGAGTTGGCGCAGCAGCCATGGGCGGGTTGCGTGCTGCGTGTGCGGGTTGAAGTGCCGGGTCTGCCGGCGCATCTGCTGCGCCTTTGATTCAGCGCGGGCAAGCCGCGGGCTGGTCGGGCCGAGGTGCCGGCCGGGCATTGGCGGGCCGCTCCCGGGCGCAGATCCCTGGAATGCAGGGCTTGGATTGCTGGCGCCGCGGCCCTGCTGACGGCGCATGCCAGAAGTCACAGAGGCTGACAAGCGGCCCGATGGCGCTGGCGTTGCCGGTGCTCAACAGGGGTCTTGTCGGGGCCTTACGGGTTTCCACATATAATCTTTGGGTTTTGCCGACATCCATCTGACCGACATGAGTTCGAACGAGCGCAATGGAGCTTCCAAAGTTGCTCAAAACGACCTGGATTGGGAGGGTGAGGTTGAAGCGCTGCCTTTCAAGACTCTGACGCGAGAAGAAGCGCAGGCCTTGTCAGCCAAGCACCCGCCGATTTCGCCTTGGCGAATCGTGGTGATGCAGGCTGTGGTGGGGGTGTTGATCGCCCTGTTGGGGTGGTTGTTCACCGGGCAAAGCAAAACAGCGTGGTCGGCTCTGTGTGGGGCGGCTGCGGTGGTTTTGCCCAATGCCTTGATGGCGTGGGGCATGACCGGGCTGTTCAGAGGGATTCCTGGCGCTGCCGTGCTGGGTTTCATGTTCTGGGAGCTGATCAAGATCATGACGGCCATTGCCATCTTGGCAGTGACTGCGGTTGGAATGCCTGATTTGAGCTGGCTGGCTTTGTTGGCGGCTTTGGTCGGGTGCTTGAAGGTTAATTGGCTGGCGCTGCTGTGGCAGGGCCGGGCTCGAAAAGTTTAGTAAATACGCGGACGGAAACTGACGATGGCAGCCGAAGGACACGGACAGGAACACGCACCCAACGCGGGCGAGTACATCCAGCACCACCTGCAGCATATGCAGATGAATTTCAAGGGTGAGATGGTCAAACAGACCAGCATCGTTGATTTCAGCTTGTTCAATTTGGACTCACTGATCTATTCGGTGATCCTGGGCCTGATCGGCTGCTTCTTCCTGTGGCGTGCAGCCCGCAAGGCCACCTCTGGTGTGCCCGGTCGCTTCCAAGCTGCCGTCGAAATCTTGGCTGAAATGGTGGAAAACCAAGCCAAGGGCGTGATTCACAACGCCACCAGCCGCAAGGTGATTTCTCCTCTGGCGCTGACCGTGTTTGTCTGGATCTTCCTGATGAACTTCATGGACATGCTGCCGGTGGATCTGTTGCCGGCGCTGTGGGCCAAGGTCTATGGCTCGCTGGGCCATGACCCGCACCACGCCTATATGCGTGTGGTGCCGACCGCTGACTTGTCGACCACCCTGGGTCTGTCGACCAGCGTCTTGATCATGTGCTTCTTCTACAGCGTCAAGATCAAGGGCGTGGGCGGCTGGACGCATGAGCTGTTGGCTGCGCCTTTCGGTGACAAGTGGTTCCTGTATCCGGTGAACTTCCTGATGCAGATGATTGAATTTGCAGCCAAGACCGTGTCGCATGGCATGCGGTTGTTCGGCAATATGTTTGCGGGTGAGCTGGTCTTCATGCTGATCGCGCTGATGGGTGGCGTCTGGGCCTGGGAGTTGAACCCGTTGTCGGGTGGCTTCTGGCTGGGTCTGGGCCATTTGGTGGCTGGTACGGTGTGGACCCTGTTCCACATCCTGATCATCACCTTGCAGGCCTTCATCTTCATGATGCTGACCTTGATCTACACCGGCCAGGCGCACGATCAGCACTGATCGCGTACCGAGCTTCGGTTCTTTCTCTCTCGTTCGTTTTTCTTTTTCTTTCTTTCTTACCTTTCCTTCAGGAGCAAATCATGGAAAACATCCTCGGTCTCGTCGCGCTGGCTTGCGGTCTCATCGTTGGTCTGGGCGCTCTGGGCGCTTCTATCGGCATCGCGCTGATGGGTGGCAAGTTCCTGGAATCCTCGGCTCGCCAGCCTGAGCTGATGAACGAACTGCAAACCAAGATGTTCATCTTGGCTGGTCTGATCGACGCTGCGTTCCTGATCGGCGTTGCTATTGCTCTGCTGTTCGCATTCGCCAAGCCTTTCGCCATCTAATTGATGCTTCAACCTTTCACAGTTGAAAGGATAGCTCTGTGAATATCAACGCAACACTGTTCCTGCAAGCGATCGTTTTTGCGGTCCTTGTCTGGTTCACCATGCGCTTCATCTGGCCTCCAATGATGAAGGCCCTGGACGAGCGCGCCGCCAAGATCGCTGACGGTCTGGCAGCGGCCGACAAGGCCAAGGCCGAGTTGGCCAGTGCCAACAAGAAGGTTGACGAGCAATTGGCGCTGACCCGTGGCGAAACCACCAAGCTGCTGGCTGATGCTGAAAAGCGCGCCGCAGCCATCGTGGCTGCTGCTGCGAGCCAAGCAGAAGAAAAGGCTGCCAAGATCGTTGCTGACGCGCAAGCCGAAGCCGAACAGCAGTCCATGCGTGCCCGCGAAGCCTTGCGCGAGCAAGTCGCCGCCTTGGCCGTCAAGGGTGCCGAGCAAATTCTGCAGCGCGAGGTCAACGCCAGCGTGCACGCCGAATTGTTGAATCGCCTGAAGACGGAGCTGTAAGCATGGCCGAGCTCGCAACCATTGCCCGTCCGTACGCTGAAGCGCTCTACCAAGTAGCGCGTCAGCACGACGTCAAGGCTTGGGGCCAGCAACTCGACGCCCTGGCCCAAGTGGCCGCGGCGCCTGAGCTGCGCCAGTTTGCCGATCATCCCAAAGCAACGCCTGAGCAGGTCTATGTCGTCACGACGCAGACCGCCAAGGTCGAGTTGGCTGAAGGTGTGCAGAACTTCCTGCGCACCGTCATCGCCAACGGGCGCCTGAGCGCCTTGCCTGCGGTGGCCGCGCAATTCCATGTCTTGGCCAATGCTGCAGCCGGCGTTGCCGACGCTTTGATCTACAGCGCCTTCCCCATTGACGCCGCCCAACTGGCCGACGTCAAGGCGGCGCTGGAAAAGCGTTTTGCTCGCAAGCTCGAAGCGCAAGTCGTGCTGGAACCTTCGCTGATTGGCGGCATTCGGGCGGTGGTTGGCGATGAGGTGCTGGACACCTCGGTCAAGTACCGTCTGGAACGCATGAAAGTGGCGCTCACGGCCTGATTTTCAGGCCCGAGCGCGACGCCACCCTACCCGTTCATCCCTGTGTCAATCGCTTTGCAAAAAGACGGCGGGCCAGATGGGAGCCATAGCAATGAATTTGAATCCTGCTGAAATTTCCGAACTGATCAAGAGCCGCATTGAAGGCCTTGGCACTTCGACGGACGTCCGCAACCAAGGCACCGTGGTGTCGGTGTCTGACGGTATCGTTCGCATCCACGGCCTGTCCGACGTGATGCAAGGCGAAATGCTGGAGTTCCCGGCCGCCGCCGACGGCAGCCAGAGCTTCGGCCTGGCGCTGAACCTCGAGCGCGACTCTGTCGGCGCCGTGATCTTGGGTGCTTACGAGCACATCTCCGAAGGCGACACCGTCAAGTGCACGGGCCGCATTCTGGAAGTGCCGGTTGGTCCTGAGCTGGTGGGCCGCGTGGTCAACGCCTTGGGTCAGCCGATCGACGGCAAGGGCCCGATCAACGCCAAGATGACGGACGTGATCGAAAAGGTCGCTCCCGGCGTGATCGCCCGTAAGTCTGTGGACCAGCCTGTGCAAACCGGTCTGAAGTCCATCGACTCCATGGTGCCCGTTGGCCGTGGCCAGCGCGAGCTGATCATTGGTGACCGTCAGACCGGCAAGACTGCCGTCGCGATCGACGCCATCATCAGCCAGAAGGGTCAGAACATGACCTGTATCTACGTTGCGATCGGCCAGAAGGCTTCGTCGATCAAAAACGTGGTGCGTGCGCTGGAAGCCAATGGCGCGATGGAATACACCATCGTCGTGGCGGCCTCGGCTTCTGAATCGGCTGCGATGCAGTACGTCTCGGCCTACTCGGGCTGCACGATGGGCGAGTACTTCCGCGATCGCGGTCAAGACGCGCTGATCGTTTATGACGATCTGTCCAAGCAGGCTGTGGCTTACCGTCAAGTGTCGCTGCTGCTGCGTCGTCCTCCAGGCCGTGAAGCCTACCCTGGCGACGTGTTCTATCTGCACAGCCGTCTGCTGGAGCGCGCGGCTCGCGTCAACGCCGAGTACGTGGAAGCCTTCACCAAGGGCGAAGTGAAGGGCAAGACCGGTTCGCTGACCGCGCTGCCTATCATCGAAACCCAGGCCGGCGACGTGTCCGCCTTCGTGCCGACCAACGTGATTTCGATCACTGACGGTCAGATCTTCCTGGAAACCAATCTGTTCAACGCCGGTATCCGTCCTGCGATCAACGCCGGTATCTCGGTGTCGCGCGTCGGTGGCGCTGCTCAGACCAAGCTGGTGAAGGGCCTGTCCGGCGGTATCCGTACCGACTTGGCGCAGTACCGTGAACTGGCCGCCTTTGCGCAGTTCGCTTCGGATCTGGACGAGTCCACCCGCAAGCAGCTGGACCGCGGTGCTCGCGTGACCGAGTTGCTCAAGCAAGCTCAGTACTCGCCGCTGCCAATCAGCCTGATGGGCGCCACACTGTACGCAGTGAACAAGGGCTTTATGGACAGCCTGGACGTGAAGAAGGTTCTGGCTTTCGAACACGGCCTGCATCAGTTCCTGAAGACCAGCCACGCCGCTTTGCTGGCCAAGCTGGAAGCCGACAAGGCCATGGACAAGGATGCCGAAGCCGAGTTGAACGCTGCGATCACTTCCTTCAAGAAGTCCTTCGCTTAATGCCCATGACGGGGCGGACCAAGCACTCTGCGCTGAACCGCCCCATCTGAACAGGAGAAATCATGGCATCAAGCAAGGAAATTCGCGGCAAGATCAAGTCGGTCGAGAACACCAAGAAGATCACCAAGGCCATGGAAATGGTCGCGGCTTCGAAGATGCGCAAGGCCCAGGAGCGCATGCGCTCTGCTCGTCCTTACAGCGAGAAGATCGGCAATATCGCCGCCAATCTCGCCCAGGCCAATCCCGAGTACCAGCACGCTTTCCTCGTCAAGAACGAAGGCGCCAAGGCAGTCGGTTTTGTCGTAGTGACGACGGACAAGGGCTTGTGCGGTGGTTTGAATACCAATCTGCTGCGCGCTGCGACGACCAAGTTGAAAGACTTGGAAGGCGCAGGTCAGAAGGCTGAGGTCGTTGCCATCGGCAACAAGGGCCTGGGCTTCATGAACCGTATCGGCGCCAAGGTGGTCTCGCAGGTCACACAGATGGGTGATCAGCCGCACATCGAAAAGATGATCGGCCCGGTCAAGGTGTTGCTCGACGCGTACGCTGAAGGCAAGCTGTCGGCGGTCTACCTCTGCTACACCAAGTTCATCAACACGATGAAGCAAGAACCGGTGGTCATGCAGTTGTTGCCTTTGTCGACCGACGGCATGAAGACCGCAACGGCCGATGGCGCTCAAGCCCATGCTTGGGACTATCTGTACGAACCCGATGCGGCCACGGTGATCGATGAGCTGCTGGTGCGTTACACCGAAGCGCTGGTTTACCAGTCGGTGGCTGAAAACATGGCGTCCGAGCAATCGGCGCGCATGGTGGCGATGAAGGCCGCGACCGACAACGCCGGCACCTTGATTGGCGAACTGAAGCTGGTCTACAACAAGACCCGTCAGGCCGCCATTACCAAGGAATTGAGCGAGATTGTCAGTGGCGCGGCTGCGGTGGGTTGAGAAACCTCCAGCCAAACCAGACGCAACGAATACAGATTGAAGGAATCGAAATGTCTAGCATTCAAACCAACGCAGTTGGCAAGATCGTTCAGTGCATCGGCGCCGTGGTGGACGTGGAATTCCCGCGTGACCAGATGCCGAAGGTCTACGACGCGCTGAAGATGGAAGGTAGCAACCTGACGCTGGAAGTTCAGCAGCAGCTGGGCGACGGCGTGGTGCGTACCATTGCGCTGGGTTCGTCGGACGGCCTGCGCCGCGGCACCCAAGTGTTCAACACCGGCGAGAACATCCAAGTTCCCGTGGGCAAGGCGACCCTGGGCCGCATCATGGACGTGCTCGGCGCGCCCATCGATGAGCGCGGCCCGGTGGCTCAGACGCAAATCGCGTCCATCCACCGCGCAGCTCCGGCTTACGACGAGCTGAGCCCCTCGCAAGAACTGCTGGAAACCGGCATCAAGGTGATCGACTTGATCTGCCCCTTCGCCAAGGGCGGTAAGGTGGGTCTGTTCGGCGGCGCCGGCGTGGGCAAGACCGTGAACATGATGGAACTCATCAACAACATCGCCAAGGCCCACAGCGGTCTGTCGGTGTTCGCTGGTGTGGGCGAGCGTACTCGTGAAGGTAACGACTTCTATCACGAGATGGCCGATTCCGGCGTGGTGAACTTGGAGAAGCTCGAAGAGTCCAAGGTTGCCATGGTTTACGGTCAGATGAACGAGCCTCCAGGCAACCGTCTGCGCGTGGCCCTGACCGGCCTGACCATCGCGGAATCCTTCCGTGACGAAGGCCGTGACGTGCTGTTCTTCGTGGACAACATCTACCGCTACACCTTGGCCGGTACCGAAGTGTCCGCGCTGCTGGGTCGTATGCCTTCCGCCGTGGGTTATCAGCCTACGCTGGCCGAAGAAATGGGCCGCTTGCAAGAGCGGATCACTTCGACCAAGGTCGGTTCGATCACTTCCATCCAGGCCGTTTACGTGCCAGCGGACGACTTGACCGACCCCTCGCCTGCGACGACTTTCGCTCACTTGGACTCCACCGTGGTGTTGTCGCGTGACATCGCTTCGCTGGGTATCTACCCCGCTGTGGACCCGCTGGACTCGACCTCGCGTCAGCTGGACCCCAACGTGATCGGCGAAGAGCACTACCTGACCGCCCGTGGCGTTCAGCAAGTGCTGCAGCGCTACAAGGAACTGCGCGACATCATCGCGATTCTGGGTATGGACGAGCTGTCACCTGAAGACAAGCTGGCCGTGAGCCGCGCTCGTAAGATCCAGCGTTTCCTGTCGCAGCCCTTCCACGTGGCCGAAGTGTTCACCGGCTCGCCCGGCAAGTACGTGCCTCTGAAGGAAACCATTCGCGGCTTCAAGATGATTGTGGCTGGCGAATGCGATCACCTGCCTGAGCAGGCCTTCTACATGGTCGGCACCATCGACGAAGCCTTCGAAAAGGCGAAGAAGCTGGGCTGATGAAACCCGGGAGGGCGCCAGCTCTCCCTGTTTTTCAGCACAGTTTTCAAGGCAAACGCTAAGGAAGATTCAAGATGGCAACCATCCACGTCGATGTGGTCTCCGCCGAAGAGCAAATCTTCTCCGGCGAGGCTAAGTTTGTGGCGCTGCCGGGTGAAAGCGGTGAGCTGGGCATTCTGCCCAATCACACCCCGCTGATCACCCGTATCAAGCCCGGTGCGGTGCGCATCCAGCGCGCTGACAACGCCCAGGAAGAGTTTGTTTTCGTGGCGGGCGGCTTGTTGGAAGTGCAACCCGGCAAGGTGACCGTGTTGGCCGACACCGCGATCCGCGGCAAGGACCTGGACGAAGCCAAGGCGCTGGAAGCACGTGCTTTGGCCGAAGAAGCGATGAAGAACGCCAAGAGCGATATCGACTTTGCCAAGGCGCAAGGCGAGTTCGCCGCCATGGCGGCTCAGATCGCCGCACTGCGCAAGTTCCGCAAGAACTGATCAGGCCTTGGCCTGAGACCGCCCTTGTAAAGCGAGACCTCACCATTCTTTAGACTGGACCGGACTCTCGAACATCCGCCGCGACTCGTCGCGGCGGAGCCGTTTTCGGAGGGCCCTCAATGCCATCATGTCTTTACGCTTCTCGCTTGAACAATGGGCTGCTTGGGCGCCCGGTCTGGAGAGCCAGGCCGATTGGTTGGCATGGTTTGCGCAACCGGGCCCCTTGACCGGGGACCAAACCGCTGCCCTGAGTGCCATGCCGGCCATGATGCGTCGGCGCATGGACCCGCTGGGGCGGGCTGCCCTGCAAAGCGCCTATGCGGTGCAGCCTGCCGAAGCCTGCCCCATGGTGTTCGCCTCTCGTTGGGGGGACTTGGCGCGTTCGGTCGGCATGCTGGAGCAATTGGCCCAGGCTCAGCCTTTGTCGCCCACAGCCTTCAGCCTGTCGGTGCACAACGCCATTGGCGCGCTGTATTCGATTGCACGGCAAGATCGCTCCAACTACTCAGCGGTCAGCGCCGGTGAGTATTCCGCCGAAGCAGGCGTGGCCGAGGCCCAAGGCCTGCTGGCGGATGGCGCGCCCGCCGTGCTGCTGGTTTGTTTTGATGCGCCATTGCCCGAGGTTTACGCGCAGTATTCCCCTGCAGGGGAGTGGCAGTTCATCCATGCTTGGGCCGCTTTGTTGCGCCGCGTGGATGCGAGCCATGCAGGCGGGCTGAGCTTGCAAGCCGATATTGCAGCCGCCCCTGCGCCAGCGCCCTCGAATCTGCCAGCCGATTTGCGCACGCTCGAATTTTTGCTGGGCCCGCAGGCTGAACTGCAGCACGGCCCCTGGCGTTGGACTCGCCATGCCGGCTGAGGTGCAAAAGCTGGGCCGCGTGGCCGCCACAGCCCTGGCCTTTTTGGTGTTTGGCGTCGGCGGCCTGTTGCTGGGCTCGGTGTACTTCCCCTTGTTGTTGCTCTTGCAGCGCCATCAACTGCGCCGCCAAGTCCATGCGCGCGCCGTGGTCAGCCGTGCTTTTGCGCTCTTCATCGCCTTGATGCGGCGCCTGGGTCTGATCACCTACGAGCTGGAGCATCTAGAGCGCTTGCAGCGCCCGGGGCTGTTGATCTTGGCCAACCACCCGAGCTTGATCGATGTGGTGTTTTTGATTTCGCTGATCCGCAACGCCGACTGCGTGGTGCGGGCCGGGCTGGCCCGCAACCTCTTCACCTTCGGGCCGGTGCGCGCTTGCAGCTATGTCCTCAACAACGAGGGCCCGGAATTGCTGCAATCCTGTATGGACAGTCTGGCTCAAGGCGCTAATCTCATCATATTTCCGGAGGGTACGCGCAGTCGTCCCGGCCAGGCCTTGAAAATGCAAAGAGGCGCGGCACAGATCGCGATTCGCGCCCAGCAGGCCGTGACGCCGATCCGTATACGCTGCACGCCGCCTGGCTTGACCAAGGGCCAAGCCTGGTGGCGCGTGGCCGACCGAGCACTGCACTTCCACATCAGTGTGGGCGAGGACATCCAGATCCAGCCATTTCTCGATTCAGCCCAGCAAGAACCCGGCTTGGCGGCACGCCGCCTGACCGCCCATTTGCAGGCCTATTTTTCGCATCAGGGACCCCATACATGAACACCGTCGCACTCGATCTCGAACACGAGATCAAAGAACTTTTGATCAGCTGCCTGAACCTGGAAGACCTGAGCCCCGAGGCCATTGACCCCGAGCAGGCGCTGTTCGTGGAAGGCCTGGGCCTGGATTCGATTGATGCCTTGGAATTGGGCCTGGCTTTGCAGCAGCGCTATGGGGTGAGCATGTCGGCGGATTCCGAACAGACCCGCAAACACTTCGCCAGCATCCGTGCCTTGGCGCAGTTCGTGGCGGAAAAGCGCAGCAAATAAGCCGCAAACCGGCTTTGTGGCACAGACCCCGCGAGGGCCTTGCCAACAGCAGTACGGTGCAGCCCATGCAGCGCACCGGGAGTAGTGAGCAATGACAGACCAAGAAATTTTTGAGCGCCTGCGGGCCATTTTGATCGAGACCTTTGACATCGATGATGCGGTGATCCAGCCGCAAGCGCGCCTGTATGAAGACCTCGACATTGACAGCATCGACGCAGTGGACCTGATCGTGAAACTGCGCCCGCTGGTCGGCAAGCGCCTGCAACCGGAGGCCTTCAAGGCGGTGCGCACGCTGCAAGACGTGATCGATGCCTTGCAAGGCCTGATCAAGGGCGACGCGCCCGAGGGCCAGGACGGTGGCGCGGCCAATTCAGCACAGCGACCCGCTTTGAGTTGAATGCGCACGGTCTTGCTGGGCCTGTTGACGGCGGTTTATCCGCTGTTGGTCTATTTCGGCCTGGGGCGTTTTGAGCCCCGTTACCTGGCTCTGCTGCTGGCCGGACTGGCCTTGCTGCGAGCCTTGGGCAGCGCCGACCGCTTCTGGCGCTGGGCGGCCGTGGCGGCCTTGCTGCTCGCCGCGGTAACGGCCTTTGCCAACACCGCGCTGCCGCTCAAGCTCTACCCGGTGGTGGTGAATGCGGTCTTGCTGCTGGTGTTCGGCGCCAGCCTGCTGAACCCGCCCTCGGCGATAGAACGCTTGGCGCGCTTGCGCGAGCCGAATCTTGACGCCGCCGGCGTGGCCTACACCCGCCGCGTCACCCAGCTTTGGTGCGGGTTTTTTGTCTTCAATGGCAGCGCGGCCTTGGCCACAGGCTTGTGGGCCAGCGATGCGCTTTGGGCGCTGTACAACGGCTTGATCAGCTATGGCTTGATCGGTTTGCTGCTGGGCGGCGAATGGTTGTGGCGCCAGCACATATTGAAGCCCGCGAGCAAGGTGCGGTGATGCAGCAGCCCGCCTTTGACCTGTGCCGCCTGCTTTGCGACACCCCCCGTGACCCGCATCAGCGACTGGCCCTGCGCCGGGGGCAGGCCTTGAGCTGGGGCGAATTTCAAGCGCGTGCGTCGGCGTGGCGGACTGTGTTCGCTGCGCAGTCGGGCCTCCGTGTGGGCCTTTATTTAGACGACAGCTTTGAGTTTGCCGCCGCCTTGTTTGCGGCCTGGCATGCCGGCAAAACGGTCTATCTGCCGGGCGACAAGCTGCCCGCCACCAGCGCCCATCTGCGTCGGCATGTCGATGTGCTGGCCGGCGCTTTGCCGGGGGCTGAGCTGAATGTGCCCCCAGCAGACCCAAGCCAGCTTCAAGAGGCGGGTTGGCGTCCTGCGGACTGGTCGCCGCTCCAGCCGGATGCGGTGCAATTGCTGATCTTCACCTCTGGCACCAGCGCCGAGCCGGTGGCCATCGAAAAACGCTTGGGCCAATTGTTTGCCGAGGTCAGCGCGCTGGAGCAGGCTTTTGGCGCGCGCTTGCAGGGCGCCGAGGTGCTGGCCACGGTCTCGCACCAGCACATCTATGGCCTGCTGTTTCGCGTTTTGTGGCCGTTGGCCGCAGGGCGGGTTTTCCACGCCGAGCGTTACGCCTTCGTCGAGGACCTGGCGGCGGCGCTCAGCCCCGGGCAAGCGGTCTGTTTGGTCGCCAGTCCCGCGCATCTGAAGCGCCTGCCTGCGCTGGACCTGCGCGCTTTGTGTGCGGTGTTTTCTTCGGGCGGGCCCTTGCCCGATGAGGCGCTGCCGGATTGTTGGCGCGTTTTCGGCCACGCGCCGCTGGAGGTCTATGGCAGCAGCGAGACCGGCGGGATTGCTTGGCGTCAGCGTGAGCCCGGCCAGGGCTCCCAGTGGACGGCATTGCCCGGTGTGCGCTGGCGGGTCGAGGAGGAGTTGCTCTACATCGCCTCGGCGCATTTGCCGACCCCGGCCTGGAGTGCCGCCGCCGACCGCGCCCGCGATCTGGGCGATCATTTTGAGCTGCTCGGTCGCGCGGACCGCCTGCTGAAGATCGAGGAAAAACGCGTCTCGGTGGCCGCCGTCGAGGCCGCCCTGCTGGGCAGCGGCCTTGTGCGAGAGCTGCGTGTGCTAAGCCTGCCCTCCAGCACTCAACATGGCCGCTTGCAACTGGCCGTGGTGGCGGTGCCGAATGAATCGGGCTGGGCTTTGCTGGATCAAATCGGCCGCAAAGCCCTGGGTGACCGCCTGCGGCAGCAATTGCTGCAAAGCCTGGAGCCGGTGTCGGCGCCGCGCCGTTGGCGCTTTGTGTCGGCGCTGCCCCTCAACAGCCAGGGCAAGACCACCCAAGCCGCGCTGCTGGCCTTGTTTGACCCCAAGCGCCCGCCGATGCGATTGCTCAGCCACAGCGCCCACGCGGCGGAGCTCAGCCTGCACATCGATGCCGGGCTGCCGCAGTTCGATGGACACTTCCCGGGCCACCCAGTCTTGCCCGGCGTGGCGCAAATCGACTGGGCGATTCGCTTCGGGCGGGAGCTGTTCGCGCTGCCGCCGCGCTTTTGCGGTCTGGACGCGCTCAAGTTCCAGCAAATCATTTCGCCCGGCCTGACGGTGGCGTTGAGTTTGAGTTTCAAAGCCGAGCAGGGGCAGTTGAGCTTCAAATACAGCTCGCCGCGCGGGCTGCATGCCAGCGGCCGGGTGCTGTTTGGGAGTGAGGCATGAGCGCCGCGCCCAGCACGCTGGCCGTGGTGCCGGTCTACAACCATGGTCAAGCCGTGGGTGCGGTGGTGCGGGCCTTGCGCGCGCACGGCCTGCCCGTCTTGTTGGTGGACGACGGCAGCGAGCCCGGCTGCGCCGCCGTCTTGGACCAACTCGCCGCGGCCGAGCCGGCGCAGATCCGCGTGGAGCGCCTGCCCATCAACCAAGGCAAGGGCGGGGCGATGATGGCGGGCTTGCGTCGAGCTTTGGCCATGGGTTACAGCCATGCCCTGCAAATCGATGCCGACGGCCAGCACGACACCGCGGATGTGCCGCGCTTTTTGGCCCTGTCGGTGGCCCATCCGCAGCACTTCATTTGCGGCTGCCCGATTTACGACGAATCGGTGCCCAAGGCGCGTTTGTACGGGCGCTATGCCACCCACGTCTGGGTTTGGATCAACACCTTGTCGATGACGCTGCGTGACTCCATGTGTGGCTTTCGCATTTATCCCTTGGCGCCGACCGTGGCGCTGATCAATCGCGTGAAGATTGGCCGGCGCATGGACTTTGATGTGGAGGTTGCGGTGCGCTTGATCTGGCGCGGCGTGCCCGTCATCAACCAGCCCACCCGGGTCAGCTACCCCAGCGACGGCATCTCGCACTTCCGGGCTTTGCAAGACAACGTCTTGATTTCCTGGATGCACACCCGTTTGTTCTTCGGCATGTTGCCGCGTTTGCCGCTCTTGTTGTGGCGGCGCTTGGTCCGATGACGGGGGCGCCGATGTCAGGCACTGCCGGGAACCCGAGCCGCGCAGGCCATTGGGCCAGCTTGGGCGAGAGCACCTTTGTCGCCGGCGTGTGGCTGCTGTACTGGGTGCACCGCCTGTGTGGGCGCGGGCTGTTTCGCTTCTTCATGGCGCCGGTGCTGTTGCTGCATTGGCTCAGCCGCCCGGCGCTGCGGCGCGACTCTTTGCAATACCTGCAGCGCTTGCAGGCCAGCCATGCGGTGTTTGCCAGCGCGCCCACATGGCGCCACGGTTTGCGCCATGTGGGCCTGTTTGCCGAAACCATGTTGGACAAGCTGCTGGCCATGGCCGGCCGCTACCCCATGGATCGTGTGCAGGTGCAAGGGGCCGATTTGTTGCGACAAGCGGCTGCGGCGGGGCAGGGCGGTGTGTTGGTCACCGCCCACATCGGCTGCTTGGAGTTGTGCCGTGCCCTGGTTGAAGACGAAAGCGTCTTTCGCCTGAATGTGCTGGTGCACACCGCCCATGCGCAGGCCTTCAATCAGGTGTTGAAGCGTCTGCAGCCGAACAGCCGGGTCACCCTGATTGAAGTGACGGAGATGGACGCATCCACCGCGCTGTTCTTGAACAAGAAAATCGCGGCGGGCGAGTTCGTCGCCATCGCGGGCGACCGCATTCCGGTGCGCCAGAGCAAGACGGTGCAGGTCGATTTTTTGGGGCATGCTGCGCCCTTTCCGGTCGGCCCCTATGTGCTGGCGAGTTTGCTGAAGTGCCCGCTCTATATGCTCAGCTGCTTGCATCAAGGCGCAGGGTATTTGGTGCGCTTTGAGCGCCTGGCCGCGCAAGTGACGCTGCCACGCGGCCAGCGCGAGCAGGCCATGCAAGCCTATGCCCAGCAATTTGTGGCGGCGCTGACAGCGCAGCTGCGCCAGTCGCCCTATGACTGGTTCAATTTCTTTCCCTTTTGGGATCAAACACCATGACAGCCCGAGTCGACGCTTCTTCCTCCCTTGATGCCGTGCAGTTTGACGGTCAGCGCCTGCGCATCGAAGACATTTGCGCGGTGGCCCAGGGCCATCGCCCGGCACAGCTGGGCCGCGATCCGGCCTTTCGGGCCCACATCCAGGCGGGCGCTGATTTTGTGGCGCGCTTGTTGGCGGAAGAGGGCGTGATCTACGGCGTGACCACCGGTTACGGCGACTCCTGCACCGTCACCGTTCCGCCCGCCCTGGTGCCCGAACTGCCGCACCATCTCTACACCTACCATGGCTGCGGCATGGGCGCGTTCTTGAGCCCCGAGCAAACCCGCGCCGTCTTGGCCGCGCGACTGGCCTCGCTGAGCCAGGGCATGTCGGGGGTGAGCGTGGACTTGCTGGCCCAGATCGAGGCCTTGCTCAAGCATGACATCCTGCCTTTGATCCCCGCCGAGGGCTCGGTGGGCGCCAGCGGCGATCTCACGCCCTTGTCTTATCTGGCGTCAGCGCTGTGCGGCGAACGCGAGGTCTTGTTCAAAGGCAGCCGCATGGCGGCCGAGCAAGCCCTGGCCTTGGTGGGCTTGAAGCCCTTGCGCCTGCGGCCGAAAGAGGGCCTGGCCATCATGAATGGCACGGCGGTGATGACCGGCTTGGCCTGCCTGGCCTGGCAGCGCGCCGAGTATCTTTGCCGCTTGGCCACGCGACTGACGGCCATGAATGTGGTGGCCAGCGCGGGCAATGCGCATCATTTTGACGAAGCGCTGTTTGCCGCCAAGCCGCACCCCGGCCAGCAGCTCTGCGCCGAGCGCTTGCGTGCCGACCTGGCCAGCGACCGCCCCAGCCGCAACGAGCAGCGCTTGCAAGACCGCTATTCGCTGCGCTGTGCGCCGCATGTGATCGGTGTCTTGCAAGACGCTTTGCCTTTTATGCGCCAGCTGATCGAGAACGAACTCAACAGCGCCAACGACAACCCGCTGATCGACGCTCGAAACGAGTTGGTGCTGCACGGCGGCCACTTCTACGGCGGCCACATCGCCCTGGCCATGGACACGCTGAAGACCGCCGTGGCCAATGTGGCCGATCTGCTGGACCGCCAGCTGGCCTTGTTGGTCGACACCCGCTACAACCACGGCCTGCCCAGCAATCTCTCCGGCGCCACCGGCGAGCGCGCGGCCATCAACCACGGCTTGAAGGCGCTGCAAATCAGCGTCTCGGCCTGGACCGCCGAGGCCCTCAAAGCCACCATGCCGGCCTCGGTCTTCAGCCGTTCGACCGAATGCCACAACCAAGACAAGGTCAGCATGGGCACCATTGCCGCGCGCGATTGCCTGCGCGTGCTGGAGCTGAGCGAGCAGGTCTTGGCCGCGATGCTGATTGCTGCGCGCCAAGGTTTGAGCTTGCGCGCTGAATTGCAGCCGCTGACCCTGAGCCCGGCCCTGGCCGCGATGCAAGCCGACTTGCAAGCGCGCGTTGCCTTGGTCCAAGAAGACCGAGCCCTGGACGCCGATCTGCACGCCCTCTTGAAGGCGGTGCGCGAGCAAGCATGGAGTTTGTATGTATGAACAGCAAACCTGATCTCAGCCACACCCTCGAATTGGCGCCGGCCTTTCACGACCTCGACCCGCTCGACATCGTCTGGCACGGCCACTACGTCAAATACCTGGAGCTGGCGCGTTGCGCGCTCTTGGCCAAGTTCAATTACGACTACCCGCAGATGCGCGAGTCTGGCTATGCCTGGCCCATCGTCGATATGCGTTTGAAGTACGTGGGCATGGCCAGCTTCAACCAGCGCCTGCTGGTGCGCGCCGAAATTGTCGAATGGGACAACCGCCTGAAGATCGAGTACCTGATCTCCGACGCAGCCACCGGCCAGGCCATCAACAAGGCCTACACCATCCAGGTCGCTTACTCGATTGCCGAGCGGCAGATGCAATATGTCTGCCCGGCGGTGCTGTGGGAACGCCTCGGCGTGCAACCGACATGAAGCGCCGTTGGCTGTGTGTTTTCAGCCTGAGCCTGTTGGCGGCGGGCGGGGTGAGAGCGGCGCCGCTGAGTGCTGCAGACTTGGCCGCCGCCGTGCGTGAGCGCTTGCAGCAGCCGGCCGTCTTGCGCGGTGAGTTTGAGCAAAGCAAGCAGGTGCCGGGCTTTGCCAAGCCGCTGCTGTCGCGTGGCGATTTCTTGGTCTCGCGCGAGCGCGGTGTGCTGTGGCGCACCAAAACCCCGTTCGCCTCGCAGCTGCGCCTGACGCGCGATGAGATCTTGGCCACCCAGGGCAATGGCGCGGTGGCCTTCAGGCTCGACGCTGCCAAAGAACCCTCGGTGCGCGTCATCAACAGCTTGATGTTCTCGCTCTTGAACGGCGACATCAGCGGCTTGGGCGACTACTTCCGCATCGAAGGCCAGGTGGACGGCCGGCGCTGGCAGCTGCAACTGCAGCCACGCCAAGCGGCCCTGGCCAAGCTGTTCAAGGCCATCGAGCTGAGCGGCGAGAGCCATGTCAACCAGATCCGGCTCGACGAGGCCAATGGCGACCTCACCCAGCTGCGCTTCAGCGCCCAGCGCAGTGAACCGGCCCGGCTGAGCGCCGATGAGGCGGCCCGTTTTGACTGAAGTCTCCCCCGCGCCCCTGCGTCGCCGCGCCGCTGTTTGGCTGCTGCTGTGCGCCCTGCTGTGCAGCCATGCCTTGTGGCTGCTGCTGGGCGGCCACTTGCAGCTGGACACCGATGTGTTGGCCATGCTGCCGCAAGACCAGCGCCAGCCCGCGGTGCAGCAAGCCACCCGCGCCTTGGCTGACGCCGGCGCCCGCCGGGTGGTGGTTTTGGTCGGTGCGCCGCAGTGGGCGCAAGCGCGCCAGGCGGGCGATGCTTTTGCGGCCGCGCTGCAGGCCGCGCCGGCCCTGCCTGTGTCGCTGCGCTACCAAGTGGGCGAGGGTTCGGCCGAGCAATGGTTGGGCTTTTTCACGCCTTATCACGGCCAATTGCTCACTGCCGAGCAGCGCGAGGCCTTGCAGCACGAGTCGCCTCAAGCCTTGGCGCAGCAGGCGGTCGAGGCGCTGTATCGGCCCCTGGGCATGCCGAGAGTGCTGAGTTGGCAGGCGGACCCGCTCAATTTGTTCGGCAGTTGGTTGTCGGCGCGCGCGGCGGACAGCCGGGTGCGCGTCACCGAAGGCCGCCTGTCGCTGGCCGGGCCGCAGCGCCACTACGCCTTTTTGACGGTGGAACTGCAGGACTCGGGCTTTGCCATGGCCAGCCAGCAGGCCTTGATCCCCCGCTTGGAGCAGGCCCGCGCTGCCGCTTTGCAGGTGCAGCCTGAGGCCGAGGTGTTGATGGTGGGCGTGCCCCTGCATGCCGCCGCTGCCGCCGCGCAGGCCGAGCGCGAGGTGCACACCATCGGCCTGGGTTCCTTGGCCGGCATTGTGTTGCTGACGGTCTTGGCCTTTCGGGCGCTGCGCCCGCGCTTGTTGGTGACCCTGTCCATCGGCATCGGCTTGCTATGCGCCATTTCGATCACCAGCTTGCTGTTCGGGCGCTTGCACATGATCACCTTGGTGTTCGGTGCCAGCTTGGTGGGCGTGGCAGAGAACTACGCCAGCAACTACTACAGCGGCCGCTTGGGCCGGCCCTTTGCCCAGCGCTTTGAGATGCTGCGCGAGCAAAGTGGCGCCATGGTCTTGGCCATGTGCACCACGGCCATCGGTTATGCCCTGCTGGCGCTGACGCCTTTTCCGGGGCTGCGCCAGATCGCGGTGTTCTCGGTGGTGGGGCTGTTGGCGGCCTTTCTCACGACCTTGTGGTGCTTTCCTTTGTGGGACGGCGGTGAGATGCGCTGGAGCCCCTTTGCGCGCTGGGTCGGCGCTCAGCGTGCGCGCTGGCCGGTGTTGGGGCGCAGCCGCTTCAGCGCGGTGTTGGCGCTGCTGGTCGTGCTCACCTTGGGCTTTGGGCTGGCGCGTTTGTACAGCAATGACGACATCCGTTTGTTGCAAAACTCGCCACCGAGTTTGATTGAACAGCAGCGCGCCTTCTCGGCCTTGATGGACCTGCCCAGCCCCGCCCAGTTTTACTTGGTGCGCGGCGCCAGCGAAGAAGAAGTGCTGCAGCGCGAAGAGGCGCTCAAGCGCGCGCTGCGCGCCATGCCCGACGGGGTCAGCGGCACTCAGGCCGTCAGCGACTGGCTGCCCTCGCAACAGCAGCAGGCCGAGGATGCTGCTTTGCTGCAGCGGGTGGTGCAGGGTCAGGTCTTGCCTGCAGCCTTGCAGATGCTCGGGGAAGCCGGAGCCAAGCCTTCTGCGCCAAGCTTCAAGCCTCTCTTGCCGGCCGAGTGGTTGGCGGCCGAGGTCTCCGAGCCGCTGCGGCACCAATGGCTGGGGCGCTTCGAGGGCGGCTATGCCAGCGTGGTGCTGCTGCGCGGCGTGAGTGACTTCAGCAAACTGCCGCAACTGGCCGCCCTGGCGGATGGGGTGCCGGGCGTGCAATGGGTGGACAAGGTGGCCGAGGTCTCGCAGGTGCTGGCGCGCTACCGGGTCTTGATGGGCGTGGTGATTGCGATCAGCTATGCGCTGGTGTTCGCGGCGCTGAGCTGGCGCTTTGGGCGGCGCGCCTGGCGGGCCTTGCTGCCCACGCTCTTGGCCAGTGCCTTGACCCTGGCCTTGCTGGCCTTGGCGGGGCAGCCTTTGCAGCTCTTCAATGTGCTGGCCCTGCTGTTGATTTTGGGCATGGGCGTGGACTACGGCATCTTTTTGCTGGAGCAGCCGGCGCGCGAGGCGCTGCGGCCGTTTTTGTCGGTCACCCTCGCGGCGGCCTCCACGCTCTTGGCATTTGGCCTGCTGGCCTTGTCGGGCACGCCGGCGCTGCGCGCTTTTGGTTTGACCATGTTGCTGGGCATTGCCCTGTCTTGGGCTTTGACGCCATTGTTCATGCCTGAAACCCCGGCCTCACCCCCTTCGTCCTCCTGACCTGTTCCATGCTCGATAAGAAGTTTTCTCCCGACAAACAAAGCGCTTTTGCGGCTCGTTTCGAGGCGCAAAAGATAGCCTTTGGGCCCGTGGTGTTCCAGTGTGTGCGCTATGCCTGGAAGCGCGGCATGCTGGCGCGCTTGGCCGAGGCAGGCAGCCAGGGCCTGAGCGTGGAGGCCATGGCCGCCGAGGGGCCCTGGACCCTGTATGCCTTGAAGCTGGTGCTGGAGACCTGCTTGTCGGCCGGCGTCGTGTACCTGAAGGATGGGCGTTATGTGCTGGACAAAACCGGCTTCATCCTCGCCACCGACCGCATGACGCAAATCAACTTCGACTTTGTGCATGACGTCTGCTACCTCGGCCTGGCCGATCTGGAAGCGGCCATCGACCAAGAGCGCCCGCTGGGCCTGGCGCGTCTGGGCGAGTGGCCGACGCTGTATGAAGGCATGTCGCAACTGCCGGAGCCGGCCAAGCAGAGCTGGTTTGAGTTTGACCACCATTACTCCGACACCTCTTTTCCCGATGTGATGCCCGATGTATTCGCCAGCGCGCCGCGCCGGGTCATGGACATTGGCGCCAACACCGGCAAATTCAGCCGCGCCGCGCTGGCCTACAACGCCGAGGTGGAGCTGCATCTCTTGGACCTGCCGCAGCAACTGGCGGTGGCCGAGCAGACCTTGCGCGAGGCGGGCTGCCGGGCGCGCGCCCATCTGCATGCGGTCGATATGTTGCAGGCCGAGCAGGCTTTCCCCAGCGGCATGCATCTGATCTGGATGAGCCAGTTCCTCAGCTGCTTCAGCGAGCCGGTGATCGCCAGCATTCTGAGCCGCGCCGCAGCGGCGCTGGCCGACGGGGGCCAGGTCTTGATCATGGACACCTTCTGGGACTTGCAGCGTTACGACATCGCTGCCTTCTGCTTGATCAACACCAGCCCCTATTTCACCGCCATGGCCAGCGGCAATAGCAAGATCTATCAAAGCAGCGACTACGTCCGCCTGGCCGAAGCGGCCGGGCTGAAGCTGCTGACGGTGCGCGAAGGCATTGGCTATTGCCATAGCCTTTTGAGGTTTGCCAAGGCATGAGCAAACAGACCCAGGCTTTGTCGCGTCGAGCTGTGCTGGCCTTGCTGCCCGCATGGCTGGCGGCTTGCGCCTCGTCCACGCAAGCGCCTGCGGCGCGGCTGCAACTGCCTTTGTTGCATCTGCCACCGGCCGAGCTGGGTCGCAGCCTCAGCCTGGTGCAAAGACTCAGCGTCTACCGGCTGGACGCGCCCGAGGCGGCGCCGCAAAGCGTGGAGGTGCAGTTGGAGGCCGACGCCCAGCATCTGCGCCTGGCCGGCTTTGCCTTGGGGCAGCGCGTCTTGATGCTGCAATGGGATGGGCAGCAGCTGAGCGTGCAACGGCATCCGCTGCTGCCGGCCGAGGTGGACACCGCGCGCATGCTGCGCGATCTCTGCTTGGTCTATTGGCCCGAGGCCGCTTTGAAAGCGCATTTGCCCGAAGGCTGGTCCTTGCAGCTTGAAGCTGGCTTGCGTCGCTTGTTTCACGAAAGCCAAGAGGTCTTGCGCATCGCGTTTGAGCCGCAAGGCCCGGACGGTGAAAAAATCGAGCTTCTCAACCGGGTTGAGGCTTACCGGCTGGTGATCGAGTCCCAATCCCAAGCGCAATGAGTCAGAACAAAACTGCTTTCTATCTGAACCAGCTCGGCCTGGTGTGTGCGCTGGGCCGCGGCCCGGCCGAGGTGCGTGCTGCGCTGTTCGGGCCGGCCCCCAGCGGCGTGGCCGAGCGAGACGGGGTCTTGCCCGGGCGCACGCTGCATCTGGGCGCGGTGAGGGGTGAACTGCCGGATCTGGCGGGCCTGCCCTTGCGACACCGCAGCCGCAACAACGCCTTGCTGCTGGCCGCGCTGGCGCAGATTCGGCCGGCGGTGGATGCGGCCCTGGCGCGATATGGCGCGCAGCGCGTGGCGGTGATTCTGGGCAGCAGCACCTCGGGCATTGGCGAAAGCGAGGCGGCGTTCAAGGCTCGCAGCGCCAGTGGCGCCTTCCCGCCGGGCTTTGATGTGCGGCAGCAAGAGATGGGCTCGCCGGCCTTGATGTTGGCCGAGTTGCTGGGCCTGGGTGGGCCGGCCTATGTGATCTCCACCGCCTGCTCCTCCAGTGCCAAGGCCCTGGCCAGCGCGGCCCGGCTCTTGGCTTCGGGCGTTTGTGATGCGGTGATCACCGGCGGCGCGGATTCGCTGTGTGGCTTTACCGTGGCCGGCTTTGATGCGCTGGAATCGGTGGATGCGCAGCGTTGCAATCCCTTCAGCGCCAATCGCCAGGGCATCAATATCGGTGAGGCGGCCGCCTTGTTTTTGATGACGCGCGAGCCTGATGCCGCCGCGCCGCAAGAGACGGTGCGCCTGGCCGGCTGGGGCGAAAGCTCCGACGCCCACCACATCTCGGCGCCCTTGGCCAGCGGCGAAGGGGCCTTGAGCGCCATGCAGCAGGCGCTAGAGCGCGCCGGCTTGCCGCCCGAAGCCATTGATTACTTGAATCTGCACGGCACCGCCACACGCCAGAACGACGCCATGGAGTCGCGCGCGGTGCATCAGCTCTTCGGTGCCGAGCTGGCTTGCAGCTCCACCAAGCCCTTGACCGGCCACACCCTGGGCGCGGCCGGGGCATTGGAAGCCGCCATCGCCTGGCTCAGTCTGCGCGACAACCCGCAAGGCCTGCTGCCCCCGCACTGGTGGGACGGCTGCGCCGACCCCGAGCTGCCGGCCTTGAATTGGGTGCGCCCTGGCCAAGCCTTGGGTCGGCCTTTGCGCGCGGTGCTGAGCAATTCGTTTGCCTTTGGGGGCAGTAATGCCGCCTTGTTGCTGTGTGCGGGGGCCGCATGAGTATGGAAATGAAGCCCGCCGAGGGCTGGGCCGTTCGCGACTTGGTGCCGCATGCCGGCCGCATGAGCTTGCTCAGCGAGGTCTTGCAAGTGGAGGCCGAGTCGGTACGTGCCCGCGTGAGCATCAGCGAGCAAGACTTGTTCTTTGACCCGCAGCTGGGCGGCGTGGGCGCCTGGGTCGGCATTGAGTACATGGCGCAGGCCGTGGCGGCCTGGGCCGGCTGGCAGGGGCGGCAGCAGCAACAAGCCCCGAAAATCGGGCTTTTGCTGGGCAGCCGCAAATACCGGTGTGAGCGTGCTGTGTTCATGCCGGGCGAGGTGCTGGAAGTGAGCGCCAAGCGCGAGTTCCAGGCCGACAACGGCCTGGGGCAGTTTGCCTGCGAGATCTGGCTGCAAGAGGTGTTGATCGCCAGTGCGGCCTTGACCGTGTTTGGCCCGCCCGATCCCGAGAAATTTTTGCAGGGCGAAGGAGCCCAAGATGAGTGAACAACGAGAAGAAACTGTGCAAGCCCAAAAGGGCTTGACCGTGCTGGTGACGGGCTCCAGCCGTGGCATCGGCCGGGCCATCGCCTTGCGTCTGGCGCGTGAGGGCTATGACCTGGTGATCCACTGCCGCAGCCAGCGCGCCGAGGCCGAGGCCGTGGCCGCCGAGGTGCAAGCCCTGGGCCGGCAAGCGCGGGTGCTGCAGTTTGATGTGGGCCAGCGCGAGGCGGCGGCTGCCGCGCTCTTGGCCGATGTGGAAGCGCATGGCTGCTATTACGGCGTGGTTTGCAATGCCGGCATTGCGCGTGACGGCGCCTTCCCGGCGCTCAGCGCTGAGGACTGGGATTCGGTCATCCACACCAATCTCGACGGCTTTTTCAATGTGCTGCAGCCCCTCACCATGCCCTTGGTGCGGCGGCGCAAACCCGGGCGCATCGTCACCCTGGCTTCGGTCTCGGGCCTGATGGGCAACCGTGGCCAGGTCAATTACAGCGCCGCCAAGGCCGGTATCATGGGCGCTACAAAAGCGCTGGCGGTTGAATTGGCCAGCCGGGAGATCACCGTCAACTGCGTGGCTCCGGGCTTGATCGAGACCGAAATGGTGGAAGAGCATTTGCTGGAAGAAGCCCTCAAGCTGATCCCGGCCAAGCGCATCGGCAAGCCCGAAGAGGTAGCCGCCGTGGTGAGTTTTCTGATGAGTCCGGATGCGGCCTACATCACTCGCCAGGTGATTTCGGTGAATGGGGGAATGATCGGATGAGACGCGTTGTCGTCACGGGCGTGGGCGCCATCAGCCCTTTGGGGCATGACTGGGCCACGGTCGAAGCGCGGCTGCGCGCCGGCCAAAGTGCCGTACAAGTGGTGCAGGAATGGGCCGATTACGACGGTTTGAACACCCAGGTCGGCGCACCCGCCTTGGCCTTTGAGTTGCCGCACGAGCGCTACAACCGCAAGAGCATGCGCAGCATGGGTCGGGTGGCCGTGATGGCCACACGCGCCAGCGAACTGGCTTTGCAAGACGCGGGGCTGCTGGGCGACCCCTTGGTCAAAAGCGGCCGCATGGGCATCTCGTATGGCTCCAGCTCGGGCACGCCCAAAGCGATTGGCGACTTCGGCCGCATGATGGCCGAAAAGAGCACCGAGGGCATCAACGCCACCACCTACATCAAGATGATGGCGCACACGGCGGCGGTCAATATCGGCGTCTTTCTGGGGCTGACCGGCCGCATCATCACCACCACCAGCGCTTGCACCTCGGGCTCCCAAGGCATTGGCTATGCGTTTGAGGCCATCCAGTCCGGCAAGCAAGTGGCCATGTTGGCCGGCGGCGCCGAAGAACTCGACGCCACCCAGGCGGCGGTGTTCGACACCTTGTTTGCCACCAGCGTCAAATACAACGCCACGCCCGAGCTGACCCCGCGCCCCTTTGATGCCGCCCGCGACGGCCTGGTTTTGGGTGAGGGCGCCTGCACCCTGGTGCTGGAAGAGTATGAACACGCCCGGGCCCGTGGAGCTCGCATCTATGCGGAGCTGATCGGCTTTGGCACCAACAGCGATGGCGCGCATGTGACCCATCCGCAGGCCGAGACCATGGCGCAGGCCATTCATCTGGCGCTGCAAGACGCGGGCCTGCAGCCGGCCGACATCGCCTATGTCAACGCGCATGGCACCGCCACCGACCAAGGCGATGTGGCCGAGTCGCAAGCCACGCACTGCGTCTTTGGCCCCAAGCTGGCGATCTCGTCCTTGAAGAGCTATATGGGCCATACGCTGGGCGCCTGTGGCGCGCTGGAAGCCTGGATGAGCATCGAGATGATGAACCGCGGCTGGTTCGCCCCGACCCTCAATTTGAATCAGGTCGACCCGCGCTGCGGTGAGCTGGACTACATCACCGGCGCCGGCCGCGAACTGCAGACCGAGTTTGTGATGAGCAATAACTTTGCGTTTGGTGGGATCAATACCTCGCTGATTTTCAAGCGGGTGTGAAGCCAAGGCAGAGTGCCGATCAATGCATGGAACGGAGGTAAAAGAAATGAAGAAGACGATGGTTTGCGCCCTGGCTCTTTCGCTTTCTGTGGGGCTGGCCCAAGCCCGCAGCACCGAGCCGCTGATCGAACCGAGCCGGGTGCTCCTGGTCAGCAGCCAAGATCGCAGCCTGGATCAAATCAAACAGGCCATCGTGCGAGGCGGCGCCCGGCACAACTGGACGCTGGCCAAAGATGAGCCCGGCAAGTTGACCCTCAAGTACAACAAGCAAAACAAGCACGAGGTGGTGGTGGACGTGAGCTATGACCAGCAGGGTTTTCAAATCCGCTATGTCAGCAGCCTCAATATGAAGCACGACAGCGCCACCGGTGAGATCCACCCTTTCTACAACAGGTGGGTGTCCAACCTCAGTCAAGCGATTTCGATGGAAATCAATCAGTTGTCACTGCAATAAACACTTCAGGCCGGGACGCGGTCTTGGCCGATGCAATTCGAGAGCGAGAAGGGGGGGAGCGATGAAGACAAGTCTTGTCGCCTTGGCTATGGCCATGCTTTTGAGTGCTTGCGCTATTCGACAGCAGGTTCGGCCAGTAGAGCGCTTTGAAGACAAGCAAGTGTGCATCATTGAAAACTCATCAGTGAAGCACGGCTTCCTGGCGGTTTATCGCCGAGCGCTGACGCAGAAGGGCTATGAGGTCCGGATGCTGCCCGCTTCAGCGGCTTTGAATGAATGCCCAATCGTTTCGACTTACTCGGCAAACTGGCGCTGGGACTTGGCGAGCTATATGGCCTACGCTGAAATCAAGGTTTATCAAAATGCCAAACCGAGCGGTGAAGCGCTGTATGACTCCACCCATGGCGGGGGCAATATGAACAAGTTCATTTCGGCCGAAAGCAAGATCATGGAGTTGGTCAATCAGCTCTTCCCTGGTGGCAGCGGGCGCTGAGTCGCAACGATGATTCAAAGTTGAGTTTTAATTTTTTTGGGAGTTCACGTATGAAGAAACAATCGATTACCCGTCTTGTGCTGGCTTCGGGCCTGCTGGGCTTGGCTTTGATGCAGGGCTGCGCCACCAAGGTGAAGGCCACCTCGCTGCAAAACCCGCCGCCGGTGGAAGCCTTCCAAGCTTTTGGCCGCATTGAAGTGAAGCCTGCCGTGTTCAAGGACGGCTTCAAGGGTGACGTTGCAGGCCTGGCCAAGATCCAAGAAAACCTGAAGAAGGACCTGACGCCTTCGCTCGAGAAGTGGAATGCCCGCGCTGCCAATGGCCGCACGCTGGTGATCGAGCCGGTGGTCGAGCAAATGGAGTTCCAACACGGCGCCAAGCGCGTGCTGCTGGGGCCTTTGGCCGGCAGCTCGGGCGTTCTCTTGCGCTTGAATGTGCGTGACAACACCGGCAAGGTGATCGCCTCGCCCGAGTTCTTCCAACGCGCTGACGCCTGGGCGGCCGGCTTTGTGGTGGGCGTGCACGACAACCTGATGCTGACCCGCGTGGCCAATCTGACCAGCGACTACATCATCGCCAACTACGCCAAGGCCCAAGGCGGCCCCACGGGCGCCGACAGCAAGGCTGTGGCTCCGAACTGAGGCCTTTTTCAGGCCTTCAAGAGAGGCGCTGGCCGGACATGGCTGGCGCCTTTTTTCTTTTGGCGCCTGCGTTTTCAGCGATCAGCAAGGAGCCGATGTAGTGAGCCTGCTTTTGGAACTGCGCTGCATGGAGGACCCGGCTTGGCTGGCCCAGGTGTCCGACGTACAAGCGTTGTTGAGCCCGAGCGAGTTGCAGCGTTGGCAGCAATTCCAGCACCCCAAACGGCAGCAGGCCTATTTGGCGGGCCGTGCTTTGGCGCGGCAGCTTCTGTCGCTTTGGCCGGGCATGCACAGCCCGAGCCTGCGAGTCGATGCGCAGGGCCGCAGCTCTATTGAAGGCCGGCCCGATCTTTATCTGTCGATTTCCCACAGCGGCGGCTGGGTCGCCTGCGCCGTGGCCGATGTGCCGCTGGGCCTGGACATTGAAGACACTCGCCGTGAGCGGGACTTTTGGGCCCTGGCGCAAGCCGTGCACAGCCCGGCGCAGGGGCAAGCCATTGAGCGCGCCAGCAGTACGGCCGAGCAGGCCCGTCTCTTCTACCAATGGTGGACGCTCAAGGAAGCGCGCTTCAAGCGCCAGGGCCAGGGCTTGGATCTGGCGCAAATGCCCAAGCTGGACTATGCGCCCAGCCCGGGCGATGTGGGCACCGCGGCGGTGTGCTTCTTGCCGCAGTGCGGCTTGATGCTGGCGCTGGATGGGGACTGCTGCGAACGGGCTGCGCTGACGAACGCGCTCACGCGGCATGAGGGTGACGCGGCGTGTTGGCAAGTGTTTGTTGAGGTCGCGCAGCTTCAGTCCGCCTCAACGTCGAAGTCGTTGTTGTCCGACTGAGCAGGCCCGTCGCGCCGAGCTCAGTGCTTGGGCGGGCTAGGCCTGTGCCTGCAACAGCCGCCCCTTAAAATGCGGTGCCTGCCCGGGCGAAGCCGACCCGGGCAGGCGCCTCGTTTGTAGTCTCCTTTTCCTCTCTCCTGATCGGTCCTGCCTGTGTCTCAGCCCATCTCTCTTTCCCGTTACCAAGGCATGGATGCCATTGAGCTGCTGTCGCCCGATGGCGCGCGCGCCACGGTCTTGCTGCACGGCGGCCATTTGGTTTCGTGGCAACCCGTGGGCGGCGAGGAGCAGTTGTACCTGTCGCCCAAATCGGAGTTCGCTTCGGGCCAGGCGATTCGCGGCGGTGTGCCGGTGATCTTTCCGCAGTTTGGTGCGCGCGGCCCTTTGCAGCGCCATGGTTTTGCGCGCAGCAAGCCTTGGGCTTTGGTGATGGCCGAGCAGGGCAAGGACGATGCCCTGGCCGTGCTGCGCCTGACGGACGACGCCGCCACCCGCATGTTCTGGCCGCATGCCTTTGAGTTGGAACTGAGCGTGCGCGTCAGCGGCCGCGAGTTGCAAATCGAGTTGGCCTGCGAGAACAAGGGCGAGACGGCTTTTGACTTCACCGCTGCCCTGCACAGTTATTTGCGTCTGCAGGACCTCGACTCGACCAGCGTGCAAGGCTTGAGCGGCCTGCGTTACTGGGACGCGGTGGACGAAGTGGAAAAAGTGCAGCGGGTGGACTTGCTGCTGCCCGGCGGTGACCTGGACCGCATCTACCACCGCGTGCGCGACGAGCTGACCCTGCGCGAGCGCCTGGACACTCATGAGCGCCGTCTGCTGATTCGCCAGCAAGGCTTTGATGACGCCGTGGTCTGGAACCCCGGCGCCGCCAAATGCGCGGCCTTGGCCGACATGCCAACCGAAGGTTTTTTGCAGATGCTGTGCGTGGAAGCCGCCCAAATCGAAAAACCCATCAGCCTGGCCGCAGGCGAAAGCTGGGCGGGCATGCAGAGCTTTGTTTTGCTTTGAATTGAAGCAAGCAGGGGCGCCACTGCCAGGTGGCGTGCTGTCAGCGCAGGCGGCTGAACTGACTTGTCGCTGATGACTTGCCTTCGCATGGCGGGCTCAGCGGGGCACCTTCGGCCCCCTGCCTTTCGGAATGCGCGACATTGAACTTCGGCAAAGTGCCCGGAGCGGACGTTGCTGGAGAGTTGGGTGCCGAGCGCCGCCGGGGGCGCAATTCCGCTCCTGTCCCCCGCCGTCGCCTTGCAGGCGCCGGCTCCTCCTTTACCTCGCGGAATCACACCCCCGACGCCACTCGGCAGTTCCACCGATGCGCGTCCTCGAAGAAGTAGCACGGCCGTGCTGGATCAGGACGCTTGGGGGCTCTGCGGCGCGAGGTAAAGGAGGAGACCCGGGCGCGAGCCCGGGGCGGGGGACAGGAGCGACGTGGAGCCCCCAAGTGTCCTGATCGTCGCCCAAATCTAAGACTGCAATGGGCACATTGCTGCAGCCGGCAAGTCCGGAGGTGCAAGGCTCCCAGAACTCATGCGCCCGCTCAACGCGTGGCTTGTCATAAGCTATGGCTTCCAAACACAGCAAGGGAGACGGCGCATATGGCCAGCAAAACCAAAAGCAAGAGCAAGGGCGCGAGCACCGATGGCGCGGACAAGCTCAGCAAAAGCGACTACCTCGCGCAGCTGCTGCCTTTGCAGCTGGAGCTCAATGCCATGGCGCGGTGGTTGCAGCATCAAGGCAAGCGCCTGTTGGTGTTGATTGAGGGGCGCGACACGGCGGGCAAGGGCGGGGTGATCTCGGCCATCTCTGAAACCCTGAACCCGCGTCAATGCCATGTGGTGGCCCTAGGCAAACCCAGTGAACGCGAGCGGGGCGAGTGGTACTTTCAGCGCTATGTGCCGCACCTGCCGGCGGCGGGGGAGATCGCGCTGTTCGACCGCAGTTGGTACAACCGCGCCGGTGTTGAAACGGTGATGGGCTTTTGCACGCCCGAGCAAACGCAGGCCTTTTTGAAGCAAGCGCCGGTGTTTGAAAAGCTGCTGGTCGATGACGGCATCTTGCTCTTCAAATATTGGCTGACAGTGGATCAGGCCCAGCAAGAGATTCGCTTTGCCGAGCGGCTGGCCGACCCGCTCAAGCGCTGGAAGCTCTCACCGATTGATCTGGATGCGCGCCGGCTTTACAAAGAATATGGTCAGGCGCGCGACCAGATGTTGGTGGCCACGCACAGCCGCCATGCGCCTTGGACCCTGGTGGACTTCAATGACCAGCGGCGCGGTCGCTTGACCCTGATCCGCGATTTGCTGGCCCGGCTGCCCGATGTGGCGGTGCCGCCGTCAAAGCTGAAGTTCCCGCCGCTGGGGCACGCCCCCTTGGTGGAGAGCTTTGGCGGCAAGCTCCGGCCGATTCGGCCGCGTTGAATGGGCGCTTTGAAGGGTCGTATCGGCGCGGGGTGTTAAAGCAGCACCACCGCGTCGGGCAACTCATTCGGGTTGCTTTGGCCCGGTGCCAGCGGGAACTTGCTTTGCAGCAAGGCATCCACGCCGTCCACTGCGGCTTGCAGGCCATCCTCGAAACGCCCGGCGCGCAAATGCTCGCGCAGGGTGTCGACGATGGCGTGCCATTGCTCGGGCTGCACCTGGGCGTTCAGCCCTCGGTCGGCCACGATCTCAATCGCTTGGTCGGCCAGCAAGAGGTAGATCAGCACGCCGTTGTTGGCCTCGGTGTCCCAGATGCGCAGCTTGCCGAACAAGGTGAGGGCACGCTGGCGCGCGCTCAAACGCTTGCTCAAGTAAGACAGCGGCAGGCCGGCCTCCACGCAGACGCAGATCTCGCCGCTGTGCTGCTGCTCACTGGCGCGGATGCGGGCTTCGAGCTTGGCGATGGCTGCTCCGGGCAGGGCGCGAGCGACGGTTCCGCTGTCGGTCCAGCGGTGCCGGAGCAGACGCAGAAGCATTGATTTTTGATGGCTGTTTTGAGGCATCTTCGTCACCAGTCTCCGGAGGCACCGCCGCCGCCAAAATCGCCACCGCCGCCGGAAGAAAATCCGCCGCCACCTCCGCCGCCGCCAAAGCCGCCACCGCCACCGCCGCCCCAGATGATGGGGCCACCGTGGCCGCCGCCGCGCCGCCCGATGCTGCGCCCCGAGCCCACGCCCATCACCCCGACCAGAATCATCGAGGCCACGGCCGCCAAGCCGGCAATCAAGAGGCTGGAGGCAATCACCCAGCCGATGGCGCCGGCGGCGCCGCCGGTCAGCAGGCTGCCCAGCTTGCGGCCGAAGATGCCGATCAAAATGCCGCCCAGCACCGGCACACCGATGAAGAACAGCGCCCCCAGTTCTTCAAAGCTGAGGCCGTCTTGGGCCGAGCTGTTTTTGTTGCTCGACTTGGGCGCCGGCAGGGCTTCGCCGCGAATCCGGGCGCTCAATTGGTCCACCGCTTGATTCAAGCCCCCGGCATAGTCGCCGGCCTTGAAGGCAGGCGTGATGGCGTTTTGAATGATTTGCCGCGCCGCCAAATCCGGCACGGCGCCTTCCAGTGTTTTGGCGACTTCGATGCGAACCTTGCGGTCATTCTTGGCCACCACGATCAGCAGGCCGTCGCCCACATCGCGGCGGCCGATCTTCCAGGCGTCACCGATGCGCTGGGCATAACTGGCAATGTCCTCGGGGGCCACGGTGGGCACCAGCAGAATCACCAGCTGCGAGCCGGCCTCCTGTTCAAAGGCGGCCAGTTTGGTTTCCAGCGCGCTTTGCTGAGCGCTGCTCAGCGTGGCGGTTTGGTCGATGACGCGCGCGCTCAAGGCGGGGACGGGCAGCACGTCTTGGGTGTGCGCGCTCGGGCTCAGCAGGCCGAGCAGGGCGCTCAGCAGCAGTGGCAAAAAAAAGCCAAGCCCCCATCCCTTGCCGAGCCACGGGAACCCAGGTTCACGCATGGCCGGCCTGCCTTACTTGGAGGCGGGCTTGTCGAAACTCACCGTGGGCGCGGCCTTGATGGCGGCCTCGTTCTCGACCGTGAAGCTGGGCTTGACCTTGTAGCCAAAAATCATGGCGGTCAGATTGGTGGGGAACTGGCGGGTGTGCATGTTGTACTCGGCCACCGTCTTGATGTAGCGGTTGCGGGCCACGGTGATGCGGTTTTCGGTGCCTTCCAATTGCACGCGCAGGTCTTGGAAGCCCTGATTGGCTTTCAAGTTAGGGTAGTTTTCGGTCACCATCATCAAGCGGCTCAGGGTGCTAGACACCTCGCCCTGGGCGGCTTGGAATTTCTTCAGCGCCTCGGGGTCATTGGCCAGCTCGGGCGTGACTTGAATGCTGGTGGCTTTGGCGCGCGCCTCCACGACCTTGGTCAGCGTCTCTTGCTCAAAATTGGCTTCGCCCTTGACGGTGCTGACGATATTGGGGATCAGGTCGGCGCGGCGCTGGTACTGGTTCAAAACCTCGGCCCAGCCGGCGTTCACTTGCTCGTCAAGCGTCTGGAATTGGTTGTAGCCGCAGCCGGACAGCGTGAGGGTGGCGGTCAAAACCGTGGCGGTCAAAGCGCCGCGCTTCAGAATCGATGACATGTGAAAACCTCCTGAATGTGTTGGGGCCAGCCGGAATATGAGGCCGGGCTGATCGGTATCAAGTCCGCGCGGAGTATCGCAGCGCCGCTCGCGGCCTGTCATGTGCTTTCGGCGTCGATAATCATGCGCATGAACGCCCCACTCCAAAACGACACCTTTCTGCGCGCCTGCTTGCGCCAGCCCACTGACTACACGCCCGTCTGGCTGATGCGCCAAGCTGGCCGCTACCTGCCAGAGTACCGCGAGACCCGCGCCAAGGCCGGCAGTTTTATGGGCCTGGCCACCAATACCGATTACGCCACCGAGGTGACGCTGCAGCCGCTGGAGCGCTACAGGCTCGACGCCGCCATTTTGTTCAGCGACATCCTGACGGTGCCCGACGCCATGGGCTTGGGGCTTTCTTTCCAAATCGGCGAAGGGCCGAAGTTCGCCAAGAACGTGCGCGACGAGGCCGCGGTGAACGAACTGGCCGTGCCCGATATGGACAAGCTGCGCTATGTCTTTGACGCGGTCAGCTCGATCCGCAAGGCCCTGAATGGCCGCGTGCCGCTGATCGGCTTCTCCGGCAGCCCCTGGACCCTGGCCTGCTATATGGTCGAAGGCGGCGGCTCGGACGACTATCGCCAGGTCAAGAGCTTGATGTACGCCCGCCCCGACCTGATGCACCGCATCCTGCAGGTCAATGCCGACGCGGTGGCGCAGTACCTGAATGCCCAGATCGAAGCGGGCGCGCAAGCGGTGATGCTGTTTGACAGCTGGGGCGGCGTGCTGGCCGATGGCATGTTCCAGCGCTTCAGCCTGGACTACTCCCGCCGCGTGTTGGCCCAGGTCAAGACCGAGCATGAAGGGCAGCGCATTCCGCGCATCTTGTTCACCAAGGGTGGCGCGCTCTGGCTGGATGAGATTGCCGACGCCGGCGCCGATGTGGTGGGCCTGGACTGGAAGGCCAACTTGGGCCGCGCCCGCGCCCAGGTCGGCGGCCGGGTGGCCCTGCAGGGCAATCTGGACCCGAATGTGCTGTTCGCCCCACCGGACGCCATCCGTGAGCAGGTTCGCGCGGTGCTGGACAGCTTTGGCAAGCCGCAGCGCGCCGACGGCGGCTGGGACGGCCATGTGTTCAATTTGGGACATGGCATCAGCCAGTTCACCCCGCCCGAGCACGTCTCGGCCTTGGTGGACGAGGTGCATGCCCATTCGCGGCGATTGCGCGCGGGCGTTTGAGGCTGGGCGCTGGGCCGCAAGGCCCAGAAACAAAGCCCACAAAACGTGAAGTAAGCACTCAGGGTAGAGACTTATCCCCAGAAACGGGGCCTGGAGCCTGGGGCTATTCACATAGGGTTTTGCAGCTCCGTGTTTTCCCGATTGCAGGCTAAGTGCTTGATTTATAAGAGGATGCCTGCGCTGCGGCGCGAATCGTCGCGCAGGCCAGTTTTGAACGACAAGCGCTGTGAGGCCAGACTCTTCGAACTTTCCCCACAAAGTTATCCACAGAAATGGTGCGCAAGTTTGGGAGCCCTTTCAAATCATGCACTTAAGCGCTAAAGCTCATTTGATACCTGATCTGGCCGCGTGGTGTCAGGCATGAGCGAGGCCGCTTTTTCTGAAGCCCAACCGCCGCAGCACAGGCTGCGTGTGGCGGTGGATGCGCCGCAGCACAGCGGGATCAGCGCGCCCTTGGACTATCTGAGCGAGCAGGCTTTGCCGCCCGGCAGCTTGGTGCGCGTGCCTTTGGGCCGGCGCGAGTTGATGGGCATCGTCTGGCCCGGCGAGCCCGACGCGAGCACCGAACCCGCGGCCCTGCGCCCCATTCTGGGCTGCATGGAGGGCATACCGCCCTTGAGCGCGGCCTGGTGCAGCTTGGTCGAATTTGCGGCTCGCTATTACCAACGCAGCATCGGCGAACTGGCGCTGTCGGTCTTGCCGCCTCAGCTGCGGGAGTTGGACGCTGCACAGCTGAAGATGCGGCTGAAAAAACTCGACAAATGGGCCGCAGAACAAGCCCGGGCCGCCGCTGACGCAAGCCCGGCTCAAAAGCCCGAGCTCAGCCCGGCACAAGCCGAGGTGCTGGGGCAGTTGGATGCCTTGTTGGCCAGCGCCAAGGCGCCGCCGCCTCTGCTGCTGTATGGGGTGACCGGCAGCGGCAAGACCGAGGTCTATTTGCGCGCCGCCGAGCATGCGCTCAGCCAGGGCCGGCAGGTCTTGGTGCTGGTGCCCGAAATCAATCTGACACCTCAGCTGGAGGCGCGCTTTGCCGAGCGCTTTGCGGGCCGCGCCATTGTCTCTTTGCACAGTGGCCTGACCCCCGCGCAGCGTCTGCGCCATTGGCTGGCCGCCCATGCGGGGCAAGCGGAGCTGGTGCTGGGCACCCGGCTGGCGGTGTTTGCTTCCATGCCGCGCCTGGGCCTGATCGTGGTCGATGAAGAGCACGACCCCTCCTACAAGCAGCAAGATGGGGCACGCTATTCGGCACGCGATCTGGCGGTCTACCGGGCTCATCAGCTCAAGATCCCGGTGATGCTGGGTTCGGCCACGCCCTCGCTGGAGAGCTGGCAAAAAGCTCAAGCTGCGAGCCCCCCGGCGAACACCGTGCGAGGCCGCTACAAGCTGTTGAGATTGCCCGAGCGCATCGGCGGTGGGGCCATGCCGCGGGTGCGCTTGTTCGACATGAAGACGCTGCCGCTGAGCAAGGGCGTGACCACCGCCCTGACCACGCCCTTGTTGGAGGCGTTGCGCAAGCGGCTGGAGCGCGGCGAGCAAAGCCTGATTTTTTTGAACCGGCGTGGCTATGCACCGGTTTTGCACTGTGCCGAATGCAACTGGAAGAGCGATTGCCCGCACTGCAGCGCCTGGCGCGTTTTCCACAAGGGCGACCGTACGCTGCGTTGCCACCACTGCGGCTTCACGCAGCGCGTGCCCAGCGAATGCCCGACCTGCGGCAACCAAGACATCGCGCCCTTGGGCCGGGGCACCGAGCGCCTGGAAGAGCAGTTGCAGGAGCAATTGCCGGGCGCACGCGTGCTGCGCATCGATGCCGACTCCACCAAGCTCAAGGGTGAGCTGGAAGCGCAGCTGCATGCGGTGCACAGCGGCGAGGTGGACATCGTGGTCGGCACGCAGATGGTCACCAAAGGCCATGACTTCCGCCGCATCACCCTGGTGGCGGCGGTCAACCCGGACGGCGCTTTGTTCAGCAGCGACTTCCGCGCGCCGGAGCGGCTGTTTGCGCTTTTGATGCAGGCCGGTGGCCGCGCCGGGCGTGACGCCGAACAAGCCGCCCGCAGCGAGATGTGGGTGCAGACCTGGCACCCCGAGCACGCGCTCTACAAAGCCCTGGCGCGGCATGACTATGAGGCCTTTGCGCAAAGCCAACTGGCCGAGCGCGAGTCCGCCGGGCTGCCGCCGTTTGCGCACCTGGCCTTGCTGCGCGCCGAGGGCCGCACGGCCGAGGCCGCCAAAGGCTTTTTGGACGCGGCTTCGCGCTGGGCACGCAGCCTGCCCGAGGCCGACGCCGTGCTGATTTACCCCAGCATCCCCATGAGCGTGGCCCGGGTGGCTAACGTCGAACGCATGCAGATGCTGGTCGAGGCCAGCAGCCGCAGCGCCTTGCAGCGCCTTTTGTGGCACTGGCTGCCCGAGCTGCATGCGCTCAAGCGCGAGCACAAAGGCTTGCTGCGCTGGGCCGTGGATGTGGACCCGCTGGCGATTTAGGTTCGGACAGCGAACCCGTTTCGGTTCGAGCTGGGCCATACTGGGCTGGCCCTCGGTCACGCGGCCCACGTCGCCAAGTCTTTTGCATGAAAAGCTCTGACACTGCTTGTTCTCGGTCTATGCTGCGGCCCGCACTGGCCCGGCCCACGGTCAGCTTTGAATCGCGCGAGGCCATCGAGGCGTATATGGAGGGGCTCAACCAGCGCTCGCCTTTGGCACAGCGAAAGATTCGCAGCTGGGGGCCCCAAAGCGCCGCCCATTTGCAGCTGGGGCTTGTGCCCATGCCGATTGAAGGCCCGAGCGAGCCCGCGGTCTTTTTGGCCGAATCACAAAACAGCTTTGTGCTGGATGTTCAGTCGCAACCCCGCTTCGCTGCCGGCGCGCCGCTGCTGCTGGGCCTGGTGCTGGGAGGCTCGGTCAGCTTGAGGCAGGGCGGCGCCGAATTTGTCGCGCAGGCGGGTGAGGGTTTGCTGATCAGCCCCGCCGATGTCGAGCGGGCGCAGTTCTCGGCCGATTCGCACTTTGTGGAGTTTGCCCTTCCGCGCACCCATTTGCGGCGCGTGGGTGCGGAGCTGGCGCCCGCGCACTGGCTTGGGACTCCCGCCTTCAAGCCTCTGCTGGCGCCGCCCCTTGCGCAAGGTTTGCTTTTCATGGGCCAGCAGGCCGCGCGCTTGTTACTGCAGCAACAGCAGCAGCCGTCGAGTCGGGCGGCGCCGCCGATGTTTGAGCAATGTTTGGAGATGATGGCCTTGAGCCTGGTGCAAGAGCAGCAACTTGCGGTCGAAACCGCGAGCTTGGCCCGGCCCTTGGCGCCGCGCAGCGTGCAGCGCGCCCTGGAGTACATCGAGGCGCAGGTCTTGAGCGATATTGTCTTGGCCGATATTGCCGAGGCCGCATGCGTCAGCGTCAGCAGTTTGCTGCGCCACTTCCAGACCCATCTGGGCTTGTCGCCCATGGCCTATTTGCGCCAGCTGCGCCTGGACCGCGCGCGGCTGGAGTTGCGCCAAGGGCATGCGGGCTCCATCCGCGAACTGGCGCTGCGCTGGGGCTTTCAAAGCGCCGGCAAATTCAGTCAGGCCTATTGGCGCCAGTTTGGTGAGCGCCCCAGCGAGGGGCGAAAAACGTATGCACTCGCGCCCCTTGGGGGCGACCGGCGCTGACCCGGCGGCCGGGCCATGGCCCGAAATCCGCAGCCCTTTCCCGCGCTCCTCAATCTGAAAGCTAACGCTCAGAAACCCTGTACCGTGCATTGTTGTTGCACTGCTAAGGTCGATTGGGCAGGTTGACTCCGGCACGAGGGCAGGAGTCGACACCGGCGAATCCCAAGACTTGAACCTCCACCGAGAGAGCATGCACGTATGAAACCCTTTTTCTTGTCAAAACTCAGCCTAAGCCTTTGCCTGAGCTTGGCTTGCGCCAGCGTCGCGCTGGCCGCAGCGCCGCAGTACGCCATTGTTGACCTCGGCGTGCTCAGCGGCGACAGCGACTCGCAAGCCTTTGGCGCTTCACCCAATGGCCGCTATGTGGTGGGCCGCTCCATGGGCGAGCAAAGCAATGCCTACAGCTGGAGCGCCCAAGACGGCATGCGTGCCCTGCCGAACGTGGCAGGCCGGCAGTACGCGGTGGCGAACGCCGTCAACGATGCCGGCATCGCCGTGGGGGTGTCGTCCACCACCTGGTTCGGCAGCGACCCATTGCCCGTGATGTGGAAGCAAGGCGCGGTGACCGCCTTGGCTTTGCCGCAAGGCTACAGCGCAGGCTGGGCTTACGGCGTCAACAGCGCCGGCGTGGCCGTGGGTTCGGTGGCCTCGGGCAATTTCGAGCACGCCGCACTGTTTGGCCCGAACGGCAGCACCCTGATCACCGCCACGGCCGCCAATGGGGCCTGGATGAGCACCGCCTTTGGCATCAACGACGCCGGCTTGGTCATCGGCGTGGGCGTGGACCCCAGCGACGTCTCCGTCAATGTGGGCATGGTCTACAACTCGGTGACCGGTGTGATGAGCACGGTTGGGGCCTTGCCGGGGCACAACTCGGCCATCAATTTTGGCTTGAGCAACAGCGGCTATGTCGTCGGCAGCAGCGGCATGTACCAAGGCTCAGGCACGCCCTTCATCTGGTCGGCTGAGGGCGGCATGACCGAGATTGGTCTACCTCCGAACACCAGCTCGGGCTCAGCCAGCGCGGTCAATGAGCAAGGCTGGGTTGTGGGCAATGCGGGCGGCGAATACTCTGTACCTTTCTTGTTTGCCGATGGTGCGACTTTCTCGCTGCAAAGCCTCTTGCCTGCCGGCACTGACTGGGATTTCAGCACCAACACCAGTGCGTCGGCCATGGCCATTAGCAAGAACGGCAGCATTGTTGGCACCGCCGTCCACAAGGGCCTGACGCATGCCTACCAGATGACGCTGGTGTCCAGCGTCCCCGAGCCCGAAAGCATGCTCTTGATGCTGAGCGGCTTGGGCCTGCTGGCCGCCACCGCCCGCCGGCGTCGCGAATCGACCCAGGCTTGATCTAGCGCCTGGCTTTAGCCTGAGTCGTCTTTCGCCGCAGCTCCGCTCAAGCGCGGCTGCGGCGCTTGGCTGCGGCGCCCAGCACGCCCAGGCCGGCCAGCAGCAGGGCATAGCTGGCGGGTTCGGGCACGGCGGCCACATTGCCCAGGGTCAGGTCATTGGCGGTCACCCAGGTGAAGTCGCCATTGGGCTGCACCGCGCTGACCTGAAAGGTGTCGATGCGGCTGGTGGACACAAAGCCAAAAAAGCTACCGGGGTTGGTGTTGTCCACCAAGATCAGTTGTTCTTGGCCGTCCGCATCGAGCACATTCAGTCGGATGGTTTGGCCGGCTTTGTAGGCGCCGGACTCATCGGTGCCAAAGAAGAAGCCGCCGATGCCATAGACCTTGTCGGAGAAGTAGCCAAAGGTCAGGTAGTCGCTCGATTGATTGGTGGACAGCCAGCTGTCCTCGGCGCTGCCTGCGGCGTACAGCGTGGAGTTTTGGCCCGGGCCCGCGACCGACCACGCGACGTAGTTGTGATCGCCCGCAGTGCGCTCCATATAGCTGGGGCCCTGGGCCCAAAACGGCAGGTCGTCGAATTTGTCCACGGCAGTGGCCGAGATGGCCGCCAGATAGGCCGCTTGCGAATTGAAGAAGGTGATCTCGGCTTGGGCGGCCGGGCTGCTCAACAGGGCGGCCAGGGCCAGCGCGGGAGCGGTGAAGTATTCGCGTTTCATAGGATGTCCTTGTGTTCTTGCTGATTGGTTGGGGGTCGCCGCGTTTGCGCGCGCGGCGACCGATAAGGCTTGAAGGGCTTGAGACCGGGCTGGATCAGCGGGTTTCGCAGCGGCCCAGACGGGCGCCAGCCTTGACCTTGGCGACGGCCTCTTGCGGGAAGCTCACCAAGGTGTTGCTGCTGCCGCCTTCGCAGACATAGACCTGCTTCATGTCCACCAGCCAGCTCATCGCCACGCCGGTGATGCCGCCGGCAATCGCGGTGCCCGGGCCGTTCAGGGCGATGGGGTTTTCCATGCCGTACTTGGCGGCTTCCACCACGCCTTGCTTGCGGAAGAAATCGTTCAAGTTCATCCAGCCCAACTCGTCCACCCACATAAAGCCGGCCACGCTGGTGAAGAAGCTGCCGATGCGTGCCACCATCACCCGGCCATCGTCGCTGATGGCGCTGAGTTGCTGCGGCGGCACGCCGAAGTTCTCTTCCACCCAAGTTGCGCCATCGACCTTGCAGTGGTCCACACCGTCCCAGGTGACCAGGGGGAAGTCGGTGCAGTACTTGGGTGTGCTGATGTCGCGCAGGGCGGCGGCGCCGGTGCCCAGATAGGGGTTCCACATCAAGACGCTGCGGTCGGTGGCCAGTGGCACGCGTTGGCCATCGGCGCTGACCAGGTCGGCCACATAGGCGCCGGTCAAGGCCGTCAGGTCAATGGGTGCGCCTTCCTTGAACCAGGCGTAGGCATTGCTGCCATTGCCTTGGCCCACCACCACTTCGGCATTGGCCGAGACGCCGGCGGCGCGAATCCAGGGCATCCATTCCAGGTTCAGCCCATCCAGGCGCAAGGCGCGGCCCCCTTGGTCGGCCGTCCACAGATAGGGCACAACGCCCAGAGATTGGGTGTCGGGGTCAAAGCTGCCGCAGCTGCCATCGGGCTTTTCATAACTGCTGTAACCCACGGCGGAACGGCCATCCCGGCTCATGCCCCAGCCGTAGCTGGTGGTGCCGCTGCCCCATTCGTCGCAGCGGTTGCTCAGTGCGCCCATGGGCACCACCTTGTTGGTGACGGTGTTCCACAGCGCCATTTGCTTGAGCAGATAGGGGTTGCCATCGGGGTCGTACTGCACCGCACCATCAAAATTGGCTTCCACCATCATCTTGCGGCCGTCGCCCGTCATCGAGCTCATGGCTGAGCCGCCCAGATTGAGGGCCTCGGGCAAGAGCGAGGGGCCGGTCTCGGCATCCCACAAGAAGGGCGTGCCTTGGCCGATGAGGCCGCCGCCGCGGCGCGCATCGTCGGACAAGCTGGTCACAAAGCCGCTGGTCAAGAAGGTGTACTGGACCCCTTCGGTGCGGCCATTGAAGACCAGGTTGGCCGTCTTGGTGACGCCGGCCTCGGCCTGAATGGCGCTGGCCTTGCACGGGGTGTCCAGGCTGGGGTCATTGGTTTCGCCTTCGTTCCAATACTCGGCTTGCGACATCAGCATGGTGGGCGTGGTGGGGTAGCCGCCTGCATTGATCTCTTCGATATAGATCTGATAGCTTTCGCCGGCTTTCAGATTGTTGATACGGAAGCGCCCGTCGGGGCCAAGCTGGCCCTGGGTCTGGTCGCCCGACATCACCGAGATCGCGTCGCCCAGCGGGTCCTTCACATTGCGCGCAATGATGTTGATGCCGCTGTAGCCGGTCTTGCCATCCTTGAGCAAGAGCGTGCCGGCGATGGAGCCGGTTTTGCTGAGGTAGTCGGCCGTGGGGTAGAGGTTGGAGATCGAGGCGATGTCATCCGGCCGGTCCACGGTGCTCATCTCATACCCTGCCGAGCGGCCTTTGGCCACATTGGTCGGGTCGATGAAGGGGAACATGGTTTCGATGTACTTCGGATCGATATGGCTGGCCACCGGACCGCGCAGCCAGTGGTGCACCGGGGCCACGCAGCCAGCCACGCCGGGGTAGAGATCGCGTCCGAATTCCGGCGTGCTCATATAGGCCAGCTGGCCATTGGTCTGTGAGTGGGACAGATTGATCGCATGACCGAACTCATGGGTGAAGATGCCGGCGTAGCGACGCCCGTCCACATCGGCCGGCGGCAGGCTGCGTTGACCGGGGGGCGGCGTTTCGTGCACCACCATCCAGCCGTTCATCACGGCCGTGGCTTTGACAATGGTTTCGGGGTAGCCGTCCCCATCTTGGTCTTCCGCGATTTCGGGCATGGCAATGCCCAGCACCTGGTCCTTGGGTACACCGAAGAAGTCTTCCAACACCCGGCCATCCACGTCGTAAATGACGTAGAAGCCGCCTTCGTTGTACTTGCCATAGACCAGGGCCGCGGTGGCGCCGTCTTTCACGTCCACGCCAATGCTGGGTACGGCGGTGAAGGGCGTGAATTTGCTGGGGTCGGTTTCAGCGCGCCAGGTCGAGGTGGGCACCGAGCTCCACTGTTGCAGCGAGAAGGCCGTGATCTTGTTGGCCTGCGCTTCGCTGAGGAAGACGCTGCCGTCATTCTTGCGCGAAAACGCGCCCACATCGGTGTAAACCTTGACTGGGCCCTTGCTGGTATCCCAGCGCAGGGGCTTCAGATTGGCGGGGTTGCCATTCAGAAACAGGGGGCCGCCGGCTTGAGCGGCGGCGCTGGCCAGCAGCAGGGCGGCCAGGGCGGTGCAGAGTTGGGTGGTTTTCATCAGCGCATCACTCCTGTGGCGATCCAGTTGTTTTTCACGGCTCGGTTGACCAAGCCTTGCAGCACGGCTTGGTCGACGGCTCCCGAGCGTTTGCTCAACATGGTGCTTTCGCTGCTGCGCAGCAGGCCGCTGTCCACCGACACGCCGTCAAACAAGCCTTCGTTGTTGAAAGCATTGGCAGCTTTGTTGCCGTTGATGCTGAACTTGCCTTGAGCCAGACCCACTGGGGTGCGCAGGCCGGTGCTGGCCGCGGGCTTGTTCATGAAGCTCAGCACGCGTTCGCCAACCCGCCAGGTGGGCATGCCCTCGATCTTGGCGGGCAAGAGGTAGCGCCCATCGCTCATCTTGCGCGGCGTGAGCAGGCCATATTGGCGGAAGCTGAAGCTGCTTTTGGTGTCCAGCGTTTGCTTGGCGCTGCCGCTGACCTTGAGGGTTACTTCGGTATATGGCAGGCCGTTTTCGATGCCGTCTTTGACTGCGGTCACTTCACCGCTGACGATCAGGTCAGCCTTGGCAATCAGCTGGCTGAGGTTTTGGAGCGGCAGTTGGGTGGCCAGTGCGGGCGTGGCCAAGCTGGCGGTTGCGAGCAACAGGGCCGCTTGCAAGCCGCTTGCGAGGGCGCTGGCGAAGGTGCGCGGTGGCGCGAGGGTGGGACTCGGAACTCTCATGGCAAAACTCCTGGATGACAGCGGGGACGACGAAGCAATCGAAAAACGTGAAAGGCTGCACGGATTTGCAACTCAGGCCTGTGACCTTATCGACTCGCTCTTGGCCCTTCCCCCCCCGCGGCGGGTGGGTTGCTGCGCTTTGCACTCATGGATTTCCTGGGGCAGGCTTGGACGGCGCGGGGTCAGCCTTGGCTGGTGTGCGCACAGCGAACGCAATCTGATGCTTGTGCGGCCTCATCCCCCCAAATGAAGGGTCTTGGCTAGGGGATTGCGACGGGGTCTTGCGATCGAGGGCGGCCCTAGACTCGGCGCATGAAATACGCGGAGAGTGATGCGCACCTGGAGGGCCTGGCCCAGAGTCTGGAGTTGGCCTCGGGCCGCGCGCGTCTACCGCTTTTGTTGGAGCTGGCCTGGCATTTGCGGCAGCGCGACAGCCTGCGAGCCGAGCAATTGCTGGCTGAGTTTTGGCGTTGGCTTCCCTGCCATCGCCTGCCTTTGGCCGAGCTCAACGCCCTGAGTGCACGGGCCGCTTTGACGGCCTGCGAAACCGCCGCTTTGTTTTGCCGCTTCGAGGATGCGCAGGCCTGGCTGGATCAGGCGCGGGCGCATCTGAGCCCCAACCCAGATGTCTATGCCGCGGGGGATGCCTGTCTGGCCGAGGTGCTGCTGCGCAAGCTCAAGGGTCAGCGCAACGAAGAAATTGCCAGCTTGGAAGCGGCCGTGCGCTTGTTTGATGCATTGCCCGATGCGCAAAGACGCGGGGTGGCGCGCTCGCTGCTGAGGTGTGAGTTGGGCCTGTATTTGGCGAATCCGGGCGCTGAGGCAGAACGCTTGGCCAACTCGACCCAGGCCGGCCCGCTGGCGAGTGAGGGGCAAGAGGACCCCGCGGTGCTGGTTTACGAACTGGCTTCGCGCGCCTTCCCCTTGTGCTTGCGTGAACCGGCGGAAGCCGCCTCGCTGTTTTTGGCCTCGGGCGCCTTGGCCTTGGAGGTCGGCTTCTTGCGCTTTCACTGTGTGGCCATGATGAACGCCAGCAATGCCTGCTTGGAGTTGGGGGATCTGGAGCGCGCGGCCCAGTGCTTCGAAGCCGCAGCCCAGCGCGCCCGCCAAACCCAGTGGCCGGCGTTGATGGGCATGACGCAGAGCCAGGTTGGGCGCGTCTTGCGCCATTTGGGGCGCGGGCCGGAAAGCCTGCAGGCCTTGAACGAGGCCTTGGTGCAGTTGCGAGCCGTGCCGCCGGGTTTGATCACCGCCTTTGCCTGCAGCGAATTGGCCTTTGCGCTGCGTGCGGTGGACCGCATGCAAGAGTCGGTCGATGTGATGTGGGAGGCCATCCAGCTCTACCGCGACGGCAAGCACATGTGCAATCTGGCGCTGGCCTTGGCGCGCCAAGCCAAGGCGCTGGCGCAGTTGGGGCAGATTGAGGCCGCTTTGCAAGCCCTGGACGAAGCCAAGGCCCTGACCGAACACTATGGCTATGACACCGTCAAGGTGGACATCAGCGAAGCGCTGGCCGAGGTGCACCGGCGCAGCCGACAGCAATTGCCCGCACCGCCCAATATGACGGCGCCCACCGCCACCATCCATTTTGCGCAGACCGCGCTGGACCGGGGCATGGGCATCGACGGTTGGCGCCCACCTCCGGCTTTGCTGGACTATCTGGCCGAAGCCTGGGCCGAGGCCGACCATATGGCGCAGGCCTATGACTATTCGCGCCGAGCCCGTCAGGCGCAGCGTCAAGAAAGCAGTCTGGCCTTGAAAGACTCGCGTGCGCTGCTGCATCTCTTGGGCTATCACAAGGCCGAGCCGGTGAGCTCTGGCGCGAGCGCCTATGGCGCCGTGTCAGCACCCGCGCTGCCACCGGCGCCGCGGGACTTGCCGCGCCGCCGGGCTGAGCCCGAGAACGATTTGCTCACCCGCAAAGAGCAAGAAGTGCTGGCGCTGCTGGCGCTGAACTACTCCAACAAGGAAATTGCGCAAGCCCTGGGGGTGAGCGCCGAGACCGTCAAGTGGCACCTCAAAGGCCTGTACGGCAAACTTGAAGCCGGCTCGCGCCGCCATGCGGTCACGCGCGCGCGCAGCCTGGGGGTGCTGCAAATCGGCGCTTGATCACGCCCCCTAACTTGAATTTCCCTCATCAGCTCTGCGTTGTTAGAGTCGAGCCCGCCGCTTTGCGCCTCACATCAAGGAGTCGGGTGATGATGAAGAAACTGGGTTTTGGCCCCGGCCTACGGGCCACAGCGTTGAGCGTGCTGATTTTGGGGAGCTCTGTTGCTGCGCAGGCGCAGAGTTATCAGATCACCGGCAATGTCAACACACTGGCGACCTTGTTTTCGCCCGGCCCGCGGGAGGATCAGCAGCATGCCGCTGATTTCAACTTCTATGACAGGCCTGAAGCGAAGCAGACTCAGACCCTGAGCGAGTCATCGCAAGTCAGCAATTCAGGGTATGGCAAGGCCTCTTTGGAGGCGTCGATCGGCCGCCTCAAGGCCTTTGCGGAGTCCGGCTATCCGAGTGGGATTCCCGAGCCGCACTACTACGGCTATTCATTCGGCACGGCCCAGGCGACTTTTGCTGACACGGTGACGGTCAGTGGCGCCGGTCTGGCGCCGGGGTCGCCGGTGCGCTATGCCTTGCATCTGTGGATCGAAGGACAAATCAGCCAACCGAGTTTTGAGCTGGGCGGTCACTTGGTGTCTGACGGCATGGCCGAGATTCGTCTCATCGACAAGGTCAGTCGCGCGGAAAAAATCTTCAGCTGGAATGCCAAGAACCAAAGCACGGGGTGGTACCGCGTGGCCCTGGACACCGAGGTCGGGCATGATCTTCTCGTGACCGGCATGTTGTATGCCGCCGCTTCGGTCGACTCCAGCGCTACGCTGGCCCATTGGGCGCAGTCCGATTTTGGGCACACGGCCAATTTCTATTTGCAAGCCTCGCAAGCCGGGCTGAACACGGTCGGCGCCAGCGGGCATGATTTCTCGATCAGTGCCGTTCCGGAGCCTTCCGCCGGCCTCATGTCCCTTCTTGGCTTGCTGCTGATCTTGCACCTGCAGCGTCGTCGGACGGTTTGAGTTGCAGCGCTCTGCGGATTCATGTGCTGGGTGCTTGCCAGCTTCGAAGCTCAGGGCTCAGCAGATGGGCCCGCAGCGCCGCCCAATGCGCTTCGGCCGCCTTGGGCCAAGCTTCACCGAGTTCCATACTTCGTTCCAGCAGTAGCTCGAGTTCTTCGGCTCTTGCCCCTGCGGCATTCAAGCCCAGAATCATCAGCACACTTTTCAAAGTGTGAGCGAGATGCCGCAAGGCCAATCCATCGGCTTTGGTGCAGGCCTGCTCACCCGTTTGAATATCGGCAGGAAACTGTTGCTGGCACGATGCGCGAAACGATTGGTACAGCGCCAGATTGCCACTGAAGTTGTGCGCAATCGCCGCTTGCACGGCGGCCTGGTCGTACGTCGGCGTGTCGACGATTGATTCTCCGGGGGCCGCCAGGGCCTCACGTACGCAGGCCTGTAGGGTGGCAAGCGGGCAGGGCTTGGTCAAGTACCGCCAAATCTTGAATTTGCGCAGTTGTTGCTGGGTGGCTTGCGCCTGCGCAGCGCTGTACACCACCACGCGCGCGCCTGCACGCAGATGAGGCTGGGCTTGCAATTCAGCCAACAGTTCGTGTCCGCTGCGACCGGGCAGCGACAAATCGGTGATCACAAGGTCTACGGGGGCCTGCGCCAGGGACTGCAGGGCGGCGCTGACGGAGGCACAAATCTGCAATTCCAGCGCCACGTCTTCTAAGGCCATGGCCACGAATTGCTGCAAGGCCAGGTTGTCTTCCACCAGCAGCACTCGTGCGACCATGGGCTTGCTCAGTTAGGGTTGGCCGCTTTGCTGGCCATGGACAAAAGCAGCGGAGGCAGATCCATCACCAGACGCGGCTTGTGAACCACAGGCACCCCGCTGAGCGCAAATGCGTAGGGCGCCCGCTGCGCTTCGTCCAGCGAGGTCAACACAATCAACTGACTGCCAGCAAATTGCGGCTGAGAGCGCAGGCTGGTGATCAGGGTCGGGCCGTCGATGCCTGGCAGCAAGATGTCGACGATCAGGATATCGGGTTGCAACTGGCCGCACAGGGCCAGCCCCACGATGCCGTCATTGGCGATGTGCAAATCCAGCGCGGGGAATTGCTGTTGGATCAGCAGACTGACCAGCTTCTGAAAATGCACCGAGTCCTCGATCAGCAAAAGGCTTTGCCGAGACTTGCCGGTCGCGCTGGAGGGTTTGGCTGTGCTGGTGCCCGTTTCGTCCAAAGGCATGGCGCCACTGCTGGAGCGACGTTCCAACCAGGCCTCAACCGAGGCACGGTCGATGCGACGGTGGCCTCCAGGGGTCTTCCAAGCTGTCAACTCACCCCGGTCCACCATCAGCTGAATCGAGCGCACGGCCATGCCTAGACGCTGCGCCACCTCCAGGGTGCTGAAGTCTTGCCCTGCTTTGTCTTTGATTCGATCTCGTGAAGTCATTGTGCGATTTTGCCGAATATCGGCCAAAGAATGCAGGATTTCATGCGAACACAATTGATAGAAATGATATCTTTGCTACACGTTGTGACTAAGCAGGAGATGGTAATGAAAAAGATCTTGTTGGTTGACGACCATGCCGACATCCGTCGCCTGATTCGCATGACCTTGGAATTCGAGGACTACGACATCCACGAGGCTGAGGACGGTGAGTCAGCGCTGCGCATTGCCCGCCAAGTGCGGCCTGACTTTGTGCTGACCGATGTGATGATGCCCGGCCCGGTGGATGGGCTGGAAGTGTGCCGCCGCATCAAGGCCGATCCCGAACTGCGCGACACCCATGTGATGGTGGTCAGTGCCCGTGGCCAGGCCCGAGATCGCGAAGCCGGACAGCAAGCCGGCGCTGACACCTATCTGGTCAAGCCCTTCAGCCCTCTGCAATTGATCGACAGCCTGTCGCAGCTGTGGTTGGCGGAATGAAAGAAACAGTCAGCCCAAGAGTGAGCCCATCATGTTGACCAGTGCCAGCCCTGTTCTTGCGTCGCCGTCGACGGCCACCCTCCTCATGCCAGGAGAGCCCGGTTGCAGCAGAGTGTTTGACGATGCAGCCACCGCCCAGATGGAATGCATCATTGCAGATCTGGGGCGCATGTATCGCGAGCGCAATCAAGCCCTGCGGGAGGTAGCGCGTGCCCATCATGACGCCTTGCTGCGCCTGTCCTTGGCGGCAGAGTTTCGTGATGACGACACCGGTGTCCATATTCTGAGGATCGGTTTCATGGCCGAGGCCTTGGCACTGCTCGCCGGGCAAACGCGCAGTTTTGCGCAAATGTTGCGGCGGGCCGCGCCGATGCACGACATTGGCAAGATTGGCGTGCCCGACGCGGTGCTCAAAAAGCCGGGGGCTTACACACCCGAAGAACGCCAGGTGATGAACAAGCACCCCTTGATTGGGGCCGAAATTTTGGGCCGCTCGCGAGTGCCCTTGTTCAAGATGGCGGCCGAGGTGGCCATGACGCATCATGAGCGTTGGGACGGTGCAGGCTATCCCGTGGGGCTGGCCGGTGAGGCCATTCCTCTCACCGGGCGCATTGTGGGCGTGGTGGACTTTTTTGATGCCCTGACCATGGACCGCTGCTATCGCCCAGCCTTGCCTGATGAGCAGGCGCTACAGATGCTGAAAGACCAGCGCGGTTTGGCTTTTGATCCGCATTTGGTGGATCTGATCGTCGCGCATGCGCCGGCATTGATCGAGCTTCGCGAGCGCATCAATCGGGAACCGCCAAGCTTTGAAGACTTGGTCGAATCGACGGATTGATTCCCGCATTGAAGGCGAGGTAGCGCCTGAGCAAGGAGTCCTTGTGATGAAAAACGTTCTGTCCAAAGAAGAGCTTTCGGCGCCTGGTGGCCCCAGCCACCCCGTCAAACCTTTGTGGTGGTTGATCGCGGCTGCTGTGACGGTCGTGCTGTTTGTCATGCACGTGTCTGGCGCAATGATCTCCGGGCCGGCTTCTATGCACATGGACACCTCAATCAATGCGAAGCTTCTGGGGGATATGTGTTTGCTGCTGCTGCTGGGCATGGCGCTTTATGAATGTCGGGCGGGTCGGCGGGCGCGTCATGCCCTGGATGTCGCTCATCGCCGTCTAGCGCAGCGCGAACAAGAGCAGCGCGTCTTGCTGCGCAGCTTGCAGGAATTGGTGTTCCGGGTGGACGCCGCTGGCGTCATCACCTATGTCAATGCCCGCTGGGCGCGTGTCAGCCGCAAGCGACTGGATGAAGCCGTGGGCATGCGCTTGGTGGACTTGGTCGAGGAGGAGGATCGGGCACAGGTGCAGTCCTTGCTCCAACCGGTGTCGCCGACGGCGCCCCAAAGCCTCGACCCGCACGGGGCCGAGCGCAAAATCGAGGTGTCGTTGAAGTCCCCCGAGGGCCGGCAACGCCGCTGTGAACTTGCGGTCTTGCCGCTGTTTGAGGCGGGGCATTTGGTGGGGTTTGCGGGCAGCGCGGTTGACGTGACCGAGCGCTATGAGGCGCAAGGCAAATTGCAACAGCAACTTGCCTTTTCCGCCTTGCTGCAAGAGATCAGCCCTTTGCCAGTGTCTATGTTTGATGCCCAAGGCAGGTATGTCACCGTCAACCATGCCTGGGAAGAGTTCATGGGGCGCAAGCGCGCCGAAGTCTTGGGTACCTCTGTGGGCGACGATTTGAGCGAAGCGGAGCGGGAACTCCATGCCCAACATGATCGCCGCTTGCTGGCGCGCGGTGGACGCACCAGCTATGAGCATCAACTGCTGCAGCACGATGGGGTGCGCCGCGATATGTTGATCACCAAAGTACTGGTGCCGGATTTGAATGGCGGCGTCGCCGGAATCCTATGCACGCTGATGGATGTCAGCAATTTCCGGGCGATAGAGCGGGCCACCCGTGAAGCACGGGATGAAGCGCAAGAAGCTTCGCGAGCCAAATCCGAGTTCATCGCCAACATCAGCCATGAGTTGCGCACGCCCTTGCAAGCCATTTTGGGCTTCTCGGAGTTGGGCATGGTGCGCGGCCGCGCGGATCCCAAATTGGCCGGTATGTTCAGCGATGTGTATGCAGCCGGTCAACGCATGCTCGCGCTGGTCAATGACTTGTTGGATGTGTCCAAGATCGAAAGCTCGGTGGGCACTTTTGACCTGGAAACCTGCGATCTGCGCGGCCCCATTCAAGCTGTTTTGCAAGAACTTGAGCCCTTGATGGCCAAGCGCTACCTTCAACTGTCCACCCGCATGCCCATGCAGCCCTTGATGGCCAAGGTGGACCCACTGCGCTTCCAACAGGTGGTGCGCAATGTCATGGCCAATGCCATCAAGTTCTCACCCGACGCGGCCTCCATAGACGTGGTGGCGGGCTTGAATGCCGCCGGGGAAATCCACCTCAGCGTGGCGGACCAAGGGCCCGGAATTCCGGGCGGGGAGTCTGAGCAGATCTTCGAGGCCTTTGTTCAATCGAGTCAGACCAAGGATGGTTCCGGCGGCACCGGTTTGGGTCTGGCCATTTGTCGAAAGATTGTCGAAGTGCACAACGGCCGCATTTACGCGGAAAACCGAAGAGGCGGTGGCGCAGTCTTTCACATTGTGTTGCCGCAACGCCAGCCGGGAGATACACAAGTCAGCCAGACCAGCGAGTTAAGCCAAACCCAAGAACTCAGCACCTTGTGTTGAGGCCCTGTGGCCGAGGGTGGCGATGCAATCGGTCCCACCGGGCGGGTGTGTCCTCAGCGCGCAGCTGGTTTGGCTTCACCCAGGTAGTGCTTCAGCCACTGCCGCATTTCCCATTGCACATGGCCGACCGATTCCCTGGCGTTGTAGCCATGGGCTTCCAAGGGCAGCAGCACATAACGCACCGTGCCACCGGTGCCCACCAGCGCCTGATACAGGCGCTCGCTTTGCAGTGCCGGGGTGCCGGAGCGGTTGTCGGTTTCGCCATGAATCAAGAGCAGCGGCTCTTTGATTTGGTTGGCGTACAAGAGCGGCGAGAGTTTCAAATAGGTCTCGCGCGCATCCCACAAGGAGCGGCGCTCGCTTTGAAAGCCAAACGGTGTCAGCGTCCGGTTGTAGGCGCCGCTGCGGGCAATGCCCACCTTGAAGAGGTCGGTGTGCGCCAGCAAGTTCACCGCCATGAAGGCGCCGTAGCTGTGGCCGCCGATGGCCACGCGCTTGGGGTCGGTCACGCCGAGCTCTTCGGCCTTGTCGATGATGGCGCGCGCGCTCATCGTGATTTGCTCGATGAACTCGTCATTGACGGTTTTGGCATCACCGACGATGGGCATGGTGGCGTCGTTCAACACCACATAGCCTTCCAAGGCCAGCAGCACCGGGCTGATGCCGCTGAAATTGGGGTAACGATTCGGTGAGCCACTGACCTGGCCGGCCAGCGCCGCATCATTGAACTCCAGCGGATAGGCCCAGACCAAGGTGGGCCGGGGTTCGCCCTCTTTGAAGTCCGGCGGCAGATACATCCAGAATGACATCTCCACGCCGTCATCGCGCTTGAAGTGCACCAGCTCGCGGCGAATCTTGCGCAAGCCCGGCGGGCTGCTTGGCGCTTGGCTCAGGCTGCGGTGGTTGTTGGCCGCGCTGCCATTGGTGTTGCCGTTGTTCGCCAGCGTGTGCAAATGCAGGCTGGGGGCGCTGTTGATGCTCTCATGCAGGGTCAGCAGCTGGTTGCCGGGCAAGAGGTCAAGCGGCTGCTCGAACACCTTGTCGCTGGACTGAAACAGGCGCTGGGTGCTGCCGTCGCGCAGACTGAGGCGATCGAGAAAAGGCCGGTCGCCCTTGGGGCTGGCGCCTTGGCCCACCATCAGCAGGGCGCCGCCTTGGGTTTGCGCCAGCGCGCGACCGCGCTGCGGGTCGCTGCGCATCAAGGGCGTGCCGGGGTGGCGGTAGCGTTCGCGCAGCGCGTGTTCGTACAGGGTGCTGACGCTGCCGCCGCGCAGGGTCAGCAAATAGCTGCGGGTCCAGGCTCGCAAGGGGTCTTCCTCGCTCAGCAGGGCTTGTTGGCCATCGTCCAAAAAGCGCATGCCGCTGAAGCGGTTGGGGATGCGCAGCAATTCTTGGGCATCGCCGGTGTAGGGCGGGTCCAGGCGCATCAGGCGGTCGCGGTGCGGCACCCGGTTGGCGGGGTTGCCGCCGTCGAGCGCTTCCACCCAGAACACCGCGCCGTCGCGGTTGGGCGAGGCATAGAACACCCGGGGGCCGGGCAGCACGCCATTGATGGCCACGCCGCGTTTGAGCGGCAGCCGTGCGATCTCGCGCAAGACCGTGCCATCGGCGCGCCGCACTTCCACCACCTGCGGGAAGTCGTCCCAGGTCAGGCTGTAGCTGAAGGGGCGGGTGATGCGCTCGGTCAACAAGGTGTCGTCGTCGCCGATGCTGGCCACGCTGAAGAACAGGGCCGGCGCGCCCAGCTTCTTGCTTTGCAGGGTTTGCAAATGCACCCGGGTCAGCTGCGACAGCGCATAGTGCTCCAGCAAGGCCTCGTCGTGTGGCGAGTTCAGCAGGTCGGCATAGGTGCGCTCCGGTGACGCGCGGCCACTGCTTTCGCGCACCACCGGCGCATTCGGCACCTTGGGCTCAGGGGGCGCTTTGCCGCGTTTGTCGGGCACGGCCAGCAGCACCAGTTCTTGCGGGTTCAACCAAGCCATCTCACCATGGCTGAGCACGGGGTTGAGCTTCAGGCCGGGCACGCGGCGCAGCTGGGCGCTGGCGCTGTCCCCCACCCAGAGCTCATTGCTTTGGGCACCGCGCCGCTCCAGCAAAAAGCGCTGGCCGTCGGGCGACCAGCTGAAGCTGTGAAAGAAACCGCCATCCGCTTGATTGAAGGCGCCCAATTCCACAATCCGCTCCGGCGCCTGCGGGTTGAGCAAGGGGCGCAGGCGCAGGCTTTGAATCGCGCTGCTCGGGCTGGGCAGGCCGGTCGCCTCTTCAAAGCGCAGGCCCGCAAGCTTGCGCGTCGGCCGGGCCAGCTCGGCCAAGCTGCTGAAGCGCCGCATCTCCAGCAGGGCCAGGGTTTGTTTATCCGGTGAGATCAGGTGTTTGGGGGGGGCGGGGGCGTCCAGCAACTCGCGCACCGCCTTGCTGGGCTGCTGGTACACCGTGGGCTGGGTGGCCGCCGGCGCAGCCGTGCTGCAGGCGAGGAGGGCCAGCCCCGTCGTCAGCAGTCCGATCTGGCGACGAAGCCGGCTGAGGCCGTGAAGGCGAGGTCGCAACAAAAAGGAGGTGGGCACGTCAAACAACAACAGCAAAAAAGGGCGGGGCCAAACCGGGCAGCAAAGCGTATCAGAAGCGGCTCTTTCAGGGTGAGCGCTGGGAGGCTGACTCCCTGGGAGGCTCTCCGGCTTCATGTGGCCAATGCGCTGGCCAGCAGCGAAAAGCTCAAAAAAGCCAACAGGGTGGAGCTCAAGATGATGCGCGCAACCCGGCCATTGTCCGCGCCATAGCGCTCGGCCAGCATCGAGACATTGCTGGCGCTGGGCAATGCGGCCGCCAGGGTCAGCATCCTCAGCTCAAAATCTGCCAAGGGCGCGCCCAGCCATTGCGCGGCAAGCCCGAGGCCCATCACCAGGGCCGGATGCGCGATCAGCTTGAGCAGGGCCACCGGCAGGTATTGCGCCGGCGGCGTGCGGCGCTGGGCCTGTTGGCCGGCGCGCCAGAGCACGGCCCCGATGGTGAACAAGGCCACCGGCGTGGCAGCGTCGCCCAACATCTTGAGGATGCTGGCCAGCGGGCCGGGCAGCGTCCAGCCCAGGGCGGCGACGCCAAGCCCGGCGGCAATCGCCCAAGGCAGCGGATTGGACAGTGCGCCGCGCAAGGCCTGCAGCGCCGCCCGCTTGGCATTGCCGGGCCCGGCATCATGGGCGCGCGCCAGGGCGATGCAAAGCGAGCTGGTGAAAAACAGGTCGACCCAGATGGTGCAGATCACGGGCCCTGCCGCCGAATCCCCGTGCAAAGCCACCAAAAGGGGCACGCCCATGAAGCCGGTATTGGGAAATGCGGCCACCAAGGCGCCAAAGGCGGCGTCTTTCAAACCCAGGGCCGGGCGCCATGTCAGGGCGAGGGTCAAGGCCACCATCAGCAGGGCAGCCAAGAGGTACAGACCCAACAGCCAGGGGTTGAGCAGCGTGGCCAAGGGCATGCTTTGGCCGAAGCGGAACAGCAGGCAGGGCAGGGCAAAGAACAGCACAAAACCATTCAGGCCCGGAATCGCGGCGGGGTCCAGCACCCCGCGTTGGGCAGCCCAATAGCCGCACAAGACCAGGGCGAAAAAAGGCAGGGTGACGGCAAATATGGCTTGCATGGCGGGCCGCAGTATCGCAAGCCCGCCTTGCGAGCGGCTGAACAGGGCGGGTCTTGACGGCCTCCGCAAACTTCGATTTTGCGTGAGCGATTGCGCAGTCCCCCCGGTTTGTGGGGGCGTGGGCGGCGGCAAAAGCCGGGCCCTTCCCCTACCATCCTGGCGGAAACCCTATGCGCATGCCCGAACTCGCTCTCCCCCCACCCGCGTCCCAAGCTTTGCTGCGCGAAGGCGCGGCCCTGGGCGTTTGGCGTTTGTGTGCGGCCCTGCATGGTCGCGAAGCGACCCCCAGCGGTCAGTGGTACAGCGCCAAACACGCCTTGGCAGCGGATCAGCGTTGCAATGTTTTGGTCTTGCCGCGCAGCGAGCGCTCGGCTGGCATCATGTTGCGCTTTGGCGATTTGGTCGGCGAGATGGGGCTGCTGCAGCATCCCGTCATCCAGGTGCCCACCGACAGCGGCGTGACCAATGACGGCCAGCCTTACATCATTTTTGGCGCGGCCGAGGGGCAACCGATTGTGCGGGCCTGCACCTCGCTGCCCTTGCGCGAGCGCCTGCAGCTGATCGTGCAACTCTGCGACGCCTTGCAGCATGCCCACCAACAGGGCTGGCTGCTGGCCGAGATCGACCCCGCCATGTTGTGGGTCAGCCAAGACCGCAAGCTCAGCCTGATGGCCATGGGCTTGCTGCCCATGCCGGATCCGGCCGACCCCTTCGAGCGCGGCCAGAGCCTGGGTTCAGCCCCGGGCTTTACCAGCCCCGAGACCCTGGCGGGTGAGCCGCCCAGCTTGGTCAGCGAGGTCTATGGCGTTGGCGCTTTGATGTGCTTGCTGGTGGATGGGCGAACGCCCAGCCAGTTTGGCGCCGACCCCGAAGCCGCTTCGCCCGCGTCCTCATGGCCGGGCTTGTCGGCGGTGGAGCGTTTCAGCTTGGACGCCCTGTGCGCCAAGGCAGTGGCGCCGCGCGCCAGCCGTCGCCATGCGGGGGTAGAGGCCTTGGCGGAAGACCTGCGCGCTTGGCTGGCCGGGGAGAACCATTCCGCCCTGGCCTTGACGCCGATGCCGGCTCCGGCCGCAGCTTCGGCGCTGGCGCGCGAGTCTGAGGTGGCCACCTGGCCGCCGCAAAGCTCGCCTATCAAAAAGGCCGCGCGGGCCGCTTTGCTGCTGGCGGGCTTGGCCGGGCTGTCCTGGGGGGCATGGCAGGGCTTGCATCACTGGCAGCCTTCGCAAGCCTCAAGTTCAGCTTCGTCTGATGCACAGCGTGCGCCGGGCACGGCGCCGGTGGCCGCGGCAGGCAAGAAGCCCGCCGCCTTGCTGGGGGGGGCTCAAGTCAAACAAGCGCAGCCCACAGCCAGCGCGGCATCGGCGGCGCTGGCGTCAGGGCCGAACGGCGCTGCTGCTGCGGCAGTCAAGCCCGCGCTGCCGTCTCAGCCGCAGTCGCGGCCGGAGGCACGGCCAGAATGGTTGGCGCAAGACAGCGCTCGTGCGGCAACACTGCCCAGCGCGCATGCGGGCAGCGACAAAGCAGCCAGCGAGTAAGCCCCGGACCCTGGCCTGGTGCGGGGCTCAGGCCGGCTGAGCGCCGGGGCGCCCGGCCTCCACCACAAAACGGGCCGACACATCCACCGGGCTGCTGGCATCCCAGAGCTCGCGCACCGAACGCAGCTCTGCTTCCAGCCGATCGGCCTTGAGGGCAAAGCGCATATAGCCGTGCTGATCGCTGCGGCCATAGCGCAGATGCGGGTTGTGGCCCAGGGCTTTGCTGACGCGGGCCTGGTCCAGACCCTGGCTGCTGATGGACGTGCCGCAGAACTCGGTGGCGATCACCGGGCTGGCGGGATTGCCAAAGTCCAGCTTCAAATCGGCCACATAGTTGGCATGCACATCGCCGCCCAGCACCACGGTGTTTTGCGGTTTGGCGGCCAACATATCGCGCAGCAAGCGCTCGCGCGCGGCCGGGTAGCCGTCCCAGCCATCGGTCCAATAGATGGGGCTTTGCGCCGGGTCGGCCTGCCAATTCATGCGCGCCATCAGGGTCTGCTGCGCCAGCAGATTCCAAGGGCGGCTGCGGTCCCAGCTTTGTGCCAAACGCAACTCTTGCGCGGCACCGAGCAGGCTGCGACGCGGGTCCAAAAAGTCAGGGCACTCTTTCACCGACAAGGTGTTGGAGCCGCCACGGCCCGGCTTGGGGCAGACCTGCGGGTCGCGCCATTGGCGGTCGTCCACCGTGATGATGCGCGCCAGCTGGCCCCAGTCATAGCGGCTGAACAGACGGATGTCGCTGCCGCGCGGGCGCATCGCCTGGGTGAAAGGCATGTGTTCCCAATAGGCTTTGGCGGAGGCGATGCGACGCTGCGGGAAATCGGCTTCTAGGCCTTGGGAGTGGTCGCCGGCCCAGTCATTGTCGACTTCGTGGTCATCCCAGATGATGATCCAGGGCGCGCGCGCATGCATGGCCTGCAGCGCCGGGTCGCTTTTGTATTGGGCATAACGCTGCCGATAGTCAGACAGGCTGCGGCACAGCCCGCCTTCGTGCACCCGGGGTGACGGTCCTTTGGCCGAAGCGTTGGAGATGGCGGCGTTCTCGTAGATGTAGTCGCCCAGGAACAGCACCAGATCCAGGTCTTGCTGGGCCATATCGGCCCAGGCGGCATAGCGGCCATGGTCCCAGCGCTGGCAGGACGCAATCGCAAAGCGCAGCTGCTGCACCTTGGCATCGGCCTGCGGGGCGCTGCGGGTGCGGCCGACCGGGCTGCGCGCGCCCAGGGCGGTGAACCGGTACCAGTACCAGCGGTCGGCCTGCAGGCCACGGGGCTCGGCGTGCACGCTGTGGGCATCGGCCTCGACGGCCCATTCTGTGCCACGCGCCACGATGCGCTGGAAGGCTTCGTCCTCAGCCAACTCCCACTGCACTTCAGTTTGAGCCGGCAAATTGGCGCCGGTCAGGCGCGTCCACAGCACCACCGTGTCGGCACGCGGGCACCCTGAAGCCAGCCCCAGCGCAAAGCGCTCGGCAGCGTCAGCAGCGCTGGCATGGCGAATGAAGAGCGGGGCGCTGCCCGCAGCCAAGGCGGCTTGCAGCAGTTGGCGGCGTTGAGGCTGAATTGCAGTCATGAAAAGGGATCCCGTGCAAACAAGCCTCAGCATAACGAATCAGGCGCACGATGAAGAAGCTGTGACAGTGCCTTGGGCAGTATTCGCACCGCTATGATCCGCCGCCGGCGCCCCACAAGGGGCCGCCCCATGGGACTCAGGATGAATTCCTCATGATCAAGCCCCGTCGCACTCGCAGTCATCGCCACAGCGTCAGCCTTTGGGCCTGGCCCCTGGCGGCCCTCAGCGCCGCAGCCGGTTTGGCGCTGGCGGCCCACTACCCTTTGTCTCCGACCGGGGCCCTTGTCTTGTTTGTGTTGGCTGCGGGTTTGGCCGGGCGCTTCTGGACGCAGACCCCCTGGGCGCTGGCTCTCTTGCCTGTGATTGGCTTGGCCCCCTGGAGCGGCTGGATCACTTTTGAAGAGCTGGACCTCTTGGTGCTGGCTTGCGCCACCGGAGGCTATGCGGCTCTGGGTTTGGGCGCGGGCAAGCATGAGGCCGTGGCCAGTTGGCGGCGCTCTTTGAGTTTCTCAGCGGGCGCGGGGGTGTTGATCCTGGCTTTTGCCGGCTCGGTCTTGCTGTCGATGCAGCGGGGCTTTGCCGACGCAGGCGGCTTCCAGTTTGGCTGGTTCCAGGGCTATCACGAGGCGATGAACAGCGTGCGTCTGGGCAAGAGTTATTGGATGGCGCTGCTCTTGATGCCGCTGTGCTTGCGTGCGGCGGCTTGTCGCCCCAAGCAGTTCAGCGACAGTTTGCTCTTCGGGATGTCGGCGCTGTTGGCGCTGGCCAGCGCGGCGGCCTTGTGGGAGCGGGTGGCATTTCCAGGCTTGATGAATTTCTCCAGCGACTACCGCAGCACTGCCTTGTTTTGGGAAATGCATGTGGGAGGCGCCGCTTTTGACGGTTGCTTGGCGATCGCCATGCCTTTTGCGCTGCACTGCTTGATGCGGGCGCGCAGCACACTGAGTTTTGTTCTGGCCATGGCCTTGCTGCTGTTGGCCACTTATGCCAGTTTGACCACCTTCTCGCGCGGGGTGTACCTGGCGGTGCCCCTGAGTTTGGCGGTCTATGGGGTACTGCGTTACGCGCAGTCTCGCGGGGCTGTGGGCGCAAAGCAGGGCGAGCCTGCCGCGGGCGCCAAACCGGTGCTGCTGGGGAGTGTTTTGCTGGTTGGTGGCTATGGCGCAGCGGCCTACTCGATGTTCCTCGCCGGTGGCTATCGGGCCTTGCTGGCCCTGTTGGGCCTGGGCTTGGCGATGATTCTGCAGCCCAATGGGCTGTTCCAAGCGAGGCGCTCGCAAGGCCTGGCCAGCTTGGCCTTGGGGGCTTTGATCGCGGCGCCTTTGCTGGGCTTGGGCTGGAGCCTGTCGGCATATCTGCCAAAAGGGGCGTATGTCTTGTATGCCTTGGTCTTTGCGTTGGCACTGGCCTTGCGTGCTGGGTATCGGCCTGAGGGTCCGCTTCTGCGCTACGCCTGCGCGGCGGATGCCCTTTGGTTTTGGCTCTTGGGTTGCAGTGTCCTCGTGGCGGACTATTGGTCCGAAGGGCAAGGCCTGTCGGACGCTGCCATGGCCATGAGCTTGCCGGCTTTGCTGGCGGTGTTGATGCGGGCGCTGCCGAGTCTTTGGCCCTTCGTCCACCTCTCTGGCATGGCGGCTTGGCGTGCTCGCGCAGGGGTTTTGGGCGCTTTGCTGATGGTGATGGCGGTCATCGCGACCGTGATGGCGGGCTCTTACATGCGCGACCGCAGCGCCAGTTCAAGCGAAGACATGCAACATCGCCTGGAGCACTGGCGGCAAGGCATTGGCATGCTGCAAACTCCAGCCGAGCGTTGGTTGGGCAAGGGCAGCGGTCGCTTTGTGGCCAACCATTTCTTTATCGGCCCCCAGTCTGAACAGACCGGCGACTATCGGCTCAAGTCCGAGCAGGGGCGCAACCATCTGCTCTTGACGGCGGGCAAGCATGTCCAGGGTTGGGGCGAGATGTTCCGCATCTCGCAGCGCATCGAAGCCCCCCAAGGCGCGAGCCAGCTGACGCTGCGCTTGCGCGCCAAACAAGACCTCAGTCTGCACACCGAAGTCTGTGAAAAGCACCTGCTCTACAACGAGACTTGTCTGCTCAAGCAGACCTTTGTCAAAGCTCAACCTAGCGCCTGGGATACCGTCACGGTGGACCTGGGCTCAAGCCGCCCGATGGGGGGCGAATGGTACGCGCCTCGCCTGATTGCGTTCTCCGTGGCGGTGGAGACGCCTGGGGCGGCGGTCGAGATCGCCGAGATGCAACTCGTCGACAGTCGCGGCAAGCCATTGTTGAAGAACGGCGACTTCGGCGCCGAGCTCGCGCACTGGTTTTTCTCCAGCGACCGCCATCACATGCCTTGGCACATCAAACAAATGGCCTTGCACGTGTGGTTCGAGCAGGGGCTGGCGGGCCTGGGGTTGTTGGGGCTGATGGTCGGTCTGACCCTGGTGCGCCTGAGTGTTGGGCGTGGTCGTGGGCACGAACTCGCGCCCGCGGTAGCGGCGGGCTTGCTCGGCTTTTTGGTGGTGGGATTGTTTGACAGCTTGCTGGATGCGCCGCGTATGGCGTTCTTGTTCTACCTCTTGACCCTGTTGGGCCTGGGCCTGCGCAGCACGCCGGAATCGGGTGCGCCTGAGAACCCCTCAATCCGGAACCCTCACCCCCCACTGCCGCGCCAAGTCGCGCAGCACCCCACTGTTGCGAAGTGAGGCCAGGCTGCGGTCCAGCGCTTGGCGCAGCGCTTCGCCTTGGGCGTTGCGAGGGAAGGCGAAATAGCCGGCCTGCACCGCAATGGCCGGCTGCAGCGGCTGGTACTGCTGCGTCAGCCCCATGGCCTCCAAGACCGGCGCGGTGTTGCGCTCATTGCTGGCCAGCAGTTCGATGCGGCCGTGTTGCAACATGCGCAAGCCCGTGGCCACATCGCCGGGCTTGCTGATCACAAGACTGCTGCGCGCTTGCTCCAGGGCCGGGCCATAGGTCCAGCCCAAGACCAAGCCCACCGAGCGGCCGCTCAAGGCTTGCCAGTCGCCTGTCCATAAGCCGGCCGTGGCAGGGCTCGCGTAAAACACCAAAGCGTCTTCATAAAACGCCTGCTGTGAGAACAAAAAGCGTGCTTCTCGATCGGGGCTGCGATAGGGGCCGATGAGGATGTCGGCTTGGCCCTGTTCCACCATCAGTTGTGCGCGCGCCCATGGCAAGGCCTCGAACCGGACGCTGTGGCCCAGCGGCGCGACAGCCCGGTTCAACACATCAACCGCCAGCCCGCGCGCTTGATTCTTGGCGTCCCACTCCATCACACGCGGGAAGCTGGTGCCCACGGCCAGCAACTCTCGTCCCTGTGCCGTGCACATCAAAAAAAAGCAGACCAGGAGCCCGAGCCCCCGGCGCCTTGAGCGTGTCAGCGCTGTGCTTTGCATGCGGCCTCCATGATACGGGGCGGCCAGGTCGCGCGAGCGTTTGGCTATCATCGCCGGTCTATCTGTATTGCTGCCATGTCTGCCAAGCCCGCCACCACCCTCAACCCCGCCCAAATGCAGGCAGTTCATCATCTGGACGGCCCTTGTCTGGTGATCGCCGGCGCGGGTTCGGGCAAAACCAGCGTGATCACGCAAAAGATTGCGCGTCTGCTGCAGGCGGGCTATGCCGCCAAGAACATTGGCGCCATCACCTTCACCAACAAGGCCTCGCAGGAAATGCGCGAGCGCGCCAAAAGCCTGATCGGCCCGCGCGCCGCCAAGGACTTGGTGATCTCAACCTTTCACTCGCTGGGTGTGCGCATCCTGCGGCAAGAAGGCCCTTTGGTGGGCTTGAAAGAGCAGTTCTCTATTCTCGACAGCGATGATGTGATGGGCGTGCTGCGCGATGCCGGCGGCACGGTGGATACCAACCAGGCCAAAGCCTATCAGTGGACCATCTCGCTGTGGAAGAACCAAGGGCTGACGGCCAAGCAGGCCTTGGTGATGGCCAAGGATGACCATGAACGCGCGGCGGCCATCGTGATGGAGCGCTACCAAGAGCGCTTGGCGGCGTATCAGGCAGTGGATTTCGACGACTTGATCAGCCTGCCGCTGCGCTTGCTGAGCGAAAACGCCGAGGCCCGCGGGCGCTGGCAAGACCAGCTGCGCTATGTGCTGGTGGACGAGTACCAAGACACCAATGCGGTGCAGTACGACCTGCTCAAGCAATTGGTGGGCAAGCGCGGCATGTTCACCGCCGTGGGCGACGATGACCAGAGCATTTACGGCTGGCGCGGCGCCACCATTGAAAACCTCAAGCGCCTGCCGGTGGACTTCCCGCAACTGCAGGTGATTCCGCTGGAGCAGAACTACCGCTCCACCGGCGCGATTCTGCGCGCGGCCAACAATGTGATCGCGGTCAACCCCAAGATCTTTGAGAAAAAGCTGTGGAGCGAATACGGCGATGGCGACCCGGTGATCCTGGTCGAGTCGGACGGCGAGGAACATGAGGCCGAGCGCGCCGTGGCCCGCATCCAGGCCTTGCGCGCCGAGGGCAAGGCGCAGAAGTTCTCAGACTTCGCCATCCTCTACCGCGCCAACCATCAGGCCCGCACTTTCGAGAAAGCCTTGCGTCGCGCCGAGATCCCTTACAAGGTCTCCGGCGGCCAGAGTTTTTTTGACAAGAGCGAAATCAAAGACCTGTGCGCCTGGCTGCGGCTCTTGGTCAACCAAGACGACGACCCGGCCTTTTTGCGCGCCATCACCACGCCCAAACGCGGCATCGGTCACACCACCCTGGGCGCCTTGAGCCAGTTCGCCGGCCAATGGAAGTGCAGCATGTTCGAGGCCTTGTTCTCGGACTCGCTGGCCACCGTGATCAGCGCCAAGGCCATCGGCTCGTTGCATGAGTTTGGGCGTTATGTCACCGATCTGGAGTTCCGCGCCAAGCACACCGAGGGCAGCGAGCCGGCCAAGGCCTTGCTGCTGGAATGGCTCAAAGACATCGGCTACGAAGAGCATTTGCTCGGCAGCGAAGACAACGAAAACGTGGCGATTGCGCGCTGGAACAATGTGCTGGACTTTGTCGACTGGGTGGCCAAGCGCTGCGGGGGCCAAATCACCCAAGACGGCGGCAGCACCTTTGAGAGCGAGAAGCAAAGCGTCTTGCAGGTGGCCCAAACCATCAGCGTCATCATCTCGCTGAACGAGCGCGAAGAAGAACAAGACCAAGTCACCTTGACCACCTTGCACGCCTCCAAGGGACTGGAGTGGCCGCATGTGTTCCTGGCCAGCGTCAACGAGGGGCTTTTGCCCTTCAAGGCTGACGATGAAGAAATGACCGCGCAGCGCCTGGAAGAAGAGCGCCGGCTGATGTATGTGGGCATCACCCGCGCGCGCAGCACGCTGGCGGTGGGTACCTTGCGCCGCCGCAAGAAGGCGCGCGAAATGGTGATGGGCATCCCCAGCCGCTTCATCACCGAAATGCGCTTGAACGAAGGCGGCAGCAAAGAAGACCCGCGCGAAAAACTCAAGCGCTTGCGTGAGGCGCTGGCGGCCAAGGGCGCGGCCTCAAGCGCCGCCCAGGCGGCGGATCAAGACAAACGCTGAATCTGCACGGCATGGTGTCCCTGGGGTTTGAAGACGGGGCCCAGTGTGCGCGGCTGCAAAAGTTTGGTGGCTGGATGCTGCGACTGGGTTAGCATGGGCCCCGATCGATCGCCTCAGATCGATCACGTCGCTCGGACGGTTCCGGGCGCTGACGTGGAACTTTGCTATGACCTCCAATGCCTCTTCAGGCAAGCGCCGCTTCGCGCGCATTGATCGCCTGCCCCCCTATGTCTTCAACATCACCGCCGAGCTCAAGCTGGCGGCGCGGCGGCGCGGCGAAGACATCATCGACATGAGCATGGGCAACCCCGACGGGCCGACCCCGCCGCATATCGTGGCCAAGCTGACCGAGGTGGCGCAGCGCCCCGATACCCATGGCTACTCGGCCAGCAAAGGCATCCCACGGCTGCGCCGCGCGATTTCGCACTGGTACCAAAAGCGCTTTGAGGTGGACATCAACCCCGAGACCGAAGCCATCGTCACCATCGGCTCCAAAGAAGGGCTGGCGCATCTGATGCTGGCCACGCTGGACCGGGGCGATACCGTCTTGGTGCCCGATCCCAGCTACCCGATTCACATCTATGGGGCGGTGATCGCTGGCGCGGACATCCGCGCCATTCCGGTGGCATCTGACGTGGACTTTTTTGCCGAGTTGGAAAAAACCATTCGCGGCAGCTACCCCAAACCCAAGATGATGGTGTTTGGTTTCCCCTCCAACCCGACGGCGCAATGCGTGGAGCTGGAGTTCTTCGAGCGCGTCATTGCCTTGGCCAAAAAGCACGACATTCTGGTCGTGCACGACCTGGCCTATGCCGACATCGTGTTCGATGGCTGGAAGGCGCCCTCCATCATGCAAGTGCCGGGCGCCAAAGATGTGGCGGTGGAGTTTTTCACCCTGTCCAAGAGCTACAACATGGCCGGCTGGCGGGTCGGCTTCATGGTGGGCAACCCCGAGTTGGTGGCGGCGCTGGCGCGCATCAAGAGCTATCACGACTACGGCACCTTCACCCCGCTGCAAGTGGCCGCCATTGCGGCCTTGGAAGGTGATCAGCAATGCGTGCAAGACATTGCTGCGACTTACCAGCGCCGCCGCGATGTGCTCTACAAAGGGCTTACGGAAGCCGGCTGGGTGGTCGACTGCCCCAAGGCCAGCATGTACATCTGGGCCAAAATCCCGCCGCGCTACCAGGCGCTGGGTTCGCTTGAGTTTGCACGCCAATTGCTGGAGCGTGCCAAGGTCTGCGTCTCGCCCGGCATTGGCTTTGGTGACCAGGGCGATGGCCATGTGCGTTTTGCCTTGATCGAAAACGAGTCACGCATCCGCCAAGCGGTGCGCGGCATCAAGGCCATGTTCAAGGCCGACGGCCTGGCGGTAGAGTGAAGGGGGCGCCCCCCGCTGACCAGGCGGGGCGGCGCTTTTGTGTGTTGATGTGTGCGCAAAGGGTGGTCTTTTGCCCTCGAATGAATGAACAAGTGAGCCATTGATGAGCGAGAAGAAAAACGCTGTGTCCCCCTTGAGCGCGCTTGCGGCCGCGCTGCTGGTCGGCCTGTTGGGCCTGCAACCGGGTCTGTCGCAGGCCGCGGCCAAGAACGCGGCCAAACAGCCGGCCAAGCCGGCTGCAGCGGCCTCAGCTGCATCGGCGCCAGCGAGTGCGCCTGCTGCATCCACGGCGCCGCAAGCGCTCACCACCGCCTCGGGCATTCGCTATGAGCCGCTGAAAGTCGGCAGCGGCGCCCACCCCACGGCGGCCGACCGGGTGCGGGTGCACTATGTGGGCCGCTTCCTCGATGGGCGCGAGTTCGACAGCTCGATCAAGCGCGGCGTGCCCGCGGAGTTCCCGCTCTCGCGCGTCATCAAATGTTGGACCGAGGGCGTGCAGCTGATGCAAGTGGGCGGCAAAGCCCTGCTGCATTGCCCGTCCAACCTCGCGTATGGCGAGCGCGGCGCGGGCGGCGGTGAGATCCCGCCCAACACACCCCTGGTATTCGAGGTGGAGTTGCTGGGCATCGTGACGCCCTGAGTTGCCCCTGCGCGGCCGCGAGCCTGACATGGGCACGGCATGAGCGCGCCGTGAGGCGATGTGCTCATGGCTTTCGGATGGGAACGGCGGCGTCAAGAGTCGTCGCTGCCGCGACGGCCGGGTCTTCAGCCCGCCTGCAGCGCGGCCTTGACCGCGGCCACATAGCGTTCGCTGACGGCCACTCGCGTCCCCTCCCTCAGCCGCAACTCGTGGCTGCCGCTGGGCAGGCTTTGCAGTGACTGCATCTGCGCGCGGCGCACGATGGTGCCCCGGTGCACGCGCAAAAAGGCCGCAGGGTCCAGGTGTTGCTCGAGCCGTGCCATCGATGCGCGCAAGAGGTACTCGCGTCCGGCGGCCAGATGCAGCGCGGCGTAATTGCCCTGAGCCTCGATGCGCAGCACCTCGTCCAGCGGCACCACGTCGATGCGCCCGACCGAGCGAATGCTCACGCTGCTCCAATAGGGGCGGTGCTCTTGCGAGGCGGGCGTTTGCTCTTGCACATAACGGTGCAAGGCCGCGGCAAACGCGCTTTGTTGGCGCAGGCTCACCATTTGCGCCACATGGTTCAGCGCCTTTTCCAGCCGCCGCTTGCTGAAGGGTTTGAGAATGTAGTCCAGCGCGTGCAAGTCGAAGGCTTCGATGGCATGTTCGTCAAAAGCAGTGACGAAGACAATCCAGGGCGGCTGCGCTGTCTGCGTGGCCAGAACCCGCGCCAGCTCCAGGCCGGAGCCGTGGGGCATGCGGATGTCTAAAAACACCACCTCGATCTCGGGCTGCGCGCGCAACGCCTCCAGCGCCGCAGCCATGCTCGGCGCCTCGGCTACCACGCACCACCCGGGCTGTTCGGCCAAGGCCAGGCAGAGATTGCGGCGGCCAAGCGCTTCGTCGTCCACCACGAGCGCACGAATGGGCGGCCTGTCTGCTTGATCAGCGAGGAGCGGATTCATGGTGGGGCAAGGTGTGCATCGCCTGCATGAGCGGGCAGTTCGAGGCGGACTTGATAGCGTTGGGCCTGCTCTTCGGTGTGCAGGCTGGCTTGTGGCCCATACATCAGGGCCAAGCGTTCGCGGGTGTGGCTCAGCCCCAGGCCCAAACCCGGGTTGGCCGGGCCCCGGGGGCCCAATGAATTCGTGATCTCGATGTGCAGCCGCGCCCCTTCCAGCGCGAAGTGCAAGCGCAAGTCGGTGGACCCGTCGTGGCGATCCAGGTCATGGCGCAGCGCGTTTTCAATCAAAGGCTGCAACAAGAGTGGCGGTATTTCTATGCCTTGCATCTGCGGGCTGAGGCCTTCAAAGCGGCACTGCAAACGGGGCCCATAACGCATCTCTTGCAGCGCGAGGTAGTCCTCGCAGAACTCGATCTCATCGCCGAGGCGCACCGCGTCTTGTGTGCTGGCCTTCAGGGCATAGCGCAGCAAAGCGCTGAGGCTGGCGATGCCTTCCAGTGCCAGGTCTTGCTCTTTGCTGCGCACCAGGGCGCTGATGCTGTTGAGGGCGTTGAAGATGAAGTGCGGCTCCAACTGTCGGCGCATGCCCTGCAGGCGTTGGCGCTCCAGCGCCAGTTCAAGCGCCAAATTGGCCTCGCGGGAGGCCTGCAACTCGGCACTGCGCTGCTGGCCCAGCCGCCATACATGAACCGCCATCACCACGGCGAAGCTGCCCGTGAACCAGGCGAACTCGATGAACCAGGTGAAGTGGTCCATGCGCAGCAATGCGGGCCACCAGTTCTGCGCGGCCCCGTGCCGCAGGGCCGCCGTCAGCGCGAGATAGCCCATGTGCAAGGGGAAGTACAGCAGGGCCAAGGCGCCATACAGGCCGGCGATGGCCGAACCGGCGGTGAAGCGCTCTTGGCTTCGCGACAGCAGGAGCATCAGCCCCACGCTCAGTGAAAACAGCGGGATGTGTGCATTCAACCAAGTCCACCACAGAGGCCAGAAGCCGCCGTCCTGGCCGAGTTGCAGGCGGTCTCGGTAGTCGCCCGCTGCGCCCAGGCTGCAAATCAAGCCCCAGATCAGCAGATTCACCCCCAGCACGCGCATCGCCTCATGCGCCAGCGCGGCGGGTGGTGCGAGGGTGTTGCCGTGCAGTGGCGGCTGGGCTGGGGTGTGGGTCATGGAAAGGCGGAAGCGGATGGCCAGCAAAGGCGTGGCGCACATCGCCATGATCGCTCAAGTGTGCAGGGGGTGATCCGGCGTTCAGATCACGCCTGAGCGCATTCGTCCCAAGGGCCTGGATGGCCGCATGCGTCCGGCCCATACTGCGTGCAGTCCGGCGCTGACCCGCGCTGCTTCACGCCTTCATTTCGCCGCGAGGCCTTTGTCTTATGCACATTTCCATTCCTCAGTTGCTTGCGTGGCCAGTCCGAGTTCTTGGGGTCTTGGCCCTCTTGCTTGCCATGCCCTTCGCCCATGCCGCCGCGCCCCTGGTCAAAACCCAGGCGCCGGGCTATTACCGTTTGATGGTGGGGGACCTGGAGGTCACGGCCTTGCTGGATGCCAACGACCCCTGGCCGGAGGCGCTCGAAGAGTTGTTCCCTTCACTCAGCGCGGAGCAAAAGGCTGGGCTGCGCCAGCGCACGCTCGCGCAGCCCAGCCACGACTTCTCCACGATCGCTTTTCTGGTCAACACCGGCAAGAAGCTGATCCTGATCGATGCAGGCGGCGGGAGCGGCATGCCCGGCTACGGGCAGTTGTTTGCCAATTTGAAGGCGGCCGGCTATGCGCCTGAGCAGGTTGACGACATCTACATCACCCATATGCACCCAGACCATGTCTTTGGTTTGGCTGAGGGTGAGCGGCGCTCCTTCCCGAACGCCGTGGTGCATGCCGATGCCCATGAGCTGCCGCAGTGGCAGGCCGCGGCGGCCAAGGGCCACAAGACGGCGCAGGCCATCGTCGCCAAGCTGGCGCCCTATATTGCCGCGCAGCGCTATGAAGCGTTTGATGGCGACACCCGTTTCTCTCCCGAGCTGCGGGCGGTGGCCCGCTATGGCCACACCGAGGGCCACAGCTTTTTCATCATCGAAAGCCGCGGTCAGCGCCTGCAGTTCTGGGGCGACTTTGTGGTCCATGACAAGGCCCAGCTGGAACTCCCCGAGCTTGCGCCGCCCGGCGAGAAAGACGCGGCCCAGGGCATCGCCCTGCGGCGCCAGGAATACGCCGCAGCAGCCAGCCAAGCCGAACTCATTGCGGGCGCACACTTTGGCTTCCCGGGCATCGGTCGGCTGCGAGCCCTGGGCTCAAGCTATATCTGGGTGCCCATCGACTACGCCGCGATGCCCAAGCCCTAGGCTGAACCTGGAGTCCTCACGAGGGCTCCAGGCCGCCGACACGCCCTGAGCGCCGGGCGATCACGATCAAGTCCTGCGTGCTCACGCTGGCATTGGCCGGGCTGGCCACCAACTCATGAAAGCTGGGCGTGAATCCAGCGGAGCGGAGCTGCGTCAAAACCGCGGCGGCAGGTCGGTAAAAGGTGTGCAAGCGGTGCCCGTTGAGCTCGGCGGCGCCGGACTGGGTGGGCTCACCGGTGAGGGTGCTGAGAAACAGCCAGGCCCCCGGGCGCAACTGGGCATGCAGGGATTGCAGGCAGCGTGCGGCGTCGGCATCGCTCAGATAGCTCAGGCCGAAAGCAAACACCGCCGCGTCAAAGCTTTGCCCCAAGCCGCTCAACTCACGGCAGTCGCCCACTTCAAAAACGGCCCCCGGCACTTTCTGGCGGGCGATCTCAATCATCTCGGGCGCCAGGTCCAGGCCGAGCACATGCAGATGGGGGGCTTGCTGCAGCAAATAGGCGCTGACATTGCCGGGTCCACAGGCCAGATCCAGCACCGCGTTTTGCTGCGCATTCAAGCCGCTGAGAAAGCGGTCCAGCTGAGGCTGGTAGTCCGTCAAGTCAAAGTACTTGTCGGTGTAGCGCTGGGCGACGCTGCCAAATGCGCGGGCCGTGCTGTTGCAAGTGTCTTCAAATCCCATGGGTCAAGTGTGCTTGGGGCGCGGGCTCAGGGCTGGCGGCTGACTTTGACGAGATTGTCATCCGAGTTGCGGTCCACGCGCAGGTGATAGGGGTCCACGCCAGCCCACAGCGGTTCCCGTTCCACCACGATTTGCACCGTTTGCTTGCCGGACTTCAGGGGCCGCCGCTCCATGGCCAGCACGGCTTCGCGATTGAAGCCTTTTTTGCCGGGCTCGGCGCTGAATACGCCGATGTCAAACGCGTCTTGCGTCAAGGGGCTCTCCTGCTCGGTGCCATGGCCATCGGCGTAGAGCTTCTTTGCTTCGATCTCCAAGCTGAGCAGGTATTTGCCATCGAGCCTTTGCTTGACGCTGGCGCTGCTGGCCTTCAAGTCGTACAGCGTGATTTGCTCAAAGGAATCTTTGATCAGCTGCTCATGCGCCGGGCCCACCTCGGCCCGCAGCAGGCGCAAGAAGTCGCGGCTGTCGGGGTAGGGGGCGGGCTTGAAGGCAAACTCGGCCAGCAGTTTGCGCAAGGCCCGGTTCAGCGCCTCTTCGCCGACCATTTCCTTCAGCCCATACATCACCACCGCGCCTTTGCGGTAGTGCACATAGGGCTGGTTTTCGACGCGGGCCAGCGGCAGCTCTTCCACCAGTTCTGCGCTGCGGCTGCTGAGGTAGCGGTCCAGCTCGAACTTGAGGAATTTGCGGATCTGGGCCTTGCCGTAGAGCCGCTCCATCACCAGCAATGCGGAGTACTGGGCAAAGGTCTCGCTCAGCAAGGTCATGCCTTGCTTATTGGCCCCAATCAGCTGATGCGCCCACCATTGATGCGCCACTTCATGGGCGGTGACGAAGCTGACTTGGTCGATCTTCTCATCGGCCTGGGCCTCGTTGAACTGCTGCTGAAAGCCGATGGCTTCGGAGAAGGGCACGGTGCCGGCGAAGGCCTGGGCAAAGTGCTCGTAAGCCGGGAACTCCTGAATGCGCAAATGTTCGAACTGGTAGGGCGAGAAGGCGCTGCTGAAGACGTCCAGTGACACCTTCATCGCGTCCAGCATGCGCTGCACATTGTGGGCGTGCTGCGGGTGGTGGTAGACCTCCAATTGCACCGCCCGCCCGTCTTGGCCGACCCAGCGCTCTTGCTTGACTTGGAAGCGGGCCGATTGCATGGAGAAAAAGTTGTTGATCGGGGTGTCGCTGCGCGTGACCAGTGTGCGTCGCCCTTGCGCCACTGTGTCGCTGACGGTGTGGCCCGGAGCGACCGGGGTTTGGTCGGCATCGGTGACCAGGGTCAGCTCGGCGGTGACCCAGTCGCTGTCGCTGCGGGCATAGCTGTGGGCATTGGCACTGGCATCTTCCAGCTTGGCGACTCGCATCTCGGGCGGCAGGCCGTGCTTGCGGCGCTTCGAGCGCTCTTGCAGCAGGATGCGGGCGCTCACGCCAAACTCCGGCGCAATCAAGTAGTTGGCCAGAAAGCTGCCGTTCTCCACGATGCGGGTCAGCGGGCGGCTGTTGACAAAGCCCTTTTGCGCCAAGCGGGTGCTGAACTTGACCAGGCGTTTTTCGCCCGGCTGCATGGGCTCGCTGAGGGTGTAGATGCGATGGGCCAGGCGGCCATGGTCTTTTTCCAGGGTAGCCCCGGGCATGTCGAAGTGCAGCAGTTGCAGCTCGTTGTCCCATTGCAGGTCGATTTGGCGCAGCGGCACGCCGCTGCGGTTCTCGATTGCGTAGCTGCCGCTGATGTCGGCGCGGGTCTCGCGGGGATAGAGCTCCACCTTCATCTGCACATGGGTGATGGTGGGCTGAGGCAGTTGCGCGCGCGGCCAAAGCGTTTTTTCGTAATCGGCGCGCAGTTGCTCGATGTCGTCAGAGGATTCGTAGGTGTTCAGGACATTGGTGTTGTAGAAGATGTAAGCGCCACTGCCCAGCCAAACCAGTGCAGCCACGCCCAGCCACACGCCTGGCATGCCGGCCAAGCGCGGCTTCAGCCGGGCCCAGCGTGGCGCCAGCCGGGTATCGCTGCCGCGCCGCCACAAATGATGGGCACCCAGCAACAAGATCGACACAAACGCCCCCCAGTACAGCTGCAAGTAAGCGCGGCCTATCCAAAAGCGCTCCATGCCGTTCATATCGGACAGCGGTACTTCTGGCGTGCTGCCAAATGAATAGAGCTTGTGCTCGAAGCCGGCGTTGGCCAGGGCCATGTTCAGCACCAAGATCAGCAGCATCACACCCCAGCCGCTGGCCTTGTTGGGCACCAGGGCTTGCACAAACACGGCCAGTGCCGCCAGCTGCACCGCTGCAATGGCGTTGGGCAAGACAAACCACAGCAGATAGCCCAGAGGCATCAGATCGGTGAAGCCGTGAGCGAGCTGAAACACGATGCCGCTGAGGCTGGCAACGCCATAGCAGGCCAGCAGCACGCCGCTCAAGGCCAGCACCTTGGGCAACATAAAGGCCCAGTTGGGCGCTGCACTGGCGTCGATGATGTCGTGCATGCGGCGCTCGCGGTCGCGCCAAACCAACTCGCCGGCGTAGAACACCGCAATGATGAGTGGAATCAGGGAAAAGCTGCCTTCCAAAGCACCGACCACGGTGCGCGTGACGGGCAGAAAGTCCACCCCCCGCTCATGCACCGTCAGCAGCAAAGACACCCCTGCGTTCAGCACGCCAAGCAAGAGCAGCACCAAGAACGCCGGGCTTTTGAAGACATAGGCCATATCGAAGCGCACCAGCGCCTTGAACTGCGCCCAAGCCGCGCCCGCGCTGTGGCGGGGCAGCGCCAAGGGGCGGGCGGCAGGGGCGGGGTCAGGTTTTGCCTGCCCGGCTGGGCCGAGCATTTTCTTGTCGGCACTTTGGCGCTTGCCCTCAAAGCGGAACAAAGCCATGCTGAGCGCCAGCAAGGCTGCCGCGAAGCCCAGCCAAATCAGGCGGTTGTAAAGCAAGACACCGCTGAGCGGCGGCAGCAAGGTGTTGCGTTCGGCCGTGGTCCAGTACTTGGTCACCCGCATCAAAGTGCCCACGCCAAAGGGGTCGGCCAGGCCTGAGATCAGATCCAGCGAGGGGTCTTTCAACAGGGCCCGCGAGCTGCCATACAGCACCAAAAAGGCCACGGCGCCGACATAGCTCCAGACCATGGAGCGCGTCACCGTGGCCAAGGCAAAAAAGCTCGCACCGATGAGCAGCAAGGTCGGCAAGCCAAACACCAGCAAGGCCCAAACATAGTGAGCGAGCACCATGGGGCCGAGTTTCTCGCTGTCCACCCAAGGCATGAAGCTGCCCATGATCATGGCCAGCGGCACCGCACTCAGCACGGCCAGGGCTACCAGCATGGCGCCGCTGAAGCGGCCCAGCAGATAGTCCCGCTTGCCGACCCGGGTGCTGCGCAAAATCGGGGCGAAGCCGGTTTCATCATCGCGGATCACCACATTGGCGACAAAGGCCGTGACGATGAAGATGGCCATCATGCTCATCAGACCCATGGTCTGCAAAATCATGTAGGGCGAGTTCAGATGGGTGTTGCCGCGGGCACCGATCTGAATGTCCTCAACCGTGACGGCGCCAAAGCTGAGCAAGAAGAAGATCACAAAGCTCATCGCAAACAGCGGTGAGCGCAGTTGGTAGCGCGCCTCAAAGGCGGCGATCTGGAGCAGCATGACGGGCTCCTCAGGCCTGGGCCGCCTGCGGCTTGCGCGAGCGGCGCAGCGTGGCGAAGTAGAAGTCTTCCAGGTCGCCGGGCGCGGCTTCAAAGCCGGCGTCGGGCGCGGCATCGGCCAAGACATGGATGACGGTCTCGCCGCCGCGCAAGCGGTTGGAGATCACATTCAATTCCATTTGATAGCGCGGCAAGCTGTCGTTGTTGACGATGCGGCGCCAGACCCGACCTTGCAGCTCACGCATCAAGGCCAAGGGCGCGCCGCTTTGCACGATGCGACCTTCGTTGATGATGGCCATGCGCGGACACAGATCGGCCACGTCTTCGACGATATGGGTGGACAAAATCACCACCACGCTCTCACCAATGGCGGCCAGCAGATTGTTGAAGCGGTTGCGCTCTTCGGGGTCCAGTCCGGCGGTGGGCTCATCGACGATGATCAGCTGCGGCTGGCCAATCAGCGCTTGGGCCACGCCAAAACGCTGCCGCATGCCGCCCGAGTAGCCGGCCACCGCCTTCTTTCGCACCCCCCAGAGATTGACCTGGGCCAACAGGGTTTCGACCGTGTCCTTGCGCTCGCCCTTGTCGCTGATGCCTTTGAGCACCGCGAGATGGTCGAGCAGCTCATAGGCCGAGACACGGGGATAGACGCCAAAGTCCTGCGGCAAATAGCCCAGCGTGCGGCGCAGGGCTTCGGGCTGGCGGATCACATCGATATCGCCAAACTGGATGCTGCCGGCGCTGGGGGTTTGCAAGGTGGCGATGCAGCGCATCAGCGAAGACTTGCCGGCCCCATTGGGGCCCAGCAGGCCGAACATGCCTTTGGGGATGCTCAGCTGGACATCGTCCAGCGCCCGGGTGCCATTGGGGTAGGTGTGGGTGAGGCCCTTGATTTCGAGCATGGTGCGAGTCCTGTTGAAGTGCAGCGTGAGCGCTGCTGATCCGATGACTCGCAGTGTCTCCAGCGCCCGCAGCCAGCGCGAGCGACTTGCGACAGCCCGTAAAAAAAAGCGCCCGAACTGCTCACTCTGCAGTTCGGGCGCGGCTTATGGGCGCGGGCTTATGGGCGCAGGCTTTGGGCGCTTACATGCCCTTGAACAAATGGGTGTAGCTGCGGCTGACTTCGAGCTTCTCGCTCAAGCCTTTCACGCCCACCATTTGGCGACCGCGGAAGTCGCGGGTGATGCCGTCGATGGCGCGTGCGTTCACCAGCGTGGAGCGGTGAATCTGCCAAAACAGCGTGGGGTCGAGCTCGTCCACCAATTCCTTGATGGGCTTGCGAATCAGCGCTTCGACGCGGGCCGTTTGTACCCGGGTGTACTTCTCGTCGCTGATGAAGAACAAGACGTCTTCCACCGGGATCATTTGAATCGCTTGACCGACTGTGGCTTGGATCCACTGCAGGTACTTGGGGGCGGCGCCCGGGTTGAGCTGGGCAGAGAGCTTGTGCAGCAGTTGTTGCAAGGGGGCGGCGGCCGGGCCGGCGAGCTCGCTGGTCTCGCCGCCTTCTTGGCCAGCGGCGCCCTCCTGGCGCTGGGCCAAACGCTTTTTGATGCGTTGCACCGTCACTTGCAGGCGTTCACGTTCGGCTGGCTTGAGCACATAGTCGGCCACGCCTTGCTCGAAGGCTTCGACCGCGTATTGGTCATAGGCGGTGATGAACACAATCTCGGGTGCGAGCCAGTCTTCGTCCTCCGGCCCATCCCCCATTTGGGCAATTTGGCGGGCCGCGTCCACGCCGGTCAAGCCCGGCATGCGGATGTCCAGAAAGACCAGATCCGGCCGATGCTGACGCACCAGTTCGACGGCCTCCAGCCCGTTCTTGGCCTCGGCCACGATCTCCAAATCGGGCCAGACCTCGGTCAGTCGGCTGCGCAATTGCTCGCGCATCAAACGTTCGTCATCGGCCAAAACGGCGCGCACGCTTTTGGGGGTGTTGGGGGTTTCGCTCATGGGGGCAATGCTAGCGGGTTCGGGCGCGGCTTTTCAGTCAGTCAGCCGCGCGAGCCGGCAGCAGGTGCTTGCGGGCGGCGCTTGTTGCGAAACACCAGCCAGAGCAAGAGGCCCAGCAGGATCAAGGGCGAGAACAAGAGGCCGCCCAGGCTCAAAACGCCGAAGGCCACCGCGCCGAGGATCAGCACCGTCAACAAAATCGGCAGGCCGATGCTGAACACCAGCACCAAGGGCAAAACCAGGCTGAAGACCAGGCCCGCCACCAGCATGCCGATCAACACCTCCCACCAGGAGGCGGAACCCCAGGCGCGCAGCGCCTCCAGGTCAAAGTCTTCGCCATTGATGCTGATGCTGACGTCGGGCTGCATGACAAATTCCTGCAAGCCGTGCCAGAGGGCAAAGCCGCCCCACATCGCCATCAGCCCCATCACCGCCGCGGCGATCAACAACCATTTGAAAGCGTTCTTCATGCGTGAGCTCCTGCGTCTTCGTTATTGCGGCTGCGGTAGGGCACGGTGATGCACACCTTGGTGCCGCAGGGGGTGTTTTCGCTGACGGTGACACTGGCCTTGGGGCCGTACAGCAGCATCAGACGTTCGCGGATATTGGCCAGGCCCACCCCGGTGCCGCTGGTGGCGGCGCGGCCAAAGCCCAGGCCGGTGTCGGCCACGGTGACGGCCAGCTTGCCGTGGGTCACCTCGGCCTTGACGCGCAGGCTGCCGCCCTCGGCTTTGGGCTCCAGGCCGTGCTTGATGGCGTTTTCCACCAGGCTTTGAATCATCATGGGCGGGAACTCAGCCGACAGCAGGCCTTCGGGCACATCGATCTCGGTCTGCAAGCGCTCTTCCATGCGCATCTTGAGGATCTCAAGATAGGGCTTGATCACGGCCAGCTCGCGGCCCAAATCGCGCACGCCGCTGGCATTGGCTTCGCGCATCGTCGGCATGGAAGCGCGCAGCAGCGAGATCAGGTTGCGCTGCATTTGCGAGGCGCGCGGCGGGTCGGTTTCGATCAAATGATCGATGGACGCCAAGGTATTGAACAAGAAGTGCGGCTCGACCTGGGCTTGCATGGCGGCCATGCGGGCTTCCACCACCTGACGCTTGAGCGACTCGGCCTCGGCGGTCTCGGCTGCCTGTGCGGCCTTCACCTCGGCCTGCAAACGCCCCTTGTACGTCACTTTGATCAAGGCCGAGCCCAGAATCCACAAGACCGCGAGCTTGACCAAGAAGTCGCCGAAATGCACCACGGTGACATGCTGGCGTGGCATGCGGGCGGCTTTGCGGGCGGCCTGGCGCGCGGCTTCGCGGGCAATCTCAGCGGCCGCCTCTTGGCGGGCGGCGCTGACCTCCTCCAACGCTTGCTGCACGCCACGGCGGGCTTCTTCAATGGCGGATTTGATTTCACCCGCATCGGCATTTTTGGGCAGGCCGATGGTGATAGAGGGCAGATCGGGGTCGACGTCCTCGCCGGCCGCGCCTTCGCTGTCCGAGGCGGGGGCGCTGGCTGCTTTGGCCTTGCGCGGGATCACCCGCACGCCGCGCTCATCGATGCTGACTTCGTAATGCACCGCGCCATCAGATTTGGCGGTGGTGCTCTTGGTCTTGTTGGCCGTGCTGGCTTTGGAGGGGGCTGGCGCGGGCTTGGCGGGCGGCTCGGCCTCAGCGGGCGGCTCAGGTTCTTCGTCGGTGGTGATGCTGGAGGTCATGCGCCAGGTGAAGGGCGGCAGGTCCACCAAGATGTTCACCCCAATCATCAAGGCGATGGACAGCACGATGAAGCGCTTCCAGCTGATGCTGACCAGCCAACCGGCGTAGATATGAAAAGCGCGCATCACCGCCGCGCTGAATTTCGTCCATCGCTGATAAGGCGTGGGGCCAGCTGGGGCTCGGGGTGCAGCGTTCGCAGAGAAGGGACCTTGTTCCATGCCCCGCACTGTACGCATGCGGGCGCTGCTGGGTGATGCGCAGGCGATACAGCGTCAAGTCGGAGGGGCGAAATGCATCGAAACGCGACAGTCGGCAGGGCCAAAAAGTAAAAAACCCACCGGCTTGTGCGCGGGTGGGCGAGGCTGAGCCCGCAGCACGGTGCGGCTCAGGGGAGGCGGGGCCGGTTTATTGCTTGACGGCTTCGACCTGGATCACCAGCTTGACGTTTTTCGGGAAGCCCCAGGCCAGGCCGTAGTCGATGCCCCACTGGGTGCGGTCGATGGTGGCTTCAAAGTCGCCGCCGCAGACTTCGCGCTTGAACATCGGGTTGTCATAGCAGTTGAAGGCATTGGCCTTCAGGGTGACCGGGTTGGTCTTGCCGCGCAGGGTCAGCTGGCCCTGCACTTCGCTGACCTTGTCGCCATTGAAGACGAATTTGTCGCCCACAAAGGTGGCGGTCGGGAACTTCTCGGTCAGGAAGAAGTCTTCGCTTTGCAGATGCTTGTCCATCGGGGCCACGCCGGTGCTCACCGAAGCCAGCGGGAAGCTGATCTCGACGCGGCCGGTCTTGGCGGCGCGGTCAAACTTCACCGTGCCTTCTTTTTTGTCAAAACGGCCACGGTTGGTCGAGGTGCCGAAGTGGCTGATCTCGTAGGTCACAAAGGTGTGGGTGGGGTCGATCGCGTAAGTGGCGGGTTCGGCTTGGGCCAGGCTGGTGGCGAGGCCGAGGGCGGCCAGGATCAGGGTCTTTTTCATGTGGAGCAGCACTTTCAGGCTAGGTGAAACAAACAAAGAAAGAAAACATCAAAGAGCGGCAATGCCGGTGAAGGCCAGCTTGAACTTCACCTGGACTTCATTGGCCACCATGGAGGTGTCGGCCCATTCGCCGTCACCGATCTTGAATTCCAGGCGCTTGAGCACAAAGCTGCCCGAGGCGGTGGTCAGGCCACCGGCTTGGCTCAAGCTCAGCGGCACCACGATGTCGCGGGTTTGGCCCTTGATGCTCAGCTTGCCGCTGATCTCAAACTTGGCGGGGCCCGTGGCCTTGACGGCGCTGCTGATGAAGCTGGCTTGCGCCAGCTTTTTGCTGTCAAACCAGGCGGCCTTGGCCAACTCGGCCTCCAGTTCCGGGGCGCCCAGCGTCACGCTGGCCAGATCAATGCTGAAGGCCACCAGGGCGGCCTCGGGCTTTTTGGGGTCGAAGCTGAGCTTGGCGTCAAAGCGCTTGAAGCGACCCTCCACCGGCACGCCCATCTGGCGGCTGGTGAAGCTCAGCTCGCTTTGAGCGGGCTGCAACTGCGCCGTGCTGCTGGCCAGGCTGCTGGCGGCCGGTGCCGGCTTGCTTTGGGCCTGGGCGGCGGGGGCACCCAGCAGCGCCGCGCTCAAGCCCATGGCGAGGGCGGTGCGCAGCGCGAGGCCGCTTCGGGGCAAAGTCAAAGAGGTGTTCATCAAGTGTTTCCTTTCTGGCGCGATGGGAGCATGCGGGCCAAGAGGCCATCGCGGTCCATCCATTGGTGTTTCAGGGCGGCGGCGATATGCATCAGCACCAGGGCCGCCAACCCGTAGGCCAGCAGCTTGTGGCTCAGCTTCAAGCTCTCGGCCAAGGCTTTGTCCACAGGGACGAAATCGGGCAGGGGCAGCACGCCAAACCAAACAATGGGAAAGCCCGCCGCCGAGCTGTAGGCCCAGCCGGCCAGCGGCAGGGCGAAGAACAGCAGGTACATCAGTTGATGGGTCAGATGCGCGGCGCGCGCCTGCCAGGCCGGCATGGGTAGATCGGCCGGTGGCCGGTGCGTCAAGCGCCACAGCAGACGCAGGGCCGAGAGGGCTAGGATGCTGACGCCCGCCCATTTGTGCCAGTTGTAGAGCTTCAGCCGCGAGGGCGAGAAGGGCAGGTCCACCATATACAGCCCCACCCCAAAGGCCGCGACGATGGCCAAGGCCAGCAGCCAATGCAGGGCCATGGCCACGGCGCTGTAGCGCGTGGGTTCAGGGCTTGTGCGTGTAGGTTCTTGCATCGCGGTCTTTCTCGGGTTTTGAGCAAGGCTGGGCCTGTTGTCGATAGAGCGCAGTGTGCGGGACTGCGCATGCCCATAGGTGCAGGCTTGTTGATGGCTCTGTTCATTGAATTTGAATGTTCGCCAGGGAAAGCGTTCAGCTTCACGCCAGCATCACCGGCTTGTCATGGTCTGGTCATCGCGCCACCGGCAAGATGCGGGTCTCTAGCTGCTGGGGGTGTGCGATGGATGTGGTGTGCAAAATCGAAGCCCTGTTCGAGCGGCGCGGTGCCTCGCTTTACACCGGCCAAGCCTTGGCCCGGCGCGAAAGCGTGAGCGCTTTGGAGCACGCTTTGCAATGCGCTCAACTGGCGGAATGGGCGCATGCCGATCATGGCTTGGTGGCCGCCGCGCTGTTGCACGATCTGGGGCAACTGCTGGATGGCGCCCCCGACGAAGCACTCAAGGATGACCATCACGAAGAGCGTGCCTTGACCCTGTTGGCGGCCGGCGGCTTCGGCCCGACAGTGTTGGAGCCGATTCGTCTGCACGTGCAGGCCAAGCGTTATTTGGTGGCCACCGATGCCTGCTATGCCGATGGTTTGTCGCTGGCCTCCCGGCATTCGCTAGGGCTGCAGGGCGGCCCCATGAATGCAGAGGAGCGTTTGATGTTCATGGCCCAGGCGCAAGCCAGTCGGGCGCTGCAACTGCGCCGTTGGGACGACCTGGCCAAACACCCAGGCAAGCGCACGCCGCCGCTGGGCTACTACCTGAATCTTTTGGATGATGTGCTGCGTGAAAGCCGCCAGCCGGGGCGGGTCAGCGTGGCTTGAGTGGGCAGCTTGGGTCGGCGCCGCGACGCCGCGGGGGCTGCTGTCCCCACAAGGAGGGATAGTCAAGGGGGAAGGCGATCAGGATACTTGTGTCCTGATTAACGCGTTGCCTGGACCTCAGCGCGTTGGTCATAGGGGAGAGGAGCTACGCCGGCAAGCAACACTCATCAGAGTCGCGCTTGTCGGCTTAGTTTTTTCTGGGCGGGCTTTGTGCCGGCCTTGCCGGATCAAGCTTTCGCTGAAGTAGGGCATGTCCAGAGCATTGCGGCATTGCGCCTGCCGGCCTACCCTTGACGAGGGCTCAGGCCTGCAGATTTTTGAGTGACAAGGCCGGCGCCGATCACGCCCCGCACAAACCCAAGATGCGCTCCTCAGACGAGCACTTCTTGGCCTTCTTGACCACGCAGTTGCGTAGTTCGCGGTAGGTCGGTGCGTAATAGCTCCAGCCTGGCGGCAACTTGGGCAAAGAGAGGTCTACTTCTTTCCACTTGGGATGCCCCTCGGCTTGCAAGCGCGAGAAGTTTTGGCACAGCGATTTTCCCAGCAGCGAGAAGTGCTGCATGGTGTCCTTCAGGTTGTAGTCATAGGTCACCAAAAAAGCGCCCACCGAAATGGTGGTGAAGTCTTCGGTCAGCAAATTGGGATAACTGCTGGCCTGCACGGTGGCCGGCGCATAAACATTCAAGGCCGCTTGTGCCGAGGCATGTTTGGGGTCGAACTTCAGCAGCTTGATGAACTTTTGCGCTTCCGGCTTCATATTGGCGATCAGCGGCGCCGGTTGGCCCGCGGCGACCACCACCACATCGACCGATTTGTCGCCAATCAGTTTCACCAAGGCTTCTTCGTTGGAGAGAAAGCTGGCCTGCTCATCCGGCATGGCGCCGCCGAACATCATTTTGTAAAGCGTGTGGGTGATCAGTGCGGCACCGCTGCCCACCAGGCCACCGTTGATCTTGGCGCCGCGGATGTCGTGCAGATAGTTCATCTCGGAATCTGCCCGCACGATGTAGTGGATTTCGGTGTTGTACAGCGGCAGCACCACGCGCAGCGGCTTGATGATCTGGGCGGCTTCGGCATTGCCGGTAGCAGCCCGGTCCAGAAATGCTTGGTACACATCGGCCTGCACCACCGCCAGCTTGACGCCGGGCTCGTACCGCATCAATTTGACGTTAGCGGCCGATCCTGAGGTGGGCAACACTTCCAGCTGAATGTCGGCGTCGGGTGCGACGAATTTGGCCAGGTCTTTGCCAATCGCGTAATAGGTGCCTTTTTCAGACGCGGTGACGATCTTGTACTCGGCCGCGGCCTGCGCCCAAGCGCTGGCCAGGGCCAGGGCAGAGAACACAAAGCTGCGCAGCAGGGATGGGCGTGAAGAAACGGTCATCTAGGGGCTCCTGGGCTGGGTCTCTGGGGCGCACAGGCCGAGCGCGGCTACGGCATCGGTGCATTGCTTGATTTGCGGCTTTTTCAAATCGAGGCCTTGCAAGGCTTCACTGCGCTGGCGGCTGCTGAGCGGCGCAGGCGGTGGGGTGGACGAGCTGCTGTCAGGCTCCGTTTTGGCGACCGGGCGCGGCATCGGTTTGGCCGCGCTGCCTGACGCGTTTGAAGCGTTTGAAGCCCTCGGAACGGCGGGCGGCAGCAGCCCGCTAGGCTCTGTCTTGGGGCTGGCTGCACTGCCGATCGCAGCGCCGATCGCGGAACCCGTGGCCGCACTGCCGGCTTCACCGGGGCCCAAGGGGCGCAGTGTTTCGTTGTTGGAGGCGGCGGCCTCGGCGGGCCGGCTTTGCTCAGGCGCGGGGGCCGCCACCGCGGCCGGGGGCCTGCGGGCCGCCGGGCTTGTGGATGCGTCAGTCGATGAACTCTCAGAGCTTTTGGCGGGAGGGCGGGTGTCCGCCGCCGGTGTCCAGGCCTGATACGCAAAATAGCCCGCGCCCAGTAGCACGGCCAGCAGGATCAGGGGCAGGGCGGGCGAGCGCTGAGGGGCCAGGAATTCGGGTTGCGCCTGTGGCAGGCGCTCAGCGTCAGGCGGGGTCACAAGCGCTGCGGCAGCGGCGGGCTTGGGGGCCGGCTCGGGCGGCGCGAGGCTGGGCTCTTCATCGGCGGGCTGGGTGTCGGCATGGCTGTTGCCGGGCAGCAGCTGCAAATCACCATGGCAGCGGCCACAGACCGAGCTTTTGGTGATGTCGTTCACCGAACCGCAGTGCGGGCAGGGCTGCAAATGCAAAGCCGCGCCGCACTCATTGCAAAACTTGGAGTCGGGCGGGCTGAGGTGATCGCAGTAAGGGCAGGGTCTTGGGGCGTTGGCGGGGGACATGAAGGGTGTGAATCCAATGCTCAACCGTCAAGGTCTTGAAGGCCTGCCGGTGTGATCCCGAACAGGGTGCGCCCGCAGTGTAGACCGGCTGCGGGCGCAAATCATCGACCGGGCCCCTGAGATTAGGGATGGCGCTGCTCTACTTGAAGTCCCCGGCAAAAACGAGTTGGAAGTCTTGCAGCCGGCAGTACTTGCGCAAAGCGGTGTTGACCTCATCCAGACTGAGCCGGGTGAACGCCAGGTCCAGGCCTTGTTCATGGGCCATGCTCTGGCCCAGCTCGGCCTGTTTGGCGAGCATGGCGCTGAGGGCTTCGTCTTGGGCGCGGCCCAGGCGGCGGTCATTCAGAAGGGCTTGCTTGGCCTCGGTCAACTCTCGGGCGCTGAAGCCGTCTTTCAGGGCGCGCGCCCATTCCTCGCGCAAAGCGCTTTCCACTTTGGCTCGATTCTGTGGCGCAAAAATGGCATAGACCCACAGCGGCGAGACCGCATCCCGGTCCCCAAAGCGGATGCCCGCGCCGACGCCGTAAGACAGGCCTTCCTTTTCACGGATGCGCAGCCACAGACGCGAGCTGCTAGAGCCACCCAGCAAATAGCTGGCCATGGCCAGGGCGGCGCGGTCGGGGTGGGCCTCATTCAGGGGCAAGTGCAGCGTGCCCAGCATCATGGCGTTTTGCTTGTCCGGCGTGTTGAGCTGTTGCATTCGGCCAGGCGCTGTGGAGGCCTGGCGGGCGAGGCGCTGCGGCGCGGTGGGCGCCACCCAATCGCCCAGCAGCTCTTGAGCTGCGCTTTCAAGCGCCGCCGCGTCAAAGTCACCGACCATGCTCAGCTGCGCCTGTTGGCCGCCGTACAGGGCTTGGTGGAAGGCCCGCACTTGGGCCAAGGTCACCGCCCGGTGGTCTTGGCTTTCTTCCTCAAAGCTGCGGGCATGGCGGGCGTCACCTACCGGGTACAGGTCCAGCGCCGCCGCCAGCGTCTTGCCGGCCACGCCCTCGGGGTCGTCGCGCTGCGCTTGCACCGCGCCCAGGGCCTGGCTGCGCACCTCTTCCAGGGCCGCTGCATCCAGGCGTGGTTGACGCAGCATTTGGCTGATCAAACGCAGGGCCTGGACGGCGTGTTCACGCTTGCTGCTCCAGGTCAGCACCACGCGGTCGCCGCTGTCCGTGCTGCTGATGTTGAGCTCGACCTTGGCCGCGTCCAGCGCATCGCGCAGTTGTTCGCGGTCCAGGGACTGCGTGCCCTTGTTGAGCAGGGCGGCGGTCATTTGCGCCACGCTTGGTTGGCCGAACAGGCTTTGCGCATCGCCCAAGTTCAGGCTGAGGACGCCTTGCACCGCCTGACCCCGGCTGGGCTTGGGCAAAAGGCTCAAGCCCAGCCCATTGGGCAGGCGGCTGCGGCGGGTTTGCGCGTCGATGGCGGCGGGCGAGGCGTCAAACGCGGGCACCGCGGCGGCGGCAGGCTGCGGTTTGAAGCTTTGCATTTGCTCGGCCACATTCACCAGGGCCGGGGCAGGCGCGCGCTGCGGCTTCTCGGTCGGGATGTACTGCGCCTGGGTGCGGTTGGCCGGCAGGAAGCGCTCAGCCGCTACTCGCTGCACATCGGCCAGCGTGAGGGCTTTGATGCGATCGCGCAGCAGGAAGAACAAGCGCCAATCGCCTTGCGCAATCGTTTCGGACAGGGTCACGCCCACTTCTTCCGGGCTGCTGAAGCTGCGCTCCCAGCGGTTCAGCCAGCGGGTTTTGGCGCGGCTCAACTCCTGTTCGGTGACGGGCTTTTGGGCAAAGTCCTCGGTCACGGCCACCAATTCGCGATTGAGCGCTTCTTGCGAGCTGCCCGGGGCGCTCTCGGCAATCAGCATGCTGAAGCCGGGCTCGGCCAGGGCCAGCCCAAAATTGCGCACCGCCGAGGCCAGCTTGGTTTCTTCGACCAAGCGCTTGTGCAGCCGCCCGCTGGGCGCTTCGGCGAGGATCAGGTTGAGCAACTCGACGGCGGCGTAATCGGGGTGAGCGCCGGGCGGCACATGGTAGGCCGCAATGGACAGCGGGTTGCCGCCCACGCGCCTCACCGTCAGCATGCGCTCGCCGTCTTGCACCGGGTCCACGGTGTAGAGCGGCGCCGGCTTCTTCTTCGACTTGGGCAGCTTGCCAAAGGACTGCTCTACCCAGTCCAAAACCTGGTCGGGCTTGAACTTGCCGCTCACCGTCAGCGTGGCGTTATCGGGCTGGTAGTAGCTGCGATAAAACGCTTGCAGGCGCCGGATGTCGACGTTCTCCACATCGCTGCGCGCGCCAATCGTGTCCTTGCCGTAGTTGTGCCACTGGTACATGGCGGCCAGGATGCGCTGGGTGGTCACGCCCTCGGCGTTGTTCTCGCCCATCTCCATTTCATTGCGCACCACGGTCATCTCGGTGTCGAGGTGGCGGCGGGCAATGAAGCTGTTGACCATGGCATCGGCCTGCCATTGCAAATACCACTTCAAATTGTCTTCATTGGCGGCAAAGGCCGCGTAGTAGTTGGTGCGATCAAACCAGGTGGAGCCATTGGCCTGCAGACCGCGGCGCGAAAACTCGGCCCAGGGGTCGGGGGTTTTGGGGCTGCCCTTGAAGATCAGGTGTTCCAGCAGGTGGGCCATGCCGGTTTCCCCATAGTTCTCATGCTTGGAGCCGACGCGGTAGGTGACGTTGACCGTGATGCTGGGCTTGGCCGCATCGGGCGCCAACAGCACTTGCAGGCCATTGGGCAAGCGGTACTCGGTGATGCCTTCGACCGAGGTGACGGGCTTGAGAGCATGGGCTTGCGCCAGCAGACTGCAGGCGCCGAGCAGCAAGGCCAGGCCGAGTTGGGTGGGGGTGTGTTGCATCATCGAGGATCAAGCCATAACAAAAGGGCGGAAAGGGCGGAAGGGGGCGGCGCGTCGGCCTGCAGCCTAGCAGGCCCGCGCCGTGGCGACAAAAGCCATGCGCAGCAGCAAATCGCCGGGCCTAAGCGCTGGGGGCACCCTGGGCTATGTCGATCTGGCGCGCCTTTTCGGCCAGGTCTTCATCGCTGTCTTGAAAGCGTGCCGCGATCTCCATGAACTGAGTTTCTAGGGCCAGGAAGGCGTCGACCAAGACGGGGTCGAAATGGCTGCCGCGCCCGTCGCGGATGATGGCCACCGCTTGATCGTGCGACATGGCGGCCTTGTAGACCCGGCGGCTGATCAGTGCGTCATAGACGTCGGCCAGCGCCATCAGCCGCGCCGACAGCGGGATGGCCGTGCCGCTCAAGCCCTCGGGGTAGCCGCTGCCATCCCATTTCTCCTGGTGGCTGTAAGCAATATCTTTGGCGTGCGCCAAAAAAGGCACTTTCATGCCTAACTCTTGTTCTGCGCGGATGATGGCGTCGCGACCGAGTTTGGGGTGGGCCTTCATGATCTCGAACTCATGCGCTTCATAGCGACCCGGCTTCAGCAAGATGCGGTCTGGGATGCCGACCTTGCCGATATCGTGCAGCGGCGCGGACTTGAACAGCATCTCAACCGTATGTGCATCGAGCTCCGCTGCATAGGGGGAGTCCTTTTGCAAATGCTGGGCCAGCGCCAGGATGTAGTGCTGCGTGCGGCGGATGTGGTTGCCGGTCTCGTTGTCGCGGGTTTCGGCCAGCGAAGCCATGGCCATGATGGTGACGTCTTGAATCGCCGCCACCTCGCGGGTGCGTCTTTGCACCTCACTCTCGAGATAGGCGTTTTTGTCGCGCAGAAAATCGGCGCTGGCCTTCAAGCTCAGATGTGTCTTCACACGCGCCAACACAATCGCCGGGCTGATGGGCTTGGTGATGTAGTCCACGGCACCCAGATCCAGGCCGCGCTTCTCGTCCTCGACCTCGCTTTTGGCGGTCAAGAAAATCACCGGGATCTCACGCGTCGATGCCTGCGACTTCAGTTGGCTGCAGACCGCGTAACCGTCCAGGCCCGGCATCATGATGTCCAGCAAGATCAGGTCCGGTGGGCTGGCGCTGGCGGCGATCTTCAAGGCTTTTTCACCGTTGTTGGCGACCTTGACCCGGTACAAGTCCTTCAGCAGATCGCTCATCAGGCTGAGGTTGTCCGGGGTGTCGTCCACCACCAAGACGGTGGCTTTGTTGTCGGTTTGCAAGTCTTGCATGGCGTCATCCATCTCATCAATCCAGGGCCAGACCGCTTTGTGCGGCGAGTGCGTGAAGCCGCGTCAAGGCGGCTTCGAAGTCATAGCGCTTGATGGCCGATTCCAGTTCGGACAGGCCCGCACCCAAGGTGTTTTGCAGGGCGTGTTGGTGCTTGGCAAAGTGCTCTGCCGCCTCGGCGTCGTCTTCCGCCAACAGGCGTGCGAGCTGCTGCAAAGCGGGCAGCATGGCCAAGGCTTGTGCCTGCAGGTCTTCGTTCAAGCCTGCGCTGGCCCGGTCGACCTGGGGCGGCTGCGGTTCCGGAGGCAGGCCCTGGCGCAAGGCGCCTAGCAGGGCGGTCAGGTCGGCTTCGAACTCGGTCAGTGCAGCCTGCCAGTCACTGGAGGCGGCGGCATTGGCCCTGGGCTCAGTGAGGGTCTGCGCCAAAGCCAGCTCCAGGGCCGCTGCTTTGGCCTGCAGGGCCTCGGCACCGATCTGCCCGGCCAGACCTTTGCTGGTATGCGCGAGGCGCTGGGCTGTTGCCGCCTCGCCTTCGACCATGGCCGCACGAATTTGCGCCGCTGCCGTGCTTTGGCTGTCCAGGTAGCGCCGCAAGCCGGCCAGGTAGCGCTCGGGTTTGTTCAGCACACGGCGCAGGCCAGCCTGCATGTCCAGGCCTTCAATGCTGGGCAGCGCCAGTTCCTGCCCCGTGGCGGACTCCGCGCTGGGCTGGCGCTCAGCTGCCGGCTGGGTTTGGGGAAGCCACTGCAGCAAAGCCGCCCACAAGGCGTCGGGCTCGATAGGCTTGCTCAGATGATCGTTCATGCCTGCTTGCAAGCAGCGCTCCCGGTCTGCCGCCATGGCATTGGCCGTCATGGCCAGCACCGGTAGTTCGGCCAGCCCGGGGCGCTGCCGCAGCAAGCGCGTGGCCGTCAGGCCGTCCATGACGGGCATCTGCATGTCCATCAGCACCAGGGCATAGGGGGGCTGCTGGTCCAGCAAGGCCAGTGCGGCCGCGCCATGCTCGGCCACCTCGACCACAAAACCTGCGTCTTGGAGCAAGTCGACGATGACCTGCTGGTTCAGCTCATTGTCTTCCACCACCAGGATGCGAGCTCCGCGCCTGCTGCTGAGCTGTTCCATCAGGCTGGGGCTGATGGGCTCACTGGGCCGCTGCGGCGCGGCCTTGTCACTGAGCAGACGGATGGCCGTGTCGAACAAGAGCGAGGCCGTCACCGGCTTGATCAGCACGTCTTCGATACCGTTCTCGCGAGCTTGGGCAATCACGTCTTCGCGCCCATACGCGGTCACCATGGCCAGTCGTGGCGGGTTGGGTGAGGGCTCGGCCAGGATGCGGCGGGCGGTTTCAATGCCGTCCATGCCGGGCATCTGCCAGTCCAGCAAGACCAGCTCAAAGCGATCGCCCGCTTGCTTCGCCTGGGCAATTTCTTCCAGGGCCTCGGGGCCGCTGGCGGCCTGAGACACGCGGAAAGTCATGGACTCCAGCAACTCATGCAGCACGCCGCGCGCATGGGCGTTGTCGTCCACCACCAGCACGCGGCGATCGCGCAAGTCCGGTTGCGGGGTGTAGCTGGGCGCTTCGGCCTTGCTCTTTTTGAATTTGGCCGTGAACCAGAAACAGCTGCCCTGGCCGAGTTCGCTGTGCACGCCGATCTGCCCGCCCATCAGCTCGGCGAGCTGCTTGCAGATGGCCAAGCCCAGGCCGGTGCCGCCGTACTTGCGGGTGGTGGAGCTGTCGGCCTGCTGGAAGGCTTGGAAGAGCTGGGCCTGCTGGGCTGGGCTCAAGCCAATGCCGCTGTCTTGCACGCTGATGTGCAAGCGCAAGCGCTCGCCAAGGTCTTCGTCCAGGCGCACGATGACGCGCACCTCGCCTGTCTCGGTGAACTTGATGGCGTTGTTGACCAGATTGACCAAGACTTGACCCAAGCGCAAAGGGTCGCCCCGCAGCATCGGCGGCACTTCTTTGGCCACCTCGAAGAGCAGTTCCAAGCCCTTGCTAGAGGCTTTGTCGCCGACCAAATTGCACAGGTTGTCGAGGACCTTTTCCAACTCAAAGTCCAGCTCCTCCAGGCTCAGCTTGCCGGCTTCGATTTTGGAGAAGTCCAAGATGTCATTGATGATGCCCAGCAGATGCCGACCGGCTTGCTGAATCTTGCTGACATAGTCCTGCTGGCGTGGGTTCAGGCCGGTCTTCATCACCAGATGCGCCATGCCGATGATGGCGTTCATCGGAGTGCGGATTTCGTGGCTCATATTGGCCAGGAAGTCCGCCTTCATCTTGGCGGCCTCCTCCGCCAACTCATGCGCCTGCTGCAGCGCCTGCATGGCGGCGTGGCGCTCGGTGCTGTCATAGAACCAGGAGATGTGGCAGGGCTGGCCTTGGTAGTCCAAATTGAGCGAGTTCAGCAAAACCCAGAAGGAGCGGCCTTCGGGGCTTTGGAATTGCACCTCTTGGTCCAGCACGTCTTGGCCCCGGCTCAAGGTCTGCAAGAACTCATCGCGTGCACCGGGTTCGCACCAGAATTCGGCGAAATTGCGCTGCCGAACTTGGCTCTCGCTCAGACCCAAGAGCCGCGCCAACTGCCGATTGCAAAAATGCACCTCACCGCCTTTGCCCATGATGCCAACGCCGATGGGGCTGTCTTGCAAAATGGCCAGCAGGCGTGCTTCATTGGCCGCGAGCTGGGCCGTGCGTTGCGCGACCTTGGCCTCCAATGACTGGTTCGCCTCGGCCAGGGCGGTGGTGGCTTGCAGCAAGCGCTGGCGCATGGTTTCTTGCGCATCAACCAGGCTTTGCAGCTCGGCAACACGCGCGTCGATGCGCACCGGCTCTTGCAGGTCCATGCGGCCGATGCGCTGTGACTCTTCGGCCAAGTCGGCCATCGATCGGCCGAGTCTTTGGGCCACACGACGTGCCATCAAGTAGCCCACCGCGCTGAGTGCCGCCAACATCAACAAGGCTTGGGCGATGAAGTCGGCGCCAATGCGCACAAAGTCGGACTCGGGAACCACGGTCAAGACCAGATAGTCCAGCATCCCGGTTTTCTTAGGCCGCTGCACGCGCGCAAACCAAGCGGCGCCCTGCTCCTCGACCACGGTCAGACGTTGCAAATCGATGTCGCGTTGCCCCCCTTGCTGCCAGCTGGCGTAAGCCGCGCGCAGCACATGGAAAGGCGTTTTCTCAATCGGGCTGAGCACCATGCTTTGCACGGCCGCCATGCTGTCCATGCTGGGGTGCTTGGGCACGCCGATCAGGCGGCCGTCGCTCAACACCACAGCGGCGCGGCCCGATTCACCGATGCTGAGTGTGTTGGTGAAGTTGGAGAAGTCTTGCAAGGAGAGATCAAAGGCCAAGATCAAGACCTGACCCTGAGGGTCGCGCCAGCGCAGCGCGGCGGAGACCACGGTTTCGCCGTTGATCGCGCTCAGATAGGGTTCGGTCCAGACCAGCTCGTGTTCGGCCTTCGCAGCCTGTGCGGCTTTGAACCACGCTTGATCCTTGGGGTCATAGGGCTGAGGCGGCTTGCCTTGTTCGGTGTGCTTGAGTTCCAAGTCATGCTTCAACCCCACTTGCGCATGACCTGGCGCGGGACCGACGATGTGGTTGACCCAGCCTCGCTGCCCCTCGAGCTGGTGCAGGCTCAGCTCCCGGCCATCAAGATTGGCCAAGTGAACCGTGTCGACCAGCGGGTGCTGCAGCAGCAGCTCCTTCAAGATTTGGTTGAAGGCCTGCGGCTGATCGAGATTGAGCAAGCCGCTGCGCCCCCAGCCTGCCGCAATCGCGGCCAATTTGTTCAGGCTTTGTGTGGCCTCGTTGATATGCGCTTCAACCTGGCTGGAGGCGCGGCCGGCATCGGCAGCCGCCAGTTGAATCAGCAGCGGCCGGGCCTGCAAAAAATAGAACAGCAAACCGAATGCTGCCACCGCCACAAACAGCAGGCCCAGGATCTGAATCGACAAACGCTGGCGCAGCGTGGGCAGCGGCTGCTCGGTGCGGGGCTGCGCGGCGGAAGGGGGCACTTGCATGGGGGTCCAGGATTGAGCTTGAGCTCAGTATTTCATAGCTTGAAAGGCATGGCCCTGAATCGCTTGCATGACGCGCTGCAAAGCCTCTTTCAGCGTGTCCAGCGGCACCGAGCCCAGCGCCAATCGCAGCGCCTGCGGCGCGGGCCCGGTGGAGAAAGGTTGGGCCGTGGAGACCGAGATGCCTTGGGACAAAAGCGTCATGGCCACGCGGTCGGCACGCTGTTCTTCCTGCAAGGGCAACCAGGCGAAATAGGAGGCGGGGTGACGGATGCAGGCCTGACCCGCCAAGACTCGGCTCAGCAGGGCCTGCCTTTGGCGGGCATCGACGCGTTTTTGTGCTTCCAGCGCAGCGGCGCTGCCGTCCTCCAGCCAGCCGCAGGCAATCGCCGTCATCAAGCCTGGGGCATTCCAGGTGGTGGCGCGAATGGCCCGCTCAATCTGGCTCAACGCTTGCGGTGGCGCCACCACAAAGCCCACTCTCAAGCCGGCTGCCACGTTCTTTGACAATCCGCTGACATACACCGTCAGTTCCGGGGCGAGCTTGGCCAAAGGCGGCGGGGCTTTGTCGGCCAGAAAAGCATAGGCGGCGTCTTCAATGAGCCACAGACCGTGGCGCCGCGCCACATCCACCAGGGCGCGTCTTTGCGCCAAGGGTGTGACCCAGCCCATCGGGTTGTGCAAGGTCGGCATGGTGTAGAGCGCGCGCACCCGGCGGCGTCGGCACAAGCGGTCCAAGGCCTCCGGGTCAGGGCCTTGGCCGGCGGCGGGCACCGGCAGCAATTCCAAGCCCTGGGTCTCGGCCAAGAGCTTGAAGCCGGGGTAGCTTTGCGCGTCGATGGCCACCACATCGCCGGCTTGCAGCAGGGCCATCACCGTGCAGGCCAAGCCGTGTTGGGCGCCGTTGACCAGGGCCAGCTGCGAGGCCTGCACCGGCAGGCCTCGGTGTTCTGTCAGGTGTTGAGCCACCGCTGCGCGCTCATGCGCCCGGCCACCATGCGGCGAGTAGCGCAGCAGCGCCTCCAAATGCCCTGCGCTGGCCAATTGGCGCAGGGCGGTGCGCAGCAGCTCCGTCTGGCCGGGCATGGCGGGGTAGTTGAAGTTCAGGTCCAGCACATCGTCAGGGGCGGCTTGTTGGTCAATGCCCAGGCCTTTGGGCAGCAAGGCCTCCCGCACATAAGTACCTCGCCCGGTTTCACCGCTGACCAAGCCCATGGCCTCTAACTCTGTGTACACACGGCTTGCGGTGACCAGGGCCATGCCCTCTTGGCGAGCCAGTTCGCGGTGGGTGGGCAAGCGTGTGCCCGGCTTGAGGCGGCCGGCGCGGATCTCGGCCGCGAGCCGGTCCACCACTTGTTTGTAGCGGGCTTGCACCATCGTCAATGTATCCATGACAATTTTTTGAGTGTCATGAGTATCGCGCCTAGCATGGAGAACAAGCAATCCCTCAAGCCCGAGGGCAAGCCTGAGTCCAAGCGGGAGTGCAAGATGCAGCAACAACAAAGAACACAAGCCTCGACCGAACCGGGTCTGCATCCGGCGGGCGGGTTGCAGGCCTGGCTAAACGGGTTTTTGGGCGTGCTGATCTTCAGCGCCTCTTTGCCGGCCACGCGGGTGGCGGTGCAGGCCTTCACGCCCTTCTTCTTGACGGCGGCGCGCGCCAGCATTGCGGCCCTGCTGGCCCTGTGCCTGTTGCTGGCCTTCAAGGCGCCACGGCCTTCGCGCCAGCAACTGGGCTCGCTGGCCCTGGTGGCCTTGGGTGTGGTCTTGGGCTTTCCGGTGTTGACGGCGCTGGCGCTGCAGTCAGTGAGCTCGGCGCATTCCATCGTCTTCCTGGGTTTGCTGCCGCTGGCCACGGCGGCCTTTGCGGTGCTGCGCGGTGGCGAGCGGCCGCGCCCGGTGTTTTGGCTGTTCTCGGTCTTGGGCAGTGGCCTGGTGGTGGGCTTTGCTTTGACCCAAGGCGCCGGGACGGCCTCCCGTGGGGACCTCTTGATGCTGCTGGCGATCTTGGTGTGCGGCCTGGGCTATGCGGAAGGCGCCAAGCTGTCGCGCAGCTTGGGCGGCTGGCAGGTGATCAGCTGGGCCTTGCTCTTGGCCTGGCCCTTCATGGCCTTGTTGGCATGGTGGATGGCGCCTGCGCACTTTCGAGGCATCTCCGCTCCGGCTTGGTTCAGCTTGGCCTATGTGTCGGTGTTCAGCATGCTGATTGGCTTTGTCTTTTGGTACCGCGGCCTGGCCCAGGGCGGCATTGCGGCGGTGGGCCAGTTGCAGCTTTTGCAGCCTTTCTTCGGCTTGGCCTTGGCGGCGGGTTTGCTGCAGGAGCAGGTCAGCCCGGGCATGCTGGGCGTGACCCTGGCGGTGATTCTGTGCGTGGCAGGGGCCAGGAAGTTCGCGCGCTGAAGAAATGAAAAGCCCGCAGGGCTTGCGCGCTGCGGGCTTTTTTGATGGGGGCGAGGCGCCTCAGGCCAGGGCCTTCCACTGCGCCATCAGGCCGTCCCACTTGGCGCGGGCGGCGTGCACATGGCGCTCCTTGACGTGGCCATAACCGCGAATCTCTTCGGGGATGCGGGCAATGTCAAGGGCCAGGCTCAGGCGCTCGGACGTCAAGCCCTTGGCCAGGAGGGCGTCGATGCTGGCGCGGTAGTCTTGAATCAGGGCGCGCTCCATCTTGCGCTCGGCGGTGTGGCCGAAGATGTCGAAGGCGCCGCCGCGCAGGCCTTTCAAGCCGGCCAGCAGACGGAAGGCCGGGCGAATCCAGGCGCCCATTTGCTGCTTGACCAGTTCGCCCTTGGCGTTCTTCTTGGCCAGCAGCGGCGGGGCCAGGTGGTGCACCAGCTTGTAGTCGCCATCGAACTGAGCGGCCACCTTGTCTAAGAATTTTTGGTCGGTGTGCAGGCGGGCGACTTCGTACTCGTCTTTGTAGGCCATCAGCTTGAACAGATAGCGGGCCACCGCCTCGCTCAGCTTGCTGCTGCCCAAGGGGCTTTCAGCCGCGCGCACCTTCTCGACAAAGGCCTTGTAGGTCTCGGCGTAGGCGCTGTCTTGGTAGTCCACAAGGAAGTCCATGCGCTTGGCCACGATTTCGTCCAGGCTTTCGCGCTTGACGATCTGGATCACCTGAGTGGCCGCAAACAAGGCCTGCACAGCCGCCAGGTTATGTGCGCAGCGACGGCCCCATTCGAAGGCGATCTTGTTGTTTTCGACCTGCACATTGTTCAGCTCGATGGCGCGCATCAAGGCGGCATAGCTCAGCGGCACGCGGCCTTGCTGCCAGGCGTAGCCCAGCATCAAGGGGTTGGTGTAGAGCGAGTCGCCCACCAATTTGACGGCCACTTCCTCGGCGTCAAACATGCCCACGCCGGCCTTGCCGACGGCAGCGGCCACGGCGCTTTCACAGGCCGCGCCTGGGAAGCTCCAGTTGGCGTCGTTCACCAAGGAGGCGGTTGGCGAGCCATGGGTGTTCAAGGCGACATAGGTGCGGCCCTCGCGCATCACCGCCAGCGTGGTCTTGTTGGCGGCCACGATGGAGTCGCAGGCGATCACCAAGTCCGCCTCGGCGGTGCCGACCTTGGTGCAGTGGATGGCGTCTTCGCTGTTGGCGATTTGGATGTGGCTCCAGGTGCTGCCGCCCTTTTGCGCCAAGCCTGCGGCGTCTTGGGTGATCACGCCCTTGCCTTCCAGGTGAGCGGCCATCCCCAGCAATTGGCCGATGGTGATGACGCCGGTGCCGCCGACGCCGCCCACCACAATGCCCCAGGCTTTCTCGGGGTTGGGGATCAGCGGTTGCGGCAGTGCGCCCAGCGAGGCATCAAAGGGGCTGACGCGCTTGTCTTTCTTAGGCTTCTTCAGCTCGCCGCCTTCCACGGTGACGAAGCTGGGGCAGAAACCCTTGACGCAGGAATAGTCCTTGTTGCAAGTGTTCTGGTTGATCTGGCGCTTGCGGCCAAAAGGGGTCTCCAGCGGCTCGATGGACAAGCAGTTGGACTGGATCGAGCAGTCACCGCAGCCCTCACACACCAGTTCGTTGATGACCACACGCTTGGCCGGGTCCACCAGCTTGCCGCGCTTGCGACGGCGGCGCTTTTCGGTCGCGCAGGTCTGGTCGTAAATGATGGCGGTGGTGCCGGGGATTTCGCGGAACTCGCGCTGGATGGCGTCGAGCTCATCGCGGTGATGCACGGTCACGCCTGGCAGCAGGGTCACGCCCTCGTACTTGGACGGCTCGTCGGTGACGATGACCAGCTTGGCCACGCCCTCGGAGGACACGCTTTGCATGATCTGCAAGACCGTGTGGCCTTCCGCGCGCTCGCCCACTTGCTGGCCGCCGGTCATGGCAACGGCGTCGTTGTAGAGGATTTTGTAGGTGATGTTGACGCCGGCGGCGATGCTCTGGCGAATCGCCAAGATGCCACTGTGGAAGTAAGTGCCGTCGCCCAGATTGGAGAAGATGTGCTTCTCATCGGTGAAGGCGGCCTGACCCACCCAAGGCACGCCCTCGCCGCCCATTTGCGTGAAGGTGGCGGTGTTGCGGCCGGGCATCCAGGTGACCATGTAGTGGCAGCCGATGCCACCCACGGCGCGCGAGCCTTCCGGCACGCGGGTGGAGGTGTTGTGCGGGCAGCCGCTGCAGAACCAGGGCGTGCGGTCGGCGCCGCCGGCGGTTTTTTCTTCGTTCTTGAGCGAGGCTTCCTTGGCGTCGATGATGGCCACACGGGCGTCCAGACGGGCGGCCACATCGGCGTCCACGCCCAGCTTCTTCAAACGCTTGGCAATGGCGCGGGCGATGATGGCCGGCGTCAGGTCGGCTTGGGGGCGCAGCAGCCAGTTCTTGCTCGGGTTGGCCATGCCCCATTCGCCGCCCAGCGCGCCGCTTTCGGCGTCGTCGTCAAACTTGCCCAGCACATGGGGGCGCACATCGGGGCGCCAGTTGTAGAGCTGCTCTTTGATTTGGTACTCGATGACCTGGCGCTTTTCTTCCACCACCAGAATCTCTTGCAGACCGTCTGCAAAGTCGCGGGTGATGGTGGCTTCCAGCGGCCACACCACATTGACCTTGTGCAGGCGGATGCCGAGGCGGCGGCAGGTGTCATCGTCCAAGCCCAAGTCGTGCAGGGCTTGGCGGGTGTCGTTGTAGGCCTTGCCCGAGGCGATCAGACCGAAGCGGTCTTTGTCGGTGGCGATGACGTTGTAGTTCAGCTTGTTGGCGCGCACATAGGCCAGGGCGGCGTACCACTTGTGGTCCATCATGCGGGCTTCTTGATCCAGCGGTGGATCGGGCCAGCGGATGTGCAGGCCGCCGGCCGGCATGGGGAAGTCTTCCGGCAGGATGATCTTGACCCGGTCCGGGTCCACGCTGACCGAGGCCGAGGACTCGACGATTTCCTGAATCGTCTTCATGCCCGACCACAGGCCCGAGAAGCGGCTCATGGCAAAGGCATGCAAGCCCATGTCCAAGATGTCTTGCACGCTGCTGGGGAAGAACACCGGGAAGCCCGCCGCTTTGAAGACGTGGTCGCTCTGGTGGGCGGCGGTGGAGCTCTTGGCAATATGGTCATCCCCCGCCACCGCGATCACGCCGCCGTGCTTGGAGGTACCGGCCATATTGGCGTGCTTGAACACGTCAATGCTGCGGTCCACACCCGGGCCCTTGCCGTACCAGATGCCGAACACGCCGTCGACCTTGGCCTTCTCCGGGAACAGGGCCAGCTGTTGCGTGCCCCAGACGGCGGTGGCGCCCAGTTCCTCGTTGACGCCCGGCTGGAAGACGATGTTTTGCTTGGCCAGATGTTTTTTGGCGGCTTGCAGCGCTTGGTCATAGCCGCCCAGCGGCGAGCCGCGGTAGCCGGAGACAAAGCCCGCGGTATTGAGCCCGGCCATGGCGTCGCGTTTGCGTTGCAACATGGGCAGTCGCACCAGGGCCTGCACCCCGCTCATGAACGCGCGGCCGCTGTCCAGCGCGTATTTGTCGTCCAGCGTCACGGTTTCTAGCGCGCGCAGGATGTGTTCGGGCAAAGGTGCATTCATGGTGGTGTCGCTCTTTTGTCTCTTGGGGGCTTCGGGTGGGCTGTTCGCTGCTTGTGGCGGCGCCGCCTCCGTCAATATCGGCAGTATTACCGGGCATGGGAGTGTAGGCAAAGCCCGCCCGCATGTGCTTTCTCTTTGCTGTTGTTTTTGCATGCGGCAAGCAATAATGTTTCCGAAATGATGAAAATGCGATGCGATTTGCATCTGCAATCATTGCTTCGCCGAAAGCAGGAGAGATTTCATGGCCAAGCCCGCCAATGCCAGCAAAAGCCCATCGGTCGACGTGAACGCGCCCGAGGTGGAGGATGTCGAGCTCAGTGCCAGCTCTGGCTTGGGGCTGGATCGCTATCACATCGCCATCCTCGGCGAGCTGCAGCGTGATGCGCGGCTGTCGAATGCCGAGTTGTCGGCCCGCATCGGCTTGTCCACCGCGCCCACCTGGCGGCGGGTGCGCTGGCTGGAAGAGCAGGGTTTCATCACCGGCTACCGCGCCGAGATCGACCGCCGCAAGGTCGGCCTGGGCGTGCTGGCTTTTGTGCGGGTAGATGCCGACCGCAACAACGGCGCCTCCACCAAGCCGCTGGAAGACGCCATCCGGGCCTTGCCCGAGGTCATCAGCTGTCACTACATCTCCGGCGCCGGCACCTTTGAGCTGCAGGTCTTGGCCACCGATTTGGATGCCTTCAGCCGCTTCACCATCGACGTTTTGCTGCATTTACCTAACGTCAAAGATGTGCATACCAGCTTTTCATTGGGCGAGGTCAAGGCGGGCGCCTTGACGCCTTTGGCCCATCTGCAGTCCATTTGAGGCCGGGACGGAGCCGTTGATGAGTCAGTTTCATGCTTTGCTTGCGGTCCTGGCCGCGATTGTGTTGTTCATCTACGGTTTGCAAGGTTTCAGCCGCGAGTTGCAGATGGTGGGCGGCGAGTCCCTGCGACTGTGGTTGGCCCGGGTCACAGAGAACCGCTGGAAGGGCTTTGCCATTGGTGCGCTGGCCACCGCCTTGGTGCAATCCAGCAGCGCCACCACGGCGCTGACCGCGGCCTTGGTGGATGCTTCGGCCATTTCGTTTCGGGCCAGCCTGGGTGTCTTGCTGGGCTCCAACGTCGGCACCACGGCCACGGCCTGGCTGGTGTCCTTCAAGCTCACCGCCATTGGGCCGCTTTTCATGGTGCTGGGCGCTTTGTGTTCGGCGCTGCCACAAAGGGCCAAGCTGCTGGGCAAATCGGTGTTCTATTTTGGGCTGATCTTCTTTGCCTTGGACCTGATCTCCGAACAACTCAAGCCCTTGCAGCAGCAGCCCTTGTTCTTGGAGTGGCTGAGCCTGGCGCAAGCACCTTGGCTGGGCGTGCTCACGGGCCTGTTGTTCACGGCCCTGGTTCAATCCAGCAGCGTCACCAGCGGCGTGGCCATTTTGTTGGCCCAGCAAGGGGTGTTGCCGGCTGAGGCCGCCATCCCCATCGTGGTGGGGGCCAATGTGGGCTCAACCTCCACCGCCTATATCGCCAGCCTCGGCATGAATGCGGTGGCCCGCGCCACCGCGCTGGCCAATGTCTTGTTCAATGCCATCGGCGCGGCGCTGTACTTCCCCTTCCTGCCGCAGTTCTCCCAGGCCATGGTGTCCATTGCCGCAGACCCGGGTTTGGCCGTGGCCTGCGCGCATCTGCTGTTCAACCTCAGCATCAGCCTGGCGTTTTTGCAGGCCATGCCCTGGCTGGAACCGCAACTGCGGCGGCGCTTGCTGAACCGCTGAGGGCTTGGGCCCCGGGGCAGCCTGCGGGCCAAGCCCAGCACAGCGGTAGTTGTGCGAATCGCGAACAAATCACCTCAACTGAGGGGGCGATGAGCGGGGTCGGGCTGGGCAGAATTCAAGGCCTTCGCGCGCAGACCCAGCGTGTCTGGCTTACAGCAAGCCAGCGGACGGCGCGAACACCAAGCACAAGCCATCCATCCATACGGGAGCGATTTGCCATGGCCATCAAGAGCCTTTTCCAGAATATTTCCAAAAAGACTTGGGTGGGCGCAGCCGCTGCCCTGACCCTGCTGTCGGCCCAAGCCTCGCCGGTCAGCCTGAGCTACAACGGCCAAGGCCTGCCGGGCAGCTGGGCCCATGGGGCGCAAGCGTCGGGCACGGGCAGCTTCACCACGGTCTCGGGCAATTATTTTGGCAACCTCGCGCTGAGCGATCTGGCCAGCTTTGACTTCACCTTGAAGTTCGTTTTTGACGGTGACACCGAGACCTTCCACTACGGTCTGGCGGAACTCAAGAAGTTCTCGGCCAGCATCGATGCGCAGGGCTTCCAGTCCCTGACACTGCAGACCACGTTCCAGCCAGGAGGCCCCAACTGGGCGCAAGCCCTGGGCGTGGATGGCTTGGGCCCCAATCTGGCCTACAGCTATAACTTTGACATCCCCGGCGATCTGAGCACCGGCCAAATCACGGCCCGCTTGGAGCCTGCCGCGACCGTGCCTGAGCCGGCAGCGTTGGCGCTCACCTTGGGCGCGCTGGGCTTGGCTGCGTGGGCCGGCCGTCAACAGCGCGGCCAAAAATCAGCCTGATACAGCGGCTTGATGCCGAGGGTGCCCGCGCTGCAAGGCGCTGGCATCAGGCTCAGGTCTTTTGTGCCGCCGCACGGGCTTCATCAGCATGCATATGGCCGATGAAGTAGCGCACATAAAAAGCGCCCATGCCCAGCACGATGCCAATGGTGGCGGCGCTGAAAAGACCCACATCGCTGCTGAAAAGATCCATCAAGAGTTTCATTTTTTCTCCTTGAAGTGCTGAGGGCCAAGCCCTCGGGGTGAGACCCATTGGAGGCGCGCAGGCTTGCGGCGTCTCTGACCTGCCTCAAACTTTGTGTGGCTTGTGCCCTCAAGGGCTTGGGTTGCCGCGCCTGTTTGCGCTGGCGCAAACTTGGCCGGTGATGAAGGCCCGCGGGCGTGGGGCAAAACTTTCGGCGTCAGGCCGGCGCGGGCTGCAGAATCGCGCCATGCATACCAGCGCTCGACTCCCCTTCAAGCATTTCTTGCTGGCCCTGGCGGTCGTCGCCATCTGGGGCAGCAACTTTGTGGTGATTCGCTTGGGTTTGAACGCGCTGCCGCCGCTGCTGTTTGCAACGCTGCGCTTCGCGTTTGCGGTCTTGCCGGCGATCTTTTTCCTGAAGAAACCCGATCTGCCTTGGCGCAATTTGGCCGCCTATGGGCTCTTGATCGGTGTGGGCCAATTTGGGCTTTTGTTCATGGCCATGCGCGGGCCGCAAGCGGCCATCTCGCCGGGCCTGGCTTCCTTGGTGATTCAGACCCAGGTGTTCTTCACCCTGATGCTGTCCATGCGCATCAACAAAGACCGGGTGCAGGGCTATCAATGGCTGGCCCTGGTCTTGGCGGCCTCGGGCATTGGCTTTATTGCCAGCCATACCGATGGCAGCGCCACGCCGCTGGGGCTGTTGATGATTTTGGCGGCGGCCTTCAGCTGGGCCTGCGCCAATCTGGTGGGCAAGCAAGCCGGGCGGGTGAATATGCTGGCCTATATGGTTTGGACCAGTGTGTTTGCGGTGCCGCCGCTGCTGCTCTTGTCGCTGGTGGTCGAAGGCCCGCAAGCCGTGCAGGCTGGGTTGGCGCGGGCCGATCTGGGCACCTGGGCCGCCGTGCTGTGGCAATCCTTGGGCAATACCTTGTTCGGTTATGGCGCATGGGGCTGGCTCTTGGCCCGCCATGCGCCCGCCACCGTGGTGCCCATGGCCCTGCTGGTGCCGGTGTTTGGCATGAGCACCGCGGCCTTGGTCTTGGGCGAGGGCTTGCCGGCTTGGAAGCTGATCGCCGCCGCCCTGGTGCTCAGTGGCTTGGCTTTGAACCTGTTGTGGCCTTTGCGGCCCTGGCGTGCGGGCGTGGCGGCTGCCCGACCCTGAGCGCGGCAGATTTCTGCTGACGCAGGCGCCTGGCTGCGCGTATGCTGCGCGCCATGTGGCAAACAAGTTCACGCTCCTTCGCGCCTCGCCGGGCTTGGGTCTTCGGCCTGGGCCTCTTGGCTTGCAGCTTGGCCTGGGCGCAGGCCGGCGGCCACAAGGCGACCGGCCTGCCGGCCAAAAACCTTTGGATCGAATTGCGCTGGGTGGACAGCAGCGTCAGCGCCGCTGTGGTGGCCGGTGTGCGTGAGGGGGCGGTGGTGGTGGGCACCTCCGGTTCGGTGTCACCAAAAGGTGGCGCCAGCCTCAGCACCCAGCGGCGCGATGAGCAGGGCTCGCAGGTGCAGCGCCTCTTGGTCTTGAACGGCCATGCAGCTTCGGTGCAGTTCACCGAGAACGTGCCCATGCAGTGGGTGGACTTTGGCATTCAGGTTGACGCGCAGCCCGGCGTGCCGCCCTCTGGCCCGCCCGCCGGCAAGGTCTATGCCGTGCCGCGCAGCGGCTTCACGGAGCAGACACAGGGCTTCAACGTCACGCCGCAATGGCCGGGCGGGCAAGCCCCGGTGATGTTGGAAGTGCGGGTGCAGTCGCCGACCCCAAGCAACAATCTGTCCACGGCGCGCCCAGTCGGCCCGCCAGCCGCCTCGGCTCAGACCACGGTGCTCAGCACGGTGGCGGCGCCGCTCGGGGATTGGGTGACGGTGGCGCGCAGCGGTGGCAGCGTGCAAGCCCGCGATCGCGGCGTGCTCAGCACCCGCGATGCCGAGACGCAGCGCAGCCGCGAATTGCAGATCCGGGTCGATCTGGCGCCTTGAGCCTGGGGGGGGGCGCGCTTCGCCCGCTTCTTCATCGAATCTTAAGGATTGGTATTCGATTGGCATTGATCGCGGTGATAGGCTTGCGCCTTCACCCAGGAGTTGCCGATTGAAGACCTCAGCCCTTGTTCTTGCCCTCTGCGTGGGGCTTTTTGCCAATGCCGGTGTTCGAGCGGCCGAGCCGGCCGCTGCGCCGCAGGCGTCGGCCGCGCTGTTTAGCGCCAAGCCGCAGGCTTTTGAGCGCAGCAGCGCCAAGGTGGTGGGCGTGTATATGCCCATGTGGGAAAGCACGGCGATGCTGGACCGTCTGCAGCCCGGCAGCGTGACCCATGTGCTTTACGCCTTTTTGCGTCTGTGCGGCCCGGGTCAGCTGCCCAAGGATGCGCCCAAATGCGAGGGCAAGCAGGACTACCAACTCACCAGCGCAGGCGTGGAAAAGCGCTTTGACGCCGCTTTTGGGCGCCTGAAAGCCCGCGAGCCGCATGTGCAGGTGCTGGCTTCGGTGGGCGGCTGGGGTGGCTCGGACGGCTTCTTCCATCTGGCCAACGACCCAGCGCGGCGCGCCGTGTTTGCGGCTTCAGCCGTGCAGTTTTTGCGCGATCACCCCAGCTTTGACGGCATCGACATCGACTGGGAGCACCCCGGCGACAACGGTGCCTCTAACGGCGTGCAACTGGGCAGCCCCGCCGATGGTCAAGGCTATGCCGACCTGATGCATGACTTGCGCCGCGCGCTCGACCAGCTCACGGCCGAAACCGGCCGGCCCTATCTGGTGACCACCGCCGTCAACACCACGCAAGCCGTGGTCAAGCGCATCAACTTCAAACGCGCGGCCGAAGCCCTGGATCTGGTCTTCATGATGACCTACGACTTCTATGGCAGCTGGTCCCCGGTGGCGGGCAACCACAGCACTTTGCGCAGTTCCTCGCCCGAGGCCGATGACAGCATCGAGCGCTCGGTCAAAAACCTCGATGAAGCGGGCGTGCCGCGCGCCAAGATGGTGGCCGGTGTGGCCATGTACGGGCGTGGTTTCATGGGCGTGGACAAACCGCTAAGCGGCGCCGCCAAGACCGGCGCCTACCCCGGCGCCGATGGCTCGGCCGGCTACCGCGAGATTGCGCGGCGTTACTTGGGGCCCAAGGGGCAGGGGATCAACGGTTACAAAGCCGTGTTCGATGCCCAGACCCAGGCCTGGAATCTGTTCCATCCCCAGCACAAGTTGTGGATGGGCTATGACGATCCGCGCGCCGTGCTCCTGAAGGGCGACTATGTGCGCAAAAACGGCCTGGCCGGCCTCTTCGCCTGGGAGCTCAGCCAGGACAACGGGGACCTGCTCAACGCGATGAACCTGGGGCTGGGGCATTTGCCGCTGAAGCCTTGATCGGCGTCCCGCCGCAAACCTTGGGGCGCCGGTGAGCCAGCACGGCGCCCCGGGCGATCAGCGTTTGCTGGTGTTGAACAGATAGTCCGCCTGGTAGAAAACACGCGCTACTTGGCCCATTTGCGCGGCCGAGCATCCATCGGTAGGCGCTTTGCCGCCTCGGGTGTGGATGCGAAGAATGCTTTGCGCAGGGGCGAACAACCCCTGTCCGCTGTTGGACTTGGCCGTCAGCAGCAACCAGGGAATGGCCGTTGCCTCCGGGCCCGCATCTTTGGCTTTGACCTCGGCGAGAACTTTGCTGCCATCGACTGACTCCCAGGTCGGCCCTGCGTAATGCTTGCCGACGCTGCGGCCGCTTTCGTCAAACAACTCCGCTTCCGGGGATTTAAAGACCCAGCTGTAGCGTGTGCTGTCTTCCTTGCTCGCTTGGCATTCATAGATTTGCACGCCCGCGGCCTGCAATTTCAAATAGGCAAGCTGCCCGCTGGGCGGCGTCAGCGCTGCGGGTAAGGCCGGCGTGTCCGCTTGCGCAGAAGTGACAGACAGCAAAGCGGACAAAAGGGCGGTCATCAAGCCGCCAGTCTTCAAGGCAGGAGCAAATGTCATGGGTGAGGGTTTGTGATTGTTTTGAGGCTGGGCGGACGCGGCGAGGATGGCCACGCCCGAGCCGATGATCGTCAGCCCTTTGGGCCTAGACGAAAGTCACCCTGTTTTTTTGGGGGGGTAGCCACCAAACGTCGGGCGGCGCGTGGGCAGATTCGCGCTGATCCTGGGGCGAATACGGGGATACAAGGCCCAGCGCTGCCTCGACAATATGCCGTCGAAAACAAGTGCTATGCAGCCTTTGGGGGTTTTTGATGCCGGCCGCACCTGTGCCCGATCTGGAATCAGAAAGACTGTGCGCCTTGCGCAGCTTGGCCGTGCTGGACAGCTTGCCTGAGCCAGAGTTTGATGCCTTGGTGCAAGCCGCGGCCTTGGCTTGTGCATGCCCCATTGCTCGCATCAGCTTGGTCGATGAAACGCGTGTTTGGTTCAAGGCCGGTGTGGGCCTGGAGGGCCTGGACGAGTTGCCGCGTGACGAGGCTTTTTGCTCGCACGCAGTCGCGGCGGGCGGCCTGTTTGAGGTGGAAGATGCCCGCCTGGACCCGCGTTTTTCTGAGCTGCCGGCGGTGCGTGGGCCGGTGGGCTTGCGCTTTTATGCCGGGGTGGTGCTGCGTCTGCGCAGCGGTGAGGCCGTGGGTACCTTGTGCGTGCTGGACACGCGAGCCCGACGCCTGAGTCCTGAGCAAGCGTCGGTATTGACCCATTTGGCCGAGGCCGTGGTGCATGCTTTGGAGATGCGGCAGCGTGTGCAGGCGGAGTTGCGCATGGCCGCTGAGTTGGCCGAGCGCGACGCCTGGTTTCGCACCCTCAATGAGGCCGCGCCCGTGGGCGTGTTCCACACCAATGCCAGCGGCGCCTGCACCTACACCAATCCTCGCTGGCAAGAGATTTTTGGGCTGAGTCTGGCGCAAAGCTTGCAGCAGGGCTGGTTGCAGGCTGTGCATCCGCAAGACCAAGCGCGTGTCATGCAGCATTGGCTGGCCTGCGCACGCTCGCAGCGCGAGTTTGAGATGGAATTTCGCGTGCAGCCGCCCACGGCGGCCACCCGTCATGTGCATGTGCGCAGCCGTCCTGTGCTGTCCGCCGACGGGGCCTTGATCGGCCATGTGGGCGCCGTGCAAGACATCAGCGAGCGCTTGCAGGCCCAGGAGCAGTTGCGTCAAAGTGAAGCGCGACTGAGCATGGCTCTAGACAGCGGGCGCATCGGCATCTGGGAACTGGACCTGCGCAGCGGCGGCTTGGTCTGGGACGATTGGATGCATCGCCTCTATGGGCGGCAGCCCAGCGACTCGCCGCTCAGCTATGCGCAATGGGCGGATTGCCTGCACCCCAGCGACCGGGCGCGGGTGGAGCAGGAGGTGCATGAAGCCATCCAGGGGCTCAAACCCTTGGACACCGAGTTCCGCGTGCTTTGGCCGGACGGCAGCGTGCATCATCTGCGCGGCTCCGCGCGCTTGGTGCGCGATGAACAGGGTCGGGTCTTGCGCATGGTGGGCAGCAACTGGGACCTCACCCAGATCCGCAGACTGGCCGAAGAGATGGCCGCCCGCATGGGGGCGGTGCTGGCCGAGCAGCATGAGTTGCTGCTGGTCACTTTGCGCTCAATTGGCGACGCCGTCATCACCACCGACGCACAAGGCCATGTGGTGTGGATGAACCCGACCGCCGAACGCCTGACCGCTTGGGATGCCGCCAACGCAAAAGGCCGGCCGCTCGAGCAGGTTTTCCACGTCGTGGATGAAAACACCCGCGCGGTCGCGCCCAATCTGGTGCAGCTGTGTCTTCAAGAAGGGCAAACCATTTCGCAGGCGCGACACAGCTTGCTGATCTCCCGCGAGGGCCGCGAATACGGGGTGCAAGACTCGGTCGCGCCGATCCGCAATGACCGCGGCGAGGTGTTTGGGGTGGTGTTGGTGTTTCATGATGTGACCGAACAGCGCCGCCTCAGTGGGGAGATGCACTACCGGGCCACCCATGATTCGCTCACCGGCCTGATCAACCGCAGCGAGTTCGAGACGCGGCTGCGGCGGGTCTTGGAGCAGGCGCAGGGCGACCGCAGTCAGCATGCGCTGCTCTACATCGACCTCGACCAATTCAAGCTGGTCAATGACGCCTGCGGTCACGCGGTCGGCGATCAGCTCTTGCAGCAGGTTGCCTCCATCTTGGGCGAGGCGGTGCGCAGCCGCGACACCCTGGCGCGCTTGGGCGGCGATGAGTTCGCGGCCCTGCTTGAACACTGCTCGCCAGCGCAGGCGCAAAGAGTGGCCCAGCAGGTGTGCGACCGCATGGAAGACTTCCGCTTTGTGCATGACCAGCGGCGCTTCCGCATCGGTGCCAGCATTGGCTTGGTGCCCATCAATCGGCGTTGGCCCAATGCAGCGGCCATTTTGCAAGCCGCTGATACGGCTTGTTATGCGGCCAAAGATTCCGGGCGCAACCGGGTGCACACCTGGTTCGACACCGACCAAGCCATGCATGCTCGTCACGGCGAAATGCAGTGGACCACCCGCATCGAGCACGCGCTGGACGAAGACCTGTTCGTTTTGTTTGCCCAGCGCATCGAGACCATGGATTTGCAAGAACATCCGGGTGGGAAGCCGCTTGGGCTGCATGCCGAAGTCTTGCTGCGCATGGTCGATGAAGAAGGGCGCTTGATCCTGCCCGGTGCTTTTTTGCCCGCCGCTGAGCGCTTCAACCTCGCCACCCGGATCGACCGCTGGGTGCTCAGCCGGGTGCTGGCCTGGATGCGCGCCGAGCCACGCTTGGCCGAGGTGGAGATGCTCAGCGTCAACCTGTCCGGCCAGTCCATCGGTGACCGCGCCTTTCATCGCTGGGCCTTGGACGCCTTGCGTGAGGCCGGGCCGGAGCTGTGCCAGCGCCTGTGTCTGGAGATCACCGAAACCGCCGCCATCACCAGCCTGGCCGACGCGGCCCTGTTCATCGAGCAAGCACGCGAGCTGGGTGTGCGCGGCGCGCTGGACGACTTTGGTGCGGGCGCATCCTCGTTTGGCTATTTGAAGAATTTGCAGGTCGACTATCTGAAGATCGACGGCCAGTTTGTGCGCGACTTGGTCAGCGACCCCTTGGATGAAGCGGCGGTGCGCTGCTTTGTCGATGTGGCCCAGGTGGTGGGCATGCAGACCGTGGCGGAGTATGTGGACAACCCGGCGGTGCTGCAGCGCTTGCGCGAAATCGGCGTGGACTTCTCGCAAGGCTATTTGCTGCATCAACCGGCGCCCTTGTCAGCGCTGATCGGCGCTGAGTGGGCGCGCCAGCTGCTCGCCCCTGAGCACCTGAATGCCGGCGCTTGAATGCCGGCGCTAAGCCCGGGGCGTGGGGCGGCTGGGCACGCAGGGCGGTGTCGGCCAGCCCTGCACCGCGAAAGCGGGGGCTGCATGCAGCACAATGCGGGCGATTCTTTTGAACCGTCTTTTCTTTTTGTCCCTCGCCCATGCCCGTCTCCAACCCTGACCGACGCACCTTGCTCGCCAGCACTGCCTTGCTCGGCCTGGGCGCTTGGGGTGGCTGCAGCCATGTGGGCACGCCCAAAGACACTTTGGTGCTGGCCTTTGCCTTTGACGACATCATCACCCTGGACCCGGCGGTCTCTTTTGAGGTCTCGGGCGGCGAGGTCTTGGGTAATACCTATGAGCGCCTGGTCGGCCTGAATCTGGACGCGCCGGGCGAGGTCGTCGGTGTGCTGGCCCAGCATTGGGAGGTCTCGGCCGATGGGCGGGTCTTCAGCTTCACCCTCAAGCCGGGCCTGCGTTTTGCCTCCGGCAATGCCTTGACCGCGGAGGACGTGGTGTTCTCCTGGCAGCGCGCGGTGCGCCTGGACAAAACCCCGGCCTTCATCCTGACGCAGCTGGGCCTGAGCAAAAGCAATGTGGGCGAGGCCGTGCGGCAGACTGGGCCCCTCAGCCTGGAGTTGCACATCGCCAAGCCCTTTGCCCCCAGCTTTGTGCTGAACTGCCTGACGGCCACCGTGGCTTCGGTGGTGGACAAGCAGTTGCTGCTGTCCAAGGCGCAAAACGAGGACTGGGGCGCCGGTTGGCTCAAACTCAACCATGCGGGCTCCGGCCCCTGGCTGCTGCGCGACTGGCGGGCCAATGAAATCCTGGTGCTGGAACGTAATGCGCAATTCCACGGCCCCAAGCCCAGTTTGGCGCGGGTCATCTACCGCCATGTGAAGGAGGCCGCGACGCAGCGCCTCTTGCTGGAGAAGGGCGATATCGACATTGCCCGCAACCTCGCGCCGCAAGACTTGCAGGCCCTGGCCAAGAACCCCGAACTGCAGCTGACGCAAACGCCCAAGGGCTCGGTCTACTACCTAGGCCTGAACCAGCGCCATCCCCTGCTGGCCAAGCCCGAGGTGCGAGAGGCTTTCAAATGGCTGGTGGACTATGAAGCCATTGGCGCCACACTGATCAAAGGCATCGGCGTGCCGCACCAGAACTTCTTGCCCCTGGGCCTGCTGGGCGCCAGCCGCGAGCAACCCTACCGCTTGGACGTGGCGCGTGCCCGCGCCTTGTTGGCCCAGGCCGGTCTGCCGCAGGGCTTCAAGATCAGCATGGATGTGCGCACGGTGCAGCCGGTGCAGGGCATTGCCGAGGCCATCCAGCAAACCGCCGGGCGTGCCGGCATCCAGATTGAGATCATCCCGGGTGACGGCAAACAGGTGCTGACCAAGTACCGCAACCGCCGCCATGAGCTGTTCATTGGCGACTGGGGTTGCGATTACTGGGACCCGCACACCAATGCCGACACCTTCACCCGCAACCCCGACAACCGCGACGAGGCCAAAAGCCGCCCGCTGAGCTGGCGCAACAGCTGGGAGATCCCGGAGCTGACCCGCCAGAGCGACGCCGCCGTGCTGGAGCAAGACCCGCAGCGCCGCGTTCAGATGTATGAGGCGCTGCAGGCCGAGTTCCGCCGCAGCAGCCCCTTTGTGATGATTTTTCAGCAGACTCAGGTGGCGGCGCTGCGCCGTCAGGTGCAAGGCTTTCGCATCGGCCCGACCTCGGAGACCACGCTTTTGGCGCCGGTGAACAAGACATGAGTACCGCGTCCCAGTCCCCTTGGCGCCAAGCCACTCAGGCCGTGCTGCGCTTTGTGCCGGTGCTGTTGCTGACCTATCTGGGCCTCTTGGCGGTGACCTTTTTCATTGGCCGGGTGGTGCCGGTGGACCCGGTGCTGGCGGTGCTGGGCGACCGCGCCAGCGAAGCGCAAATGGCCGAGATGCGCGAGGCCATGGGCCTGAACAAGCCTTTGTGGCAGCAGTTTTTTGCCTACGTGGGCCAGGTCTTGCGCGGCGACTTTGGCCACTCGGTGCTGACCGGCCGACCGGTGCTGGACGACATCCGGCGGGTTTTTCCGGCCACGCTGGAGCTGGCCACAGTGGGCATCGTGATCGGCAGTGTCTTGGGCATTCCGCTGGGCGTCTGGGCCGCGGTGCGGCGCGGCCGCCTGGCCGATCAGCTGGTGCGGGTGATGGGCTTGGTCGGCTACTCGGTGCCGATTTTTTGGCTGGGCCTGATGGGCTTGGTGATCTTTTACGCCAAGCTCGACTGGGTGGGCGGCCCGGGGCGCATCGGCATTGGCTTTGCCTACAGCGTGCCAACGCGCAGCGGCCTCTTGCTGCTGGATGCGGCCCTGGCCGGCGAGTGGCAGGCCATGCGCAGCGCGCTGGCCCATCTGGCCCTGCCCGCCAGTTTGTTGGGCTATTTTTCGATGGCCTATATCAGCCGCATGACGCGCAGCTTTATGTTGAAGGAGCTCAGCCAGGAGTACATCGTGGCGGCGCGCGCCAAGGGCTTGAGCGAGGCGCGCATCATCTGGGCCCATGCCTTGCGCAACGCGGCGGTGCCCTTGGTGACCGTGGTGGCGCTCAGTTATGCCGGTTTGCTGGAAGGCTCGGTGCTGACCGAAACCGTGTTCGCTTGGCCGGGCTTGGGGCTTTACATCACCAACTCTTTGCAAAACGCCGACATGAATGCGGTGCTGGGCGGCACCCTGGTGGTGGGCTCGGTCTTTATCGCGCTGAACCTGCTTTCTGATTTGTTGTACCGGCTTTTGGACCCCCGCACCCGATGAGCGCTCTTGATACCTCTGTGGCCGATCTCGGGCTGAAAGCCTGGTTGATGAGCGAACGCCCCGCTTCGCGCCGCCAAGCCGCGCTGGGCCGCGCCTACAGCGGCTGGTGTGCGTTTGCGCGGAATCGGCTGGCGCTGCTGGGCTTGTTCATCATCGTGGCACTGGCGCTGGTGGCGGCCTTGGCACCTTGGCTGGCGCCCTATCGGCCCGAAGTGGGCGACTTGATGACGAGCCGCTTGCTGCCGCCCTCCGGCACCCATTGGCTGGGCACCGATGACCAGGGCCGCGACATCTTGTCGCGCCTCTTGCATGGTTCGCGCATCACCTTGTTTGTGGTCACCTTGGTGGCCTTGCTGGCCGCGCCGATCGGCTTGTTGGTGGGCAGCTTGGCGGGATTTTTGGGCGGCTGGGCCGACGCGGTCTTGATGCGCGTGACCGATATCTTCCTGGCCTTTCCGCGGCTGATCTTGGCCCTGGCTTTTGTGGCGGCCCTGGGGCCGGGCATCGAGAACGCGGTGCTGGCGATTGCCATCACCTCTTGGCCGCCTTATGCGCGCATTGCGCGGGCCGAGACGCTGAGCATCCGCCATGCCGACTTCATCTCGGCGGTGCAGCTGATGGGCGCCTCCAAGGCGCGGGTGGTGTTGCGCCACATCATGCCGCTGTGCCTGCCTTCGGTGATTGTGCGGGTCACGCTGGACATGGCCGGCATCATCTTGACCGCCGCCGGCCTGGGCTTTTTGGGCCTGGGCGCGCAGCCGCCCATGCCGGAATGGGGCGCCATGATTGCCGCCGGCCGGCAGTATGTGTTGGATCAATGGTGGGTGGCCGCGGGGCCAGGTCTTGCCATCTTCATCGTCAGCCTGGCCTTCAATTTGCTGGGTGACGGCTTGCGCGATGCGCTCGATCCCAAGGCGGGTGAATGATGCAGCAGCCGGTGACTGAAACAGCAAGCACGATGTTGAGCGTTGAAAACCTGCGTGTGGCCTTCCCCCGGCGCGAAGGGGGCTGGCATGAGGTGGTGCGCGGTGTGTCCTTCACGCTGGGGCGTGAGCGGCTGGGCATTGTGGGCGAGTCGGGTTCCGGCAAGTCGCAAACGGGCCGCGCCTTGATGGGCTTGTCGGCGCCCGAGGCCCGCATCAGCGCCGATGTGTTGAACTTCCAGGGCATGGACCTGTTGCGATGCAGCCCGGCCGAGCGGCGCGCGCTGCGCGGCCAGCGCATCGCCATGGTCTTGCAAGACCCCAAGTACTCGCTCAATCCGGTCATGCGCATTGGCGAGCAGATCGCTGAAACCCTGCTGGCCCACCACCGCTACAGCGCGGCCGAAGTGCAGGCGCGGGTCTTGCGGGCCCTGAGCGATGTGGCGATTGACGACCCGGCGCGGGTCAGCCGCCTCTACCCGCACGAGGTCTCAGGCGGCATGGGCCAGCGGGTGATGATGGCCATGATGTTGATTGCCGAGCCGCAGCTCTTGATTGCCGATGAGCCCACCTCGGCCTTGGATGTGACCGTGCAGTTGCAGGTGCTGGGCATCCTGGACCAACTGGTCAGTCAGCGCGGCATGGGCTTGATCTTCATCTCGCACGATCTGCGCCTGGTCTCGAGTTTTTGCGATCGCATCTTGGTGATGTATGCCGGTCGGGTGGTGGAAGAGATTCAAGCCAGCCGCTTGCATGAAGCCCAGCATCCTTACACCCAGGGCTTGTTGAACTGCCTGCCGCGCCTGAATCAGCCGCGCCACCCGCTGCCCACGCTGCAGCGCCAAGAGGCTTGGAAGGAGGGCGGCGTATGAGCGTCAGCAGACCGCGTCTGGGCCTCGCCATCGAGGGGCTGCAGGTCCGCTTCGGGGACTTCACCGCCTTGCACGACCTGAGCCTGCGGCTGGCGCCGGGCGAGAGCCTGGGGCTGGTGGGTGAATCGGGTTCTGGCAAGTCAACCCTGTTGCGCGCGGTCTGCGGCCTGCTGCCCCAAGCGGCGGGTTCCATCGCCCTGGTGGCCGAAGGCGCGCAGGGTCAGCCCTTGCCGACGCCGGGCAGCGCGGCCTTTCGGCGCTCGGTGCAGATGGTGTTTCAAGACCCCTATGGCTCGCTGCATCCGCGCCAAACCGTCGATCGCATGCTGGCCGAGCCCTTGGCCATTCACCGTTTGGGCGATGCCGAAACCCGCATCGAGGCCGCGCTGGACGCGGTGGGCCTTGGCGCGGGCTTTCGCTTTCGCTACGCCCATCAGCTCTCCGGCGGCCAACGCCAGCGGGTGGCGATTGCGCGGGCTTTGATTTTGGAGCCGCAAATCCTCTTGCTGGATGAGCCCACCTCGGCGCTGGACGCCTCGGTGCAGGCCGAGGTGCTCAATCTCTTGGAGGCCTTGCGGCGCGAGCGCGGCCTGAGCTTTTTGATGGTCAGCCATGATTTGGCCGTGGTCACGCATCTGTGCGAGCGCCTGATGGTGATGCAAAAAGGCCGTGAGGTCGAAACCCTGGCGGCCAGCGACTTGGCGGCGCAGCGTGTGCAGGCCGACTACACCCGGCAGCTGATGCAGGCCTCGGTCGGCTTTGTGCGCGCGGGCGCTGCGACTTGACGTCACGCTGTAACCCAGCGTCTCTAAGATGGCGGCATGAAGATTGCGCTGATTGCCCACGATGGCAAGAAGAATGAGATGGTCGCCTTGGCCTCCAGCTTTTTGCCTTTTTTGAAAACCTGCACCTTGATGGCCACGGGCACCACCGGTCGGCGCTTGCATGAAGAGTTGGGCCTGGACATCGAGCGCATGCTCAGTGGCCCGCTGGGCGGCGACTTGCAGATCGGCGCGCGCTTGGCGGTGGGGCAGGTGGATGCGGTGATCTTCTTGCGCGACCCCATGACGCCGCAGCCGCATGAGCCCGATATCAACGCCCTGGTGCGGGCCTGCGATGTGCACAACGTGCCCTGTGCCACCAATGTGGCCGGTGCCCGTTTGATGCTGAAGTGCTGGGCAGAAACGCACTGATTTCGCCCCCTATTCTTGCCCGCCTCCCGGGCCTCATGCGGACTAAGATCCGCGGGCTTGAGCCTTGCCGCAGGCCGCGGCAGGCTTGCTAGCCTACCTCCCCACCTTTTTCATGGCCTCGATAGAACCGCGAATTCGCTTCAGCAAGCGCATTGGCTCGCGCTTGGGCTTGGCATTTGCCGTGCTGATGATTTCGCTGCTGGCCTTGGCGGCGCTGACCATGTTGCGCCTGGATGCTTTTTCGCGGGCTTTCACGCGCGTGGTGGGCGAGCAGGCAGAGATGTTGGAAAACATCAATGACGTCAGCGCCAATGCCGAGGACGCCGCCCGCAAACTGCTGGTGTTGATCAGCAGCGAGCGGCAGACCCGCGTGCTGGCCTATACCGAGATTGATGCCGCGAACCGGCAGCTGGACTCCGCCATGTTGATGCTGGACCAGCGCTTGCCGGCCGGTGAACGCCGCCAAGCTTGGTTCAATGTGCAGCAGCGCTTGAAGCAGTACCGCAGTTGCTATGGCGAAACGGTGGACTTGATCGAGGCCGATCAGCACGACGCCGCGCTGGAAATGCTGGGCGGCCGCACCGAAGAGGCGCTCAGCCTGCTGATCGATGGCATTCGCAGCCTGGCCAGTTTGGAGCAAGTGGCCTCCTTGCAGCAGGCGCAGGCTTTGCGTGCGCAGATTGGCCGGGATCGCAACACCGTGCTGCTGCTGTGCTTGGCGGCGCTGGGCGTGGGCGGCTCCTTGGCGTGGTGGGTGGCGCGCAGCATTTTGCGGCCGCTGTCATTGACCGAGACCGGCGCACGTGAAATTGCCGAAGGGCATTACGCCCACCGCATTCCGGTCAGCAGCCCCGATGAATTGGGCCGTTTGTCGGTGGCGGTGAACACCGTGGCCGAAGCCGTGGGCGAGCGCGAGCAACGTTTGCTGCGCATGGCCAATGTGGACATGTTGACCGGCTTGGCCTTGCGCTCGCGCTTCATTGCCGATGGCGATGAACTGCTGGAGCGCCAGTTTCAAAGCCAGGGTCATGCCGTGCTCATGTGCATGGATGTGGACCGTTTGAAAACCGTCAACAGCGTGCTGGGCTTTGATGCGGGCGATGCACTCTTGGTCAGCGCCGCCGGCAAGCTGGCGGCCATGTTCGATGGCAAGGCCAGCGTTGGCCGCTTGGCCGGCGGCACCTTTGTCGCCCTGGTGCCCATCGAGCAGCTGCAAGCGGCGGGTGGTTTGGCCGAGCAGGTGCAGGCCGCGGTGCAGCACAAGCACCGCTGGCAGGGGCAGAGCTTGGACCTGTCCGTGTCGGTGGGCATGGCGTTCTACCCGGATCACGCCGAAGGCTGCGAAGCCTTGTTGCGCCGCGCCGAGCAAGCCATGTTCGAAGCCAAGCGCCAGCGCTTGCCGGTCTCGGTTTACAACCCCAATCTGGAGGCCGCGCGACTGGCCCATCTGAGCTTGCTGTCCGACCTGCAAGAAGCGATTGAACAAGGGCAGTTGCGCCAGTTTTTGCAACCCAAGGTGTCGGCGCTGGATGGGCGTTTGCTCGGTGTCGAAGCCTTGGTGCGTTGGGAGCATCCGGTGCGCGGCTGGCTGCCGCCCAGTGAATTCATTCCCTTTGCGGAGAGCACCGGGCGCATCCGTCAGGTGACGCAGTGGATGCTGGAGGAAGCGGTGCGCACCTTGGCGGCCTGGCAGGCCCAGGGGCTGTTGCTGCCGATTGCGGTGAATGTCTCCACACTGGACCTGCAAGACGAAGCGCTGCCCGAGCGGGTGGGCGCCTTGCTGGCCAGCTCCGGCGTGCCGCCGCAATCCCTGCAGCTGGAGCTGACCGAGACCGGCTTGCTCGACAGCGGCATGGACCCCATTGGTGTGCTGCATTCCCTGCGCAAACTGGGCGTGCGCTTGGCCATCGACGACTTTGGCACCGGCCAATCCTCGCTGGCCTATCTGCAGCGTTTGCCGGTGCATGAGCTGAAGGTGGACCGCAGCTTTGTCGACCGGGTGGATGGCGACAGCAAACGCCAGGAGCTGCTCGACTCCATCGTCAAGCTGGGCCACAGCCTGGGATTGACCGTCACCGCCGAGGGGGTCGAGAACGAGGCCGAGTGGGCGGTCATACGCGCCACCGGCTGCGATCTGGTGCAGGGCTACTTCATCGCCAAGCCCATGGATTTGCCGCGCTTGCAGCAATGGCGGCAGCAGCGCGAAGCGGGGTCAAAGCCGGCAATTCAAGCTTGAGACCCGCGCTCGGAAGCCGCTGCCGGAGCCGAGGCGCACAGGCCAAAAGAAAAAAGGTCACACCCGGGTGACCTTTTCAGAGGAGCAGACGAGGCCCTCGATCAAGCCTTGCCTTGTCGGCGCGCGAAAGACGCCGCCATCAGGCCCAAGCCCAGCAGGGCCAGCGAGCTGGGTTCCGGCACGGTGTTGTTGTTGCCGCCGCCCCCTTGGGTGCGCTCCATAAAGGCCCAAACGCCCATGGTTTGGTCGCCGGACGGGTTGTTGACCACATCGCGCTGTGCGGATTGGTCATAAATCGACCAAGTGAGTTCGTGGGAGTAGGCGTAGGCCCAGCCGACGAAATTGGGGTCGTAAGAGGACAAGGAGGAAGCCGTCGCAAAATCGTCGTAGGCCCCCCAAATCAGATCGGAATTGCCGTGCAGCTGGATGCCATGGCCGATGATGTTGGCATAGCTGCTGTAGTTGCCGGCCAAGGGCAGACTGCCCAGCAATTGGCTGACATCGGCTCGCGCAGCGACGGTGAAACCGGCGTTGCGGGCCGCCGCGAACATGGCGTCAGGACTGAAGCTCGAATTGCCGTTGGCATCAAAGAAATTGTCCATGCGCAGCCAAGTGCGGCCGGTGTTGGTGTCCTGGAAGGTGTGGTAGCCCGCGACATCGCTGGCGGCGATCACGCCGGCCTGCGCGGCACTGGCGGCAGCCAGCGCCAGGGCGCTGACGCCCGCCCATTTTTTCAATCCGTTCATTGTTTTGCCCCCTATGGTTTGACAGACAAGAGGCTGTGCACAGCCCCGCTCAGGAGGCATGCAAATTTCGTGCCCTTGGGGGGCAGGCACCGGGAGTGTTCATAGACAAAAGCAGTGCGACCCCAGGGCTGCTTGCGGCCGACAGTGGGTCGCTGGCATCGGCCTTGTCAAAATTTTCGACACCGGGTTAGTACGGAATTTCTGCCGCCGAACCCCTTGCCCGTGTGCCCGCCAGTGCAGGGGCCGCCTTACTTCTTGCCCCAGCTTCCGGGCCCGAACAAGGCATGGGCCAAGGCCTCAATCCAGCTCGCCGAAGCGCTGGGCTGCTCGGGCGGCGCGCGCCGGGTCTGCTCGGCCAAGCGCCGATAGCGGTCTCTTTGCTCGGTGGAACCGAGGCGCTCCCAGGCGTCTGCGGTCAGGTCGTATTGAATGGCTTGGTGCTCGCGCTGCTCCTGCGGGCTGCTGCCCGGCTGCGGCGGGTTTGAGGCACAGGCCGCCAGACTCAGCAGCGCTGCGCCAAGGCCTTGTCGTGCCAGCAGGCTTGTCGTCAAACCGGGCAAAAGCGTGTGTTTCATGCCTGCAGTGTGGGCGGCAGCCTGCAGGCGGCCAAGCCCGGGCCGCAAAGTGCTGCTTTTTGGCGTGGCAAGCAGCGCTTTTTGCCACTTCTGGGCTTGGGGGCGCACAAGAAAAACACCCCCCGCTTGGGGCGGATCGGCTTTCCAAAGTAAAATGCGCGATTCTTTCCAACTCAGCCGCGTCGAGTTTGGGCGAATTTCTTGCTCGATCAGTGCCGCGTCTTTACTTGTTCTACTTGTAAGGGGGTTGGTGAACCTGTGCTTTTGCAAGCAACCCATCCTTTGTTCCGGAGCCATTCATGGGCAACAAAATCATCACCGAAGCCGATCGCCGCGCTACTCCTCGCCCTGTCGCCCCCAAGGGCGTGACCTTCACCGCTCCGCGCGGCCAGAAGTGCAGCCTTGAGCGTGGTTCGCACACCCGCAGCAAGAAGAACCCCGGCAAGCGTTGCAGCAGCGGCGGCTGATTGCCGTCTCTTGTCGCTGACGTCGGTGCCCCATCGGGCCGGCGTCGGGCAGGGAAATGAGATGAGGCCCCGTTCAGGGCCTCATCTCATTTCTGCGCTAGGCTTTTGCATGGATCGCACTTCTTCGGGGGCTGCGTCCATTTCCACTCCTCCACCGCTGAACGACAGCCATGATTCGTATCACCGAACTCCGTCTGCCGCTGAATCACACCGAGGACGAACTGCGTCCCGCCGTCGTGCAGCGTTTGGGCCTGCGCACAGACGCCGAACTGCTGGCCTTCCATGTCTTCAAGCGCAGCTATGACGCACGCAAGAAGTCGGCCATTCAGCTGATCTACACGCTCGACTGCGAGGTGAGCGACGAGGCCGCAGCGCTGCAGCGCTTCCAAGGCGACCCGCACATCAAGCCCAGCCCGGACACGCAGTACAAATTCGTCGGCCATGCGCCCGCAGACTTTTTCACGCCCGAGTCCCAGCGTCGCCCCTTGGTGATTGGTTTTGGCCCCTGCGGTATTTTTGCGGCCCTGATCCTGGCGCAGATGGGGCTGCGGCCCATCGTGCTGGAGCGCGGCAAAGACGTGCGCCAGCGCACCAAAGACACCTGGGGCCTGTGGCGCGAGAGTCAGCTGAACCCGGAGTCGAATGTGCAGTTTGGCGAAGGTGGGGCCGGCACCTTCTCGGACGGCAAGCTCTGGAGTCAGATCTCCGACCCGCGCCACCTGACCCGCAAGGTGCTGACCGAGTTCGTCAAGGCCGGCGCGCCGGAGGAAATTCTCTACGTCAGCAAGCCGCATATCGGCACCTTCCGTTTGGTGTCCATGGTGATCAAGATGCGCGCCGAGATCGAGGCGCTGGGTGGCGAGATCCGCTTTGAGCAAAAGGTCACGGATGTTTTGATCGAAGACGGCCCCAAGGGCAAACACATCCGTGGTGTGACCTTGGCCTCGGGCGAGCAAATCGCGGCGGACCATGTGGTGCTGGCGCTGGGCCACAGCGCTCGCGACACCTTCACCATGCTGTATGAGCGCGGCGTCTATATGGAGGCCAAGCCCTTCTCGATTGGCTACCGCATCGAGCACCCGCAAAGCCTGATCGACGCGGCGCGATTTGGCCCCAATGCCGGTCACCCGATCTTGGGCGCGGCGGACTACAAGCTGGTGCATCACGCCAAGAACGGTCGCTCGGTCTATAGCTTTTGCATGTGCCCCGGTGGCACGGTGGTGGCCGCCACCAGCGAGCCGCTGCGCGTGGTCACCAATGGCATGAGCCAGTATTCACGCAATGAGCGCAATGCCAATGCCGGCATCGTGGTGGGCATCAACCCACAGGACTACCGGCAAGACGGCAAGCATGAGGGGCCAGTCAGCCCGCTCGATGGCATGGCCTTCCAGCGCATCTGGGAGAGCCGCGCTTATGAATTGGGCGAGGGCGGCTACAAAGCGCCGGGCGCCTTGGTGGGGGACTTCATCAAACGCCAGCGCTCCAAGGTGCTGGGCCAAGTGGAGCCGTCCTACAAGCCGGGCGTGACGCTGACCGATCTGCAGCAAAAAGGCCGGGGCAGCCTGCCCGAGTACTGCCTGGACGCGATCCGTGAGGCGCTGCCGGCCTTTGAGCGCCAGATCAAGGGCTTCTCGCGCGCCGATGCGGTGCTCACCGGGGTCGAGACCCGTACCTCCTCGCCGCTGCGCATCACCCGCGGTCGCGACTACCAAAGTCTGAATGTGCAGGGGCTGTATCCTGCCGGTGAAGGGGCGGGTTATGCCGGCGGCATCATGTCGGCCGGTGTGGACGGCATCGAAGTCGCCGAGGCCTTGGGCGCCAGCCTCTTGGCCGGCCGCTGAAAGCCTCAGCCCGCCGGGCCATGCCCTTGGCCAGGTTTTGGCGGACGGGGGTTCAGAAGAACTTGCTGGGTTTGGCCCGGTCTTTGTAGAAGGCCTCTTGCTTGGCGGCGCAAACGCGTTGCGCTTCGGGCCGCAGCAAGCGTGCGGAGGATTCGCGCATCAGGGCCACACCGGCGGGACTGCTCAGCACCCGATCAATCGCTTGGATGGCCTCCAGACCCCAAGCATTGCGAGGGCAGGCCACGCCGATGACCATGAAGTCAGAGACGCCCTGGATGGGCAGCGCTTGCAGCGAGGCTTTACCCGGCGCCAGGGTGTTGAGCAAAAGATCCATGCTGCTGGGGAAGTCGATCAGGTAGTCGGCCCGGTCGGCCAGCAACATCTGCAGCAACTTGCCGCCATAGTCGGCGGGCGAATAGGTCTGCACCTGTTTGTTCTCGGGGCGAGCGGCAATCAAGCTGTCGATGTGGTCGCCATAGCTGCGTCTATCGGTCAAAGCACCGCGCAATTGCGGGTTGGCCAACAAGCGCTGCAGGTCCACCTCGCCTTGGGCATCGCGGGGCACAGCTGAGAGCTTGTCGCTGCGCACGATCAACTGCATGGGTGGCAGCAACAAGGTATTGCTGAAGTAGGCGATGCGGTCGCGCTCACTGGAGCGAATCATCGAGGGGTGGCACACCGCCTCGCCGCGCTCCATCATCTGCAGGCTGCGTTTGACGTTGGCGCGCACCAAGGTGTGCTCGATATTCGGCAGTTGGCTGGCCACGAACTTGACCATTTTTTCGGCCACGCCAAAGCCCACCCGGGTCTGCCCAATCTGGGTGGCGTCGGGGGTCATCCAGACAATGTGTTTCAGCGGTGGCGGGCTGTCGGCGGCGCTGCTTGGCGCCAGCGCAGCCGGCGCGATGCCGGAGCCTGTTGCCAGTGCCAAGCCCACCAGCCCCGCCAGCCCTTGCAAACCCTTGCGCTCCTGGTTGCGGCTTGGCGTGCGGCTCGGCTTGCGGCTGCTGGGGCTCAGGAAGGAATGAATCAAATCGAACAAGGAAAACACAATCACCAGGATGAGCCGCTCGGCCAAGGTGCGACAGCATAGGGGCGAGTCAGGCCGCCAAGCCCTCGGTATATGCCTGATATGTCAGGCATCTGTGCGCTGTGCGCCCAAAAGTTCGATCAATTCTTTGACAAAGTCCAGCGCCTCTTCGGGCGTGGCGAAATAGCTTTCGCCCCCCAGGTCGGCCGCATCGCCCTCGGGGCCGATGTGAACGATGGACCAGCCTTGCGCGCCGCCCTCAATGGCGCAGATGCCGAAACTGCCGGGCGCCAAGTCCTTGGCGGAGCCCGCAGTGATGAAGATGTCTTTGTTGAGGTGGGAGTAATAGCGTTTCACGGGCGGGATTGTCGGTGCTTGCGCGGCGCAGACTGCTCGATACTGCGACTTGTTTGTTGAGCAACGAGGAGCGCAGGCATGAGCAAGGCAGTTTGGAACGGTGTGGTGGTGGCCGAAAGCGATCACACCGTGATGGTGGAGGGCAACCACTACTTCCCGCCCGAAGCGCTGAAGCGCGAATACACCAGCTTCAGCAACCACCGCAGCAGCTGCGCCTGGAAGGGGCAGGCCCATTACCTGAGCCTGTTCGTCAATGGCGAGATGAACCCCGACGCGGTGTGGTTCTACCCCGAGCCCAGCGAGGCGGCCGCCGAGATCAAGGGCCATTACGCCTTTTGGAAAGGCGTGCAGATTCAGGATTGAGGCTTGTTGGCGTGCCCGGCTGCGGAGTTCAAAGCCCCACGGTCGGCCACAGGGCCCACAGCCGCAGCGGCTGCTTCATGCGGCCGGCTTGGGCCTCGGCCTCCGGGCCCCAGCCCCAAAAGTAGTCCGCCCGCACCGCACCCGTGATGGCGCTGCCGGTGTCTTGCGCCATCATCAGGCGGCGCAGCGGCGTGCCGCTGAGCGGCTCGCTCGCGTCCAGCCAGACCGGTGTGCCGTAGGGAATGCTGGCCTTGTCCACGGCGATGGAGCGGCCCGGCGTCAGCGGCACGCCCTGGGCGCCGCGAGGCCCCAAATTCGGGTCGGGCAAGGGCTCTTCGCGGAAGAAGACATAGCGGGGATTGGTCCAGAGCAGGTCTTTGGCCTGCTGCGGATTGCGCTTCAACCAGTCACGGATGCTCGGCCAAGAGGCCTCGCCGGGACGCAGTTCGCCGCGCTCGATCAGCGTCTTGCCGATGGACAGATAGGGCTGCTCGTTATGGCCTGCAAACGCCATGCGCACCCATTGTGGGCGGCCCGCGCTGTCGTTGATGCGCAGGCGCCCCGATCCCTGGATTTGCAAGACCAGCAAGTCCAAGGGGTCTTCCAGAAAGGCCAGCTCATGGGCGCGCAGACGGGTGCGCAGTTGCGGGTCGGACTCGATTTGTTGCCGGGTGAAGTAGGGCCGGCGTTGGTTCAGGTCGGGCGGCGGCGCCAGCACCGGCACCTGAAAGCCGCCCAATGGCCGCCGCGTCGCGTCCAACATGGGCTCGAAGTAGCCGGTCACCAAGCCTTGCGATTCGCCTTGGTGGCTTTCCACCCGGTAGGGCTTCAGGTGCTGCATCAGCCACAGCGCGGCCTGCGCGTCGTCTGGCGGCGCGGGGGACCGGTTGACGCGGGCGCACAGCTCGGTCCAGCCGGGCGCGGGCTTGCTGCAGCTGCGCGAGAGCGCTGGCCAAAGCTCGGCCGCACGGTCGGCACCCCAGCCGGGCAGCTCGCTCCAATCGGCCTCGACCCAGCGGGATCGTTCTCGCAGCAGCACTGGCCGCTCGCGCTGCACTTGCTGCGCCGATGTGCTGGACTGGCCGTTCAGCGCGGGGCGGCCCACCGGGTCGGGCTCTGCTGTGCGAGCCGATGTTGGTGCCGGGCCCGTGACCATTGGGGTCATCGGCGCCATCGGGGTGTTGCAAGCCACCAAGCCCCCTAGAATCGCGGCCGCTGCGGCAGCTCGTCGCAGCCGTCTGTGGATCAGACGGTGAGCAAAAATCGAGGCTGCGATGGGACTGTTATTGCTGGAGGCGCTGGGCGCTTTGGCACTGTTTGTGTTCATCATCTGGTGGACCATGTTCTCTGGGCGCAAAGCGGGCGAACGCCGCACCGACACCGAGCCCGACGATCCTCAGCGCTGATCGGCGGGGGGGGCGGGCTCCGTGCCCGAGCCGGGATCGTGCTTCGGGGGCAGGAAGAAGCTGCGCGGCTGCTCGCGCAAACGCCGCCAGATGGCAGAGCTCAACCGCGACTGATCGGCCAGCCGCACGCCGCGAGAGCGCATGGCCACCTTCAGCGCCAAAAAGAAGCTCACGCTCAGATTCAGCACACCGGTGGTGGCGATGCCGGCCACGCACCACCAGAACTCAGGCATGCGGAAGATCTCAAAGCCCAGCGCACCGATGGCGGCGGAGAGCTGGCCGGTGGACAAGGTGACGTGGCGCACATCCAGCGGCAAACCGATGAAGTTCAGCAGCACCGGCACCAAGCCCAGCATCATGCCCAGCGACACATTGGCGGCCACGCCCGAGATGTTGTCGCGCCACCAGTGCGCCCAGCGCTGTGCACGCGCCTGACCCAGCCGGGCGATGATGCGCGGGTTCCAGGCAATGGCGCTTTCCAAGCGGTGCAGCACAAACCAGTTCTCCACCCAACCTGCCACCATGCTGCTGGCAAAGAGCAGCACGCCGGTGAAGGCGGCAAACAAGGCCGAGGGACCCAAAAGCGTCAGCGAATGCAGCACATAGTGGGCCGGCTTTTCGCCCACCAGCGGGGCGTCAAACAGCAGCCAGCTGCACAGTTGCACGCCCAGCACAATCGGGGCCACCACCGCCAAATTGCCAAAAATGCCGGCGAACTGGGAGCGCAAGAGATTGGCCACTTCGTCGACAAAGCTGTTCAGCCCCCCCTCATCGTCAATGTGCTCCAGCTTGTGGGCCATGGCCGGCGCCGTCATGGCCGGTTGTTTGGTCGCCACCGTCCAGTGCAGCAGATGGATGATCAAAAAGCTCATTGCGTAGTTGGCGCCGGCCCAAAAGCCCGACCAAAACGCACTCAGCCCCAAGGCCACCACGGTGAACTTGGCGAAGGTGGTGCCGGCAATGATGGCGCCGCCGCCGGCCGCATGCTTGAGCATGGCGCGGTAGTCGGCGCGGTCCCGGGTGATGTAGTGCTCGCCGGTCTCGGCGCTGCGTTCCGCCACTTTGCGGGCCAAGAGGGAGTAGTGGCTGGAGAACAATTGGCGCACGCTGCGCCGCTCGTGCACCACCCGCACCAAGCTGGCCAGGAGGCGCACCATCTCGCGCTGCGGGTGGGTGGCCACCAGACAGTCCAGCAAGGCCTCGATGCGCAGGATTCGCGCTTGCATCTGTTCCAGCGCGAACACGATTTCAATCGACACGCCATGCGCTTCCAGATGCTCGGGAATGCTGGCTGCGGCGCGTCGGCAGGCGTCCAGCAAGGCGCGCAGGTATTGCAGGGCTTGCGCCGTGGCCGCATCGTCGACGCCGCGCGAGCTGTCGCTGAGTGCGTCCACCAAATCATCACAGGCGCTGGCGAGCTGCTCAAAGGGCTGGCCGACCAGCAGCTCGGTGCTCATGCGACGGCGCAACACGCCCGCCAAACCATCGGCGCGCACCGCGCTGACCAGGGTCGTCAGGCCGCTCAGCATGGGGGCCTGCCAGTCTTTGCTCACCCCTGCGTCGACCGGGGTGGCCGAGGCCTTGCCAGCGGGCGTGCCCAACAAGCAGGCCAAGCGGCTGAGCAAATCGTCATCGAGCGCGCGCAGCCAATGCTCGTCGCTTTCGGCGGGAAAGAGCAGGTCGAAGAGTTCGGCCAGATCGGTGGTGTCGGCGGTGTTCGGCAGCAGACGCTGGCGCAGCCGGTGCATGAACTCAGCCCAAAGATCGACGCGCGGTGCAAAGCCGACATCGGCAAACAATCCGATGGCATCCACATCGCGCCAAATGGCATTCAACACCCCGGCAAAAGCCTGCGCATGTTCGGGGTTACGTTCCAGCACATTGAGCAAGTGCTTGAGGCGCAGGATCGGCAAGGGCGTGGTACCGCCCGCCAGTTCATCGCGCGTTGACGGGTGGCGCAGCCACTCCAACAGGCGTGCCAGCCACAAATTGCGGTCGGCGAGGCGGGCGCGCGGGTCGGCGGCGTTCAGCAGCGCGGTGAGGTCCCAGGCGGGCGCCGAGCGAAACCAGGCCATCAATGCAGGGTGCCGCTGGCGGCCAGCAAGAACTCGGGCACCTCGGTGTAGAACACCTCGGCCTCCTCGGTGACGCAGAGCAAACGGCCCCGCATGGAGCCCTGTGGCGTGGCGATGCGCGCCCAGGAGCTGTATTGGAAGGTCTCACCGGGGGCCAGCAGCGGCTGATGGCCCACCAGGGCCAGGCCGTCGACGGTTTGCTCCGTGCCTTGGGCATCGGTGATCTGCCAATGCCGGCCTATCACTTGGGCGCTGATGTCGCCGGTGTTTTCAATCGTGATTTGGTAGCTGAAGGCGTGAACGCCCTGTTGCGCGTCGGTTTGTTCGGGCAGCACCTGCACCAGAACTTTGCACTTGAGTTGCGGATTGGCCATGGGCGGATTCTAGGGCGCTGTGCAATCCTGCGGCATCGAAGTCCCTGCGGATTCGCGACTATGCTGGCGACCTTATTGGCCCTGCTGGAAGCTATCGAACATGAACGCCGAACACAGTCACTATGTGCCGCCGGACGGACGACCTCGTTGCCGCTGGTGTGCTGCCGCGGCGGGCGATGCCGGCTATTTGCATTACCACGACACCGAGTGGGGCTTTCCGGTGGCAGACGACCGGCGCTTGTTTGAAAAGCTCTGTTTGGAAGGCTTTCAGTCGGGCTTGTCCTGGCGCACCATTTTGAACAAGCGCGAGGCTTTTCGGGCGGCCTTCGCCGGCTTTGACTTCGAGCAAGTGGCTCGGTTTGGCGAGGCCGATGTGGCGCGCTTGTTGCAAGACGCGGGCATCGTTCGGCACCGCGGCAAGATCGAGGCGGCCATCCACAATGCGCAGCGCTGCCTCGAGTTGGTGGCCGAGCAGGGCTCTTTGGCCCGCTACATCTGGAGTTTTGAGCCGCCGGCCTTGGCGGTGCCCGTGGCGGTCACCGAGTCGGAGGCCTCACGGGCTTTGTCCAAAGACCTGAAAAAGCGCGGCTGGAAGTTTGTCGGCCCGACCACCATGTATGCCTTCATCCAGTCCATGGGCTTGATCAACGACCATGCCCCGGGCTGTGTGACCCGCGATCAGGTCGCCGCCGCGCGGCAGCGCTTCAAGGTGCCCGGGGTTTGAGTCGCCGCAAGGATTGAAACTGCGAGCCTGAGGCGCCGTTTCAATGAGTTCAAAACCTAGAGCCGCACGCTTTCCAGGCGATGTAAGACGCCGTTGCGAGCTTGTTGATCACTGTCCTGTGCCAGCACGCACGCAACGCTGTCTGGCTCCAGCAGACCCAGAGCCGAGAGCGGCAGAAGTTCGCCCGTCAAGGTCATGAGGACGTGACCCCAAGGAAGTTCATCACTCATCCAGCGTCCGACGATCAGATAGCGGCCGACAAGCTCGCGCAGCGGGTCGGCGCCCGAGGCCAGCAGCTTGGTGCCGCTCAGGCCCCGCTGTTGCGCAAGACCCGCCCAAGCACGATTGCTCGGCGCCAGCACCGTGAAGGGGCCGCTGCCTTGCAGCCAATGATCAAGCCCGCTGCGGCGCAGGGCGGCGTGAAAGTGGCTGAGCTCAGGGCGCTGTTCCAGCAGGTCCAGCAGGCTGAACTCGGCAGGGCGCAGCACCCGGTCCAGGCTCAGGGCTCGCGGCAGCGCGCCAAAGCGGGCTGGTAGCGGCAGGCGCAAGCGCGCCTGTCCGCCCTGGGCGTCTTCCAGCACACCTGCGGGCAGCAGGCGCAGCACCGAGCCATTGGCGCTGCGCAAGAGGCGCGACTGCGGCGCCTGCAACTGGAGCGGCATGTCTTGTGCCTCCATCAGCACATGGCCGAGCAAGAGATGGCGCAGGCGCGGCAGGTCGGCGCAAAGCGCCTCCCAGCTGAGTTGCCAGTCGCGCAGCAGTTGCTCGAAGGCACTGTCGCTGGGCAGCAGCAGATGAAACGGGCTCGGCTGACCGGCAGCGCCAGGCCGGGCGAATTGGCGCAAGCGGGTCAAACCACAGGCGGCAATTGCTTGTTCCCAACGGCTTTGTGGTGCGGCACCGCTGGGGGTCGGCGTGGCTGGCTGGGCTTGCGTGAACAGGCTGCTGCGCCCGGCCGCAAGGGACGGCAAACCCAGTGCCTTGCGCGTCGCCGGGAAGTGAGACAGGTTTGGCAAGTTGACCGGGCTGAGCTCGGGCATCAAGTTCAACATCATTTCGCAAGCTCCTGGCCCGGCTGGATGGGCTGTTTTGTATTCAATGGTGCAAATGTGAACGGATCAGTTCATTTTGTCAACCGTGAAGTCTTGCTGTGTATCTGGCAGTCTGATTGAGACCTGTCGGTATGGAATCGGGCGCGCGGCCCTAGAATCGGGGCATGGCCAAACTCTCATTCCGTGAACAGCAGCTGCAGCTGCGCGAAGACGCCATCGTGGATTCGGTCAACCGGCTGCTGGCCGAGAAGGGTTTTGACCTGATGACGGTGGACGAGGTGGTGGCCGATGTGGGCATCGCCAAAGCCAGCCTGTACAAACACTTCCCGTCCAAAGAGGACTTGGCAGCCGCCGCCATGGTCAGAGTCTTGCAACGCGCCCTGGCCGAGGTGGCGCGCTTGCGGGCCGCGCCAGCTGGCACGGCCTTGGATCAGCTCAAGGCCTTGGCGCGCTGGACCATGCAAGTGCAACTGGCCGGGCAGATGCCGTCCTTGCCTTCGCAGAATTCCAGCCTGCGTGCCGCGCTGGTCTCGCACAAGGCATATATGGACAGTCTGTTGCGCCTGTCTGACGAGTTGGGTGAATGGATCGAAGCGGCGCAACAGGCCGGCGAATTGCGCGCCGAGCTGCCACCCGAGGTGGTGCTCTACACCTTGTTCGCGCGCGCCTGTGACCCGGTGCTGGGGGTGCTGAAAGCGGGCGGCCAATACAGCGACGAGCAGATCATCGAGATCTTGCTGCTCAGCTGTTTCGGCGGCTTGGCGGCGCCTGCGTCAGCCGGCAAGCCGCGCCGAAAGTCAGCCTGAGGCGCAGCAGGCGCTGGCCTTGTCCTTAAAATCGCGGCTTGCCCCACACTTTTTGCGCCGGCGCCTGACGCCTGTGGCGCCACCACCATGAGCTCCAATTTCTGCATCGCCCCCAGCATCCTCTCCGCCGACTTTGCCCGTTTGGGTGAAGAGGTGCGCAACGTTCTGGCGGCCGGTGCCGACTGGATTCACTTCGATGTGATGGACAACCATTACGTGCCGAATCTGACTTTTGGGCCCATGGTTTGCGAAGCGCTGCGCAAGCACTCGGTCAAGCCAGACGGCACGCCGTGCCCGATTGATGTGCATCTGATGGTGGAGCCGGTGGACGCCTTGGCCGTGGCTTTCGCCAAGGCCGGTGCCGATCTGGTGACCTTCCATCCCGATGCCTCCAAACACGTGGACCGCACGCTGCAGTTGATCAAGGCCGAGGGCAAGCAAGCCGGCTTGGTGTTCAACCCGGCCGAGCCGCTGGATGTGTTGGAGTGGGTGATCGACAAGGTCGATATGGTGCTGATCATGAGCGTCAACCCCGGCTTTGGCGGCCAGAGCTTTTTGCCCAGCGCCTTGAAGAAGCTGGAGGCGGCGCGCAAGATCATTGACAAGAGTGGCCGTCCCGTCCGTTTGGAGATCGACGGCGGCGTGAAGGTCGACAACATCCGCGAAATTGCCGATGCCGGCGCGGACACCTTTGTGGCCGGCTCGGCGATCTTCGGCAAGCCCGATTACAAGGCCGTCATCGATGCGATGCGCGCCGAGTTGGCGCGCTGAGTCGGCCGCATTGATCGCGACCCGCTGTGCCCTCCGTCCTGTTCGTCTGCACTGCCAATATCTGCCGATCTCCGATGGCCGAGGCGGTACTCAAGGCCCGTCGCGAAAGCTTGGGCGCCGGCGTCGCTGCGGCGTTTGACCGGGTGCAGTCGGCCGGTGCGCGTGCCGGCCCGCGCGGCCAGCCCATCGATGCGCGGGCTTTGGCGGCGTTACAACGCGCCCAGCTTTCGGTGGAGAAAAAATGGCGCTCCAAGCGGGTGCAGCCCGAAGATTTTGAGCGTTATGAGTTGATCCTGGCCATGGAGGCCGACAACCTGGACGTGCTGCGCAAGCTGTGCCCTGCGCCGCTGCAGCACAAGCTGCATTTGTTGCTGGACTTTGTGCCGGGCCTGGAAGGGCAGGATGTGCCCGACCCCTATTTCGGCCCGGCCGCCGGTTTTGACCATGTGCTGGGTTTGATTGAACGCGGTGTGGCCGGCTTGGCCCAGGCGTGGCGACAAGGCCGCTTGTCCAAGGCTTGAGACGAGGCCATGTTGCTGCGCCTCGGACTGCCTGTTGGTGGATGCCCAGCGCCTGTGTTCAGGCCACCATCACTTGGCGGTTTTTCAGGATCAGGTGGATCTTGTCGCCAATGGTGTCTTTGTTGAAGGGCTTCACCACATAGCCGTTGGCGCCCAGTTGGGCCGCGCGCACGATGTCTTCCTTGCGACCTTCGGCAGTGACCAGCAGGACTGGCACTTGGCGCAGCACCGTGCCCTCGGGCTTTTGGCGCAGCGCCTCCAGCAGTTGAAAACCGTTCATCTCGGGCATATTGATATCGCTGAGCACAAAGTGAACCGGCTCGCCCGATTCCGCCGCCAACTCCAGGGTGCGCAGGGCGACCTGACCATCCTCGGCCTCGAGGATTTTGCGGAACCCCAGCTCACGCAGCAGGCCCGAAATGATGCGGCGCATGGTCGAAAAATCGTCCACCACCAGGACACAGAAATCTTCGCGTTTGATCGTGGTGACCATGCCGAGTCATCTCCCGTTTTGAGCGCATTCATCCTACGCAGCGCCCTCCCGATTGGCCACAAGAAACAGCGGGCAGCCCCTATGCTGCCCGTGAAAGTGTGGCGCTTTGCTCAGTTCAGAGCGTGGGGTAGTCGGTGTAGCCCTTGGCGCCCGGCGTGTAGAAAGTGCTGGCGTCCGGGGCGTTGAGCGGGGCCCCGGCCTTGAAGCGCGCCGGTAGATCCGGGTTGGCCAAGAAGGCGGTGCCGAAGGCCACGGCATCGAGTTGGCCGGTTTGGATGGCCTGCTCGGCCTCTTCGGCGCTGTAGCCCATATTGCCGATCAGCACGCCTTTGTACTTGGCACGCGCCACGGGCATGACATCGGCTTTTTGCACCTGGAAGAAGTCGGCCCGCATCACATGCAGATAGGCCAGCTTGAAGTCATTCAGGCGCTCAGCCAGGAAGCCAATCAGGCCGATCGGGTCGCTGTCCACCATGCTGTTGTAGCTGTTCAGCGGCGACAGGCGCAGGCCCACGCGCTCCGCGCCGATGGCGGCCGTGACTGCGGTCAGCACTTCAAACAAGAAGCGCGCGCGGTTCTCCAGCGAGCCGCCGTAGGCGTCGCTGCGCTTGTTGACGCCGTCACGCAGGAACTGGTCGATCAAATAACCGTTGGCGCCATGCACTTCCACGCCGTCAAAGCCTGCCGCGATGGCATTGCGGGCCGCTTGGGCATAGGCCTCGACGATGGCGGGCAGTTCATCGGCCCGCAGTTGACGCGGCTTGGCGTTGGGCAGTTTGCCTTCAGGGGTGTGCACCTCGCCTTCAATGGCGACGTCGCAAGACGAGACGTTTTCGACGCCCGCATTTGCTGCAGGGTGGGCCGCCCGGCCAGCGTGCCAGATCTGCATGAAGACACGCCCGCCCTTGGCATGCACCGCCTCAGTCACCTGCTTCCAGGCTTGTACTTGCTCAGCCGAATAGATGCCGGGCTCTGAGACAAATGCCGAAGTGCCGGGCGCGACCATGGTGCACTCGGTGATCAAGAGCCCGCCGCTGGCGCGCTGGGCGTAGTACTCGGCCATCAAAGCATTGGGCATATGGCCGACATCGGCGCGGGTGCGGGTCAAGGGTGCCAGCAAGATGCGGTTGGGCAAGGTGAGGGCGCCGACTTTGAGTGGGGTGAACAGCATGAGGGATCCCTTGTTGGTCGAGATTAAAAGGAAACGATAGCAGTTCTCTCAAGGCCCCAGAGGCTGCGTCTCGGCTTGAAATCTGCTACGCCAGCTGGGCCGCTGGCCTCGGGCAGCAAGCAGTGTCGCTTCAGGTCTTGGGTGCCTACAAGGCCTGGGGCAGGTTTTTTTTCAGCGAGTTCAGCAGCGCTTGCATCGCGTCTTCTGCGGTTTGCAGCGCCGCTTTGATTTCTGTCTCCTCTTGCGCGGGATCGCCCAACACCGTTTCCAGCCTTCCTACCGCTGCATGCAAGGGGCCCGCCCCCAAATAGGCCAGCAAGCTCATCATGGTGTGGGCACGCCGTGCTGCGGCCGGGGCTTGTCCGTCGTGAAGCGCCTGTTTGATCTCGTCAAAGGCGCCAGCCTGGGTGGCGATGAAGGTCTTGAGCGCTTTGAGATAGAGCGCTTCGTTGTCACCCAGCAGCGACAGACCCGCTTGCAGGTCAAGGCCTTCGATGTGCGCAGGCAATTGGCTGCTGGGGGCGGGTGCAGGCTCTTCTGCCGGTGCTGAAGCTTGCGCCGTTTCGCTTGGGGGCGAAGTCGTCTCGGCACCCGGGTCAGGGGCGGCGCTGGGGGCCGAGGACCCCAGGCCTTCGCGAGGTCTGATCCAGCGCAGCAGATGCTCCCAGAGCTGCTTGGGGGCAATGGGCTTGGGCAAAAAGTCGTTCATGCCGACGCTCATGCAGCGCTCCCGGTCGCCTTTCAAGGCATTGGCCGTCATGGCCACAATGGGCAGTTGCTCCGCGCTGTGGTTCAAGCGGATCTGGCGGGCGGCGCTCACCCCGTCCAAGACGGGCATTTGCAAGTCCATCAGGACGAGGTCGTAGGGCAGCTGTTCTTGCATGCGGGCTTCGACACTGTTCACCGCCTCTTGGCCATCGTGCGCGATGTCCACCACGAATCCGGCATCGCTCAACAACTCGTAGGCCACTTGCTGGTTGAGCAGGTTGTCTTCCACCAGCAAGAGGCGTGCGCCTTTGACCTTTTGCAGCGCCGCCTCTTGCTTGTTTTGCCGCTTGGGCAGTGGGCGATAACTGGCTTGGCTCAGGGCTTGGGCATGGCCTGAGACCTTCATCATGGTGTCCACCAAGGTCGAGCCGTTCACTGGCTTGGCCAAGACATGGTGCACCCCCAGCGCCTGGGCTCTGTCGACCAGTTCCTGGCGTTTGTGAGCGGTGACCATCAGGATGAAAGGGGCGTGCGGAATGGGCAGGGTTTTGATGGCCTCGATGGTCTCCAGCCCGTCCATGCCCGGCATGTGCCAGTCCATCAGCACAAAGTCAAAGGGCATGTTCTTGGCTTGAGCGGTCTGAATGATTTGCAAAGCCGCTGGGCCGGTGGTGGCCGATTCGCAGTCAAAGCCCAATTCGTCCAACAAAGAATGCAGGATGAGGGCGGCGTCTTCGTTGTCGTCCACCACCAAGACGCGCTTGCCACGCAAGTCCACGCCCAGCGGTAGCAAACGCCTGCCACAGCCTTCGACCTTGCCCAAGCGAGCGGTGAACCAGAAGGTGGAACCCTGGCCCAAAACACTGTGCACCCCCACTTGCCCACCCATGCCTTCAGCCAAACTCTTGTTGATGGCCAGGCCCAGCCCGGTGCCGCCGAACCGGCGTGTGGTGGAGTTGTCGGCCTGTGAAAAGCTCTGAAAGAGCTTGCTCATCTGCGCTTCGCTCAGGCCAATGCCGGTGTCGCGCACTTCGAAGCGCAGCAGCACCTCGGCCGGTGATTGTTCTAGCACCCCCACATGAATGAGGATTTGGCCTTGGGAGGTGAACTTGACGGCGTTGTTGGCGTAATTGATCAAGACCTGACCCAGGCGCAGCGGGTCACCCACCAAGGCGGCGGGCACGTCCCCTCGAACCTGAAACAGCAGCTCCAGTCCTTTGGCGTCGGCCTTCTCACCAATGAAGGTGGTCACATGGTCCAGAACGCTGTCCAACTCGAAACGCACATGCTCAATCTCCAGCTTGCCCGCTTCGATTTTGGAGATGTCGAGCACATCGTTGATCAGGCTCAGCAGGTGCTGGCCGGAACTCTGGATTTTGAGCAGGTAGTCCTGCACCCGCGCGGGCATTTCGTGCTTCAGTGCCAGACCCGACAGGCCAATGATGGCGTTCATGGGGGTACGGATTTCGTGGCTCATATTGGCCAGGAATTGGCCTTTCGCTTGTGCCATCTCTTCTGCCGCTTGGCGCGCATCTTCCAGTTGCTGCTCATACAGCTTGTGGTCGGTGATGTCTTGCAATATGCCGCTCAGGCGAATGACCCTGCCTGTGTGGATACTCGGTTTGCCGGTGGCTCTAACAAAGATTCGGCGCCCCAACTGGGTGGTGGCTTCCAATTCCAAATCAAAGGCAAGGCCCGGGTTCAGCGCGCGCTGCAAAGCCTCATTGAATTCGATTTGGGCCGGACGGGTGAAGAACCCCACCATGGCTTCCATGCTGGGGTTGAAATTCTGAGATTCCAACTCAAGGAGTTGATAGGTCTGGGCCGTCCAAAAGACACTGTCTTTGGAGACATCAAATTCCCAACCCCCAACATGCGCAACTTTTTGAGATTCTTCCAGCAGGGCGCCGCTTGAGCGAATTTTTTCCTCTGCCAATTTGCTGGGCGTGATGTCGTTCAATATCGAAACATACTTTTCGATATGCCCGTGCTTGTCCAAAAATGGAGCAATAAAGGTATCGACCCAAAACAGGCGGCCATCTTTGGCTTTATTGCATATTTGGCCGCGCCATGGCGCACCGGACGAAATGGTTTGCCACATCGATCTCCAGAACTCTGGGGGGTGAATGCCGGAATTCAATCTTTGGTAGGTCTCGCCCACCAGTTCCTGGCTTTGATAGCCAGTCAGGTCAAAAAAGGTGTCGCTGCTGGTCAATATGCGCCCTGCGGGGTCGGTGCTGAGCAAAACCGCATGTTGTTCCAGCGCATTGATCAAGGCGACATGCTCCCGGCTCAACCGTGCGTTCTCCAGGAATTGCTCTTGCAGACGCATGTCTTGGCGCAGCTCGACGCGGCGCATCAGCAGCTGCAGCGATACCGCAAAGGCGAGCAGGCGCAAAGCATGCCAAGTCCACCACGGAAAGCCCCAGATCTCAGATTGCTCAAAGCTGACGGCGGCCGCTGCAAACACAAGGCATTGCAAGCAAAACAAGAGATCATTGGCGGCCTTGTTTTTGCGGTATTCCAATAAGAATTTGGTCGCAGCCAAAACCAAGAAAGCCCCGCCCATTAAATGAATGGCTTTCGCCATAGGCGTGAATGTGCCCGCCTCCAGCAAAACTGGGATCGCGGTGGGCCACAGCAAAGAGCCCAAGCCAAAGCTCAGCCCAAGCACAGGGCCGGCATAAGCAAGCGTGTCGCGCATCCGGCTCGGCAAGACCGGATAGATCCAAGCCATGGCAAAAAGCAGGCCACCCAGCAAGGTTGCAATGCTTCGCAGCCAAACAAATAAATTACCCGGTGGCAGCATCGCATGCAGGCCATCCAAAATACCCATGCACACGAGCGCGGCAATCACGGCGCCATCGAAACTGCTGCCGTCTTTGAATTCCCTTGCTCGACGCAAGGCATTGGCAACCAGCAAAGCAATGACCGCACCGGCCATTTCTATGGCGGCATGCAAAGGAATACTGGGAAAGCGCCAGGCATGGCCAAAGTGCTTGTCCAATCCAAATCCGATGATTTGAACAAGCATGCAGGCCGTAAATAAAGCCGTCAGCGTTTTCTCTTTTGAATTTAGAAAACTTGTTTTGATCAACATCGTCATGAATTCCAGATGCACTGGGCCCCGGTTGATGCGCGGAGTGTGCAAGGCGCAATGGGCCGCCGCAAGGTTTTCAAGCCCACGGGCGGAGCGCTTTGGGCGCCCACCGCACCTTTGGTTTCAAACCTTGCAGCTCATGCCCTGCAGATCCGCTGCGCCGGCCTTTGCCGCCCGGCAAGACTGATGCATTGCAGCAAGCTTGCAGCATCGAGCTGGGGGTGTTCAGGCCTTGAGAAGGTCCACCAGGGTCTTTCGACTCACGGGCTTGATGAGGGTGCCGGTGATGCCCAGGCTCGCGATCAGGGACTCGAACTGGGCGGGAACCGAGGCGGTCAAAAGATAGGTTTTGACGGCAGCCCCCTCGGGATGCGCTTTGATGAATTTCGCCACATCAAAGCCACTCATATCGGGCAACTGCAGGTCCAGCAAGACCAATTCGTGGGGACGGCCTTCCGTGGCGGCTCGCTTGAAGGCCTCGCAGGCCTCTTGGCCATTTGAAACCGCCTCGACCGTCAGCCCCGCCCCTTGCAAGATCGCCGTGGTCAACTCCCGAATGATGTCGATGTCTTCGACGTAAAGCGTATGCAAATTCATCTCCACTGAGGGGTTCTGAGGTGCGCCCTGTTTGCGCGAGGAGTTGGATGAGGGGGAGGGCTCCCAACGCGACGGCAACGATTCTGACATCGTTCACGCGGCGTCAGGATTGGTAGGCGCCCTGACTCAAGCCGTCAGCGGCACCGGCCGCAGATCCGGCCCCTTGCCACTGAACCGATCCAGGGCCAAATAAATCACCGGCGTGATGTAGAGCGTGACCGCTTGCGACAGCAGCAGCCCCCCGACCACCGCCAGGCCCAGCGGTTGGCGCAGTTCGGCGCCGGCGCCCAGGCCCAGCGCAATGGGCATGGCCCCCATCAGCGCGGCCAGCGTGGTCATCATGATGGGCCTGAAGCGCAGGATGCAGGCCTCGCGAATGGCCTCGGCCGGGCTCATGCCGCCATGGCGCTGGGCGTCCAAGGCGAAGTCGATCATCATGATGGCGTTCTTTTTGACGATGCCGATCAGCATCAAGATGCCAATCGTGGCGATCAGGGTCAGGTCCATGCCAAAGAGCTGCAAGGTGAGCAAAGCGCCCACGGCGGCGGAAGGCAGGCCGGCCAAGATGGTGATGGGGTGGATATAGCTCTCATACAGCACGCCTAGCAGCACATAAATCACCGCCACCGCCAAGCCGATCAGCAGCAACTGCCCGCCCTGGGAATCCTGGAAGACGGCGGCGTCACCGCCATAGCTGGTGATGATGCTGGCCGGGAGCTGGATCTCTTTGACATAACGGTCCAGCTGCGCGGTGGCTTCGCCCAAGGGGACGTCGGGGGCCAGATTGAAGGCAATGGTGATGGCTTGCAGCTGGCCTTGGTGGTTGACGGCGGTTGGGCCCAGGCCGCGTTGCACCGTGGCGAAAGCGGTCAAAGGCACCAAGGCACCGTTCTTGCCGCGCAGGTGGATCTTGCTGAGGCCGTCTTCGTTCTCACGCTCCAAGTCGCTGGCTTCCATGATGACTTGGTAGGTGTTGCTCTCGGCATAGATGCTGGAGACTTGGCGTTCGCCAAAGGCGTTGTAGAGCGCGCTGCGCAGGTCTTGCATTTGCACGCCCAGGGTGGCGGCGCGTTCGCGGTCGATGATCAAATTGGCTTGCAGGCCCCGCAGCTGCGAGTCACTCGTCACGTCGCGGAACAGCGGGTCGGCGCGCAGCTTTTCTTGCAGCTTGGCCACCCAAACGTTCAGCTCGCCCGCCGCCACCGATTGCAGCGTGTACTGATAACGGCTCTTGCTTTGGCGGCCGCCCAATTGCAGGTTCTGCACCGGACGCAGATAGACCTGGATGCCAGGCACCGTGCGCAGCTTTTTGCGCAGGCCTTCCAGCACCTCTTTCATCGGCGGGCGCTCCGCGCGCGGCTTGAGGTTGATGAACAGCCGTCCGGTGTTGCCGGCATTGCCGCCGCCCCCGCCGCCGCCCACCGCGGCGGACACGCTGGCCACGGCCGGGTCGTTCTTGACCAGCTCGGCCACCCGCTCTTGCAACACCGTCATGGCGCTGAACGAGATGTCCTCGGCCGCCTCGGTGCTGGCCTGGATCTGGCCGATGTCTTCTTCCGGGAAAAAGCCCTTGGGGATGACGATGTAAAGCCATGCAGTCGCCGCAAAGCTGGCCACGGCCACGCCCATCACCCAGCGGCGATGGCGCAGCGCCAGATCCAGGCTGCGGGTGTAAGCGCCCAGCAGAGCGTTGAAGGCGCGCTCAAAGTTGCGGCCCAAGGCCGATTCTTCATGGTCGCCATGGGCCTTCAAGAAACGGCTGCACAGCATGGGCACCAAACTCAGCGAGACCAGGGCCGAGACCAGGATGGACAGGCCCACGATGACCGCGAATTCATGGAAGAGCAGGCCGATCACGCCGGGCATGAAGAAGATCGGGATCAGCACCGCCACCAAAGAGATGGAGATCGACATGATGGTGAAGGCCATTTCGCGAGCGCCGCGCACGGCGGCTGCAAAGGGGGCCATGCCGTCTTCGATGTGGCGGTGGACGTTCTCCAGCATCACGATGGCGTCGTCCACCACCAAGCCCACGGCCAGCGTGATGCCCAGCAGCGAGATGTTGTCCAGGCTGTAGCCCAGCGCAAAAAGCAGGGTCAGCGCGCCGATCAGCGAGATCGGCAAAGACAGGGTCGGGATCAGCGTAGCCACCGCCCGGCGCAGGAACAAAAAGATCACCAGCACCACCAGGGCCACCGTCAGTGCGAGCGTGAAGTACACATCGTGCAGCGATTCGCGCACCGACAAAGAGCGGTCGTTCAGCGTGCTCATCTGCACCGAGGCTGGCAGCTGGCCCTCAAAGCGCGGCAGCATGGCCTTGACGGCATCCACCACCTTGACGGTGTTGGCGTCGGGCTGGCGCTGCACCGCGAGCACGATGGAGCGCTCGCCGTTGAAATTGGAGAAGGACTTGGTGGTCTCAAAGCTGTCTTGCACCTCGGCCACATCGCGCAGCAGGATGGGCGTGCCATTGCGCGCCGCCACCACGATGGCGCCAAACTCTTTGGCATTGCGAAGCTGTTTGTTGGCTTGGATGGTGAGCGTTTGGCGCTTGCCATCGAGCACGCCCACCGGCGTGTTGGCATTGGCGCCGCGGATCGCCGCTTGCAGCTCTTCCAGCGTGATATTGCGTTGGCTGAGCAGGTCGTTGTTGACCTTGATGCGCACCGCAAAGCGCTTTTGCCCATAGATGGACACCTGGGCCACGCCTTCGATGGTGGACAGGCTGGGGGTCAGCAGGTTCTCGGCAAAGTCGTTCAGCTCGGAGAGATTGATGGAGGGCGAGGTCAGGGCCACCAGCAGCACCGGGGCATCGGCCGGGTTGACCTTGCGGTAGCTGGGCGGCGAGGTCATCTCGGAGGGCAGGGCGCGCAGCGCGCGGAACAGCGCGGCTTGCACATCTACCGCCGCCGCATCGATATTGCGCGAGGACTCGAACTCCAACGTCAGCGAAGTGCTGCCCAAAATGCTGGTGGAGGAAATGGTGGCCAGGCCGGCAATGGTGGAGAACTGCTTTTCCAGCGGCAGCGCCACCGAGGAGGCCATGGTCTCGGGCGAAGCGCCCGGCAGCGAGGCCTGCACATTGATCACCGGCGTGTTGTAAGAGGGCAGGGCCGCCACCGGGATCTTGCTCCAGGCCGCCAAGCCCGCGATCACCAAAGCGATATTGAGCAGCACGGTCATCACCGGCCGCCGGATGAACATCTCCGTCAATGACATGCTCAAACTCCGGAGGCCGCAGATGCAGAAGACGAGGCCGCCGAAGCGGCAGAAGCAGCAGCGGCCGGCTTTTTGGCCGCCGGGTTCAGCGCAGCCGCCTGCTCCTTGACCGGGGTGCCGGGGCGCAGGTTTTGCTTGCCGTCCAGCACCACTTTGTCGCCGGGCGCAATGCCCTCCACCACCGCCATATCGCCAAAGGCATAGCGAATCTGCACCGGCTTTTGTTGCGCGGTCTTTTCGGCGTCCACGATATAGACCGAGCGCTCACTGCCGCGCTGGATGATGGCGGCTTGCGGGATCACCGTGGCGTCTTTGAGCGTGCGCAGCTGTAGCCGCACCCGCACATACTGGCCCGGCCAGAGTTTTTGCTGAGCATTGTCAAACTCGGCGCGCACCTTGATCGTGCCGGTGCTGCTGTCCACCAGGTTGTCGACAAAGCTGACTCGGCCCGTGGGCGGATTCTCGGCAGTGGCTGCGGCTTTGTTGCCGCGTTCGCTGGGCAGCAGGACTTGGGCGCTGAGGCCTTCGGCCTTGTCCTGGCGCGTGGCTTGCAGCAGCGCGGCGAGCTGGGTTTCCGGCAGCGTGAAGCTCACTGCAATCGGGTCGAGCTGGGCAATGCTGAGCAGGGGCAGGGCCGTGCTGTTGGCCTGCACCAAACTGCCCGGCACCACATTGATCAAACCGGCTCGGCCGCTCAGCGGGGCGCGGATCTCGTTGTAGTTGAGCGCCACCTGGGCCGCTTGCAGCGCCGCCTCGTCCGCCTGTACCAGGGCGCGCTGCGCTTCCAGATTGCTCAGGCTGGCGTCCACCGCACTTTGGGCGACAAAGTTCTGCGCCTTCAAGTCCAGCGCGCGTTGGTACTGGCGCTGCAAGTCGGCCAGGGTCGCGCGGTCGCGTGCGAGTTGCGCACGGGCCTTGTCCACATTGGCCCGATCGGCCCGGTCGTCGAAGCGGAACAACAAGTCGCCCTTGCGCAGCGACTGGCCGTCTTTGACCAGCACTTCTTTGACGGTATTGGTGGTTTGTGCCCGCAGATCCACTTGCTTGAGCGCGGTCACGGTGCCGGTGGCTTCCAAGATCACCGGCACCTCTTGTTTGACGGCCGCCAGCACCGCCACGCTTTGCGGCCCGCCTTTAGGCGCCGAGGCGGCGGCTCCCGCGCCGCCCGCCCCTTGTGAAGTTTGTGAAGCAGGTGAGGCTGGGTTTGCTTTCGACTGCTTTTGGTGCCAAACCCAAGCGCCAGTGGCCGCAAGAACAAGGACAGCAATCAAGGCCAGGACAGGCTTGCGGGACATGGCTTCGCTTTCTTCAGTGGGGGGGCAATGAGGCAGGGCGAGAGCTTAATGGATGCTCAGGCCTCTTCCAGGCGCAAAAACGGCTTGGCGCTGATGCGAAACTCTTCTTTGCTTTCTCTGTTTTCGAATGTTCCTCTTTCGCCAAGGCCTTCATGAACCCTCAAGTCCAAGCCGTCTTCAAAGACGCCAGTCATCGCTTCAGCAAATGCGCGGCCTCTGTGATTCAACTGCTGGCCGGTTTGGGCGTGGAGGGTGACGCGCATTGCGGCGTTACCGTCCAACATCGTTCGCGGGTGGCGCAAGACCCCACCCAGCCCAATTTGCGCCAGGTTCATTTGATCCAAGGCGAGTTGCTCGATGAGCTCGCCGCCCAGGGCCTCAAGGTCTTGCCCGGGCAACTGGGGGAAAACATCCTGACCCGTGGTATCGATCTGCTGGCCCTGCCGGTGGGCACGCGGCTGCGTTTTCCCTCCGGGGCCGAGGTCGAGCTGACCGGGCTGCGCAACCCTTGCGCGCAAATCGAGAACTTCATGCCCGGGCTTTTGGCGGCCGTGTTGGGGCGCGACGAACAAGGCCAACTGGTGCGCAAAGCCGGCGTGATGGCCGTGGTGCGCGAAGGCGGCCCGGTGGCCCCCGGCGATCAGATGCAGGTCTTGCTGCCCGAAGGACCGCCGCGTCGGCTGGAGCGGGTGTGAGGGCCCGGGCCGGAGTGGGCCCCATCAGGACGCAAGTTTGCGAAATGCCCCGTGGGAAATGGCCTGCAAGGGCGTGTTGCAAACGGGGCGCCCTTCGGCCGTGCCTATGAAGAAAAGGCCACCCGGGCGCAGCTGGCTGAGCACGCGGTCCACGACCTGACTCTTGGTCCCGGCATCAAAGTAGATCAATACATTGCGAAGAAAAATCACGTCAAAGGGGCCCAGGTCTTCCATGGGCTTGCTCAGATTGAGCCAGCCAAAACGCACCCGCTCGCGCAGCTTGGGATGGATTTGCGCCAGTCCTTCGGAGGGACCAAAGCCGCGCAGGCAATAACGTCGACGACGCTCAGCACTGACCTGGCGCAGCCGTTCCTCGGGGTAGACCGCTTGCATGGCGCTGCGCAGCACGCGGTCGCTGATGTCGGTGGCCAGAATCTGCCAGTCTTCGCCGATTTGTCCTTGCGCTTTCAAATCGGCCAGCAGCATGGCCGTGCTGTAGGCTTCATCGCCGAAAGAGGAGGCTGCGCTCCAAACCGACACGGCGCGTGGTCGCTCTCGGCTCAGCTCTTTGGCCAGCAGTTCATAGTGGGCGGGTTCGCGGAAAAAATAGGTTTCGTTGGTGGTCAGCAAATCCACGGTCATTTGGAACTCGCCGCCGTCGTTGGGGCCACTGATCAGCTCGTAGTACGCCTCGAAGCTGGGCATGCCCAGCTGCGCCAAACGTGGAGACAGTCGTGCGTTGATCAAGGGCCTTTTGCTGTGGGGGAAATCCAAGCCCACGGTCTCGTGCATCAGGCTTTGGAAGCGCCGAAATGTGCTTTCTTTGAGGACGGTCATCGTGTGCTCAACAGGCTAGTCGGCCATGGCCAGTGCGCTGCGGCTGCGGGCCAGTGATGGGCTCACGCCTGCGTTGGGCTCACTTTGCTGGCTCATCTCGCACAGATCGGCCATTTCTTCCACATCGAATGCACGGTCCGGGTCCAAGACGATCACAAAGCCTTGCGCAGCGCGCCCCATGCCACGAATGAAGTCGCGCCTGACGGCAGTGCCGAAATCGGGCGGCGCTTCAATGTCATGGCTGGCGATCTCAATCACCTCGCTGACGGCATCCACCAGCAAGCCTAATTCTTGCCTTTCGCCAGAGCGCTGAGCGTCAAAGATGATGATGCAGCTCTTTTTGCTCAGCCCAGCGGCAGGGCGGCCAAAGCGGGCTTGCAGATCTATCACCGGCACCACGGCGCCGCGAAGGTTGATGACGCCGCGCATGAAGCTGGGCATCAAAGGCACCGTGGTCATCGGGCCGACTTGAATGATCTCGCGCACGGTGCGGATGCCCATGGCGAACACCTCATCGCCCAAGCCAAAGGTCAGGTATTGGGTTTGGGTGCTCTCGGCCTTGTCTGGTGCATTCATGCGCTGACTCCTGTCGAGGATGAGAGAAGATTTGGACTGGGCGCTGGGCCGTTTCAATAGGGGCGGAAATTGCCGTGGGTGCCGGTGGCTGAGGTCTGATGCATACCTGCCGATCTGGCATGACCGTTGCTGTTGTAGCCCCGCATCGGCGAGTTGGGTGCTCGGCGCTCGACAAACCGCGACATGGGGTGCTCCATCGCGCTGTTTGAAGTGTTGTGATGGCTCAGGCCGGTCCCGTCCCCATGGACTTTGAAAAAGGCCACCGACTGTTGCAACTGTCCGGCCTGGTTGGAGAGTTCCTCTGAGGTGGCGGCCAGTTCCTCAGAAGCTGCGGCGTTTTGCTGGGTGGCTTTGCTGAGTTGGGTCATGGCGCCGCCAATTTGGTTGACCGATTGGCTCTGTTCGAGAGATGCAGAAGCGATCTCTTGCACCAAATCACTGGTCTTTTGAATGCTCGGGACGATTTCATCGAGCAGCTTGCCCGCCCTTTCCGCGGTGCTCACACTGTTGCCTGCCAGATCGCCGATCTCTTTGGCCGCTTCTTGGCTGCGCTCTGCCAACTTTCGTACTTCTGCGGCAACCACGGCGAATCCCTTGCCATGCTCCCCGGCCCGTGCTGCTTCAATGGCGGCGTTCAAGGCCAGCAAGTTGGTTTGGTAGGCAATGTCATCAATGATGCCGATCTTGGCTGCAATTTGCTTCATCGCGGCGACGGTGCGCGTGACGGCGCTGCCGCCCTCGCCGGCTTCTTGACTGGCCTTGATGGCCATGCCGTCGGTGACCTTGGCGTTGTCACTGTTTTGCGCGATTGAGGCCGACATCTGTTCAACCGACGCCGTGGTCTCCTCCACCGAGGCGGCTTGTTCGCTGGCTGCTTGGGACAGACTCTGTGCGGTTTCGCTGACTTGGCTGGAAGCGCCCATCAGCGCATCGGCTGCGGCGCGCACCTCGGTGATGATGAGGCCCAGTTTCTCGCAGCTGCTGTTGGCATCTTGCTTGACTTGCTCAAACTTGCCCTCTGCCTGGCGTTCAATGCGCTGTGTCAAGTCGCCATTGGCCAGGCTGGCGAAGACTCGGCCCACATCTTCGATGATGACGGCTAACTTTTCGCTGGTGGCGTTGGCGTCAACTTTGACCTGCTCGAAGGTGCCGTTGTAGTCACGCGTAACTCGCTGGCTCAAGTCGCCAGCGGCTAGCGCGCCGAACACACGCCCCACATCGTCAATGATCATGGCCGTGGTGTCCATCAAGCTGTTGACACCGGCACACAGTTGTTCGATTGGGCCGGATTTTCCAGCCAGCGGAATGCGCTGACTGAGATCGCCCTGACGTGCCGCTGCGGTGATGGTTTGTGCTTGCTCAACCGCATCACGCAGCATCTGGTTGGCCATCACTTCGGCCGTGACGTCCGTGGCGTATTTCACGACCTTGAAAGGCTTGCCGTTCATGTCGAAGATGGGGTTGTAGCTGGCCTGAATCCAGACCTCGCGCCCGCCTTTGGCAATGCGCTTGTATTGGCCGGCGTCGAATTCGCCGCGCCCCAGCTTGTCCCAGAACTGGCGGTATTCGTGCGTCTGCGCGTAGCCGGGCTCAGCAAACAAGCTGTGGTGGCGGCCTTTGATTTCATCAAGGCTGTAGCCCAAGGTGTGCAGGAAGTTCTCGTTGGCGCCCAGAATGGTGCCGTCCAGCTTGAACTCGATCACGGCCTGGGACTTGCTCACGGCATTGAGCTGCCCCTCAAAGTCGGCGTTGCGAAGCTTGGCGATGGTGATGTCGGTCGCCAATTTGACGACTTTGACCGTGCGTCCTTGCTCGTCATAGACAGGGTTGTAGCTGGCCTCGATCCACACCTCTCGGCCATCTTTGCCTATGCGCTTGTACTGCCCCGCGTCGAACTCGCCGCGGCCGAGCTTGTCCCAAAACTGCCGGTACTCCAGGGTCTGTACCGTGCTGGGTTCGACGAATTGACTGTGGTGTTTGCCCCGAATTTCTTCCAGGCTGTACCCCAAGGTCTTGAGGAAGTTGTCATTGGCGTTCAGCACCGTGCCGTCGGGCTTGAATTCAATCACGGCCTGCGAGCGGTTGATGGCGTCGAGCTGGGCTTGCACTGCGCTGAGCGCTGCGAGCTGCGCCTGCATTTGCTCATAGGAAGCGAGCTTGGTTTGCAGGGCGTCGAATTGCGTGCGCAACTCAGCCAGACTTTGCTCGGTCGCGCGGGCCTGGTGGTTGGCGGCCGAGGTCGCTTGCTCGGCGGCAAGAATTTGTGCATGGGCTTGGCTCAGAGCCTGGCCCGCAACCACTTGTTGAAGCCAGGAGTAGTTGGGCGTGTTCATGAGCATCTTCCTTCCTGCTGAGCGATGTGTTGCGATGAAGCGAAAGTCGGTGAAAGCATGAATGTCCCGCTGCTGCTCGGCGGCGGGGCCGCGGCCAGTTGCGACAGTGAATGAACGTCAAAGATCAAGGCCACCTCGCCGTTTCCCAAGATGGAAGACCCCGACATGCCGCGCAGACTGCGGAACATGCGGCCCAAGGGCTTGATCACGGTTTGGTGCTGGCCCAAGAGCGCGTCGACTTGCACCCCGTAGCGCCGTCCGGCGGACTGCAGCACCACGATGCTGGCGCGCTCGGGTGCAGGGGAGTCCAAGGCGTAGAGCTTGCGCAGTCCCACCACAGGCAAGACCTGGCCCCGCAGCTCCACCACGCCGCGGCCCCGACTGTCCAGCGCATTGAGCGAGGGACGGTCTTCGATCACTTCGACCACGGCCTCCAGCGGGAAGACAAATTTCGAGTAACCCACGCTGACCAAAAAGCCGTCGATGATGGCCAGAGTCAGGGGCAACCTGATTTCGATGCGGCTGCCTTGGCCCTCGGTGCTGGTGATCTGTACATTGCCGCGCAAGGCCTCGATATTGCTGCGCACCACATCCATGCCGACGCCTCGGCCTGACAGGTTGGTGACCTTCTCGGCGGTCGAGAACCCCGGGGCGAAGATCAGTTGCAGAATTTCTTCATCGGGGGGAACCAATTCGGGCTCGAGCAGGCCGCGCTCCCAAGCGCGTTGCAAGACTTTCTGGCGATGAATGCCGCGCCCGTCGTCGTCGATGCGAATCAGGATGCTGCCCGCCTCATGGCACGCCGACAGGGTCAGCCGACCTTGTTCGGGCTTGCCGGCGGCGCGGCGTTCGGCCGGGGTTTCCAGGCCATGATCCAAGCCATTGCGGACCAAGTGCATCAGTGGGTCAGCGATGCGCTCTACCACGGATTTGTCCAGCTCGGTCTCGCCGCCGATGATGTCCAGCTGCACCTCTTTGCCCAGCTCGGCGGCGGTGTCACGCACCACACGACGAAAGCGCGAGAAGGTTTCTCCAATGGGCACCATGCGCAGTTGCAAAGTGCCGTTGCGGATTTCTTCCACCAGTTTGCTGATCTGTGCATTGGCCTCGACCAAGGCGCCCTGTCGGGTCTGGCGCGCCAGCAGATTCGCGCCGGCGCTGGCAATCACCAATTCGCCCAGCAGATTGATCACGGCATCCAGCCGGTCGGCCTGCACCCGGATGAAGCGCTGCTCTTCAGCGGGGGCATTCGCGCTGCCGACGCGTGTGGCCGGTGGAGCGCTCTCGGTGGGCTTGGCGGTCGGGCTAGGACTTGTTGTTGGCTCGGCTCCGGCCGCCGGGCTTGGCGCAGCGTCGGCCTGCGCCCACAGTTCAATGTCGCAATCGTCTTGCACAAAGCTGAAGGCAGACTCGATGCTGGCGCGGTCAGCGCTGGTTTCGAAGTCGAACTCGAAGTCCAGGTAGCAGCTCTCCGGGTCCAGGGTGAGCAAGCTGGGCAGGCGTGCGCTGCCGCAGCGCAGGGCTTGAATTTCGCCCATGCCGCGCAGGTAATTCAACAGGGCCATGGGGTCCAGCCCGCTGCGAAATGCATCGGGCCCATAGCGCAAGTTCAGATGCCAAAGGCCAGTGGTCTCTGCGAGCTGGGGCGCGGTGCCCTCGGCGGTGCTGTTGATGGCGAGGTCCACAGCCACCGGGGTTTGCCCGCCCAGGGCTTGCAGCTCTTGGATCAAGGCGCTGCGGCGCTGCGCATCGGCGACCTTGTCGTCTTGCGAGTTTTGGGCCTTGGCCAGTAGATCCAGGATTTCATCCTTGCAGCGCAGCAGCAAGGTGGACATGGCCGCACTCAGGCGCATGCGGCCTTCGCGCAGCAGGTCCAGCTCGGTCTCCACATGGTGGGTGAAGGCCACCACTGCCTCCAGTCCAAACAGACCTGCAGACCCTTTGATGGTGTGGGCGCAGCGGAACAAGGCGTCCAACAATTGGCGATTGCTGCTGTCGTCCTCCAACTCCAGCAGCAGTTGCTCCAGGGCCTGCAGCTGCTCATGGGCCTCGCTGAAGAATGCAGGCAAGGCCGAGGCGATGAAGCTGGCGTCTTGGTCGGCGGGGCTCATGCGGTGTGCTCCTGCGCATGCAGCATGGCATGCAAATCCGTCATGCCCATCGCAAGCGTTGCGGCACACAGGGCGGCGCTGGGTTTGTGAATCTTCAGCGGCAAGGCCAAGGTCTTGCAGTGCCGGGCCAAGGCCTGCAGCAACTGCAGGCCGGCGGTGTCCACTTGCACGACGGGCGCGGCGTCGAGCATGAACGCTTTGTCCGCTTGAGGGGCACCCAAGTCCGCCGAGCCAGACTCGGCTTGCGGGCCTGTCAGAGCTTTCAACAGGGCCAGCCGCAATTCAGCCACGGTGTAAATCGTCAGCTCGGGCGGCAAGGGCAGGGGGCTGTTCATTCGAGACGCTCCGAATTCACAAGAGATCAAAATGATATTTGTGACAATTTCTTTTCGCTTTTGCGCATTGAATATCAATTTTGCCGATTTGTGGGCGCAGGAGGTCCTGAAACAGTGCAGTTCTGCACATTTCTAAGCGCGCAGTGGAGGCCGGCCAGGCGGGCGCAGCGGCGCCCGCGAGCTTCAGCGTCGGTTTTTCAGGGGGGGCCGAGGGGCTCGCCGGCTGTCAGGGGGCTTGCAAGGCGCAGGCCAGCCGTGCGCCGGCCAGGGCGTTGTGCTTCACCAGAGCGATATTGGTGGCCAGGCTGCGCCCCTCGGTCAGCGCCTTGATGCGGGCCAGCAAGAACGGGGTGACGGCCTTGCCCTGGATGCCTTGCGCCTCGGCCTCCTGCAAAGCCTGGGCGGTGATGGCCTCGATTTCCTCGCGCGGCATGGCTTGATCCGCCGGCACCGGGTTGCTGATGACCACGCCGCCCTTCAGGCCCAGCGCCCATTTGCAGCGCAAGAATGCTGCTTGCTCGGCGGCGCTGTCGAGGCGGAAGTCGGCTTTGAAGCCGCTGTCTGGCGTGTAGAAGGCGGCGAAGTTGTCTTGGCCGATGCTGAGCACCGGCACGCCGTGGGTTTCAAGGTATTCCAGCGTCAGGCCCAGGTCCAAGATGGACTTGGCCCCGGCGCACACCACGGCCACCGAGGTCTGCGCCAGCTCTTGCAAGTCCGCTGAAATGTCGAAGGAGGTCTCGGCCCCGCGGTGCACGCCGCCGATGCCGCCGGTCACAAACACCGGGATGCCGGCCAGCTCGGCGCAAATCATGGTGGCCGCCACGGTGGTGGCGCCGATCTTGCCGCTGGCCAACACATAGGGCAGGTCGCGGCGGCTGACCTTCATGGCCTCGGGCGATTGGCCCAGCAGCTCCAACTCGGCGTCGGACAAGCCGATGCGGATCTTGCCGCCCAGCACCGCAATCGTTGCCGGCACGGCACCTTGGGCGCGAATCAAGGCCTCGACCTCGCGCGCGGTTTGCACATTCTGCGGGTAGGGCATGCCATGCGAAATGATGGTGCTTTCCAGCGCCACGATGGGCTGGCCGGCCGCGCGGGCCGCCGCCACCTCCGCTGATAAGGCCAGAAAAGTTTGGGCGTCTGAGGGGGAGAAGGAAGTTGGGTTCATGGCAAAAGCAAAGCAGGGCTGAGTTCGGGCGAAACGCTGTGTTCGCTGCGTAAAGTGAGGCGGGCCAAGCGCAGGCCCAGCTTGCAGGCGCCGCTCAAGTCCTCGGGGGCTTGCAGCAAGGCGGCGCACACACCGGCGGCGAAAGCATCGCCAGCGCCGCTGACCTCCACCACCGACGTGGCTGGCGGCTTCAATGACTTCAAGGCCTGGCCGGCCTCGCCGAAGTAAAGCCGCCCCGCGCCCTGGGTCACGATCAAGCGCTGCAGGCCGCGCGCTGCCAAGGCCTCGTGGGCCCGCTGCAGCGCGGCGCTGTCGTCGTCGGCCAGCGCGAGGCCGGTGGCGGCGGCGAGTTCATCGCGGTTCAGAATCATGAGGCTCAAACCCTGCAGCGACTGCGGCAGCCGCGCCATCTTGGGCCCAGACACCGCCACCGCCACCAGCGGCGCAGCACTCGCTTGGGCTGCCTCCTTCATCAAGAACGCCAGGCTCTCGGCCGGCAGATTCAAATCCATCAGCGTCAGCCCGGCCTCGGCTCTTTGGGCGGCGCATTGGCGCAAAAAGTCGGGGCTGAGCCGCTCGCACAAATCCATCTGCGCCAGCCCCAGCACCAGCTCGCCTTCGGGGCTGAGCACCGCCGTGTAGCTGCCCGTGGGCGCATCGGGGCTGATCAAGCTGGCGCTGCAGTCCACGCCGGTTTTTGCCGCCTGGTCGCGTAAATAGTGCCCGGCGGCGTCCTCACCCAGGGCGGTCAAAAGCTGCACTTGCAGACCCAGCCGAGCCAGGTTCTCTGCCACATTGCGGGCCACGCCGCCGGGGCTTTCACTCAAGCGCGCCGGGTTGGAGTTGCCCATTTGCAAGGGCGCCACGCTGCGCAGCTTGCGGTCCACATTGCTGCCGCCAATGCACACCAGCTTGCGCGCCGCCCCCGGCAGCACATAGGCCCGCCCAAGGATGCGCCGCTCCTTGGTGAGCGCCGCCACATAGCCCGCCACCGCCGACCGCGACACCCCCAAGCGCTCCGCCAAGTCTTGCTGGCTGATGAAAGGGTTGTGCGCGATCAGGGCGAGCAGCTGATCTTTTTTGGAGTCCATGGCCTGATCATAAGACACTTGTTTCTTTGGTCAAACAATTGTCTTTAGAGTCGTGCCTTGTCTTGTCTTTGCGGTGGCGTGGGAATGCTTGGTTAGACTGTGCTGAAAAAGGTCAGCATCGATAACGCTTACGAGGGGGAGTAAAAATGAAACACTGCAAGCGATGGAGCCGGTCAGCGGCGCTGCGACGCAAGTTATGTCTGGGCTTGGTCAGTACGGGCTTGGCGGTACTGGCTGGAGAGTCCGCCTGGGCTGCTGCGGACGTGCCAGCACGCAAGTATCTCGCCATCTCTTTGTTGGGCGACAAAGTGCAAATGGTGTCTCGGCAGGCAAAGACCGGCACGCATCTAGACGCCAACTTGCGCGAATCGTTTGAGTTGAAAGGTGGTGTTTTTGACCAGGCGGTGCTGGCCACGCTCGCCGCTGAGTTCAAGGACTTGGAGCCCAAGTCGAGCTTCCAAGCGCTGAAACTGGCCTCCGCCAGTGTTTTGGGTGACCCCACTCAATTGCTGGAAGGCGAACGATTTGTCAGCCCCGCGGTGCTGACGCCGGTGCTCCAACAATTGCAAGCCACCCATTTGATTCTGATTCGGCCGCATCGTGGCGAGTCCAGAATCAAGACTCAACGAGAAAGACAGGGCACTGGCGTGCTCGAGGGCTTGGGGCTGTTCATTGATCGGGAGACCCCCGTGACCGACGGCATCAACAGCGACAAGTACTACGGGTTCTTGGCACCCTTTACCTACTTCAAAGTAGCGCTGATTGACTTGAACAGCGGCAAGCTGGAGCGGGAACTGATCGTGATGGAGAGCGAAGCGAGAATCAGCCACCGCAAGGAGGCGGCCGCGGACCCTTGGGAGGTCATGAGCAATGTCGAAAAGGTGGAGTTCTTGCGGGACATGCTCAAGAAGGAAGTCAAAGCCTTGCTGCCCGCTCTTTTGGCGCGCGCCGAAGGCTGATTGATGCCCTGGCCGCCTTGGGCCTCAGCGGCCCAAGGCGCGCATCAACCGCCCAGCCGGCTCAGCCGGTCTGGGCGTTCAACTCATCGCTTCACTGCGGCAGGTTGCGTCGGGTCACCATTTGATTGCCCAGCACCTGGGTGACGACACGGGCGTCACCCATGCCAACCGCCGCGCTGGGCTTGGCCAGGGAACCCGAATTGAGCTTGCTGCTCGTGAAGCTGCACTTGGTGGCCTGACCCACCGCATTGACCTCTGCATTCAGCAGCACACTGCTCTTGGCATCGCGCAGATTCAGGCCGCAATGGTCCACGGTCGCGCCGTAGGCCGACCCGAGGGTGTAGCTCAGGCTGAACACATCTTCCAGCGATTGGCTGCTTGCCGCTGAAATGGCTGCATTGATGGCCGTGATCGAGGCCGGCGTGATTGACGAGATCTTGGCAAACAGTTGGTCGGCATTGGCCTGAACAAAGGCTTTGGACAAGGGGACTGCACCAACCTCATGCGGGAAGGCCTTGACGACCTTGCCCGTGCCCACTTGCTTGAGCGCCCAGATGTAGGTGCTGCTGGGCACGACCTGGCTTTCGTCGATGCAAGGCACGCCGGCTGGCGTGTTGGGTGCGCGCTGCGCCAAGTCCTTGCAGCTGAGCAGGGCCTCGGACTCTTTATAGAACTCCGCGCCAGCGCCGCCCACAACCAGCCAGCTGACAAAGCTGTTGGGCGAACGAACCAGGGTGAGCTTGTTGCTCTCGCCCACGGGCGCATCGGCCTTGCCGCTGTAGCCCACGATGCCGGGGCCGCGCACGTCCACCGTGTCGACATCGGGCATACCGGCGGCCACCGCGTCGGCAATCTCTTGGCGCTCAATGTGGAAGGCGCGTGTGCGCTCGAGTTCGCCATTGCTTTCATCGCGGGTCACGCGTGCGGCCATGTGCATGTCCAGATGCTTGTGGCCGGCCCAGCGCCATCCGCCTGGGCAGCCTGCGTAGGCGGCGCCCTTGGTGAAGAGCTGGTTGTCGGCATCGGTGATTTCCAGTCGGACCCAAGCGGCCACTGGGTTGCCGCTGCCATCCAACTGAACCGGCGCGCCGCCCTGGGCCCGAGCGCTCAAGATGGTCTTGACCTTGTTGCTGACGTTCGGGTCGGTGAGTACGGCGATTTCGCTGTCGTTCAGCGGCTCCAGGTTGTACTTGGCCAAACTCAGGGGCTTGAGGCTGAAGCCGGCTGTGGCCGGGGCCGAGCCGCTGGAAAAGAACTTCACGATTTCAGCCTTTTTCAAATTCCAGGCTGAGAAGTTTTCGTCAATAAAGGGCGAAATCTGCTCGGGCTTGGGTGCTTGGAAGCCCGTGCTGGGATACAGCGCCGACAGCGAAGCCATGCATGCGCGAATTTCGGGCAACACCTTGGCCACTGCGTCGGCGGACTGCACTTGTCCGCTGGTCGGGGGCGTTACGGTCAAGGCGCCGCCGGCCGCCACTTGGCCAATCACGGCTTGTGTGGCGACCAGGGTGATGGTGGCTTGGCCGGTGGCGTCAGAACGCACCAGCAGGCGATCGAGCGCGGCATCGAGCCCGGTGCCGTCGGCCTTGAAGCTGCCGTTGAGCGGATCCGTGCCGCCAGGGTTCAGGGGCGCCACCATGGCTGCCACTTGCTGGGCGGCGTCTTTCAACTTGCTGCCGGAAGTGGCGGCTTTCAGCGCGCTCAGACAAGCGGCGGCCACCGCGCCGCCAGAGGGCGTGCAGGACTCCACCAAGGCGGCGCCCGCGGGCACTCCGGCTGCCGATGAGACGATCAGATCGGTCAGCGGTGTCAGATTGACCGTCTGGCCCGGAGCGGTGGCCACCGAAGCCAGCGACACCTGTCGGCCGCCGGAACTGCCGGTGATGGTGAGGATGTAGGGCGCCGTCAGGCCGGCCACATCGACGGTGTAAGAGCCCGTGGAGGCATTGGTGGAGGCCGGGGGCGACATCTTGCCGTTCACATCAATGGCCACCACCTGTCCCTGGATGGCCGCCCCTGTGGCCGCTGTGCCGCTGACCGTGGTGGGGGCTGGCGCGGGCGCAGGGGCGGGAGCCGGAGCCGGAACTTCACTGCTGCCACCACCACCGCAAGCAGTCACGAGTGCGGCACAAGATGCGATCAGGGTGCTCAGCAAAATTGACTGAGCATGGACGTTCAGGTTCATGGGTATACCTTTGCTAGATCAAGGTGAGTGGAAGGCAAAAGAGAACCGGGCTGCCGACCCTGCCGCCGATTCGGCAACGGGTTTGACGCAAGGACATGCTGGCGCCCAGGCCGCATCCGCAAGCGGGCAGACCGTGCGCATGCTGCGAAGCTATAGGGCCGTTGTTTTGAAGCGTGAAAGGCCAAAAAGACGGATCAAGAGTTGAGCCGCTTTTCAATTTAGCACCGCCGCCGCAGGGCTTGGCGGAAAAAAAACAAGGCAGAAGCCGGCAAATTCACGGGCTGTTGCGCGGCGTCAAGAATTCAAGCCCAAGCGCAGCAGATGTTTACCTTAGCGCCACCTTGGCGACTTACTTCGAGCGAATGAGGGGGCCCGCGGCGAGCCCTGTGAAACTTTGACCCCAGTTGCGACGAGGTCGGTGAAAACCTTGCTGGTTTCACCGGAGAAGGTACAAGGGTGCGGAGTCCAGACCTAGCCCCGACCCAGCATTAGCGGACGCGCTTCACACGGGCGGTTTCGTTACTGCCTTCGAGTTCCAACATAAACGTACCCATGGCTGCTTTTCGGATTTCGACCCTGGGGCTCTTGAGGTAGAGCACGGCGCTGCTGCCATCGATGACTTGCCAGGCTTGGCCGTTGGCGAGATCGATGATTCTGTTGGGCCCCCAACCTTGGAACAAGCCTTGGATTTGGCTGCGAATCAACTCGGGTTCGTTTTTGGACTTTTGGGTCAGCCCGAAGGTGTCGACGCCTGCGGTGCTTGCCGTTGCAGAGGTCGTGGCCGCGGCAGCTGCCGTGGCGACTGCCGCTGAACTGCTGGATGAGGTGGCAACTTGGCCTGTTGTTGGCTTGGCTTGCTGCGAAATTTGGTCCGCTAAAGCGTCATAGCAGGCCAGGCGCGCCTGCGACTCTGGCAGCGCACGGCAGTTTTGCAAGCGGGCGCTGGGGCTGTCGCTGGGCTGAGCCTGGGCGAGCATCAGCGACTGCGTGATGCACAAAAACAGGCCGGCGATGCTTTTGACGGCCAGGGGCTTGTGCATCGGCATGAGCTTGGAGCGAGACATGGGCATCGTGGGCACAAAGTGGAGGGGTGTGCGCAAGCATAGCGTTACGGAGAATCCACGCAACGCGTTTGCAGCTTTGATTGTTTGTCAATAACCCTTTCGTGTGGTGGCAAACCCGGCTCGACCTTGGCTGCATTGACACACAAAATCGCGCAGCGTGGGGCTGTGCCGTGAAGGTGATGGGCCGATCGCTGCCGGCTCATTCGTCACGTGCATTCAGGTGAATGATGGAGCGCATGAACCATCCATCGATCAAGCCTCAAGCCATCAGAACAACGGTCTGCAAGGACCTGAGCTTGGGGCTGGTCGTGCTTTGCGCCGCCGGTGTTTTGGAAATTTTTGGTGAACGTCTATTACGTCAAGGGAGAAGGAAAATGACTCAGAAAGGCCGTCGCAATTGTTTGGCATCCCTATTGGCCTGCGGCTTGTCAGGGTGGGGGGGCGCGGCTTATGCAGCAGAGCAGTTGCCGCATTACGCCGTGATCTCATTGTTGGGCGACCAGCTCAATGTCGTGGTGTTTGAACCCAGTACAGGGAGCAATATCCAGCGCAATGCCAAGCAAGCGGTGCCGGTGGCGGGGCGGCAGTTTGATGGAGCGGCATTCCAGGCCGTGCAAGATGGCCTCAAACAGCTGCAGCCTCAAAGCGGCATCTCTTTGTACGCCAACCCTGACCCTGCTTTGGTCAAACCGATTGACCAGCTGATGCCCGAAGGCAAGCTCAAGCTGCCTCAAATGTTCATGGATGTGTTCGCCAAAGACGGCATCACGCATCTGTTGCTGGTGACGCGCCGGACCACCGACGCCAAGCTCAAACTGTTGAACGGGGAAGTGGGTGAAGGGCGGCTGGAGGGCTTGGGCTATTACGTGGACCCCTATCAAAAAATCATCAACACCACGACTGGCAACTCGGCCATTGGCTTGATGTCGGCTTACACCTATCTGCGCTTGACCTTGATTGACCTGAAGACCGGTGAAGCGCTCGCTGGCCGCAATATTGAAGGGTCAAAGCCCTTCTCTGCCTCCGACCGCGAGGGCAAGGGCAGCCACGTGTGGGACTCGATCAGTGCGCAGCGCAAGATCGAGGTGATCAATGAGTTGATCGAAGGCTCAATTGAGAGTGCTTTGCCTAAGGTTTTTGGCAAAGGCTGAATGGAGATGAACGGCGCGAGCTGGGGCCTGGAAGAGCTAGCATGAGCAGATTCACCTGCCGACCCCACCCGGGCTAGACTTGGGCCCAGCCCCGTCCGGGTCCTGGCGGGGCGGCACCTTGGGAGATGCACATGAGCTGGTCCGAGCCGCTGAGTTTGCTGCGCAGCCTTTTGCGGCCCTTGCAAGGGCTGGGCATGCGGTGGGGCATGCGGTGGGGCATGGGGTGGATGGGCTTGGTCTTGATCCTGGGCTTTGGGGGGCAGATGCAAGCGCTGGCGCAGCCAGCCGTGTTGGAGTTGGTGCGCGGCGACGAGGACTACCCCCCGTTTGAGATGCGGCAGCAGGGCGAGTTGACGGGCCTGCATGTGGAGATGGTGGAGGCCGTGGCGAAAAGCCTGGCCCTGCAGGTGAATTGGCGCAGCTTGCCGTGGAAGCGCGCCTTGCTGATGGTGGAGACCGGGCAGGCGGATGCCGTGACCTACATCTCTCGCACACCCGAGCGCGAAGCCTGGGCTGTATTTCTAGAGGGCAATCAATTGTCCACCGCCGAAATTCGCTTCATCGCGCGCAAAGAGGCGGCGGCCCGCATGGAGTTCACCGGCGACGTGCCTGCGTTTTTGGTGCAGCACAGTTTGTTGACGGTGCGTGGCTATCAGTTCGGGCAGCCCGAAATCGACCGGGCCAAGCGCATTGAAACCAGTTCCATGGAGGATTTGGTGCGGCGCTTGTTGGCCGGCCATGCCAGCGTGGCAGCGGTGAGCTGGATTGACTTCAACGCCCTGTATCAAAACCGGCCAGAGTTCGCCGGCATCACCGCCTTGCAGCCGCCCATTTTGAGCTCACGCAACTACATCGCCTTCTCCATCGCGCGGGGCAACGCCGCGCTGGCACAGCGCTTTGCGGAAGCCTTGGGGCGTTACAAACAAAGCCGGGCCTACGCCCAGCTCTTGAAAAAATACCAGCTGCCGCCCGGCTCTTGAGCGGCCCTGGCTCCGGTGCTCAGCGCGCGCGCCCTGTGATCAGGGCGCAATCGAGGCGGCACGCAGCTTCAGGCCCACGGCCTGGGTCATGGTTTGCAGCTTGGGGTTGATGGCGGCGCCGCTGTCCTCGGCCACTTTTTCGCCCAAGGCACGTTCCAAGTCGGGCACCAGTTTCTCGAACTTCTTTTTCACTGGCGACTCCAGCAGGGCAATGATTTGCCGCAGCTCCTCATCGCTGAACTGCGCCAGCAAGAGCGGGCTGAGCGTCGGGCGCACCAGGCGCTGGGCGCTGTCGCGGGCAATTGGGGTGGCCTCGTCCACATAGGTCTGCACATCGCTGCTGATGTCTTTGAGTGTGCGGTCACGCTTTTCCTGGCTGACCCGGCCTTGCAGCGCAATGCGGGCCTGTTCCATGGCGCTGGCCGCCGGGCGTTGCACCATCACCACCGCCACATCTTCCACCCGCCACAGGCTCAATAGTTTGTCGACCAGGGCTTGGCGTGAGTCCGCGCTGGCAGTGGGCTTGGCGGCGGGTGTGTTTTGGGCTTGCGAGCTCAGCGGGGCGCTCAGCAGCAGGGCGCCGCACAGGGTCATCAAAGAAACGGAAGACTTCATGGGAATGGGGCGTTAGCAATGGGGAGAGAAAGAAGGCAAGGAGAAAGTGTCAGAACTCATGCGACATGGAAATGCCCGCGTAGCGAATCCGGATACCGCCATTGATGTCCAAACCCGCATAGGGGTTGTAGATGACGTTGAAGAAGTTGTTGCAGTTCAGATTGCAGCTGGTGTTGGCGGGCAGGTCGAACTTGCCATGCGCATAGCTGGCGGTGGCATCGAAGCGGGTGCCGCTTTTGGTGGTGTAGCCGATGCCTATGCTTTTGACGGTGAGGTCGGGCATGGGCGCGATCAGGTCCATGGCCGAGCGCGGCACCGAACTCTTGCGCGGCTCATAGCCTGCGCGCAGATGCAGGCTTTGGCCAATGCTCAAGTCCATGCCGTAGCCAAAGTGCAGTGGGCTTTGGTAGCCGCGCGGAATCACCAGCTTGCTGGCATCGGCTTGGCCAAACAGCCGCGCCATCTGCAGCAGCGAGACCTGTTGGTCAAACTGGAAGGTCATCTTGTCCCAGCGCTTCCAGTTGGTCCAGTTGGCGTCCACATTGAACTGCAGGAAGGACAGCGGCTTCAGCTTGATGCCCACCTGCGCATGTTCGGGGAAGGGCAGCACCAGGGTCACGTTGCCGCTTTGCACCGCCGGGATGGAGGTGGGCATGCCGAAGGTGGCGGCCACAATCGGCCCTTGCAAGCTGGCATACATGCCGTCGACAAACTTGCGCAGCATGGGGTCGGCCTGGAAGCTGAAGCGCCCGGTCATGGCTGTTTTGCTGCCGAACTGGTAGCTGGCGCCGAGCGCAAACCAGTCCTTGGGTTCCCACAGCACGCCCAGATTGAGCGTGGGGTCCATCGGTGCGGTCAGCTCAAAGTCCATATTGCCGGCTTTGTTGAAGGGCCGCAGCCGCCCCTCTTTGCCGCCGCCGCACAGGCCGAACGCCAGGGTGTCCAGCGGGTTGCCCTGCTCGCCGCACCAAGCGTCTTGCAGCTTGCCGATGATGCCCAGCAGCTGGTTGGGCATGCGCATATCGGTGTTGAGGGCAAAGCCCTGGTGGGCAATCGGCACGCCGATGCCGAAGCGCAGCGTGTCGCTGTACTGATAGGCCGCCGTGGGCGAGAGATAGACCAGGCGCTGGATGACGATTTTTTTGCCGTCAAAGCGGGCCGGGTCGTTCGGGTCTTCGGTGCGGTCAATGCCCACGGCCATGGGCACATAGGACGCGGTGGCAAAGGTCCATTTGGAGCCGGGCGAGTGAAAGGCCAGCCCCAGGCCCGCGCCCAGGGCCGAGGGCAAGGGCCGCTTGATCGGCCCGTAGAGCGGCAAGAACAGTGAAGCATTGACCTTGTCGCCGGTGTGCGTGCCGTTCAGCGGGTCTTCCTTCCAGCCGCCGATGTCAAAGTCGGCCGGTTGCGAGAAGCTCGCATAGGGTTTGATGGAGGCGCCAAACACCGCGTCCTGGCGGCGGTTCGCCTTCAGTCGGGCCAGCCCGGCGGGGTTGAAGTGGATGGCGTCCAGTCCCGGCGGGTCGGCCACCACCGCATTGCCCATGGACATGGCCACCACGCTGGCGCCCAGGTTGTCGGTCAGTGCGGCTTGGGCGTTTGGTGCCGCCGCCAGCAAGGCGGCGCCGGCCAAGGCCAGCCCACCGCCTGCGGGCCAGCGGCGGCCCCTTGCAATACTGCGCATGAGCCAGGCCTCAGAAGTTCAGGGGCAGATTGAAGCCCAGGGTGAAGGCCGGCGAATCCGGGCCCAGGCCCACGCCCACCGAGACATTCACCGTGGTTTGCGGCGAGGCGCGCACACCCAGACCAAAGCTCAGCTGGCCTGAGGTCTGCGGGGCGGTCATGCTGGTGCTGCCGTCGGCCAGATGCAGCTTGGTCTTGGCCGAGATCGTTTCCTGGAAGGACACGGTGGTCGAGACCTTGTACGACAGCGCGTAGGCAAAGCCCATGCCGAAACCAATGCTGCTGCCGGGGTCCACGCCGGTCAGCGTGGCGCCATTCAGCTGTTGGCTCAAATGCCGGACCGGCACCCCCAAGGTCAGCGAGACCGAGCCGAACAGCGCCACCGGGTCCATCACCTTGGAGGTGTTGGCGCCCAGACTCAAGGCGGTGTAGCCGGCGCCGGTGCTCAGGCCCTGGCCGGCCACCACCTTGAAGGGGCTGCGGCCGCTGGGCACGCGCAGGCTGGCCGAGGTGGTCAGCGAGGGCAGATCGCGGCTCATGGCCATGGGCTGCCAGCGCAGGCCCAGGCCGATGTCACCAAAACCGTGCACATTGCCGGAGAATTTGTCGGACTCGGAAAACTTGCTGACCAAGGGCAGTGAGACATTGGCGGTGAGGTTGTCCAAAACGCCGTAGTCGGCCGAGACGGTGTTGGTGACGGTGTGGGCGCGGGTGTTTTGGATGCTGAACAGCGTCAGGCGGCTGTCGTCGAACTTGGCGTCGATCTGCTGGGCGCCCACATAGGCGTAGCTGAAGTCATAGGTCAGCGAGGTCTTGCCTTTGCGGATCAGTGAGTACTGCTTGTCTTGTGCGGTCAGCGCGGCTTTCAGCAGGGCGGTCTGGTCCACATCGCCTTCTTGCTTGGCGAGTGCATCGCGAGCGGCTTGCTTGCTGGAGTCGGGGCTGTTGCTGGTTTGGGCCTGGGCTTGGCCTGCGGCAAGGCTCAGAAACAAGGCCAGTGCGGCGGTGGAGCGAGAGGAAAAACGGGGAGAGAGAGCGTTCATGATCATCAGCGGCGGAGATTGAAAATGCCAAACTTGGCTTGGACCGCGTTGCGCAAGGCTTCGGTGGTGTCCAGGGGGAGGAGACTGGCTTGGCGGCGCACCAGGTCGTCATCAATGACGCCCAATTCTTCGTCGCCCAGGGCCAGCAGGGAAAGGGGGGCGGGCTGTCCCTTGCCGGGCGTCAGCAGGAACAGAGTGTTGCGGTCCCAGAGTTCTTCAAACTCATGGACCGCAAAAACGATGTGGCCGATGGCCGGGTCGGCCAGAAAGACGCGGCCATTGCGGATGCCGCGAAACACCACAAAGTGTTTGAAGCCGGCGTAGTCGATGGGCACGATGGCCGGCTGCGTCAGCTCGGCCAGGTCTTTCATGCTGGCGCGAAAACCCGCGCCGTCGGCGCCCAGGCTGACCACGTAGCGCTTCATGTCCAACAGCGAGAAGCCGCGTCGGGCAATGATCTTGTCGCGCTCGCCAAAGGCCAGCATGCCTTCCATGGCCTGCTGCTCATTGACCTTGATGCCCAGATAGTTGTTGATGACTGTTACCAGCGCGGCCGAGCCGCAGCTGTAGTCATAGGCCTGGCGCACGATGTTGCGGAACTTGATCTCGGAGAGCGGCTCGATGCGCACCGACCAGGGCGACACCCCGCCGCCGACCTGGGCCATGGGCAGCTCGAACTGCTGCTCGGGCATGTCCTGGATGGGGTATTGCGTCTCCACCGTGGCGCCGCCGATCCAGGCCGCCAAGGCGCCGAGAAAAATCATCCACATGTCCAGGTCTCCATACTGCCGACTGCTTTCTTCTTGACTGCTGCTCGCGATAACTCAAACCATCACCTGGACCAAAGCAAGACCTGACCCTGCATCTGCAGCGAGCCATTGAGCTGAATCTGACCGAGGCTGTTGCTGAGTGGCGCCAGCGGGTCGGCCTGCACGCCGATGGCCTTGACGCCAAAGTCCTTGAAGCCGAGAAAGCTCGGCAATGTCAGCTCGATCACATCGCCCACCTCGGCCGGCCCAGCCACGGCGCGCAAGCTCAAGCCCAGCAGATCCAGGGTGCCGCTGAGCTTGTCCAGCAACAAATAGCTGGTGTTGGCGCCGACCTTGAAGCCCAGGCTGATGCGGTTCTCGGCGCCCAGGCCGGTGCTCAGTTCCAGATGTGCGTTCAACACAATGCCGGCCTGGCCGCTGATGCCGCCCAACTCTTCGTCCGACAGCGGCGCTTTCAGGCTGGGGCCGGCCAGGGCGGTGCCGCTCGAGAGCATCAACCCGAGGCTCACGCTGAGGGGTATGCAGATGGACATGAAGAAGGCGCGCAGGCAAGTTCTCATGGCGTTCAGGGCCCCGTCTTCACGCGCACATCCAGGTACTGGATTTGCATGCTGCCGATGCGGCTGCTGCCCAGGTCCAGGCTGGGGCCCAGATCGCTTTTGAAGCTGATGTTGTCGATCAGCAAGCTGCCTGCGGCAGCGCTTGTGCCGGCGCTGGGCCAGGCCAGGTTCAGATGCAAAAAGCTGCCACCCTCGGGCGCGGTGACGGTGTTGAGCAAGAGGCGCTGGCGGTCCAGATCGGCCAAGCGCCAGGGCTGATTGCTCAAGCTGCCCTCGGGTGTGGCGGCGGCCAGATGCAGGCCGCGCAGGCTGAACTGCTCGGGCGCGGCGGGGCTGTCGAACAGGGTCGTGTCAGCGCGTCCACGCGGGCGCAGCAACAGGGCCCCCACATCCAGACGCAGGCCCAGGCCGAAGGCAATGCCTTGTTCGGCCGGGTCGGCATTGGGCGCGAGGCTGAGTGTGCCGCCGAAGCTGCGCAGGTCTTGGATCAGCAAGGCGCCGGCCTTGAACGTGTCCGTGGCTGCGCTGGGGCTCTTGTCGATCAAACTCAAGTCGGCCGCAAACTGCCAGCTCAGGCGGCTCAAGGCATTCAGCGGCTCGCTCAGGCTGATGCGGTCGGGCATGCCGGCCGGGCCTTTTTGCAGGCTCAGCACATAGGGGTCGGAGAAGGTCGCAGCCAGGTCATCGCTGCGCGAGAGCGCGAAGTTGGACAGGCTCAGGCCCGAACCCTCGGCGCTGCCCAGGCGCAGGCTCAGCGGCCCTTGCAGCGCAAAGCCGCGCAGATTGAAGGCAAAGCCGTCGCGCCCTTGCACATGGGCCAGTTCTTCGTCAGAAATGGGGGTCAGGCCCCAGGCAGCTTGCAGCCCACTCGATGCCGCCACCAGCCAGGCCAAAAACACCAAAAGGGCGCGAGCGCCCTTGCTGTTTTTTGTCGACCGCGCTGCATGCGCTTGGAACCGTGGCTGGCCCATGCTCAGCCTCCACCCGGTTTGAGCAGGCCGGCGGGCAGGGCCGGCAGCGTGCTTGCCAGATTCGGTGGCAGATTCGGCGGTACCACGCCGCCGAGCTGGGTGGCGCTGAGCTTGTCGCGCCAGTTCAGCCACAGGCCGGCTTGGGCCAGATCCGGCGCCGGCATGCCGGCCACCGCCGCCGGGAACTGCACTGATTGCTTCAAGACCGAGAGGAAAAAGTCCCGGCTCGGGCCGCTGCTGTCGCCCGCGCGCAGCGCGCCGATCTGCGCCAAGGAAAAGGGGCAAGCGCTGGCGCCGCAAGTCGTGCCGTCCCAGCGTTTGCCGCCCAAGGGGTCGTTGCGGGAGTCCAGCGTTTGGCCCGCGCCATCGCTGATGGCGAGCGAGCCGCTGATGGTGTTGGCGCTCAGTCCCAAGGCACCGCTGACGCCTTCAAAGCCCAGGCGCATGCCGATGATTTCGCGGCTGTTGGCGTCGCCGACATTGCGGTAGACCAATTCAAAAAACGGCTTGCTCAAGGCCACGGTGCGGTGTGCGCTGCCCAGATCACTGCGGCCAAATTGCAAGAGGTTCAGGTCGATGTCTGCGCCGCTGCCATTGCGCGGCGCGTGCGTGGTTTCGCCCAGGCGCAGCTTGGAGAAATTGGCGCTCAAGGACAGATCGGCATTGAGCGTGAAGCGCGAGAAGTCCAAGCCATTCAAGCTGCTGTTGCTGATGGACACCATGGCCTGGCCCCAGACGCCAGCCAGTTCAGCATCGGGCAGCACGCGCAATTGCGCTTGCGCCGCCGGGGCGAGCAGCAAGGCGCACAAGCCCAGGGCCTGCATCACTGCGGCTTTCAGCTGTTTCATCATCAGTGCGCCCACATCCAAATCTTGGAACCTTGCAGGTCGATATTGCTGATGGCCAGGCTGCCCATGGAGGCACTGCTATTGCCCAGGGTGATGGCGCCAATGCTCAGGCTGGGGCTGAGTCGGTGGTCCAGGCCGGCGTTCGGCACGGCGAACTGAATCACATCGCTGCGCCCGTCATAAGCGCCCGAGGCCAGCAAGCGGCTGATGCCCGCGGCGCCATCGGCCCCGTAGGCCGCCATGGCATTGCCCAGGGCGCTGCTGAAGGCAGAGGCGTTCAAGATGTCCACCGTCATCACAAACAGGCCGCGCAAGCTGATGTTGTTGAAGGCGATGGAGCCGCCTTCTGGGTTGCTGGCGCTTTTGGTGCTGTAGACAAAAGCGCCCACTTTGATGTCCAGGTCGGCGGCCAAGGTGACGCCGTCTTGCCCGTGCACCTCAGCCAGATCGGCGTCGTCCATCGCACTCATGGCTCGCGCCGCGCCGGCCTGCAGGAGCAAGGCGGGCAAGACGAAGAACAGGGCGATGAGCAGCAAATGCAGCCGGTTCATGGCGAGGGGTGGGAAAACCAGAGGGGAACAGAGGGTCTGAGAAAAAATCGGCCCGGCAGAAGGCGCCGGGCCGAGGGCTGCTCACGCAGCGTTCAGATCAGATCGGGCCGATCAGTGAGCCCAGACCCAGAACTTCGAGCCTTGCAGATTGATGTTGTTGATCTCAACAGCACCGAAGGAAGCGCCGTTGCTATTGCCCATGGTGATGCCAGCGACCGAGACGCTAGGCGCCAGCTTGGCGTCCAGGCCGGCGTTGGGGAAGGCGAACTGAACCACATCGCCGCCGGCGTAGATGCCGCCAGTGACCAGCTTCACCAACTCGCCTGCGGTGGCCGAGGTGGGGGCGATGGCGCCGGTTTCGCCCAGGTGCGCTTGCATGGACTTACCGATGGTGTTGACGATGTTGCCGCTGGTGTTGGCTGCGGTCAGCAGCTTGGCGGAGTCGGCGATGTCAGCAGCAGCGACACCCTTCATGATGTCGATGGTCATCACGAACATGCCCTTCACACCGATGTTGTTGAACGAGACCGAGCCGCCTTGTGCGTCGGTGTCGGTGTACTTGAAGGAGCCGATGTTGATGTTCAGGTCACCAGCGATGGACACACCGTCCTGGCCGCTGACTTGCGACAGGGCGCTGTCGTCGATGGCGGTCATGGCCGAAGCCGACAGGGAAGCAGCAGCCAGCAGGGCGGCGACGGCGGACAACTTGAATGCTTTCATTGGGGTATCTCCAGGTTTATTGATGAATCGTTAGATGAAGTTTGAAGCGCTCACTTGCGCACGCTGGGCCGTGGTCTCTGGTCACGGGTTTTGCTCTTTGCAGCGCGGGAACTTGTGGGTTCCTTTGCGGCGCCGAGTTGTCAGCGGCGTGAACGAATGATGCGGATTAGTTGGCAAAAACAAGTGACTTTGGGAGCCAAGCTCTTGGCCTTGCGTGCCCTCCGTTCGACGGGGAGTGAGAACCCCGAGGAAGCTTCTTTCATGCGAACGAGATCAATCCATGCTGTGTCTTTTGGGTCAGTGTGAAAAATAAGTTAGCTGCCACGGCGGCAGCTGCTAGCGCGTGCAGACAGTGGGTTCAGGCCAGGCTGCGCAGGCGGCTGGGTGAGTGACCGAACCAGCGTTTGCAGGCGCGGTAGAAATTGCTCGGGTCGGCAAAGCCCAGCGCAAAGCTCATCTCGGTGGGCGAGATGCTGCCGCGCTTCAAATAGCTGGCGGCCAGCTCGCGGCGCGTTTCATCCAGCAGTTTGTTGAAGCTGGTGCTTTCTTCCAGCAAGCGGCGCTGCAAGGTGCGCTCGCTCATATTCAGCATGGCGGCAATGGCCTCGCGCTTGGGGTCGCCCTTGGGCAGCTCTTGGGTCAGCAGTTGCCGTACCCGCACCTGGATGCTGCCGCCGCGTTGCACCATGGCTTGCTGCGCGCTGCGCTCGCACAAGGTGGCCACGCTGGCGTTGGCGGTGGGGATGGGGGTGGCCAGATCGGCGCTCGCGAAGGCGATGCAGAAGCTGTCGGCGCCAAAACGCAGCTCGCAGCCGAAGGCCTTGAGCCAGGGGTCCATATTGGCAGGCGCGGCAAAGGGGTAGTCCACATGCAGCGGACGCACCCTCACATTGGTGGCCCAGTTCAATGACTGCAGCAGCACATTGGCGATGAAGTCATAGCGCTGCATCGGCGGCGCTTGCAGGCCTTTGAGAATTTCTACCCGCAGCAGGCATTGCTCGCCCTGGTGTTGCAGTTCCATGCAAACCGCGGGCGAGAGCAGGGCCGAGAAGCGCAAGATGTAGTGCAGCGCGTCGCCCAGGTCTCGCGCCGACAGCACCAAGTGCGCCAGCAGGCCCAAGGCCACCAGCGGATGGGCCGGCACGCTCAGGCCGATGGCGGCGTCGCCGGTGCGGGCGGCGGCCAACTCCCAGGCGCTGCTGTAGGCGTCTGACAGCACGCGGGGGTCGGGCTCGCTCTCGTCCAGGCCCAGTTGCTCCAGCAGGCTTTGCAAGCACAGGCCGCGCGTGGCCATGGCCTGGGCCATGGCGTTGTGCCAGCTCGACACCAAGCTGGTCGCCGCACGAGCCTTGGATTTGGGGGTGTCGTTGCGGTGCGTGCTGCTCGGGGCAGGGCTTGCGGCGGTACTGGTGGCGAGAGGGCTGGCGCTGGACATGGTGCTGCGTGTACGGGCCGAGCAAGGCTCAGACAGGGGACGGAGCCCGCACTCTAGAAGCCGCTTGCGGGCCTGTCGCCGTCCGTCCGTCTAGGTATCCCCTGTCCCAAGGGATAGTGCTAACTAGCCAAAAGGATAGGTCGTGCGGGGATACCCGGAGGGTTCGCGCCGCCAAGGCTAGGGCAAGGCGGGCGAGGGGGCGGACGCTGCCTGCGCGGCACCGGGACGCTTTTCTTTGGACAGAAAGATCAGCGGGATCAGCAGCGGCGCGAGGGCCGCGTAGTAGATCAGCAGCACCCCGTCGGAGGCGATCGCCACGGGCGTGGCCAACTGCTCCACCGTCTTTTGGCCCGGGGCCTCCAGGGCCTCGACGGTGACGGTGTAGGCGCGGTTCAAGAGGTGAGGGCTGCGCGCGGCGCGGAAGGTGTTGCCCACCACATAGCGCTTGCCCTGCAGGGGCCGAGTCAAGAACCAGCCCGGGGTCTCGGATGCCGACTTGGCAAAGCCCAGGCTCTGGGCCAACTCGGCTTCGTCTTCACTCAAGTCGGGCGGCAAAAAGACCTGATAGCCGCCCTGCGTGCTGCCGTCCAGCGCCACATGAAAGGGGCCGATGGCGGCGCTCAGGCGTGGCTTGAGCGTGGATTCCAAAAGCCGCAGCAAGTCGGCAGGGGCCTCGAACACATAGTGGTATTGATCGCCCAGCACCACCAGTTGCTTGCGGTCTTGCGAGATCAGCAGGCTGGCGACTTGCTCGGTGTAGATGCGGGGTTTGCGCGCGGCCGCTGGGTTGGCGGCGCTGAGCTCATCGCTGGCATTGGGGCTCTGGCTGGCGCAGCCCGCCAAGCCCAAGAGCAGCGGCGCTTGCGGCACGCGGGGCAGCAGCGGCAGCAGGCCGGTGATCAAAAAATGACGTCGTTTCGGATGCATCGGCCCGGTCTCAGTTCGGCAGGGCCCTGACTCTAGGCGCAGGCGCTGCGCTTGTCGCCGTTCAATGGGATAGGTCGTCGCCGCGCTTGCAGTCCTCAGCTGACCCAGCCGCGCTCGCGGGCGATGAAGACCGCATGGGTGCGGTTGCGGGCGTCCAGCTTGTGGTTGATGTTGCGCAAATGGAACTTCACCGTGGGCTCGGAGATGTGCAGGCTGTTGGCGATCAGCTTGTTGGGCATGCCGGCCGACAGGCATTGCAAGATCTGCAGCTCACGCGGCGACAGGCCGCAGTCCATCGCCGGGGGCGTGGTGGCGGTCTCGGGGGCGCTGGCGGCCCCTTCTGTGGCGGGCGAGGGCGACTGGGTCTGCGCCTGGGCATCAGGCGTGGTGCCGCTCAAGGCCGCAGCGGGCAGGGTCTCCATGGCCAGCACCAGATTCAGCAAGGCCCTCAGCCGCGCCGTCTGAGCCGGGCTGCTGTGGCCTTGTTCGCGCAGCCGCATCAGCAAGGCCAGCAGTTGCGGGCCCTCTTCCAGATAGGTGGCGCGCAAGGCCAGCTCACCCTCGGCCAAAACCAGGTCCGCCAAAAGCTGCAAGGCCTCGGGCTCGCGCTGCAAACAGGCCAGGGCCTGGGCCTGCAACAAGCCCAGCTTGAGCTGGCGGCGACGGCGGCCCAGCTTTTGCGCCTTGGCCCGTTTGCTCTGGCAGGCGGCCAGCACCTCTTCGGCCCGGCCATCGCGCAGGCCCAGGCGCAGGCCTGCCAGGGCTTGGTCCTCCACGTCGTTGATCGGCGTCATGCGGTCAGCGGCAAAGTCCCAGGCGGCTGGCAGCAGGCTCAGGCGCTCCGGGGCCAGTGGGTGACCGTGGTCGAACTGGTGCACCACTTGGTACTGCTGCTCCAGCCGCATGGGGGCCACGATGCGCGTCAGCCCCAGCGAACGGCCCAACTCGGTGCCTGCATGGATCAGCGCGGCGGCCTCGGCGTACTGCCCGGCCCGACACAGGGTGCGCGACAAAATTCGGTGCGCGATGACGATGGCATCCAAAAACACCAGCTCGGCCGACAAGTCCAGGTACTCGCGCGCCAGGCTGGCGGCGCGCTCGAACTCGCCCACCTCATAGAGGGCTCCGGCCAGATAGACGCCCACATAGGCGCTGCTGGCGCTGTGGCGGCCGCTGACCCGGCTCAGCTCGGCCAGGGCCGGCTCCAGCCGGGCAATCACCTGCAAAGCGCGGCCCTGGGCCAGCAAGGCGTAGGTGCTGATGCCGTGGCTGAAGGTGGTGCCGTAGACGCTGCCCATGCGCTTGAACAATTGCAGCGAGCGGTCGGCGTTCTCCAGCGCGGCGTCAAAGCGGTGGGAGCACAGATCCACATAGGCGCTGATCGAGCGGAAGGTGGCTTCACTCAAGCCGCCGACAGCGGTCAGCTCCTGGTGCTGCAGCGCCGCTTCGCACTCGCTGAGTCTGTCCATCAGGACCAGGGACAAGGGGCTGAGCAGCCGGTACTCGGCCATGGCTTGCACCGCGGGCTCATGCTTGAGTTGCTCGGCCAGTTCGCTGGCCTTGGCATATTCGTAACGGAAGATGTGCGCCCAACTCAGCGCCACCAGCAACTCCGGGTGGCGCGCTTGCACCGCTGGCGGAATCTGCGCCAGCCAGTGGCGGCAGGTGCTGATGTGGCCGCGCGCCAGCGCTTGCCAGACATGGCCCACCAAGATGGCGCAGGCTTGCTCATGGTTGCCGGCGGCCAGCGCATGGTCCACCGCAGCGCCGGGGTCGCCGGCTTGCAAGAACCAATCGGCAGCGCGTTGATGCAGCTCGGGCAACCAGTGGGGGTGGTCTTCGCCCAGCTTGCGCAGCAAGAACTCGGCAAACAGCGGGTGGTAGCGGAACTCGGTGCCGGCCGCGCCCATGCGCAGCACAAACAGGCCTTGCTGCTCCAGCTGCCGCAAAAGCGTGGCCGCATTGCTGATTTGGCACACCGCATTGCAGATGCCCGGCCCGAGTTGCTGGATGAAGCTGGTCTGCAGCAAAAAGGTTTTGATCTCTTCGGCTTGGTCCCAGAACACCTCTTCATAGAGGTAGCGGCCAATGTCGGCGGTCTGCTCGCAGAAGTTTTCAATAAAACCCCGCTTGTCGCCGCGGGCCTTCAAGGCCAGGGCGGCCAGTTGCAAGCCTGCCGGCCAGCCTTCGGTGGCGTGCAGCAGGCGGCGCACGCTGGCGGCGTCAAGCTGCAACTGGTGGCGTTGGTTCAAAAACAGCTCGGCCTGCTCCAGATCGAAGCTCAGCTCGGCCATGCCGATTTGCAGCAAGCGTCCCTGCGCTTTGAGCTTGTAAAGCCGCAGCAGCGGTGCGCTGCGCGCACTGATGAAGAGCTTGCACTGCGGCGGCAGACGTTCGATCAGCCGCTGCATCAGATCCACCGCGCGGGCCTCGCGCAGGTGGTCAAAGTCGTCCAGAAAAATGGCGGTGGGCTGCTGCAAGGCGGCCACCGCATCCAGCACATCCTGGCCCAGGCGCGAGCCGGTGTAGCGCGCGTCCATCAAATTGGGCAAGGGCTGGCTGGTGGGCGCATTGACGTCCACGGCCAACGCGGTGTCGAGCAGCGCACACAGGCGCTCGACGTGGTTGTCATCCGCGCTGAGCTGAATCCAGGCGGTGGCAAAGCCCTTGTCGCGCAGGCGCTCATGCAGGCTCAAGAGGGCGGTGGTCTTGCCAAAACCTGCCGGCGCAATGGCCAGGACCAAGGACACCTCGGCGCACTCTTCCAGCCAGGCGGTGAGATTGGGGTTGTCAACCAGATGGCGGCTGAGTTGCGGAGCGGCAAGCAAGGTCATGGACGAAATGGGCTGTCTCGATGCGGCACTCGCCCAGGGTGGGTCGGTGCGCGTCTATGAATCTAGGTGGGCGAGCGTACCCGATCAGGCCAGTGCTTCTGTTGCGTGAAAGTCTGTAGAGCCGGTGATGCCAAGGTTGGAATCCCTGGCTTGAGGGGGGCGTCGGCTCAGGGGGCCAAGAGCGAAGTCAGCGCTGGCGCCGCCATCGAGGGCAGCCATTCGATCACTTCATAGTCCGCCAGCTGTTCGCGGAAAAATGGGTCTTGCTCAATGAGGGCCTGCACTTGGGCGCGGCTGCTCGTCTGCGCCAAGATGACGCCGCCGGTGCGTGGCTCTTGACGACCCGACAAGAGCAAGTGCCCCGCGGCATAGTGTCGCTCCAGAAACGCCCGGTGCTCTGGCACCCAGCGATCCACTTCGGCGAGTTCTTTTTTGTAGCGCAAGATGATCAAAAACATGAGCAAGACTCCAGTGAAGCTGGCACTGTAAGGCCTGGGCTTTGCGACGGGCATGTGGCGCAGCGCCGGGGGCTCAAGCCGCCTCGCTGGCATTGCGCTGCTGCGGCGCAACGCGCGGCAGGATGAGCTTGAACTGCGCGCCCCGGCCCGGCTCGCTGCTGACGCTGAGGCTGCCGCCCAGCACCGCTTGCACGATGTTGTAGCAAATGTGCAGGCCCAGGCCGCTACCGCCTTGGCCCAGTCTTGTGGTGAAGAAGGGCTCAAACACATGGCTCAAATGGTGGGCGGCAATGCCTTTGCCGTCGTCGCTGAAGAGCAGTTCGATGTGTTCGCCGTCCACCGCCCTGACTGACAAATTCATCTGACCGTGTTTGCGCCCTTCGAACCCATGCAAGATGGCATTGAGGATCAGGTTGCTGATGACCTGGCCCAGCGGGCCGGGGTAGCTGTCCATCAGCAAGCCGTCCGGTACGTCCAGATTCAGGCGGTGCTCGTCTTGGCGGATGCGAGCGCCCAGGGTCAGCGCCACCTCTTTGCAAAAACCATGCAGCTCAAAGCTGCGCCGCTGCTCTGAGGTTTGGTCCGCGGCCACCTGCTTGAAGCTTTGCACCAGCCCTGCCGCTTGCGCCAGGCTGCGCACCAGCAAGTCCCCCGAGGTCTGCGTGGCTTCGCAAAAAACATTGAGCTCGGAGCGCCGGATCTGGCCGCCCTCCAGTCTTTGCGCGAACTCCCGGCTGCTGTCCCGCAAGGTGCTGGCGATCAACACGCTATTGCCGATCGGGGTGTTGAGTTCATGCGCCACCCCGGCCACCAAAGAGCCCAAAGCCGCCAGCTTTTCTTGCTCCACCAGCTTGCGTTGGGAGGCCTCCAGGCTCACATAGGCACGGGCGTTTTCCAAGGCCACGGCGGCATAGGCGCCCAAGGTGCGCAGCAGGTCGAGATCATGGGCGCTGTAGGCGTTTTCTTGTGTGCTCACGGCGGAGATCACGCCGATGACTTTGCCCTTGATCAGCAGGGGGACGTAGATGCCGCTGCGCATATCTTGTGGGTGTTCGGGGATCACCAGCCGCAGGCCTTGGCGCTCGCGCAACTGGCTGTCCACCCAGCGCGTGTCATGGCTGAACTGGGTGATCAATAATTCGCGTCCCGAAAGCACGCATTGCGCCGCAGGCTGTTCGGGCGCATCCAGGCTGCGCTGGTAAGCGCCCACCGGTTTGCCAGCGGCAAACACATGGTCAAAGTTGACCGTGCGAGTGTTCCAGTCCACCAAGCCAACGCCGAAGACCTCGGCCTTGATCAAGTGCTGCAGATGCTGGTGCAGCTGAGCAACGACGGTGCCCATGTCCAGGCTGCTGCCCAAATCGCGCCCCATGGCGCTGAGCTCGGCAATATCGTTTCTGGCTCGCTCGGTCTTTTCGATCTGGCTTTGCAACTCGCCTTGTTTGTGCAAGAGGTCTTCGGTCCGTTTGGCCACCATGGCTTCGAGTTTTTGCCGGATTTGGCGCAGCTGAGCCGTGCGCCAGCGATAGCCCGCGGCCAGGGCCAGCAAGGCCAAGCCCACGGCCCCTGCCCGAGCCCACCAGGTGCGCCACCAGGGGGGCAAGACCTGCACCTCCAGGTCCAGCATCTCCTCGGCTTTGTCGCCCCACGCGCCATCGGGGTTGGCGGCCTTGACGCGCAAGCGGTAGAGGCCGGGGTCCAGATTGGTATAGGTGGCCAGGTTCTCGCCGGCCTGGCCCTGCACCCAGTCGGGGTCGAAACCCTGCAGTTGCCAGGCATAGCGATTGAGTTCGTGGCGGTCGAAATGCAGGGCCGAGAACTCGAAGCTGACCATGCTCTCGCGCGGGCTGAGTCGAATCTTGCGCGCTTGCTGCAAGGGCGCGTGCACCCCCAGATCGGCCAGATCGGCAAGATGAGCCGGATCGCGCGCAGGCGGCGTTTGCGCCCTTGTGGCACTGCTGGGGTGGGGCGGTGTCTCTGGCGCAGGTTCGGGCCCAAGCTCGGACGACGGCGGCGCTTGCTCCAAGGGGCGATTGAACAGCCGCAGCCCAGACAGCACCACGCGAGGCGCGTGCGTGTTTTGGCGCAGCAAGTCTGGGCGCACCCGCAACAGCCCATTGCCGCCCAACAAAAGGCTGCCGTCCTCGGCCCGATCGACGGCGCCGTAAGCAAAGCCGGTGCTGATGTGCCGGGCGCCGGATGGAAACAAGCGCACCCGGGCCCCCCGCTCGGGCCCGGTCCAGCTCAGCTGAATCAAGCCCACTTGGCTGCCCAACCACAGCTGCCCGCGTTCATCTTCGACGGCCAGTGTCATCGGGCTGCGTGGCAGGCCCAGGGCCTGCGCCCGCGCCTGCAGTTCGAAGGCTGCGCCTTTCTCCTGGGCGGGCTTGGGTCTCAATTCGTAGAGACCGCGACCCGTGGCCGCCCAGATACGGCCGTCGCGAGCTTGTAGCAAATGCAACACGTCCAGGGGCGACTCGGGCTGCCCCTGGGCGCTCACGGCGGGGATGGGCTGAAAGCGGTCTTGCTGTGCATCCCAGAGGTGCAAGCCTTCTTTGGTGCCGGCCCAGATGCGACCCTGCGCATCTTGCAGCAAGGTGTCAAAGGTTTCATGGATCAAACCGCTGCTCGGGTCTGCGGCATGAAAAACCCGCCGCCCGCCCTGCGCATCGAAGCGGTACAAGCCGGCCGCAGAGCCCGCCCAAAGCCGGCCTTGCGTGTCCCGCAAGAGGGTGGCGATGGATGCGCCACGTGCTGCGTCCCAGCTCAGGTCGATGCGTTTGAAGCGCCGTGTTTTCGGGTCAAACAGGGTCAGACCGGTGTCGCCGCCGACCCACAGCCGCCCCTGCCCATCGTGTGCCAAGGCCTTGATGACTGCGTCGCCCACTTGCTCGGCGCTGAAGCGCTGCACCTGGCCGCTGGGCAGATGCAGCCGGCTCAAGGCCTGGGAAAGACTGCCCACCCACACATGCTCGGCGCCATCGCGAAGCACGGCGGAGCCGGACGTGGGGGGCAGGCTGTTCGGGTCATTGCTGCGTCGCTGGTAGGCACTGAAGCCCCGTGATTGCAGATCGGTCAGGCTGGCGCCGGCCCCCCAGGTCCCCACCCACAACACACCGCTGCGGTCTTGCAAAAGGCTGGCCAAAGAGTTGATGGCCAAGCTCTGGGGCTTGGCTGCATCGCTCAAAAACTGTTGCAAACGACCCGTGCTGGCTTGCCAGCGCCACAGCCCTTGGTCATAAGCGCAGGCCACCCACATATCACCGTCACTGTCACGCAGCAAGCTGTAGGCGGTGGCACTGCGCAAGCGCGCCAATTCGGGCAGCAGCACTTCGCGCAGGGCCGCCGGGTGGGCAGGGTCAGCCCCGGCTTGAATTTCCAACACGGCCACGCCCTTGTACAACAGCACCCAGAGGCGTTGCTGGGCATCGAACATCAGGTTGCGGCTGAGGCGGTCCAACTGGCCCGGCGCATCGAGGCCGGCGGCCAGATCCAGCGATGCGCCTTTGCGTCCACTGGCGTCCACATGCTGGACCTGGGTGCCGTGTGAGTACCACACGCCGCCATGGCCGTCGCTGAGCAGGCCGCGCACCGGCCCGGCACCGTCGGTTTCTATCGCGGTGAAACGACGCTCGCGCCAGTCAAAGATCAGCAAACGAGCGGCCGAGGCGACCCAAAAGCTGTGGGCATCGCGCGGTGCCATGCCCAGTACACGGCGACGGGTTTGCGGTAAATCAGCGGGCAGGGTTTGGCGCTCGATGCGCAAATTGCCCAGGTCCAGGCGGTCCAGGCCACGTTCGGTGCCGACCCACAAGATGCCACGCTCCTCGAACAAGCTGTGCACCGTGGGGGCGGAAAGGCTGTCGGCCTTGACCGGGTCGTGTGTGAAGTGCCGCAGTTGGCGGCCGTCCCAGCGGGCCAAGCCGCCGGTCGTGCCCAACCACATCAGGCCCGAGGCGTCTTGGTGCATGGTCACCACGCTGCCGTCTTTCAGGCCTTGCGCTCGGCCGACATGGCTGAACAAGAGCGACTGCTCGGCTTGCGCCTGCGCCCAAATCGGCACCGCCAGGGCCAAGAGCGCGCCCAGCATCAGACGGGTCAGCCGGCGCGCCCCATCGGTGCACAGCAAGAGCGAGAGCAGGGAGGTCAATTCAAGGGGCCGTGGTGGCGTCAGGCATCAAAGCGTTGCGCCGAAGCGTAAACGTTCGGCGTTGTGAGCGCCATAGGGGAAGCCAAAGCCCAAAGCCCGCGGGCATCGCATGTCGCCCTTACCGTTCGGCTTGGGCGGGAGCTGATGCCGCAGCAAGGCTAGGATGCGGGCCTTCCTTTCATTGCCCCCAATTTTTCAAGCCGACCAGGACTCTGTGACCGCCATGACCTTGCAACTGCGCCGCCCCCAAGCCTTCATCCTCGATCTGGATGGCACCCTGGTCGACACCTTGGGCGACTTTGTGGCGGTGCTGCAGCGGGTCTTGGCCGAGCTGGGGCTGCCCTTGGTGGACCGAGCCTTCGTCGAAAAGACGGTGGGCCGGGGCAGCGAGCATTTGATCCGCAGCTGCTTGGCTCATGTGGGCGGCGCGCCGGAACTCTATGAGCAGGCCTGGGGTTTGTATCAAGCGCAGTACCAAGCCTTGAACGGCCAGCACGCCGAGGTCTACCCCGGGGTGCGCGAAGGTTTGCAGCGCTTGCGGGCCCTGGGCCTGCCCATGGCCTGCCTGACCAACAAGCCGGCGGCTTTCGCGCGTGAGCTCTTGCGGGTCAAGGCGCTGGACGCGTTTTTTGATCAGGTTTTTGGGGGCGATGACTTCGAGCGAAAAAAGCCCGATCCCTTACCCTTGCTGAAGACTTGCGAGGCCCTGGGCGTGGACCCACGGCAGACCTGGATGATTGGGGACTCCAGCAATGATGCCCAGGCTGCGCATGCGGCGGGCTGCACGGTGGTGCTGGTCAGCTATGGCTACAACCACGGCGAGCCGATCCGCAGTGTGCCGGCCGATCACTATGTGGATCGGCTTGATCAGATCCCGCTGAATCAAATACCGCTGAATTGAGGGCGCGATCAGCTGCGGCCGGGGCGCTCCCGCACGATGCCCAGCAGGGCTTCTTTGAGTTGATCGTCGGCGGGTGACTTGCCCAGCCAGATGCGCAGCAAGGCGGAGAAGAACTCGGGTTCTTTGATCGGCGCGCCCTGAGGCTTGCCGTTCAAAAGCACCACCGAACCGGTGCCGGGCAGGTAGTCGATGGAGAAGTGTTCGCCGCTTGTCAGGCTTTTACGGCTGGCGAAGATTTCGGCCACGCGCAGCACGCCATTGACGGCTTTGCCAAATTCCTCGCGTGAAGCGTTTTGCTCCATGCCCTTGGTGAAGAGTCGGCCCAGCTCATTGCCGTCCACCTCGCGCAGCATCACGATGTGCAGGCGTTTGGGGCCGGGCGCGGCCAGCACCGCCTCGGTGCTGCTGGCCTTGCTGCCCAGGTAGAGGCCGGCGGTGTAGACCTTGAAAACGGCTTTGTAGCGAATGCCTGCGCCGTTGAGCTGCAGGGTTTGGCCGCCGACTTGCAGCGTGGGCTCGTACTTGACGCCCGCCACATCGAGGGCGGCGCTGGGGCTGGCCGCGGCGGGCGCTTGCGCCAGACAGGCCGGGTGCGCAGCCAGGGTCAGCAAGGCAGCAAGAATGAATCCGCGCATGGAGAAAGTCCCTCGGTGTTGATTGGGCTGGGGCAGCAAGCTTGGCGCGAGTATGGCTTGAAGCGGGGCGGGCTGTCTGCGCCGAATGTCACAGGAGGCTGATACACTGATTTCATCATGTTCATCACGCGCAAGCACATCAAGGGGTCACACGACCGGGGAGCCTGGCCCTGGCGTCGCCAGCCCAACTTCGTCTTCTGAAGAAGGCGCTTGCTGCTTGCTCGCATCTGCTCTGGGTGCGGCGTGAATCCTGCTGATCTCTTCCTGTGCCTGACTTGGCGCAGGCTTGTGCGCAAAATCAGCGCCAGGCCCGACCGGGCCGCCTGGAGATCCTGCACCTCAGTCAAGCGCCCTGATGGTTTGTTTGCGCGGCCCCTTGCTGCTTCTTGAGCAGCGTGTCTGTCGGGCCGCAGGGTTGGAAAGCACTGTGATGATGACCGAACTTGAATTCAAAAGCCTGGCCGCTTCGGGCTACAACCGCATCCCGCTGATCAGCGAGGCCTTTGCGGACCTTGAGACCCCTTTGTCGCTGTACCTGAAGCTGTGCGCCGGCGCGGGCGCTTATGGCGGCAAATCGGGCCGCAACAGCTTTTTGCTGGAATCGGTGGTGGGCGGGGAGCGCTTCGGGCGCTACTCCTACATCGGCCTGCCGGCACGCACCGTGCTGAAAAGCAGCGGCCAGCGCACCGAAATCATCACCGACGGGCAGGTGGTCGAGACCCATGAGGGCAATCCGCTGGACTTCATTGAGCAGTACCAGCGCCGCTTCAAGGTCGCGCTGCGCCCCGGCATGCCGCGCTTTTGTGGCGGGCTGGCCGGCTACTTCGGCTATGACGCGGTGCGCTATATCGAGCCCAAGCTGGCGCGTACCGAGAAAAGCGGCGGCATCGGCACCCCCGATGTGATGCTCTTGCAATGCGAAGAGCTGGCGGTGATCGACAACCTCTCGGGCCGGCTGTATTTGATCGTCTACGCCGACCCCGCCCAGCCCGAGGCTTTTCACAGGGCCAAAAAGCGCCTGACCGAGTTGCGCGACAAGCTGAACTACAGCGTCTCAGCGCCCTCGGTGAAGCGCGGCTTGGCCCATCCGGTGGAGCGGGAATTTGCCAAGGCCGACTATCTGGCCGCCGTGCAAAAAGCCAAGGACTACATCGCCGCGGGCGACATGATGCAGGTGCAAGTGGGCCAGCGCCTGCGCAAGCGCTACACCGAGTCGCCGCTGAGCCTGTACCGCGCGCTGCGTTCGTTGAACCCCAGCCCGTACATGTATTTCTACGATATGGGCGAGTTCCAGATCGTCGGCGCCTCGCCCGAAATCCTGGTGCGCCAAGAGACCACGGCCGAGGGCGAGAAGGTCACCATCCGGCCTTTGGCGGGCACGCGTCCCCGTGGCGGCACCGTCGAAAAAGACCTGGCGCTGGAAAAAGAGCTGAAGGCCGACCCCAAGGAACTGGCCGAACACCTGATGCTGATCGACCTGGCACGCAATGACATCGGCCGCATCGCCCAGATCGGTTCGGTCAAGGTGACCGATGCTTTTGTGGTGGAGCGCTACTCGCATGTGATGCACATCGTCTCTAACGTCGAAGGCACGCTGCTGCAGGGTTGCAGCAATCTCGATGTGCTCAAAGCCACCTTCCCGGCCGGCACGCTGACCGGCGCGCCCAAGGTGCGGGCGATGGAAATCATTGACGAGCTGGAACCCGTCAAGCGCGGCATTTATGGCGGCGCAGTGGGTTGTCTGAGCTTTGCCGGCGATATGGATCTGGCAATTGCCATCCGCACCGGCATCGTCATGGACGAGACCTTGTATGTGCAGGCGGCGGCCGGCGTGGTGGCCGATTCGGTGCCCGAGTTGGAATGGCAAGAAACCGAGGCAAAGGCGCGCGCGCTGATTCGCGCGGCTGAATTGGTTGAGGAAGGATTCTGATGCGCCCCCACGTTCATATTCATTCACTGCCCCCCGAGGGGGCGCATGCCTCCTTTGGGGCGGCCCGGCAGGAGGCATGACATGTTGTTGATGATTGATAACTACGACAGCTTCACCTTCAATCTGGTGCAGTACTTCGGTGAACTGGGCGCCGAGGTCAAGGTCGTGCGCAATGACGAGATCACGGTCGAAGAGATCGCCGCGCTCAAGCCCGACCATCTGGTCTTTTCGCCTGGCCCTTGCTCGCCGGCTGAGGCCGGCATCTGCGTGCCGGCCATCCAGCACTTTGCCGGCAAGCTGCCCATTCTTGGTGTCTGCCTGGGCCACCAAAGCATGGGCGCGGCTTTTGGCGCCAAGATCGTGCGTGCCAAGCATCAGATGCATGGCAAGGCCTGTGTGCTCAGCACCGATCAAAAAGGCGTTTACAAAGGCCTGCCCAAAGAGTTCAGCGTGATCCGCTACCACTCGCTGGTGATCGATGAGGCCACGCTGCCGCCCGAGTTTGAGATCACCTCGCGCAGCGACGACGGCGAGATCATGGGCGTGCGCCACCGTGGCTTGGCCGGCAGCGCCACGCCGATGGAAGGGGTGCAATTCCATCCCGAGTCCATCCTCAGCGAGCATGGTCATGCCATGCTGAAGAACTTCTTGCAGTTGGCGCTATGAGGCCGGCATCGAAGCGGGACGGGCGCCGCGCCGGGCCGCCCCAAGCAAGCACGATCCCCTCGGGGGATCGCTCGGCGTACCCGACGAGCGAGGGGCACCAATGACAGTCGACCTTCGCAGCGACACCGTCACCCAGCCCACGCCGGGCATGCGCGAAGCCATGGCCGCAGCGCCGCTGGGCGACGATGTGTTTGGTGACGACCCCAGCGTCAACGCCTTGCAAGAGGCCGTGGCCGAGCGACTCGGCTTTGAAGCGGCGCTGTTCTTCCCGACCGGCACGCAGAGCAATCTGTGCGCCTTGATGAGCCATTGCCAGCGTGGTGATGAGTACATCGTCGGCCAGTTCGCCCACACCTACCGCTGGGAGGGCGGGGGCGCGGCAGTGCTGGGCTCGATCCAGCCGCAGCCGCTGAACCATCAGCCCGATGGTTCGCTGAGCTTGAAAGACATCGAAGCCCATATCAAGCCCGATGACTTCCACTTTGCCCGCACTCGTTTGCTGACGCTGGAAAACACCATCCGGGGTCAGGTCTTGCCTTTGGACTATCTGGCCCAGGCCTCGGCCTTGGCCCTCAAGCATGGCCTGGGTCGACATCTGGACGGCGCGCGGCTGTTCAATGCGGCGGTGGCGGGCGCACCAGCCGGAGGCGACCCCTATGCCGCCGCGCGCGCCATCACCCAGCATTTCGACAGCGTCTCGGTCTGCTTTTCCAAGGGCCTGGGCGCGCCGGTGGGCTCGGTGCTGTGCGGTTCGCGCGCCTTGATCCAGCAAGCGCGGCGCTGGCGCAAGATGGTGGGCGGCGGCATGCGCCAAGCCGGCGTCTTGGCGGCGGCGGCGCACTATGCGCTGGACCACCAAGTGGCACGGCTGGCCGAAGACCATGCCTTGGCCCAGCGCCTGGCCACCGGCCTGCAAAGCATTGAGGCGCTGGCGGTGGAAGCGCCGCAAAGCAATATCGTGTTTGTGAGCCTCAAGCCGCAGGCGGCCGAGCGTGCCGCCGGTTTGCTGCCGCATCTGAAGTCGCGCGGCGTGCTGGCCACCGGGATTTATCAGCTGCGTTTTGTCACCCATTTGGATGTGGACGCGGCCGGCATTGACCGTGCCGTGGCCGCCGTGCGCGAATACTTCGCTTGAGAGGAAATTGACGATGCCGATCACCGATACCGAAGCCCTGACCCGCGTCATCGAACACCGCGAAATCTTCCACGATGAGATGCTGACGCTGATGCGCCGCATCATGGCCGGCGAGATGTCGCCCGTCATGTCGGCCGCCTTGCTGGCCGGCCTGCGCGTCAAGAAAGAAACCATCGGCGAGATCACCGCCGCCGCGCAAGTGATGCGCGAGCTCTCCAACAAAGTGCCGCTGCCCCAGCCCGTCAACCCGAACTTGGTCGATGTGGTGGGCACGGGCGGCGATGGTGCCCACACCTTCAATATCTCCACCTGCTCGATGTTTGTGGCCGCTGCGGCCGGCGCGCAAGTGGCCAAGCATGGCAACCGCAGCGTCTCCAGCAAGACCGGCAGTGCCGATGTGCTGGAAGCCTTGGGTGCCAACATCATGCTGAGCCCGGCCCAGGTGGCCGAGTCGGTGGCGCAGACCGGCATCGGCTTTATGTTCGCGCCCAACCACCATCCGGCGATGAAGAACATCGCGCCGGTGCGCCGCGAGATGGGCGTGCGCACCATCTTCAACATCCTGGGCCCGCTGACCAACCCGGCCGGCGCCCCCAATATCTTGATGGGCGTGTTCCACCCCGATCTGGTCGGCATTCAAGTGCGGGTGATGCAGCGCTTGGGCGCTGAGCATGCGCTGGTGGTCTATGGCAAAGACGGCATGGACGAAATCTCGCTGGGCGCCGCCACCTTGGTGGGCGAGTTGAAGAACGGCGAGGTGCGCGAGTATGAAATCCACCCCGAGGACTTTGGCCTGTCCATGGTCTCGAACCGCAGCTTGCGGGTCAGCGGGCCGGAGGAGTCGCGGGTCATGCTGCTGGGGGCGCTGGCCAATGAAGAAGGGCCGGCGCGCGACATCGTCATCTTGAACGCGGGCGCCACGCTCTACGCCGCCAATCGCGCCGGCTCCATTGCCGAGGGCATTGGCTTGGCCCGCGAGGCGATCGCCAGCGGCGCGGCGCGCGCCAAGCTGGATCAGTTCGTGCGCACCACACAGGCCCTGGGCGCCGCCGCATGAGATCGAACGAGGCCTTGCTACGCCAACTGCTGAGCGAGGCCGAGCGCTCGGAAAGCCTGATGCTGCCGCATCTGGAGCCGCATCCAGCGGCTCTGCTTGTCGGCTTGGTGGGTACGGCCTTGGGGCTGGCCACGGTCCGCATTGAGCACATGCCCTGGACGCGTGAACTGGGGTGGCTGGCCTTGGGGCTGGTGGTGGCTGGGATGTTGATGTACGCGCTGATGCTGCGGCCCGGCATTGGCTGGCGTATTGGGCTGGCCGAGGCGCGGCTGGAGCCGGTGGGCCAAGCCGGTGCGCCGGCGGTCTTGAAGGGCGCGGGCTGGAAGCTGCTGTGCGTGGCCGGGGCCAAGCGCCGCTCGTTGGCGCTGGAGTTCCGCCATGAAGACGGTGGCCGACCCTTGCGTGTGTTTCAAACCCGCGCCAATGCGGGTCGCAGTGAGCATCAACTCACCAGCCAGCTGGCGGATGTGTTGGCGCGTCGTTTGAAGGTGGAACGGGCCGGCTTGAGCCTGTGAACCGATGGGGAATAAAGGATTCGTTCATGTCTGACATCTTGCGCCGCATTGTTGCGGTCAAACAAGAGGAGCTGGCGCGGGCGCGGCAGCATCGATCACTCGCCAGCCTGCGTGATGAGGCGGAAGGGCGCCATGACCAGCGCGGCTTCGAGGCGGCCCTGCGTGCCAAGATCGCCGCTGGCCAAAGCGCCGTGATTGCCGAGATCAAGAAAGCCTCGCCCAGCAAGGGTGTGCTGCGCGAGAACTTTCAGCCCGCCGCCATTGCCGAGAGCTATGCCAAGCATGGTGCGGCCTGCTTGAGCGTGCTGACCGACGAGCAGTTCTTCCAGGGGCAAGTGGCGTATTTGCAGCAGGCGCGCGCTGCGTGTGACTTGCCGGTGCTGCGCAAGGACTTCATGGTCGATGAGTACCAGGTCTTTGAGGCGCGGGCCATGGGTGCGGACTGCATCTTGCTGATCGCCGCCTGCTTGGATGATGCGCAGATGGCCGATTTGGAGGCCGTGGCGCTGAGCCTGAAGATGGGCGTCTTGGTGGAGGTGCATGACGGCGCGGAGCTGCAGCGCGCCCTGCGTTTGAAGACCCCGCTGGTGGGCATCAACAACCGCAATCTGCGCAGCTTTGAGGTCACGCTGGACACCACCCTGGGTTTGTTGAACGAGGTGCCCAGCGATCGTCTCCTGGTGACCGAGTCCGGTATCTTGAGCGCGGCCGATGTGCAAACCATGCGCGCGGCCCAGGTCAACGCCTTCTTGGTGGGCGAGGCCTTCATGCGCGCGCCCGACCCCGGTGTGGCTTTGGCGGCTTTGTTTGCCTGAGATGGAGCTGGCGGCGAGTTTGGCCCAGCTCGATGGCGGCTGGCGGCCACTGGTTGAGGCCTGGCTGGCCAGCCCGGCCGGCCAAGCGCTGCAAGCCTTTTTGGCCGAGCGGGCGGCGGCGGGCGCGCGCATCTATCCGCCCGAGCCGCTGCGCGCGCTGCGGCTCACCCCGCTGGCGCAGACCAAGGTTCTGATCTTGGGGCAAGACCCATACCACGGCCCGGGCCAAGCCGAGGGGCTGGCCTTCTCGGTGCCTGAGGGCGTGGCGCCGCCGCCCAGCCTGCGCAATCTCTTCAAAGAGCTGCAGCGTGATCTGGGCCAGCAGCCGCCCATGTCGCCCAGCTTGACCCCCTGGGCCGAGCGCGGGGTCTTGTTGCTCAACAGCTGTTTGACGGTGGAGGACGGTGCACCGGCCAGCCATGCCAAGCGCGGCTGGGAGGCGCTGAGCGACGCGCTGGTGCAGGCCGCCGCGCTGGACCCGGCGCCCAAAGTCTTTCTCTTGTGGGGCGCCTTTGCGCAGGCCAAGGCGAGCCTGATTGCCAGTGCCGGCCCGCAGCACCTGATCTTGCAGGCCAATCATCCGTCGCCGCTGTCGGCCCTGCGCCCGCCCGCGCCCTTCATCGGCTGCGGGCATTTCTCGCAGGCGGCGGCCTGGTTGGCGCAGCGAGGGCGCGCGCTGGACTGGGCCTTGTAAGGCCCCTTGGGCTTCAGAGCCGGCTGAGCAGGGCCTCGAACAGGCGGGCCAGATGGCTGGCTTGAAGCAGTTCGCGACTGCTCCATTCATGCCCTTCTTGGCTGGGCACCATCCAGAGCAAGGCCCGGGGCTGCTTGCCCACGATCAGCGGCAACTCCAGGCGCACTGCATTGTTGCTGGCGCCGGGTAGATGACCAGGCGCTTGTAGCAGGGCGGCGTGCGGATGGGGTGGGGCCCGGAGGGTCTGCGCATGCGGCAAGGCCTGGTCTGCCAGCCAATCGAGATAGGGCCGCAAGGCTGCCGCGTTCAGCACCGGGAAGCTGGCGTCATCGGCGCCGGGCTGTGTCCACCAGAACAAGGCATGGGACAGCGGCAAGATGCGCACACTGGCCGCGCACAGCTGTTGGAGCGCACGCGTGCCATCGGCAGGCTCCTGCAGACGCCAGCGCTGATTGGACAGGGCCAGCAGCAACTGATCCGCACGCTTGTCGCTGGCCGCTGGGTTTGCGCGATGCGCGGCACTGCTCAAGCGATCAATCTCGGCCTGCAGCGCCTGGTGTTGCCACAAGTGCCGCAAGGCAGCTTCCTTTTGGCCGCGCGCTTCTTTGAGCTTGGCGAGTTGCAGATGGGCCTGACTTTGCTGCGGGCGTGAATGAATGCGCTCGGCCAAGAGCAGAGCGTGCTCGGTGCTGCGGATGGCGCCGAGCTGGTCGCCGCGCGCCAGGGCAATGTCTGTCCAGCTGCGGCTGGCGGCGGCTTCCAACCAGCTGTGACCCAGCTTGTTGGCAATGCTCAGCGCCATGCGGCAGTCGGTGGTGGCCCAGTCCAGTCTGCCACGGGCCAGGGCGGCGCGCGCCAGTTGCCAGTGCGCCTCGGCCTCGTACTCGCGGTGCTGGCCGCGCCGCGCCGCGGCCAAGCCGTGGCTGAAGTGGCGCTCGGCGTCGTCCAGCTCATGGGTTTCAAAATGGCCCACGCCAATGTTCAAGGCGAGTTTGGCGGCGAGGTAGCTGTCATCGGCCGCGCCCAGCAGATCGGCGGCTTCGCGGTGCACCTCGCGCCCGCGTTCCCATTCGCCGAAGGCGTAGTGAATCTGACCCAGCCCGATGCGGGCGGCGGCGCCCACCCGGGTCTCGTTCAGCTGCGCAGCCAAGTCGGCGGCACGTTGCCATTGCTCGGTCGCTTCGCTGTACTCACCTTGCTGATACGCCAGTCGGCCCAGGGCTTCGCACAAGCGGGCCACCTGCAGCGGCGCTTGCTCTGCCTTCAGCTCGCGCTCGGCCTGAGTCAGGGCCGCTTGCAACTCAAGCGCGCGCCCACGGTGCTCGAGCAGATAAAAGCGCGCGCACAGCGCATCGGCGGCCAGGGCCATATGCCCGGCGGCGCGAGACTGCCGCTCCAGATGGGCCAGACGCAGCAGGGCGCTTTCAGGGTGGCGCTTGGCCACATGGGCCAGACGCTTGAGCGTGGCGGAGGCGTCACAAGCGCCAGAAATAGAGGCTTCGATCACGGCGAGGCAAGGGCGGTGGAAATGGCGGAGGAAATGGCGGAGGAAATGGCGGAGGGAAAGGGGGCACTCAAGGGCAAGCGCAGCGGCAGCAAAAAAGCGCCAAGGATAGCCGCAAGGATAGCGGTAACTTGGTGCTGAACTGGTATGTAAGACCCTGAGTTTGAGCCCCTTTCATCACTGAAAACTAGGGGCGCGACCCTGGGGAACCCAAGGTAAACACCAATGCCAGTTGCGTTGACTGGCCTTATCTTTGGTATTAGACTGGTATGAATATGTGGCCCCAAATCGACTTCTCCTCCACCCGCATCCTCGGTCAAGCCTCTGGCGCTGTTCAATACCTCTTGGGGGTGGATGGCGGCGGCACAGGCACACGAGTGCGTCTGGCCGATGCCCATGGGGCCTTGCTGGGGCATGGTGAGGCTGGGCCGTCGGCCTTGGGTCAGGGTGCAGAGCAGGCCTGGCGCCATATCCAGCAGGCCGCGCAAGCCGCCGCAGCGCAGGCGGGCTTGCCAGCTTTGAATCCAGCGGATTGTGCGATTGGCCTGGGCCTGTCGGGCGCGGGCGTGGTCGAGCAGGTCGAGGCCTTCTTGGCGCTGCAGCCGGGCTATGCCTTGCTGGCGCTGGACAACGACGGCTTCACCACCTTGCTGGGCGCCCATGGCGGCCAGCCGGGTCTGGTGGTGGCGGCCGGTACTGGCTCGGTGGGCGAAGGCTTGCGTCGCGATGGTTCTCGGGCCTATTCCAGTGGCTGGGGTTGGATTTGTGGTGATGAAGGCAGCGGCGCTTGGCTGGGCCTGCGCGCCATGCGTCACGCGCAAAAAGCGCTGGACGGCCGCGCCGAGGTAAGCCCGCTGGCGCGCGCCGTGTGGGATGTGGCGGGCCATGACCGCACGCAAATCCTGGCCTGGTGTGCTGCCGCGGGCCAACACGGTTATGCCAGCTTGGCGCGCCTGGTCTTTGACGCGGCGCCGCAAGATCCCGTGGCGGCTGGCTTTGTGGCCGAGGCCGTTGCCGAGCTGGAATGTCTGGCGCTGGCGCTGGACCCCAGCGCTGAATTGCCATTGGCCTTGTGCGGCAGCATTGCCCAGCGTTTGGCCGCTGATTTCTCAGGCACTATTCGTGCCCGTTGCGTGTCGCCCCAAGGCGACTCGGCCGAGGGCGCTTTGCACCTCGTCCGCATTGCACTTCAACGTAGGGAAATCTGACCATCATGGCCTTTCAATTCAAAGCCGATCCGGATGCCGCTTCGCCGCTATACATGCAGCTGGCGCACAAATTAGCGCAAGCCATCCGTCAAGGCGAATACCACGCGGACGAGGCGCTGCCTTCAGAGCGGGTCTTGTCTGAAACCCTGGAACTCTCGCGGGTGACCGCGCGCAAGGCGATTGACCGCCTGGTGGAGCAGGGGCTGATCATCCGCAAGCGCGGTTCCGGCAACTACATCGCGCCCAAGTTGGAGCAGCCGCTGTCGCGCCTGACCAGCTTTTCGGAAGAGTTGCATCAGCGCGGCTTCAAGCCCAGCTCTCGCTGGCTGACGCGCGGCTTCACGCCTGCTGCGCCTGACGAGCAGCTGAGCCTGGGCCTGGGCACGGGTGAGCGCGTGGCGCGCTTGGAGCGCCTGCGTCTGGCTGATTCGGTGGTGATGAATTACGAAGTGACGGTGATGCCGGAAGCGGTTTTGCCCGACCCCCAGGCCGTGCAGGCCTCGCTGTACGAGCATCTGGCCACGCTGGGCGTGGCGCCGGTGCGGGCTTTGCAGCACATCCGCGCCATCAATGCGGACAGCAAGCTGGCAGGCCTGCTGGAAGTGCCGGTGGGGCAGGCGGTTTTGTTCATCACACGGGTGGGGTATTTGGAGTCCGGTCATGCCGTGGAGCTGACCCATTCCTATTGCCGCAGCGATTACTACGATTTTGTCGCCGAGATGCGACGCGAGGCATAGGCGAGGCTTAGACGGGGCATGGATTCTTTTCAGCACATCGATGGCTATGTTCTGACGCCGCAGGGGTTCATCCGCGGTTTCATCGAACAAGAAAACGGCCGCATCACCCGCATCGAGGGTGAGCCGGTCAGCGAAAGCCAGGTTCGGCATGACGCGGTGGCGATGCCCATCGTGCTGCCTGGTTTCATCGATGTGCATGTGCACGGCGGCGGCGGCCACGACACCATGGAGGGCGGCGAGGCCGCTCTGCAGATGTCCAAGCTGCATGTGCGCCACGGCACCACCTCGCTGCTGGCCACCACCATGACGGCGCCGCTGGACGATATCCGCAACGCCATTGCTGCGCTGGCGCCGGTCTGCCGCGAGCGCGCCAAGAACGGCGCGCGGGTCTTGGGTGTGCACCTGGAAGGCCCCTACATCAGCCCGGCCAAGCTGGGCGCGCAGCCCGACTTTGCCAAGCCGGCCAGCCTGGAAGAAATCCATGCACTGCATGCGATTGCACCCATCCGTTTGATCACCCTGGCGCCGGAGTTGCCCGGCACGCTGGAGCTGATTGCCCAGCTGCGCGCCGAAGGCTTCCAGGTGCAGATCGGCCACACGGCCGGCACCTATGAAGACGGCGTGGCCGCGCTGCAGCAAGGCGCGGGCGGCTTCACCCATTTGTTCAATGCGATGACCGGCCTGCACCATCGCGAGCCCGGCATGGTCGGCGCAGCGTTGGCGCATGCTCGCTATGCCGAGGTCATCCCCGATCTCTTGCATGTGCACCCGGGCGCGATTCGCGTGGCGCTGCGTTCCATCCCTTGCATGTTCTGCGTCACCGACTCCACGGCCGCTGCGGGCATGCCCGATGGCGATTACAAGCTGGGCAGCCACACGGTCACCAAGTGCATGGGCGGTGTACGCCTGCCGGACGGCACCTTGGCCGGCAGCACGCTGACCATGGACCAGGCATTGCGCAATTTGGTCGGCATGGGCTTGGAAATTGAAGACGCGTCGAGGCGGGTGTCCAGCTATGCGGCGGAATACATGGGTTTGAGTGATCGCGGCCAACTGGTCGTCGGAGCTTGGGCGGATTTGGTGGTAATGGATCGCGCCCTGCAGTTGCAACGCGTGGTCGTTGAAGGAGAAGAAATTGACCTCGCTTGAGAAGCAGTACGCATCGAAGATGCAAGAAGAGGCGCTGTTGGCGCCGGCCGCCGTGGCCCGCCAACTGGCCCATGACCAAAACGCCTATGCCGAGCTGGGCCAGGCCCTGCGCGACAACCCGCCCACCAGCCTGCTGACCGTGGCGCGCGGCAGCTCCGACCACGCCGCCCACTACATGGCCTATCTGATGATGGCCCGCATGGGCCGTCTGGTGACGTCGCTGCCGATGTCGCTGGTGACCCTGTACCAAAGCAAGATCGTCTGCGATGGCCTGGTTTCGCTGGCCTTCTCGCAGTCCGGCCAAAGCCCGGACCTGGTGGCGCCCACCAAGTTCTTCCGCGAAGGCGGTGCCCGCACCGTGGCGTTTGTGAACGCCGACAGCTCGCCGCTGGCCGATGCCGCCCAATTTGTGTTCCCGCTGCGTTCCGGCCCCGAGTTGAGCGTGGCCGCCACCAAGAGCTATATCGCTCAGCTGGTGGCCGGCGCCCGCGTGGTGGCCGCTTGGAGTGGTGATGAAGACTTGCAAGCCGCGCTGCAGCAGCTGCCGCAAGCGCTGGAGCAAGCCGCAGCGCAGCGCTGGGATGTGGCCGTTGACGTGCTGAAGAACGCCGACAAGCTCTTCGTCATCGGCCGTGGCACGGGCCTGCCCATCGCCATGGAAGCGGCCTTGAAGTTCAAGGAAACCTGCGGCATTCAAGCCGAGGCCTTCTCGGGCGCTGAAGTCAAGCACGGCCCCATGGCCTTGGTGGAAGAAGGCTACCCCATGCTGGTGTTCGCGCCGCGCGGCCCCGCGCAGGCGGGCTTGCTGGCGCTGGCCGAAGAGATGCGGGGCCGTGGCGCCCGCGTGCTGCTGGCCGCGCCGGAAGGCACACCGGGCGCCGAGCTGCCCTTGAGCTGCACCGGCAACGAGGACCTCGACCCGATCGCCGTGGTGCAGAGTTTCTACCCCATGGTGGAAGCCCTGGCCCGTGCCCGTGGCCGCAACCCCGATCAGCCGCCGCATCTGGCCAAAGTCACCAAGACCAACTGAGCCCGACTGTCATGACTGCTTTTCATCCCGGCCAGCTCGTCATGGTCGATATCCAGGGCAAGTCTCTGGACGCCGCGACGGCCGCCTTCCTGCGTGAGAACCAGGTGCGCGCTGTGTGCCTGTTCCGCAAAAACCTCGGCACCGAAGCCGAAGTCCGCCAACTGACCCGCGATCTGCGCGAAGTGATGGGCCCGAACGCCTTGATTGGCCTCGATCAAGAAGGCGGCTCGGTGGTGCGTGCCACCTTCTTACCGCAAGCGCCATCGGCCATGGCCCTGGGCGCAGCCGACGATGAACAGCAGGCGGAAAACGTGGGCGCTGCGGTGGCCCGCGGCCTGGCCAGCATCGGCATCAACTGGAACTTTGCGCCGGTCCTGGACATCAACAACAACCCGGCCAATCCGGTGATTGCTGAGCGCAGCTTCTCGGAAGACGCCGATGATGTGACGCGTTTGGCCGGTGCCTGGATGCGTGGCTCGCTCAAGGAAGGCGTGGCCTGCTGCGTCAAACACTTCCCCGGCCATGGCGACACTCATGTGGACTCGCACCTGGCCTTGCCCACGGTGGACAAGAGCCGCGCCGAGCTGGACGCGCTGGAACTGCGCCCCTTCAAGGCCTTGCGAGATGAAGCGCCTGCCGTGATGACGGCCCACATCGTCTACCCGCAGATCGACCCCGAGCATCCCGCCACCTTGTCCACCAAAATCTTGCGCGACATCTTGCGCAATGAATGGGGCTATGACGGTGTGGTGATCACCGACGCCTTGATGATGAAGGCCATCTTCGAGCGCTACGGCTATGCCCGTGCGGCGGTGATGGCGATCCAAGCCGGTGCCGACATGATCTTGGCCCAGGGCGACCTGGAAGAGCAGGGCAAGTCCATCCAAGCCCTGAAAGACGCCTTTGCCAGCGGTGAGCTGACAGCCGAGCAGGGCCGCGTGGCCTGTGAGCGCTTGGACAAGCTGGCGGCTGCCTATCCAGTGCGCCATGATGAGTACAGCGGCGCGCCGCGTCAGGCTGATGACCAGTTGATGCGTCAGGCCTGGGCCAGCGGCCTGACCGCTTTGCGCGGCGCCCAAGCGCCCGCCAAGGACGCGGCCCTGCGCGTTTATGTGCAGCCCGAGGTGCCGACCGATGGTGTCTCGGAAGCCGGGCCTTCGGGTCAGCAAATCGTTGCCTTGTTTGCGGGCTTCCCGAATGCGGAAGTGGTGTTTGTCGATGACATCTTGGCCCTGGACTGGGCCTCGGTGCCGAGCGATGGCCGCCTCAATATCGTGGCCTCCACCCATCGCATGCGTTATGCCGAGAACGCCAAGCAGTGGCGGCCCGACTTGCATCTGGTCTTGTGGAACCCCTTCCAGGCGCTGGATGTGCCCGGTCCCACCGTGGTGACTTGGGGCTATGCCGATGGCGCTTTGGCAGGTTTGCAGGCCTGGTTGCAGGGGGAAACACAAGCCACGGCGCAAAGCCCGGTGCAACTGGGCGCTTGAGCGCAGCAGTGATTCAAAGAACCAGAGGAGATCGGTGATGAGCCGCCAGCAACCCGCCCCGAGCGCGCCCGCGCGTAACCCGATCCACTGGGTGCCCAGCCTGTACTTTGTGCAAGGCATGCAGTTCTTTGTCGTCATGCTGATTGCCGGCCTGATGTTCAAGAACATGGGCGTGGAGAACGATCAGATCGCGCGCTGGACCGGCCTGCTCGGTTTGGCCTGGGCGATCAAGCCCTTGTGGAGCCCCTTCCTGGAGCTGGCGCGCAGCAAAAAGCTGATCGTTGTGGCCATGCAATTCACCGGCGCGGCCGGCCTGGGCCTCTTGGCCTTGGCGCTGCAGTTGCCGATGTGGTTCGCCGCTTCAATTGGGGTTTTGTTCGTGCTGGCCTATGCCTCGGCCACCCATGACATCGCTTGCGATGGCCTGTACATGGCCTCGCTGGACGCCAAGCAGCAAGCGGCTTACGCCGGTTGGCAGGGCGCTTTCTTCAATGCCTCCAAGTTCTTGACGCTGGGGGGGCTGCTGGTCTTGGCCGGCCATTTGGAGAAGCAGTTCGGCGTCTTCAATGCCTGGTCCTTGATCTTTGTTTTGCTGGCGGTCTTGCTGGCCCTGCTGGCCAGTTACAACGCATGGGCATTGCCGGGCGCGCTCAACACCGAACACGCCGACATCAGCGTGGCCGGCGTGGCCAAGACCTTGCGCGAGGTGATTGGCGACTTCTTGCAAAAGCCCGGCATCTGGCTGGCGATTTTGTTCATCGTCTTGTTCCGCTTTGCCGAAGGTCAGGTGCAGACCATCGGCCCTTTGTTCTTGATTGAAGCCCGTGAAAAAGGCGGCTTGGGCCTGACGACGGAACAAGTCGGTGGCGTCTATGGCACCGTGGGCACGGCGGCCTTCTTGGTGGGCAGCATTCTGGGCGGCTATTTCACCTCTTGGATGAGCCTGCGCCGCGCCATGCCGATCTTGATCTTGATGATGGGCGTGCCGAATGTGACCTTCTACTACCTGAGCGTGAGCATGCCGCAAGACATGTTCCACATCAGCGCTGCGGTGGCAGTGGAGATGTTCGGTTATGGCTTTGGCTTCGTGGGCATGATTTTGTACATCATGCAGGCGGTTGCGCCGGGCAAGTTCCAGACCGCGCACTACGCCTTGGGTTCGGGGGTGATGCAACTTGGCTTCATCTTCTCCAAGACCATCAGCGGCGACATCCAGGTGGCCATGGGCTACCAGCACTTCTTCCTCTGGACCATCGCTTGTGGCGTGCCCGCGCTGGTCTTGATGTTCTTCGTGAAATTCCCTAAACCGAAGGCCGCCCCTGAGGGCGAGGCCAATTCGGCCGCAGCAACAGCGACTTCTTGATGGCCTCATCGGGCCTTTGGATGCTATGTTCAAACTGAACAAGACCTTCAGCAAGGCGGCCGCAATGGCCGCCTTTTTTTGCTTTTCTGGCGGGGCTTTGGCGGCCTCTGCCGCGGCGCCCAAAGCGGCGGGCGCAAGGCCTGTGCAGCTCTTTTTTGATGATTTCAGCTATGCGGACTTCGCGGCGCTGTCGAGTCAAGGTTGGACGCCGCGCAGCAAGGCCGGTCATCCCGGCGTGCCGGGCGCGGTTTGGAGCGCAGAGCAGTTCAGCTTGCACGATGACCCCAGCTTGAAGGGCAACCGGGTGCTGCGACTGAGTGCCAGCACCGATGGCAGCGGCGAAGGCACCCGCCAAGCGCAGCTTTGTCATGCGCGCAAGTATCTGGAGGGCACGTATGCCGCGCGCATTCGCTTCACCGATGCCCCCGTGTCAGGCGTGGACGGCGATCCGGTGATTCAAACCTTTTACGCCGTCACGCCACTCAAGCATGACTTCGACCCCAATTTCTCTGAGATGGATTGGGAGTACCTGCCCAATGGCGGCTGGGGCAGCGAGAAGACGCGCTTGTATGGCATTGCCTGGCAAACCGTGCAGCTCGAACCCTGGCAAGCGCACAACCAATCCCATGAAGAGATGGGCAGCTTGAATGGCTGGCATGAACTGATGATGCAGGTGGCGCAAGGTCAGGTGAAGCTGTATCTGGATGGCCGCCACATCGCCACCCATGGGGGGCGCAGCTATCCGGTCTCGCCCATGTCCATCAACTTCAATCTCTGGTTCTCGCCCGGTGGGCTCCTGCCCAAAACCGAGCAAACCAGGCGTTATGAACAGGATGTGGACTGGGTCTTTCATGCCCGCAATCAGGTGCTCAGCCCCGCGCAAGTTCAGGCCGAGGTGAAGCGTTTGCGGGCTCAGGGCATTGCGCATGTGGACACGGTGCCGGCCGCTGAACCGCCCTTGAGCAGCCTGTGTGATTTTTGAATGCGAGTTAGAGATTCTTTGAGATGAGTGCCAATCAACGTTATGCCTCAGTGGACGCGCTGCGCGGCCTGAGTGTGGCGGCCATGCTGCTGGTCAACAACCCCGGTGATTGGGGCCATGTGTACGCGCCGCTGGAGCACGCGGCTTGGAACGGCTGCACGCCCACAGACCTGATTTTTCCTTTTTTCTTGTTCATCGTTGGGGTGTCGATCGCGCTGGCATTTGGCGCGCGCATCGATGCCCATGCGCCGCAGGCGCCGATGGCCAAAACCGTGCTGGTGCGTTCTTTTCGCATCATCGCCCTGGGCTTGATCTTGCATGCGCTGGCCTGGTGGCTGATGAACAAGCCGGAGTTCCGCATTCCAGGCGTCTTGCAGCGCATCGGCATTTGCTTTGCGTTCACGGGCTTGGTGGCCATCTATCTGAAGCAAAGAACGCAGTTGCTGCTTTTGGCTGTCTTGCTGGCTGGCTATGCGGCGCTGCTGAGTTGGGGCGGCAGCTTGGACAAGGCGGGCAATCTCGCCTCTCGGTTGGACGCGGCCTTGTTCGGGCGCTTTGCCCTCGAGTGGAATGCCGCCAGCGGCCTGGGCCATGACCCCGAGGGCCTGCTCAGCACCCTGGGAGCTTTGGCCACCAGTGTGCTGGGCTTGCAAGCCGGGCACTTTTTGCGGCGCGCTCAGTCGCAGAACCTCTGGATGCTGGGGCTGCTCAGCGCGGGTGCCGGTTTGCTGTGGGCTGAGTTCCTGCCCTTGAACAAACAGTTGTGGACGGCCTCTTTTGTCTTGTGGACTGGCGGTCTGGGTACATTGACCCTGGCGGCGGCCCATCAGTTGATCGACAAGAGTGGCGTGCCAGCCCTCGGGCGCAGCTTTGGTGTCAATGCGATAGCCGCTTACGCCGGCGCCTGGATGTGCACCGTGTTCTTGGAGGGCTTTGGCGTGATGAAACCGCTGTATGCCCACGGTTTTGGGTGGATCACGCCTTTGGCCGGGCCATTCGCTCAATCCTTGGCTTTTGCGCTGGCTTTTGTAGCGGTGTGGGCTGTGATCGTGGACCAAATGGATCGGCGCAAGATCTACATCAAGATCTGATGTCTGGGGCGGGGCTTCAGTCGCGAGCGGGGGACGGCCACGCGCTCGCGCTGGAACTAAAGAGCGCTCATTGCTGCGAGCGAGCGGCCTCGGTCGCTTCAAGCGCAGGGCCGGCCTTGACGGTGACCGGATCCAAGTCGCGCGCAATCCGCAAACCGAAGAACACATACGCAGCGTCCGGTGTGTCTGAATTGCGGTGGCTGGTGCGCAAAAACTTGGGGTTGTCGAAATACGAGCCGCCGCGCAGAACGCGCTTTTCTTGCGCGTTGCCGGTTTGGCGCGCAAGCCCTTGGGCGCTGGCCCCTTGGTAGTTGTCGTGCATCACGTCTTCCACCCATTCCCAGACATTGCCTTGCATATCGTGTAGACCGAATGCGTTGGGAATCTTCAGCCCGACAGCGTGCACTTCTCCGCCACTGTTGCTGTTGTACCAAGCAAAGTTCTTCAGCGTGAGTGCCTCTTCCTCCAAGGGTAAGGGCTTGCTGTTGCCGCCTCTTGCGGCGTACTCCCATTCCGCCTCGCTGGGCAGGCGATAGTTCAGGCCGGTGCGCTTGTTGAGTCGCTGGATGAACTCTTGGGCGCTGCTCCAGCTGACCCGGTCGACAGGGCATGTGCGCCCGCAGGTCTTGTTGGCGCTGGGGTTGCTGCCCATGATGGCGGTCCACTCCGCTTGGGTCACTTCATACTTGCCGAGCATGAAACTGCGCACATGGACGGTATGCACCGGCTGCTCAGCGCTCGACATGGTGCTGCCCATCTTGAAGCTGCCTGAAGGCACGGTGACCATGCGAGGGCAGACGTCGCAATCTTTCACGCCGAGCCACGCGGGCGTGCGCTGGCCCCCCGTGCCATTGAGCCGGGATGCCGAGGCCTCGCGCGTCTCTATCTCAAAACTGCTGGAGTCCAGTGCGGCCAAGGGGCGCCCAGTATCGCTGGAGGGGCGCTCACCCAGTTTGCGTACCGCCGCGGTTCGCATGTCCGGTTCCGCATATCGCTTGACCATCAAACAGGCACTGAACACCTGGGCTCGGGCTTCCAAATTGAGGTCTTCTTCGATGGCTGGATATTTGACGCCAGGAAGAGTGACGCAATAGGTCGAACCGGCCATAGACCCGGACGTGCATTTCAATTGGTCGGGCATCGACAAGGCTGGCCTAAGAACCACCATCTTGGGTGGAATCTCAGCCAGGCTGGAGCGCCTGCAACTGTCCAAATCGTTTTCGAGCGCAGCTGCCTCTGCCGAAGCGGGACCGCTATTTTTTACGCTGGAACACGAGGCCAAAAAAAAGGCCAAGATTGGCGCAATGACCAATACTCCATACTTCATGTTGAGCCCTGGACGTAGTAGAGTTGAACAGGAATTCGCCGGAAAATTGGCGTGTGCCAAATCGGACCCATCATAAATTCAAGTGAGGTATTTTGATCAGTTACACCCTCTTCAGGGGGGGCTGGAGTCATGAATAGCCTTGAACTTGAAATACCCGAGTGACCCACTGATACAGGTGTTTTGAACAGATCTGTGCGAAGACACTCTGGCGTCGTTCAATTGAGTCGGAAAAAACCTATGAGAGTTAAAAAAATAGCCATCATCGGTGGCGGCACGGCGGGATGGTTGGCTGCCAACCATCTGGCTGTCGAATTACGTGCCGAGCAAGATTTGAGCATCACCGTCATTGAGTCACCTGAAATCGGCATCATTGGCGTTGGTGAAGGTACGGTTCCCCATATTCGAAAATCGCTGCAAAAATTCGGCATTTCAGAAGCCGAGCTATTGGCAACCTGCGATACCACGTTCAAAGTAGGTATCAAGTTCATTGATTGGATGGCGCCGGCGGCCCAGCGAGTTGACAACGCTTATTACCATCCATTCGCCAGTCCCTACCCAGGCGGAATCGATACCACGGCGCTATATCTGCAGCAGGCCGCAAGCACTGATTTTTCTGCAGTGTCTGAAGTGCCGAGTTTGGCCGATGCGATGAGATCCCCGAAATGGATTTCTTCAGCGGCCTATGAAGGCCCGGTGAACTACGCCTACCATTTCAACGCTGTCAAGTTTGGCCAGTTGTTGGCTAAAAATGCGCGGGAAAAGCTAGGGGTTCAGCATTTGCAAGCAACTTTGGTTGACGCGCAAAGAAACGAGCAGGGGGATATTGAGTGCCTGCTGACCCAGTCCGGAGAGAAGTTGCATTTTGATTTCTATGTGGATTGCAGTGGTTTCCACTCTCTGCTCTTGGGGCGTTTGTTGCAGGTGCCTTTCGTCGATAAGTCGCATCAAATACTGACCGATTCAGCATTGGCCGTTCAGATCCCGACCGATACAAGGCTTGAAATCCCTCCCTATACCGTGGCCAAGGCCCACTCAGCGGGATGGCTTTGGGACATCCCTTTGACCCATCGGCGTGGCGTCGGATTTGTGTATGCCAGCGCTCACTTGACAGAAAATCAAGCGCTACAGGGCTTAGCGGCCCATGTTGGCGTGCCAGCCGACAGTCTCAGCCCTCGAAAAATCCCAATGAAGATTGGTTATCGGGAGAAGTTTTGGTGCAAAAACGTGGTCGCGCTTGGCTTGGCACAAGGCTTTGTGGAACCCTTGGAGGCAACCTCCATTTTTGTGACTGATCTTGCGGCGGAATTGTTTGCCCGCAATTTCTCGCGCGAAAAGGCGGGTATGGCAGCCGCGGCAGCTTATTGCAACAAGGTGGTCAGTTACACCTGGGAACGGGTGATGGATTTTGTCCAACTGCACTACTGCATTTCGGATCGGCGTGACTCTGAGTTTTGGCGTCTGAATACCGAACGGCCGCAATTGTCCGAGGTTTTGGCGGAGCGTTTGGAGATGTGGCGTTTCAATGCGCCTAAGAAGTCTGATTTCTTCAGTCGTTTTGATCTTTTTGATGTCGAGAATTTCTTGTTCGTGCTTTATGGCATGAAGTATGAAACAGCCCCGCGCGCGATGACGATGAATGAGGTGCAGGTATTCAAGTCAGAGTTGCAGAAAATACGAATACACGAGCAGAGATTGGCAGGGGAATTGATCGGTCATCGCGAATGGCTTGATGGGTTCAATGCGGCCTACTTGCAGATGCAGCAAGTCTGATGTATCGAGTTTTGTTTTGTTGATGAAAAGGTATGTGATCCATGAGCGCTTCTTTTTCCATTCGCATGCCGCCGGAGATTCAGTCGGTGCGGGTTGGAGATCATCAAGTTGTTTTTATTGATGACTTTTTAACGCAGCCCGAGTTGCTGCTTGAAGCTGCTTGCCAGCAGAAGTTTTCGCCCTGCCCAGGCTTTGATCAAAAAAAAGGCTATCCCGGTGTGCGCGCGACCGCACCGACTGACTATTCGCGGGCCTTGGTCGAGTTGCTCGACCCTTTGATCAAAGTGAATTTTCAGGTCCCGGAATCCTTGTCGCCCAATAAAAGCGCCTGCGAGTTTTCGTTGACGACTGTGGCGCCCGATGATCTAGGCGTTTTGCAGCGAACGCCGCACTTTGATTCGAGTTCACCCCACCATATGGCCGTTCTCTTGTATTTGTGTGGCCCGGAACATGGGGGAACGGGTTTTTACCGACATATTGCAACAGGCATTCAGAGAATTACGCCTGAGAACTTGCAAATGTATTCCGATGCTTACTATCGGGAGCTGGAGCAAAGCCCGCCCAAGGCCAGATATTTTGATGATTCAGATGAGCATTTCACTTTTTTGGGCATGATGCCGGCGCGCTTCAATCGCCTGGTCGTCTACCCGGGGAGTTTGCTCCACAGTGCCTGCATCAATCCTGGGATTGGAATTAGCGCCGACCCGCGGCGGGGTCGTTTGACCGTCAATACATTTTTTGACTATTGACTTCGATTCCGCCCATAAAAAAAGCCCGGCTACTGCCGGGCTTTTTACTGGGTCAGGCTAAGCCTGATCAGAACTTGGCGCTCAGGCCAAGGCGGTAGGTGGTCTCACCCATGAAGGACCAGGCGGGATAGCCTTCCTTCAGAGAGGAGCGCAGGGTGGTGTTGGCACCGGCTGCACCGTACTGGATGTCGTCCTTCTTCAGCAGGTTGGTGGCGTCAAAGCTCAAGCGCAGCTTGTCGGTGACGTTCCAGCCCAGGCTCAGGTCCAGCGAGCCGAAGGCGTCGTGCATGCGGTTGCTGTAGTAACCGGTTTCACGAACCATGTACTTCGAGCGCCAGTTGTAGGCCAGACGAGCGGAGTAGGTCTCGTTTTCCCAGTAGCCGACCAAGTTGGCGTTGTGCTTAGAGGACAGGGTGAACAGGTTCAACTCGTCCTGGTAGCTCTTGCCTGGGGCAGATGCGTCGGTGTAGGTGTAGTTCACCGATGTACCGAAGCCATTGCCAAAGCCGTGGTTGATCTGGGCTTCAATACCGTTGATCTTGCCGCCGCCAGCATTCTTGTAGGTGTTGATCGTCCAGTTGTCCTTGCCGGTGTCTGGGCTGATCAAACCGATCTGCTGGTTGACCAGAGTGTCGGTGGTGATGAAGTTGTCGATCGTCTTGTGGAAGTAGGTCACTGCCACCAGGTTGCCGCGGCCGTAGTAGTACTCCAGGCCCAAGTCGAACTGCTTCGAAGCCATGGGCTTGAGGCCCACATTGCCGAAGGTGACGGTTTCGTTACCCGGCAGGGTGTCGTTCCAGCCAGCGGTGGAGCCGCCGATGAACATATTGTCGTAGTTCGGGCGGGTGATGGCCTTGGAAGCAGCAGCGCGCAGCTTCATTTCCTTGCTCAGGTCATAGACCAGGTTCAAGCTGGGCAGCCAGTCGTTGTACGACGCGTCGGTGTTCTTCTTGGTGGTGCTCCAGCCACGGTTGGCTTCCACCACGGCGGTCAGGTCAGTCTTGCCGTCATAGAAGTAAGACGAAGCCTTGGCGTCGGTGTGGATGTAGCGCAGGCCGAAGTTACCGTGCAGCTTGTCCTTCTCGAATTCGAACATGCCGTACAGGGCGGTGTTCTTTTCTTCCAGTTCGCCGTAGCCGCCACGCGATTCAACCCAGTCCTTCACATTGGCGCGAGCCAAATTGAACATGGCGGACAAGTTGGGCTTAGGCACGCTCCAGCCCGGAGTGCCGACAGCCATCGTGCCGTTGAACAGGCTCGAAGTCGGTGCACTCAAAGGCTTGTCGATGAAGGTCGGGCGGTACTCGGTCTTGGTGAAGGTGTGAGTCGTGGCACGGGCACCGGTCTTGAACGAGGTCAGCAGGCCCCAATCCAAGTCGATGGTGGCATCCACTTGGGCAAAGTTCTCTTTGTCCTTGTTCGGGCCACGGGCAGTTGCCCAGGTCTCAGGACCAGAGTCAGTCGGCAGGCTGCTCAGCGGCACGCTCATGTCCTTGCTCGGAGTCATGACGATTTGCTTGCCGGTGGCGTCCGTCGTGCCTTGCCACTTGGGCATCAGCGGTGCATTGCCCCAGCCCACATAGCTGTAGTTGCTGGTCAACGAAGTGCCGCCATCGGCCTTGGTGGTGCCGGCAACGGCTTCCACCTTGAAGCTGTCGCCCTTGTAGCTGCCGTTCAGCACCAGGCTGTCGGAGCTCATGGTGGCGTCACGCGCCCAGGTTTGCATGAAGGTGCTGGACTCGTTGGAGGCATCCAGCTTGGTCTTCAAGCACAGCAGGCCCTTGATGGGGTTGGGCAGGGTGCAAGCGCCTGTAGGCGCGTACTTCTTGCCCGGATCTTCCAGAGTGAAGGCGTAGTGCGTGGTGTTGCCAGCCGGTGCCTTGTACTCCAGACGGGTGTAGTTCAAGCCCAAGTCGATCGCTGCGGTCGGCTTGGCTTGCAGAGTCACGTTCACGGCGGAACGCTGCTTTTCTTGGAAGAAAGTGCCAGGCACCACGTCGCCAGACCAACGGCCGTCGGCTTCGATGCCACGACGGATGTAGTCACCCTTTTCAATGGCGCCGGCAATCAGCACACCAAACTTCTTCTGTGAATCGCGCCAGCTGTACAAAGCCGAACCTTCCTTGTTCAGGTCGGTGCTGACGGTGCCCTTGCCCAGCTTGACGCTGACAAAGGCGGTGTTGGGAGCCAAATCGAGAGGCTTGCGTGTCTTGACGATCACGGTGCCGCCAATGCCGCCTTCGGTGATGTCGGCTTGAGAGGTCTTGTATACCTCCATGCCGCCGATCAACTCGGAGGGCAGCAGCGAATAGTTGAAGGAACGGTCGATGGCCTTCTGGTCATACCAGCCAGTGGAAGCCATGGTCTGGCCATTCAAGGTGGTGTAGGTCATCTGTGGGTCAGTGCCACGGATCGACACGGAAGCGCCGACGCCGAAGTCGCGGCCCACCGACACGCCAGGGATGCGACCCAATGCTTGACCCACGTCTGCATCAGGCAGCTTGCCCACGTCTTCCGCCGACACGGCGTCCACGACAGCGTTGGCGTTCTTCTTGATGTTCACTGCCGATTGCAGCGACGCACGAATACCAGTCACGACCACTTGCTCAAGTTGAGCAGTGTCTTGCTTGGAGTCAGCCTGCTGGGCTTGTGCTGCCAGCGAGACGCTCAGCACCGTCAATGCGACGGCAGCTGCGATAGGGCTCTGTTTGACCTTCATTTGTTTTCCTCGATTTGGCCAAGATTTACAGACTCGGCCTGTTAGCACGTGGAACCTAAACCCTACCAAGTGATGGACCAATCGGTAGGTGCTGGGTGCCGCCAATGACGTATCAATGCAACCAATGCCATGCCACTATACGATCCACTAGTGCCACTTTGCTACCACTTTTATTTGCGTGTTTTCCCTTGTTGTCGCTGCGCCGCCACCATGACTTTCGCCCTCCTCTTGACGAAATGTTTCAGCTTGGTTACGGGTTTTTCCGGGGGTCTCGCGCCCGGCTAGAGGCGAATTGCCTAGGGGGACCGTGTCAATGGGCTTGGGATGTGCTCAGGCGGGCTCGAAAAGTTACATCTTGCTTCCGGGTCTCGGCTGCTTTGCGCTTTGTTGCGTCGTGCGGCAGCTTCTTCATTTGTTTGGAGGTGGTCTGCTGCTTTGTTGGGGCGCGCGTGAGTCAAGTGGGTGCTGGTCTTGAAGGGGCTTGGGCGAGCTTTTTTCAAGAATTTCAAAAAAGTTCTTGGGATCCAAAAAATGCTGTGCTATAGTTGCGGGCTTGCCTCGGAGGGGTGGCCGAGTGGTTAATGGCAGCAGACTGTAAATCTGCCCTCTTACGAGTACGCTGGTTCGAATCCAGCCTCCTCCACCAAGGCAAAACGCATCGCTTGATTCGAGTCGCTGGAAAATCCGGCGACTCGATCATCAAAAGTGGTGAGAAGAGTAAGACTCCTGCGCGGGAGTAGTTCAATGGTAGAACTCCAGCCTTCCAAGCTGATCACGCGGGTTCGATTCCCGTCTCCCGCTCCAGTTGATGTTCTGTAATAAAAGTCGTCGATACAGATTTGTTGATTCGGATTTTCTGAGTCGTGCAGTCCGCAAATCTGTGTCGATGCCCATGTGGCTCAGTGGTAGAGCACTCCCTTGGTAAGGGAGAGGTCACGCGTTCGATCCGCGTCATGGGCACCACCTATTTCTCTGAGTGTTTTTCTTCTGATCTGATCAGGTCCTCGCAGGAGCGCAGAAATGGCAAAGAGCAAGTTTGAACGCACCAAGCCGCACGTCAACGTCGGCACCATCGGTCACGTGGACCATGGCA
>CAMFGY010000003.1 GCA_945952065.1 uncultured Burkholderiales bacterium | reverse complement strand
GGCTCAGGCTCAGGCTCAGGCTCAGGCTCAGGCTCAGGCTCAGGCTCAGGCTCAGGCTCAGAGATAGTTTGTTTCGGAATTAGAATGAAAGCTATTGCGTTTGCATCTTTTGCATTTACCGCAAGCCAGAAAGTGGTCGTTCAGCAGCCACAAGTACCACCACGACCACTATCGGTTATCCAATAGCCATGATGTTCTCGCTATAGGAACATGTATCAAACAGGATGAAGCAGCTAATTAATCGCTCGGATTGAGGCTGAGCTCCATTCCTTTAATATTCGCCGACGCCGCGCCACCGCCTCCGCCGCTGCTGTAGGAGGCTATTGCATTCGCTCCAACTGCTCCGATAGCTAGCACCCCACCAACGGCGCCCCAAACCGGAGCAGTTGCTACTGCAATTGCACCCGCTCCAATGGCTAGAACGGCCCCGGCAAACCCCCATGCATTCATGCCGCCGCAGACACAATCCAACTCAATATCGGACTTAATCTCTGAAATTGCCATTTTGTACTCCTAAAAAATGCCGGAAAGCGTCCGGCACGCTTCCACCACTCCCGCCATTTAGCCTCGCGAGCTGACTGAATTCACAGGCGAAGTGATCAGATTCGTTGCTGAACTGGAAACCACCAAGACTGGCTCCAACACCCATTCCCATACTGCGCGACGCTCCTGCATCACATCGGCTTCCAGACTCATGCCGGCCTTCAGGGCCTGCGGCTGACCGTCGGTGTTGATGTGCAACTGAGCCAAATTCACCGTGATGCGGTACAGCGGCTCCTGGCTCTGGGCCGCCGCCAGTAGGGCCTGGGCCTGGCCCACGGGCAGATCCTGAGGAGCGATTGGGGTCTGGCTCACGGCGGCCACCGTGCCCTGGGCCATGCCGAACTTCTGGTACGGATAGGCGGCGTAGCGCAGCCATACCACTTGCCCGGGTTTGACGAAACCCGCTGTTCGGCTTGGTGCATAGAGCTGAGCCTCCAATTCGGGGGCGTCTTGCTGCGCACTTTCAGGTGTCAGGGTCACCAGCGTCTGCCCGCCCTGAACGGGCTGGCCGAGATGAATGGTGATGGCACTGACACGGCCCGCCTGGGCAGCCATCAGCGTCAAACCGGCGCGTGCATCGTTTTCCGTGAACTCTTGACTCAAACTCGCCAGCCCACGATCCACTTGGGCCAAAGCCGTGCGACTGCTGGTCTCGCTGTTGCGCAGCTCAGCCTGGGTAGCTTGGATGTCGCGCTGCAGGGCCGCCAAGCTGCGTTCGGCATTGCGCTCACGCAGTTGCACGTCCAGCAGTTCTTCTTGCTTTTGTTGCAATTGAACGGAGGAGACAAAGCTGTCTTTCGCCAACTCTTCATAGCGGGCCAAACTTTTGGCAGCCAAGTTGGCGCGCAAGCGGTTGGTTTCCAACTCCGCTTGAGCTTGGCGCTCCTCGGCACTCAAGCTGCGCAGACGGTCGTGCAAAGCCTCTTGGCGTTGCCGCTGTTGTTGCTGCGTCAGCAATCGTTCGGTTTCCAGGCTTTGGCGGCGCTGAGCCAAGGCTTGCGCATTGAGCAAGGCTGCATCGCCCATGGCGGTGCTGCGTTCGGTCCTCAGTCGCAGCACAGGCTGCCCAGCGGCAAGCCAGTCGCCTTCTTTCACCAGCAGTTCGCTCACCACACCCGCTTGCGGGGCGCTCACGCTGAGCAAGCCGCCTGTAGGCATCAAGAGCCCGGGCAATTTGGCTTTGCGAGTCACCTCGCCCCAGATTGAGAAGGCCACCAGGGCCACGGCCATCAGTAGCGATATGCCAGTCACCCAGGCAAAGCTGGGCGGGCGCCCGATGCGTAGGCTGCCCAGCCACTGCGCCTGGGCCGCATGCATCACCTCTTGCCTGAACAACAAACCAACGGCTTTCACCATGGTCGCGCCTCCTTGCTTCTTGTATTTCACGCAGTATTGACATGAGGCAACAAAGGACAGCTTTGCGAGGAATAGCGCATCAAAGGAAACGAGTGTCGTTTAGAGAACCATCAACTAACGCATTACCCAAACGCCAAACGCAATGCAACAGCGGGCTGCATCGTCAAGCTCGAATCGAATTTCCGAGCACCCAAGACGGCAAAAACAGTTCTCTTGCTTGCTGGCAGCGCCCAAGGCGCCGGCCGCAACTCAAGGCTGCGCCGCACTCAAATGTTGGGCCAAGAATTTTTCGACGCGTTTGGCGAAGTCCCTGTGCGTGCTTGGCTTGCGCCAGCTGTGCATTTCGTCGGCATAGCTGACCCATTCTGGCGGGCGGCCGGCCTCGCGCAGGGCGGCGCGCAGGCGTTCGCCATGGGCGAGCGGCACGCGAAGATCGCTTTCGCCATAGGCCAGCAGCACCGGCGCTTTGATGTGTTTGGCTTGGGCCAGGGGGGAGTTGGCGGCCAACATGGCCGCGTCCTTTTCGATGTCTCCCACCATCTCGGGCAGCATGTGTTGGCGAGCCGCGCCGCTCAAATCATCCTCGACCCACCATGAGCCTTTCAAGAACAGGAAGGGATCGGTCACCGCCACCCAGGCGACTGCGCAGCGATAGAGCTCAGGATGCTTGACCAGGCCCATCAAGGCGCTGTAGCCGCCATAGCTGGCGCCCGCGATGCAGGCTTGGCGGCTGGCCAAGCCCTGCTGTTGCGCCCACAGCAGAGCATCGGCCACATCGTTTTGCATGGCCTGGCCCCATTGCTTCCAGCCGGCTCGGAAGTGCGCCTCGCCATAGCCGGTGCTGCCCCGAAACTCCGGCTCTATCACCAGATACCCCCGCGAGGCCAAGAACTGCGGCATGGCGGCCCAGCGCCAATGTCCGCCGCGCACCCACGGCCCGCCATGCACCAGCACCACGGCAGGCGCGGGCTGGCCCGGCTTGAGGCCACGCGGCTGGGTCAGCCAAACCGGCAGGTCGCGGCCATCGCGGGTTTTTATCCGATGCAAGTCCATTTGAGCCATGCGCTGTGGGTCAATACCGTCCATCATGGTGCTGATGGGCTGCAGTCGCTTGTGGGCGACTTCATACAAAAAGAGTTGGCCCGGGTCGGTATCGGCGAAGGAGCGCACCAACACCACCATGTCTTCGGCGCCGCATCGGCGGCAGCTGAGCCGGTTGATGCGCCCCGGCAGCGCTTCATCGATGAGCGCTTGCGTGCGCTTCATCTGCTCATCGAACCAAATCGTCTGCTCGGCATCGGTGTTCACGCGTACACCCAGTGCAGGGCTGCCCACACGCCCCAGCAGGAGCTCGCCATCAAAGTCAAAGCCGGGTGTGCTGACCAAGCCAGGTTTTTGGGGCAGCATCTTGTCAAAGTCGAAGCGAGTCAGCACCTTGTAGCCTTCAGGCCCTTCGTTGATGGTGCCGAAAAGATGGCCCTGGTCATCGACCGCCTGCGGCTCAAACAGTGGGTGCAGCAACTCACTCTCAAACAGTTTCCTCCAGGCCGTATCGCCAGGGCCGCGCCAAAAGGCTGCATTGCGCCCATTCTTGTAAGTCATGGCGACCCTCGGCTCCCCTTTGCTGTCGAACAGCCAGTTCACGGTCCGCGCCGGAGCGCCCAACACCTGCAGGTTGCGGGTTCGACCGGTGCGCACATTCAGCCACATCGGCATGACCGATTCCAATGCGTCGACACCAAAGTCCAAGCGGCCAATCAAGACCTCATCGGGCTGGACGCCCTCTTGCGGCAAGGGAACCTTCAGCAAGCGATGGTTCCATTCCAAGGTGCGCTCATTCAATCCACCGTTGGTGAAGAAGGCCTTGCCTTGGCGTTTGACCAGCAAGCGCAACTCACTGCCATCAGGCTTGACAGAGAAAAGCCCCGGAGCAACGCGACGATCCTCTGCGCCCCCCGCCGCCAAGTCCAAAACGCTGAACACCAGCCGCTCATCCCCCACCCAGTCGAAGTCGACGATATCGACGTCCGTGAATGCGCAGGTGCGCAGCACTTTGTAGCCATCCCTCAGATCCACCACCAACAAACCAACACGGATGCCGCCCTTGGAGGTGGTGATCGCCAGCTTCGACCCCGAGGGGGACAGTTGAGCTTCCAAGACGGAGGGAAGCTGAAAAAACTGCTCGACAGGCAATGATGCAGGCCGAGGCGATGAGCCCGCTTGCGCGGGACCTTCGGACTGAGCCCAGGTTTGCGTCACGACAAGCGACGCAACGAGGCCGAGCCATATGCCCCAGACCACAGCGAGCGACAAGACGCGCTGCACGAACTTTGGCTTTGAGCCGGCGGACATGTGAGTCTTCCTCCTTCTTAGCTTTTGTATGGCCCTCCGGGGCCAAACGCATGCCTGCTGCCGCGCCAAGGCTTCAAACGCGCGGGGGCCAAATTAGGCGCGAATGAAGACCAAGGAAGCCAGGTTGTTGAGCGCCACCATCAACATCACGCCCGAGCAGGCAGCAACTGGACTGCTGATACGGCGCAGGTGCAAATAGGCGGCCAAAAACAGCAGCCCGCTGTAGAAGGTGATGAGCGTCATGCCCAGGCCTTGCGGCAGCGAGAACATGGCAAACACCAACACCGCGCAAAGAGCTGAGGCCCACCGAGGCGCGCGAAATTGCCTGAGCTTCACAAAGACCATCACCATGGCCAGAACTTCAATCACCGGGTACAGCAAGCCGTAAAGCCCATAGGCCATCCAGGCGGGCATGTCGGCGATTTTGATTTCCAGGGCTTGGTACAACTCAAAGGTCACGCCAAGCTGGAGCAAGAGCCAAGCGATGACGGTGGAGCCTACACCGACCAAGAGCGGCAGCAGCAAGATCATCAGCAAATAAGTCCTGAGCCCTGGAGGCGCACCGAACTCATGCTCTTCATTGATGCGAAAACTCAAAAGTGAATATGCCATTTGCTGCAAAGCCTCATCAGGAGTCACAAAAGCCCCGACAGACACGGGGCGCAAGACAGAGGAACCTGGGCTCAGCCGATCAGCGCGTCCAAAGCAAGCTCTCCCTGTCTTGCGGCCGCAGCATGCGACAGGCCGACGCTGGGGACTTGAATCTGCGACAGGCGGGTCGCTGGCTTCCACGAAAGGCGCGAATCGTTCCTCGGCCGAGAAGCCTCGGCTGCATGCGCGCAATTGCTGGGGCGCAGAGCCAAGCAGCGGCCCTCTCAAGGCTCGCCAGGCCTGCCTCTCAACGGGCGGTGGCTAGCACAGACGCATTCAAACGCAGGCATGCCAAGCCGGCGTTTCTTCCGTGACTCGAAAGAGGCATTTCGTGGCGCAAAAAAGCCCGCGCATCGCGCGGCTTTGCGAACCCAGTTCAAAGCTGGGACAAAGCAGGCGTGCGTCTCGCCGGCGCACCCTGCTCTCCTTCCCTGGGCAGGAGTCCCGTGTTGGGCTTTTTGCCCCGCCGCTTCGCGCGGCGGGGCTTTTTTTCGACCTGAAGCAGAGCACAAACCAGCGTCTTGATCGCTCAAGGCCCACCCAAGAGCTCCGCGTCTTCGGCCGGCATTTCTTGCTGCGGCCAAGGCCCGGCCTCGAGATTGGCATTGACTTGCTGCGCCCAATAAACAGGCGACAAATGCCAAAAGCGTTGGGCCTGCTCGCGCTGACAGCGCTCCTCGCCGGTGGCGCTGAACCAGCGCCAAGCGCCACAGGCCGGCTGCAAGCGTGTCGAGATGCCCAAGTCTTGATAGCGCGCCAAGACACTCAAGGCTGGGTGCGCAAATCGGTTGCGGTATCCGGCTTGAAACACCGCCAGCCGCGGCGCCACTCCGAGCAAAAACGCCTCGCTGGACGAGGTCTTGCTGCCGTGATGCGGCGCGATCAAGACCTCGCTGCGCAGGCCCTGGCCAAGCCGCCCTTGCGATTGCGCCGTCAGCAGGGCCAGCTCTTGCGGCGCTTCCAAGTCACCGGTGAGCAAGACGCTGCGGCCACTGCTTGAACTGACTTTCAGCACGCAAGACATGGCATTGCTTTTTTTGGGTTCCTGCCCTTGGGCATAGAACTCGACCGGTGGGTGAAACAGTTCAAATTGAACGCCGTCCCATCGCCAGCTTTGGCCCTGTTCGCAGCGTTGCAAGCGGGATTCATGCGCCAAGCTCAGCAGCCTGTGCCCGGGCTCCAAAGAGCTCAGCAGCGTTTTCACAGGCATGGCGGCCAGAATAGCGGCCGCACCGCCCACATGGTCACTGTCCCGGTGGCTCAGAACCAAGGCATCCAACTCGCGCACACCCAGCGCGCGCATCAAGGGCAAGAGCACGCGCTGCCCCGCATCCGAGCTCGGGCCATAGCTGGGGCCGCTGTCATACAAGACTTGGTGCGCCGAGGTGCGCAGCAATAAAGCCGTACCCTGACCAATGTCTGCGGCCAGCAATTCAAACTCTCCAACTGGCGGTCGCACGGGTGCCGGCCAACACATGGGCAAGGCCATGCAAAGCCCGCAAAGCCGAAGGCGCCAGGGCAAAGGCATCACCAGCAGGCTGCCGCCCAGCAAGCCCAAGGCCTGCGCCCAGCCGGGCGCCGCTGGCACAAACCACACCGCCCAAGGCAAGGCCGCAAGCGTCTGCAAGCCCAACAGCAAAGCCCGCACCGCCAGCTCGGCCAAGGTCCACAGTCCCGGCCAAACGGCCCCTGCCATGGCCAGCGGCGTGATGACAAAACTCACCACAGGAATGGCCAGCCCATTGGCCACCAGGCCCACCAGTGAAATCTGCTGAAAGAACAGCAGACTCAAGGGGGCCAAGCCCAGCGTGGCCACCCACTGACTGCGCAAACCCTGGCGCAGATGCTCGCGCCAGCCCTGCGGCGGCGGCTCACTGCCGCCCGAGGCCATCAACAAGGCCACCGCCGCAAATGAGAGCCAAAAGCCCGCTTGCCCCACGGCCCAGGGGTCGATCACGGTGACCAGCAAGGCCGCAAGCAAGAGGCAAATGGGCCAAGGCCAACGCAGGCTCAAGCTGCGCAAGGCAGCCACACACAGGAGCATCCACACCGTGCGCTGAGCGGGGACGCCCCAGCCTGAAAACATGGCATAGGCCAAGGCTGCGGCGACCCCCAGCCACCGCGCCACCAGGGGGGCCGGACAGCGCAAACACAGCCATGCGCTGCGCCGCCACAGGCTCGCCACCAGCGCCTGGGCCAGCCAGGCAAACATGGTCACATGCAGACCGCTGACGCTGAGCAAATGGCTGACGCCCGTGCTGCGGAACAGAGCCCAGTCCTGGCTCGATATCGCCGCTTGATCGCCCAAGCTGAGTGCCGCCAGCACCCCGGCCACCGAAGGGTCGGACACCTCGCGCTGCAAGGCCTCACGCAGGGCCTGGCGCCAAACATCCCAGCCACAAGCCGAGGCGGGTGCGAGCCGCAGCGGCGGCCCTCCGGGCCCCGCGGCTCGCACCACACCGGTGGCCCGCAGGCCCTGCTCAAAAAGCCAGAACTCGGCATCGAATCCATGCGGATTCATCAAACCATGCGGACGCTTGAGCCGCGCCGTGAACTGCCACTGCTCCCCCGCTCGCAGGGGCGGTGGGCTGCGGCTTTCACCGTACCAAGACAGGGCCAGACGGCCAGGCAGCAAGGCTCGCAAGTCCTGGCCCGGGGCCGCCGCAGCGCCTGCATCCTGGGCCGTCATCACTTCGAACTCAAAGCGCCAGCCCGGCAAGCCCGCCGCCCCCTGAACCTGCGAAGGCAGCGAATCGATGCGCCCCGTCAGGCGCAGGTCGCGCCCCTCCCAAGCCGGGGGCAGTTGCTCGGCCAAACGCCGCTCGGCCCGCCATGCCCCTTGCATGAAAGCCAGTAGGCAGGCGGTCAGACACAGGCTCAGCGCAAACAAGTAGCGTGGCCAAGCGCGCCGCCAAGTCGCCCAGAGCAACAAGGGCAGCCCAGCCAGCATGAGAGCGCATAGACACAGCAAGCTGACCCATTCAGCAGCATTGGGCAAACGCTCGCATTGCAGCAACAGCCCCAAGCCCAGCAGCCAAGCACAGCCGGCCAACACCCCGGAGACCGGGCTGATGAGGGGGTCCGACGCAGCGGCGCTCATGGGCAAATCGATCAGTGGCAAGCAGGCAGCGCGCAGCGCTCGGTGTAGGATGCGCGCCACCCGATCGTAGCCATTCAGCCGCTGCGATTCGAGCCCGATTCCATCTGGCAGGCCCCACCCGGGCCGCCCGCTTCAACCTTCACGAAAGCCCACCACCATGAGCAGCACCAGCACCTCTCCCGTTTACGCCAAGCTTCAAGCCCTGGGCATTGAACTGCCGCCGCTGGCCGTGCCGGTTGCCGCCTATGTGCCTTTTGTGCGCAGCGGCAATCAACTCTTCATCTCCGGCCATATCGCCAAGAAAGACGGCAAGCCCTGGGTGGGCCAACTCGGCCGTGACACCGACACCGCCACCGGCAAGGCCGCGGCGCGCGCCATTGCCATCGACCTGATGGGCACGCTGCACGCCGCCACCGGCGATCTGGGCAAGATCAAGCGCATCGTCAAGCTGATGAGCTTGGTCAACAGCAGCCCCGACTACACCGAACAACACCTGGTCACCAACGGCGCTTCTGAGTTGCTGGCTGAAGTCTTCGGCCCTGAGGTAGGCGCGCATGCCCGCAGCGCCTTCGGCGTGGCGCAGATCCCCCTGGGCGCTTGCGTGGAGATGGATTTGGTGGTGGAACTGGCGGCCGACTGATGTTCCTCAAGCCTTCAAAGTTCCCTGCCCAAGCCCTGGCCCTGATCAGCCTGGGCAGCTTCGCCGCGCTGGGCGCGGCGCTGATTGCACAGCATCAATTTGGCATTCGACCCTGCGCCTGGTGCGTGATGCAACGCGGCGTTTTCCTGCTCATCGGCCTAGTTGCCGGGCTGGCATGGTTGGCCAGAGGCCAGCGCCTGCTGCGCAGCTTGGGACTGCTCCTGGTGCTGGGCCTGGCGGTGGCGGGCGTGGCGGCGGCAGGCTTTCAGCATGAAGTGGCCAACAAGCTGGCTTCTTGCGACTTGACGCTGGCGGACCGCCTCATCACAGCCCTCGATCTGGAAACCTTGTGGCCTTCGGTCTTCATGGTCACCGCCACCTGCGCCGACGCGGCCAAGTACCAGTTGCTGGGCCTGGGCTATGAAATTTGGAGCGGCTTGCTCTACCTGGGCATTGCCGTGCTGGCCGTTTTGGCCATCAAGACGCGCCGCTGACCCAGATCAAGCCTCTGAAGCCTCAATCCCGCTAGGCTGGCGGGATTGAGCTTTACGAGTGCTTTGCATGACACCCACAAGACCCCAGGCCGAGGTGCTGATCGTCGGCGCCGGCCCCGCAGGCCTGAGCATGGCCTGCGCCCTGGCGGATGCCGGCATTGCCAGCTGTGTGCTGGAGGCCGCACCGCTGGCCGCTTTGGCCGACCCCGCCGAAGACGGCCGCGAAATTGCGCTGACCCACGCCGGCATGGCCGTCTTGCAAGCGCTCGGCCAATGGCAAGACTTGCCCCTTGAAGAGATTGCCCCGCTCAAGCGAGCTCATGTCTTCAATGGCGAAGGCCGCGACTACCTCGGCTTTGACGCCGAAGGCACGGGTCGCGAGCAGCTTGGCAGCCTGGTGGCCAACCACTGGCTGCGGCGCGTGGCCTACCAGGGTGCGCTCAAACGCGCAGACCTGATCACGCTGCGCGCCGACACCCGCGTCAGCCAACTCAGCCTAGGCGCCGACCTGGCCCATCTGACCCTGGCCGATGGCGAACGCCTGAGCGCACCGCTGGTGATTGCCGCCGACAGCCGCTTCTCCGCCACCCGACGCCAAGCCGGCATCGGCGCGCAGATGCGCGACTTTGGCCGCAGCGTACTGGTCTGCCGCCTGCGCCACAGCCAGCCCAATCAAGGCATTGCCTTGGAGTGCTTCCATTACGGTCACACCTTGGCGCTGCTGCCCTTGAACGGCAATTGCAGCTCGCTGGTGCTGACCCTGCCGGCCGACCGCGCCAACGCCATGATGCAGTGGGACGAAGCCCAGTTCATGGACTGGGTGCGCACCGAAGTGCGGGGGCGCTTGGGCGACCTGACGCTGGCCAGCCCCCGCCACCTCTACCCGCTGGTGGCCACCTATGCCCACCGCTTCGCCTGCGCGCGCTTGGCCCTGATCGGCGACGCCGCCGTGGGCATGCACCCCGTCACCGCGCATGGCTACAACTTCGGGCTGTACGGCGTGCAGACTTTGGCGCAGTTGCTGGCCCAAGCGCATCGCGGCGGGCAGGATCTGGGCGATGCCGCCTTATTGGAGCGTTATGCCAGCGCCCATCGCCGCAAGACCTGGCCCATCTACCAGGGCACCAATGCGGTGGAGAAGCTCTTCACCGACGACCGCCCCGCCGCTCGACTGCTGCGCCGTGGCGTGCTGCAAGTGGCGCAGCACCTGCCGCCCCTGAAGAGCGCCATCACCGCCCAGCTGACAGGGCGCCAGCCGGCCCTGCTGCGCCAGTTGCAAAGCCTGGTTCAAATGCGCTGAATTCGACCCGACAAGCCCGCCTCACTCGCCCCGAACCACGCCCTCGCGGCGAGGGTCGGCAGCGCCGAACCAGAGGGACTTCTTGGCGCCCGCTGGCCCCGACTCACGGCGCTCGATGCCGTGAAAACCGCTGGTCAGATCGCGCTCCACCACCTCATGCCCCAGGGCACGCAAGCCAGCCACCGTGCTGGCCGGGAACAGGTCTTTCTCCAGAACAGTGGGCCCATTGAAGGCCGCGAAGTTCGGCAAGGCCGTGCCTTGCTGCAGATCCAGGCCCCAGTCGTGGCGAGCGATCAAACTCTTGGCCACAAAGTGAATGATGGCCGAGCCTCCAGGCGCGCCCAAACTCATCAAGAAGCGCCCATCGCGCCGGTCAAACACCAAGGTGGGTGACATGCTGGAGCGCGGCCGCTTGCCGGGCTCCAAGCGATTGGCCACCGGCCGACCGGCCGCGTCGCGCGGGTTCAGTGCAAAGTCGGTCAGCTGATTGTTCAGCATGAAGCCGCCCGCCAGCCCGGTGCCACCATCGCTCATGATGCGAGCCCCAAACACCGACTCGATCGTGGTCGTCAGCGCCACGGCCCGCCCTTGCCCGTCCACCACACTCAGATGGCTGGTGCCGTACTCCGGCTGAATCGCTTGCGGCGCAAAGCTCACCCGCAGCGGACCCGGCTGGCCGGCCTTGGCCACGCCGCTGCTGCGTTGGCCGATCAAGGCGGCGCGCTCTTGCAAATAGTCAGGGGCCAACAAGCTGCGCCAATCGCCAGCGGGCGCCGCCACAAAGTCGGGGTCGGCGATGTACTGGGCCCGATCGGCATAGGCCAAATTGGCCGCCTGCGCATAACGGTTCAACCACGCAGCATTGGGCAGCCCGGCGTCCAAGGCCTGTGCAGGGCTTTGCTGCGGCAGCATGCCCAAGATTTGCATCACCGTCAGATGCCCGCTGGACGGCGGCGGAAAGCCACACACCCGCCAGCTCTCACGCCAGTCGGTGCAGATCGCCTCGCGCGCCCTGGGGCGGTAAGCGGCCAAGTCGGCCTCGCTCAACAAGCCCGGGTTGCTGGGATGGCTGCGCACCCGCCGCACGATGTCTGCCGCCACCGGCCCACGCATGAAGGCATCGGCCCCGCCCGCAGCGATTTGGCGCAAGACCTGGGCCAAGGCCGGGTTGCGCAAGAGGGTGCCAATCGGCAAAGGCTGCCCATCTGGCGAGAAGAAGTATTTGCCGGCCACCGGGTCGCGGGCCAGATGGGAGTCGCCCATCAACATGGCATGCATGCGCGGGCTCAACTCAAAGCCCTGCTCACACAATCGAATCGTGGGCTCAAACAAGCGTGCCCAAGGCAGCACACCGTGTTGGCGGTGCGCCTGCTCCAACATGGGCAAAAGGCCGGGCGTGCCCACGGAGCGGCCGCCCACCACCGCCTGCACATAGTTCATTGGCTTGCCATCGGGCAGCAAAAAGAGCTTTTCATCTGCCGCCGCAGGCGCGGTTTCACGGCCATCCAAGGCCAACACCTGCTGCCCATCCCAATGCATCAAAAAGGCCCCGCCGCCAATGCCGCTCGATTGCGGCTCAACCAGGGTCAACGCCAACTGCGTGGCAATTGCAGCATCGAGCGCGCTACCTCCTGCTTTGAGGATCTCGTAACCTGCTTGCGCGGCCAAAGGATGGGCCGCTGCAACGGCAAAGCGTTGCAAAGTCCAACCGGGTTTTTGATGCCAACCGCTGGGGCCCTCGGGCTGCGCGGGCACGGCGGCCGCACGTGTCGCAGCGCCCGCCTCCGGTGTGCTGGGCGGCGCTTGGCATGCGGTGAGAAACAAGCTCAGCGCGGCCAAGCCCAGCGGATTGAAGCGAAAGACGGCGGTGATGGACATATCGTCAAGGCACCCAGAGTTGCAAGCTCAGGCATCCTAGAACGAGTCTTCGCCCCTGACACTCCGCTGGACTACGTAGTCGGCCTCAGAGCCGCCTCCCTGGCTAGATTCAATCGCAGGCCATGGCGCGCAAGGCCGGGCTTTGCACCTCCCGCCAGTGCGGCTGACCCAGCTGCGGCAGTTCCCAGCTGGGGCCTTCTTCCCGGATGACGAACAGGGCCGCCAGCCCTTGCTGGGTGGCCAAGGCGGGGCCGGCCTGCGGCCCCAGCACCAGCAAGGCCGTGGCCCAAGCATCCGCCAAACAGCAACTGCTGTGCACCACGCTGACGCTGGCCAGCCCATGCGCCACTGGGGCACGGCGGCGCGGGTCCAGGGTGTGCGATCGACGCTGGCCCTGGGCATCCACATAGCAACGGCGATAGTCCCCCGAGGTGGCCACCGACAAGCCATGCAAGGCCAAGACGGTGTCACCCAGCCCCCAAGAGCCGGGCACGGCTTCCAGCTGCACCCACCAAGGCTGGCCATCCAGTTTGCGCCCGTGCCCTCGCAATTCGCCGCCCACTTCCACCAGATGATGGGGCAGGCCGCAGTCCAATAAATAGGTGCTGAGCCGGTCCACCGCATAACCTTTGGCGATGCCGCAGAAATCGAGCTCCAAACCGCCGGGCTGCCAGAGCTCGCGGCTGGCCTCACGCAGGGTCAGGTCTTGCCAACTCAGGCCATGGCCCAGGCGCTCGCCCCATTCGGGCTCTTCCGGGGGGCGGAAGCCAGGCTCGTCATGGCGCCTGCCGGCGCCAAAACCCCAGGCCCGCACCAGGGCCGCGGCCGTGGGATCAAAAGCCCCGCCGCTGGCGCGCGCCACCTGCAAAGCATGACCCAAGACCTCCCAGGTGCTGGGCGCCACGCTCAACCACGCGCCCGAGGGCGTGCGGGCAAAGCGGTTCAAGTCGGACGCCGGCTCCCAGGGGCTCATGCGCGCCACCACCTCGGCCAAATTCACCTCCAGCCCGGCTTGCAAGGGCTGCAGATCCAAACCGCGCGGGCCATAGAACTTGACACACCAGCTGGTGCCCATGCTGCGGCCCTGCAGCTGATGCAGTTGCTCACCCAGCAGCGGGCCCGCCGGATCGATCTCCTGCGGCATCAGCACCGTCCGCTGCAGCGGGGTGCCCGCCTCTGCGGACTGGGCGTTCAAGGTCGTCAAACTCATCGCGGCTTCAGCTTTTTTACTTGGGCAAGACCTCAAAAGTGGCGCTGTAGCGGTAGCGCTTGGCAGGCTGCGCCGCTTGAGTCCCTTCGGCAGGAGCGGCCGCCACGTCATGGCCCAAGCCCAACCAATAGCGGCCCGCTTCGGCCCAGCTGATGCGCACCTCGCCCTTGGCGTCGGCTTTGAGGTTCACTTCACCAAGTTTGTAGCGGTAGCGGCTGCCGCCTCGCAGCAAGGTCAGCTCAGCGCCCGGCAGCGGCTTGCCATCGCAAAGCACGCGCAGATGCACGCTGTCGCCATCGCTCAGGTCAGTCACCGGGCTCAGCGCTTGCAACTCCAGGCCTTGGCCCTGAGGGACAAAAGGCGGCAGGGTGGCGCGCTCCTTGCTCACAAAAGTCTCGCTGCGCATCAAGGTCTGCGTCACTTGCAAGTCTTGGGCGCCGGCGGGAATCTGAGCGGCCAGCTCTGACGGTTTGCCGCGCCAGCGCTTGGTCTCAGCGCCGACTTTGTAGCTGGCAAACGCGCCCTCTGCGCTATTGCTGATGCGGTAGCTGCCGCTTTGCTCGAGCTTGATGTCGATGCTGTTGCGATGACGCGCGGTGTTGATTGCCTCGGGTGTCAGCGCCTTGCCATCGGGGGCCCAGATCAGCACGCTGCCCAGCTGCTGCGCATGTTCAAACTCAAACAACTCCTCGGAGGCCACGGCATCCACGGTCACCACTGCCGGGCGGCTGGCCGCGGCATTGCCTGCTGAATTGATATGCGCTGTTTGCGGCAACAGCCAGGTGCGATGCGCTTGCGCGGGGGCCACCATGGCCAGGCCCAGAGCCATCACCCAGACGCTCAAACCGCGCAGTTCTTTCTTTGGATTCATTCGCTTGGCTCCGTCGAGATTCATGGTTTGGCTTGCAGCGTCAGTGCGCCCAATTCGTGTTCACCCTGAGCCGCGCTCTGGGCGGCGGCTTTGGGCGGCCATTGCAGGGCAAGACGCTGCACCTCACGGCCGCCCGCTTCACGGGCCGCCTCCACCACCACTTCGTACTTGCCGGCCGGCAATGCCGCCACTTGCTTGCTCAGGTTCAGCTTGTGCTCGCCCACGGCACGGGTGGCGCCGCTGACGCCGTCCATGGGCATGCTCAGATCGCGCCCACTCTTGCGCCACCATTGCCGCAGATCAGGCAACCACTTGATGCCGGCGTTGTTGGCCTTCTTCTGGTCGTACAAAACGGCCAAGGGAATCGCCTCGCCGCTCTTGTCGGCACTCTCCAACCAAACCGCCACATAGGGCCGGTGGTACTCCGCCACATTCAGGCGCGGGATTTCCAGGCTCAGCTGCAACTCAGCCGCCCAAGCGGAGCTCAGGGGCAAGGCCAGCCCTGCTGCGCCCAGCAACAGACCTTGTGAGACTTTCGTGTGTGTATTCATGGTTTCACTTTCAGTGAACAAAAACCATCAGCAGCAGGGTCGGCAAGACCAGACCCGCCGCTACCAAGGGCCAAACGCTGCGGCGCTTGACCGCATGCATCTTCAAAATCAACAAACCGGTGATGGCAAAGACCAGGCAGGCCAGACCAAAAAGGTCGATGAACCAACTCCACACCGGCCCGGTATGGCGCCCCTTGTGCAGGTCGTTCAGGTAGGCAATCGCGCCCCGGTCACTGCGTTCGAACTCGACCGCCCCATCGGGCAAAGCAATGCGCAACCAAGCATCGCCGCCCGGACGCGGCATCGGCAGATAAACCTCATCCGCTGACCATTCCGCCGCCAGACCGTCGAGCTTGAAGCCCCACTGCTCGCGCACCCACTGTCGGCTGGCCGCCGGCAGCTCGGCGCGGCGCTGCGCGGGCTTGTGCTTCAAGAGCTCTTGCACCAAGGGCTCAGGCAGTTGGCCCTGGCCGCTTTGCACGCGCGGCTTGGCTTCAAACCAACCCGCGTTGTTGAGCGTCACGCCCGTCACGCTGAACATCAACAAAGCCACCAGGCTGATGGCCGAGCTGACCCAGTGCCACAGGTGCAAGGTCTTCAGATAAGCGGCCTGGCTTTTCTTTTTGGCTTTGTCGATGCTGGGTGTCGTCCGCTGCTGGCTTGGCGCGGCTTGCGCCACCCCCGTGCTCAGGCTGCTGCTCATAACTCGGCCCATTGACGCAAGAGGTTGTGATAGTGGCCGCTCAAGGACACCGCTTCATCGATCTCACCATAGCGTGCACGCAGGCTTTGGATGGATTGATCCAGCTCGTACAGCATGGCGCGGCGGGCGTCGTCGCGGATCATGCTTTGCGTCCAGAAGAAAGCCGCCACCCGTTCGCCCTCGCTCACCGGCATGACCTGATGCAAGCTGGTGGACGGATACAGCACCAAGTCGCCCGCGGGCAGCTTGACCTCGTGGACGCCATAGGTGTCTTTGACCTCCAACTCGCCGCCCACGTACTCATCCGGCTCGCTCAAGAACAAAGTGGTGGAGACATCGCTGCGCAGCAGCTGCATGCTGCCCAGCTGGCTCATCACCGCCCCGTCCACATGCAGTCCGTAGTGCCCACCGCCGGCATAGCGGTTGAACAAAGGCGACAGGGTGCGCAGCGGCAGTGCCGCCGAGAAGAACTGCGGATGCGCCGCCAGCTTTTGCTGGATGCGCTGACCCAAGTCCTGCGCCAGGGCCGAGCCCGGACGCAGTTGCTGGTTGCGCTTGACCTGTGCGCCTTGCTGGCCCACGGTCACGCGGCCATCCACCCACTCGCCCTCCGCGGCCAAACGCTGGCGAAACTCGCCCACCTCGGCCTTGCTGAGAACGCCCTCGATATGCAGCAACATCTGGACCCTGCCTTTTCTACTTGCTCAAAGCCGCCCGCGGCCTGTCAGTACTTGACGTTCAGCGACAGGCTGTAGCTGCGCGGTGCACCCACGGTGAAGCGGTTGCGCCCGCTGTTGACGGCGGCGAGGTAGAACTTGTCCGTCAGGTTCGCCACATTGAACTGCAGGCCGATCTTTTTGTTGAACTCATAAGCAGCCATGGCGTCAAACACCCAGTAGCTGGGGATGCCATTGATGCCCGTCACCGGCGCTGCGCCGTTGTTGACCTGGGTGGTCTGGCTGTCGGTGTAGCGCGCGCCACCGCCCAGGCTCAGGCCTTGCAGCAGGCCTTCGGCCACGCGGTAGTTGACCCAAGAAGTGAAGCTGAGCTTGGGCGTGTAGACCAGGGCCGCGCCGGTTTGGCTGTCCACACTGCCGGGGGCCACCACCGCGGCCTCGTCCACCTTGCTGTTCATCCACACCAAGCCGGCTTGCAATTGCAGATTGTTGGACACCGCGCCAGCCGCGCCCAGCTCCAAGCCCTTGATGGTCTTCTTGCCGTACTGGGTCACATCACCCGTGGCGTTGGTCGCGCGGGCCAGCTCGTTCTTGTTGACCGACTGGAACAGGGCCGCCGTCACCAGCAATTGCTTGTCCAGCAAATCCCATTTGCTGCCCAGCTCCAAATTGCTGGCTTCTTGCGGCTTCAGGTTCGGCGCGTTGATGCTGACCGAGTTGGTCGCACCACTGGGTGTTGCGCTGCTGAGGGCAAAGTTATCGCTGCCTGGCGGCTTTTGCGAGGTGGAGTAAGACAGATAAACGCTGCCGTTCTCGGTCGGCTTGTACAGCAGACCCAGCTTGCCGCTGCTCAAGCTGTCGCTCTTGGCAAAGGTGGTTGAGGCCACGGCCGGTGTGGCGGGAGCGGCAATGCTGGTGTACTCGGTGCGGTAGCGCTCAACACGCAGGCCGGCGCTGAGCTGCAGGCTGGGGGTCAGGTCCAGCGTGTCGAACACATAGGCTGCAGCTGTGCTGGTACTGCCTTCGGTGCTGGCGCCGGTGCGGCTGAGTGCAGCGAACTTGTCGCTCGTCTTGGGCGCGTACAGATTGGCGCGATCACCGTCGGTGTTGGTGTAGGTGAAGCCCGCGGTGTTTTGCTGCTCGTGCGTCAGCTCAATGCCGGTGCTGATGTTGTTCTTGATGCCCGCCACGGTGAAGGCCGTGCTCAGATTGGTCTGATTGGCCAGGATCTGGTTGCGCTGATCGCGCCCCAGACGCAGACGGCCCACGGTCCAGGTCTCCGGCTTGCTCGCATCGCCCACGATGGACCAATTGCCCGAGCTGATGATGATGTTGGTCAGATTCAGGTCCTGCTGGGTGCGGCCCAAGCGCGTGGTGTTGCGCAAGGTGCTGCCGGGCGCAAAGTCATGCTCCAACTGCACGGTCAGCATATCGGCCGTGGTCTTGTCGAAGTCATTGGCGCTGCCATAGAAGTTGCTGCGCGACACCGGCTGGATGTCATTGGCCGTGACGGCGCCGCTCGGCGGCGTTGCGGTCGCACTCGCCAAAGTCTTGTATACCGAGGCGCTGGTGAAGCCCATCAGGCCCACGCCGGGCACGCCGCCATCGGGCGTCGCGTCTTGGCTGACATGCAAATAGCTCAGCGTTGCGCGGGTCGCCGTGCCCAGGCCCAGGGTCAGGCTGGGGGCCACGCCCCAACGGTTGCGCTCGATCACATCGCGGCCGACCACATTGCCACGGTCGCTGAAGGCGTTCAAGCGGAAAGCGGCGCCGGGCAAACCCAGGTCCAGCTTTTTGTTCAGATCAGCGCTCAAGCGCACGCGGCTGCCACTGGAGACTTGCGCCGCGCCTTCGGCAAAGTCGCGCAGCTGCGCCTTTTTGCTGACCATATTGATATAGCCATTGGGCGAGCCGCGGCCGTTGTCGGCGCCGCTCGGGCCCTTCACCACTTCCACCGCCTCCACATTGAAGGTGTCGCGGGTGATGCCGCCCAGATCGCGCACACCGTCCACAAAGATATTGGCGCTGGCATCAAATCCGCGCATGAAAACGGCGTCGCCGGTATTGGTGTTGCCGTTCTCACCCAGCGTGAAGGTGATGCCTGGGGTGTTGCGCAGCGCTTCGCTCAGGGAAGCCGTGCCTTGCTGCTGCAGCAACTCTTTGTTGATGACGGTGATGGTCTGCGGTGTTTCCAGCAGCGGCTTGACAAACTTGGCGCTGGACGCGGCCTCGGCCTTGAACTCGTTTTCGGTGATGGCCTTGGCCTTGGCGCGCACCACCGGCAAGGCGTTCTCGGTCTTGTTGACGGCCTCTTGCGCCAAGGCGCCCAGAGGCATGCTCAAGGCCAGCGCAGACACAGCAACACTGACACCAGACAAAGACGGAGACGCAGCCGCATGCTTGCGGCTCTTGATAAATGCGGACATGAGGTCGGATCCCGGCAGACAAAAGAAAAACAAAACGACGAGCACTGGCGCCTTGCGCGCCTACCTGGGGACGACCTGGGTTGACTCTCTCGACAAGAGTCAAATAATAACCGTTCTCATTTACAAATTGAAGCGCGGCAGCAAATTTGGGGCGATCTGTGGCCGCGATGCATCACTGCCCCAAAGCTCAACCACCCAACACAAAGCTTCAGGCAGGCGCGCAAGCACCTCGTTCGGCCACCCGCAGGGCGAGCCCGAGCGCAGAGATGGTGAAATACAGGCTCACTCGATCTTTTCTCGCACCAGCCCCGCTGTTCTTCTTGTTGGCACAGCACTGAAACCGGACGCCTCAATTGCAAGCCTTGATCACGCTCCTCACCCGCTTGAACCTTCGCCGCCTGCTTGACTTGCGCTCTTTGAAGTCTGCGCCTTGCGGTATGGCGCTAACCCTGCTGTGCGCCATGCTGCTGGCCCTGCCCGCCCAAGCACAAAGGGTGCGCTTGCCGGTCTTTGATGCGGTGGTGGTCAACAGCTATCCGCATGACCCCGAGGCCTTCACCCAAGGGCTGCTGTTTCGCGATGGCGTGCTGTTTGAGAGCACCGGCTTGCATGGCCGCTCAACGATCCGCAAAGTCGCCCTGGAAAGCGGCAAAGTCCTGCAAAAAGTCGACATCCCTCAGCAGTATTTCGGCGAAGGCATGACGGCCTGGAAAGATGAGTTGTACAGCCTGACTTGGCAGTCTCAAACCGGCTTTGTGTGGGACCTCAAGACCTTCAAACTCAAGCGCCAGTTCAATTACAGCGGCGAAGGCTGGGGCCTGACCCACAACGACCAGCATCTGATCCTCAGCGACGGCACCGCCACGCTGCGCTTTTTCGACCCGAGCACGCTCAAAGAGGTCAAGCGGCTTCAGGTCACGGCCCTGGGCCGCCCGGTGGAGCAACTCAATGAGCTGGAATGGGTGGAGGGACAGATCTACGCCAATGTCTGGAAGTCCGAACTAATTTTGCGCATCGACCCCAACAGCGGCCAGGTGCACAGCGTGATCGACCTGAGCGGCCTGCTGCAAACAGCGGGTGTGGGGCGCGGCAGCGAAGACGTGCTCAATGGCATCGCCTATGACGCCGCCAAAAAACGCCTCTTCGTCACCGGCAAACTCTGGCCCAAGTTGTTTGAAATTCGGCTGGTGGCCCGGCCGATGACGCCCTGATGGCCACTGTGCGCTTAGAGAAAGAAAACATGCGCTTCCAGCCCTTTGACGAAAGCCTTTTTCCTGCGTTGGTGCGCGCCATGCATGAATTGGATCAGCACTACTTTGGCGCTCGAGGTGCAAGCGCCGAAGCGCTGAGCCAAAGCCTCAAACAGGGCCTGCTGGGCGCAGACTCCGGCGTTCAAGTCCTGGTGGCGCTGGACGGCGCCGAGATCGCCGGCTTGGCCACCTATTCCCTGCTCTACCCCGCACCCCAGCAAGGTGGACAGCTGTTCATGAAAGACCTGTTCGTGCGCCAGGCTTGGCGCGGTCAAGGATTGGGCGAACAGCTGATGCGCCGCCTCGCGGCTTACGCGGTAGAGAAAAACTGCGTCCGCTTTGACTGGACCACCGAGAGCGGCAACCAAGGCGCCATGGCTTTTTATGAGCGCTTGGGCGCCCAAGCCGTGACGGAGAAGGTTTACTACCGACTCAGCGGCGCCGAACTCCAAGCCCTGGCTGAGCCGCACTCAGCTCAGGACGGAGCAAGATCAAGGCCTTGAACAAGCGAAAAAGCTTGAGGTCCATCGCCCTAAAGCCAGCGCCAGGAGATTGCATCATGCGGGTCTTTCCAACACTGAGTGTGCTGCTCCCACTGCTGGTCAGCGTGCCTACTCTGCAAGCACAAGCCTCCGATCCAACGCCCCATCAAGCGCCCCAACGACCCGCAGATGCCCCTGCCCGGGACATCCGCTATGTGGTGTTTCATCGTCCCGGCCCCAATTGGCAGCCCGGCAAAAGCATGTTCGAGCAAGCAGGCTTGCAAAGCCATATCGCCCACTACCGCCAATGGCTGAAGGAAGACAAGCTGGTGCTGGGTGGCCCCCACCTGGACGAGCAAGGCGGCGGCATGATGCTGCCCCGCGCAGGACTCAGCGAAGAAGAGGTCCGCACCTTCGCGTTGGCGGATCCCGCTGTCCAAAGCGGCTTGCTGCGCGTCGAGATTCGGCCTTGGCTGATCGGCATGCGCTCACCTTAAGAAAAAACAAAGCGCCCCGGCCTTGCTTGGCGCCCGGCGCAATTCACTGGACCTCATGCACAAGGACGCCCCTTTTTCCTCGCCCACGCCGCATACCGCCTCAGCTTGGGGCTTTATGGCCGCCTGCGCCGCCGGCGTGCTTTGGGGCACGGGGGCATTGGTGGTCAACCTTTTGGTCACTCAATATGGATTCAGGCCAGAGGCCATCTCGTTTTGGCGTTTTTTGCTCGGCGCCTTGGTGCTGCTGGCTTTTTTTGGCCGGCACATCCACTGGCACCGTTTGCGCCCTGTGCTGGGTTCTGTCGTCCTGGCTGGCGTGGCCATGGCGGCCTATGTGCTCTTTTGGTTCCTTGGCATTGAGCAAATTGGCGCCTCCATCCCGACCTTGATTGCCCTGTGCCTACCGCCCGTCATCGTCAGCGTCTGGACGGTGGCGCGTGGCCAGGAACGCGCCGATTGGCAATTGCTGCTGGTACTCGCGGCCGCACTCTTGGGCACGGTTCTGTTGGTCACGCGCCATGAGCCAAGCTCTGCGCAAACAGCCACAGGCAGCCTGAAGCTAGGGCTGATGTATTCATTGGCCTCAGCCTTTTTGTATGCAGGCTTTTCCATCATCAGCGGTCGCATTTCAATCGCCTTGGGTGCGGGACCGGCCACCACCTGCTTGACTGCCGTCGCTGCGGCGGCGATGGGCTTGTTCGCCTTGTACCGCCCCTTCATTTGGCCCCAGGAACTGCCGCCGCAAGCGTGGTTTCTCTACCTGGGGGTGGTGACCGCGGCCCTGGCGCTCTTGGCCTTCAGTTGGGGCGCCGCTCGCTTGAAACCCAGTGCGCTGACCATCGCCACGCTCTTGGAACCCTTGACCGCAGTACTCCTGTCTGCGCTGTTCTTGAATCAGCCCATGAATGCAATTCAGTACCTCGGCGGTGCTTTGCTGTTGATCAGCATAGCGGTGCTGGGCCGTCGCTCGAGACCCGAGCCTGCAACGATCTAAGGCCCCAGGCCAAATCTCAAAAGCTCTTTTTCGCCACTTTGGCGTGCCCCTCATTCACCAGCATCAAGGCCGCCGAACCATAGTACTTGTGATACTCGGCCACCATCTCACCGCTGCTGATCACTGGGTCGGTCGCGGCCAGTTGTTGGGCCTCTTCGAGATCTGAGACCGCCAGGATAAAGAGGCCTCGCCAGCCATCCTTCCCATCAAAAGGCCCAGCCAAGGCCAACTTACCCTCGGCCGCCAAGCGCTTGATATTGGCAAAGTGGCCTTTGAACATCTCGTCACGTGCCGGCCCCGTCGGCATGGGCTTGGGCCCGGTTTTGAGCACCACCAAGACATACTTGCGCATGCCGTAATCGTCTGCGCCGACGGACTTTGCCAGGTCGGCATCAAACACACTGGGCGCAGTGGTGGCGGGCTGCGCCCCGGCGCCAGTCCAAGCCGCAGCAAGGCCAGACATCATCAGTTTCAAGAGCAGTTTTTGCATGGAAACACTCCTCGGCGTGTTCCCCATGCTAATCCAGAGCCGCCCGCCCGACCGCACGCCAATCCCTTTACAGTCCTCGCTTCAGCCACACAAGCAAGGCCACAAAAAAAAAGGGCCTCAGCGGGCTGGCTGGGCCCTTGGCTTCATCGCGTCTTGGCCGGGGTGCGCCCCCGCTGAGCGGCTCAGAGCAGCGGCACGCCGGTCTTGCTCTGCACTTCTTCGCGCGTCACGCCATCGGCCAACTCGACCAGCTTCAGGCCCGCAGGAGTCACGTCCATCACGGCCAGGTCGGTAATGATGCGGTTGACCACGCCCACGCCGGTCAAAGGCAAGGTGCAAGCGGGCAGGATCTTCAAATCGGTCGTGCCGTCTTTTTTACGCGCCACATGCTCCATCAGCACGATCACGCGTTTGACGCCGGCCACCAAGTCCATGGCGCCGCCCATGCCCTTGACCATCTTGCCGGGAATCATCCAATTGGCCAGATCGCCTTTTTCGCTGACCTGCATGGCGCCCAAGATGCTCAGATTGATCTTGCCGCCGCGAATCATCGCGAAGGACTCGTGGCTGCCAAAGATCGAGGAGCCGGCAATCGTGGTGACGGTTTGCTTGCCCGCATTGATGAGGTCGGCATCCACTTGGTCTTCGGTGGGAAAGGGGCCGATGCCCAACATGCCGTTTTCGCTTTGCAGCCAGACTTCCTTGTCCGCCGGCACAAAGTTCGCCACCAGGGTCGGGATGCCGATGCCCAGGTTCACATAAAAGCCGTCTTCCAACTCTTGGGCGGCACGCGCCGCCATTTGGTCTTGTGTCCAGGCCATGATGATCTTCTCTCCAAGTCCTTGAGAGCCGTGGCACCTGCTTCTGGAGGTGCTGTGCGGCTCCGCTAATTGAGGGGTGCTTACTGCGAAATGGTGCGCTTCTCGATGCGCTTTTCCGGGTTCGCATTGACGACGATGCGGTGCACATAAATGCCCGGCAGATGCACCGAGTCGGGGTCGATCTCGCCCACTTCGACCAGATGCTCGACTTCCACCACGGTGATCTTGCCGGCCATGGCGGCGGCAGGATTGAAGTTGCGGGCGGTGCGCCGGAAGATCAGATTGCCGCTCTTGTCGGCCTTCCAGGCCTTGACCAGGGCGACCTCGGGGCACAGCGCGTGTTCGAGCACATAGGTGTGGCCGTCAAACTCGCGCAACTCCTTGCCCTCGGCCACGATGGTGCCCACACCGGTGCGGGTGTAGAAAGCCGGGATGCCGGCGCCACCAGCGCGCAGCTTTTCAGCCAAAGTGCCTTGCGGCGTGAATTCCAGTTGCAACTCGCCGGCCAGGTACTGACGCTCGAACTCTTTGTTCTCGCCCACATAGCTGGAGATCATTTTTTTGATCTGGCGGGTTTCCAGCAACTGCCCCAGGCCAAAGCCCTCGACCCCGGCGTTGTTGGAAATGACCGTCAGGTCTTTGACCGCGCTGTCGCGCAGCGCTGCGATCAAAGCCTCGGGAATGCCGCACAGGCCAAAGCCGCCCACGGCCAGCAACTGCCCATCTTTGACGATGCCCTGAAGCGCCGCTGCAGCGCTGGGGAATACCTTGTTCATGCGTGAATCTCCGTCAAGCCAAAAGCTGAAAGCCAGCTGCGAAGCGTACTACGTATCCGATTAAGTAGTGCTTACGTAGAATCGCCTAAGTCCTCTCACGAGGGGGCCGATTTCAGGCCTTGTTCGACCCTTGTTCGACCCTTGTTCGACCCTTTTTCGACTCTTGTTCGACCTTTGCTCAACAGCCCTAGCAATCACGATGAGTCTGGACTACCGCAGCGCCTTTGATCTGGCCCCGATTGGTTTGGTGATCTCCGCCCGCCGCCTGATCGTGGACTGCAACCAACAACTGCTGAGCATGTTTGCCGCCGAGCGCGAGCAATTGATCGGCCAGAGTTTTGAAGTGCTCTACCCCAGCCCCGCAGAGTTCGAACGCACCGGCGAGCGCATTGCCGCTCGCCTGGATGCGCAGGGCTTTTATGCCGACGAGCGGGTGATGAAGCGGCTCGGCTCGGCGCAGCTGTTTTGGTGCCATGTGTCGGGCCGCGCCCTGAATCCGGCCGACCCCCATGCCGAGGGCATCTGGAGTTTTGAAGACTTGTCGGCACACCGCCAACTCAAGGCCGAGTTGACGCCGCGCGAACGCGAAATCGCCGCCTTGTTGATCGAAGGCCTGACCAGCAAGCTGATCGGCCGCCGCCTCGGCGTGAGCCCTCGCACCGTCGACGTCTACCGCGGCCGCCTGATGAAAAAGTACGCCGCCGCCTCCACGCCGGACCTGATCCACAAGCTGCTCAGCGCCTGATTGAGCCTTCAATAATGCGGCGGCAATTCGTCGCGCAGGCTGCGAAACACCGGGCCGCCAGCCTCGGGCATTTGCTGACGCAGTGCCGCGACCTCGCGTCGCAGGGCGTCGATCTGGTCTTGCTGGCGGGTGATGATTTGATTGAGCTGGTCGAGCAAGTCTTCGCTGAAGGAAGCCTTGATCTCCAAATCGATCAGGCGCTGCTCGGTGTCTGGGTGGGAATTCATGCCCGTATTGGACTGCATCTTGAAGCCCACCAACACCGCACTCGGGCGCGCTGACAGGGCGGCTGCTGGCACTTGCCTACAATTCAGCCTGACCTTGACCCCCAAGACATGAACGCAACGCTCCCCGTCCTGAACATCTCGTCCTACAAATTCGTCAGCCTGCCGGACTGCGCGGCGCTGCGCGAAACGCTCTACCAGCGCGCGCTGGATCTGGGTCTGAAGGGCACGGTCTTGCTGGCGGAAGAAGGCATCAATCTCTTTCTGGCGGGCAGCGGCGAGGCCGTGAACGCTTGGGTGGATGCGCTGCGCCAAGACCCGCGCTTTGCCGACCTCGCCCCCAAAGAAAGCTGGAGCGAGAGCACGCCATTTCGCAAGCTGCTGGTCAAGGTCAAGAACGAAATCATCCGTATGAACCACCCGGCGATCCGGCCCGATGCGCTGCCGCGCGCGCCCGCGCTGCCGGCTGCGACGCTGGCGCGCTGGCTGGACCAAGGCCATGACGACGAAGGCCGCCCGGTGGTGACGCTGGACACCCGCAATGCCTTCGAGGTGGACTACGGCACTTTTGAAGGCGCCATCGACTGGCGCATTGCCAAATTCAGCGAATTCCCCGAGGCCGTGCAAACCCATCGCGAAGAACTGATGGGCAAGACCGTGGTGAGCTTTTGTACCGGCGGCATCCGCTGCGAAAAGGCGGCCATTTACTTGCAGCAGCAAGGCCTGGACGGCCCGGTCTACCAGCTCGAAGGCGGCATCCTCAAGTACTTTGAAGAGACCGGCGGTCCCCACTACAAGGGCAGCTGCTTTGTCTTTGATGAGCGCGAAGCCCTGGACGCCGGCCTGCACGCCGCCCGCGAAATTCAGCGCCCGGCCAGCGAAGCCCACCGCGCCAAGCCCGCAGACAGCCACAAGGTCAGCGCCGGATGAGTGGGCAAAGCCTGGCCTGGCCGGATCTCCTGCTGCGTCTGCTGGGGGTCTTGCTGCTGGCGGCGGCCCTGGGCTTTGCAGCCACCAAGGCGGAAGACCGCAGCTTGGAAAGCCTGCTGCCACTATGGGCACCTGCGCCTTCGGAGTTCATTGATCTGAAGGGCCAATTGGTGCATGTGCGCGACCAAGGCCCCAGCGACGACCCCTTGCCCATCGTCTTGATTCACGGCACTTCAGCCAGTTTGCACACCTGGGAAGGCTGGGTGGCCGCGCTGAGCCCCACACGCCGCGTGATCAGCTTTGATTTGCCGGGCTTTGGCCTGACCGGCCCGGCCATCACGGGCGACTACAGCATCGAGGCCTACAGCGCTTTTGTCCGCCAATTGCTGGCCCATTTGAAAATTGAACGCGCAGTTTTGGTTGGCAATTCACTGGGCGGCGAGGTGGCTTGGACCGTGGCCGCCGACCGCCCCGAACTGGCCGCCGGCTTGATCTTGGTTGATGCCAGTGGCTACGACTTCAAGCCCGAGGCTGTGCCGCTGGGCTTTTACATGGCCCGTTTGCCGGGTGCGAGCTACTTGAGCCAGTTTTTGCTGCCCCGCCAACTGGTGTCCAGCAGCGTGCGCAGCGTCTACGGCGACCCGGGCAAAGTCACGCCCGAATTGGTGGACCGCTATTTCGAGTTGACCTTGCGGGCCGGCAATCGCCAGGCCTTGCATCAACGCTTGGTGCAAATGCGCTTTGGCAACCATATCGATCGTCTGAAGCAGCTGCGCCTGCCCACCCTGATTCTGTGGGGCGAGCGCGACCGCCTGATTCCGCCGGCCAATGGCCAGGCTTTTGCGCGCGATATTGCCGGCAGCCAACTGCTCGTGCTGCCCGGCCTGGGCCATGTGCCCCACGAAGAAGACCCGGCCGCCAGCGTGGCGCCGGTCCAAGCATTCCTGACTACGCTCAAACCCTAGGTGCCGCAGGCTTGCATCCATAGCAAGATGCTCGCTTCGGTTTCATCAATCACCACTTCCCTGGAGATGTCATGCAAAAACGTCAACTGATTGCCCTGATCGCCCTTGGCTGCAGCGCCCTCGTCGCCCAAGCCCAGGCCCCGGAATGGAAAAAAATCCGCATTGGCGTTGAAGGCGCCTACCCTCCCTTCTCTGAAGTCGGCGCCGACGGCAAGCTCAAAGGCTTCGAGATCGACCTGGCCCTGGCCTATTGCGCGGAAATGAAGGCCGAGTGCACCTTGGTGCAACAAGACTTCGACGGCCTGATCCCCGCACTGCAAGCCAAGAAGGTGGACGCCATCATCGCCTCCGTCTCCATCACCGATGAGCGCAAGAAGACCATCGCCTTCTCCAACGCCTACTACAACACGCCCGCACGCTTTGCAGGCAAGGCCGATGCCAAGCTGGACTTCTCGCCCGCCGGCCTGAAGGGCAAGAAGATCGGCGTGCAGCGCGCCACCATCCACGAAAAGTTCGCCGCCGCCACCTTCAAGCAAAGCGAGATCGTGCGCTACGCAACGCAAGACCAGGCCTTTTTGGACCTGAAGTCGGGCCGCATCGAACTGACCCTGGCTGACCTGGTGGCAATTGACCAAGGCTTTTTGAGCAAGCCCGAAGGCAAGGGCTTTGCGATGATCGGCCCCAACTACGACGACGTGAAGTACTTCGGTACCGGCTCCGGCGTGGGCATGCGCAAGGCCGACGAAAAGACCTTGGGCAAGAAGTTCAATGATGCGATTGCTGCCGTGGCCGCCAATGGCACCTTCAAGAAGCTCAATGACAAGTACTTCCCCTACGACATCGCACCGAAAAAGTAAGACCTGATGGCTTTGCAAGGATTGTTGTTTGACTTCCTGCCCAGCCTGCTGGAGGGTGCTGGGGTCACGCTGAGCGTGGCCCTGGCCTCTTTGGCCATGGCGGTGACGCTGGGACTGATGGGCGCGATGGCCAAGCTGTCGAAGTGGCGATTCGCCCGCGCCCTGGCTTATCTCTACACCACGCTGATCCGCGGGGTGCCCGATCTGGTGCTGATGCTGCTGATTTTTTACGGCGGCCAAGTGGCGGTGAACAGCATCGCGACCAGCCTGGGTCATGACGAATACATCGACATCAACCCCTATATCGCCGGGGTGCTGACGATTGGTTTCATCTTTGGCGCCTATCTGACCGAGGCCTTCCGTGGCGCCTTTTTGGCGGTGCCCCCCGGCCAGCGCGAAGCTGGCCTGGCCTTTGGCCTGAGCCCCTGGCAAATCGCCTGGCGCATCACTTGGCCGCAGATGTTTCGCCATGCCTTGCCGGGTTTGTCGAACAACTGGCTGGTGCTGATCAAAAGCACGGCGATTGTGTCGGTGATTGGTCTGTCTGACCTGATGACGCGGGGCCAGCAAGCGGCAGGCACGACCCGCGAGCCCTTTGTTTTCTATCTGGCTGTGGCCCTGATTTATTTGCTCTTCACCACCGCCAGTGAGTTCCTTTTCAACTGGCTGGAGAAGCGTTTCTCGACCGGCGTGCGAAAGAGTGCTTTATGAATTTCGAAGCCATTGTTGAGAACTTCCCCCTCTATCTGGACGGTGCCTGGGCGACCTTTCAGTTGCTGGTGATTTCGCTGGTACTGGGCCTGTTGTTTGCGGTGCCGCTGGGCGTTTTGCGCAGCCTCAGCAGCGGCTGGGGCGGCGCGGTGTCGCGCCTGATCTGGCTCTACACCTATGTGTTTCGCGGCACGCCCATGCTGGTGCAGCTGTTCCTGATCTATTACGGACTGGCGCAGTTTGAGGCGGTGCGCGAAAGCCTGTTTTGGCCCTATTTGAGCTCGGCCTGGTTCTGCGCCTGCCTGAGCTTTGTGTTGAACACCTGCGCCTACACCACCGAGATCATTGCCGGCGCCATCAAGGCACTACCGGCCGGTGAGATTGAAGCGGCCAAGGCGATTGGCATGAGCCGCTGGGTGATGTTCAGACGCATCATCTTGCCCTCGGCCCTGCGCCGCTCTTTGCCGGCCTACAGCAATGAGGCAATCTTTATGTTGCACGGCACCTCGCTGGCCAGCATCGTCACCATCTTGGATCTGACCGGCGCGGCGCGCCAAGTCAACTCAACCTATTACATCCCCTTCGAGGCCTTCATCACCGCAGCGGTCTTCTACTTCCTGATGACGCTGACCCTGGTGGGCCTGTTCCACAAGGCCGAGGCCCGCTGGCTCAAGCCTTTGATGCCCCGTTGATTGGCGGACCGCGCGCGCATGTCAGCTCGGTGCTTGCATGAGCGCGTGGCCGCAAGGACCTGAACCCTGCTCTCGATGCAAATCCAACATCACCCACTGCTCTCTCCCGCCCCCGGCACGCAACGCGAGTTGATCTCGCTGCACTATGGCAAGCCCGGTGGCAAAAAGGCCTATATCCAGGCCTCGCTGCATGCCGATGAACTGCCCGGCATGCTGGTGGCCCACCATCTGCGCCAAAAGCTGCAAGCGCTGGAAGAAGCCGGCCGCATCGACGGCGAAATCATCCTGGTGCCGGTGGCCAACCCGATTGGCTTGTCGCAATACGCGCTGCATCTGCATCTGGGCCGCTTCGAAGCCAGCTCCGGTGAAAACTTCAACCGCCATTACCCCGACCAGATCGAGGCCGCCGCCTTGGCCGCCGAAAGCGAGCTGGGGCCAGATGCCGACGCTAACGTCAAGGTCCTGCGGCGCGAGTTGCTCAAAGCCATTGCCGCCGCCCCGGCCGATACGGAGCTGAAATCGCTGCGGCGCCTCTTGATGCAGATGTCTTGCGATGCCGACATCGTGCTCGATCTGCACTGCGACGCCCAGGCCGTCATGCACCTCTACACCGAGACGCCCTGCTGGCCGGAGTGCGAGGCGCTGGCCATCTATCTGGGCGCACGCGTCACCTTGTTGGCGCAAGACTCCGGCGACAACCCCTTCGACGAAGCCTGCTCGCAGGTCTGGTGGAAATGGGACCGACGCTTCGCGGGCCGATTCCCCATCCCGCAAGCCTGCTTGGCCGTCACGGTGGAGTTGCGCGGCGCCGCCGATGTCGAACATGGCTTGGCCGAGGCCGATGCGCAAAACATCATCGACTTCCTGAACTATCGCGGCCTGATCAGCGGCCCGGCACCGGCCATGCCCGCGCCGGTGGGCGATGCCCGCCCCTTGGCCGGCTGCATGCCTATCAAAACCGCCAGCGCGGGCGTTTTGACCTTTTTGCGGCAAGCGGGCGAAACCGTGGCCGCCGGCGATGTGCTGGCCCATGTGATTTGCCCCTTCAGCGGCAATGTCACCGAAATGAAGAGCCCCGTGGACGGCCTGTTCTTTGCCCGCGACTTTGTTCGCTTCGCCACTGCAGGCATGACAATCGCCAAGGTTGCCGGCCTGAACGCCACCCGCACCGGCAAATTGCTGGGCGCCTGAGAGAGCCAAGACATGTCTGAAGCCAGTTTGATTGTTGAAAACCTGCACAAGCGCTACGGGGAACGTGAGGTGCTCAAAGGCGTCTCACTGTCGGCCAAAACCGGCGATGTGATCACCCTGATCGGCTCCAGCGGCTCAGGCAAAAGCACTTTTTTGCGCTGCTTGAATTTGCTAGAGCAGCCCTATGAGGGGCGCTTGTCGCTGAATGGCGAAGAACTCAAGCTGGTGCGTGACCGCGATGGCAGCCTCAAATCCGCCGACGCCAAACAACTGCAGCACTGGCGCTCGCGCCTGGCCATGGTGTTCCAAAACTTCAACCTCTGGGGCCACCGCACGGTGATTGAAAACGTCATCGAGGCGCCCATCCATGTGCTGGGCGTGCCGCGTGCCGAGGCCATCGCCAAGGCCGAAGCGCTGCTGGCGCGGGTCGGTGTCAGCCACCGCAAAGACGTCTATCCGGCCCAACTCTCCGGCGGCGAGCAGCAACGCGTGGCGATTGCGCGCGCCCTGGCGGTGGAGCCCGAGGTGATGCTGTTTGACGAACCCACCTCGGCGCTCGACCCAGAGTTGGTGGGCGAAGTGCTGAAGGTGATGCGCGACCTCGCCGCCGAAGGCCGCACCATGATCGTCGTCACCCACGAAATGGGCTTTGCCCGCGAGGTGTCCAACTACACCTTGTTCCTGCACCAGGGCCGGGTTGAGGAGGAAGGCAATCCGCGCGAAGTCTTGCTCAAGCCGCAAAGCCAGCGCTTGCAGCAGTTCTTGAGCGGCGGGCTGAAGTAAAGCCGCGACGGGCCCCAGGCTGATCCATGAGCGCCACGGCCCCAAGCTCTGCTTCGCCGCGCACGGCAGCCACGGGCCTGGGCTTGAAGGAGCTCTGGGCGCTTCTGGTCATCGCGCTGATCGGCGGCAGCATGAGTGGTCTGGGCTACCGGGCCTTGCGAGATGCCGACGCCCTGCGCCAGGAAGAGATCCTCAGCGCGGCAGTCAACAAAGTGCTCAGCTCGGTGGAGCTGGAGTTGATTCGCACCGCCGAGGCGGCGCGCAGTGCCAGCCTGATGCTGGAGCAAAAGCCTCAGCTGCAACGCGCCGAGTTCAATCGTTATGCCCAAGGCCTGACCGAGCAGCTGCCCAGCGTCAAAGTGATGGAGTGGCAACCGCTGCTGGCGGCGGCCGAGCGTGCCCGCTTCGAACAAGAGGCCCGCGCGCAAGGGCTGGGTGACTTTCGCGTGGTGGAGCCCGACGTCAACACCGGCCATTGGCTGCCAGCGCCAGCGCGCGACCACTATTTGCCTGTGCTGTACTCCTGGCCGGAAACCAATGCCGCCTGGGGCTTCAACTTGGCCGCCGACGAGCTGCGCATGCGCTCCAAGCTGCAGTCCGCCCAGCTCGGGCTGCCGGTGGCCTCAGAGAGCTTTCGCGTCTTGCGCGGCGACATTCCTGGCTCTCAGGCCTTTGGTTTTTCCATCACCACGCCGGTCTATTGGGACCATGAGCCCGGCAGCCTGCCACCGCAACGGCGGCTGCGGGGCTATCTGGCCTTGGTGATCGAATTGCCGCCTTTGTTGCAACAAGCCAGCGAGCTTGCCTCGGCCGCACATCTGGACCTGCGGGTCTTTGACCCCGCCATGGCCTTGGACAAAGCCATTTACAGCAGCCCCTCGGTCGGCGCAAACGCCGTGCAGGCGAGCGCCGCGCAAAAACAAGATCGAGTCAGAACGATCCATGTGGCGCAACGCAGCTGGCAGTTGCGCCTGCAACCTCGACCGGAGTTTTTCGCCGCACTGCCGCCCAGCCCTGCGGCCTGGGTGCTTGCGGCGGGGCTGTTGTTCACGCTGCTGTTGATGGTGGCCACGGCACGCACCTTGCAAGACCGGCGCCGCCTGCAGCAAGCCCAGCTTTCTTTGATGGACGAGCACCAACGCTTGCAAAACGTCATCGACGGTACCCAGGCCGGCAGTTGGGAGTACAACTTCCAAACGCAAGAGATTCGGGTCAACAAGCGCTGGGCCGAAATCGGCGGGCTGGACCTCGCCGAGTTCCGCGCCCGCAAAAATTACCGCTGGCAAGACGACTGCCACCCCGATGAGCTCGCCCGCATCGAGCAGGCCCTGCATCAACACCTGCGCGGCGAAACACCGGCCTACACCGTGGAGTACCGGCGCCGCCACGCCCAACTGGGCTGGGTTTGGGTGTCCAACACCGGCCAGGTCTTGCAAAGGGATGCGCAGGGCCGGGCGCTGCTGATTGCGGGCGCCATGGTGGAGATCGAAGACCGCAAGCAGGCCGAGGCGCGCATTCTGGAGTTGAACAACACCCTGGAGCAGCGCGTGGCGCAGCGCGGCGCGGAGTTGGAAGAAGCCATGCAAAAACTGCGCATGGCCCGCGAGGACTTGGTACGCAGCGAAGCCAAGGCGACCTTGAACACCTTGGTGGCCGGTGTCTCGCATGAACTCAGCACGCCGATGAGCAATGGCTTGATTGGCGCCAGTACCCTGGCTGCCTTGGCCAAAGAGTTTCAGCACAACGTGCTCAATGGCAAGGCGCTGCGCCGCAGTGATTTGACGCAGTTTCTCTCGCAGATGATCGAAGGCAGCGAGTTGGCGGCGCGCAATATGGAGCGGGCGGTTGATTTGCTCAAAGGTTTTCGTCAAGTGGCCACCGATCAGGCCAGTGAGCAAAGGCGCAGCTTCGATTTGCGCCAGGTCTTGCAGGAATTGCTGGATGCACTCGCTCCAGGCTTGAAGCGCCATCAACGCGAGAAGATCCACATCCAGTTGGACGTGCCCGAAGGCATGGTCTTCGACAGCTACCCCGGCCCACTGGAACAGGTGCTGACCAATCTGATCAACAACGCTTACCTCCATGCCTTTGAAGGTCTAGAGCAAGGCGGCGAGCTCCGCATCAGCGCCGAATGGGCGGGAACGGACCATGTTTTGATTCAATGCCGAGACAATGGCCGAGGCATGGACGAGGCCACTTTGGCGCAGCTCTTCACCCCGTTCTTCAGCACCAAGATCGGCCGCGGTGGCAGCGGCCTGGGCATGTCCATCGTCGACAACTTGGTCAATAAGACACTGGGTGGCGTGGTGAAGATCGAGTCCGCGCCCGGCCGGGGCTGCACGGTCTTCATCACCCTGCCCTTGCTTGCCCCTCGGCCCAAGACTTGATCACTCTGTCGCGCCCAAGCCTGCGCGACTCAGGTGCCGCTGGACCGCAAGACCTTCAAAATATCCGAGTGAAATTCGCGCTGGTACAGCACATAGATCACGCCAAAAGTGGCCACCAAAAAAGCCCAGGGTGAGAAGAACCAGGCCACGGCCGCAAACGACAAATAGTAGGCACGCAGCCCGTCATTGAAGGTCTCAGCGGCCAAGCCCATCACCCGCCCTGCCCGGTCCGCAAACGCTTCACGCGAGGCCTCGCCACTCTCGAAGCGGGTGTGGTCTGGCGCAGCGCCCACCAGCAAGGCGCCAAAGGTGTACTGACGCATGCTCCAAGTGAAACGGAAAAAGGCGTAGATGAAGATCGCCGTCAACAGCACCAATTTCAGCTCGAAGACCAACTCCGAGGTGCGCGCGGTGAAGGGCAGCTCGCGCACCAACTCCGAGGCCTTCTCGCCCGCGCCCAGCATGGCCAGCAAGCCGCCGATGATCAGAATGGTGGTGGAAGCAAAGAAGGAAGGACTGGTGGAGAGGTTTTGCACCACCACGCCGTCTACCACCCGCACATCGCGAAAGGTCGCCTGATACATCCAGCGCCAGCGTTCCAAATTGGTGGCCGCCAACAAAGAACCGTCAAACTGCGAACGCCGTTTGGCAAAACTCGCGTAGCCCGCCCAGGCCGCAAAAAAAACCAAGAGGGCGAGCCAATCCAAGGCGGGCAAAAAGGTGAGGAGATCAAACAGTTTCATGGCGGGCAGACTCAAGAGCAAAAGAGCAAGAACTTCACTCGCAAGGATAGTGCCAGAACTCCTTACTGACCTCGTGCCGGACAAACGGCCAAGAGCGACTGCCCGACTGGCTCAAGGGGCAAGATCAAAGACCAGCACCTCCGCATCCTGGCCAGCCGACAGCAGCACGCTCGCCTCCTCGCGCAGCTGCAAGGCGTCGCCCGCCGACAAGCTTTGCCCGTTCACCTCCAAGCGGCCCCGCGCCACATGCACATAGGCCAGGCGGCCGGGGGCCAGGTCGAGTGAGGTGCTCTCGCTTCCGTCCAACAAGGCCGCGTACAGCCGGGCATCGGCATGGATGCGCACCGAGCCTTCGGCCCCGTCAGCTGAGGCGATCAGGCGCAAACGGCCGCGCTTTTCATGCGCAGCGAAATGCTCTTGCTGATAGCTGGGCGCCACGCCCAATTGATTGGGCTGAATCCAGATCTGCAAAAAGTGGGTGCTCTGCCCCTCAGCATGGTTGAACTCGCTGTGGCGCACGCCCGTGCCGGCACTCATGCGCTGCACATCGCCGGGCCGGATCACCCCGCTGTGGGCCCCGCCCGCCGAGCCATTGCCCATGCTGTCTTTGTGGGCCAACTCGCCGTCCAACACATAGCTGATGATTTCCATATCCCGGTGACCATGGGTGCCAAAGCCCGTGCCCGGCGCGATGCGATCTTCATTGATGACGCGCAAAGCACCAAAGCCCATGCGCTTGGCATCAAAGTAGTCGGCAAAGGAAAAGCTGTGAAAGGACTTCAGCCAGCCATGGTCGGCATAGCCCCGTTCGGAAGATTTGATCAGTTCAAGCATGGCGGTTCTCCTGAATCATCGGTCGCAAGCATTGCGGCATGGCGTCAATGTAGGCCAGCCCTGTGCAGAAATGGCGCATGTCCCTTGAAGGCATCGTTCAAATAAGATGAAGCCCTGAGCGAGACCCGAGACCATGCACAAACCCGAGAAGTACCGCGCGCTGACCCCCGAGGCGCTGAGCATGATGGACACCATCGCACGCACCGGCAGTTTTGCAGCGGCCGCGCGTGAGATGGGCAAAGTGCCCTCCGCCCTGACCTATAGCGTGCGGCAACTGGAAGAAGCCCTGGACGTGCTGCTGTTTGACCGCCGCTCGCGCCAAGCCGAGCTGACCGCTGCCGGCCAGGAATTGCTGCTCGAAGGCCGGCGCTTGCTGCAAGAAATCGACGCCGTGGCCAACCGCGTGCGACGCATCGCCACCGGCTGGGAAAGCGAGCTGACCCTGGTGATCGACGATGCCATTGCGCGCCGCGCCATTTTTGATTTGATGGAGGCCTTCTATCAAATCAAGGCGGGCAGCCCCGAGGCCCCCAGCGCGCCGCCCACCCGCTTGAAGCTGCGGGTCGATGTGCTGGCGGGCACCTGGGAGGCCTTGATCTCCGGGCAGGCCGATCTGGCCATCGGCACCTCGGCCCAGCCGCCGGGCAGCGCCGTGCATTGCGAATTGCTGGGCGAGATGGAGATGGTGTTTTGCGCCGCCCCCCATCACCCGCTGGCGCAGCTGCCGCAGCCCTTGGAGCTGAGCGCGATTGCCGAGCACCGCATCATCACCGTGGCCGACACCGCCCGCAGCCTGGCGCCCGTGACCATCGGCGTGGTGCCCGGCCAAGAGGTGCTGACCCTGCCCAGCATGTCCAGCAAGCTCGAAGCCATGCTGCGCGGCATTGGCTGCGGCAATCTGCCGCGCGCCATGGTGCGCCGCCATATCGAGGCGGGGCGCTTGGTGGAGCTGACCCGCAGGCAAGCGCCCAACCGTTTTCCCATGCACTACGCCTGGCGCAAAAGCAGTGGGCAAGGCAGCGCCCCGAGCGGCCAGCCGCCCGGCTTGGCGCTGAGCTGGTGGCTGCAACAACTGCAAAGCGCAAGCACTCGCCACGCTTTGCTGGAGCAACATGAAGGCTTGATTCTTTGACTGCCCCCTGCCTCACACCCGCCGAGCCCCCCTATATCGGTCGCTTCGCCCCCTCGCCCACCGGCCCGCTGCATGCGGGCTCTTTGGTGGCCGCCCTGGCCAGTTGGCTGGATGCGCGAGCCCATGGCGGGCGATGGCTGATCCGCATCGAGGACATCGACAAGCCGCGCTGCCCGCCCGGCACCGACCGTTTGATCCTGGAGCAACTCAGCCGCTGCGGCTTGCTGCCCGACGCACCGCCGCAGTGGCAATCGGCCCGCGAAGCGCTCTATGCCCAAGCCTTGCAGCGCCTGCAAACAGCGGGATGGGTCTATGGCTGCGCCTGCTCTCGCAAACAGATCAGCGTAGCCCTGGCCGCCCAAGGCTGGACCAGCGAGCGCCATGGCGAGTTGGTCTACCCCGGTACCTGTCGGCGTGGCCTGCCTGCGGGTCAAGTGGCCCGCGCCTGGCGCCTGCGCAGCCATGCCGATGGGGCCCAGACGCAAGACCTGACCCTGCATTGGCAAGACCGACGCCTGGGTGCGCAGCAACAAAACCTCAGCCGTGAGGTCGGCGACTTTGTGCTCAAGCGCGCCGACGGCCTGTGGGCCTACCAGCTGGCCGTGGTGGTCGATGACGCCGAACAAGGCATCAGCGACATCGTGCGCGGAGAAGACTTGGCCGACAACACGCCGCGCCAAATCCGCCTGCAGCAGCTGCTGGGTTTGCCAAGGCCGCGCTATTTGCACACGCCCTTGGTCATGGGCGCCGATGGGCAAAAACTGTCCAAACAAAACGGTGCGACCGCCCTCGATTTGAGCCAGCCGCCGCAGGCCTTGAAGCAGGCGGCGGCCGTGCTGGGCCTGAGCGTTGAGGGGCAAAGCGTGGCCGAGGTACTGGCGCAGGCCTTGCTCGCTTGGCGCCAACAAATGCTGGCATGATGCCGGCCTCGCCTGCTGCGACAATGGCGGCCGGCAACAAAACAACGAACCCTGAAGGCATAAGGAGCCCCCATGATCACCACCCCTAGCGGCTTGCAGATCGACGACACGGTCGAGGGCAGCGGCGCCGAAGCCAAGTCCGGCCACGACGTCAGCGTGCACTACACCGGTTGGCTCTTCAAAGACGGCGCCAAGGGCGCCAAGTTCGATTCCAGCAAAGACCGCGGCCAACCCTTCAAGTTCGAGCTCGATGGGGGCATGGTCATCCGCGGCTGGGACGAAGGCGTGCAAGGCATGAAGATCGGCGGCAGCCGCACCCTCATCATCCCGCCCGAGCTGGGCTATGGCGCACGCGGCGCCGGTGGCGTGATTCCGCCCAATGCCACGCTGATTTTTGAAGTGGAACTGCTGGCCGTGAGCGGCGGCGACACTCCCATCGAGCTGAACCTCACGACCACGCCCAGCGGCCTGCAGTTTGAAGACACCGTGGTCGGTGAAGGCGCCGAAGCCAAGGCGGGTCAGCGCGTCACCGTGCACTACACCGGCTGGCTCTACAAAAAGGGCAACAAGGGCAAGAAGTTCGACTCCAGCAAGGACCGCGGCGATCCCTTCCGCTTTGCACTGGGCGGCGGCGAAGTCATTCGCGGCTGGGACGAAGGCGTGCAAGGCATGAAGGTGGGCGGCACCCGCATGCTGGTGATTCCTTCCGAGCTGGGCTATGGCCCGCGCGGCGCCGGTGGCGTGATTCCTCCGAACGCCACGCTGCTGTTTGAAGTCGAACTGCTGGCGGTTTGAAGCCGGCCCGGCTCGCCCGACAGAGCACAGACAAAGGCCCCGTTTGGGGCCTTTTTTCTTGCCGCCATTTTTTCCGCAGGCGTAGCATCGAAGCGGGACTGGCACCTCAGCCAGGGCGAGAGCCATGCGATGAACCTGCTCGACCTTGACCACCTCTTGCGCTACTGGACCGCCGAGCAATGGCAGGCCAATGTCTTGATGCTGCTGCACCTCTTGGGGGCGATGGTCTTGGGTCTGGTACTCGGGTACGAGCGCGCTTTTCATGGACGCGCCGCGGGCATGCGCACCTATGCCCTGGTGTGCATGGCCTCCACCGGCGTGGTTATTTTGCTGGCCTACCCGCATCAATGGTTTGGCGGTCTGCAAGGGGGCAGCGTGCCGCCCTCCTTGGCCGACCCGACTCGCGTGATCCAAGGTGTGGTGACAGGCATCGGCTTTTTATGTGCCGGCGTGATCATGCGCGAGGGCATGAACATCAGCGGGCTGACCACCGCCGCCTCGCTTTGGGCGGCCTCCTCCATCGGCATCTTGTTGGGCATGGGCTTTTACTTTGCGGCCATCATGCTGACCCTGCTGTGCGCCAGCCTGATGATGTGGGGTGCCAAATTGGAGTCTCACCTGCCCTCGCATCCCGCCATTGCGGTGATGCTGCGCGGCCAGCCCGGACGCCAGTTTCAGCAAGAGGAGTTGGCCGAATTCTCAAACCAACTGGGCTTTCGCTTTGCCCCGGGCTCGCTCAGCATCGAACTGGCCGGTGGTCGCGAAGAATGGCGCTTTGTCTGCACCGCCAAGCACAACTATGGCGGCGCCACCTTGACGCGCTACGCCAGCCGGGTGCAAGACATCGCCGGGGTGGCCGAATACCGCGTCACCCACGCCCGCAACTGAGAGCCGTGGTGGCGGCAAGAGGCCCCATGCCGCATCAGGCGCTGTCTTGCGCGAGGGCCTGCGCGGCGGCTTGCCATGCAGCCCCCACCCCCATGGCTTGTGCAATCAAAGCCATGTCCTGCGGGCTGACTTCAAACAAACCAAAGCGCAGCTGATAGCCCCAGTGCGGCTGCCCCCGCGAGAACGACAGCTGCTCCAGCCAGGCTTGAATCGGAGCCTCTTGCGCGGGCAGGATCCAATCCACATCGCGACGAAACGGGACAAAGCCGCCGCCCATATCAAAAGCATAGGGTTCGCGTGCGCGCACCCGCCCGAGCGCGGTGAAGGCCTGCAAACGGTCCTTGCCGCCGAACTGTCGGCTGGGCGAGTAGTAAGCCACCCAGTCGCCGGGCCGCAATCGCCGCAGCGGCGCCGCCTTGCCGTGGCAGACCTGCATAAAACCTTGGGCGCGGCCGATCCGCACATGTTCGGCGCTGGCCACGGCAATCCAGCAGCGCCCCCCATGAGCCCCGCTTGCTTCAGGCAGCAAAGCCGGGGCCGCCGGTTCAAAGCCCGGCAAAAAGGCGCTCTGCATCAAGGTTTGCGCGCGCATGGCTTGCTCACTGCCCATTTGGCGCAAACACACGCAGGCGATGTCCGTCGGGGTCGATGGCGGTGAAGGTGTAGCCGAAGTCCATCATCGTTGGCGACTGAATGAAGGGCAGGCCCAGTTCGCGCCAAGTGCCAAAGACGGCATCCACCGCTTCCTTGCTCGCTTGGGCAAACGCCAACTCGCCGCTGGCATGGGGCGAGGGTCCTGCCACTGCCGGCAGCACCGTCTGACGCGCCCACAAGCCCAGCATCAGGCCCCCATCCAGTGCAAACATGGCGAAGGTAGGCGAGCTTTCAACCGGCGAGCGGCCCAAGACGCGGGCGTAGAAGGCTGCGCTCTCGACCGGGCTGGCGACATAAAGCAAAAGAAAATTGGGCTGCTGGTTCATGCGATGCGCTCCTGTGTTTTTTAGAACCGGTCCCCTTTGGACCTGGCAGGCATCGTAAAAACCAGCACTGTCAATTTCTGGCAGCAGCGCGCAAGCCGCGGCTTGAAGCCCTAACTACTGCGGCTCAATGCCTTCTTGCGCACGCCACTCGGCCAGCAAGGCCTGACGCGGGCGCGGGTAGCGCTCCGCCATGATTTGCATCGATGCAATGCGATCCAGTCGGAAGTTGCGCCTTGCTTGGCGCAGCTCACACCAGGCCACCAAGACCCGGGCCGAATCAAAAAAACCCAGCGCGAAAGGCCAGACCACGCGTTCGCTGGTCACGCCCTTGAGGTCCTGGTATTGCAGTGTCACTTTGCGCTCATTGCGCAGCGCCGAGCGCAGGCCGGCTTGCACCGAACTGTCCGCACGCAAAGCCTCGCCCGGCCCCACCAACAAGGCCGCGCTGTCCAACTCAAAGCGCAAATCAGCCGGCAAGACGGCCGAAATCTTCGCCAGCGCTTGACGCGCGGCCTCGGCCAAAGCGGCGTCATCACTGCGCCCGGCCACCCAGCGCGAGCCCAGCACCAAGGCCTCTAACTCATCCGCACTGAACATCAGCGGCGGCAGCACAAAGCCCGGTTTGAGCACATAGCCCAGGCCCGCCTCCCCTTCGATCTGCGCGCCCTGGGCTTGCAGTGTGGCGATATCGCGGTACAGCGTGCGCAGGCTGATGCCCAGCTGCTGCGCCAGCGCCGCCCCTTGGATGGGCTGGCGGTGGCGACGCAAAAGCTGCATCAAGTCCAGCAAGCGCGCGGCCCGAGACATCACCAGACCTCGCGACTCAGCCGTAAACCGACTTCTCAGGCCGGCGCGCCAGCACCGCAATCGGCGGCGCCCAGCGCTCGCCGCGCGGCTTCTTGCTGGTGACCAGGGTGATCTCGCTGGGCTCGAAAACTTCGACGTTGTGCGTGATCGGCGTGGTCAGCAAGTATTGCGCCCGGGTCGAGCGCAGGAAGTGGCCGACCAGCTGGATATTGCGCACATCCAAATGGGCAAAAGGCTCGTCGATGAAGACAAAGCCGCCCGGCGAGTCGTCGTCTTTCATCAAGCCCACCAAGAGGATCAGGCTCTTGAGCACCTGTTGGCCGCCGGAGGCTTCGCCATCGTTGAGGCCCACTTCGCCCTTGCCGTCGAAATTGAACTTGACCTGCAGGCCGGCCTGGGCCAACACCATATCGTCATTGTCCAGATGCGGCAGTTCCGCCTGCGCCATCACGCCGGCCAACTCGCCCAGCTCCTGCACATTCTTTTTGTAGCGCCGCACCGTGGCACGCAAGACGTCGATATAGCGTTCGCGGGCGTTGAAGGCCGCGATGCGGGCCATCTCATTGCTGGCACGGCGGTCTTCCAACTGGCTGGTCTGCTCCAGCACCGCAGCGTTCATGCGGTGGTGGCGGTCTTGCACCTGCGGGTCGGTTTCCCAGACGCCGTTGTCCAACTCGGCCTGCACATGGCGGCCGGCGATCTCAGCCTGTTTGGCATTTTCAAACTCATCGCGCAAGGCTTGCAGCGTGGACGGCTGCACCCAGGCGGCCGGGAAGCGCGCGCGCGCCTCGCGCGAGGCCTTGGCCTGGGCACGCAGATCGGCCAGCTTGGCCGCGTGCTCGCGCTGCGCCCGGCCGACATTGTCTTCGCTGGCCTTCAGGCTTTGCTGGGCCGACTCATAGTCGCGCTCGCTGCGGGTGTGGGCCGTCAGCGCGCGGTCATGCTCGGCCTCCAGCGAACTCATGCGAGCGGATGCTTCAATACGCGCTTGCCGCAGGGCCGGCAGCCGCTCGCGCGCGGCAGCAAATTCTTCGGCGCGTTCGCCCAATTCTTTGGCGGCCTTGTGGCCTTGCGCGGCGCGCTGGGCGTCTTTGAACTGACGTTCCACCTCGGCCTGCTCTTTGGCCAAACGGGTCAGTTCAGCGTCATAACGAGCCAACTCTTTTTCCAGCGCCTGACGGCGCGAATCCAGCGCCGAAACGCCAAACTGGAAGTCGCGCGGCTCCACCCACAAGCTGCGGCCGCCGCGCCCGTCGCGGTAGTAAGCATCCGGCGTGATCCACTCGCCCCCGGTGCGCGCGCCAGCCTCGGTGTCTTTGACACGGCGGATGGCGCCGAGCTGACGCAATAGCCAGCCGGGCAGCTTGGCATTGATTTTCAAAGCGGCCAGCAATGAGTCCGGCGGTACCACGGCCGGCGCCTGCTCGGCATCGGCCACCACATAGTGGCGATAGCGCTCGCGCGAGGCCAGCGCGAAGGCATGGGCCTCATCGCCGCTGCGCGCCAATACCACCACCCAGCGCGAGGGCCGCAACATGCCCTCGGCTGCTGCACGCCAGGCTTCATCGGCAATGTCAATGCAGTCGGCCAAGACATGGTGGGCGATGCCGGCGTCATCCAGCGCGCGCCGGAAGCGTGTGACCTCCGCCGGCGGCGGCGGCAAGCGCTGGCCGGCCAAGGCATCCATGGCGGCCTGCGCCTTGTTGCGCTGGTCATTGGCGCGGGTGAAGCTCTCGCGCAGCTGGTGCTGGCGCGCGCTCAGGTCTTCCACGCGCTGGGCCAGCTCTTGCGCATCGGTCTCGACGGCGGCCAGCCCGCGCAGCTCTTCTTCGCGCTTGGCCAAAAGCTCCATCGGTCGCTCGGCTTCGCGGGCCGCGTCAAAGGCGGCACGGTTGTTTTTGCGCTCTTGCTCCAGCTCCAGCAAGCGGTTCTTGGCCTGCTGCGAGGCCTCAAACAAGGCCAGCAACTCGGCCCGCTTGGCGGCCTGGCTGCGCGCGTCCGCCCCGGCGAAGAGGCGCTGGCGATGCAGCTCGCGCAAGCCCTGGGCAATGCGGGTCCGCGCCTCGCTCCACTGCAAGACCGGCAAGACTTCCGTGGACAAGCGCTCGCGCTCGCGCAGGCGCAGCTGGTACTGCTGATAGCTGGTCACGCGGTTGGCCAGATCCGACAGCTGTGCCTGGGTGTGCGACAACTCATGCGCGGCCTGCTCCACCTCTTTGAGCAAATGCTGCTGGTGGCTGCGCGCTTGGTCGTAGCGGTCCAACACCTCTTGGTCGCCAAAGACCTCGAACACAAGACGCAGCAATTCCTTGGGCGAGAGCTCGCACAGGCGGTCGGTTTGGCCCTGCTCCAGCGCCAACACCCGGCCGATGGCGCGGGTCAGGCCGGCGGCCTCCAGACGGCGGCGCCAAGCCTCAATGCCCATCCATTCCTTCTCGGCCATCTCGCTCATTTGCTCAATGGTCTGCACGCCCTCCACCATCAGATAGCGGCGCTGCCAGTCCCCCCCATGCCGTTCAATGCGGCAGGCCAAGGTGACTTGATCGGAATAGAACAGCGAGCTGGCGAAGGGCCGCGAGCTGTTTTGGCGCCCACGCGGGCGGTTGTCCACCAAGGCGCGCAGCCAGGCGCTCTCGGCATTGGCGTGCCGCGCATAAGTCTTGTAGGTGCGCCCGCCCGAGCATTCCAGGCCCAGCAGGGTGCGCATGGCATCGAGCAAGGTGGTCTTGCCCGAGCCGTTCGGGCCGGCGATGGTGATGATGGCGCCGTCCAGCGGCATGGTCACGCGCTGGATGTAGTCCCAGTGCAGCAGTTCCAGCGATTGCAGGTGAAACATCAGGTCTCGCTTTGGTCTTGTAGCGGCTGTGCGTCTTCTTCCACAGCCTCTTCGGGAATCAACTCGGGCTGGCGCGCCAGCCAAATGGCGGCGGCCACGGCCGGATCGGTGGTGCGGGCCATCACATCGCCCAAAGCACCGTCCAGAATGCGCGGCGCCAAGGTGTCGTAGTCCAGCAGCAGGTCCAGCAAAGGGCCTTCGGCAATGTCTTCACCACGCCGTGTGATGAAGCCGTTACGTTCCAGCAGCTTCAAATTGCTGTCCAGCCGCATCTTCTTGCCCAGCTGGTTGCCAAAGTCGGCCAAGAGGCTGCGGTAGCTCAGCGTCGGGCTGACGCTGGCGGCGGTGGGCAGCGGCTTGTCAGTGGCGAACATTTCGTTCTGGCCCAATTCCTTGGCATCGGCGCGCGCCACCTGGCGCTGCCGCTTGGGCAGCACGATCAGCGACCACAGCACCACCAAGAGCGCCACACCGTCGCGCGGCAAATCCAGATTGTTGTTGGCGGCCAGGCCGGTTTCGCCAAACACCGCCACTTCGGCCGGGCGCAACATGGCCAGGCTGATGTGGTCGGCATACAGGTTGTCGATCACCCGCAGACCCACGGCGGCCAGGCGCTGGCCCAGGGCGGTCCAGACTTCGTTGTCGATCAGCGCGCGGCGCACCAAGGGGTGGCTGCGTGGCAGCCAGCGGCGCGCCAGCAGTTGCGCCGCCAGCGCGGCGGCATCATCAAGAGCAGCGCTCATGCTTGGGTCTCGTCTTTCTTGTCTTGTTCTTGGCCAGGGGCGGCACGCAGCACGCCACGGCTCATCCAGCGGATGTGTTCGTCATCGACCTCGCCTTGTTCCGCCGTCCAGCGCACACGCCAGGGCTGGCGGGCCATATCACCGGTGGCGCCGCTCAAATGCTGGGCTTCTTTGTCGCCCAGCAGTGGCAGCAATTGCGCACGGTAAGAAGCCCGCGCGTAGCTGCCCCCCAGCACAGCAGGGGCCAGGTCTTGCTCGACCTCGCCCGCCTCGGTCCAGCGCGTCAGCAGGGCCTGCATCACGCTCATCTCGGGCGGCAAGCTCATCACTGCCAGTTCGCCTTCGGGCGCAGCTTGAACGCTGGGCAAGGCCTCGGCTTCCTTGGGCTTGGGTCGATCACGCTCGAACTCGGCCTCGGCGGTGTCCAGCAATTCATGTTGGGCCACCAGCACCGGATGCACCGGCCGGGACAATGCCCCCAGTGCCAAGTTCTCCAAGAAATGCACGCTTTGCAACCAGCGCCGCACATCGGTGTTGGTGATGCCGGTGGAGCCCAGCGTGACGCGCTGCCGATCCGCCTGCTGCAAGGCCCGGTTGAACTGGCTGGCCATGGACAGCAGCCGTGCCTGCGCCAAACCCAGCTCGCGCGCCAAGCGCTCCAGCTTGGCATTGCCCTCTTCTTGGGCTTGCACCATGATGGCCGACAAAGCTTCGCTGGCTTTCTCCACCAGGCTCAGGGCCTTGCCAAAACGCTGGCGGGCCCGCCGCAAATGGAATTCCGAGCCGCTGGCAATCGCGTCCGCGAACTCGTCGTACAAGCGCGAAAGCTGGGCCTGCAAATGCTGCAGCTGCGCCGAGTCCAGGGTGCCGAGCTGATGGGCACCGGCCACATTGGTCAAGAGCGAGGTCAGATCGGCGTCTTGGGCATTGCTGGTCACCAGGGGCGACAAAAGCCCCAGCAGTTGTTGCGCCAAAGGGGTGACGCCGTATTGCTGGTTAGAGCCGTCCCAGGCCAGCAGATCGGCTTCGCGCAGGCGTTTGAGCACCAACTCCAGCGGCTCATCGCGCAGCTGATGGAAGTGCTGATTCAAGGCCTCGCGGCTGATGCGCGAAGCCGGCATGGCCATCACTTCCATGAACACCCAGACACGCAGCTTGACCAAACTGGCCGGGCCGTGAAAGAGCGCGCGCAAGGCCGCCATCAGCCCGGCTTGGCCGTCTTGGCGTTCCAGTTGCCACAGCAGTTGGGCCTCGCTGGGGGCGACGGCATCGCGAAAATAGTCTTCAAAGCGAGCTTCGTCTTCGCTCGCTGGGTTTGGGTTCTCCCGCATGGGCGCGATTATCCCCGCTCGCGCGAGCTCTCCCCACGGCACAGGCCCGAATCAGAGCTTTTCGGTGTACGAGGTTTCACCAAACAAGGAGGCGCGGAAGGCCGGCGCGTTGTGCTTGTCCTCCGTGGCCCAAAGCAAAATTGCCTGGGCCGACATCGGCCGAGCGAACAAATAGCCCTGCAATTCGTCGCAACCCATGCCCGCCAAAATGGCCTGCTGCCCTTGGGTTTCCACCCCTTCGGCCACCACCCGCAGGCCCAAGGCATGGGCGAGCTTGACCACCGCGTCCACCACGGCACGTGCATCCACGCTGGTGACGATGTCGGTGATGAAGGCGCGGTCCACCTTCAACTCCTTGGCCGGCAGTTGACGCAAATAGCTGAGTGAGGAGTAGCCGGTGCCAAAGTCATCAATCGACAGGTGCACCCCCAACTCGCCCAAACGCTTGAAGGTCTCTTGAATGGCCTGGGTGTTTTCCATCACCACCGATTCCGTGATTTCGCAGGTCAGCAAAGAGGGGTGAACGTTGTAGGTCTCAAGCGCGCGCTCAATGCGCTCAATGATGTCGTCCTGGCGCATTTGGTGGGCCGACAAATTGATGGCCACCCGCATGCGCAGGCCGCTTTCGCGCCAGACCCGGGCTTGCCGACAGGCGTCATCAATCACCCAGTTGCCCAACTCCCGCATATAGCCAAAGCGCTCGGCCACCGGGATGAAGACCGCAGGCGACACCATGCCTCGCGTGGGGTGGTGCCAACGCAGCAAGGCTTCGGCGGCCGTGATCTGGGCGCTGCGCGCGTCAATCTTGGGCTGGTAAAACAGCTCCAGTTCATTGCGCTCAATCGCCAGCCGCAAATCGCGCAGGATGTCGAGCTGCTCGCGGGTATCGCTTTCCATACCCGGCGCAAAAAAGCAGTAGCAAGAGCCACCCAGTCGCTTGGCCGCATTTTTGGCCGCATCAGCGCAGCCCAGCAAACGCGCTTTGCCGCCGTCAAAAGGGTAGCGGGCAATGCCAGCCGAGGCCGACAGGGCCAGTTCACGCTGATCCAACTCATAGGGGCGCGCCAGGTCCTGCAAAGTGGCATTCACAAAATCAGCCAAGACCTCTTTGCTCGACGGCGTGCGCAACAGCACCACAAACTCATCCCCACCGATACGGGCCGCAATCCCCTGCTCGCCCAAACGATGACGCAAACGCTCAGCCACCTGCCGCAGCAAGGCGTCGCCGCTGTCGTGACCCAAGCTGCTGTTGACAGGATTGAAGCCGTCCAAGTCGAACATGACCAGGGCCAAGGCACCCTCATCCTTGTCGCACTCGATCACGAATTGGCTCAATTGCTGCTCCAAGCCCAGGCGCGTGGCCAAGCCCGTCAAGGGGTCCACCAGCGCGGCGTTTTGCGCCTCCCGCAAGCCGGTGCCGCCGCCGGTGAGCTCGGCCAAATGCATCAAGCCCAAGGCATAGCTGGCGCCCACCAGTGCCAGCAAGAGCAATGCCAAACTCAAAGGCACCGAGGGCAGCAGACCCATCAACCACAGCGGGTCGAGGGCATACAAAACCATCAAGGGCAAGGCGGCGGCGGCCAAAGCCGCGGCCGCTCGCAAAGCCCGCACCTGCCAGCCCAGGCCCGAGGGCATCAACAAAAAGGCCAGCAAGCCCAATTGCAATAAAGCGGCTGCCAGCAAGTCGGGGAGCTTTTGCGTCCATGCCAGGGCCAGGCCCCGGCTGATCAGCTGCCCTTGCAGCAAGAACAAGAGCAGCGCCCCGGCGCCCATCACCAGCCGCGCATGCAAGGTGCGGGCGCGTCGGGGGCGTACCGCTTCCAAAACCATCTCGGCCAAGGCCAAGCTCAGGCCCAGGCTCAACAAAGGCCAAGCGCTGACCAAGCCAGCCGGGGACTCGAAGCCGCGCTCCGACAAGGCGTGCATAGGCCACCACAGACCCGCCCCCATCAACAAGGCCGAGGCCCACCAACTGCCACGCACCTGCTGTTTGCGGCTCAAGTCCCGCAAACCCTGTATTTCCGCGCCGACGAAAAGCAGCAAGGCCGCGACAACCGCCACGACCGCAATCCAGGCCCAGGGACTCAGCAACCCTGAGGCTGCTGCATCCGACTGAAGCAAACTCATCTTGTCTCCTGCCGCAAGCGCTGGCACAAGGCAGCTTGAATAGAAAACGCCGGGCTCACAAACGCCCGCCAACATCGACGGATTATCTGGTTGCTCGCCCAAACCATGCAGGAAAAGTTGGCCGGCCTCAGCCCGGCTTTTCCCTCAATGCCAAAGACTCGGCAAACGTCCCAGTGCCGGCGTGAACACGGCCAAAAAGCCCAGCACATTCAGGGCCACACACAAGAAAAACACGCGTCGAAACGAGGTTTTTTCCGATTTGTGCCGCAGCGTCTGCTGAGCCAACAAGGCGCCCGGCCAGCCACAGGCCAGCGCCAGCAGGTGCAAAGTACGCTCCGACACCCGCCATTGCCCCAAGCGGGCCGCCCGTTTGTCACCGGCATACACAATGAATGTGGCGATGCTCATGGCCATATAGCCGCCCCACACAGCCGGCGGCATGGGCCACAGCAGATGACAAACCAGGTACAGCAAGGCAAACGCGGGCACCAGCACCAAGCCGCCGAAGGACGAGGAAGAAGCTCGGGCGGCACCGCCCGGCCGCTGCCCCGGCATCGGCCTGCGCCGCGCTCGCACGCGCAAGGCGCGGCGCTTTCCCTGGGCATCATGGCCGATCTCGAAGTCCAGAACTTCACCCAAGCGGGGCCGCTCCGCCCGCAACTCGAAGGCCTTGATGTGGACAAAGACCTTGGCCTCGCCATTGGCGGGGCTGATGAAGCCATAGCCCTTGGCATCGTCCCACTGGCTCAGCGTTCCGGGCTGTCGCATCTCTGTTGGCAAGATTGAAGCAAAGTTTGAAAAAAGCAGCCCGCGCACTCTGCCACATCGCGCAGCGAATGCAAAAAACAACAACCCGCGCTCTGACGCGCAGAGGGCGGGTTGTTTCGAGCCGGCCTGAGTTCACATCAGGCCGAAGCACAACAAAGCTGGATCAGCGACCGAAACCGCTGCGACGGGTGCCCGAAGGGGGGCCGTTGCGCTTGGGGCCGCCAGGGCCGCGCGACTCAAAGCTGCCGCCCGGGCGACGGTCGCCGCCAAAGCTGGGCTTGCCGCCGAAAGAAGGCTTGCTGTCGCCAAACGCGGGGCGGTCATTGCGCGGCGCAAAGGCCGGGCGATCACCACGCGGCGCAAAGCTGCGCTCGCCGCCGCGATCACCGCCGCGGTCAAACTGGGGGCGATCATGGCCACGCTCGAATTGCGGGCGCTCATAGCCGCGCTCGAACTGCGGACGCTCATGGCCACGCTCGAACTGCGGGCGAGGTGCATCCTGACGGAAGTCGCCACGCGGCTCGAAACCACCGCCGGAACGAGCGCCATCACGGTGGAAAGGGCGACCGCCGTCGCGCTGGAAAGGCTTGTTGCCAAAGAAGTTCTTGCCGCCGTAGCCAGGCTTGCCGCCCCAGCCAGGACGAGCGCCGCGATCCTCAAAACCACCGGCACCGGCGGGCCGCGGCGGGAAAATGCGCGGCTCTTGCGTCTTGGGCTCCAGGCCTTCGATCTGCGCCGAAGGGATGGTTTGGGTGGTGAACTGCTGAATGCGGCGAATCATCGACACATCGTCACGCGTGGCCAAGGTCACGGCCAAGCCTTCACGGCCTGCACGACCGGTACGACCGATGCGGTGCACATAGTCCTCGGCCTTCATGGGCAGACCATAGTTGATGACGTGGGTGATGGTGGGCACGTCAATGCCGCGCGCCGCAACATCGGTGGCCACCAACACACGCACTTCACGACGACGCAGGGCCATCAACACGCGGTTGCGGCGGCCTTGCGGCATGCCGCCGTGCAGTGGGGCCACGGCGTGGCCGATTTCTTGCAGGCGCTCGGCCAGCCAGTCGGCATCACGCTGCGTGCTGGTGAACACCACGGCTTGATCCAGGCCCTTGTCGGCCAGCAAATGCTCCAACAACTGGTCTTTGTGGTTGTTGTTGTCAGCCCAGTGCAAACGCTGGGTGATGTTCTCGTGGGTGTCGGTGTGCGAGGCCACGTCCACACGCTGCGGATCACGCAAAAGGTCTTGCGCCAGACGGCCCACATGACCCGCGAAGGTGGCGCTGAACATCACGGTTTGACGCGTCGCGGGGATGCGCTCGGCGATGAACTTGATGTCGTCGATGAAGCCCATGTCCAACATGCGGTCGGCTTCGTCCAGCACCAAGAGCTCGACGTTTTCCAGCACCGCACGGCCCGACTGGATGTGATCCATCAAACGGCCCGGTGTGGCGATCAAGATGTCCAAGGGGCCGCTCAACTGCTTGAGCTGCAAGGCGTAAGGCATGCCGCCCAAGACCGTGGACAGCTTCAAGCCGGGCACATGGCGGCCATAGGTTTGCGCAGCCTTGGCCACTTGCATGGCCAACTCGCGGGTGGGGCACAGCACCAGCACGCGCGGGCCCAAGACCTTGCCGCGCTCACGGCGCGGGGCTTCGCCCCCGGCGGCGACGGCGGCGGCTGCCGCAGCGGCTGCAGCCGCACGGCCTTCCAGCACCTTTTGCAGGGCGGGCAGGATGAAGGCGGCGGTCTTGCCGCTGCCGGTGCGCGAGGACACCATCAGGTCAAGGCCCTTCACGCCTGCAGGAATGGCCAGCGATTGCACTTCGGTGGCGTTCTCGTAACCGGCGTCTTTGACAGCGCGCAGCAGGGATTCGTTCAGGCCTAGATTTTCGAAACTCATATCTTCTTTCAACAAAGCTGTGCCCCGCCCCGCAGAAAAAAGGGACGAACACAGGCGCTTGAGGCGCCCCAAAAGGTCTGCGCATCAAGCCAATCAAGTCGCTGGGAGAAAGCTCGCGTCGTGCACCGGGTCTTGAAGTGCGGCAATACATGCCGGGCGGTGCCAGGTGCGGCGCCGGGGGAACAGTCATAGCGACGGCATCGCCGCCGACCGAACCCGAAGGATGTTCAGCGCTTCACCTGAGAAGGTGTGCCGCACACCACCCGAGGGCGGAGGCTGCATCGCTGCGCGCAAGAGAATTTGGGCAGCGGCCTGAACGAGGTCAGAGGAGACGTACGAAATGCTTCAGCGTCCATCAGCAAAGAACTTCTTCCACTGAAGCAAGACCGCGACTATAGCACACTAGGGTTTTCACGGAATTAAATCTTTCACCCCCGCCCGCCGCAGCGCCCGAGGCGTGACAAAAATCACGCGAACGGCCTGCACTCCACGCGTGCACAAAGGGGGTGCCCCTCATCCCTCAGCCCCCGAGCAGGGACTCAAGTCCCCCAGACCTGGGTCAGATCCAGCAAGACGTGCATGAAGCGATCCAGCGCCTCGCCCTGCAGCAAGGTCTGCCCCAGCTCACCATCCAGCCCCGCCGCAGGCGCTTGCCCATGGGCATCCAGGGTTTGCAGCATGGCCTGTTCCAAGCCTGTTTGGGTCAGCAGCTGAATCATCGGCAGGCCCCGGCTGTCCGCATGCAGGACACAGCTCAAGCGCTGCTCCAACAAGGCCTCGCTCCACGCCAGCTCCAAATTGAGCAGGCCGCGGCGTTCACCGCCCAAGCTCAAGCCGCGTGCCGCCGCATCGCTGCACAAAATCACCAAGGGCTGGGCGCCGGCCAAGGCCTGGCGGAGTAAAGCTTGGCGCTGGGCCAGCGGGGCCTCGGCGGGCAGATGCACATGGGCCACGCCCTGGGCTTGCAAGCGTGCCGCCAGGGCTTGCAAGGCATCGTCCCATTGGCAAAACACCACCAAGGTGTCGACCGCGCGGCCCAAGACTTCACGGCAGACCGCCACCGCCGCCGAGAGCTTGGGCGCCTCGCTGGCAGCATCGACGGCCGCATCAGCGAGCAAAAGCTGCGGCGCGATGGCCAGACGACGCAGGTCCTGCAAGCGCGCTTGCAGCCCCAGTTGCTCGGCATCCGACACATAGCCGCTGCGCTGCCAGCGCGCCACGCTTTGCCGCAAGCCCTCCATCAGGGGCGCTTGCAAGGCCTGCTGCGCCTCACTCAGGGCCACAGCGCGCAATTGCACCAAAGCCAGCGGCAAGGTGGGCAACAAATCCGCCCGGCTGCGGCTGAACAAAACTTGCTCCAAGCTCTTGTCCAAGGACTCCAAGGCTTTGAAGCCGCTGAGCTGGCCTTGCGGATCGCGCAGCACATGCTGTTCCACAAAGCGTTCCCAGGCGCCATGGCGCTGGCGGTCCAGCAAGTCCACCAAGGGCATCAGGGTCTGGGGCTGCTCGTCCAGCAATTCGCTGCTGAGCATCAGCACAAAACCCTGATCCAACTGCCGCAACAAGGCCAGGCTAGCGCCGTCCAAGCGCTGCGCTTCGTCAACGATGATCAGCTCGGGGGCATAGCCCTGCAGCAATTGCAGGTCTTGCGCCAAGGAGGCCACAGACGCAATGCGCAACTCCGGCCCGCCCTCGGGGCGCCAAGCGCATTGGCGACGGCGGGTTTCGGCATCGCCCCAAATCATTTGCGCCGGCATATTGCACAGGGTTTGGGCCTCATTCAGCCAGCGCGTTTGCGCCGACTCGGCACACAGGACCAAGACCCGCTCCAGCCCGAATTGACTCTGCAACAAAGCCGCCGCCGCATAGGCTGGCGCATACAGGCCCAGACCCAAATCATCAGCCAGCAAGCTGCGACCCGCACAGGCTGCGAACACCGCCGCCTCCAACTGGTACATCGGCAAAGGCAGCTTCAGCAACTGGCGCAGCGCCGGGCTTTCCAGCCCCTCGGGGCAAGCTTGAGCGATGCGCAAGACGCGTCGACGCGCATCGCGGGCGATGGCCAGCAAGTCCCACACCGCAGGTTCGACCCGCAACTCATGCCCGGCCTCAGCGGCCAGCGCCAAAAGCGCGGGCAGGTCTTGGTCCGACTCGATTTGCAAGCGTCCGCGTCCGTCCAGCAGCGCTTGAGCGGCTTGGCCAAGCGCTTCAGGGCAGGCACGCCCTGGGCGCCAGCGCAGATGGCGGCGTGCACCAAAGCCCAGCCGAATCTCGCTGTAGTCGGTCTGATAGCCCTGGGCCAACAAAGCGCGTTGTTCGGCATCATCCAGCAAATGCCCCAGGGCAAATTCGATGTGCTCGCACAGGCCGCGGTCACCCCACAAAAATGCTTCGCAATTGCAGCGGCATTCGGCCGGGTTGCTGCCGCGCACTTGCACGCGCCAGCGGCCCGCACTGCCGTCCAAGGCGCGCAGCTGATAGTCCCCAAACACCATCCAGCGGCTGGCATCGAGCGCCTGCATTTCAAAGCGCGGAGCGGGTGCCGGCGCCTTCGCGGGGCGGCTGTCTTTCTTTGACGCGACCGTGGCGGGGGCTGGCTCCAAGGCGGGCGCAGCAGCGGGCTTGGCCGTCTTGCTGTCCTTGCCGCTGGCCTCGCTGGCTTTTTTGCTGAGCGGCTTGTTGGCCTTCTTGTTGCTCTGCTTGCCGGACTCTTTCAGCGCTGCAGCAGGCTTGACGACCGGGGCTGGAGCCGGGCTTGGCGAGGCCGCCTCGACGACTTCAGCTTCCGCAGAAGCAAGAGACGCAGCCTCGACCCCGTTCAAGATGTCGCGCACCTCGGCCTGGGTGGACGACTTGCGCTTGCGAGCCGGACTGGGCTTGGGCGCCTCGGCTTGCCCCGCGGGTTGGGGGGCAAGCTTAGGGGCGGCCTTGCTGGCTGATTGAGGCCTGCCCTTGAGCGCAGTTGCAACAGCGGCCGGTTCCGGCACTTGCTGGGCAGGCTGGGCCTCTTTGGCGCGCTTGCGAGCGGGCTTGGCTTGAGCTGCGATCTCGGGCTCTGCAGCGGCAGGAGCAGAAGGAACAGCAGGAGCAGGCGTTTGCGCGGTCTGAGCCTTGGACTTTGCCGTGGCTTTGGCGGCGGCCTTCGCAGGCTTGGCTGCTGGTGCCGATGCCTTCGCCGGCTCGGCCTTTTGACTGGGCGCGTTGGAGGCGACCACCTTTTTTGCGGCTGCTTTTTTGGCGGCCCGCTTGGGGGCCGGCTGCTGGGTCGCGTCGACGCGTTCGTCGGCAACAACAGGGCTGGCTGGCGCGCTAGGGCGCGCCTTCTTGGGACTCGTGGCCATGGGATTCGGTTTCAGGTTGATCAGCGATCAGCGTCTTGCGACGCTTTCGCGTCTGTCGCTTCGGGCGGTTCCGGCACTAAAATGGCAGGACACCAGCCGCGCAGACTGTTAAAAAAAGCAAGCCCGGAGGCGCGCGCCAGATCGGCGCGCAGCAAGCGCGCCTCTCGCAATCGCCCGAGCTGCAGCAGTTCTTCTCGGTACACACCCGGCAACAAGCCGGCTTCCAGCCGTGGCGTCAGCCACTGGCCCTCCAACTCTATGGCGATATTGCCAAAAGTACATTCGGTGAGCTCGCCGTCCTCGTTCCACAGCAGCACATCAAACACCTGCGCGGGCTTGCGCTGAGCAAAGGCTTCATAGGCCTCGCGGCGGGTGGTTTTGTGCAAAAGGAACTCAGCGCCTGGGCCACGCGTGGCCATGGGGCGGTCTGCCAGTGTCAAGGCAACTGTAGCCGGTGTTTGTGGCAAGGCCGTGATGGCCGTCTCCACCGCCCCCTGCGCCGACAAAGTCAGTCGCACCCGCCAGCTGCCCTGCGCATGGGTTGCCGCCAAGGCCGCCAGTTGGGCCCGAACCTCGCTCAAGGACAAAGGCAGGCCGAAGTGCTGCGCGGTGCGCTGCAAACGCGCCAAATGCCCCGCCTGCCGCCAAAACACGCCTCGCTCCAGCCGCAGGGTTTCAAGCGCGGCAATCGGCGCCTGCGCCCGCAGCAAAAAGCGTGTCTTGGCATGCCACTCCTCCAGCTCGGCCGTGGCCACAGAATCCAGCGTGATGGCGCTGCCCACTCCGGCTTGCAAGACACCCGCCGAGGCTTGCCCCTGCACTTCACCGGCCGGCAAGCTTTCCACCGTACGGATTGGCACATTGAAAGTGACGATGCCCCCGGGTTGCATCAGACCCAGCGCCCCGCAATACCAGCCGCGCGGCCCGGGCTCCAGGCTTTCGATGATTTGCATGGCGCGCTGCTTGGGCGCGCCGGTCACCGAGCCGCAGGGAAACAAGGCCGCCAAAGCTTCGGACAACTTCAAGCGCGGCCGGCTCACCGCCGTCACGGTGGAGGTCATTTGCCAGACCGTGGGCAGGGCCAAGAGCTCAAACAATCGCGGCACCCGCACCGAACCCAGCGTGGCCACCCGGCTCAAATCATTGCGCAGCAAGTCCACGATCATCAGGTTCTCAGCACGCTCTTTGATGCTGGTGCGCAGATAGGCCTGGGCGGCCTCGTCGGCAGCGGCATCGCGGCCGCGCGGCGTGGTGCCTTTCATCGGTTGCGCGGCCAACAAGCAGGTGCTTTGCGCGCCCGGCAAGGGCCGCCAGTCGAAGAACAATTCCGGCGACACGCTGGCCACACCGGCCTCGCGCAAGAACAGCGAGAAGCCCCCGGGCTGCGCCTGATGCAGAGCCAAGAACAGCGTCGCCAAGTCCTGCTGTGCGCCCAGCTGCGCGCGCAAGCGGGTGGTCAAATTGACCTGATAGCAGTCACCGGCCCGAATCCACTCGCGGATGGCCTCGATCTGACAGGCTTCCTCGGCGGGCGTTTGCGTGTCCAGCCAAGGGCTGCACAACGGTGCTGCTTGCTGCGGGGGCCGTGCATCCGGCGCAGGCCAATCCTCGGGCGCCGTTTCATACACCGCAAACTCCGCCAACGCGGGCCGGCCCGCCACATCGGCCGTATGCAGGCGCCCGGGCAAAGCCGGGTCCAGGGCCGCGGCGGCCTCATAGCGCAAGCCGCCCAGCACCCAAGCCCCATCGCGGCTGGCTTGATGGGCAGCGTCGATCACCGCCACCAGGTCCTGCGCCGCAAAGGCGCGCAGCCAGCGCGTCGGCGGGCCATAGAACGCACCGCGCACCCGCTCGCCATCATCCCGCGCCAAGGGGTGGCGCGGGAAGTCAAAAGCAGCCCAAAGCGGGCGGGATGATGCGGGAGGGGTCGTCACCCTGCACTCTTGCAGAAAGACAGGAAGCGGCAGCGAAAAATCACAAGCTCAGGAAATGCTCACGGTAATACGCGAGCTCATCGATGGATTCATTGATGTCGGCCAGCGCGGTGTGCGCCTGCGCCTTCTTGAAGCCATCCAAAATGCCGGGCTTCCAACGCTTGGCCAATTCCTTCAGCGTGGAGACATCCAGATTGCGATAGTGGAAGAAGGACTCCAGCTTGGGCATGTATTTGGCCAGGAAGCGGCGGTCTTGGCAAATGCTGTTGCCGCACATCGGCGACTTGCCCGCCGGCACATACTGCTTCAAGAACTCGATGGTCTTGGCCACGGCCTCGTCTTCATTGACGGTCGAGGCCTTGACGCGGTCGATCAAGCCGCTCTTGCCATGCGTGCCCTTGTTCCAGGCGTCCATCTTGTCCAGGGTTTCATCGCTTTGGTGAATCGCAAACACCGGGCCCTCAACACGCTGCGTCAGCTGCGCATCGGTCACCACCACGGCGATCTCGATGATGCGGTCTTTGTCGGGGAACAGACCCGTCATTTCCAGATCGATCCAAATCAGGTTTTGATCATTGAGGGCCAGCACAGGGGCTGCAGCGGTCTCGGTGTTCATTCACAAGGCTTTCTATCCAAAAGATTCGGTGACATTGTCGCAGCCCTACACTTCGCCCATGTCCGAAAGCCTTTTCACCTCCCTGCCGGCTCTGCCTGCGCTGAATCCCGGCGTGCTGAGTTTGGCCTTTGTCGCCGCCTTGTTGCTGAGCTTGCTGATCAAGCTCTGGCTCAGCAGCCGGCAAATCCGCCATGTCATGCAGCACCGCGCGGCCGTGCCGGCCGCGTTCGCCGCCACGGTGCCGCTGGATGCCCATCAAAAAGCGGCCGACTACACCGTGGTGCGCAGCCGCTTTGGCCTGTTGAATCTGGCCTTCAGCAGCGCGGTGCTGCTGGGCTGGACCCTGTTGGGCGGCCTGGACCTGCTGAACGGCTGGATCTATGAAGCTACCGCCCAGCGCTTCGGGCCCATGGCCTATCAACTCAGCCTCTTGGTCGCCTTTGTGCTGATCGGCTCGCTGCTGGATCTGCCTTGGGAGCTCTACAACACCTTCAGCATCGAGCAGCGCTTTGGTTTCAACCGCCTGACCTGGAAGCTCTATCTGAACGACGCCTTGAAGGGCGCTGTCGTCGGCCTGCTGATCGGCCTGCCAATTGCAGCTTTGATTTTGTGGCTGATGGGGGCCGCGGGGCGCTTTTGGTGGCTGTGGGCCTGGGGCACTTGGATGGGCTTCAATCTCTTGATTCTGGTGCTCTACCCCACCGTGATTGCGCCACTGTTCAACAAATTCGAGCCCCTGCCCGATGAGGCTTTGAGAAACCGCGTTGAGGGCCTGATGGCGCGCTGCGGCTTTGCCGCCAAGGGCTTGTTCGTGATGGATGGCAGCCGACGCTCGGCCCATGGCAATGCCTACTTCACCGGTTTTGGCCCAGCCAAGCGGGTGGTGTTTTTCGACACCTTGCTGGCCCGTCTGAACGGCCCCGAGGTGGAGGCGGTGCTGGCCCATGAACTCGGGCATTTCAAGCACAAGCATGTGCTCAAGCGCATGCTCAGCCTGTTTGCTCTGAGCTTGGCGGGCTTTGCGCTCCTGGGCTGGCTGTCGGCGCAGCCGGGCTTTTATCTTGCCTTTGCAGTGCAGCCGAATTTGGCCGCGCCGAACGACGCCCTGGCCCTGCTGCTGTTCATGCTGGTGCTGCCGGTGTTCGGCTTTTTCTTCACCCCGTTGGGCAGTTGGATGTCGCGGCGCGATGAGTTCCAGGCCGACGCCTATGCTTGCACCCATGCCAGCGGTGCCGATCTGGCGGCGGCCCTGCTCAAGCTGCATGAGGACAATGCCGGCACCTTGACGCCGGACCCGGTATACGCGCGCTTTTACTACTCGCACCCGCCGGCCAGCGAACGCCTCGGCGCCATCATGGCGCAAGCCCAGCCGCCCGCGATGGGCGCTCGCGCATGAGCCGCTTTGCTGAGTTGGACCTGGGTTTGGTGGTGCGCGGTCATGGCCGCCACTACATCGTCGAAGACAGCGATGGGCAGCGTCGGGTCTGCCATCCGCGTGGCAAAAAAAGCGATTGCGTGGTGGGCGACGAGGTGCGCTGGGCGCCGGCCAGCAGTGACGAGGGCGTGATCGAGGCCGTGGAGCCGCGCCGCAATCTGCTGTTTCGCCAAGATGAGTGGAAGACCAAGAGCTTTGCCGCCAATCTCGATCAGCTCCTGATCCTGGTCGCGGTGGAACCGGTGTTCAGCGAAAGCCAGCTGTGCCGGGCGCTGATCGCCGCTGAGGCCGCGGGCATAGAAACCACCATCGCCCTGAACAAGACCGATCTGCCCGGCACCGAGGCCGCACGTGAACGGCTGGCCCCCTACCGCGCCATGGGGCTGCGGGTGATGGAGCTGGCCCTGAAGGCCGACCCCGAAGGCTCACGCGCCTTGCTAACGCCCTGGTTGAACGGCAAGCGCAGCTTTGTCTTGGGGCCCAGTGGCACTGGCAAAAGCACCTTGATCAATTTGCTGATCCCCGATGCCAAAGCCCAGGTGGGCGATATTTCTGTGGCGCTGAATTCGGGCCGCCACACCACCACAACCACGCAGTGGTATTGGGTGGATGCCGAGCGCCAGAGTGCCTTGATCGACTCGCCCGGCTTTCAAGAGTTTGGCCTTAAGCAGATCGAGCCGGCGCAGCTGCCGCTTTTGATGCCGGATCTGCGCGCCCATGCCGACCACTGCCGCTTCTACAACTGCACCCATCAGCACGAGCCCGGCTGCGGGGTGCGCGAAGCGGTGGAAGCCGGCGCCATCAGTGCCGGTCGCTATCGCATCTATGGCGAGATCCTGGCTGAGCTCAGCAGCAAACGCTGGTAGCCCGAAGCCGGCGCAGGCACAGGCGCAGGTTCACGCCCGCGCAGCTTGATTCAATCGCGCCGGATGGCTACACCGCTGACCTCGCGGGCTTCCACGTCGATGATTTCGCCGGTCGGCCGCACCGGCCGTCCCGACGCAGGGGCTGCACCACGCCCGGCGCGGAAATTGCGCGCACGTGCGAACCCCGAGGTGTCCAAGACCGGACGGCGGCCACGCAGCAGGCTCCAAACCAGCAAGCCCAGCATGGTCAGCAAGGCCAGCGCCATCAGGGCGAGCACCAACACCACCGTGGCCACGGTGAAGAACACTCGGGCGATCAAAGTTAACAAAGCAGACAGCAAAACAAGTCCTTTCCTGCAGTCTCAAACCAAGCGCGCTGCCGAGGCAAAGCCTCAACCCCGGCCCACAAAAGGCATTTTGGTCGCCATCACCGTCATGAACTGCACATTGGCCGACAAAGGCAGGCTGGCCATATAGAGCAAGGCACTGGCCGCGTGCTCCACATCCATTGTCGCCTCAGCCGCAATGCTGCCATTGGCCTGCGGCACCCCGCGCGTCATCGGCAAGGCCATCTCGGTCAAAGCATTGCCCAAATCCAACTGCCCGCAGGCAATATCAAAGGCGCGCCCATCCAGGGCCAAGGCCTTGGTCAGGCCAGTGATGGCATGCTTGGTGGCGGTGTAAGGCGCCGAATTGGGGCGCGGCGCATGCGCCGAGATCGAGCCATTGTTGATGATGCGCCCCCCACGGGGGCTTTGGTTTTTCATCAACTTGAACGCCGCCTGGGCGCACAAAAAGCTGCCACTGAGATTAACATCGACCACCGCCTGCCACTGCTCCACACTCAGTTCATCGATGGGCAGGGCCGGTGCGCCGATGCCGGCATTGTTGAAGAGCAAATCGAGCCGACCAAACTCCGCGCGCACGCGCTCGAACAGGGCGCTCACGTCGCTGGCGCGGCTCACATCGGCAGGCCAGACCCGGGCATTCTCGGGGGCCGCCGAAGCTGCCGCCGTAGCTTCTAGCGCTTGCTCACGTCGCCCCACCAAAGCAACACAGTAGCCTGCTTTCAACAGCGCCTGTGCGGCAGCACGCCCCACGCCGGAGCCCGCCCCTGTGACCAAGGCATAGGGCCGGGCCGCTTCATTCCGCATCTCACTCATGCACACTCCAAAAACATGGGGTTTGAGGTCCCGCCCGAATTGGCCTAAGAAACCCAATTGGGGCCAGACCTTCGAAAGTCAAGCCGGGCAAATACCGAAGCCTGCAACCCACAAGGTGCGGGCCGACCTGAGGAAAGCCCTCCCTGGGCGGCTTAGACTGCCGCCATGTCTGCGCCCACCACTTTTTCTGAATTGCCCTGCGCTGCGTCTTTGGCCCCAGCCCCCAGCCTCGCCCCAGCATCCTGCCGGGGACGCATGCTTTATATCGAAGATAACGCGGTCAACACATTGGTGGTGGAAGAACTGGTGGCCAGCCGCCCACAGCTGAGCTTGAGCTGCGCCGAAGACGGCCGCCGGGGTTTGCAATGCGCGCGCGAGCTGCAACCCGAGCTGATTTTGCTGGACATGCAATTGCCCGATTTCGACGGCTATCAAGTGTTGCAACAGTTGCGCGCGGATCCACTCACGGCCCACATCCCCTGCATTGCCTTGTCGGCCAATGCCATGGATGGCGATATGCGCCGCGCGATTGCGGCCGGCTTTTTGGCCTATTGGACCAAACCCATTGACTTCAAGAGTTTTCTGCAGGGGCTGGACACTTTCTTCGCCCTTTGAGCCGCACAAGCCGGTTCTGACCACGCCGATGCAGGCGTCAAAGAAAATCACAAGTCCCCCTCACTTGCGGGGGCTTGGGGAGCTAGGCAAAAGCCACCCGGGCGGCTGATACTGGTCCCAAATTCAGGGAGCGAGCGTCGAAAACTCGGGTCAAGAGTTACGGCGACTTGAACTGAATTGGATGGTCCTCATGGTTTTGACGGCAATTGCGCTGGCAGCCAGTCTCAGCAGCTCTGCAAGCCCGGTGGGCTCATGCATTTGGCAGCCCAGCCACCAGCAGCCCTTTGAAGGGCAACTCGCGCCGGTGCTGGATCGGTTTCAAGACATGCCGCAGGCCTTGCGGGAGCGGCTCAAAGAGCGCATCAACGCGCACCGTTTCGACGAAGTCGTCTCGATCCGGCGCGACAGCATCGTCGGCCAGCAAAGCTATGAGGGGCAACTCCAAGGCCTACAAGCGGGCGCCGACAATCGCTGTACCGAGCCGAATCGCGCCCAGTGGTCAGATCGCGATGAAGAGTTGGCACTCAGCTATTGCGAGGCCAGCTATTGCGTGCTGGTGACCATCAACGGCCACCATCTGGCGCGCACCAAGCGCACCGCTCTGGCTCCAAACGACCCCGCCCTGGCCTTGCTGGACCCCGAGGCCGCCCTCAAGGCCGAGCCCACCGCCGCCGCTCCGGCCCCCATGGTTCATGCACCCGGGCGTTTGTTGGTCGGGGCCCGTGCGGGCGTCAATGATGCGCAGATGAGCAAATTGCTGGCCCCACATGGAGGTCGCGCCAAGCGCATTGGGCGCAGCGATCTTCATCTCGTGAGCCTGCCCGCAGGATCGGAGCAAGCCGTCGCGGCGCTGTTGGCCCGCCATCCTCAATTGAAATTTGCCGAACTGGACCGGCGACTGCCGGCCTCGTTCACCGCCAATGACCCCTATGCCGGAAGCCAATGGCATTTGGGAAAAATTGGCAGCAGCAGCGCCTGGGACAGCAGCCAAGGGGCGGGCGTGACCATTGCCATCTTGGACACCGGTGTTGACGGCAGCCACCCAGACCTCAGTGCCCGCATGGTGGCGGGTTGGAACTTCGTCGACGGCAATGCCAACACCAGCGATGTTCATGGCCATGGCACGGCGGTGGCGGGTGCTGCAGCCGCCAGCTTGAACAACGGGACCGGCGTGGCCGCGGTTGCCGGCCAAGCCCGCATCATGCCGGTGCGCATTGCCGACGCCAACGCCTATGCCTACTTCAGCACCATTGCCCAGGGCTTGAACTGGGCCGCCGACAACGGCGCCCGCGTGGCCAATGTCAGCTATGCCGCGGCGGGCAGCGCAAGCGTCCAAAACGCCGCGCAGTACATGAAGAGCAAGGGCGGCTTGGTGGTGGTCGCGGCAGGCAACAACGGGGTTGACGAGGGCATTGCACCGACCAGCACGATGGTCGTCGTCTCGGCCACCGACAGCAACGACGTCAAGACCTCCTGGTCCAGCTATGGCAGCGCCGTCAGCATTGCCGCGCCGGGCCAGGACATCTGGACCACCGTCCTCGGCGGTGGGTATCAGGCCTGGTGGGGCACCTCGCTGGCCAGCCCCGTGGTTGCGGGCGTGGTCGGCCTGATGATGGCGGCGCGCCCGACCCTGGGCAGCAGCCAAGTGGAAAGCCTGCTGTACTCCAGCGCTGTGGATCTGGGCGCAGTGGGGCGCGACAGCCTTTACGGCTATGGCCGAGTGAACGCTGCGGCCGCGGTGCAAGCCAGCCTGAGCGCCACGGTGGCCGACACCCAAGCCCCAAGTGCTGCCATCAGTGCGCCACTGGCCAATAGCAGCGTCAGCGGATTGGTGTCGGTGGACGTCAATGCAAGCGACAACGTCGGCGTCAGCAAGGTGGAGCTCAGAGTCAATGGTGTGACCGTGGCCACCGACACGGCGGCACCCTTTGGCTTTGTTTGGGACTCCAGCAAGAACAGCAATGGCATGAACACCCTGGTGGCCTATGCCTTCGATGCGGCCGGCAATTCAGCCGCGTCGCCGAGCGTGAGTGTCAATGTGGCCAACAACCTGCCCCCCGACACCACGCCCCCCAGCCTGAGCATCAACAACCCGAAAAACGGCAGTGTCGTTTCGGGCACGGTCAGCATCTCTTGCAGCGCCAGCGATGACTCGGGGGCCGCCGGCATCAAGCAAACCCTGTTGATCAATGGCGCGCAGGTCGCCAGCGGCAGCGGCGGCACGCTCAGTTACAGCTGGAACACCCGCAAAGCGGCCAGCGGCACTTACACCATTCAAGCCATTGCCCAGGATGCGGCGGGCAACAAAAGCACCACCTCGGTCACGGTCAGCAAATAGTGGGTTTCTCTTTTTTCAGCAGGAAGTCGTCGTAGGGAGCATGACAGTTGGCCCTCACCCGCCTCCTCGGCAGGCCAATTCGATTGCGTTGTCAGCAAGCACGGGAGGTCACAGAACCTCCAACTCAGAAAGACTGGAGCCAGTATGAAATCAAGCATTCGAACGGCCTTGGGCTCGCTGTGCGCGGCCGGGCTCTTGTTGAGCGCCTCGGGCGCCGCTTGGGCCAGCCCGGTGGTTTACTCCTTCACCGCCACGGATGTTGGCGCTTTCGGGGCCGGGCCCTATGGCACCGTCACCCTCAATGACATTGGCACCGACATCACGGTCTCGGTGGCTTTGCGTGCCGACTTGAACTTCGTCAACACCGGCGGGCCGCACTCGATCTTCTCCTTCAATGCGCTGGGAGTGAGCACCTCCGACATCAGCAACATCTTGTTCAATGGGGTCGCCAACAGCAATGTCACGGTGGCCGCTCCTGGGTCCAACCAACCGTTCGGCACTGGCTTCAGCCTGATGCTGGATTGCACTGGGGCGGGTTGCGCGAATGGCGCTCCAGGCCAAATGCTGGACCCCCTGACCTTCACCGTGCTCAATGCCGAGTACACCGACTTCGGCTTTTTCGCCCCAAACACCACGGCCTACTTTGCCTCGGATGTGATCTGCACCCCCAGCAGCACCCTGCAAGGTTGCGCAGGCGCGACCGGTGCCATCGGCGTGACACAGCCAGGCAACGGCGGCGGCGATGGCGGTGGCGGCACCGGTGGCTCCGGCGGTTCTGGGGGCGGCACGCCGCGCAACGATGTGCCCGAGCCTGCCAGCTTGGCCCTCGTCGCTTTGGGCTTGGCTGCCGCCAGCTACCGCCGCAAGCCCAAAGCTGCGGACTGAACAAAAAAAAGGGGCGGCCCGCCCCTGCCCTGCCGGCCCTCGTCCTCTTCTGAGCCAAGGCCAAGCACTCGCAACAAGGCCCGGTCATACCGGGCCTTGTTGTCTTATACGGTCAACAGACCGCGGCTTTTGAGCATGGGCTCGACCACGGCATCGCGGCCGCGGAAGGCTCGGAACGCCGCCCCGGGTTCGCGGCTATTGCCGGTGGACAAAATGCACTCGCGCAAGCGCGCCGCCACTTGCGGATCAAAAGCGCTGCCCGCCTCGACAAAGGCGTCAAAGCCATCGCAGTCCAAGACCTCGGCCCACATATACACGTAATAGCCCGAGGCATAGCTGGAGCCCGAGAACAGGTGCTGGAAATGCGTCATGCGATGGTTCATGCCGATCGCCGCCGGCAGTCCGTAGGCAGCCATGGTCTTGGCTTCAAAGTCCACCACGTCCGGGCCTTGCGCATCGGGGAGAGAGTGCGCGGCCAAGTCCACCAGGGCACTGGCGGTGTAGCGCACCGTCTCATAGCCTTGGTTGAACATCTCGGCGGCCTTGAGCTTGGCCAACAAGGTGTCGGGAATGACCTCGCCCGTGCGGTAGTGACGGGCATGCTTTTTCAAGACCTCGGGCTCACTCATCCAGTGCTCAAAAATCTGCGAGGGCAACTCGACAAAGTCGCGCAAGACCTGGGTGCCCGACAGGCGCTCGTAATGCACCTCGGACAACAGTCCATGCAGGCCATGACCGAACTCATGGAACAAGGTGCGCGCATCGTCAAAGCTCAAGAGCGTGGGCTCACCGGGCGCACCCTTGGCGAAGTTGTTGTTGTTTTGAATGATGGGCACACGATCCATGCCTTCGCGGCCATTGCGCGCCTGCCAACGCAAGGCATTCATCCAAGCGCCGCTGCGCTTGCTGCTGCGGGCAAAGTTGTCTTGCATGAAGATGCCACGCAAGGAGCCGTCGGCATCCTTCACCTCATAGACCTTCACATCCGGGTGATAGCCCGCCACTTCGGCCTTGTATTCAAAGCGCAGGCCAAACAAGCGCCCCGCGCAATCGAAGGCCGCTGCCACCATCGCATCCAAGGGGAAGTAAGGTTTGACCTCAGCCTCTTCCAGGTCATAACGGGCTTTGCGTACCTTTTCGGCATAAAAGCGCCAATCCCAAGCCTCCAGCGCAAACGCGTGGCCCATGGACAGCATCATGGCCTGCAACGCGGCGCGCTCTTGCTCGGCGGCAACCAAAGCCGGCTGCCAGACCTTGTCCAAAAGGCCGGCCACCGCCGCGCGGCTGCCGGCCATGGTGTCGGCCAAAGCGTAATCGGCAAAGCAGCTGTAACCGTGCAAGCGCGCTTGCTCATTGCGCAAGCTGAGGATCTCCTGGGCGATGGTCCGGTTGTCCGTCTCACCCGCGGCCTCGCCACGCCCAACCCAGGCGCGCCAGGCCTGCTCGCGCAGATCACGACGCTCGCTGAAGGTCAAGAAGGACACGATATGAGAGCGCGACAGCGTGATCACATGCTGACCGGGCAGACCGCGCTCAAGCGCCGCCTGGGCCGCACTGGCTCGCACGAAATCAGGCAGACCGGCCAGGTCGGCTTCAGTCGACAAGACCAGCCGGTAATTGCATTCGTCCCCCAACACGTTTTGCGCAAACTGGGTGTTGAGCTCGGCCAGTCGCTCCATCACCTGGGCATAACGCGCCTGAGCCACGGCATCCAGCTTGGCACCCGCGCGCACAAAGTCCAAATGCACGCGCTCCAACAAGCGCAGCTGCTCGGCACTCAGGCCCAAGGACTGGCGCTCTTGGTACAGCGCGTCCACACGTTTGAACAGCGCTTGATGCATATAGATGCGGTTGTTGTGCGCCGCCAAAGGCGCCGCCATGGCGCGCTGCACCGCTTGCATCTCGGGCGAGGTGGCCGAAGCGGCCAGGGCGTAAAACACGGTCTCGATGCGGCCCAGGCCTTGACCGCTGCGATCGAACGCCGCCAAGGTGTTCTCGAAATCCGGCGCAGCCGCTTGGTTCGCAATGGCATCCAGCTCGGCCGCATGTTCGGCCAAGGCTACTGCAAAAGCTGGAGCGAATTGGCTGGCCTGGATTTGGGCAAATGGGGGCAGACCGTAAGGGCCGGTCCAGGGCTGCAGCAGCGGGTTGTCTGCGGCGGGGCGGGTCGAACTCAGGGGCGTGGGGCTGTTCATGGTCGGTGTCTCCGGGCAGGCCTTGTGGGTCAGGCCTGAAACAAAAAAGGCGCCTCCGGGTCAGGATGGCGCCTTGGCTCACGGTGCAGGGCTGAACTCATTGACGGAAGGCCGCGCATCCGGTGCGTGCAGCCTGCGTCAGCGTCCTCAAGCCCTGCGGGCAGCTTATTTGGCGGCCGCGGCCTTTTCTTTCTTGATGGCGATTTCGTCAGCTTCGTCGTAAGGCTTGTTGCTGCACTCGGCCTTCCATTCGTCGAGCTTGTCCAAATAGGCTTCGGCGCGCGCTTCCAGGGCCTTGTTGGCCTGGTTGTGCGCTTCGGCCTTGGCATCAAAAGCGGGCGACAGCGCCTTGTACTTGACCTTGTCAGCGTTCAGGGCGTCGATGCGAGCACCGTGGGCCTCGGCCTTGGCGTCGTAGTCCTTCTTCAAGGCTTCGGCCTCTTCCTTCTTGGCCTTGGGCAAAGACACCTTCAGCTCTTCGTTGAGCTTGAGCAGCGCGGCGCGCTCGGCCAGCAACTCATTGGTGCGCGTGGTCAAGGCATCGCCCTGCTTGCTCAGTTCGTCTTTCTCGGCCAGCAATTCGGCGCGTTCTTTGGTTTGAGCGGCTTGAGCAGCCTTGATGGCCTCGCCTTCGACGCGGTTGGCCTCATTGGCGTTCATGCAATTGCGCAACTCATCGCGCGTCATCAGCTTTTGCTTGGGCTTGTCCACAACCGGCTTGCTGACCTTGTTGTTCTTCGGGTCCACCTTGGCATTGGGGTTGACGGTGGACTGCGCAAACGCCGGCAGCAGCGCGGCAGCAAGCAGGGAGACGAGGAGATGTTTCATGGCAAAACTCTGGCTTTCTTTCATGCAGATAGCGCCCCCAACGGTGGCGCCGACAACACCCGCGACCTTTTAATTGACTGGCCCGGCATCTAAGAAAAAGCGCCCCAATGCGGCGCCATCCCCGAATCATGCCATGTCCGCCGAGCGCCTTGCTCAGGGCCTTCCCCGGCGTGGCAGGGAATCGCGTTCGATAATGCCCGGCTCGCATCCACCAAAGTTCAGCCCCTATGGCCATCAAAGCCACCATTCACAAAGCCCAGTTGCAAATCGCTGACATGGACCGCAATGTCTACGGCGAGCACAACCTCACCATCGCCCGTCAGCCCTCGGAGACCGATGAGCGCATGATGATCCGCATCCTGGCCTTTGCGCTGAACGTGCCCGCCGATGAGTTGCGCGGCAAGCTGGAGCTGAGCAAGGGCTTGGCCGATGTGGAGGAGCCGGAGTTGTGGCAGCGTGACCTGACCGGAGAGATCGTGCACTGGATTGACCTGGGCCAACCGGACGATCGCCGCTTGCTGAAGGCCCACGGCCGTGCCGAACGCGTCAGCGTCTACACCTACAGCTACAGCAGCGCGATCTGGTGGGCAGGCATCGAAGGCAAGCTGGTGCGTGCACCGCGGCTGGCAGTTTGGCAAATCCCACATGAGCAGTCGCAAGCCTTGTCGAAATTCGCCGAGCGCAGCATGCAATTGCAAATCACGGTGCAAGATGGCGGCATCTACGTTTCGAGCAGCGCCGATTCTTTAGAGATCACACCCGTGGCCTTGAAGGTCCCGCAGCTTTGAGCCTTTTCACTTCCAGATCCTGGACCGGCCGATGACTGACACCCTGAACATCCATCACGACAGCCGCCGAGGCCGTTTCAGCGCCCAGCTTGACGGCCATGATATGGAGCTGGACTATCGGCTGCACGATCAGGCCCTGGTGTTCACCCACACCGGCGTGGCCCCTGCTTTGCAAGGCCGAGGGCTGGCGGCTCAGTTGGTGGCCCATGCGCTGAACTGGGCGGCGGCGCAAGAAAAGCAAGTTATCCCAGCCTGCAGCTATGTGGCCAGCTATTTGAAGCGCCATCCGCAATGGCAAGTCCTGACCCTCCAAGCGGCCATTCAAACAGTGTTGAACTACTGGTTCGGCGCCGTCGGCAGCAGCGAATATGGGCAAATCCGCGCGCTCTGGTTCACCAAGCGCGAAAGCACCGACGCCGACATCCAAGCCCGCTTTGGCCCTTGGGTGGAAGAGGCCTTGGCGGGCGGCTTGCAAGACTGGTGCCCGCACCCTTTGGGGCGGCTGGCCCGCATCCTTTTGCTCGACCAATTCACCCGCAACATCTATCGCGGCCAGGCCCGTGCCTTCGCCGGAGACGCACTGGCTTTGCAAGACAGCCTGTATCTGCTCCACCAAGGGCAAGACCTGACCCTCTCCGCGCTGCAACGCTGGTTTGCCCTGATGCCTCTGGAGCATGCCGAAGACCGTGTCCTGCAAGATCGCTCGGTGCAAGAGTTCAGCAAACTGGCAGCGCTGGATTCGCGTCTGAGCGGCGCATTGGACTACGCCCACAAGCATCGCAAACTGATTCTGCGCTTTGGTCGCTACCCCCACCGCAACGCAATTCTTGGCCGGGTCTCCACGCCCGAAGAGCAAAGCTATTTGGCGCAGGCCGGCGCTGGCTTTTAAGACCCCAGGGAAACTCCGCCACTTTTCAGCGCCCAAGCACAAAGCCGACTGTTAGAGTCCTTCCCCAATAAGGCTCATGGATTGAGGGTTTTGGATGAAGCTGCTGCCCAAAATGCTAACGGTCGTGATTGGACCGGTACTTTTGGGCGGTGCTTTGGGTCTGGGCCTGCTGAGCCGCAAAGCGGCCGAGGAGGCGCAAGCCAGCGAGTTGCAAGCCCAGGCTTTGGTCGATGTTCGGGCCTTTGAGCTGTCGCGCCGCCTGATTGAGCAAGCGGCCTTGCTGCAATTGCTGGCCGACAGCGCCGAGCTCCAAGACCGCATGGCAGCGCTCGGCTCGACCCCAGCCAGGGGCAAGGCAGGCGCCATCCTGGCGCGCTGGCAGGCCCACATCAGCGATGTCAAAGCCTTGGCCTTGCTGGACACACAGGGGCAATTGTTCGCCGCTGGCCGAGAGGCATCAACACGCTTGGGCCTGTCACTGCCGGCAGACTCGGCCCAATCCCGTGAACGCCGCCTGATGATCAGCACAGCGTTGGGCGAGCCCATGCTCTTGCACCTTCTGCCTTTGAACAGCGCCAAAGGCGAAACCTTGGGTGTGCTGGCCGCCGCTTTTTCATTGCGGCAGGTGTTGGCCCCCGCCAACGAGTCGGCCGCCCCCAGTGATGCACAGGCCTTGATTCTGGATGCGCAGGGCCAGCCTTTGGCCGGGCGATGGAGCGAAATCCCTGAGGAGCAGCAGGCCTTGGCCCAGGCCATGAACGGCCAGGCTTCAATTCCGGCGAAATTGAGCTTGCAGCGCCAGCAGCGATGGGTGCGGGTTTGGCAAAGCACGATTGGTCAAACCGATTGGCGCTTGGTGCTCAGTCAGGCCGAGCGCGACTTGAGCGCCGCAGCCGATGCGCTGCGCCATCAAGCCCTGTTGTTGCTGGCCGTCTCATTGGCGGCAGGCTTCGCTGGCAGCCTCTTGCTGTACCGCTGGTTGATGCATCCCTTGAACCGGCTCAGCGAGGCGCAGATCCGGCTGCAGTCGGGCGATCAGGCCGCCCGCGCTGAGGTCTTGGGCGATGACGAGGTTGCCGCAGTGGCCGCCTCGTTCAACCGCATGGCGGAGAGCCTGGCCGCCGCCGAGCAGCGCTTTCGCTTGGTGTTTCAAGCCTTTCCGCACCCCATCACCTTGAGCCGCCTCGGTGACGACAAGATCATCGACCTCAACCCGGCGGCCGAACATGCGCTGGGCCGAAGCCGGCTTGAGTTGATTGGCAGCCACCGGCGCCCCGCCAACAATGCCGAGGAACAGCAGTTGCGCGAGGCGCAGGCCGAGCAGCTCTTGAGCACCGGCCGCATCGATGGCTTGACGGTGCAATTGGCGCGCCCCGACTCCAAGGACGTCTACTGGGGCATGCTCAGCAGCCGCTTGATCACCCTCGACTCAGAGCCGGTCGCACTGTCAGTGATCTCCGACATCTCGGAACTCAAGCGTGCGGAGGAGTTGCTGCGCCAAAGCGAACTGAGCTTTATGGCGATTTTTCAGTTTGCGCCGGTGCCCATGGCGTATTCGCCCATCACCGAGGGCTTGAGTCTGTCGCATTGGAACGAGGCTTGGTATCGCTGCTTTGGCTATACCCCAGAGCAGGCCGAAGGCCACGGTGGCGCCGCCTTTGGCCTGTGGGTCGACCCCAAGGCACGACATGATTTTGTCTCCCGCCTGCAGGCCGAAGGGGAGATCACCGGGCTGCAGGTGGCGCTGCGCCGAGCAGACGGCCAGATCCGGCACTGCGAAGTGTCGGGGCGCTACATCGTCAATCAGGGCAACCAGCTGATCCTGAGCACTTATCTGGATTTGACCGATCGTTTGGCCGCCGAGCAGGTCTTGCGCGACAGCGAGAGCCAGTTGCAGGCGCTGCTGGCGGCCACCCCGGTCGCGGTGCTGATCTCGGACGCCGAGGCCGACTACGCCATCGTGACCGCCAATGAAGCCTGGCTGCAGCAGTTTGGCTACGCGCTGGAGGCCGTGGTGGGCCGTACCCACGTCGAACCGGGTCTTTGGATTGACCCCCTGCAGCGCACAGAGCTGCTGCAAGCCGTGCAGCAAACAGCGGCAGTGGCGGGTTTGGAGATCGAGTATCGGCGCGGCGACGGGGCCAAGCTGCTGTGCAGAGTCTCGGCCCGCTTGGTCCGGGTGGGCAGCAAGCTGCTGCTGGTCACGGTGCAGCAAGACATCAGCGCAAGCCGGGCCGCCCTGTTGGCCCTGCAGGCCAGCGAAGCCCGCTACCGGCGCTTGCACAGCAGCATGATCGACGGTTTCGTGGCTTTTGATTTGCAGGGCCGCCTGACCGACAGCAACGCGGCCTTGCAGCGCATGCTGGGCTATACCGAGAGCGAGTTGCTGGGCCTGCACCACGAAGACTTGACCCCGCCGGCTTGGCGGCAAATGGAGCGCGACATCCTCAAGTACCAAGTCAAACTGGACGGCTACTCCAAGGTCTATGAAAAAGAGCTCATCCATTTCGATGGCCACACCCTGCCGGTGGAGGTGCGCACCTATCTGGAGACTGATGAGCAAGCCCAGCCGGTCGGCTACTGGGCCATCGTGCGGGACATCATCGAGCGCAAGCGCAGCCAGACGCAGATGCAGCAACTCAATGCCAGCCTGGAAAGCCGCGTGCTGGCCCGTACCCAGGAGCTGGCCATGGCGTTGGAGAGTTTGAAGCAGACGCAACAGGAGTTGGTACGCTCCGAGAAGCTGGCGAGCCTGGGGGCACTGGTGGCCGGCGTGGCCCACGAGCTCAACACCCCCATCGGCAACGCCGTCATGATGGCCAGCACCTTGCTGGACCAGCAACGCGACTTCAGCGCTTCCGTCGCGCAGGGCCTGCGCCGCTCCACGCTGGAGTCCTTCATGGCGGACTCTCAGCAAGCTGCCGAGATGTTGTTGCGCAGCCTGAACCGCGCCGCAGAATTGGTCCGCAGCTTCAAGCAAGTGGCCGTCGATCAATCGAGTTATCAGCGGCGGGTCTTCAAACTCCAAGAGTTGGCCTTGGAGATCGCGTTGACGCTGCAGCCCAGCCTGCGCAAGGCCAAGGTCGCCCTGCTCAACGAGATCGACCCCGAATTCAAGCTCGACAGCTATCCCGGGCCTTTGGGTCAGGTCTTGATGAACCTGATCAACAACGCCATGAGCCATGGCTTTGAGAGCCCCTCAGCCGACGCCCATGTCTTACTGCGCGCCGAGCGCTTGGACGCCGAGCGACTGCGCTTGTTCGTTGAAGACAATGGCTCAGGCATTGCGGCCGAGCATTTGCCGCGTGTCTTTGATCCCTTCTTCACCACCAAACTTGGGCAAGGTGGCTCCGGGCTGGGCCTGCACATCGTCTACAGCTTGGTGACGGGCCTGCTGGGCGGAAAAATTGAGCTCAAGAGCGAGCCCGGACGGGGCACAATCGCCATCATCGACCTGCCTTTGCAGGCCCCGCTAAAGGATGAGCCAACGCCATCATGAGCCCAGCGAACAGGGTTGAATCCACCTCGGGGCGAAGCTGCTTGCGTGCCTGCGCTTGCGCCCTGGCCTTGCTTGGCGCCAGCATGGCTGCGCAGGGCCAAGTGCAGCAAGGTTTGAAGCTGAGCGGCTTCGGCACCTTGGGCTTGAGCTATATGGACAGCGATCAGGCCGACTTCAAAGGCAGTTTCGCCGACGCGCCCAATGGCGCTGGCCGCAGCGCCAAGCTCAGCAGCAAACCCGACAGCCGTTTGGCGGTGCAAGCCAACTACGGTTTTTCAGACCAATTGGAAGCAGTGGCGCAGTTGATGACGCGCCACAACAATCGCAACAACTACATGCCTTCGGTGCAGATCCTGAATCTGCAATACAACTTCGATCGCAACAACTCGCTGCGCATTGGGCGCAGCCCGCACCCTTACTTTCTGGCCTCAGATTACCGGCTGATCGGCTACGCCAATCCGTTTCTGCGCGCGCCGGTGGAGGTCAATCTGCAGTCCATGGTCAGCCACTCCGACATGCTGCAAGTTCGCCATCGCCATGCTTTTGCAGATGGCAGCCTGACGGCGCAAGTTGGCTATGGCGCAGCCACATTTGCCGGCCCCTCCAACGACCGCAGCGCGGCCGAGGACAAAGGCCAGTTCCGACGACTGCTGTCGATCGACCTCATGTACGAGAGCCAGGACTTGATGCTGCGACTGGTGCACAACCGGGGCGTGACCGACTATGACGTTTCCAGGGCCAAAGCCTTGTTCAATCGCGCCGCGGCCGACAACCCCGAGCTGGCTCAAAGGCTGAGCTTGTTCAACAAGCGCGTGAACTACACCGGCTTGGGCGCTGTTTATGACCCCGGCGACTACCTCGTTCAAAGCGAATACACGCTGATCCACTGGGACGAACCGGGGCCAACCATCGCGCCCAATGCGCAGGCTTTTTATGTGCTCGGCGGCTGGCGCATCAAGGCCTGGATGCCCTATGCCATTTATGCCAAACGTTGGACCGCCCCCGCCCCCGTGATCACCGGCTTTCACAGCCCCGCCATCAACGCCGGGATGAGCAGCTTTGCGGCCAACTCCACGAACGCCCAGCACAGCAGTTCCATTGGCCTGCGGTGGGACTTCATGGCCAATATGGCTTTGAAGCTGCAGTGGGATCGCATCACGGTCGACAGCCCGGCGGGTGCCAGCTATTTGGTCAACCCAGACCCGCTCAATCCGCCCCGCCAGGGCCAGCACTTCCATGTGCTGGGCCTCAATCTGGATTTCGTGTTCTGAGCGCATGGCCATGCACAAGCACGCCAAACCATCCCGATGCGGGGCTGCCCTCGCGAGGCTGAGCGGCTTGTTCGGCTTGTTCGGCTTGTTGCTGCTGAGCGCGCCCGCACAGGCGCAAGTGGTGGTGATCGTGCACCCCAGCACCATCGCCGCGCCGCCCAAGCCCGAGCAAATTGCCAATCTTTTTCTGGGCAAGGTGGATGCCCTTCCCGGCTCCGCGGTATTGACTCCCATTGACCAAAACGAGGGCAAACCGGTGCGTTCCTTGTTTTACAAAGCCGTGGCCAACCGGGACGAAGCGCAGGTCAAGGCCTACTGGTCGCGCATCATGTTCACCGGCCGTGCGCAAGCTCCGCGCGCACTGGGCAGCGATGCCGAGGTCAAGCGCTTGGTGGCCAACACCCCCGGCGCGATTGGCTATATCGACAAGGCAGCGTTGGACAACAGCGTCAAGGTTTTGGCCCAATATGAGCGCTGAACGCTGAGCTGTGCCCGGCGTTCAAAGCCGAACCAGGGCCCGCGCTCAGAGGCCCAGTCCCGGCGCCCAAAGCAGCCACTTTGTTGACTTGGCGCGACGGGCGGAAACCGGGCATTTTCAAAACTGACAGAAAATAGCTCCGGCAACGCCGCCTTGCGTGCGTTTTTTGACCGCCGAGCCCCGTTCGCTCTCCTCTAGAGCCCGTTCAAACAAGCAGCCCATGTCAAGCATTCTTCAGCAAATTCCCGTCGGCCAGAAGGTCGGTATCGCGTTCTCCGGGGGCCTGGACACCAGCGCCGCCCTGCACTGGATGCGCAACAAGGGCGCGATCCCCTACGCCTACACCGCCAATCTGGGCCAGCCCGATGAGCCGGACTACGACGAGATTCCACGCAAAGCGATGCAGTACGGCGCCGAAAAGGCCGTGCTGGTGGACTGCCGCGCCCAGCTGGTGCATGAAGGCATTGCAGCACTGCAAAGCGGCGCCTTCCACATCAGCACCGCGGGTGTGACTTACTTCAACACCACGCCGATTGGCCGTGCCGTCACCGGCACCATGCTGGTAGCCGCCATGCAGGCCGATGACGTCAATATCTGGGGCGATGGTTCGACCTTCAAGGGCAATGACATCGAGCGCTTTTACCGCTACGGCCTGCTGACCAACCCTGCCTTGAAAATCTACAAGCCTTGGCTGGACCAGCAGTTCATTGACGAGTTGGGCGGTCGCGCCGAAATGTCGGCCTTTATGAACAAGGCCGGTTTTGGCTACAAGATGTCGGCCGAAAAGGCCTACTCCACCGACTCCAATCTGCTGGGCGCCACCCACGAAGCCAAGGATCTGGAGCATCTGAACAGCGGCATCAAGATCGTCAACCCCATCATGGGCGTGGCCTTCTGGAAGGACGAGGTGGTGGTGAAGGCCGAGACCGTGACGGTGCGCTTTGAAGAAGGCCAACCGGTGGCCCTCAACGGGGTGGAGTTCAGCGACCCGGTGGCCCTGCTGCTGGAAGCCAACCGCATCGGCGGCCGCCATGGCTTGGGCATGAGCGACCAGATCGAAAACCGCATCATCGAAGCCAAGAGCCGCGGCATCTACGAGGCGCCGGGCCTGGCCTTGCTGCACATCGCCTACGAGCGCCTGGTGACCGGCATCCACAACGAAGACACCATCGAGCAGTACCGCATGAACGGCATGAAGCTCGGTCGCTTGCTCTACCAAGGCCGCTGGTTTGACCCACAAGCCATCATGCTGCGCGAAAGTGCCCAGCGCTGGGTGGCGCGCGCCATCACCGGCGAAGTGGCCATTGAGCTGCGTCGCGGCAATGACTACTCGCTGCTGGACACCCGCAGCCCCAACCTGACCTACGCGCCCGAGCGGCTGTCAATGGAAAAGGTCGAGGACGCGCCCTTCTCGCCGGCCGATCGCATTGGCCAGCTGACCATGCGCAACTTGGACATCAAAGACACCCGCGACAAGCTGATGAACTACGCCAAGGTGGGCCTGCTCTCGCCGGCCACCACCAACAGCCTGCCGCAGTTGCAAGACAGCGAGGCCTCGGGCAAAAAACCCTGATCTCTGCCCTTGAATGAAAAAAGGCTCAGCCACCGCTGAGCCTTTTTTGTGTCCGCAACGTAGGCCAGCTTCAAACCAGCCTCACAACATCACCGGTCACAACATCACCGGCTCAGACTCCAGGCGGATGCCAAAGCGGCCATACACGCTTTCTTGGATGGCCCGGGCCAGCGTCACCACCTCGGCGCCGCGCGCCTCACCGCGGTTCACCAGCACCAGCGCCTGCTTTTCATACACGCCTGCCCCGCCCACGGTCTTGCCCTTCCAACCACAGGCGTCAATCATCCAGCCCGCGGCCAGCTTGATCGCGCCGTCCGGCATGGGGTAGTGCACGATGCCGGGGTCGCGGCCGATGATGTCGCGGCATTGCTCGAGCGTGACCACCGGGTTCTTGAAAAAACTCCCCGCATTGCCGATGACGGCGGGGTCGGGCAGCTTGGCGCGCCGGATCTGGCAGACCCAATCAAAAATCTGCCGCGATGTGGGCTGGCTGATGCCGGTTTCGGCCATCTTGCGTTCCAACTCCAAATAACCCAAAACCGGACGCCAGGGTTTGGGCAGCGCCAGGCGCACACGGGTGATCACGCATTTGCCCGCCAGACCACCCGGCCCGGTCTGCTTGAAGACGCTGTCGCGATAGCCGAACTGGCACACCGAGGCAGGCAGCAAGACCGTGCGGCCCGTGGTCAGGTCCACCACCTCCACGCTGTCGAGCCGGTCTTTCAGCTCCAAGCCGTAGGCGCCAATGTTTTGCACCGGCGACGCCCCCACGGTGCCGGGAATCAAGGCCATATTCTCCAAGCCGGGATAGCCGGCCTCGACGCTCCACTGCACCAAGGCATGCCAAGAAACGCCGGCGCCCGCCTCGATGATCCAGGCATCGTCCCGCTCTTCGAGCAGGCGCAAGCCGGGGATTTCCATCTTCAGCACCACGGCCTCAATGTCCTTGGTCAGCACGATATTGCTGCCACCGCCCAAGATAAACTTGGGCGCCCGACCCAGCTTTGGATGGTCCACCACGCGGCGCACATCGGCCGCTTCACGAATCCGCACCAAGCAATGGGCGGTGGCCGGCAGGCCAAAGGTGTTGAATGGCTTCAAATTGACCGATGACTCCAGCAGCAATTCTTGGCTGCCGGGCTTGTTCGGTTCAGACGGGGGATTCACAGCTTGTTCCTGCATGGCAGAATTTTCCCAGATCAACCGGGCTATCCTTGCCGGACGCGCCCACAACTCATAAATAAACATGCCCAGCTTTGACACCACCCTCGAACCCGATATGGTCAAGATCAAACATGGTGTTGAAACCAGCGCCAAAGAGATCTCGACGCGTTTTGACTTCAAAGGCACACCGGCCGAGGTCAGCCTGAAGGACAAAGAAAAAGAAATCCACGCCGTGGGCAACAGCGAGTTCCAGCTCGAGCAGATCGAAACCGTGCTGTATGCCAAGCTGATCAAGCAAGGCGTGGTCATCAGCTTCCTGGACAAGCAAGACAAGATCGAAAAGCTCGGCGGCGACAAAGTGCGCCAGGTCTACAAGATCAAAAACGGCATTGAGTCCGATTTGGCCAAGAAGATCGTGGCCGCGATCAAGAACGCCAAGCTGAAGGTGCAAGGTTCGATTCAAGGCGACACCGTGCGCGTGACCGGCAAGAACCGGGATGACTTGCAAGTCGGCATCGCCTTGCTGAAGAAAGAATTTGCCGACGTGCCGCTGGAATACGGCAACTTCCGCGACTGACAGACTGAGTGCTCATGAGCGCCGCGCACCGCTGCTGCCCTGCGCCCCGCCCACTGTCACGCGCCTTGATCACAGGGCTGCTGCTGTGCGCAGTGGCCGCTGGCGCACAAGCCCAAATGCCAGTGCAAGGCCAAGGACAAGGGCAAGGCCCAAGGGTTGCCTTCAATGGCAGCCTGGGCGCCAAAGCGGCACTTTTGATGATTGATGGTGAAGCGCGCACCGTGCCGGTGGGCGAAACCGTGCGCGGCGTGCGCCTCTTGTCTTTGCAAGATGGCAGCGCCCAGATCGAGGTGGGCGGCCGGCGCTACACCTTGCAGATGGGCGCAAGCCCCGGCCGCCTGGGCGAAGCAAACGCCGCCAGCGGCAATGGGCGCAAGATTGTGTTGAGCTCCGGCCCTGGCGGGCACTTCACGACCAGCGGCAGCATCAATGGCCAGAGCACCCAATTCCTGGTGGACACCGGGGCCACGGCCATTTCGATCAGCCAAAGCGAGGCCGAGCGCATGGGCATCAAGTACAGCAATGGCCGACGCGTGATGACGCAAACCGCCAACGGCACCGTGCCTGCCCATGTGCTAACCCTGGATTCGGTGCGCATCGGCGAGGTCGAGGTGCGCCAAGTCGAGGCCATTGTGGTGCCCGGCCAGATGAGTCATGTATTGCTTGGCAATAGTTTCTTGACCCGTTTTCAAATGAAGCGGGACAACGATGTGCTCACCTTGGATCTGCGTTACTGAGGACGGCGCCCCCATCGCTTCTCCCCCAGCAGGAGCCTCCTTTCCTTCGCGCCGAACCCATGCGCATGAACAATTTCACCGCTGCGCCCACCTGTCGGCTTCATAAGCGCGACTGAATTCCCGATACTGTCGAGATGCGCCTCAAAAAAGCCCCTGCCCTTTGCCCTCAGCCCCTCACGACCCCGCGTCTTGATGGGCTGCGCCCCGCTGTGCTTGCCTGCTTCATTGCGGCTTCATCGCTTGTGCCCCATTTCGCGGCGGCAACGCCCGAAAAAGCGGCCAGCTATTACGAAGACGCTCTGAAGCGCTTTGAAGCGGGTGATTTGGACAGTGCCAGCATCCAGCTGAAGAACAGCCTTCAGCAAGACAAGAAAATGTTGGCGGCTCATCTGTTGCTGGGCAAGGTCTTGCTCGCCAAGGGGGAGTACGCGGCGGCCGAGGTGGCGCTGGCCGAGGCTCAAAAGCAAGGCGTGAGCCGCAGCGAAGTGCTGGTCTCGCAAGGCCAGCTCTACTTGATCACGGGTGAGCGCAAAAAGCTCTTGGATGAGATCCACACCACGGGCATGCCCAGCGCCATTCATGCCGACATCCTGACCCTGCGCGGATCGGCCTATGCAGGCTTGGGTAATGCAGCACAGGCCAGCAAGGCGTTTGCCGAGGCCCGCGCGCTCAAGCCCGAACTTGCTGCGCCATGGATGGCCGAAGCCCCCTTGCTGATGCGCCAGGGCGAAGGCGCCAAAGCTCGTGCTGCGGCAAGCAAGGCCGTCGAGCTTGAACCGAAGAACGCGGCGGCTTGGTACACCTTGGGCAGCATCTTGCTGAACCTCAAAGACAGCAAGGGTGCGCTGGCCGCACACGAAAAAGCGCTGGCGCTGAATGAAAAACAGGTGGACTCCCGCGTCGCCCGCGCGTCTTTGCTACTGATGTTGGGGCGCGAAAAGGAAGCAGAAAAAGACATCGATTTGCTCGATGGCTGGGGTGTGGCAGACCCACGCGCCTCCTATGTGCGCGCGGTACTGGCCGCGCAGCGCGGCGATGTGAATGCCGCTCGCGCTGCCTACACCAAGGCCGCCGAATTGGTGGATGCGCAAAAGCCGGCCTCCTTGGCCGGCAATGACCCGGTTTTGATGGCGGGCGCGCTGGCGCACAAGGCGCTGGACAACAACGAGAAAGCCAAGGCCTATCTCGACACCTTGCTCACCTTGAACCCCAAGCACTTCAGCGCGCAACTGCTCTTGGGCAGCATTCTGATTGACGCCAAGGACTACTCGCGCGCCAGCACCTTGCTCGAAGGTGCCCAAAGAGTTGCGCCCGATGATCCGCAAGTGCTGATGCTGCTCGGCAGCTTGCAAATGGCACGCAAGCAGTATTTGCGCGCCAGCGAATTCTTTGAAAAAGCGGCCAAGTCCAACGCCGGCCCTGATGCCAAACGTGAATTGGCCTTCAGCCAACTGGGCCTGGGCCAGATCAAGCTTGGCGTGTCCAATCTGGAAAGCGTCTTCGCCGCCAACCCTTCGGACACACGCGCCGGCATTCAATTGGCCATGAGCTTGCTCAACCAGGGCAAGACCAGCCAAGCCTTGCAAACAGCGCAAAGCCTCGCCAAGGCTGATCCAGCCAATCTGACGATTCAGAACTTTCTGGGCAATATCCAAGGCCGGGTGGGCGATAAAAAAGCCGCCCGCCAAACCTTCCAACAGCTCTTGGTCAAGGATGCGAACTTCAAACCCGCGGCCATCAATCTGAGCTGGCTGGACATGGAAGAGCAGCGCTTTGACGAAGCCCGCACCCGCCTCAAGCTTTGGCACAACCGCGACAAAAAAGACACCGATTTGCTGTTCCAGATGGGCGTGCTGGAAGTCCGTGCCGGCCGCTTGAATGAGGCCATCGAACTGCTCCAAAGCGCCAATGACTTGCAAAAGAATGACTCTCGCCCGGGCTTGACCCTGATGGAGCTGTTCTTGGGTCAGGCCCAGGCCGACAAAGCCATTGCCGTCGGCAAGACCTTGAATGCCAAGCTGCCCAATCGCCCTCCCGTCATGCTGGCCCTGGGTCGGGCTTATCTGGCGGCCGGCGACAAGGCAAGCGCCCGAACCCTGTTCCAAGACGCGAGCCGTTTGGCCGACTTTGACGCTGCTCAACAGGTGCACATTGGCCGACTGTTGATTCAAGCCGGCAATCTGGAAGGGGCCGCGTACAGTGCGCAAAAAGCGCTGCAAGCCGATCCCAATGACTTGCAAGCCTTGGTCTTCCAAGTGGAAATCGAAGCCCTGAAAGGCGACCCAGCCAAGCTGGACGCGGCCCTGAAGGCGCTGAACAGCAAACATGCCGCCCATCCGTCCACTTTGCTGGCCAATGGCAATGTGGCCATGTTGCGTCGGCAGTTTCCTGCGGCCCAAGCGGCCTACCGTCAGGTCTTGGACAAAGCTCCGTCGGTTCAACACGCCATGCTTTTGGCGCGGGCATTTGTGGCCAATGGCGAGGCCGACAAGGCCTTGGCCTTGATTGAGACGCAGTCGAAAAAAGCACCCCAAGACACCGGCTTGCTGCGGGCGCTCGCCGAGTTGCAGACCAATTTGGGCAAGAACGAGGCAGCAGCCAAGAGCTTTGTGCAATTGCTGGCCTTGAACCCCAAAGACGTAGGCGCCATGAGCAGCTACGCCGTCTTGTTGCAAAGCATGGGCGACGCCAAAGCCCTGGGCACAGCAGAACAAGCTCTGAAATTGGCGCCGGCCAGCGCCGAGGCGGCCGACACCCTGGGTTGGGTCTTGGCCTTGCAAGGTAAATATGACCTTTCGCTGCGCCATTTGCGTGAGGCCCGCTTGCGCGACCCCAGCAACGGCAGCATTCGCTTCCATCTGGCCTATGCTTTGTCCAAGTCGGGCCGCAAAGCTGAAGCGAAAGAAGAGCTGTCCGCCGCCTTGAATGCGCCCAATCGCCCAGCAGAAAGCAAGGAACTGAACGCTTTGAAGCAAGAACTGGGGCTCTGAGCCCCGGAGACTGCCGCGTGCCAGCCAGGGAAAACCAGCACTCCGTCACGGCAGCCCGAAAAACATGGGCTACTGCTGCGCCGACCCCGCGTTCACGGGGTTGTTCCCCCGAAACTAAACGTTACGATTCGCCCCAGCATCAAAATACCGCTGGAAAAGCGTCAACAGGCTCTCACATCATGAAACTCACGTTCCCTGCCGCCAAGACCGCCTTGTTCTGCCAAGCCGCCGCAGTCGCCGTGCTGAGCCTGAGCGCCGGCCTGAGCCAAGCTCAGACTGTCACGCTTCAAGATGGCGGTGCGACCAACCAATACCGTGCCGAGAACCTGACCTTTGGCGAAGCCTTGGTGAAGAAGCCCGCGACCCTGGGTGCCGGCAACTACAAAGAGTCGACCAATGGCCCGTCGTTCTGGGTGTACTGCCTGGATCCCTTGACCTACATCACCAGCCCGATGACTTACACCAAGTTGACCGGAGCCGGTAACGCTGCATTGAGTCAGTTCATCACCACGACGGGCACCCCCGCCGCGCTGACCACCTACAACGAACAATTCGCCAAGGGCGGCGACTACGCCACCGTCGGCGGCGCTGGCAGCAGCAAGTACGAAGATCAAGCAGCCGGTGGCGCTGGCAATACCCGTGTCTTGAACAAGATCACTGAGCTGTTCAGCTATGCCTATGCGGATGCAACGCTGAGCAACAACGCGACCAAGTCGGCCGCCTTCCAGTATGCGCTGTGGGAAATCCTCGGTGACACCAAGGCCGGCGCCACGGCTGGCACCTACGCCAACTACAGCTCCACAACCGGCGGCCTGCGCGAGGGCACCATTGCGGGCGGCGTGAACGACTTGGCTTCGACAGCATCTGGCGGCTACAGCAGCGCGCTGCGCACCCAGATCAACACCTACCTGACCGCCCTGAACACCGGCAACTGGGCCGGCATCGGCACCGGCAAGGCCACCAACTACACCTTCACCGTGTTCAACTCGGCCACCAGCCAAACGCTGGTCAGCGTGACGCCGCAGAGCAATGGCGTGCCTGAGCCGGGTTCCCTGGCCCTGGCTGGTTTGGCCCTGTTTGGTGTGGTCTACACACGCCGCCAAGTCAACAACAAGCGTTGATTCATCCTGCAGCGGCAGCTTTCATCAAGTCTGCCCCTCATCAAGAAAGCGGCCCCAGGGCCGCTTTTTTCATTTTGTGTGGCCTCAGCGCTGCGGCCCGGCGCTGACATAGGCGGGCCAATCCGGCATCAGTTCACTCAGCCCCAGACGTGTGTGGCCATTGCGCCCGCGCACCGAGCTGGCAGCGAACAAGGCCTTGACGATGGCTTGTTCGCAGGCCTCGGCGGCGGCCTGGAACAAGGGGTCCAGGCAGGCTTCATGCAGCATGGCGATGCTCGGCATCGGCTCGCTGAGCCGATGCGGCAAGGTGTAGGCGCTTGAGAACGCCAAGGCGATATCGCCGCTGCCATGGCCATAGTCGGATCCCGTTCGCGCCAAACCAGCGCCTGCGCGCCGGGCCAATCGCCCCAGCTGGCGCGCATCCAAGGGGGCGTCGGTCGCGAGAACCAAGATGATGGAGCCCTTTTCGACCTGCATGTTTTCAGGCGAGCTCGGCCCCACGCCTGCCGCAGCCGCCGCATTCAGCCGTTCTTGCAGCAAGGGGCCTAGCACCCGCCCCTGAATCGTCAAGGCTTGCGGCCGGCCAAAATTGGCCAATACCAAGGCCGCCACCGTACAGGGCTCAGCGCCGGCCCGCACCCGCCGAGAAGCGGAGCCAATGCCGCCCTTCAAACCAAAAGCACTCATGCCGCGCCCGGCCCCCACACTGCCCTGGGCAAAGTCCAGCCGAGCATCGGCCGCCGCAGCCGCCAAATGCTCGGCCTGCACCGCAAAAGCCTGCGCATCATTCAAGTAGCCATCATTGCACTCCAGCACTAGGGGGTTGACGGTGGGCCAATCGCGTCCGATCTCGGTGTGCTGGGCAATTGCTTGCCGGCTCAGGGCGGTGGCCAAAGTGCCCACCGCAAAAGTGCTGCCCATCACCAAGGGCGTTTCCAACTGCCCCAGCTCCTGCAATTGCAAGAGGCCCATGCTTTTTCCAAAGCCATTCAAAACCGCCACGCCCGCCGGCACCTTGTTGAGGAACATATCCCCGGCATGCGGCCGGATCAGCGTCACCCCGGTTTGCACCGCGCCAGCGTCCAAGGTGCAATGGCCGACGCTGACGCCCGCCACATCGGCCAGACTGTCCAGCGGGCCGCTGGGCAAAACCCCGATGCGCGGAAACTGGCTCGGATCAGACATCGAAGAAGGCAGGGGCTTGGGCATGGGCATCAACGGCTGCTGTCGAGCTTTGGGTCCAGCGCATCGCGCAAGCCGTCGCCCAGCAAATTGAAGGCCAGCACAGTCAGAAAAATCGCAAGGCTAGGAATCAAGGCAATGTGCGGCGCATTGACCATATCGCTGCGTGCCTCGTTCAGCATGGCGCCCCACTCCGGCGTGGGCGGCTGAGCGCCCATGCCCAGAAAGCTCAAACTGGCCGCGGTGATGATGGAAGTGCCGATGCGCATGGTGAAGAAGACGACCACGGTCGACACCGTGCCGGGCAAGATGTGCCGGGTGATGATGGTCCAGTCGGAAGCGCCGATGGAACGCGCCGCCTCCACATAGGTCAGATGCTTGAGGGCCAGCGTATTGCCGCGCACCAAGCGCGCAAAGGTTGGGATCGAGAACACCGCCACAGCGATGATCACATTGACCATGCCGCCCCCCAAAATCGCCACGATGCCGATGGCCAGCAAAATGCCCGGGAAGGCAAACAAGACATCACACAAGCGCATGATGATGCGGTCCCACCCGCCTTCGAAATAGCCCGCCAACAGACCCAGGCTGGTGCCGAGGACTGAGCCCACCGCCACCGAGACCAAGCCTGCCGTCAAGGACACCCGCGCGCCCATCAAGATGCGGCTGAAGATGTCGCGGCCCAGGGCATCAACGCCAAACCAATGCTCGGCCGATGGCGTGGCATTGATGCGATCGTAGTCAAAGAAGTTCTCCGCGTCATACGGCGTGATCCAGGGCGCAAGCACGGCCAACAGCATCAGCAACAAGACAAAGCCCAGCGCCACCAAGGCCACGCGCTGCTTTTTGAACTTGCGCCAAAACTCGCTGGCGGGAGTGCGCACTGCAGGGCTTGAAGCACCCGCTGAGCTCAGTGAATGACTCGAGGAAGCGCTCATATCACTTGTAACGAATGGTCGGATTGATGAGGCCATAGAGCAGGTCCACGATCAAATTGATCAAGATGAACTGCAGCGAGAACAGCAGCACCTCGGCCTGAATCACGGGGTAATCGCGCATCTCGACGGCATCCACCAAGAGCCGCCCCATGCCCGGCCAGTTGAACACCTTCTCCACCACGATGGAGCCGCCCAGCAGAAAGCCGAACTGCAAGCCCATCATGGTGACGACCGGGATCAAGGCATTGCGCAAACCATGCTTGAGCACCACGCCGGCTTCCGACACCCCTTTGGCACGCGCAGTGCGGATGTAGTCCTCATGCAAGATGTCCACGAAGGAGGAGCGGGTGAAGCGCGCCATCACCGCCGCCACGCCTGCACCCAAGGTCAGCGAGGGCAGCACATAGTGGCGCCAGCTGTCCGCGCCCACGGTGGGCAGCCAGCCCAAGCCGACCGCAAACACCATCATCAAGAGCAGGCCCAAGGCAAAAGACGGGAACGAGATGCCCGACACCGCCAAGGTCATGCCCAAGCGGTCTTGCCAGCGATTGCGCTTGACAGCGGCCATCACCCCGATCACCAGGCCGAAGAGCACCGACCAGCCCATGGCCGCCAGCGTCAGTTTCAAGGTGTAGGGGAAGCGATCGGCGATCTCATCGATCACAGGTCGTTTGGTCCGGATCGAGTGCCCAAAGTCGCCCTGCAATGCGCCGCCCACAAAGCGCTGGAACTGCTCCAGCAGCGGCTTGTCCAAGCCCAGATCGCGGCGCACCAGTTCCACGGTTTCGGGGTCAGCTTCGGCCCCGGCCGCCAAACGCGCGGGGTCGCCCGGCAGCAGGTGCACAAAGAAAAACACAAACACCGCCACGATCAGCAAGGTTGGCAACAAACCCGCCAAGCGTTTGAGAAGGTACTGGAACATGGGCGCGCACTCAGGTTCGGCTGGGGCAGCAGCGAAGCGGCTTACTTGCTGAACTGCACATCTTCAAAGAAGAAGCTGTTGTCCGGCATTTGATAAATGCCCTTGAGGCTTTTGCTCTTGGCGTAGGCGACCTTGCGGGTCACCAAAAAAGCCCAAGGCGCCTCTTTATGAACAATCTCTTGGGCTCGGGCATAGGCCTTGGCTTTTTTCTCGCGGTCGGCGGTGCCCAGCGCTTCATAGAGCAAATCGTCGAACTCGGCATTGCTGTAGTAGGCAAAGTTCTGCAGCTTGGGAGGCTGCGACTCGGTGGCAAACAGCGGACGCAGGCCCCAATCCGCTTCGCCGGTGCTGGAAGACCAACCCGCAAAGTACAAGCGCACCGCCGCATCCTCAGGCTTTTGCACATTCTCCAATTGCTGCACCCGCTGGCCGGTTTCCATCAGGCTGATCTTGGCCTTGATGCCCACCTGTGCCAGTTGTTGCTGCAAGAACTGCGTGCCTTTTTGCGCAATGCTGGTGTTGGCGGCCCAAAGCTCGGTCTCGAAGCCATTGGGGTAGCCGGCGGCCTTGAGCAAGTCACGGGCCTTTGCTGGGTTGTAGTCGTAACGACCGGTCTTGACGGCGTATTCCACGCCGATCGGCACCGGCCCCTCGGCCGGTGTGGCATAGCCTTTGTAGAGCACTTTGGCGAGCGCGTCTTTGTTGATGGCGTGGTTGATGGCATGGCGCACCCGCACATCGTTGAAGGGCTTTTTCATGGTGTTCATCGACAGGTACTGGGCAAAAATTCCCGGCCCGCTGACCACATCCAGCTTGGGGTTTTGCATCAGGTTCTCGGCCTGCTCCACCGGCAGCGGCGCGGTGAAATGCGCTTCTCCGGCTTGCAACATGGCGGTGCGGGTGTTGCTGTCGCCGACCGGCTTCCACACGATGGCGTCCAGCTTGGGCCAACCGGGCTTCCAGTACTTGTCGTTCTTCACCACCTTGACATGGTCAGGCTGCTTCCACTCGACAAACTTGAAGGGGCCGGTCCCGACCGGATTCATGCCGATTTGCTTGCCGTATTTGGCCAGCGCGGTGGGCGAAATCATCACGGCCGAAGGATGCGCCAGCTGGTTGATGAAGGCCGAGAAGGGACGCTTGAGCGTGATCTTGACGGTGTGATCGTCGATCACCGTGGTGCTGTCGATATTGGAGAACAGGTTGTAGCGCTTGAGCTTGTTCTCGGGGTTGGTCACCCGGTCAAACACCGCCTTGACCGCCGCCGCATTGAAGTCGCTGCCGTCATGGAATTTGATGCCCTTCTTGAGCTTGAAGGTGTAGATCAGGCCCGCCTTGGCGGTCTCATAGCTCTCGGCCAGTTGAGGCGTGACCTTCAAGTCTTTGTCAAAGGTGTAGAGCCCTTGATAAAAACTTTTGCACACCGACAAGTCCAGGGTGACATTGGTGTCATAGGGGTCCAGCGAGGCAAAAGTGTTCTCCACCGCAAAGACGGCGGTTTTGTCTTGCGCCAGCGCCGGGCTGCTGCCCAGGGTGGCTGCCAGCGCTGCAGCCAAACCCAGCGCGGTCAGCACATTTCTTGCATTCATCGGCTCGTCTCCCCGTTTCAAAAAAAACACATTCATTCCGGCTTGGCGGGCAAGGCGCCCGGCTCAAGCCACCTGCTTCAGGCCCACCTCATGGCGGGCCACAAAATGCTCCGGCCCGACGGCCACCAAGGGCTGCACCAGCGGCGCATCGTCCAAGCGCCGCAGCGGGCTGGGAATCTCGCCACTGAGCAATTGGGTGCTGCCACGGCGCAGGCGTGGATCGGCCACCGGCACCGCCGCCATCAGCCGCTTGGTGTAGTCATGCTGCGGGTTTTCAAAAACCGCCCGGCGCGGCCCAATTTCGACGATTTGGCCCAAGTACATCACCGCCACCCGGTGCGCCACCCGCTCCACCACCGCCATATCGTGGGAGATGAACAAATAGCTCAGCCCCAGCTCAGCCTGCAGATCCAGCATCAGATTGACGATCTGCGCCCGGATGGAGACATCCAGCGCCGACACCGCCTCGTCGGCCACGATCAGCTTGGGGTTCAGCGCCAGCGCCCGCGCAATCGCCAATCGCTGCCGCTGCCCGCCCGAGAATTCATGCGGATAGCGATGGGCGGCTTGCGGCGGCAAGCCCACCCGCTGCAGCAGCCATTGCACCCGGGCCTCGGCCTGCGCGGGCGTGGCCAGCTTGTGGATGTACAGCGGTTCGGCGATGGAGTAGCCCACCGTCAAGCGCGGGTCCAGCGAGGCGTAAGGGTCCTGAAAAATCATCTGAATGTCGCGGCGCAGCGGCTGCATCTGGCGGCGCGACAAACGCGTCAAGTCCTGGCCCTGAAACAGAATCTGCCCGGCCTGCGCCTCCACCAACTTCAGCAAGCTGCGGCCCGTGGTCGATTTGCCGCAGCCCGATTCACCCACCAGGGCCAGGGTCTCCCCGGCTCGCAGCTCGAAAGACACCTGTTCCACCGCGTGCACCCGCTTGCGCACCCGGTTGAGCAAACCCTCGCGGATGTCGAAGCGGGTGCTCAGCTGTTTGACTTGCAAGAGCAAGGCGCCGGGCGGCTTGTCTTGCGGCTTTTCCGGGGACGGCGGGGCACCGTCTGCGCTCATCAGGGCAAAACTGGCTGGCACCTCGCTGCCCGCCATGGCCCCCAGTCTGGGCACGGCCGACAGCAAGGCCCGGGTGTAGGGGTGCTGCGGTGCCTCAAACAGCGCCAGGGTCTCGCCCTCCTCCACCTTTTCACCGCGCAGCATCACCGCCACGCGGTCTGCGCATTCGGCCACCACGCCCATATCGTGGGTGATCAAGACCACCCCCATCTTCATTTCTTCTTGCAAGGAACGGATCAGTTGCAGGATTTGCGCCTGGATGGTGACGTCCAGCGCCGTGGTCGGCTCATCGGCAATCAAGAGGCTGGGCTTGCAGGCCAAGGCCATGGCAATCATCACGCGCTGACGCATGCCGCCGCTGAGTTGGTGGGGGTGGCGTCCCAAGACTTGGCGCGCCGCCGGGATGCGCACCAACTCCAACATGCGCAGCGCCTCGGCCAAGGCGGCAGCGCTGCCTTGGCCTTGGTGGATGCGAATCGCCTCGGCGATTTGCTCGCCCACCGTGAAGACCGGGTTCAGCGAGGTCATGGGCTCCTGAAAAATCATCGCGATATCGGCGCCGCGGATCTTGCGCATGCGCGCTTCGTCGGCGCGAGCCAAGTCCAGCGCCTCTCCATGCCGCGGCTGGAAACGCAAGCTGCCATTGACGATTTGGCCGCCGCCGTGCTCAACAAGCCGCATGATGGCCAGCGAACTCACCGACTTGCCCGAACCCGACTCGCCCACAAGAGCCAAGGTTTCGCCCGCCCCCACCTGAAAGCTGAGCCGCCGCACCACATCGCTGGGGCCGGCCTCGCCCTGGAAGCGAACCGTCAGTTCGTTCACCGCCAAGACCGGCGGCTTGTGCTCGACGCCACTCATTCGCCGGCCTCGCCGTAAATGGCCACCGCCGGTGCCTCATCGCCGCGCACATGGCCGCGGTACATGCCTTCGGAGTTGAAGCACAGGCTGATCTCGCCCCGCGCCGAGACCGCAATCAAGCCGCCACTGCCGCCCACCTGGGGCAAGTGCTGGTGCACCACGCGCTCGGCCGCCGCAGCCAGATCCAGACCCGCGTAGGCCATCAAGGCGGAAACATCAAAGGCCGCACAGCTGCGCATGAAGGCTTCGCCGGTGCCGGTGCAAGACACCGCCACCGTCGCGTCATTGGCATAGCAGCCCGCGCCGATGATGGGCGAATCTCCCACCCGCCCGGGGCGCTTATTGGTCATGCCGCCGGTGGAAGTGGCGGCGGCCAAATGACCCTGGGCATCCAAGGCCACGGCCCCCACGGTGCCGGTCTTGCTGCGCTCGTCGATTGGGCCACTGGCGGCAGCGACCTGGCTTTGCCCATCATGATCCAAGAGCGCGCCACTGTCGGTTTCTTGAGCTCGGCGCAACTGGGCCAAGCGCGCCTCGGTGCCAAACCAGGCGGGCTCAACCTGCGCCAAACCCTGCGCCGCCGCAAAGGCATCGGCCGCGGCGCCAATGAACATCAAGTGCTCGCTGTGCTGCATCACCGCGCGTGCCGCCAGCACCGGGTTGCGGGTGCGCGTCACCCCCGCCACCGCACCCGCCTGCAAATTGCGGCCGTCCATCACGCTGGCATCCAACTCATGCGTTCCGGCCGCGGTGTACACCGCGCCACGCCCGGCATTGAAGAGCTCACATTCCTCCAAGCGTCGCACGGCCTCCACCACCACATCCAGGGCCGCCGCGCCTGCCGCCAGCTGCGCCTGACCAGCCAGCAAAATCGATTCCATGGCCGCCAAATACTCGCGCTCTTTGGCCGGCGTCATTTGGCTGCGCAACAAGGTGCCCGCGCCCCCATGAATGGCCAAGACGGGCCGGGTTCTTTCTGGTGTGGGTGTGGGTGTGGCTGCGTTCATCGCGAGCTTCCTGTTTGACTTGTTTTTGACGAAGGGCGATCTGAACGCCGCGCCGCTGCGCGCTGCCCCGCCTTGTTCATGTGCAGCCAGGGCATCACATAACGTGCCAATTCCTGCGCGCGCTCCACTGCTTGCGGCGTGCGTCGCGCGACTGCGGCGCACAGGGCCTCAATGCAGGCCAGCGCCGCCGCATTGGAGGTGGCCGACATCTGTTTGGCCGCATGCACCAGCAAGACCTGATCGGCCAAGGCCACCAGCGGCGAGGTTGGCTGATCGGTCAGGACCAGGATCTTGCAGGCTCGCTCATGGGCCATGCGGGTCAGCATCAAGGTGTCCTCGCTGTAGCGCGGCATGGCGATGGCGATCAAGAGATCCTGCGGGCCGAGTTTGAAAATCTGCCGCGCCGCATGGCTCGGCCCAGGCATTTGCGACAAGGTGGCCACATCGCGGCAATACGCATCCAACTCATGGTGCATCAAACCGGCCAAAAAGGCGCTGGCTCCATAGCCCAAGGTGTTGATACGGCGCGCGCCCAGAATCAAATCCACCGCGCGCTCACAGCCCTGCACCTGCAAGCCCTCGCGGGTGCGCTGCACATTGCGTTGGTCTTCGTCCAAGGAGCGGGCCATCAACTCTGCGCTATTGGCAGCGACTTGCGCCAAACCGCTGCGCAAACGCTCTACCGGCGCCAGCGTGGACTCAAAAGCGCGCGCCAGTTCCGCCCGGAACTGCGCATAGCCGCGATAGCCCAAGCCCACGGCGAATCGATTGGCAGAGGCGATGGACACCCCGACCTCCTTGGCGAATTCATCGATGGACGCGGTGGCAGCGCGGAACGGGTGGGCCAAAACCGCAGTTGCCAGACGCTGCTGCACGCCCGACATGGCCGGTGCCGCCTGGGCGATCTGCTGCAGAAGCGGCAGATCAGCCAGCGCCGCTGCGCGCGAAGACTGCGATTGCGCTTGCGAGGCGCTGGAATGGGTTTTCAATTTGAAAACTTGCTTTCAATGTTCACCTGGAATTTGAAAACATTCTTTCATCACCCTGCCAACGACGGTGCGCTGGGAAACCCTGAGCCCTCAAGCTGCACCCTCAGGGCCAGCATTCGCCTGCACCCCACCCAAGCGCCTGAGGGACAATGGCCCGATGAAGATGCACATTGCCCAAATTCTGTTCACCCAAGGCTTCGGCAGTCGCCGGCTTTGCGCAGGCCTGCTGCACAACGGCGAGGTCAGCGTCCAAGGCGAGGTCGTGGAAGACCCCTGGCAAGAGTTCGAAACCGAGGGGCTGACCTTCGAGGTCAGCGGCAAGACCTGGCCCTATCACGACAAAGCCCTGATCTTGCTGAACAAGCCCAGCGGCTATGAGTGCTCGCGCAAGCCCAAGCATCACCCCAGCGTGATGAACCTCTTGCCCGCCCCGTTGCGGGAGCGCGATGTGCAGCCGATTGGCCGCTTGGACGAAGACACCACCGGCCTGCTTTTGCTGACCGATGACGGTGCCCTGATTCACAAGCTCACCAGCCCCAAGCACCATGTGCCCAAGGTCTACGAGGCCACCTGCAAGCACCCCGTCACTCCAGAGATGGTGGCGCAATTGCTGGCAGGCGTGGAGTTGCGCGAACCCGAGCCCAGCAAACCGGTAGCAGTGGGCGGCGCATCGGGCCGCGGCTTCAGCAAGCCCAGCGGCAAACCCGAGCGCAGCGCGCCCTACACGCCCGAAACTGTGCGCGCCGAAGGCGCCGAGAGCTTCGGCACCCACGGTCTGCGCCTGACCTTGGTCGAGGGCAAATACCACCAGGTCAAGCGCATGGTGGCCGCCGTGGGCAACCGCGTGGAAAGCCTGCACCGCCCCCAGTTCGGCGCCTTGACCCTGCCACAAGATCTCAAGCCCGGCGAATGGATCTGGATCAACAGCCCCTCAGAAATCACGCCGAAATAAAGGTTTGATGACCGTCAAAGAACACTGGGGTTTGCCCTCAAAACTGCGGCTTTGAGGCGACGCCCAGGGTAGATCCCGTGTAATTTGTCACAAAGTGCATGTAGAACCTCGGCTGAGCAGCAAGAGCACAAGACTCTGCGCCCATGAGTTGCCTCTTGAGAGGCAACCGGTCTCCGAGGGAATTCACATTTATGACGGCAGAACCTGGCTCCGCTCAGGCTCGCGAAGACACGGCCCCCGACATCACCGAACAGGTGAGGTCGGAGCAATTGGCATCGCTTTATGAGCGCAGCCTGAGGCCAACCGCGCTGGGGCTGGTCTTCAGCCTGTTCCCCCTTGTCTTGCTCTGGCCCTATCTGCCTCAAAGCCTGCTGTTGTCTTGGCTGGGCTTTCGGCTTTTGACGGGCCTGACACGTTGCGCGGATTTGCTGAGTTTTCGCCGCTTCTGGGCGCAGCGCCCGAGCCACGCGCAAGTTGCCCCTTGGCGAACCCGCTTCCTGCTGCTCCTGGGTCTGGATGCCCTGAGCTGGGGCCTGATGGGCTGGTTTTTCCATGTGCCCGCACAACCCCAACTCGAAGGCCTGATGCTGGCCGCCATGGTCGGCCTGGGTGCCGTGGGCTTGTTTTCATTGGGCGGGCGCCTGCATGCCAATTTGCTGTTCAGCACACTGGCCCTGGGCCCGCTGGCGGCCTATCACTTGAGCCGAGCCGATCAAGCAGGTGTCTTGACCGGTTTGAGCCTGCTGCTCTTCACCGCCGTTGCGCTGAAAGAATCCCAAAAAATCGACAGCCGCACCACCGAGTTGCTGCGACTGCGCTTCGCCACCGATTGGCTGGCCCAGCAACGCCAGCAGGCTTTGCAGTCCGCCGAGCACTCCAGCAACAGCAAGAGTCGCTATGTGGCGGTGATGAGCCATGAGATCCGCACTCCGCTGAACGGCATCTTGGGCATGACTCAATTGCTGGAGCGCAGCCCGCTGGACCCCAGGCAGCGCGAGCAAGTCGACATCATGCGTCGCTCGGGCCAGCATTTGCTGGCCTTGGTGAACGACATCCTCGATCTGGCGCGTATCGAGTCCGGCAAACTGGCGGTGGATTCCGGCCCGGTCCATGTGCGCGAGACGGTGGACGATGTCTGCCGCCTGCTGCGCGAAACCGCGCGCGACAAGGGGCTGGCGTTTTCACTCAATCTGAGTCCGGCCCTGCCTTCCTATGCCTTGGGTGACGCCTCCCGCATCAAACAGGTCTTGCACAACCTGATCGGCAATGCCATCAAATTCACCGAGCAGGGTCAGGTGAGTGTGGAGGTGAGCCCGACCCTGGACATGCGGGCCGGCACCCTGCTGCGATTTGCGGTGCGCGACACGGGCGAGGGCATTGCCGCCGACCAGATGGAGCGCGTCTTTGCGCCTTTTGAACAAGCGGAGCAAGAGCGCCGCCCGCGCCGCCAAGACGGCACCGGCCTGGGCCTGACCATCTCCCGCGAACTGGCGCGCGCCATGGGGGGCGATCTGCGTTGCAGCTCGGTGCCCGGCCAGGGCTCGCTGTTTGAATTCACCCTGCCCCTGCAAGCTTGTGCCGATGTGGGCTCCCCACGCAGCGCCCGTGCGCAGCCCGCGACGGCGCCCGACACGGAGGCTGCGCCGATCCAGAGCGCGAACCCGTCAAGCGCGCTGCCCGCCGAGCCGCAGGCCTCGCGGGCACTGGCCCAGCCGCCCCAGCTGTCCGGCCGCGTGCTGCTGGTCGACGACAGCATGGTCAATGTGCTGGTGGCCTCCTCGATGCTGGAGAGCTGCGGCTTGCAAGTGGATCAGGCCGAGAACGGCGTGGAAGCACTGGAGCGACTGGAGACCTTGGCCTATGACCTGGTGCTGATGGACTGCCAAATGCCCAAGATGGATGGCTTTGAAGCCACCCGGCGCTGGCGCGCCTTGGAGCGCAGCCGCTTCTTGGCCCATGTGCCCATCGTGGCCTTGACCGCCAGCGCCGTCAACGGCGACCGCGAACGCTGCATCCAGTGCGGCATGGACGACTATTTGGTCAAGCCCTTTGAAATGGACGATTTGCTTGCCGTGGTGCAGCGGCATTTGCAAGTCCCCGAACTGGTCTAAGCGCCGCAGGCCGCCCCACACCGGTCTGTCCGCGCGGGCGAAGGATAATCGCGGCCATGCATGTCTTTCGCGGCTTCAATCACCCCGGCATCGCGCCCGCTTGCGCGCTGACCATTGGCAACTTTGACGGCGTTCACCGTGGCCACCAAGCCATGCTGGCCTTGCTGAAATCCGAGGCCTCGCATCGCGGCCTGCCCTCCTGCGTGATGACCTTCGAGCCGCATCCGCGCGACTTCTTTGCGGCCAAGCTCGGCAAGCCTGAATTGGCGCCCCAACGCATCGCCACCTTGCGCGACAAACTCAGCGAACTGGAACGCTGCGGCATCGACCAGGTGGTGGTGCTGCGCTTTGATGAAGGCCTGGCTTCGCTGAGTGCCCAAGACTTCATTCAAACCGTGCTGCGCCAGGGACTGAATGCCCGCTACATCCTGGTGGGCGACGACTTCCGGTTCGGCGCCAAGCGCCAAGGCGACTACGCCACGCTCGACGCCGCCGGCCGTCAGCATGGTTTTGATGTGGCCCGCATGATGAGCTACGAAGTGCATGGCATGCGCGTCAGCAGCTCAGCGGTGCGCGAAGCCCTGGCCGCCGGCGATATGGCCGCCACCGCCCGATTGCTGGGCCGGCCCTATGCGATCTCCGGCCATGTGGTGCATGGGCAAAAACTCGGGCGCAGTCTTGGAGAGTCTTCCCCGGGCGCGCGGGACGGCTTTCGCACCCTGAATCTGCGCTTTGCACATGACAAACCAGCCGCCCACGGCATCTTTGCGGTGCGCACCCATGGCTTGCAGGATCAGCCCCTCGATGGCGTGGCCTCGCTGGGCGTGCGGCCCACGGTGGAAGACGCCGGCCGCGTGCTGCTGGAAGTGCATTGCCTGGACTGGCCGCCCGCGCTGGGCCGCGACGGGGCCTACGGTAAACTCGTGCGCGTGGAACTCCTGCACAAACTTCGCGACGAAGCCCGCTACGATGGGCTGCCCGCCTTGACGGCCGCCATCCGGCAGGATGTGGCGGACGCGCGGGCCTTTCTGGCCACCCATGCCGCCATGCGACGCCAGACCACACGCGACCGAATTTGACGCTGGCGGGGTCTTGCCGCCCCTGTTTTGCCCTCTGCAGGCTTGTTTGCAAGCCTTGCGCCTGAGCAGGCTGCTTGTTCCCAAGTGTTTGCTCTTCTCTCCGCTGCGGCGTTTGGCACCTGGCTGCCGCGCCCTCGAATGCAAAAGTTCTGGACCCCCATATGAGCACCGACAAAAAAGACTACCGCGCCAGCCTGAATCTGCCGGACACCCCCTTCCCCATGCGGGGCGATCTGCCCAAGCGCGAGCCGGGCTGGGTCAAGGCCTGGGAAGAACAAGGGACGTACAAAAAGCTGCGCGATGCCCGCTGTGGCGCGCCCAAGTTCGTCTTGCATGACGGCCCGCCCTATGCCAATGGCCAGATCCACATCGGCCACGCCGCCAACAAAATCCTCAAGGACATGATCGTCAAGGCGCGCCAGTTGGAAGGCTTTGACGCGGCCTACATCCCTGGCTGGGACTGCCATGGCCTGCCGATCGAAAACCAAATCGAAAAGACCTTCGGTCGCGGCCTGCCGCGCGACGAGGTGCAGGCCAAGAGCCGCGCCTATGCCGGCGAGCAGATCGACGCGCAGCGCGCCGACTTCAAACGCTTGGGCGTGCTGGGCGAGTGGGAGCGCCCCTACCGCACCATGGACTTCAAGAACGAGGCCGGCGAGATCCGCGTCTTGAAGCGCCTGTTCGAGCGCGGCTTTGTCTACCGCGGTTTGAAGCCGGTTTACTGGTGTTTTGACTGCGGCTCTTCGCTGGCTGAGTTTGAAATCGAGTACCAAGACAAGCAAAGCCCGGCGGTGGACGTGGCCTTCTTGAGCGCCGAGCCCGACAAGCTCGCCGCCGCTTTCGGCCTGCCCGCGCTGAACAAAGAAGCCTTCACCGTCATCTGGACCACCACCCCCTGGACCATCCCGGCCAACCAGGCTTTGAACCTGAACCCCGAGTTGGTCTACGCCCTGGTGGACACGCCGCGCGGCATCTTCATGGTGGCCGAGGCCCTGGTGGAAAAGTGCTTGGCGCGCTGGAAGCTCGAGGGCTCGGTGTTGGCCACCACCGTCGGCAAGAACCTGGCGATGCTGAAGTTCAAGCATCCACTCGCCCATGTGGACGCGGGCTTCGACCGCAGCAGCCCGGTCTATCTGGCCGACTACGCCACGGCGGAGGACGGCACGGGCGTGGTTCACTCCGCCCCCGCCTATGGCCTGGATGACTTCCAAAGCTGCGTCAGCCATGGCATGGACTTCAAGGACATCTTGAACCCCGTCACCGGCAACGGCACGTATGAAGCCAGCCTGCCCCTGTTCGGCGGTCTGCACATCTGGAAGGCCAACCCCGTGATCGCCGAGGCGCTGGAGAACGCCGGTCGCCTGCTCTCGCACGTCAAGATCACCCACAGCTACCCGCATTGCTGGCGCCACAAGACGCCGGTGATCTACCGCGCCGCGGCCCAATGGTTTGTGCGCATGGACGAGGGCGAAGGCCTGTTCGCGGTGGAGCCCGCCGAGAAGACGCTGCGCCAAACCGCGCTGGAAGCCATCGATGCCACGAGCTTCTACCCCGAGAACGGCCGCGCCCGTCTGCGCGACATGATTGCCGGGCGCCCCGACTGGTGCATCTCGCGCCAGCGCAGCTGGGGCGTGCCGCTGCCGATTTTCTTGCACAAAGACAGCGGCCAGCCGCACCCCAAGACGCTGGAGTTCATCGAGCGCGCGGCCGTCATCGTCGAGGCCGGCGGTGTCGAAGCCTGGGCCAAGCTGGACCCGGCCGACTGGCTGGGCGCCGAGGCCGCCGAGTACAGCAAGGGCAGCGATATCCTGGATGTGTGGTTCGACTCCGGGTCGACCTTCCAACATGTGCTGAACGGCAGCCACGCTGGCGCCGCGCATGACAGCGGCCCCGAGGCCGACCTCTATCTGGAAGGTCACGACCAGCACCGCGGTTGGTTCCACAGCTCGCTGCTGATCGGCTGCGCACTCTACGGCCGCGCGCCCTACAAAGGCCTTTTGACGCACGGCTTTGTGGTGGACGGCGCGGGCCGCAAGATGAGCAAGTCGGTGGGCAATGTGGTGGCGCCGCAAACCGTCAGCGAAAAGATGGGGGCCGAGATCATCCGCCTGTGGTGCGCCTCGACCGACTACTCGGGCGACCTGGGCCTGGACGACAAAATCCTGGCCCGCGTGGTGGACGCCTACCGCCGCATCCGCAACACCTTGCGCTTCTTGCTGGCTAACGTCAGCGACTTCGACCCGGCCACCGATGCCGTGCCCCTGGACCAGTTGCTGGAAGTGGACCGCTTTGCCCTGGCCCGCGCGGCGCAGATGCAGGCCGAGATCCTGGCCCATTACCAGCGCTATGAGTTCCACCCGGTGGTGGCCAAGCTGCAGGTTTATTGCTCGGAAGACCTGGGCGCCTTCTACCTCGATGTGCTGAAGGACCGCCTCTACACCACCGCGCCCAAGAGCTTGGCGCGCCGCTCGGCCCAAACCGCGCTGTGGCAACTCACCCACGCCATGCTGCGCTGGATGGCCCCCTTCCTCAGCTTCACCGCCGAAGAGGCCTGGCCCATCTTCAGCGGCAAGCCCGCGGGCGAGAGCATTTTTGTCGAGACCTACTGGCAATTCGCCGCGCCCGATGAAGCGCTGCTGGCCAAATGGGGCCGCATCCGCGAGATCCGCGAAGCGGTCAACAAGGCGATTGAAGACGTGCGCAAGGAAGGCGGCGTGGGTTCCTCGCTGCAGGCCGAAGTCAGCCTGGGTGTGAACGCGCAAGACCTGACCCTGCTGCAATCGCTGGGCGAGGATTTGAAGTTCGTCTTCATCACCTCGGCGGCCCAGGTGAGCGAGGTGGCCGAATTGCAAGTCACCGTCACGCCCTCGGCGCAGCAAAAATGCGAGCGCTGCTGGCATTACCGCGAAGATGTCGGCGCCAATCCTGAACACCCGACGATTTGCGGCCGCTGCGACAGCAATCTGCACGGCAGCGGCGAAACCCGCACGGTGGCCTGAGCGATGGCGAGCAGCAAAACAAAAGGCGGCGCCGGCAACAAGTTGGGCCTGTGGCTGGCGATCGCCCTGGTGGTGATCTTGCTGGATCAGTTCACCAAGGTGCTGATCCTGGGCAATTTCCAACTCGGCGACAGCCGCTTCGTCACCAGCTTTTTCAACGTCGTGCGGGTTCACAACACCGGCGCAGCCTTCAGCTTCTTGGCCGGAGCCGGGGGCTGGCAGCGCTGGTTCTTCGTGGGCCTGGGCGCTTTGGCCACGCTCTTCATCGTGGTGATGCTGCGCAAGCACGGCCAACAAACCCTGTTTGCCACAGCGCTCAGCCTTATTCTCGGCGGCGCCATCGGCAATGTGGTGGACCGCTTGCTGCACGGCTATGTGGTCGACTTCATCCAGGTGCACTGGGCCGGTTGGTACTTCCCCTCCTTCAACATCGCCGACAGCGCCATCACTGTGGGTGCAGCCCTGTTGATTTGGGATGAAATTCGCCGCGTGCGCCGTGGCTAAGTAAGTCGATCGCAGGGTGCAACCTCGGGTTGCACCCATGCAGGAAACTCCGCTAGTTGCGCCCGCCCTGCCCGCCTAAGCTGCGGGCATGACGACCGACGCCCACGCACCCGCCCACGCACCCGCCCACGCGCCCACCCCCAGCGCCGCCGCGCCTGAAGCCGCGCCCCCGCCCGCCCCTGGCGAGGCCGAGGCGCCGCGCGACAACTCGTTCAATATCCCGCTGCACCCTTTGCGTCTGCGCGACCCTTTGTGTTGGCTGGCCGCGGGATGGCGAGACTTTCGGCGCGCCCCTTGGATCGGCATGTTCTACGGCCTGTGTTTCATGTTGATGGGCTGGGCTTTGATGGGCGTGTTCAAACATGCACCGATCTACACCCTGGCTTTGTCGGCCGGCTTTTTGCTGATGGGGCCCTTTTTGTGCCTGGGTCTGTACCGGGTCAGCATGCGACTGGAACAGGGGCAGGCCCCGCGCCTGCTGGACTCGCTTCTGGCCTGGAATCAACGCCTGTCGCAAATCACCATCTTCGGTGGCGTGCTCTTGATTCTGGAAATGATTTGGGGCCGCGCCGCTTTGATCGTGTTCGCCGTCAGCTTTGACGGCATGCCGGACTTTGCGGGCTCGATCAGCAAATTGCTGGACCCTCAAAACATCAGCTTCATCATCGCCTACCTCGCCGTGGGGGCGGTTTTTGCAGGCCTGATCTACGCCATCAGCGTGATCTCCATCCCCATGCTGCTGGCGCGTGAAACCGACGCGGTGACCGCGGGCTTGACCAGTTTGCGCCTGGTGCTGACGCAACCGCTGGTGATGCTGTGGTGGGGCTTTTTGATCACCGCCGCCGTGGTCTTGGCGCTCTTGCCGGGCTTTGCCGGGCTGATCATCGTGGGGCCAATTCTGGGCCACGCCAGTTGGCACGCCTACCGCGCGGCCGTGCATGACTGAGCCCACCCGCCAGAAGAAACCCGCTGAAACTTTTGCTGAAATATTCTCTGAAACCAGCCCAAGAAGCGAGGGCGAATTGAGCCGCTCGGGCCACAATGCGGACTGCGTTTTTCTTGCCGTTCTTGACGCCTTGAACCCTTGCAGGCGCCGCGGCCAAGTAGCTTCCGATTTGCTGTTCCCATGCTCGATTTCTCCTCCCTGACGCATTACGACTGGCTCGACGTCCCCATGTGGGTCTTCGATCACCATCGGCAGCGCAATCTTTGGGCCAATGCGGCGGCCCTGCGCTTTTGGCGGGCGGCCAGTGCGGAGGAGTTTTTGGCACGTGATTTCTCCGACACCACGGCCGCTGTGCGCGAGCGCTTGGCCGTGACCGCCACAGATCACGCCCAGGGCCAAATCGTGCGCGAGCAATGGACGCTCTACCCCAAGGGGCAGCCCGTCACCGCCATGCTGGTCTCACGCGGCATCCTCACGCCAGACCGTCGCCAGGTGATGCTGTTCGCCGCGGACTCTTTGGCCAGTGGCGCCGACCTGGGCGTTTTGCGCGGGGTTGAAGCCCTGCAACACACCTCGGTGCGCATCGGCGTCTTCAGCCTCAAGGACGGCAGTTGTCTGATGCGCAACCCGGCTGCCGCGCTGGCGTTTCAAACCCAGCAGGCGGGCGATGCAAACGCAACCACGCTGACGAAAAACCCGCCGCGCAATGAACTTCTCGCTCTTTTTGCCGATGCCGAAGAGGCCGAACGCATCATCAACCAGGTACGCGCCGGCGTCAGCGTCAAGGTGGATGTGCAACTGCATACCCAGCAAGGCTTGTGCTGGCACGGCATCAACGCCAGCCCCATGCGCGACCCAGTCACCGGTGAGCCGGTGCTGCTGCTCAACGCCCGCGATATTGCCGACCTGAAGGCCAGCCAAGCGGCCCTCGAAGCGGCCCGCGAGGCGGCTGAAACCGCCAGCCAAGCCAAGAGCAGTTTCTTGGCCAATATGAGCCACGAGATTCGTACGCCCATGAATGGGGTGCTGGGGCTGACGGAGTTGGTGCTGCAAACCGAGCTGAGCGACAAGCAGCGCAAATTCATCGAACTGGCGCACAACTCGGCCAAAGGCTTGATGGTCATCATCAATGACTTGCTGGATGTGGCCAAGATCGAAGCAGGCCGTGTGGTGATCGAGCAGTCCCCCTTCTCCTTGCACGATTGCCTGCGCGAAGCCCTGCATCCGCTGCTGCTGCAAGCGCATGAAAAAGGCATTCAGCTGCATGCCCGCGTGCAGCCGGGCGTGCCCCAGCATGTGCTGGGCGATGCGCTGCGGCTACGTCAAGTGCTGGTCAATCTGGTCGGCAATGCCTTGAAGTTCACCGAAAAGGGCGAGGTGCGGGTCGAAGTGCAGTTGGTCGAGGATGAGGCCAAGCCCGAAGGCACAACCAAGGCCGACGCAGCAGCGCCTGACACCGGCCTGCGACTGCGCATGAGCGTGCACGACACCGGCATCGGCATGACGCGCGACCAAATCAAACAAGTCTTCGACCCCTTCACCCAAGCCGACGGCAGCATCACCCGCCGCTACGGCGGCACCGGCCTGGGCCTGACCATCGTGCAGCGCTTGGTTGGCCTGATGGGCGGGCAGGTGCAAGTCGAAAGCCAGCCCGGCACCGGTTCTTGTTTCAGCTTCGAAGTCGCCTTGCAAGTGCCAAGCAAGCCTGAGCACTGAGGCCCCGCAGTTTTTTGCATGAAGCTGACGCCCCGCTTGGCCCTGCTGTTGACACTGCCTCCGCTGATGTGGGCCGGCAATGCCGTCGTCGGGCGGGTGATGGTGGGCAACATCTCACCGCTGGCTTTGAATGCGCTGCGTTGGGGCTTGGCGGCGCTGCTGTTGCTGCCCTGGGCATGGCGCGTGATGTTGCAGCCCCAGGTGTTGCTGCAACGTTGGCGCTACCTCGCGCTGTGTGGCTTGTTGGGCATGGGCTGCTACAACGCCTTGCAGTATCAGGCCCTGCACAGTTCTAGCCCTCTCAATGTCACCTTGATTGCAGCCAGCTTGCCGGTCTGGATGCTGGGCATGGGCGCGCTGGTGTTTGGCGTCAGGCCGCGGCGTCAGCAACTGTGGGGCGCCGCCCTGTCGCTGTGCGGCGTGGCCTTGGTGATCTGCCGGGGTCAGTTGCACGCATTGGCCCAGGTGCAATTCGTGAGCGGCGATTTGTTGATGCTGCTGGCCATCATCAGCTGGGCGCTATACAGCTGGCTACTGGCACGGCCGAGCGCTTCCATGCGAGGCGCTGCTCGGCCCAACTGGGACTGGGCCGAAGCACTGATGGCGCAATTGCTGTTTGGCCTGGTGTTCGCAGGCGGCATGGCCGGGCTGGAACAAGTGGCTTGGCAGCCGCAGCCGATTCAATGGGGGCCAGGTCTTGCCATGGCGCTGCTCTATGTGGCCCTGGGCCCCTCGTTGCTGGCCTACCGCTGCTGGGGCCTGGGGGTGACGTCAGCAGGCCCCGCGATCGCAGCGTTCTTTGCCAACCTCAGTCCGGTGTTCGCCGCCCTGATGTCTGCGGCCCTGCTGGGCGAATGGCCGCACTGGTACCACGGCGCCGCGTTTGCGCTGATCGTGGCGGGGATCTGGCTGTCGTCCCGGACTTGAAAACCAGCCCGGCGACATCTTTCACATCAATTGCGCTGACCGTTGAATGAGCCGCCGCCCTTCACACCACCTCCATAACGCCAGGTGCCGGTCACAATACCGCTGACGGGGTCAACGCCACCCTGGTAATGCGCAGCGCCCGCTGTACCCGAGGCCACCATGGTCAAGCGTCCATCGGGCAGCACCGTGCCGCTGACGCTGAAACGACCGCTTTGCTGGGACATGCCGCTGCCGGTCACCGAACCGCTGCCATTCAAGCCAGGCAAGATGCTGACGGTAAAACTACCTTGCTCATAGCCCGTGAAGTGGCCAGAGAAGTTGCCAAAAATGCCCGAAGACGACACCGGGCTCACGGCCTGCACAGGCGCCGCGCTGCTCAAGCCAGCGCAAGCCCCCACGAGGGTCCGTTGAACCCAGCCGCTGAAACTGGCTGCATCCACGAACACAAAGCCATTGCTCAGCTCGCCCGAGGCTATCAACTCATCAGCCTTGCTCAGAGTCGCCACCACCTTGCCATCGCGCGAGGCACTGGCGTAGGCCTTCACATTGGCAATCTTGGGGCACAGGGTTTGGCCTGGCTGTTGCGGCGCTTCGGCCTTTTGCGAAGCCTGGGCGTTGGCATCACCCGAGGCGCTGTTGCTGCGGATCAACTGAGGCTGATCTCGCAGCGTCAGCACAATCTTGTTGTAATTGTCCAGCAGACTGGCTGCCACCATCTTGCCTTCGGGGGTCTTGGTATAGCCGCCCAGCGCACCCAACATGCCAGAGCCATAAGCCCAGCCGCCGATACCAAAATCAGTCTTGGTCGCCTTACCTTCTGCGGCCGCCACCTGGATGCTGGAGCGCACGTCGGCAATCAAGAGACTGGTGGAGGCTTCTTTGAAGCTCAGGCCACCAGCCAATGAACCCAGCACGCCCAAACGCCCCATCAGAGCGCCTCCCAGACCGCCCGTGTCGGAGGAGCCTACTTGTACATTCGGCGTCATGACAAAGTCGGCCGCCTGCATCTGCCCTTTACCGACATTGGACTCTTGGCGAAGTTCACCGGTTTGTCCAAGTGCCCGCTCTTGCTGCAGGTTTTGCATGGCGACGCCGCGCTCCACCACATCGAAGCAGCCCGACTGCTGAATCATCATGCGCAGCAAGGCCTCAGGCGAACCCAAACCGTAGCGAGAAAGATGATGCCAACCGGTTTGCGGCTCTGCCACGGCTATCACGCCCAGCTTCTTGTTGCACTTCTCGACATTGGAGCCTTGCTCTTCAGCCCGCACACCGCCTGCTAAAACAACACAAGCAACAACCAGCAGACTGGGCCTCAAGAAGACCTTGCGTTTCATCATCAACATGCACTCCCATTCAGGCATTGACATTCGAATCGATGCATTGTGCCCAAGCCTCAACTGGCGCCCCAAGCCCCCTAGAAGGAGGATCCAGCAGCCTGCACAAGGAGTCAGGCTGCTGAAGAATCAGAAGACACCGCCATAAGCGCCGCCATCCAGGAGGATGTTCTGTCCGGTCAAGTAGGCCGCTTGCTCACTGCACAGCATGGCGCAGACGGCGCCGAATTCGGCGGCCGTGCCAAAGCGTTGGGTAGGGATGGCCGCACGCCGTTTAGCGGCGAACGCTTCACTGCTTTGGCCGGACTTGGCGCCCCCCGCGGCCAAAGTCTTGTGCAAGCGCTCCGTGTCAAAGGCGCCCGGAAGCAAGTTGTTGAGCGTGACATTGCGCCCCGCCAATGCGGGCTGACGCGCCAAGCCCGCGACAAAACCGGTCAGGCCGGAGCGAGCCCCGTTGCTCAAGCCCAGCACATCGATGGGTGCTTTCACTGCGCCCGAAGTGATGTTGATCACCCGACCAAAACCCCGCGCAGCCATGGCATCGACCGTGGCTTTGATGAGCTCAATCGGCGTCAGCATATTGGCGTCCAGCGCCGCCAACCAAGCGGCGCGGTCCCAATCGCGGAAGTCGCCGGGAGGTGGGCCACCGGCGTTGTTGATCAAGATATCCACTTGAGGGCAGGCTTGCAGGGCTGCCGCTCGCCCGGCTTCGTTGGTGATGTCGCCAACGACCGTCACGACTTGCACCGAGGGATTCAAGCGCCGCAAATCTTGCGCCGTGGCCTCGAGAGCTTCTGCGCCGCGGGCCGTGATGACCACATGAGCCCCCTCTTTCACCAAGGCCTCGGCGCAACCGCGCCCCAAGCCTTTGCTGGCCGCACAGACCAAGGCCCAGCGGCCTGTCAGTCCTAAATCCATAAGACGCTTCCTTTCATGTCCTTGCCTTTGCCAGCGATGCTAGGCGAAAACTCGGCTGCTGGGCTCAGCGCCATTTCGCCAGCAACCACACGCCGCACAAAACCAAAAGTGAACCGGCGAGCACCCAAGGCGTGAATGGCTCACCAAGAATCACCACCCCCATCAAAATCGTCGACATCGGCCCGACCATGCCGGTCTGGGCCGCAAGGCTGGCCCCCAGGCGCTCGATCGCCATCATCACCATCAACACGGGCGCGAATGTGCAGGCCGTGGCATTCATGAGCGAGAGCCAAATCACCTCCGCAGGCACAGCAAAAGCTGAACTCGCAGGCCGCAAGATGAAGAACTGGGCGATGCACAAAAGGCAAGCGACCGAGGTCGCCAAACCTGTCAAACGCAAAGACCCCAGACGCTGAACCTCCTGCCCGCTGAAGAGCAAATAGCAGGCATAGCTGAGCGCACTGCCAAATACCAAGGCCACACCCAAGAGCACATCCGGCCCTTGCAGATGCAACTCTTGACCAAAGACCAAGAGCACTCCTGCATAGCTGATCGCCAGCGCCAGCACTTGCCGTCCGGTCACCGGCCGCTTGAACAACAAGCCGCCCAACAGCAGCACCAAGGTTGGGTTGAGATAAAGAATCAGGCGCTCCAAACTCGCGCTGATGTAGGCCAAACCGGCGAAATCCAAAAAGCTCGACAGGTAATAGCCGCTGAATCCCAGACCGAAGATCGCCACAGCGTCGCGTCGGCTCAGGGGCGGCTTGCCGCGACCTGCCCACCAAGCCAAGCCAATAAACAAGGGCAAGGCAAACAACATGCGCAACATGATCAAGCTGACGGCATCGACACCATGCCGATAAGCCAGCTTGACGATGATGGCCTTGCCAGAAAAAGCCACGGCGCCCAAGGCGGCCAGCGCCAGGCCCGGCCACAAAGCACGCGGTACGGCATTGCCTGAAGAGTCTGAATCCGCCACAGCCATTTGAAAAACGTTTCTACGCAAAGCCCGGTCGTTGGCGAAAAACCGGCACTATTCAACAAGAACGGCAACTCCTTTGACCCAGCGTCCAAAGATGGCCTTGATGCGCCGAGCGCCGCGCCGATACCAGCCGGTGCCGGTCAGGAATTCCTGACCTCAAGTAGCGCATAGAACGCATGGCAAAAGAACACGCAAGGGATTAAGGAAGACTTCATGAGATACAGCGACAGCATGGCGCGCAGTGCCGAACACTTGCGAGCCGCATTGCCATTGATGACTCAGCAAAAAGCCGCACTGCACCCAGCCAGCTACGCTGTTTGGTACGAGTTCGTTAGCGGCATCAATCCTGCGCTTAATCAAGCCCTGAATGCCAAGACCGCAGGGGGGCAGACCCTTGATGAGGCGCAAACCTGGGCACTCTATCGCGAATATGTGTGTGAGCTGGACACAGCCACCAGCGAGCGCATCAGCCATGGCCTGTGTCAGGTGCTCGACGGCATGGCGGCCTCCGCCGCGGCAGCCGGCCAGCAATCGGCACGCTTCGACCAATCACTGACCAGCTGGGTGGAGCGTTTGCTGGACAACCCGCCGCAACAGGCTCAGGCCGAAGTGCTGCAAGAACTGCTGAGCGGCACCCGCGAGATTCGTGGCGCCCTGAGCAATTTGCAGCAAAAGCTCGACAGCAGCCAAGAAGAAATCAACAGCCTGCGCGAAGACGTACGACGGGCCCGCAGCGAAGCCCTGCTGGACGCACTCACCGGCTTGGCGAACCGCCGTGCGTTTGACCTGCAAATGCAAAAGTGCATGGAAGTGCCGCCCCTCGATCAGTCGAGTGCCCCCTGCTTGGTGCTGGGTGACATCGACTTTTTCAAACGCATCAACGACAGCTATGGCCACGCCTTTGGCGACCAGGTCTTGCGCGCCGTCGCACAAACGCTCAAGGGCGTGGCGAACCATTGTGCAGATGAGCGTGCAGCATTGGACGCCTTGCCTGCGCGCATCGGCGGCGAAGAGTTTGCCCTGCTACTGCCCAAGGGTCAGTTGCCCATCGCCCAACAAATGGCCGAAAGCATGCGAGCCAAGGTGGCAGCCAGCCGCATCCGACGCGGCGACACGCCCGGAGAAATCGAGCGGGTCACCATCTCGATTGGGGTGACACAGATGTCGCAAGGGGAAAGCTGCGACAGCTTCTTCTCCCGCGCAGATCGGGCGCTGTACGCATCCAAGCGCACGGGGCGCAACTGCGTCACCGTTTTGGCAGCCTGAGCGCGCGGTACAAAACAAGCGCGCCACAGGCGGGCAGCCTCAGAACAGTTGTTTTGAGTCAGCCTCGGTGTAAGTTCTAGATTGCATGCGCCCGCAAGCCGCTCACAGGCCTATACACTGGGCGCCTCAGGAGCCACGTCCCAACAATGTCATCCCGCCCAACGAGCGCTCAGTCGCACCACGCCGTGTCGAGATCAGCCTCTCAAGGAGCGCATTGATGTTCGAACGAGCCTCGCTTCGCTATGCGGTCATCGTGGCACTGCTGGTCGGCCTCTTGGTGCCGACCGCAGTGACCTTGCTGTGGGATGCGCAATCCACACGGCACACGGCCTTGGAAGACTTGAAGCGCGACTTGGCCCGCACCACCGAAGTCATGTCTTTGTCGTTGGCCGAACCGGTCTGGCAAGTCTCGCCCGACTTGGCCGAGCCCATGATCAAGGCGCAGTTCGACGACCCCCGATTTGTTTCCGTGGTGGTGCGCGAGCAGTCCACCACGACCGCTTTTCAAGAGGTTCGCCGCCCGCAAAGCTCGGATGAGCAAGACCTGACACTGCGCGCTACAAGGCCGGTGTTGCGCGATGGGCGGCAGATTGCAGAGCTCACGGTGGAAATGAGTGCCGCCCCGCTTTTGGCCGCCAAGCGCGCCGACATGGTGCGCACCCTGTGGCGCAGCGTGTTCACGCTCACCATGTCCTCTTTGCTGATTCTTTGGGTGATGCGGCGGCGCGTGCTGCTGCCGATGACGCAGCTGACCCAGGCCGCCGAAGCCTTGGCCGCAGGGCAGCTGGAACGCCCTTTGGACCCGGTGGGCAGCGATGAGATTGCCCGCGTCAGCTTGGCCATGGAGCGCATGCGCCAGTCCTTGTTGCAAGCCTTCGATGAGTTACGACACCACGCCAACACCCTGGAAGAACAGGTCGAGCAGCGCACCGCAGAATTGACCACCAGCAACGAAGACCTGACCCAGGCCTTGGCCCACCTGAAAACGGCGCAGCATGAACTGGTCGAATCAGAAAAGCTGGCCTCCTTGGGGCGCTTGGTGGCCGGGGTCGCCCACGAGTTGAACACCCCGCTGGGCAACTCCCTGACCGTGGTGTCTTCGCTGGAGGACCGTTACCGCGCGCTCGACGAAATGCTCTCCAGTGCCACGCCCATGCGTCGCAGCATGCTGGAAGATCTGGTGCGCGACACCCGCCGCGGCCAAGACATCTTGCAACGCAATGTGCAAAAGGCCGCCGATTTGGTGCGCGACTTCAAGCAAGTAGCCATCGACCAAACCACCGACTTGCGGCGCGATTTTGATCTGGCCCGCGTGGTGGAAGACGTGCTCATCATGGTGGAGCCCAGCTTCAAGCACACCCCGTTTGTCATCAAGACCGATTTGGGCGCAGGCATCTCGATGAACAGCTACCCTGGCTCTCTGGGCCAGGTGCTGACCAATCTGCTGATCAATGCCTTGGTGCATGGCTTCGAAGGCCGCACCGAAGGCGAGGTGCGCGTGCACTGCGCCCAGCTCAGCCCCGACGAGGTGGAGTTGAGTGTCATCGATAACGGCCGAGGCATGGACGAATCGGTGCGGCGACGCATCTTCGACCCCTTCTTCACCACCAAGCTGGGCACCGGTGGCTCGGGCCTGGGCATGCACATCGTGCACAACATCGTCACCAATGTGCTGGGCGGCCAAATCGAGGTCTTCAGCGCTCCGGGACACGGCGCTCGCATGCTGATCAAGCTGCCCACGGTTGCGCCTGAACGCGGCGGCTCCGAAGCTTCGCTGCACTGAATAAGCCGCAAGCGGCCCGCCACTCGTCAGCGGCCGCGCCGGTCACAAACCGTCACGCAAGGCATACAGGGTTTGCACTGACTGAATCTTCGCTCATCGACACAATGAGTCCATCGCAGCAAGAAAAGCCGATTCAAAACCGAGTCGGACCTGCAGCGAGATTGACTCAACCAAGAAGAAAGGCAAGTCGATGAACAAGCATACTTTCACCAAGACCGCTACCCTTGCTCTGGCCCTGGTCGCCGGCAGCGCCTTCGCCAACGAGACTGGCTGGTATGTGGGCGCGGACATCGGGCAAGCCAGCAACAATTTGAGCAGCCCCACCACGCCTTCGCTGGGCCTGGACAAAAAGGACACCAGCTACGGTCTGCATGGCGGCTATCAATTCAACAAGTACTTCGCCACTGAATTGGGCGTGACTCGCTTGGGCACACAAAAAATCGGTGACAACAAGTCGACCACAACGGCCTACTCGCTGGACGCCCTGGGTCGCCTGCCCGTAAGCGAGAAGTTCACGGTCTATGGCCGACTGGGTGCCGCCCATATGGAGCGCAGCTACAGTGACGCCGCCGGCAACCATGCCGCAGGCTTCAAGGTGGGCCTGGGTGCAGACTACGCCATCGACAAGAACTGGTCGCTGCGTACCGAGCTGACACGCTACAACAATGTGCCCACCGTTGGCACCTTCGGCAACACCATGGACGCATGGAGCATTGGCGTGAACTACCGCTTCTAAGCCGAGGGCTTGCCGACTGAACGGCCCGCTCGGGCGATGAGCCCAAAAAAGAACCCACCGCAGCCTTGCTGTCGGTGGGGTTTTTTTTTATGGAAGCAGGCTCAGTTGGACGCCGCCGAAGCAGCCGCACTGGCAGCTTCGGGCAAGGCTGCGGACGCAGCAGCAGCCGCAGGTGCAGAAGCCGACTCCGTGTGGGGAGCCGCCACATCGTGCTTCTCACCGCTCATATCGATGCTGCCCCCGCTTTTCATCAGGATAAAGATGGCCAAAGCGGCAAAGAGCGCAAAGCCGACGAGCAATTTCCACATGATTCAAATCCTGTCCGTCAAAAATTAATGGAGAAAGAAACCGTTGCCTATTGTGGGCGGCCAAGCTGACTTCAGGCTGAGCAAAGACCCGAAGCCGGACATGCAGGCCGCAAAAATAAAGGGCGGCTTTGCGGCCGCCCTTTTCATGACAAAGCGTTCAGCGACGCCTTGTACTGCGCCCTCTTGGGCGCTCAGTCATTGGCGTAGATGTCCACGTCCTTGGTCTCACGCACAAACAGCAGACCGATCACCAGGGTCAGCGCGGCGATGCCGATGGGGTACCACAGGCCATGGTAGATGTTGCCGTTTTGAGCCACCATCGCGAAGGTGATGGAGGGCAGCAGGCCACCGAACCAGCCGTTACCAATGTGGTAGGGCAAGCTCATCGAGGTGTAGCGGATGCGGGTGGGGAACATTTCCACCAGCATGGCGGCGATGGGGCCATAGACCATGGTCACGTACAGCACCAGGACAAACAGGATGGCGATCACCATCGGCTGGTTGACCTTGGCCGGATCGGCCTTGGCAGGGTAGCCGGCGGCCTTCATGGCCTCAGACAACTCCTTCTTGAAGGCGGCGATGCCCTTGGTCGAGGCTTCGTCGAACTTGTGCTCGGTGGCCTTGGTGGCGTTCAGGCCGTTGATGACCTTTTCACCGACCTTGATCACCGCCACCGAGCCGGCGGGGCCAGCCACGGTTTCATAGCTGGCTGAAGCCTGGGCCAGCGCACGCTTGGCGATATCGCAAGAGCTGGTGAAGTCGACTTCACGCGCGATGGGGCTGCCTTGGAAGGAGCAGGTGCTGGTGTCAACCGTCAAGGTGATTTGGGCAGAAGCCTGAGCCTTGGCCAGATCCGGGTTGGCGGCATTGGTCAGCGCCTTGAACAGCGGGAAGTAAGTCACGATGGCCAAGAGCAGGCCGGCCATGATGATGGGCTTGCGGCCGATCTTGTCAGACAGCGTACCGAAGACCACGAAGAACGGCGTGCCCAGCAGCAGGGAAACCGCCACCATGATGTTGGCCGTGGACATTTCCACCTTCAACACGCTGGTCAAGAAGAACAGCGCATAGAACTGGCCAGAGTACCAAACCACGCCTTGACCTGCGACCAAGCCGAACAAGGCCAGCAGCACGATCTTCAAGTTCTTCCATTGGCCGAAGGACTCGGACAGCGGTGCCTTGGAGGTCTTGCCTTCCGACTTCATCTTCTGGAAGGCCGGGCTTTCATTCATCGACAAGCGAATCCACACGCTGATGCCCAGCAGCAGAATCGACACGATGAAGGGAACGCGCCAACCCCAAGCCGCGAACTCGGTCTCACCGATCACGGTACGGGTGCCCAGGATCACCATCAGCGACAGGAACAGGCCCAGCGTCGCAGTGGTTTGAATCCAGGAGGTGTAAGCGCCGCGCTTGCCCGGAGGTGCGTGTTCGGCCACGTACGTGGCAGCACCACCGTACTCACCGCCCAGCGCCAAGCCTTGCAGCATGCGCAGACCGATCAAGATGACCGGTGCGGCAGCGCCAATGGTGGCATACGAGGGCAGCACACCGACGATGAAGGTCGACAAGCCCATGATCAAAATGGTCACCAAGAAGGTGTACTTGCGACCAATCATGTCGCCCAGGCGACCGAACACCAGCGCGCCAAAGGGCCGCACGATGAAGCCTGCGGCAAAGGCCAGCAAGGAAGCAATGAATGCCGCCTGCGGGTCCAGCGCCGAGAAGAATTGCTTGGCGATGATCGGCGCCAAAGAACCGTAGAGGTAGAAGTCGTACCACTCGAACACGGTGCCCAGCGAGGAAGCGAAGATGACCTTCTTTTCCTCTGCCGTCATTGGCGTGTTGGTCGTGGAGACTGCGCTTGCAGTTGCCATGGTGGAATGTCTCCGGAAGTTTTTGCACGAGAACCACCGCCCGGTAGCTCTTGGCCGAACTATGGGAGCCGCCTCTGACCCGACTCTGACGCCAGACTTAAGCCAAGCTGACAAAACCGACTGCAACCCTCAGAAAAAATTTCACAATGCGGCAATTGAGTCGCATCAAGGGTAAGTCCCAGCGCCACCCAAGCAAGCCTGCTGACGGCCATCTTCAGCGGTAGCCGCTTGAAGCACTGAAGCGCCGCATTGACTTTGTTCGGGCTCAGTGAGAAACCCGGCGGATCCCGGGCCGCGAGCGCGCGGCTGCTTCCCAGTCGCCCTGCTCAAACCAGGGATCTCCGCTCAGATAAGCGGCCAACATCTCCAGGGAATCCAGCCCCCAGAACAGCTTGCCGTCCACCGCAATCGTGGGCACGCCAAACACGCCCAATTCCAAAGCCTCTTCCGTAGCGACACGCAAGGCTTCCTTGATTTCCTCACTGGCCGGGTCGCGGATCGGGGTCAGGTCTTGCCTCAACGCGGCCAAACGCCCGGCTTCATTGGCATCTGCACCCTGGCCGCGCCAGACATGGTGCATGATTTTTTCCACTTGAAACCGACTGGGCGTCACCCCCGCTGGCGCGCAAGCCCAAGCCAAACGCAACAGCGGCAAGGGGTTGAAGGGATGCTGAGCCGGCACCTGGAGCGGCAGCTTCAACTGATGCGCCGCCCAAGCGATTTGCCGGAAGGTCCATTGCCGCTTGGGTTCGATCTCGGCGGGGCCTTTTTGACCCAGCGCATGCAGCAAAGCCGCGAACAAAATCGGCCGGTACTCCACGCTATAGCTCAATCCCTCCAAGACCTGCGGCAGGCGCTCAAAAGCCAGGGCCGCATAAGGAGAGATGGGGTCGAAGTAAAAAGTCAGTTGCTTCATGGTCCAGCCTTTCAAACAGAGGAGCCGGGTTCGGCGGCGGTGAAGATGCCCAAGTCCACCAGATGTTCACGGCGCGCGGGCAAACGCTGCAAGATCTCTCGCCGAGTCGCATCATCCGCCTTGGACCAAACCGTGATTTCAGGAATGCTGCGCGCGCAACCTTCGCACCAGCCGGTCGGCTGATGGATACGGCAAACATTGGTGCAGGGCGACTTCACCTGCGATAGGGTTGCCGTGCCGCTCATGCTTGCACCACGTCGATGACCGGCGCCTGCGTGAGCGCCACCAACTGCTGAGGCGTCATGGGAAACACGCCGTTCGGATGCCCGGCTGCCGCCCAAATCCAATCGAAACGAAACAGTTCACGATCCAAAAACAGCAAAGGCTGCGGCAGCCCCTCAGCGGGCGCAAAGCCCAGCGGAGACACCCCGCCGATCGAAAAGCCGGTGCGCGCCTTTACATAGTCGGTGTCAGCGCGACCGAGGGGCCCGGTGTGTTGAGCAAGCTTTTTCTCATCGACCCGCCGATCCCCCGAGGTGATCACCATCACCGCAGCCTCATCAGCGCGGCGCTTGAACACCACCGATTTGGCGATTTGCCCCAGCGACACACCCAGCGCATCGGCCGCTTCTTGCGAGGTGCGCGCGGCCACATCCAACCATCGCGCCGGATGCGCATGAGCACGCGCGCGCAAGGCTTCTTGGACCCGACGAAAACCTTCGGGGCGCTCTTGCCCTTCTACACTTTCGGGCGCTTCTGACTTCACAGTAGATTCATTGACGGCATTCATCCCGGCATTCTCTCAGGCATTGCCTGCCCTCCCCTGAGGCCCCTTGCATGACCCCTTGCATGGCCCCTGCCGCGCCCCTCAAACTTGGATCAGGCGATCAGCGCTGTATGGCATGCTGCGCCAGCGCGCACGGCACCTCGGCTCACTTTTTTCCATTCATGACACCCGAAACCACCAACACTTCCACTCCACCCCGCCCCACAGCCGTGGGATTCGGTCAAGCGCTGTTGTTCTGGCTCAAATTGGGATTCATCAGCTTTGGCGGGCCAGCCGGACAGATCGCCATCATGCACAGTGAATTGGTCGAGCGTCGCCGCTGGATCAGCGAAAAGCGCTTCTTGCATGCGCTCAACTACTGCATGTTGTTGCCCGGCCCTGAGGCCCAACAATTGGCCACCTATATCGGCTGGCTGATGCACAGACCCTGGGGAGGCATCGTGGCGGGTGCACTTTTTGTGCTGCCGTCCTTGTTCATCTTGATGGGTCTGTCTTGGCTTTATCTGACGCAGGGTTCACAAGCGCAGGTGGCCGCCATCTTCTTTGGCCTCAAGCCCGCCGTCACCGCCTTGGTGCTGCACGCGGCCCATCGCATCGGCAGCCGAGTGCTGAAAAACCGCGGGCTGTGGCTGATCGCTCTCGGTGCGTTTGTGGCGATCTTTGCCTTCAAAGCCCCGTTTCCACTGATTGTGCTGATAGCCGCAGCCGCGGGCTGGCTGGGCGCACGTCGCTGGCCCGAGGTCTTTGCTATCGGGGGCGCCCACAGCAGCAGCTCTGCCCCTCTAGGCCCGGCCTTGATCGACGACGACACCCCCACGCCTGCCCATGCTCGCTTTTCCCGACGCCGACTCGCGACGGTGCTGCTGCTGGGCCTGAGCCTGGGGGCGCTGGTGTTTAGCGGCCTGTTCTTGCACTTTGGGCCGCAGCACGTGTTCAGCCAGATGGCGGTTTTTTTCAGCAAGGCCGCGCTCTTGACCTTTGGCGGCGCCTACGCCGTGCTGCCCTATGTTTATCAAGGAGCGGTCGAGCAGCAACACTGGCTCAGCGCAGGGCAGATGATGGATGGCTTGGCCCTTGGAGAAACCACGCCCGGGCCCCTGATCATGGTGGTGGCCTTTGTCGGCTTTCTTGGGGCTTGGACCGGCGGCGTGCTCGGCCCGGATGCCCTGCTGCTGGCCGGCATCAGCGGCGCCTGTGTGGCGACCTTCTTCACCTTTTTGCCCTCGTTCATCTTCATCCTGGCCGGCGGGCCTTTGGTGGAGGCCAGCCACGGTCAACTGCGCTTCACCGCGCCCTTATCGGCCATCACCGCAGCCGTGGTCGGCGTGATTCTGAATCTGGCGCTGTTCTTCGCTTACCACCTGCTCTGGCCCCAGGCTTGGGGTGGCCGCTTCGACGGCCTCTCGGCAGTACTGATGGTGGGCGCCACGCTGGCCCTGTTTCGGTTCAAGCTGGGCGTGATGCCTTTGCTGCTGGCTTGCGCCAGCACGGGGCTCTTGCTGCAGGCGCTGACCGGACTGCCGCACTGAACTCAGTCGCGATCCTTGTCATGGCCGCGCCCTTTTTTGTGCTTGTCGCGCCCGTGGCCGCGACCATGTTCATCGTCATCATCCCGATCGCGCCCACCGCCATGACTGCGCGCGTAATGCGGCATGTACTCCTCGCGGTACCAATCGTCGCGCACAAAATAGACTGGACGCCCGCAAGCGTCGTAATGTTTGCAATGCTTGCGCCAATCTTTTTCATGGCCGGGCGGCACCCGCAAGTAAATGGGGGCCGCCTGCACCCGCACCCGTTCGATCAACACCGGCTGGGGATAGATCAAGCGCGGCTGAGGTGCGTTGCCCAACTCAATATGGCCGTAAAACCCGGGCTGACCGATATTGATCGACACCCCCACATCAGCGGCCCAAACAGCAGCCCCATGCCCCAAGCCCAGCAGCAAGGCGGCGCCAAGCACGATCTTTTTCTTGCTCATCACAGATCTCCTTTGAGGTCCCAACAGACAATTTCAATGCCTAGGCATGCAGTCACAACGAAGTCCCTCGCGCAGCGGTGCACGGCCGTCACAATTTGACACCAAACCCTTGGTCCAAGGGTCGCTCAGCCTGAGCCGATAAAATGTGCGGCCCTGTCCCTATCCCCATCCATATAACTGCGCTTGACTCTGCCTGACTCAGGCGCCAGCTCTTGTCAACCGCCCCCTGCCCGCCTTGGCTTGGCTCGACTCCTTTCTCGCACCTTTGCCCCATGAACATCACCGTCCTCGAAGAACTGAAGGCCTATATCGACCCCCTGACACCCGAGGAATACCAGGCTTTGGAGCGCAGCATCTTGAGCGAAGGCTGCCGCGACGCCCTGGTGTTGTGGGGCGACATTCTGGTGGACGGACACAACCGCTATGGCATTTGCCAGAAGCACGGCCTGCCCTTCAACACGGTTCAAAACACACGTTTTCAATCGATGGAAGACGTGCACTTATGGATGATCGACCAGCACCTGGGTCGACGCTCGGTGTCGGACTTCCAGCGAGGCGTGTTGGCCTTGCGCAAAAAGGAAATCACCACCGCGCGTGCGCAAGCCGCTGTGGCGGCGCTGGCTGAAGCCGGCACGGCCATCGGCACGGAATTCCCCAGCGAGATCAGCGCCGCCCCCCATGCGCAGCTGCCGCCCGCCGAAGCGCTGACCAGCCGCGAAGCGATTGCCAAGGCCGCGCGCATCAGCAGCAATACCGTGGTGCAGATCGAAAAAATCCAGAAAAGCGCCGCCCCCGAGTTGGTGGAGGCCGTCAAGGCCGGCACCATCTCTATCAATGCCGCCGCCGCAGTGGCCAGCCTGGACAAAGAAGAACAAATCGCTGCTGTGGCGGGAGGCAAGAAGGAGCTGCAGCAAGCGGCCAAACGGGTGAGGGAAAGCAAGTCAGGCACACGCGCCAGCAAAGCCGAGAGCGGCAGCCCCGAAACTGCCGACGGCGCACCTGAAGAGAATCCGCAGAGTGCCGAAGAACGTAACCGCGAAGCTCAGCTGAAGCTGCTGCAAAGCACTGTGGCGGAGTTGAGCAGCGAAAACAAAGCCTTGAAGGAAGAGAACCAGCGCCTACGAGACGAGTTGGCGGCTGCTCAGTCACAAGTCTGATCTCCAAAGTCGCTACAGTCAGGCCCCAGCACCCTTATCAGCCCAGCATGGACAGCCGCGACCCCCATCAGCAACGCCACGCCGAGATTCAGGCCGAAAACCAGGCCCTGCGTCAGCAACTCGAAAACATCCTGAGAGAAGCGCGCAACAACGAATTGAAGATGCGGCGTTTCGAGCAACTGGAGCACAAGCTGATCGCGACGCGATCGCTGCTCGAGTTGGTCCGTTTGCTTTTGGGCGACTACAAAGCAGCCTTCGGAATCGATTGCGTGGCCTTGTCGCTGCTGGACCGCGACCATGAAGCCAGCCGCATGCTGGATGCGGAACTCGGCATGGACGGACGCCCTGTCCAGGGACTTCATTTGCTGCAAAGCGACGCGCCCCTGCGCGACTTGCACCCCGACCCCGCTTTGAAGCCCTGGCTGGGACCCTTCAAGGCCAGCCAACACGACAAGCTGTTCCTTGGCCAAGAGCAGGCCGCGAACATGGCCTCTCTGGCCCTGTTGCCGCTGAGCCGGCATGGCGAGTTGATCGGCAGCCTGCATTTCGGGAGCGTGGATGCGCAACGTTATGACGCGCAATCGGGCACAGCCTTGCTGGAGCGCTTGGCCGCCATCGTTTCGGTCTGTCTGGACAGCACGCTCAACCAAGAGCGACTGAAGTTGGCCGGCTTGACCGATGCACTGACCGGCGTGCACAACCGCCGCTACTTTGAACATCGCTGCCTGATTGAAATAGCCCAGGCTCGACGCTACCGCCATGATTTGGCCTGTTTGTTCTTGGACCTGGACCGTTTCAAAGCCATCAATGACCGCTACGGCCACCAAGCCGGTGACGCGGTACTGCGAGCGGTCGGCCATAACATCCAAACTCAGCTGCGGGCCGGGGACACCATCGCCCGCTTCGGCGGCGAAGAGTTCGTTGTGCTGCTACCGCAAGCGCCCGCCCAGCATGCCCGCGACATCGCGGAACGGATTCGCGCCGGGATAGCCGGTCGGCCCTTCAGCCTGCCCTGCGGCGAAGTCATCACCGCCAGCGTTTCGATTGGCTTGGCCATGCTGCCAGCCGAACGCATTCAAGTGGAAGCGCAATCATTGGCCGAGCAACTGCTGAAGGCCGCAGACCAAGCCCTGTACCAAGCCAAGACCGAGGGCCGCAATCGCGTGGTCTTCAACGCGACCTGAAGCCTTTCGCAGACGCCAGGACGACTGGGCGGCTGGCAAATTGGTTTTTGCAGGGCTTCCGCTGGGCTTCTAGGCTTCCGAGCATCTTCTCGGCCACTGAGCCCGAACACAGCGTTGCCCCCTCTCCTGGAAGCAATGCCAAGGCGTGAGGGGCTTTCAAGCGTTTGAACACCCGCCGCCCGAAGCGAACCCGATGCGCGCACAACAGGCGCCCGAAGCAGCGCGAGAGGGGCCATCGCTAACGATCAGCCCACACGTCGCCAGAAACTGCCGGCCACAAAGCAAAAACCCTTGATTCACAAGATTGCTCTTGCAGATCAAGGGTTTCGCATTACTTGGCGGAGTCGGAGAGATTCGAACTCTCGATGCAGGTTTTGCCCACATACTCCCTTAGCAGGGGAGCACCTTCGGCCACTCGGTCACGACTCCAGCGCAGCCTTGAATTCTATACTAAGAAAACAAGAGCTTTCAAGACTTATGCAGAAATTTGTTCCAATTCGAAGGCGCGGTGCAAAGCACGCACGGCCAACTCCATGTACTTCTCGTCGATCACGACACTGGTTTTGATTTCGCTGGTGGAAATCATCTGGATGTTGATGCCCTCTTCGCTCAAGGCACGGAACATCTTGGAGGCCACGCCCACATGCGAGCGCATGCCGATGCCGACGATAGAAACCTTGCAGATGCGCGCGTCGCCCATCACCTTGGACGCTTGCGTTGCCGGACCCACGGTCTTTTCCAACAACTCCATAGTGCGTGCATAGTCGTTGCGGTGCACGGTGAAGCTGAAGTCGGTCTTGCCGTCGTGCGAGACGTTCTGGATGATCACGTCGATGTCGATGTTTGCATCGGCCACCGGGCCCAGGATCTGGAAGGCAATGCCTGGCTTGTCCGGCACACCCAGCAGCGTCACCTTGGCCTCATCGCGGTTAAAAGCAATACCCGAAACGACGGCTTGTTCCATTTTCTCGTCCTCTTCAAAACTGATCAGCGTGCCAGACTTGGCCTCTTCTTCGATATCGATATCCCAGGGTGTGAAGCTCGACAGCACACGCAGGGGCACGCGGTATTTGCCGGCAAACTCCACGGAGCGGATTTGCAAAATCTTGGAGCCCAAGGAGGCCATCTCCAACATTTCTTCAAAGCTGATGGTGTGCAGGCGCCGGGCTTCGGGCACGATGCGGGGGTCGGTGGTGTACACACCGTCCACATCGGTGTAGATCAAGCATTCGTCAGCCTTCATCGCTGCGGCAATCGCCACCGCCGAAGTGTCCGATCCGCCACGCCCCAGGGTGGTGATGTTCTTGTCTTCATCAATACCCTGGAAGCCTGCGATCACCACCACCTTGCCCGCCGCCAGATCGGCGCGAACGCGGGTGTCATCAATGCTCTCGATGCGGGCCTTGGTGTAGCTGGAATCGGTGGCCACCGGCACTTGCCAGCCGGTGTAGCTCACGGCTTCCAAGCCTTCGGCCTGCAAAGCAATCGCCAGCAAACCCACCGACACTTGCTCACCCGTGGCAGCAATCATGTCGAGCTCTCGATTCAATTCCGGGCTGCTGGTGGCCGGTGAAAGTTCTTTGGCCAAACCCAACAAACGGTTGGTTTCGCCGCTCATGGCAGAGGGCACCACCACCATTTGATGCCCAGCCCGCGCCCATTTGGCGACACGCTTGGCAACATTTCGAATGCGCTCGGTCGACCCCATCGAGGTGCCGCCGTACTTGTGAACAATCAAGGCCATAGGAAGAGTTTTTGCGCGGGGGTCAAAGTCCCGGGACGGGTAATGCTGCGCCGCGGTCGCAATCGCTGATTCTAGCTGCTGCATTGCAGCAATATGACGATCAAGTGAGTTACGAAATCTGCGCGGAATCAGGCACCCAGGCCAGGCTCAAGGCCTGCTCGTCGGCATCGGCCCAGCATCGCGCATCCAGCCCCAGGCCGGGGGCATAGAGCAAAGTGTCAGCGACAAACAAAAGGGGGCCAAGCCGTTGCCACGGGGGGACGCCGGCCTCCTGATAGGACTTTTTCAGACTGCGCGCGCAACTCAGTGGCGCGCGCTGGAACTGCTCGCCACCAAGCCGTGGACGCATCGCAACGGCCCGCAACAAAGCCGGCGAGACGACGCCCGGGCCAGCACCTGGCTTCACTTGCCAAGCCCCCGCCCATCCGGCCTGGGGGTACAGACCGGGGACGGATAGATCGAGCAAGGTCGAGGCTGCCGCGTCCTCCGAAGCAAACCCTGCTTTGGCTTTTGCTTGCCATGTCAAGCGACCGCGATAGCGCCGCAACACCCCGTGGGCACAAGGCCAGCTTGCAGGCGCCTCGCCGCCTAACTCGTGAGACAGACGGTTCATCAGCTTGGCCGAAGCGCTTTGGCCGGTCTGCGCCGCCAGCCACGCCCGCAAGGCATTGCGAGCACGCACTGCACTGAGCTGCCGCAAGCCCTGCAAAGACAAGCCCGGCTGCCCGTCCGCCAAGGCATCAAGGTCTTGCTGCGCCACCTCGTCTTGCAAGGCGGCCGCCTGCTGCGCCCAAGTCGCGGCCTGCGCCAAACTGGCTTGCGCCTGTGGAAATGCTTGCAACAAAGGAGACCACAAGGACAAGCGCAGGCGGTTGCGCGCAAATCGAGGGTCTTGATTGCTGTCGTCTTCGATATGGCTGAGCCTATATTGCTTCACATAGGCTTGTAGCGCTTCATGCGGCTGATGCAGCCAAGGCCGGGCCCAGCACAAACCATGGGCGCGGTGCTGCTGGTCGGGCATGGCCGCCATGCCCGCCACGCCCGCCCCGCGCAGGGCTTGCAAAAGCAGGGTCTCCGCTTGATCGCGCTGATGGTGCGCCAGCAGCAACAAGCTAGCGCCAGCCTCCAGCGCCATGGCCTCCAGCGCGGCATAGCGTTGCTCGCGAGCCCAGGCTTCAATACTCCGGCCCGCAGCCGGGGCTGCTTGCAAACGTTGCGCTAAGAATCGCAGCGGCAAGCCCTTTTGAGCCCAGGCTTCACATTGGACTTGGCAATGCGCAAGCCAAGCATCGGCATGCGCGCTCAGGCCATGATGGACATGCAAAGCCAGCACCCGGATGCCGGCATCATGACTTCGGTTGAGCAACTGCGCCTGGTGGGCCACTGCGTGCAGCAAAGCCGTGGAGTCACGGCCACCGCTGTAAGCAACAGCAATACAGCGGCTCAAAGACAACTCAGGGACGACTCAGGAAGGACTCAATGGCGAGACAAGCCGTTGGCCTCAACGGCTCTTGGTGTCGCCAAAACGGCCATAGGCTTGCAAGCGCTCATAACGGCGCTGCAGCAGTTCCTCGGGCTTGAGGTCGCTGACTTGGCGCAGGGCCTCACCCAAGGCGCGCTTGAGGTTGGAGGCCATTTGCTTGTTGTCGCGATGTGCGCCACCGACAGGCTCATTGACGATCTTGTCGACCAAGCCCAGAGCTTTCAAACGGTGCGCTGTGATGCCCAGCGCACTGGCTGCCTCAGACGCGCGTTCAGACGACTTCCAAAGAATGGAGGCGCAACCTTCCGGCGAAATCACCGAGTAGGCCGAGAACTGCAACATCAACACCTGATCCGCCACACCGATGGCCAAAGCACCGCCGGAGCCGCCCTCGCCAATCACGGTGGCGATGATGGGCACTTCCAACTGCGCCATCTCGAAAATATTGCGACCGATGGCCTCTGACTGACCACGCTCCTCGGCACCGATGCCTGGGTAGGCGCCCATGGTGTCGATCATGGTGAAAACGGGCAGGCCGAATTTTTCCGCCAGCTTCATCAGGCGCAAGGCCTTGCGATAGCCTTCTGGACGAGGCATGCCGAAGTTACGCAGGGTGCGCTCTTTGGCGTCCGAGCCGCGCTGATGGCCAATGACCATGCAAGCTTGCCCGTTGAATCGAGCCAAGCCGCCCACAATCGCGGCGTCGTCTGCAAAGTGGCGATCACCATGCAGTTCTTGGAATTCGGTGAAGACTTCGGCGCAGTAATCCAGCGTCTGGGGGCGCTGCGGATGGCGAGCCACTTGATAGACCTGCCAAGGCGCCACATTGGCGTAGACGTCCTTGGTCAGTTGCTGGCTCTTCTTGCTCAGCCGGTCAATCTCTTCGGAGATATCGACAGCGGACTCGCTCTGCACATAGCGCAGTTCTTCAATCTTGGTTTCGAGCTCTGCGATCGGCTGCTCGAATTCGAGAAAATGTTTCTTGCTCATCCTGCGATTCTTGGTCAGTGAGGAAGGTCCTGGACCGGGCGACCTATTGTAAAGGCCGCCCAGCGAGGGGGAATGTCTACTCCACCGGGAGCGGATCGAGGCTACGCCAAATGTACCATGTGGCTACCGAGCGGTAAGGCGCCCAAGCCTCGCCCAGTTCACGCGCCTCAGCGCGCGACACGGGCTCGCCCGAGAAGTAATTCTCGCTGATGCCCTTGAGCAAGCGCGGATCGTCCAGCGGCAGCACATTCGGCCGGGTCAGATGAAAGATGAGGAACATTTCGGCCGTCCAACGGCCGATGCCCCGAATCGCCACCAATTCGTCAATGATGGCTTCGTCGTCCATCTGCGTCCATTGCCGCACATGCACCGACCCGGCCTCGAAATGCTGAGCCAGATCGCTCAAGTATTCGATCTTGCGCGCCGGCAGGCCGATGCCCTTCAACGCCCCCTCGGGCAGGGCCAACACAGCAGCCGGCTGAACCCGCGCCGAAGAAGATGCCGCCATCAGCTTCGCAAACTTATCCCAGGCGGTTTGCGCCGTCTTGACCGAGATTTGCTGACCAATGATGGACCGCGCCAGCGTTGTAAAAGCATCGCTGCGCCCTTGCAGCCTGGCTTCACCAAACTGCGGGATCAACTTCTTCATCACCCGGTCACGCTTGATGAGATGGCGGCAAGCCTCGTCCCAATAGTCCGGGGTGACCCCGGTTGCAGAGGACCGCGCCACGTCAAGCTCGCGTCCAAGTCGTGCCGGTGGGCGAATCTTGCAGAGCAATCCCTTGCGCCAACAATTCTTGGCGGATGCGATCGGCAGCCGCGAAATCACGTGCCGCCTTGGCCGCTGCGCGAGCTTCAATCTGCGCCAAGATGGTCGCCTCATCCACGCCCGAGCCCGCTTGCAAAAAGTCTCGCGGGGTCTGCTGCAAGAAGCCCAAAACCCCGGCCAGTTGCTTGAGCAACTGCGCCTCGCTCACGGAACGACTGCGGTTGACTTCGGCCGCCAATTCGAACAAAACCGCCACCGCGCCCGGCGTGTTGAAGTCGTCATCCATGGCGGCGCGGAATGCCGCCGCCTGCGGATGAGCCCAGTCAATCGTCGCGGCAGCGCCGCTCAGATCCAAGCCATCGAGCGCCGTATACAGGCGGCGCAGCGCGTTGCGCGCGTCATCCAAGTTCACGTCACTGAAATTGAAGGGGCTGCGGTAATGCGTGCGCAGCATGAAGTAGCGCAGCGTTTCGGCGTCGTAACGCTGCAGCACCTCACGGATAGTGAAGAAGTTGCCCAAAGATTTGGACATCTTCACATGGTCCACATTCAGCAAGCCGTTGTGCGCCCAGATGGTGGCCGGGCCCACCCCGTTGGCCCCTTCACTTTGCGCGATTTCGTTCTCATGGTGAGGGAACTGCAGGTCTGCACCACCGCCATGCAAATCGAATTGCTCACCCAGCAAAGCGCAGGCCATGGCCGAGCATTCGATGTGCCAGCCGGGGCGACCTGGGCCGTAGTCAGACGCGAACTTCGCGTCTTCGGGCTCCTCGGCCTTGGCGGCCTTCCAAAGCACAAAGTCCAACGGATCTTGCTTGCCGTCATCCACCGCGACACGCTCACCGGCGCGCAAATCATCCAGCGACCGGCCCGACAATTTGCCGTAGCCAGGGAAGGCTCGAACGGAGTAGTTGACATCGCCATTGCTGGCGCGATAGGCCAAACCCTTGCCCTCGAGCTTGCCGATCATGGACAGCATTTGCGGCACATATTCGGTGGCACGGGGCTCATGGGTCGGACGTTCAACGCCCAGCGCATCCAGGTCCGCGTGCATGGCCTGCACCATTTCTTCGGTCAGTTGCCGAATCGGGATGCCTCGCTCCAGGGCGCGACGAATGATCTTGTCGTCAATGTCGGTGATATTGCGAACATAGCTGACCTTGTAGCCACTCGCCCGCAGCCACCGATACACCAGATCAAACGCCACCATCATGCGTGCATGGCCCACATGGCAGAGGTCGTAAATGGTGATGCCGCACACATACATGCGGGCATGGCCCGGCTCAAGCGGCGTGAAAGGCTGAACCGTACGGCTCAAAGAGTTGTAGATGCGAAGGGACATGGGGCAATCGAGGCCAGCTTTGACACCCGAGCCGGACACAGAACGATCCAAGGTCGGGCGATCAAAACCATCAGCTGCGGTTCACGGGGAGACATCGACACGAGCCCTGCTGTTGGAGCCGCAAGCGGTCCAGCTTCAGGCGGGCGCCGTAGAATGGCCTTCAGTATAGCGGTTGACCTGCATGGCCCGACCCCGCGATGACCCTCCCCTGCGCCGCCTTGAGCCACTGTTGCGACCACCCCAGACCCTGCGGCAAAGCCCATTCCACACACAAAGCCCCAATGCAAAGCCGTCGCTTATTCAAGCCTCTCAGCGTCTTTTGGACGCACGCATTGCCCCTGGCATTCACCCTGTTGTTGGCTGGCGCCGCCCAAGCCAGCGAATTGGACGTGGCGCAGCGCCAATGGTTGGCCGGACAAAAACAACAAGCGGTGGCCACGGTTGAGAAAGCACTTGCGTCCACACCTCATGAATTGAAGCTGCGCTTTGCGCTGGGCGTGATGCGCATGGAGTTGGGTGAGCAAGACCTGGCACTGCAGCTGTTCACCGCGCTGACGCAAGACTTCCCGGATCTGGCCGAGCCCTACAACAATTTGGCGGTCATCCAAGCGGCGCAGGGTGATTTGAAACGGGCGCAAAACAGCCTGGAGCAGGCATTGGCCTTACAACCCCAGCATGCGCAAGCACTGGAAAACCTCGGCGATGTGCTGCTGCGGCAAGCCGCTCGTGCGTTCCAAGGCGCGCAACTGGCCCAAACCGCCCCGAGTTCAGCGCTGCAGCAAAAACTCAAACTCACGCGTGACTTGCTGAGCCAAGTTCAAGGCGGACCCAGCCCTGACAAATCCAGCAGGCAGTGATTGAGTGACAATCCTGTGCCCCTTGAAGCTCTGATATTCAGGAACTCTCCCATGCCTATGCAAGCGATTCCATCCCTGTCGGCCCACCGGTTGCTGCGCACGGTCGCCATGACCTGCGGCGCCACCCTTGCGTCTGCTGTGCTGGCGCTCAGCGCTCAAGCCCAAACGGTCAAGCTCAGCACCAGCGAAGGCGAGATTCGCATCGCTTTGGATGCCGAGAAGGCGCCCAAAACCACGGCCAACTTCATCGCCTATGTCAAAGCCGGCCACTACAACGGCTTGATTTTTCATCGCGTGATCGAGAATTTCATGATCCAAGGCGGTGGATTCACCAAAGACATGAAGCAACTGCCCACCCGTCCGCCGATTCCCTTGGAGTCTCGCAATGGTTTGTTGAATGTGCGTGGAAGCATTGCCATGGCCCGGACCAGTGACCCCAATTCGGCCACCTCGCAGTTCTTCATCAACACCGTCGACAACGCTTTCCTCGACGCTGAAAACGCCCGTGACGGCCAAGGCTACGCCGTGTTTGGACAAGTCATCGAAGGCATGGACGTGGTGGACAAAATCCGCGCCCAGCCCGTCGGCGATCGCAACGGCCAACAAAACGTGCCGCTGACCCCCATCATCATCAACAAAGCCATTGTGGAGCCCAAGAAATGAGCAAAACCGTCGAACTGCACACCAACCACGGCCTGATCGTTGTCGAACTCGACGACGTGAAAGCCCCGGTGACCACCGAGAACTTCCTGTCCTATGTGCGCAGCGGCCACTACAACGGCACCGTGTTTCACCGCGTCATCAAGGGCTTCATGATCCAGGGCGGCGGTTTCGAAGTCGGCATGAAGCAAAAGCCCACCACAGGTGAGATCAAGAACGAAGCCAACAACGGCCTGAGCAACGACCACTACACCTTGGCCATGGCCCGCACCAGCGCGCCGCACTCGGCCTCGGCCCAGTTCTTCATCAACACTACCAACAACGGCTTCTTGAACTTCAAGTCCGAGACACCTTCGGGCTGGGGCTATGCCGTGTTTGGCAAGGTCGTCAGCGGCAAGGAAGTGGTCGATGCGATCGAGAAGGTTCGCACCGGCCGCAACAGCGGTCACGATGACGTGCCGCTGGAAAACGTGGTGATCGAGCGCGCCGTTGAACTTGCCTGAATCTCACGGTGATTCCAAGAGGCAGGACCGGGCACAACTTGACCCGGCCCAGCCCCTACTCTGCTTTGATGAATTGACGGCGCCGGCCGAATGGCGCCGCATTGAATTCCTCTCAGACCTGCACCTCTCGGAGAGCACGCCCGCCACCTTGGCCGCCTTGCAGCGCCATTTGCAAGAGACCAGCGCCGATGCGGTGTTCTTGCTGGGCGATATCTTCGAAGTCTGGGTGGGCGACGACGCTCGCTTTGACGCCTTTGAATCGCGTTGCGTGGAAGTCTTGCAGGCCGCCAGCCAAAGACTGCATCTGGCCTTCATGGCCGGCAATCGCGATTTCTTGCTCGGCCCCGACGTGCTGGCCGCCTGCGGCATTCAAGCCCTGGCCGACCCCACGGTACTGATCGCATTCGGGCAGCGCTGGCTGCTGACGCACGGCGATGCGCTGTGCCTGTCCGACAAGCCCTATCAGGCGTTTCGTCGCCAAGTCCGGCAGAGCGCTTGGCAGCAACAGTTTCTGGCTCAAGCGCTGCCAGTCCGGCGCGCCCTGGCCCAGCAAATGCGAGAAGGCAGCCAAAACCAGCAGGCCATGCAGGAACAATGGAGCGATTTGGATGCCCAAGCCTGCGTCGATTGGCTCCAAGCTACCCGCTGTACGGCCATGATTCACGGCCACACCCACCGCCCTGGTAGCCATGACTTGGCCCCCGGCTTGGTGCGACATGTGCTCAGTGATTGGGATTTCGAGGCCGCAGAGCCTCGCGGCGACGTGCTGCGTTTGCGACAGTCGGGCCTGCGCCGGATCTCTCTGGTCTGATGTGGCGCAGGCTCCAGCAGGCCTGGCAAAGGCGCCGTGAAACGCGGGCACTGCAACGCCACGCCATCCCCGAGGCCCTTTGGCAACTGACCCTGTGGCGCTACCCCTTCCTGGCTAAACGCAGCCCGGCGGACCAACAAGCGCTGCGACGCCTTTGCTCACTCTTTTTGAGCGAAAAAGAGTTCCACGGCGCGGCTGGCTTTGAAGTCAGCGACGAGGTCGCCGTTGCAGTGGCCGCGCAGGCCTGCTTGCCGGTGCTCCGCTTGGGGCTGGACTGGTACTCTGGCTTCGTCGGCATCGTCATGCACGCCGATGAAGTGCTGGCGCAGCGCGAAGTCGTCGACGAGGACGGCATCGTTCATCACTACGAAGAAGCGTTGGCCGGCGAGGCCATGGAGGGCGGCCCCTTGATGCTGACTTGGTCGGCCATCGATGACGAGGGCGACGCACTGGACTCAGACCCCGCCGAAGCGGGCGTCTTCAATGTGGTGATTCATGAATTTGCCCACATCATCGACATGCGCGATGGCGTGGCGGACGGTGTCCCGCCGCTGCCCAGCGGCGCTGCGCGGGAGCAATGGCTGCAAGTGCTGAACGCCGAGTGGCAGGCTTTTTGCGAATGGATCGAACAGGACTTGCCCTCCCCCATCGACGCCTACGGTTGCGAGTGCCCGGAAGAGTTTTTTGCCGTCGCAAGCGAGGCCTTTTTTGTTGCGCCCGATGCGCTGTGGCGCGCGCATCCTGGCGTCTACCAGCTGCTCTCGGGCTTTTTCCAGCAAGACCCTCGGGCATAAAAAAAACAGGCCTCAAAAGGCCTGTTTTGTTTCATTGCTTTGCGACTTTGCCGCAAGCTCTGTGCACTCAGTTGGCCGTTGCTGGCTCCGCTTTGGGCTTGTTGTCGCGAACCTTGAGGGGTTGAATGTCCAGCTGGACTTCGCCTGCCTCGTTCACATCCACACTCAAGCGACCACCATCCACCAAACGCCCGAACAGCAACTCGTCGGCCAGGGCGCGACGGATGGTGTCTTGGATCAGGCGTTGCATGGGTCGCGCCCCCATCAATGGATCGAAGCCCTTTTTGGCCAGATGCTTGCGCAGCGCATCGCTAAAGGTCACCTCGACGCGCTTCTCTTGCAGCTGGCTTTCCAGTTGCAGCAAGAACTTGTCGACCACGCGCATGATGATTTCTTCATCCAGGGCACGGAAGGAGACGATGGCATCCAAGCGGTTGCGGAACTCCGGCGTGAAAAGGCGCTTGATATCACCCATCTCGTCGCCTTGTTGACGCGAGTTGGTGAAACCAATGGTCGACTTGTTCATGGTCTCGGCGCCCGCATTGGTCGTCATGATGATGATGACGTTGCGGAAGTCCGCTTTGCGGCCGTTGTTGTCGGTCAAAGAGCCATGGTCCATGACCTGCAGCAAGACGTTGAAGACGTCCGGGTGCGCCTTCTCGATTTCGTCGAGCAGCAACACCGCATGCGGCTTCTTGGTGATGGCTTCGGTCAACAAGCCGCCTTGGTCAAAGCCCACATAGCCCGGAGGCGCGCCGATCAAGCGGCTGACGGCATGGCGCTCCATGTACTCGGACATGTCAAAGCGAATCAGTTCGATGCCCAAGATGTAGGCCAGTTGCTTGGCAACCTCGGTTTTGCCCACGCCGGTAGGGCCGCTGAACAAGAAGCTGCCAATCGGCTTGTCCGGCTTGCCCAGACCCGAGCGCGCCATCTTGATGGCCGCCGCCAAGGCTTCAATCGCCGGCTCTTGCCCAAACACCACGCTGTTCAAATCGCGATCCAAGGTCTTGAGCTTGCCGCGGTCATCACTGGACACCGAGGCTGGCGGAATACGCGCAATCTTGGCGACGATGTCTTCCACTTCGCTGCGCGTGATGGTTTTTTTCTGCTTGTTCTTGGGCAGGATCCGTTGCGCTGCGCCGGCCTCGTCGATCACATCGATGGCTTTGTCCGGCAGGTGTCGGTCATTGATGTACTTGGCCGACAACTCCGCCGCCGCCTGCAAAGCGCCCAGCGCGTACTTGACGCTGTGATGCTCCTCAAAGCGCGACTTCAGCCCCTTCAAAATCTCAACGGTTTGCTCCACCGAAGGCTCGGCCACATCCACCTTTTGGAAGCGACGCGACAGAGCCGCGTCCTTCTCAAAAATGCCGCGATATTCGCTGAATGTGGTGGCGCCAATGCACTTCATGGAACCACTGGACAAAGCCGGCTTGAGCAGATTGCTGGCATCCAAAGTGCCACCCGAAGCCGCGCCAGCGCCGATCAGCGTGTGAATCTCATCGATGAAGAGAATCGCGTTGGGTTGCTCTTTCAGCTGTTTGAGAACCGCCTTCAAGCGCTGCTCAAAATCACCGCGGTATTTGGTGCCGGCCAAGAGCGAACCCATGTCCAGGGCATAGACCACCGCCTCGGCCAAAACCTCGGGCACATCGCCCTCGGTGATACGCCAAGCCAAGCCTTCCGCAATGGCGGTCTTGCCAACGCCGGCTTCGCCGACCAGCAAAGGATTGTTCTTGCGACGACGGCACAGAATCTGCACCACCCGCTCGACTTCCAACTCGCGGCCGATCAGGGGGTCAATTTTGCCGTCCTTGGCCTGCTGGTTGAGGTTTTGGGTGAACTGCTCCAGCGGCGAGCCCTTGCCCTGCCCTTCAGCATCCTCACGCTCAGCCTCGGGGCCGCCAGAGCCTTCCTGGCCTTTCGGAGCCTCGGGTGGATCAGACTTCTTGATGCCATGCGCAATGAAGTTCACCACATCCAGCCGGGTCACACCCTGCTGGTGCAGGTAGTACACGGCGTGGGAGTCCTTTTCGCCAAAAATGGCCACCAAGACATTGGCACCAGTGACTTCTTTTTTGCCACTGCCGGTGGACTGCACATGCATGATGGCCCGCTGGATCACGCGCTGAAAGCCCAGCGTCGGCTGGGTGTCCACTTCGTCGGAGCCCCCCACGGTGGGCGTGTTTTCCTTGATGAACTGCGTGAGGCTCTTGCGCAAATCATCCAAATTGGCTGAACAGGCCCGCAGCACTTCGGCAGCGGACGGGTTGTCCAACAAGGCCATCAGCAAGTGCTCGACGGTGATGAATTCATGGCGCTGCTGGCGCGCCTCGACGAACGCCATGTGCAGGCTGACTTCAAGCTCTTGCGCAATCATGCGGCCTCCATAATGCACTGCAAAGGATGGCCGGCTCGCCTTGCGGCAGCCAGCACCAATTCGACTTTCGTCGCTGCAACGTCCTTGCTGAAGACGCCACAGACCCCACGACCATCGTGGTGGATTTTGAGCATGATCTGGGTCGCAGTATCCAGGTCATGACGAAAATATTCCTGCAAGATCATCACGACAAACTCCATGGGCGTGAAATCGTCGTTCAAAAGCAGGACTTGGTAGAGCCGCGGCGGCTCGGTCTTCTGGGTTTGACGCTCGACCGTGGTGGTGCCGTCGAAGTCATCTCGACCTGGCGGACCGGCCGGCGGTACTGAGGGTTGGCGGGGAAGATCTGGCATGTCCTGATTCTATTCATTGAGAGCCGGCAACGCTGACGCGCTGAACAAGGCCCCTTCATGTCTGCATCTTGCGCCGAAGCCGCCGATTGCAAGCGCCGAATTGGCTGCGGGGCGGCGCTTTTTTCTCCGTCTCGCCCGACATCAGGGTCCACCCCATCCGGGCAGTTCCCAAATTGACACAGACAAAGCGCAACTCAAAAATGCGCCGCGTGCTGCACAGGCCGCACAAGAGAGCATGCACAGCAGAATTGAGGAAGGAGTCTCTGGAATGGCCTCAGGAACAGTGAAATGGTTCAACGATGCCAAGGGCTTTGGCTTTATCGAGCCGGAGTCGGGCGGTGCCGATGTGTTCGCGCATTTTTCCGCCATCCAGATGGAGGGTTTCAGAACCCTTCAGCAAGGTGGGCGCGTGAGCTTTGATCTGGTGGACGGACCTAAAGGTCAGTTGGCCCAGAACATTACGCCGATTGAATCGCATCAAACATCGCCTCAGCCTGCCATGAGTGAAGCGGCTTGATCCCCAGCCCTTCAAACAAGCAAAAGGCCCGCAGACTGCGGGCCTTTTTGTTGGCTTTCATTTCGGCCAGCCGGTGGCTTAAAACAGGTAGAGAACTTGGGCGCAAAACTCAAGCCCCTTTCAACTCACCCTGCTTGCGCGCCTCAGATACTCACATATTGTCGATCATGACCTGACCGAAACCAGAGCAAGACACCTGAGTCGCGCCGTCCATCAAACGAGCGAAGTCATAGGTCACTCGCTTGCTCAGAATCGAGCGACCCATGGACTCGATGATCAGGTCCGCGGCCTCGGTCCAGCCCATGTGACGCAGCATCATTTCGGCCGAGAGGATTTCAGAGCCCGGATTCACATAGTCCTTGCCGGCGTACTTGGGCGCGGTGCCATGGGTGGCTTCAAACATGGCGATCGAATCGCTCAGATTGGCGCCCGGCGCAATGCCGATGCCGCCCACCTGGGCCGCCAAAGCGTCCGACACATAGTCGCCGTTCAAATTGAGGGTGGCAATCACGGAGTATTCGGCCGGGCGCAACAAGATCTGCTGCAAGAAGGCGTCGGCAATCGAGTCTTTGACGGTGATCCACTTCCCGTTCTTGGGGTTGGGCAGTCGGCACCATGGGCCGCCATCAATCAGTTCGGCGCCGAATTCCTTCTGCGCCAAGGCGTAGGCCCAGTCACGGAAGCCGCCTTCCGTGTACTTCATGATGTTGCCCTTGTGGACGATGGTCACGCTGGGCTTGTCGTTATCGATGGCGTATTGAATGGCTTTGCGCACCAAACGCTCGGTACCCTCAATCGACACCGGCTTGACACCCAGGCCCGAGGTCTCGGGGAAGCGGATCTTTTTGACGCCCATTTCCTCTTGCAAGAACTTGATCAGCTTCTTGGCTTTCTCGCTCTCGGCCTCGAACTCGATGCCCGCGTAGATGTCTTCCGAGTTCTCGCGGAAGATGACCATATCGGTCTTGTGCGGCTCTTTCACCGGCGAAGGCACACCCGGGAAGTAACGCACCGGTCGCAGGCACACATAGAGGTCGAGTTCTTGACGCAGCGCCACATTCAGGGAACGAATACCGCCGCCCACGGGCGTGGTCAGGGGCCCTTTGATGGAGACCACATAGTCTTTCAAGGCATCCAGCGTTTCGGCCGGCAGCCAGACGTCCGGACCATAGACCCGTGTCGCCTTCTCGCCGGCATAGATCTCCATCCAATGGATTTGTCGGCTGCCGCCATAGGCCTTGGCCACCGCCGCATCCACCACCTTGATCATCACGGGCGTGATGTCCGCGCCGGTGCCATCGCCCTCAATGAAGGGGATGATGGGCTGGTCCGGCACATTCAAGCTGTGATCCGCGTTGATGGTGATTTTGGAACCCTGCGCGGGAATCTGGATATGCTGGAACATGAAAGAAGTTCTCCGGAAAAGTCGAGAGCGCGTCACTCAAAAATGCCAAAAATTCTAGCGACTTTCGCTTGCGCGACGGGCCAAGAAAAAAGCCGGCAGTCAACGCCGGCTTTTTTGTCTTCGCAACAACGAGGCTTTTAAAAAAGCCCCGTCACAACACTGAGCTCAGGCCAGCACACTGGCCAAGGCGGCATTGAAGCTGGCGCTGGGGCGCATCACTTCCGCCAGTTTATTGGCATCGGGTTTGTAGTAACCACCAATGTCCACGGGCTTGCCTTGCACCGCGGCCAGTTCTGCCACGATGGCCGATTCTTTCTCGGCCAGAGTTTTCGCCAAAGGCGCGAACTTGGCGGCCAACTCCGCGTCTTCGGTCTGCGCAGCCAGAGCTTGCGCCCAGTACAAAGCCAAGTAGAACTGGCTGCCACGGTTGTCCAACTGACCCGTCTTGGGGCTGGGGTTCTTGTTGTTGTCCAACAATTGGCCGGTGGCTGCATCCAAGGTCTTGGCGAGCAACTTGGCCTTGGGGTTGTTGTTCTTCAAGCCCAGGTCTTCCAGGCTGACGGCCAGAGCCAGGAACTCACCCAGCGAGTCCCAGCGCAGATGGTTTTCTTCCACCAACTGCTGCACATGCTTGGGCGCCGAGCCACCCGCGCCGGTTTCGTACATACCGCCACCGGCCATCAGCGGCACGATGGACAGCATCTTGGCCGAGGTGCCCAGTTCCATGATGGGGAACAGGTCGGTCAGGTAGTCGCGCAGGATGTTGCCGGTGGCGCTGATGGTGTCCAGGCCGCGGATCACGCGCTCCAGGGTGTAACGCATGGCGCGAACCTGGCTCATGATCTGGATGTCCAGACCGGCTGTGTTGTGCTCGTGCAGATACATCTTGACCTTGGTAATCAGCTGCGCCTCATGCGGGCGGTACTGGTCCAGCCAGAACACCACGGGCATGCCGGAGTTGCGGGCGCGGGTAACGGCCAGCTTGACCCAGTCACGGATGGCGGCGTCCTTGCACTGGCACATGCGCCAGATGTCGCCCTGCTCCACGTCCTGGCTCATCAGCACTTCACCGGTGTCCAGGTCGGTGATGTTGGCCACGCCGTCTTCGGGGATCTCAAAGGTCTTGTCGTGTGAGCCGTATTCCTCGGCCTGCTGCGCCATCAGGCCCACATTGGGCACCGTACCCATGGTCTTGGGGTCGAAAGCGCCGTGCCACTTGCAGAAGTTGATCATCTCCTGATAGATGCGGGCGAAAGTCGACTCCGGCATCACGGCCTTGACGTCCTTCAAGCGGCCATCAGCGCCCCACATCTTGCCGCCATTGCGGATCATGGCCGGCATGGAGGCGTCGACGATGATGTCGTTGGGCGAGTGGAAATTGGTGATGCCCTTGGCGGAGTCCACCATGGCCAACTCGGGGCGGTGCTCGTGGCAGGCATGCAGATCGCGCTTGATCTCGTCTTGCTTGCTCTGCGGCAAGGTGGCGATCTTGTTGTACAGATCGACCATGCCGTTGTTGACATTGATGCCCAGTTCTTCGAACAGCTTGCCGTGCTTCTCAAAAGCTTCACGGTAGAAGATCTTCACGCAATGGCCGAACACGATGGGGTGCGAGACCTTCATCATGGTGGCCTTGACGTGCAGCGAGAACATCACACCGGTCTGGCGCGCGTCTTCGATTTCTTTCTCGTAGAACTCCAGCAAGGCCTTCTTGCTCATGAACATGCTGTCGATCACTTCACGATCCAGCAGGGCCACCTTGGGCTTGAGCACGATGGTTTGACCACTCTTGGTGATCAGTTCCATCTTGACATTGCGGGCGCGGTCCAGGGTCATGGACTTTTCGCCGTGATAGAAGTCCCCGCCGTGCATGTGCGAGACATGCGAGCGCGAGGCTTGGCTCCAATCCGCCATGCTGTGCGGATTCTTGCGGGCGTATTCCTTGACGGCCTTGGGCGCGCGGCGGTCCGAGTTGCCTTCACGCAGCACCGGGTTCACCGCGCTGCCGATGCATTTGCCGTAGCGTGCGCGGATGTCTTTTTCTTCCTCGGTCTTGGGGCTTTCCGGATAGTCCGGGATCGCATAGCCCTTGTCTTGCAACTCTTTGATGGCCGCTTTCAACTGAGCCACCGAGGCGCTGATATTGGGCAGCTTGATGATGTTGGCTTCCGGCTTGAGCGTCAGCTTGCCCAACTCGGAGAGGCGATCCGGCACGCGCTGCTCTTCCGTCAGGAAGTCAGGAAACTGACCCAGAATGCGACCGGCCACCGAGATATCGCTGGTCTCAACGCGCACGCCCGCGGGCGCCGTGAAAGCCTGCACGATGGGCAGGAACGAAGCCGTCGCCAAGAGCGGTGCCTCGTCGGTCAGGGTGTAGATGATGGTCGGCTGGGTTGTTGTCATGTGATTTCCAAATCGGCCATCTTCAGGCCCAAGGAGTGGAACGATTAGGGCGCCAATTCTAAGTCAGCGGCGCCGCCTGCGGACTCAAGTCTTATATAAGTGTTCGAAAAAGCTCGCGCGGCGCTTCAGACCCACTGGCCACAGACGGCCACCACTTGCGCCCACACGCCATGGCCCAAAGCCCATGCCGAACCCAGGGCCAAGCCCAGGCCGCCAAGGCGCACGGACAAGCGCATCGCCCCCGCGCCATCGTCGCCACTGCGGCGCAACCGCCGCAGCAGCCACGGCCCCAAAGCCAGGCCGGCACCGGAGCTCGCAGCAAAAGCAGCCATCACCAAGCCTCCCTGCATGGGCCCCGAGGCCAGCGCCGAAAGCAAAAGGGCCGAATGCAAGAGGCCGCAGGGCCAGGCCACCCAAGCCATGCCGGCCAAGCCCGCCACCGCCGCACGCTTGGAGGCAGCCAGACTGACCCCTCCGCGACGCAGCTCGCTCACGGGCGCTTCGACTTGGCGCGCCACATCTTGCCCCAGTCGCTCCAACCAAGCGGGCTGACGCCCTCTCAGCAGCAAGGCCATGCCCAAAAGAAATGCGGCCACCTGGACCAAGACCCACACTGGGCGAAGCAAGGCTGTGGACTGGCCCAATTGACTCAAGACCTGCATGCTGCCCGCGGCCAATGCGCCAGCCGTCGCATACCCCAGCAAACGCCCAAATTGGAAGGTGAGCGGTGAACGCCCGCCCGCGGCGGCGCAGGAGGCGCCACACATGGCCAAACAATGGGGCGAGCCGGCCAAGCCCATCATCAGGGCCGAGCCGGCGAGTGCGACATCAAGCATCAGATGATTCTAGAAAATCGCTCGCGGCTTCGGTCGGCTTGCAAATATCGGTCGAACACCATGGCCACAGCGCGCACAAAGTACCAGCCCATGGTGGTCACCTGAATCGCTTCCGGCTCCACGACCACCAAGCCCTGCTCTGCGAGCTCATTCATGCGCTCCAACTCAGGCTTGAAATAGGCCTTCACATCCACCAAATGCGCCAAGGCGATGGACTCAAACTCGAGGCGGCCTTGGCACATCAAGGCCATGATGACGGCGCGGCGCACGATATCGTCGCGACTCAAGGCCAAGCCGCGATTGACCGGCAGCTGCCCTTGACGCAAGGCGTCGTAATACTCATCCAAGGTCTTGGCATTTTGGCTGTAGCAAGCCCCCACACGACCAATGGCAGAAACCCCCAGCGCAACCAAATCGCAATCCGGCTGCGTGCTGTAGCCCTGGAAGTTGCGATGCAAGCGCCCTTGGCGTTTGGCCACCGCCAATGAGTCGGTGGACAGCGCGAAATGGTCCATCCCGATATAGCTGTAGCCATGCGACTGGAAGCCGGCAATTGCCGCAGCCAACATCGCCACTTTGTCGCTGGCCGGCGGCAATTGAGCCGCATCGATACGGCGCTGCGGCTTGAAGCGCTGCGGCAAATGCGCATAACCATACAGTGCAATGCGATCGGGCTTCAATGCCCCGACTTGCGCGATGGTGCGGGCAAACGATTCCGGCGTTTGCAGCGGCAGACCGTAAATCAGATCAACATTGGTGGATTCAAAACCCAACTCACGCGAAGCCACCATCAAGCGCTCAACGCTCTCATAGCTTTGCATGCGATGCACCGCTTTTTGGACATCAGGATCAAAGTCTTGAACGCCAAAACTCAAGCGATTGAAACCCAGTTCACGCAAGTGCTGGAGCCTCTCAATCGTGACTGTGCGCGGATCCACCTCGATGGACACCTCGGCCCCCGCCGCCACCTTGAAGCGTTCGCGCAAGGCCTGCATCAATTGGCTCAACTCCGGGTCGCTCAAAAAGGTGGGCGAGCCCCCACCCAAATGCAACTGAGACACCGAAGCACCGCGCCCCAAGTGCGCCAGGGTCAGGTCCATTTCCGTGGTCAGGGCCGCCAAATACTCGGTGGCCTTGTCATGGTGTTTGGTGATGACCTTGTTGCATGCGCAGTAATAGCAAACCGACTCGCAAAAAGGAATGTGCAGGTACAGCGACAAAGGCGTTGCCCCACCGACCAAAGACCCGCTGGCTCGTTGCGACAGCGCCTGCTCATACTGCTGAGCACTGAAAGCCTCAACAAAGCGATCCGCCGTGGGATAGGAGGTGTAGCGCGGCCCGGAAACATCGAAACGGCGCAACAGATCCTCATCGATATTGGCGGCGGCCGTCGCCATGGCGGAGTCGGGGCCGGCATGAATGTTCTGTACCATGGCGCACACTGTGCCAAGGCTTTGGCTGTTTGACTTGATCAGGATCAAGCTTCCCGCGCTTGTCCGCACCAACAATGCGGCATCGTTTGAGGTGCATCATGCTCATGTCCGTCAAAACTTTGCAATTCCCCAAGGACTCACCGACGTGCACAACGCCGGGCGAGCCCGCCAACCGGCCTGCGTGCCGGCTTGAAACAAGGCCCATGATGAATGCCACCCTGCCGATCAAGATCGAACCGCTGAAAGTCGCCTGCTCCAGCTGCAATCTGCGCGAGTTGTGCCTGCCGGTCGGCCTGCACTCGGACGATCTGGCCCAGCTGGACAAACTGGTCGCCACAAGGCGCCAAGTCAATCGCGGCGACACGCTGTTTCGCAGCGGCGACAGTTTTCAATCGCTGTACGCTGTGCGCACCGGGTTTTTCAAAACCTGTGTCGCCTCAGAAGATGGCCGCGACCAGGTCACCGGATTCCAAATGGCGGGTGAGTTGTTGGGCCTGGACGGCATCAGCACCGACCGCCACAGCTGCGACGCGGTCGCGCTGGAGGACTCCTCGGTTTGCGTGATTCCATACGAACAGCTGGAAGAACTCTCGCGCGAATTCACCGATTTGCAGCGCCAGTTCCACAAAATCATGAGCCGGGAGATCGTGCGCGACCACGGCGTCATGCTCCTGCTGGGCAGCATGCGGGCCGAAGAACGCTTGGCCGCTTTCCTGCTGAACCTGACGCAGCGCCTGCAAGCCCGTGGCTTTTCAGCCGCGGCCTTGGTGCTGCGCATGACGCGGGAAGAGATCGGCAGCTATCTGGGCCTGAAGCTCGAGACTGTCAGCCGCACGTTTTCGAAATTCCAGGATGAAGGTCTGCTGGAAGTGAAGCAGCGCCAATTGCGCATCCTGGATCAGGCGGGCTTGCAAAAGCTGGTCAATAACACGGCCTGCTGAAGACGCAGAAACCTCGGTGGCTTGCAGCCGGATTGTTGAGCCAGCACCGTCTGGCCGGGTGGAGCGCGGCGCACCCCAAGCCCCCGCCCATCAACGCGGCCAAGCGCGTGGGTGCGGGTTCTCTGGTTGATCGGGCAAATCCGCCAACAGCAAGGTGAGGCTGGAGCTCAAGCCAATCACCAGCCAAAAGAGCAAGAAGCTCAGCGTGTAGATCGCTTGACGCGGAATGTCCATGGGCGCACCGCCAAACCATGTCAGGTCAGCGGGGTCAACGACGGCAAAGACCAAAGCCTCCATCACACCGGCCATCAGGAATGAAGGCCAGGCCACGGCCATGGCTTTGCGGCTGAGTCGGCTGCTGCCGTCGCCCTGAACTTCAGGCAGATCGGCGGTGGAAGAGCCGATCGGCGAGTTCATTGCCCACCTGTCGCAGCATGGTTGCGCGCCTCACGCGCCGGCACCAGGGCCTTGGCGCCACTCGCTTTGGCAGAGGCGACCTGCTCTTGCAGCACGGGATCGGGGTGGCTCAAGGCAACACTCAAGGTTGCAAAACTGGCCACCACCACCAGAGCCGGGCCACCGACCACCAACCACATCATCGGCTCACGCCACCAAGACTTGGGCTTGGCCGTTTCAGCGGGTGTCAGCTGAGGCTGAATGGTTTGCTGTGTGCTCATGATGCTTTTGTCTCCGCTTGGCGACTGTACGGACTGTACTTTTTCGCTTTGAACTGATCCAGCACCGCTCAGCGCGGCACCACAAAGGTTGACTTCTCTTCCACGGCCAAGCCTGCCTTGGAGGCTGAACCGGCCAGTTCAGCGCCCCTCAATTGGAACTTGATCGCATGCGCACCGGTGCCGGCTTTGGCAGCCACCTCGGGCGGCACACGCAAGGCGACAGATACCCAGCGGGCTTCCGCTGGCTGCACGGTCAATTCAACCGGTCGGGCCAATTCGAGTTGCTCCAGGCCGCTGGCCGTGATGGTGTAACTGCGAACCTGCTCGGAGGCATTCATGACCTGCAAGCGGTAAAGGTTCTCGATATAACCGTCTTCCACCAAGCGTGCCATCACGCCCCGGTCTCGGACCACATCAAGCTTGACCGGACTGCGCAAGAACAGCAGGCTGCCCAGCAAAGCCGCGCACAGAACGGCCAAGACCACGGTGTACACCACCACACGGGGCCGGAACATGCGGCGCAGTTTTTCTGACCGGCTCAAATGCTGAGCCAAGCCGTTTTGCGTGTCATAACGAATCAGACCGCGCGGGTAATTCATTTTGTCCATCACGCTGTCGCAAACGTCGATGCAGGCGGCGCAGCCGATGCACTCGTATTGCAAACCCTTGCGGATGTCGATGCCCGTGGGACACACCTGCACACACAGCGTGCAGTCAATACAAGACCCCTTGCCCTGGGCTTTCACTTCATCAAGACTGGCTTTGCGGCTGCGTGAACCGCGCGGTTCACCACGTTCGCTGTCATAGCTGATGATGAGCGTGTCTTTGTCGAACATGGCGCTCTGAAAGCGCGCATAGGGACACATGTATTTGCAGACCTGCTCGCGCATATAGCCTGCATTGCCGTAGGTGGCAAAACCATAAAACAAGACCCAGAACCATTCCCAGGGACCAAAACCCAGGGTGAAGGCCTCGGCCCAGAGTTGCTTGATCGGCGTGAAGTAGCCAACGAAGCTAAAGCCTGTCCACAAACCCAGCGCAATCCAAGTGATTTGCTTGCCGGTCTTGCGCCACAGTTTGTTGAAGTTCCAAGGACCGCTGTCCAGCTTGATACGCGCCTGCCGGTCGCCCTCAAACTTCTGCTCGATCCACATATAGATCTCGGTGTAGACGGTTTGCGGACACGCAAAACCACACCAGAGCCGCCCAGCAACCGCGGTGAACAAGAACAGGCCATAAGCTGAAATCAGCAGCAGGCCCGTCAAGTAGATGAAGTCCTGCGGATACAGGACCAAACCGAAGATATAAAAACGACGGCTGGCCAGATCGAACAGCACCGCTTGGCGCGCATTCCAATCCAGCCAGGGCAGGCCGTAGAACAAGATTTGCGTGAACCAAACCAGGGCCCAGCGCCAGTTGGCAAAAAGCCCACTGACAGCGCGCGGATAGATTTTCTTTTGTGCCGCGTACAGCGACACGATTTCAATCACCGCATCGCCATCGGGGCCCGGTTTGGACAGCGCGGCGGTGCCGCGCTGCTTGGACGCAATATCAGTCATTCAACAGCCAATGCTCATCAACGCGCTTGAGCCGTGGTCGAAGCAGCACCACGCGACAAGCCCCACACATAGGCACCCAGAACGTTGATTTGCTCAGCGCTCAGTCGGGTGCCGTGGGCCGGCATCATATTGTTCTTGCCGTTGTTGATCATATTGATGACGGCTTCCTCGCCCCAGCCGTGCAGCCAGATCTTGTCGGTCAGGTTGGGTGCACCCAAGGCCTGATTGCCCTTGCCGTCCATGCCGTGGCAGGCGGCGCAAGCGCCGAACTTGGGCTTGCCCAATTGAGCTGCAATGGCGTTGTGTGCGCTGCCCGACAGGCTCAAGACGTAGTTGGCCACGTTCTTGACATCTTCAGGGCCACCGACCGCAGCAGCCATCGGTGGCATCACACCGTTACGGCCTTCGGTGATGGTCTTGACGATGGTGGCGTGGTCGCCGCCATACAGCCAGTCGCCATCGGTCAGGTTCGGGAAGCCCTTGCTGCCCTTGCCGTCAGAGCCGTGGCAGCCCGCGCAGTTGTTGGCGAACAAACGCTCACCAATGGCCATGGCCGGCGGCATCTGGCTCAGTTGCTCGGCCGTCTTGCCTTGGAACTCGGCATAGACCTTGGAAATGGCCTCGTTGGCGGCCTTTTGCTCGGCTTCATACTGGCCCTTGCTGCTCCAGTTCAGAGACCCCTTGTTGGAGCCCAGACCCGGGTACATGGCCAAGTAGATGCCGGCAAACACCACGGTCAGCACGAACAAAATCGCCCACCAGCGCGGCAGTGGATTGTTCATCTCACGCAGGTCTTCGTCCCAGGTATGGCCGGTACTGTTGTCGTTGGCCATGACGCGGTGACGCGCCGCGATCAACAGCAAAACAATACAGAACACCAGACCCAGAACCGTGACGCCCGCCACGAACATGGACCATCCATCAGAGAAAAAATCACTCATTGAGGCCTCCCATCGGCTTCATCTTGCAGCGCCATGCCTGCCAATTCATCGAAGCGTGCCTTGTTGCGGCTGGAGTAGGCCCAAGCCACGATTCCAAGGAACACCAGCAGCGACAGCACCGTCACCGCGATCCTTAAAGCATTGATATCCATTGCGAAGTCTCCTTGCGCTTTACTTCAGCGCAGTGCCGAGCACTTGCAGAAAGGCCACCACCGCGTCCATCTCGGTATGACCCTTGACGGCCTCAGCAGCCCCGGCGATATCGGCATCGGTGTAAGGCACACCGACGTTGCGCAGCGCCTTCAGCTTGGGGGCCATCTCTGCTGGATTGACCTGGGCATTCATCAACCAGGGATAGGCCGGCATATTCGACTCAGGCACCAGATCGCGGGGATTGTTCAAGTGGATGCGATGCCACTCGTCGCTGTACTTGCCGCCCACGCGGTGCAAGTCAGGACCCGTGCGCTTCGAACCCCATTGGAAGGGATGGTCGTAGACGAACTCACCCGCGGTGGAGTAGTGGCCATACCGCAGCGTCTCCGAGCGGAAGGGACGGATCATCTGCGAGTGGCAGTTGTAGCAACCCTCGCGGATGTAAACATCGCGGCCCGCCAATTGCAGCGGCGTGTAAGGCTTGAGGCCAGGCGCCGCTTCGGTGGTCGAGCGTTGGAAGAACAGCGGCACGATTTCAACCGCGCCACCGGCGATCACCGTCAGCAGCACCAGCACGATCATCAAGAAATTGCTGGTCTCGATGCGCTGGTGTCCGCTGGCCTTGTGTTCTGTGGATGCCATAAAAAATTCTCCTCGTTCTCGCGTTCAGCGGATCAGGCGTTGACCAGGGTCGGGATGGGGGCCTTCACAGCGCGACCCACCTGGATGGTCTTGACCACGTTCCAAGCCATCACCAACATGCCGCCGAGGTAGAGCAAGCCGCCCACCAAGCGCACCACATAGAAGGGATAAGTGGCCTTGACGCTTTCAACAAAGGTGTAAACCAAGGTGCCATCCGGATTGACCGCACGCCACATCAGGCCCTGCATCACACCGGCAATCCACATCGCAGCGATGTAGAGCACGATGCCCAGAGTTGCCACCCAGAAGTGCAGTTCGATGGCCTTCTTCGAGTACATCTCGGTGCGACCAAACATGCGCGGGATCAGGTAGTACAGCGAGCCCATGGAGATCAGACCCACCCAGCCCAAAGCGCCGGAGTGCACGTGACCAATGGTCCAGTCGGTGTAGTGGCTGAGCGCATTGACGGTCTTGATGGACATCATCGGGCCTTCGAAGGTCGACATGCCGTAGAAAGACAGGGACACGATCAGGAACTTCAGGATCGGGTCGTCACGCAGCTTGTGCCAAGCCCCCGACAGGGTCATGATGCCGTTGATCATGCCGCCCCAGCTCGGCGCCAGCAGCACCAGGGAGAACACCATGCCCACCGATTGCGCCCAGTCAGGCAGCGCGGTGTAGTGCAGATGGTGCGGGCCCGCCCACATATAAGTGAAGATCAGCGCCCAGAAGTGGACGATGGACAGGCGGTAGCTGTAGACCGGGCGGCCTGCTTGCTTGGGGATGTAGTAGTACATCATGCCCAGGAAACCGGCGGTCAGGAAGAAGCCCACGGCATTGTGGCCGTACCACCATTGCACCATGGCGTCTTGCACGCCGGCGTAGGCCGAGTAGCTCTTGAACAGGCTGACCGGGATGGCTGCGCTATTGACCAAGTGCAGCAGAGCCACGGCGATGATGAAGGCGCCAAAGAACCAGTTGGCCACATAGATGTGCTTGACCTTGCGGGTGCCCACGGTGCCGAAGAACACCAAGGCGAACGAAACCCAGACCAAGGTGATCAGGATGTCGATCGGCCACTCCAGCTCGGCATATTCCTTGCCGCTGGTGATGCCCAGCGGCAAAGTCAGCACGGCCGACAAGATGACCAATTGCCAGCCCCAGAAAGTCAACCAAGCCAGGCCAGGCGCAAACAAGCGGGTCTGACCGGTACGCTGAACCACGTGGTAAGCCGTGGCGAACAAAGTGCAACCACCAAAAGCAAAAATCACCGCATTGGTGTGCAGAGGTCGCAATCGACCATAGCTGAGCCATGGGATGCCCAGATTGAGTTCAGGCCAGGCCAGCTGAGCGGCGATAACCACCCCCACCAACATGCCCACAACCCCCCAAAGAACGGCAGCGAGCGCAAAGGCCCGTACCACTCCGTCTTCGTACACGCCTCCGGTCGACATGACCGGCGCAGCAGTATTTGCCATTTTTTTGGCTCCTTGCAGCTTCTAATTCGACGGAGGCGATTCTTCGCGACCGTCACGAGTGAAAACTTGATGTTGGTCAACCTCGGGAGCATCTTCCAGGATTCGCCCCCCTTCACGCTCCAAATCTTCCAGCTGACCGTTGTTAATTGCCCACCCAAAAATACCCACGATCACCAAGACCAAGAGCACCGACACGGGAATCAACACATACAAAACATCCATGCTCACGCCTTCATTGCTTGACCAGCGCCAAGCGTTGGGCATTCAAAACCACAAACAGTGAACTGCAGGCCATGCCAAGTCCCGCCGCCCAAGGCGGCAGATAGCCCGCCAAGGCCAGGGGAATGCATGCGGCGTTGTAGGCCGCCGCCCAGGCCAGGTTTTGCCGAATTACACGCGCACTTTGCATAGCAAAGATCCGCGCCGAGGCCAAATCAGCCAGACGATTGGAGAGCAGCAAAGCGTCGGCACTGGCTCGCGCCAGCATGGTGCCCTGCCCCATCACCACACTGGCATCGGCGCGCGCCAACACGGGCGCATCGTTGATGCCATCCCCCACCATCAGCACGCAGCGACCTTGGGCTTGCAAATCGGCCACAGCTGCCAATTTGCTGGCCGGCGTGGCGCCGCCTTGCGCTTGCTGCACACCGGCCGCCTGCGCCAAACGGCTGACCCGATCCGGCGCATCGCCCGACAACAACACCGTGCGCAAGCCCTGATCATGCAAGGCCGCAATCGCCGCGACTGCATCCGGCCGCAAGACTTCGCCAAACCGCAGGCCAATCAAAGCGTCCGCGTGGCCGAATGCCAGTTGCGCATCAGCAGGCAAGACCTGACCCTCAGCGGCATTCGCCGCCACCCAGTCGGGCGCACCCAGGCGCCACTGCCGCCCTTGTTCATCCAAAGCTTGCAAGCCTCGGCCCGCATGCTCACTGATGTGCTGCCACGCTGTTTGAAGCGCCGGGGCGGGCGCAGACTCAGCCAGCGCCCGCGAGAAGGGGTGCTGCGAATGGCGCGCCAGATCCCGAGCCAAGCTCAGCAGGCGCTCTGGCGTCAAGCTTGCCTCCTTTGCGGCCGGCGTCGCCGAACAGACCTCCAAGAGTTCCATGCGGTCTTGCGTCATGGTGCCGGTTTTGTCGAACACCACGGTGTCAATCCGACACAGCGTCTCCAGCACATCGAGCTTGACCAATAAAAAGCCCCGCTTGGCCAAGGCTGCGGTCGCAGCCAGGCGAGCCGAAGGCGCTGCCAGGGACAGCGCACAAGGGCAAGTCACGATCAGAACCGACACAGCCACCCAGACCGAACGCGCGGGGTCAATGAAATGCCAAGCCCAAGCCCCAGCAGCCGCCAAGAACAGAACCGTCCACAGAAAGGGGCCGGCCACGCGGTCAGCCAACTCGGTGCTTGCCGGGCGTTGAGTCATCGCCTCGCGCATCAAACGAACAATCGCTTCATGACGTGTGTCCGCCCCCACGCGCAGCACACGCATCTCCAGCGGGGCTTGCAAATTCATGCTGGCGGCCACCACCTCATCGCCCTCGTGCTTGGAAACCGGCAAAGACTCACCGCTGAGCAAGGACTCGTCGGCCGTGCTCGAGCCTCGCTCCACCACCCCGTCCGCGGGGAATGCCTGCCCAGCGAACACACGAACCCGGTCGCCTACACACAGCCGACTGGGCGCAATGCGTTCCAAAGAGCCATCGGGCAGGATGCGCTCCACAACATCGGGCAAGCGATTCGCGGCTTGCTCCAGCACCGTCGCGGCGCGGTGGCGGGCGCGCAACTCCAAGTAGCGGCCTCCCAGCAAAAACGCCACAAACATGGTCAACGAGTCAAAGAAGACCTCATCGCCAAAAAAGCCACCGGGCTCAAACAATGCACCGCTGCTGGCAACAAAGGTGACCGTCAAGCCCAAGGCCACGGGCACATCCATGCCCATGCGCCCAGCTCGCAATTGTTGCCACGCCCCTCGATAAAACGGGCCCGCTGAAAAAAACAGCACCGGCAAGCTCATGACCCAACAGGCCCATTGCAGCAAGCGAACCAAGTCCGGGCTGATCTCCCCGGGCTCAGCGAAATAGGACGGCGCCGCCATCATCATGACCTGCATCATCAAAAAGGCCGCCACGAACAGGCGCCACAAGGCCTGTCTGTGCTCACGCTCCCGCAATTGGCGCGCCGGCGCGGCCACATCAGGCGCGGCGCCATAACCGGCACGCTCGACGCGCGCCAAGACCTGGGCCAGCGTGCAAAGCGCGGGCTGCCAGCGCAACGTCAAACGCGCACTGGCGGCATTGACCCGCGCGCTTTTAACGCCGGGCAACTCCCGCAAGGCCTGCTCGATGATGCCCGCGCATGCCGCGCAATGCAGCCCTGAGAGTTGGAACTGCGACTCGGCGACAGCATGGCCAGCTTCATCGGCGACCGCCGTGCCCAAAGGGGCTGGCGCCGCTGCGCCCGTGCCCGAGCCCGTACCCGTCAGCCACCGCGTGAAGGGTGCCAATAAGGCCGGATCGTCCGGCAGCGCAGCGCTCGCAAGAGTCGCGGCTGCAGGAGGGCTGAGTCGGTTCGAAGCTGAAGTCATCTTGCAAGGGGGCGGCAGCGTAATCTAGGCGAACTCGGCACAGTCCGGAATGATATAGATCAAGACCCATGTCGGGCCTCAATTCTTTGCGCAAGCGCCTCAAATTCAAGGGCACGGCCGCCACGCCGCAAGTCCAAGGGCTCAGTGAGGCAGGATCCAACGAATCCGCAAACCGGCAAACTCCGGGCGTGTTTGCGCTGTCCATTGACCCCCAAGGCGCTGAATCACCTCATAGGCGATCGCCAAGCCCAATCCGGTGCCCCCCTCCCCTTCGCCCACTGCGGCGCCTTGGCCAGGGGCCGAGGCTCGTGTTTCGGGATTGCCGTCGCGGCGCGCATCGGCCCGGACGTCTGCGCGCTCACCCCGCCAAAAGGGCTCCACCAAGCGCGGCAAGTCTTCACTCGCCACACCGGGGCCATCATCCTCAATATCGATCTGCGTGCCCTGCGCCAGGGGCTGAACGCGCACCCGAATGACGGCCCCGCCATAGCGCAAGGCGTTGTCCAGGACATTGGCCAGCGCTTCCCCCAACCAGAGCCCGTCCACCCGCGCCAGCGCAGGGACATCGGGCATCTCCAAATAGAAACTCCGCCCCAAGCGGGCAGCGCGCACAGCGATGGGCTCGGCAGCCTCGCGCAATATGGCCCGAATATCCACAGGCACTTGCTGCGAATTCAAAGCCTGAGCGCCTTGCGAGCGCACCAGGCTCAGCAATTGCGAGATCAAGCGCGACAGGCTTTCACTGGATCGCAGCAAGGCCTTCATCAAAGGTTGCCAACTGGCCGCCGACGAATCCTGGCCCGCCGCGGCAGGCGAATGGCGCAACTCCAGATCCAATTCCTGGGTCAAAACGCGCAGACCGGCGACCGGGGTGCGCAATTGGTGTGCGGCGTCGGCAACAAAGCGACGCTGCAATTGCAGGGATGCCTGCACATCGGCCAACAAGCTGTTGATGCGTTCGATCAAGGGCCGTACTTCAGCCGGTACCCCTTGCATGGGCAAAGAGCGCAAATCATTCGGCGCGCGGCGCTCGACCTCACGCGCCACCTGCCGCAAGGGGGCCAGGCCACGACGAATGCCCCATGCCAGCAAGCCCACGGTCAAAAGTGCGATGGCCAGCGTCGGCAATACCATGGCCAGCAAGACATCACGCACCAGCCGCGAACGCTTTTGCCGACTCTCCATGGTGATGACCGACACCGACCGGTCCAGCATCGGTGAAGTCAAGGAAAACTGGGCCCCACGCACTTTCTCGCCATGAAACTCAGCATCAAACAACACCGGGCGCGAAAAGCTGAGGTGTCGCTCGGCGGGGCGTGGCACCGTGGGGTCACCAGCCAAGACCCGCCCCGTTTCGTCCAACAGCGCAAAACTATTGCGACCTTCGGCATCCCATCCCATGGTTTCCATGGCTTGGCGACTCACATCCAGCAAGGGACCACGGTCGGTCCAAACCACACGGGCAGCCAGGGCTGCGGTTTCGTCCTGCAGCCCTCGATCAAAAGCCGCATTGGCGCTGGCCATGGCCAGCCAATAGGCCCCGGTTGCGGCACTCAACAAGCCCAGCACCCAAATCCAAGCCAAGGGCGCCAACAATTGCCGGCGCAAGCTCATGGCCGCCCCCGGCGACGCCGCGGTCTGGTCGGTTTCAGTCATGCAGTTCAGCAGCATCTGAGGCCTGCGGGCCAGCGCATTCCATCACATAACCGAAGCCCCGTACGGTACGGATCACCACGCCCAACTCGGCAAAGCGCTTGCGCAAACGGTGCACATACACCTCCACCGAGTTCTCGCTGAAGTCGGACTCCCAACTCGACAGGCGAGCAACGATGGCGTCCTTGCTGACCACGCGCCCCACTCTTTGCATCAAGATCTCGGTCAAAGCAAACTCGCGTGGACTCAGATAGACCGGATCGGTCTTGTAGCTGAGTTCGCGATGCGACAGGTCCAAGCTCAATTCGCCGACCCGCAAAACCTCGCTGACTCGCCCCTCAGCGCGACGCTTCAAGGCGCGCAATCGTGCAATCAATTCCGGCAAATCAAAGGGCTTAACCAGATAGTCGTCGGCACCGGCGTTCAAGCCGGCCACGCGATCCGACAACTCATCCCGCGCCGTCAAGAGCAAGACCGGCAGCTTGGCACCGGCAGCGCGCCAAGCTCGCAATACCGTCATGCCATCCGCACCAGGCAAACCGAGGTCGAGCACAGCCAACTCGAATTGATCGATCAACCCGGGCGCCAAAGCCTGACGACCATCGGCCAGGCTGTCCACCTGCCAGCCTTCACGCAGCAAAGCACGCGTAATGCCCAAACTGAGCGCAGCGTCATCTTCAATCAGCAGTACCCGCATCGATCACCTATTGCGCTTCTTCCAAGGCTTCAAGACGAAAAAAGGCCGGTCCTGGACCGGCCTTGCATCAGCGCGGAAGCGCTCAGGCGAAGTTGGCCTGAGCGAAGTCCCAGTTAACCAGATGGTTCAAGAACACTTCGACAAACTTGGGGCGCAGGTTGCGGTAGTCGATGTAGTAGGCATGCTCCCACACGTCAATGGTCAACAAGGCCTTGTCAGCGGTGGTCAAGGGCGTGCCGGCCGCGCCGGTGTTGACGATATCCAGGCTGCCGTCAGCCTTCTTCACCAACCAAGTCCAGCCCGAGCCGAAGTTACCCACAGCGCTCTTGGTGAAGGCTTCCTTGAAGGCGTCCAGGCTACCCCACTTGGCATTGATCGCATCGGCCAGGGCGCCAGTCGGTGCACCACCACCGTTGGGCTTCATGCAGTTCCAGAAGAAGGTGTGGTTCCAGATCTGAGCGGCGTTGTTGTAGATCGGGCCGCTGGACTTCTTGACGATGTCTTCCAAGGACATCGCTTCAAACTCGGTGCCCTTTTGCAGATTGTTCAGGTTCACCACATAGGCGTTGTGGTGCTTGCCGTGGTGGAACTCCAGCGTTTCAGCGCTGTAGTGTGGGGCCAGGGCGTCCTTGGCATAGGGCAAGGCGGGAAGGGTATGTTCCATATCAACTCCTCGGTGCGTAAAAAAGTGTAGGCGCATGCGCTGCGGATCGGGCGCGATTCTAGGTCTTTGCGGAGGGCCTTGTGCGCGTGCCCTTACTCTTGGTCGGGCTTGGCTTCAGGCCGGTGGTGGCCAGCACTTGCATCTGAGCCTCACCATCAGCCAAAACCGCATGCACGGACTGTCCCGCACTGAGCTGCGCCACCGAAGTCAAAGCGCGCCCCTGCCCATCGTCAAGCCAGGCATAGCCGCGCGCCAAAACCCGCTGCGGGTCCAGCGCCGACAAGCGCGCTTCCAAAGCCTGCAGACGCAGCCCCTGCGCACCCAAAGCGACCGGCGCAGCACGGCGCCCCCGCAAAGCCAGGTTGTTCAATCGCTGCGTTTGCATCGCCTGCATCTTGGGCAAGGCTTGCGTCCAACGCTGCGCCAACAAAGCCAGTTGGCGACGCTGCCGCGTGAGGATTTCGGTGGGCCGCGCCAAGCGTAGGCCCAGACGGTCCAAGCGCTGCGCGGCTGTATCAAGGCGCTGCTCCAACCTGCGCGTCAAGGCTGCGGACAAGGCCGACAGCGCATCCAAATTGGCCTGCCGAGAAGGGGCGGCCAACTCGGCCGCAGCCGTCGGCGTGGGGGCGCGCAAATCGGCCGCAAGATCGCACAAGGTGACATCGGTTTCATGCCCAACGCCGCAAATCACCGGCAGCCGGGATTCCGCCACCGCCCGCACCACCCGCTCGTCATTGAAAGCCCACAAATCCTCCAGGGAGCCGCCGCCGCGCACCAAGAGCAGCGCATCCACCTCGGCCCGGGCGTTGGCCACGCGCAAGGCCGCCACCAAGGCCGATGGCGCCTGTTCGCCTTGCACCGCGCTCGGATAGATGAACACTTCCACATGGGGCGCACGGCGCGCCAAGGCGGTCAACACATCGTGCAAGGCGGCGCCCGCGGTCGAGGTGATGACGCCCAAACGACGGGGGAAGGCCGGCAAGGGCCGCTTGGAGGCGGGGTCAAACAAACCCGCAGCCTCCAACTTGGCTCTCAGTCGCAAAAACTGCTCATACAGGGCGCCCGCGCCCGCTCGGCGCATGGCTTCGACCACAAACTGCAACTCGCCGCGCGGCTCATACAGCGTCAAGCGGCCACGCAGTTCAACCAAAGCGCCATCGGCGGGCGCAAAGTCCAGCAAGCTGGCCGCGCGACGAAACATCGCGCAGCGCAACATGGCCGACTGTCCCTCGGCATCTTTCAAACTGAAGTAGCAATGCCCACTGGCGGCACGGGTGAAGCCCGACAACTCCCCGCCGACGACGCATACCGAAAAGCGCGCCGACAGGCTGTCGCTGACCGCCAACAAAAGCGCCGCGACACCCCAGACACGACGCTGTGGCGCGGCTTGCAAGGGCTCATTCATGCGCCAGCCCAATAAAGACGCGGGTCTGGAAGTCCACAAGCCCAGCCAGAGCGGCCCAAACGGCCACCCGCTGCGTCACAGCACTGTCACACGCATATAAACGCTTGTTTTTCAAGTTATTTTTCCTGCCCAAGAATGAGGCAATGTGTCCAAAGCCTTGATTTTTCTGGCCCTAAGCGACTGCCAAGAGCGCTTGCCCACAAAGTTATCCACAGCGAAAGTGGATTGTTGGCCGCGCCTTGGCTCGCCCAGAATCGCGCTTGCAAAACCCTCAAGAGAGAACCCATACGCAAGAGCCTGGACGCCATGCCAGTTCAGGCCATAATCGCCCGCAGTTCAAATCCCGCGAGGCCCACCCAGGGCGTCAGCGCAGGCCCAAACAGGGGCCGGATCGTCACTTTTCTTTCACCAGGGGTTGTCCTTGTTTTCGATCATACAAGCCGCCGGTTGGCCGATTTGGCCCTTGCTGATTTGCTCTGTCATTGCCCTCACCTTGATCATCGAAAGGTTCTCAAGCCTGCGCACCAGCCGCGTCGCGCCACGCCGTCTGCTGGACGAGGTGCTCGGCATCAGCAGCCAGAACTTACCCACGCCCGATGTCGTGAACCGACTGGCCGAGCATTCCTTGCTGGGGCAGGTGTTGGCGGCAGGCTTGCGCGCCGTCACCGCCGAACCCCGCATGCCGGCAGCCAAACTGCAACAGGTTTTCGAATTGGCGGGGCGCCGGGCCATCCATCAGCTGGAACGCTATCTGAACACCTTGGGCACCATTGCCACGGCGGCGCCCTTGCTGGGGCTGCTGGGCACCGTGGTCGGCATGATCGAGATCTTCGGCAGCCAAGCCCCGGGCGGGGGCAATCCAGCGCAACTGGCGCACGGGATTTCAATTGCGCTCTACAACACCGCCTTCGGCCTGATGGTGGCCATTCCCTCGCTGATGTTCTACCGCTACTTCCGTGGGCGGGTGGAAGAGTATGTGCTGGAGTTGGAGCAGTCCAGCGACCGCATGCTCAGCCATTTGCAACGCTTCACCAGCTGATTCGGCAAGGTTTCAAGACGCCATGAAATTCAGGCAACGCCGCAGCGAAGAGCCGGAAATCAACCTCATTCCCTTCATCGACGTCTTGTTGGTGATTTTGATTTTTCTGATGCTCTCCACCACCTATTCCAAGTTCACAGAGCTGCAGATCAGCCTGCCTGTGGCGGACGCGGAGAAGCTCAAAGACCGTCCGCGTGAGCTGATCGTGTCGGTCGCGGCCGATGGACGCTATGGGGTCAACGGGCAAGCGGTGGAAGGCCGTGCCGTTGAGCTGCTCAGCGCCGCCTTGACGCAAGCAGCCGGCGGCCAGACTGACACCGTGGTGATCGTGTCGGCCGATGCAGCCGCTGCGCATCAATCGGTGGTCAATGTGATGGATGCAGCACGCCGCGCTGGGCTGTCCAAGCTGAGCTTTGCGGCGCAAAGCAACGCCCAATAAACCGCAGGCGAGATCGAATCATGAGCGAGGCGCAGGGCCAAGCGCCAAGCCGCTTTGCAGATCGGCTGCAGCGCGCCTGGTACAGCGACAGCCTTTTGGCCCAAGTCTTGCGACCCCTGGCCGCACTGTATGGCGGCCTGCTGCGCTTGCGCAGCGGCCTCTACCGCTACGGCCTCGTTCGCAGCGGTCAGCTGCGTGTGCCCGTGCTGGTGGTGGGCAATTGGATCGTGGGCGGGGCAGGCAAGACCCCCACCACTCTTGCCCTGCTGGCGCACTTCAAAGCGCGCGGCGTGCCGGTGGGCGTGGTCTCTCGAGGTTATGGGCGCAGTGGTGATGGCATTTGCCTCATCACGGCGGAACACCGCGCGGCCCAAGTGGGCGATGAACCCTTGTTGATTCATTTGCGCAGCGGCGCGCCAGTGGCCGTGGGCAGCGACCGCGTGGCCGCGGCGCAAGCCTTGTTGGCGGCAAACCCGCAGCTGCGATTGCTGATCAGTGATGACGGCTTGCAGCATCTGCGGCTGCCGCGCGCCTTGTCCGTGCTCTTGTTTGATGAGCGCGGCCTGGGCAACGGCCGCCTTTTGCCGGCCGGGCCTTTGCGTCAGCCCCCGGCTCTAGCGCTGCAGCCCCATGAGCTGGTCTTGTACAACGCCCCAGCGCCCAGCACCCCGCTGCCCGGCTTCCTCGCCCATCGCAGCTTGGCAGGCGCCATCAGTCTGCAAGCCTGGTGGCAAGGGCAAGCGGCTGATTTGACAACCCTGCAGTCCCTGCAAGGTCGCAAGGTCTTGGCCGCAGCCGGCATGGCCCAGCCGCAGCGATTTTTCACGATGCTCAAGGCACAAGGGCTGGACATTGAGCCCCTGCCCTTGGCCGACCATTTCGATTTCCAAGAGCTGCCCTGGCCCGCAGACACGCCCGATGTACTGCTGACCGAAAAAGACGCCGTCAAACTGCACCCGCAGCGCTGCCCGAGCACGCGGATCTGGGTGGTGACGCTAGACTTCCGACCCGAACTCGCTTTTTGGCAGGCCCTGGAGACGCAGCTTCAAACACTGAAGCTGCTGCCGGCTGGCCTGCCGCAGGATACAAACAATGGATAACCGATTGCTGGAAATGCTGGTCTGCCCGCTTTGCAAGGGCCCGCTGGAACTGCTGCGTCACGGCGCTGAACGCGAGCTGGTCTGCCATGCCGATCGACTGGCTTTCCCGATTCGTGATGGCATTCCCGTCATGCTGGAAAACGAGGCGCGCGCCTATGACGCTGCCGCCGAAGCCGAGGCCCAAAAGGCCGCAGAAGTTGCGGCAGCGGTCGCCAGCATGAAGCAAGCCGAAAACACAGGCAGCGACGCCCCTCCTGCGAGCTCGGCATGAGCTTCAGCGTCATCATCCCGGCCCGACTCGCCTCGACACGCCTGCCCAACAAGCCGCTGGCGGACATTGAAGGTCTGCCCATGATTGTGCGGGTTGCGCGTCGTGCGGCCCTCTCCAAAGCGCGCCAGGTGGTGGTGGCGACCGACGCCGATGCGGTGCTGCAAGCCTGCCAGCAACACGGCGTCTTGGCCATCAAGACCCGGGTGGATCATGTCTCGGGCAGCGACCGCCTGGCCGAGGCCTGCGAATTGCTAGGGCTGGACGGACAAGACATGGTGGTCAATGTCCAGGGCGACGAGCCGCTGATAGCCCCAACCATGATTGATGCCTGCGCGGCCTTGTTGGCCGCAAAGCCTCAATGCGTGATGAGCACCGTGGCGCATGCTTTGGACGATGCCGCAGACTTCGCCAACCCCAATGTGGTCAAGCTGGTCACCGACGCCCAAGGGCTGGCCTTGTACTTCTCGCGTGCGCCCATCCCCTGGTGGCGCGACGGTTCGGCGGCAACTGGGCAAGCGAGTGCGCAGCCCGGCTCGGCCTTGCGGCATGTGGGCCTCTACGCCTATCACGCGGGCTTTTTGCGTCGCTTCCCGTCACTGGCGATCAGCCCACTGGAACAAATCGAGTCACTCGAACAGTTGCGGGTGCTCTGGCACGGTGAACGTATTGCGGTTCACCTGAGCGATGAAAAACCTGGGCCGGGCGTCGACACCCCGGAAGACCTGGAGCGCGTGCGCGCCCACATTCGCGCGGCTGCCTAAACGTAGCCATCGACTGCCCACCCTAGGGTTACACAGGGGTACCAAGTGGCGGCACGTCAGGCTTGCGTAGGCCTGCGCATGCTATCCTCGCCCGCTGTTGACAAGGCTTGACGCGTGCCTTGTCCGATGACTCAAGCTTGGCGCTCGCCCGCGAGCCCAGTCGCTGATGAACGAGAAGATTTCGACTTCAGTCATCGAATGCATTGAAAGTACCAAGGAGACCCATGCGACTGATTCTTCTGGGCGCCCCCGGCGCCGGCAAAGGCACCCAAGCGGCCTTCATCTGCCAAAAATTCGGGATTCCGCAAATCTCCACCGGAGACATGCTGCGCGCCGCCGTCAAGGCCGGCACCGAGATGGGTCTGGCCGCCAAGAAGGTCATGGACGCCGGTGGCTTGGTCAGTGACGACATCATCATCGGCTTGGTGAAGGAGCGCATTGCACAGCCGGACTGCGCCAAGGGCTTTTTGTTCGACGGCTTCCCCCGCACCATTCCCCAAGCCGATGCCATGAAGGCTGCTGGCGTGAAGTTGGATCTGGTGCTGGAAATCGACGTGCCTGACAGCGCCATCATCGAACGCATGAGCGGCCGCCGTGTTCATGTGGCCTCGGGCCGCACCTATCACGTCAAGTTCAACCCGCCCAAGGCGGAGGGCATCGACGACGTCACTGGCGAAGCCCTGGTGCAGCGCGAAGACGACAAAGAAGAAACCGTGCGCAAGCGCCTGGAGGTCTACCAAGCGCAAACTCGCCCGCTGGTGGACTACTACTCCAAATGGGCGGCAGCAGGTGACGCGAATGCCCCAAAGTACCGCTGCATCGCAGGCCTCGGCACGGTGGAAGAAATCACGCAACGCGCACTTGAGGCGCTGAGCTGATCAAGACTTGAGATCGCCTTTTCGGCGGTCCTGCCGAAAGCTCAAAGCCGCTTGATCGCGGCTTTGTTTTTGCCCGACAATTAACGTTTACGTCAACGTCAATCAATTCTTTTTCAGAAGGATCTCGCATGGAAATCGCAGGCAAGGTATTCATCGTCACCGGCGGCGCCTCGGGCCTTGGCGAAGGCACGGCACGGATGTTGACGGCCCATGGCGCCAAGGTCGTGATTGCCGACCTGCAGGCTGAGCGCGGCGAAGCGCTGGCGCAAGAGCTGGGCGGCGCCTTCGTCAAAGCCGACGTCAGCCAGGAGGCTGATGGGCAGGCCGTCGTGGCCAAAGCCTTGAGTCTGGGCAAGCTGTTCGGCTTGGTGAACTGCGCCGGCATTGCCCCCGCCGCCAAGACCGTGGGCAAAGACGGCGCTCATGCGCTCGCTGCCTTCAACAAAGTCATTACCGTCAATTTGATCGGCTCCTTCAACATGATTCGCCTGGCGGCGGAAGCCATGTGCAAGAACGAGCCGGAGTCAACGGGCGAGCGCGGCGTGTTGATTTCAACCGCCTCGGTGGCAGCCTATGACGGCCAAATCGGCCAAGCCGCCTATGCCGCCTCCAAAGGCGGGGTGGTGGGCATGACCCTGCCCATTGCCCGCGACTTGGCCCGCAATGGCATCCGCAATATGACCATTGCCCCCGGCATCTTTGGCACCCCCATGTTGTTTGGCATGCCACAGGAAGTGCAGGATGCACTGGCCGCCAATGTGCCCTTCCCTTCACGCCTGGGCACACCGGCCGACTACGCCAAGCTGGTGCACCAAATCATCACCAACGAGATGCTCAATGGTGAAGTGATTCGCCTGGACGGCGCGATTCGCCTGGCACCGAAGTAAAGCAGCGAACCTTCCCAAAGCAATGAAAAAGGGCCTCGACGTGAGTCGAGGCCCTTTTTTGTACAGGGGCAGATTGGCTGATCTATCCCAGCGAATCAAGCCAAGGTCTGAGGGCCTTGGCTTGATCACATTCAGCGCTTGGCGCTGCGAGTATGCAAGCTCCACAGGCGAGCCAAATCACCTGCGCCCTCGCCGCCCTTGACCGTCTTCCAGGTCGCCAAGGCCTTGGCGTTTTCGCCAGCCATGGACTGCGCCAGACCCAGGTAGAGCTTGGCATCTTCAGGACGCTTCAAGGAGTCTTTGGCAATGCCTTCTTCGATCAGCTTTGCGCCCTTGGCCGCTTCGCCACGGAAGGCATACGCCAGGCCCAGCGGCACCAGCAGATCACCATTCTTGGACGCTTGCGCAGCCTTTTCAGCCTCAGGCAGTGCCGCCTTGGCTTCGGCAATGCGCTTGGTCATCAAGTCTTGCAAACGCTTGTGACGCGCGCCCTCGGCACCCTGCCCCAAGATACCTGCGGCCAGACCCTTGTCAACCACCATCTTGCCTTCTTCAGGATAGCCCGCTTGTGCAGCCAGCTGCGCCATTTCCATGTAGTCGTTGGCGTCCTTCAAATTGCCGGTCGCCAGCTTCAAGCGGTAGACATCCAGACCGAAACGATCCGAGAAACCCTTCTTGGCTTGCAGACCGCCCAACACCTGGGTCCAGAGTTCTTTGCTGGGGTAGTAGTTCAGCAGCTTCTCAACAGCCAGGCTTTCTGCATTGCCGTCGCCCTTCTTCTGCGCAGCACTCAGCAGCAGGTTCAGCTTGTCACGCGAAGGCGTGCGGCCGGCCTTTTCATCAGCAGCGATGTCTTCGCTGGTGTCCTTGATGATGGCCGTCATATCGCCAGACAAGAATTGCGCATTTGTCAGCACCGTCTTCATGGTGGCGCTGTTGCCGCCTTCCTTGAAGTAACGCTGGGCCCAGCTCAAAGCCTTGGCATTGTCTTTGTTGCGCAGATAGGTGCCGGCGATGCCTTCGATCATGCGCAGTTGTTCTGGCTGAGCCAGCTTGCCGCTGGCCTTCATGGCTTCGAAGGCCTTGACCATGGAGTCCGCATCACCCGCACCCGAAGCTGCAGCCATGCGCATGCCTTCAATGGTGTAGTTCTCCGTGGCATTGCGGCCACCGACGGCTTCGGCATCACGCACCTTGGCCAGCGCTTCTTTGTATTTCTGCGCCTTGATCAGAGCACCCGCATCCTTCAGGTGCTTGCCCACTTCAGGACGCACACCCTCAGCCTGCGCATGGGCTTGCGTGAAACCGATCTCACCATTGGGAGCGGTACCCAAGGCAAACGCCGCAGCGCCAATTGCGACTGAGGCCAGCGTTCTCAACTTCATGATGTCTTCTTTCCTTCGAATTTCACGAAAAAAAACGCGCAGCCCTTGCGGGCAGCGCGTTCGTCTTTCCTCAAAGCGTCACTTGACGTACTGCTCGTTACCGACCATGCCCATCTTCTTGACGCCCAAACGCTGCGCAGCAGCCATGACCGCAGCCACGGCGCCATACTCAGCCAGTTTGTTCGGCTTGATGTGCACTTCGGACTGATCCGGCTCGGCGGCCACTTCCATCAGCTTGGCTTCAACAGCGGCCTGATTGGGCAGAGCCACGCCATCCCAGCTGACCGTGCCGTCGAAGTCGATGAAGACTTCATGCGTCACAGGCTCTTTTTCCGGCTGTTGATTGCTCGGAGGAGGCATATCCAGATTCACCGAGTGCAACTGGATAGGAATCGTGATGATCAACATCACGATCAGCACCAACATCACGTCGATCAAGGGCGTCGTATTGACGTCCATCATCACTTCGGGTTCGTCTCCACCGGACGAACTGCCAACATTCATTCCCATGTCTTATCTCCTCGTCGCCTCAACCACCACGCTCGGGCGGCTGGGTGACAAAGCTGACCTTCATGATGCCAGCACGCTGACAGGCGTAAACCACACGTCCGACGGACTCGTAACGCGCCTTGTCGTCGCCGCGCACATGGACTTCAGGCTGAGGATTCAACACAGCCACCTTGCCCAGACGCTTCACCAGCGCATCGACATCGGGCACCGAGGTCGTGTTCCAGTAAATCTCGCCATCCCGGGTCACGGAAAGTTCAATATTCTCCGGCTTGGTGACACGCGGCACATTGGTCTCCTTGGGGAGGTCCAATTTCACCGAGTTGATCACAGCCGGAATGGTGATGAGAAAGATGATCAACAGCACCAACATCACGTCCACGAGGGGCGTGGTGTTGATGGTTGAGACCACTTCATCATCGCCGGAAGAAGATCCGACGTTCATTCCCATAATGGGTTCTCCGGACTGAGCGCTGCTTAGCGCTTAGCAACTTGACGGTTGCCCATCAGCACGCCGTGCAGGTCACCTGCGAAAGCGCGCACTTGGCCGATGACAGACTTGTTACGGTTCACCAGCCAGTTGTAGCCCAACACGGCAGGAACAGCCACGCCCAGACCGATAGCGGTCATGATCAGCGCTTCACCCACAGGGCCTGCCACCTTGTCAATCGAAGCTTGACCAGCAACACCGATGGCGGTCAGCGCTTGCAGAATACCCCACACGGTACCGAACAAGCCGATGAAGGGAGAAGTCGAACCCACGGTTGCCAGGAAGCCCAGGCCGGTTTGAACGCGGGCTTGCACCTCAGCAACCGAGCGATCGATGTTCATGGTCACCCAGGTGTTGTGGTCGATGTTCTCGGTCAGAGCGCCTTCATGGTGCTCAGAGGCCTCGACAGCGCTGGCAGCGATGAAACGGAAGGCGCTGCCTTCGCTCAGGCCCTTGATGCCTTCAGCCAAGCTGGCCTTCTTGAAGAAGGTGGCGCGCACGGTCTTGGCTTCGTTGGCCAGCTTTTGGGTGTCCCACAGCTTGGTGATCAGGATGTACCAGCTGCCCATCGACATGATGACCAGCAAGGCCAACACGCTCTTGGACACGGCATCGCCGTGATCCAGCATGGCCTTCAGGCCATAGGGATTGTCGGTGGACTTGGGAGCCGCAGCAGCGACCGGAGCGGGCGCATCAGCAGGTGCAGCGTCAGCGGGAGCCGAAGCAACTGCGTCAGCAGGCTTGGCTTCTTGAGCTTGAGCAGGCGAGATTGCCAGAGAGGCAGCGAAAGCAACTGCGGCGATCAGGCCGGAAATACGAGAGATCATGGAGTCAACTCCTGCGGAAGAAAACTGGAACAGATTAAGAGAAAGGAGACCAGGCTTGTTGCCCGGCCCCGTGTTTGAAAAATCTTGAGGCGAAAGTGATCAGTCGATACGGAATTGGAATTCCTGCTCGATCACCCAGTCGCCAGGGCACTCGTAGCCCTCACGCATCGTCGTTTCAATGGCGGCAGACAAAGCGCGCAGCGCCTTGCGGTCCACACCGCCACGCAAACTGGCGATGCTCACATCCACCACACGACCGGCCTTCACTGTGGCCGTGGCCTTGAACAGAGCTTCACCACTCCAGTTCACCGATGGCATTTCAGGCTTGGCCATCTTGGTGCAAGCGATACCAGCTTTGGTAGGGCCTGTACGTGGAGGCGCTGGAGGTGCCGGTGGCGCTGCGACTGCGGGCGGCGGCGCCGCCTTAGCCGGCTGAGCCGGAGGCGCCACTTGCGTCGAAGCGATTGGCGTAGCCAAAGGCGGCGGCGGGGCGGTCACCTGGAACTCAGGCGGTGGCACGAAAGGTGGCGGCGGAGCCTTCAGGTCGGGCGGAGGCGGCACAACCTTCTCGGGCGGTGGCGGCGGCTTGACCTTCTCTTCGATCACCTTGGTTTCAATCGGTCCAGCAACGGCGACGACGATTTTTCTCGCCAAGCCCGTCGCAAGAGCCCACACGACCACCACGTGAATCAGCACCACGATGCCGAAACCCATGAAGCGTGACGAGCCGTTCTTCTCCTGCGCAAAGTTCATGCGCGCTCCTTCTTAAGACTGCGAAATTCTTTCATCAAGACACGTCGGGCCATTCAACCCTGCGCAGCGCCCGTCTCGAACCTACCGTAACAAGCGCCCGAAGACACAAGTCACGTCCATCAAACAAAAATGCCCGACAGCTTTAGGCCGCGGGCCACGCCAACGCCTCAGACCTTACGCGCAGCTTGCAACGCAGGACCCAAAACTTCAGCGCCCCGGATCATAAACGAGTTCCAAAGCCACTCGATCATGGGGATTTCCCGATGCGCCACAGGGTGACAGACAAAGTTACGAGACGGTTTCTCCGCATCTTTGACTCTGGTATTTTACTGGTATCAGTACGGTCAGTCGCCTGCGGGGCACTAGGGTTTTCACCAGGATGTCACTCTACTTAACGTGCTGGCGGTAGACGGTTACGAAGCAAGAAGCCCTTCGCCCGCTCAGAGTTCAAATTGCCCCGACTCACTCGAGAAGTCTTCGAATGCACCCGCCATAGCGCTGATCAGGGCGCGCTCAGCCGTCGTCAAGTGAGGATGCCACACATCGAAAATCAGGACTACCCTGAGCTCATCGCTTTGATTCCAAGCTTCGTGCTCTATGGTGTCGTCAAAGACCCAGGCTTTTCCAGGAACCCACTCACGTGTCTTGTTGCCAACCCTGAAACCGCAGTGATCAGGGACGATCAAGGGCAAATGAGTAACCAGTCGGGCATTCGTGACGCCAACGTGCGGCGGAATATGCGTTTTCGGTTTGAGCAATGAAAACATCGCCGTAGGTGTTCGGCCGGCTTGCTGCGGCTGAGGGCATGCATCCAAAGCCTGGATGGTCAAAGGGCATTTGGCAGCATTGCGCTCCACCCGTTTTCCACTCTCGTACAAGTGGAAAGCACTCCATTGCAGCGACTTGTTCAATTCTGCGAATTGATGCTTCTCCACATCATCGGGATAGTTCAAATAGGGTGCAAAGCCGACTTGCTCCGCATGCACTGCAAGGAATTCGGTCCTGATCGAATCGGTTGCGCTCTCCAACGCCTCCAACCAAGGGAACTCATCGCGCTCAAAGAACTCGATCGGCGCAAGGTTGGGGAAATAGTAGATCGCCGGCAAGGAATCAAAGCGACGCTTACGACCCAACATGATGTCGACAGAGTCTTTGAATCGACTCAGTTCGCTGGCACCGAAGTTCTTGTAAACCGCTGCCAGCTTCTGATCCAGAAATTCACCAAACTCCTTGTCATGCCGTTCTTTGAACTCCATAGATTTGGCCACCGCTGGCCGCAAACTTGGATTCAAGCTCTCCATAGGAGGCGCCGCACCGATGACCATCGAATGGGCCTTGGCAGCTTGGTGCATTTTTCCTTGGCGCTCCAGCAAGTCGGCTCGCAGGATCAAGGCCAACAAATCATTGGGAGCAACACAAAGCGCACGAAACAGTGCTTGCTCCTCTCCCGCTTCATCCTTGAGACCCTGATGCACCAGAGCCAGGTTCACCCATTGCTGAGAATCCTTACCATCCGCCTGAGTCAATCGTTCCAACAAGACTTTGGCCTGCATCAAGTCGCCGGATCGAAATGCAATCTCGCCCAGCATATTCAGCGCAGTCAAGTTGTTCGGGTCAGCGGCAAGCACCTGCTGCCAGAGTCTGACGGCTTGTTGCAACTGCCCTGACTTAAACGCCTGTTGCGCTTGCACCAAGTGCTGTTGAAGTTCCTGTGCTGCATTCATTTTTCAAACACCGATAACAATTGCCACACCGTTGTGGCTGAGCATTAGCGATCTACCCAATTTGCGGCAAAGCGAAGCGAAGGCCATCGCAGGCAAGCGCCGCAAATCAGAAAACCGCCACCCCTCATACAAAAAAAGGCGAGCCGTAGCTCGCCTTTTCATCGCAGAAACGAGTCCTGTATTAGAACTTGTACGAAGCGCCCAAGAAGATCTTGCGGCCCAGTGCGTCATACACCGATGGATAGGTGTTGCCGTTACCACCACCTGTCGCCAGCTGCGAGGTGATTGGTGGATCTTTATCCAGCAGGTTGTTGATACCGCCGGACAAAGTCAGACCCTTGGTGGCACGGTAGCTGAAGGACAAATCCAGATAGCTCTGTGCGGCCAAAGTCTTGTCGACTTCGTTGTACTTCGCCTTCAACAGGGGCTGATCGGTTGCGGCTTGCAGGGTCACGCCGGAGAAGTAGCGCCATGTAGCGCTCACATCGAAGCCCCAAGGCGTCGCCCAACCAGCACGGAACTTGTGGCGCCACTTAGGATTCGGTGTGCCGCACTTGTTGGGTCCATACAGTCCAACACAGTCGTACTTGCCGTCACCAACGATTTCTTCAGTTTCCAAAGTACGGAGCAAGGTGCCATTCAAAGAGAAGTTCACCAGGCCCAACTCGGACATACGCAAGGAGTAGTCAGCCTTGATGTCCAAGCCAGAAGTACGCTGCGTACCAATGTTCTGATTGGTGCCGACAATCGAAGCCTCAGGCAAGAGCCACAAAGTTCCCAACTTGTCGCGAGTGATCAAGCTGCAGGACTTGGAATCGCCGGTTTCCAAGCACTTGGTCAAGGTCGTCACAGGGCTGACGATACCGACGGTGTCTTTCACCTTGATGTCGAAGTAGTCCAAAGAAACCGTCAGGTCGCGAGTCGGTGTCGCCACCACGCCCAAGGTCAAACTGTTGGCCGTCTCTGGCTTCAACGCGGGGTTGCCGCCCGACAGATAGTTGTACTGGCCGGCAGGGCTGTCCTGAATATTGCCGTACTGAGAGGCGCTCACACCAGTGTTCTTGCACTGCGCTGCGGTCGCGCCGCCTGCCACCACACCCGTTTTGGGATCGATAGCGCCAGCGCAAGGATCTGCGTCGTTGTCATACAGATTGTTGCCCTGCGCAGTGAACAGTTCCACCAAGTTGGGCGCACGAACGGCTTGCTGATAGCTGGCACGCAGTTTCACTTCCTTGATCGGCGCATAGCCAAGGCCCAGACCATAAGTGTTGGTCTTGTTGCCCGTGCTGTAGTCCGAGCGACGGTAGGAACCGTCCAAGCTCAACAAGTGAGCCATTGGCAGACCTTCGATCAAAGGAATCCGAACTTCGCCAAAATACTCCTTGACGTTGTAAGAACCGTTCAAGCCTTTGGTTGGGCCGCCGGATCCCGACAGTTGGCCGGCTGCGGTTGCCGGGTCGGTGTCCAAAGCCAATGCTTCACGACGGTTTTCAAAGCCCAAAACCAAGCCAATACCATTCTTGGCGGTTGGGAGCTTCAAACCGTATTCACCCAGATCGGTATCCACCGTCAGGCCCATCGCATTCAAGGCTGTCGAACCCTTGCGGAAACCAGGCGTCTGCAGGAAGTCCAACTGAGCCTGAGTCACGCCACCCAGCTTGAAGGGGTTGTAAGGCACGCAACCACCGGCGGGGTTCGCGCACTCAGCAACGCCCTTGTTGTTGACCACGTCCATGGCTTGGTCAATACGCGGCGAGAGGAAGTAATTCTTCTCGTTTTGCGAGTACAGCACCTTGCCCGCGATCAAGTAGGCGTCGTAGTTCCAGTTGCCCAGTCCGCCCTTGACGCCCACCACTTCGCGGAACGATGTATTGCGGAACTCAGATTGACGACCGCCGCCCTCGACGTTACGACGTTGCAGCACGATGTCGGCTGTGTCTCCTGCTTTTTGCAGGCCCAGGGCATCACGCCAGCTTTGCGACAGCAAAGGATTGTCGAACTTGACCGTATGCACGCTGCCGAAAGCACCGCCAGGAGCGATCTGAGCAACAGTCAAGTCATCGTGGAACGAGAACTCGCCATAGACCTTGTGATTTTCGTTCAGGTCGTACTTGGCGGTTGCATTGAAGCCATAGCGCTCTGAAGGGCGCTGATAGTAGTTCAAGGGGCCAAAGTTGTACTGGTCGGTCGCATTGTTAAAGGGGCGAACCGTGCCATTGGCATCGGCCACGGTGTACACCTTGCCCGACTTGACATCGGTAATCCGGCCAGTTGCATTGGTGCCCGAACCACCGCAGGCAAAGCCCTTGGCATTGGAACTCAGCGAGCAAGCGCTGAAATCACGTTCAGATTGCAGCAGCGCATCGTCCTTCTTGAAGTTGAAGAACAGGGTTGCATTGCCCTTGTTATCAGCAAAATTCGAGCCCATCAGGACGCTGAAGTCGGTGGACTTACCGTCGGCCGACTTGTTGCCCGGCACCTTGAACTCGGCTGGATTGGTGGCGGCGCGTCCATTCACCAGATCAGCCACGCCAGCAGTGCCTTGCTGCTTGTGATTGAAGAAGCTGTGGTTCAGATCAAACTGAACGCCTTCAAAACGATCCTTCAAAACAAAGTTCACCACACCGGCAACGGCGCTGGAACCATAAACGGCGGAGCCACCACCGGTGGTGACTTCGATTCGCTCAATCAGGCCGGCAGGAATTTGGTTGATGTCGGCGGCCACGCTGTTGGGGCTGCCCATGGTCATACGGCGGCCATTGACCAGCACCAGGGTACGGTCAGCACCCAGGCCGCGCAAGTTCACCGTTGCGGTACCGGTCGAGCCGTTCACCACGTTGGCGCCCTGAGATGCGAAAACCTGAGGCAGGTTGTTCAGCAGCGCTTCAGTATTCCGAACGCCATCCGCCTTGATTTCCTTGTCGCTGATCACAGCAACAGGGCTGACTGCCTCCACATTGATGGACTTGATCCGCGAACCGGTCACTTCAATGCGCTCGAGGGTTTGCGATTGCGCATGCACTTGGGCGGAGAAACCGCCCAAAGCGATCAGCACCCCTGTGCAGATCTTGGTTTTCTTGAACATGAGAACTCCTACAAAAAAGAAGGCAGTCGATAGACACGGTGCAAGCGGAAGTCAACAGAATTCGTGGGTTACGAACCGCTAAGCCCTCACTTGCGTGGCGCCATTCTTGATGCCAGAAGTCATGCTCGAGGCTAGGGGAAGTCCTAGCGAACCCAAAACGCAACAAGTGCCGGTGGTCATGCTCACCCTAAAGAAGGAGGCACCCAAGTCCTTGATTTCATGAGAAAAGGACATGCGCCGCATACAAAAGAATTTGTTTGATCAGACGCCATAGACGCCGATGGCTTTAAGGCCTCCAAGCACGCCCCGTTGCACATTGACAACAATGTGCGGCTTCAGCAAAGACGTTTTGTCAGCCCGGCAGGCGCGGCTCTGTCGCCGGCCTCAGCCTGGGCGCGGCGCTCAAAAGTGCTTGCGTATAAGTTTTTCGCGGGGAAGCCAGCACCGCCTCACAAGACCCGGCCTCCACAATTCGGCCCCCTTGCATCACGGCCACATCGTCAGCCAAGTACTCGACCACGCCGATGTTGTGGGTGATGAACAAGTAGGCCAAGCCCTGCTCGGCTTGCAGGGCTTTGAGCAGATTAAGGATTTGCGCCTGGACTGAGACATCCAGGGCCGAGGTGGGCTCGTCACAGACGATCAAGCGAGGCTCAACGGACAATGCGCGAGCAATGGCGATGCGTTGGCGCTGCCCGCCCGAAAACTCATGCGGTAGACGCTGCAAAGCAGACGCACCCAGCCCGACTTGCTCGAGCAATTGCCGCATTTTTCTCATGCGGGCCGAGGCATCCCAATCCGACCGCAGCGCCAGCAAGCCCTCCTCGAGCAGCTCTTGCACCCGCATGCGAGGGTTCAGCGATGCAAATGGATCTTGAAAGACGATTTGCATCACCCGACGCGCTTGCAGCAGCTGCGCCCCTTGTAGAGCGAACAGCTCTTGCCCCTCCAGCAATGCCTGCCCCTGCATCAAGGCTTTGCCCCTGAGCAATTGCAACAGCGCTTTGGCTACGCTGCTTTTGCCACAGCCAGATTCGCCCACCAGGGCCAAAGTCCGGCCCGCCTCAAGGCTGAATGACACGCCATCCACAGCCTTGAAGACCGAGAGTTTCGATTTCGAGAACAAGGCGCGGCGCAGAGGGTATTGCACCGACAATGCTTTCACTTGCAAAAGCTGGGGTGCACCTTGCCCGGTTTCGCCCGCAGGCGCCGTGCGGGTGCTAGCTTCTGCTGCTCCCCTGGAATTCAAGGCCGCTCCCAGCACATTCGCTGCCGCGCTCGGGCTTCCGTACAGCAAGCAGCGCACCTGATGGTCAGCGCCCTCGGCCGACACCGGTTTCAACGCAGGAATGCTTGTTTGGCAGTTGGGCTGCGCCCGATCACAGCGCGCGGCAAACCGGCAGCCTTGAAAGACTTGCCAAAGCGGCGGCACCGTGCCGGCAATGGCCGCCAGGGGCGCTTCACGCCGCTTCGCGCCAGGCAAAGCCTGCAAGAGCAGGCGCCCATATGGGTGTTTGGGCGAGGCAAAAAATTTTGCGGCGGGCGCCATCTCCACAATTTGCCCCGCATACATCAGCGCGACTTGGTGCGCCATTTGGGCCACCACGCCCAAGTCATGGGTGATCAGCAAGATGCCCAAGCCACGCTCGCGCTGCAGGTCCTTCAACAAGGCCAGAATCTGCGCCTGCACCGTCACGTCCAGTGCGGTGGTGGGCTCGTCGGCAATCAGGTAGTCGGGCTCACCGGCCAGCGCCATGGCAATCATCACGCGCTGCTTTTGCCCCCCACTCAATTGGAAGGGATAGTCATCCACTCGCCGCGCCGGCTCGGGGATGCCCACGCGCGCCAACCACTCAATGGCCCGAGCCCGTGCCGCCGAGCCACGCAAAGCGGTGTGCGCCTCGATCGCTTCGACGATTTGCGCCCCTACACGCAAGACCGGGTTCAGGGACGTTGCGGGTTCTTGAAAAATCAACCCCATCCGCCCGCCGCGCAGAGCCCGCATCTGCCACTCAGGCTGCGCAAAAACGTCGAGCCCATCCACGCTCAAACGCCCCTGGCTGATACGCCCGCCCTGCGGCAGCAAGCGCATCAAGGCCAGCGCTGTCATGCTTTTGCCACTGCCGGATTCCCCGACCAGGGCCAAAGTTTCACCGCGTTTCAGCGTGAGACTCAGGCCATCGATAGGCCTCAGCGTCCCGGCCTCTGAGTCCAGACTGACTTGGAGTTGATCGAGGTGCAACATGTCGCTTCAACGTTCAGGGCTGTCGAGCCTGCGGCTCTTGCGCGGCAAGCGCGGGGCGCGAGGGTCAAAAGCATCGCGCACCGCGTCGGCAAAGACATTGGCCGCCAAGACCAAGGCCAGCATGCAAACAAATGCAGCGCAGAAGTTCCACCACACCAGCGGGTCGCGCGACAACTCGGTGCGCGCCAGATTGATCATGCTGCCAAAGCTGTTCATCTGCGGGTCGACGCCCACGCCCACATAAGTCAGCACCGCCTCGTAAAGAATCAACTCCGAAAAGCTCAGCACCACCGTGATCAGCACCAGATGCATCACATTCGGCACGATGTGCCGAGCCATGATGCGAGCCGGCCCCAGGCCAAACGCCGTGGCCGCTTGCACATAGTCCAACTCGCGCAGCTTCAGCGTCTCGGCCCGCAAGAGCCGACACAGCCCGGCCCACCCGGTCACCCCCAGAACTAGGCAGAGCATGAAGACCTTCAGATCCGCGCGCTCCAAGCCCGTTTCAAACAGTTCTGGGTTCTTGTCCAAAAACACCTGCACCATCAAGACACAGGCCGCAATCAAGAGCACATTCGGCACCGAGCTCAGCGTGGTGTAGAGGTACTGGATCAACTCATCCACCCAGCCCCCAAAATAGCCGGCGGCCACGCCCAGCAGCAAGGCAAAGGGCAAAGTCGCCAGCGTCGACAAGGTGCCGATCACAAACGCGGTGCGCACGCTTTTCAGTGTTTGGTAGAGCACGTCATTGCCGGTGCGATCTGTACCTAGCACATGGTAGTGATCCATCAGGGCCAAGGCGGGGCCACCGATCAAAACCAGGGCAGCAACACTCAGCAAGGCAGCGCGCCAAGGGTAGCGCGTTCGGTCGGCCCATACATCTGCCCAAGCGCGCCGAGCCCCGCCATGCGTGGCCGCCAGACTACGAAGCAGCAGCAGCAGCAGCAGCAGCGTGAGCGCCACCACCACCAACACGCCCCCAGCCAAGCCCGTCGCGGCGCGACGCGCCACATCGCCGACCCAATCATTCTCGGGCTGCTTCAAATGCGCGCCGCCAAAGGTCAAGCGCGGAAATGCTCGGGCGATCTCGGCAGCGCTCTCTTGGTTCGGTGTGAGGTCGCTTGTCTGCGTGGTCGGTGCCTGACTCAAGGCCTGATAGGCCAAGGGGGCTGAATAGCTGACTTCGCGCATGGCCATTTGGCGCGCGAACAAAAAGTCCAACAAGGAACGGGTGCGCGTATCGAACACGGCAGATTGATCTTCGCTCTGCGACTCCTCCAGGGCCACCAAGCCCGGCGCCGTCAGCGGCAACTGGCTTCGCCAATGGATGCTGTCCAGCAAAGTGAGCCCAAGAAAAAACGCCAAGACCACGCCACTGCTGAGCGCCATCGGGTCTCGGAACACACGAGCCCAATTCGCGCGTAGATGGGCATAACGACGAACTCGCACGCCATAGGCGAGCCCACCGAAGACCAAAACCCACAGCGCAACATCCGTCCACAACAACACCAGTTTGAAAGCCATGTCCAAGCGCCTCAAACCTTCAGTGCAAACGCACGCGCGGATCGACCCAGGTGTAAGCCAGATCGATCAACACATTGCTGACAATGAACAGCAAGGCGCCCAGGAACACCATGCTGCGCACAATGGCGAAGTCCTGAGCACTGATCGCCTCGATGGTGAAAGCGCCAAGACCCGGAATGCCAAAAAAGCTCTCAAACACCAAGCTGCCCATGAAGACATAGGGCAGATAGCTGCCGGCATTGGTCAGGATAGGAATCGAGGCATTGCGCAACACATGACGGAGCAAGACGCGCTGCTCACTCAAGCCCTTGGCGCGCGCGGTGCGCACATAGTCTCGACCGGCCTCCTCCAAGAGCATGGCCCGGTACAAGCGCGCCTCCCCGCCAAGGCGCGACAGCACCGACAAAACAACCGGTAGCAACAGAAACCGAATCGCATCCAGCCCTTGGACATAGCCATTCATCGGCACCCAACGCAAAACCCGCGAGAACAAGAACTGGCCGACGATGATGTAGAACAAGCTCGAAATCGACAGCATCAGCACACACAGAATCACGCCCCAAAAGTCGATCGCCGAGTTGCGAAAGAACACCAGCACAAGGGCCAACCCAATGCTGGCCAGCATTTGCAGCAGGAACAAGGGCAAGGCCAATTGCAGGCTGACCGCCATGCGCGATTTGATTTCATGGCCAATCTGCAGGGCTTGCCGGGCGTCCGATCGACCGAAATCAAAGAACATCAAGGAGACTGAGCGCTCCCAGAAAATCGTCCGCTTGATCCTGTCCATGCCCGAGGCTTGCGCATCCCACAGCAGGGGTTTGTCGTAGCCCCGCTCGGTTTTCCATTGCTCGATCTGCGCTTGGCTGACCCGCTTGCCGCCGATGTTCAGCCGCGCCATATCGTCGGGCGTGTTGACCGTAAAAAACAGGAAAAAGGTCAGCACATTGACACCGACCAGGATCAAGAAGCCATAGGCCAAGCGACGCAGCAAATAGCCCATCATGCCCTGCCCTGCTCCGGCCGGTAGCCCGGCGCCAAGGCCTGCTCACGCAAGGCAAATGCGCGACGGGTGCGCCAAACAATCAAGCCGCCACCCAGCACCAAGAGCGCCATGGGCCACCAGATCGGGTGGTTCCATTCGCTGATCTTGCGGCTGCGCTGCGCGGCATCAATACGGGCATAGCGCAGCACATCGCGCACCACAATGCTGGGCTTGCCGTTGTAGACCCAGGGTTGGTAGGCCATGCCGACAAATGGCCAAAACCCCCAGGCCCAAGGGGCATCTTCACGTGCAATTTGAATCATCTGGTCCACCACGGCTTGCTTCTCTGGCCCATCGTCCAGCGTTTGCAATCGGCGGTAGAGCGCATCAAACGCCGGGTTCTCGTAGTTGGACAGGTTCTCCCCTTCTGATTTGGACTTGCTGTTCGGTCCGTACAGCAAGAAAAGGAAGTTTTCGGCATCGGGATAGTCTGCAAACCAACCCGACCAAAACACCTGATGCTTGCCCTTGAGCGTCTTTTCTTGAAATTGATTGAAGTCGGTGGCACGCACCTCCAGTTGCACGCCCAACTTGGCGAACTGCCGCACCATCCAATCGGTTTCAGCCTTCAACTCCGGGCGCATAGCGCGCTGATAGTCGTAGTTCAACACCAAGGGCTTGCCGGTTTTGGCATCGCGCCCCTCGGGGTAGCCTGCTTCAACCATCAGGGCGCGCGCCTGCTCGATGCTGCGACGCTGCGGCTTGCCCCCGACCCACTCATGCGTGACCGGGTTGAACTGCCCAGCCTGCCCTTCGCGTGAACCAAAGACGCCGGGCGGCACCGGGCCATGTGCAGCCACGCCGCCTTTGTTGCGAAAGATCTGGCCATAGCCCTCTTCCCAATCGACGGCAATGGACAGCGCTTGGCGCAGCTTGCGATTGCGCTGTTGCTGCGCGGGCGTGTCACCCCGCCCCACCACAGGATCAAGCCAGTTGAAGCCGAGGTACCAGTTGCTGATGTCCACATCCATCGGGAACTTGTAGCCACGCTCCTCGAACTGACGCGCAACTTCAGCGGAGTCGTTTTTGTCAACCAAGAACTCCACGCCCCAATCGGTGCGGTCGATCTCGGGCATGTCAAGGTAGCCTTGCTTGAACAGCTCTTTGCGCGGCCCGCCCTCTTTGACCGAAATCGCGACGATCTTGTCCACAAAGGGCAAGCGCTTGCCGCAGTCCTCCAGCAAGCCAAGGCCTCGGTCAGGCGCAGCCCCTTCACAGGGGTAGAGGTCTTTGCGGTAGTTGGGATTGCGACTCATCACATGACGCCGATCTTGCACGTACTCGGTCATCATGAAGGGCCCGGTTCCCACCGGCCATTGGTTCCAACCCAGGCCCGCCTCGCTCATGCCGGTCTGCGAATAGAAAGCATCGACCTCCCAAGGCACGGGGGCCAGAAAGGTCATGGCCATCCAATACTGCCATTGGGGGTATTTGCCCTTGATGCGGATGCGCAGCAAATGCTTGTTGACGGCCTCGGCACCGCTTAAGGGCCAACGACGCAGGTCCAGAAAAGGTTTGTCAGGCAATTGCTCTGGCAATCCGGCTATCAGCTTGGCGTTCTCGGCTCGCAGCAATTCGCCATAGGCCTTGAGCCCCAGCACATGCTCGGAAAACAAGGCAAACAGCGGCGCCTCTTGACGCGGCGATGCGTGCCGTTTGAGGGCATAGACGAAATCTTCGGCCACCAACTCGCGACTGCCGCGCTCCGCGAAGTCCCAGGGACTGCGCTTGGCCGCAACTTGTTCGGGCGTCAAGGTGTGATAGCGCAGCTGGCCCTTGGCATCGCGCGCGAAGGCCGGGTGCGGCGCATATCGCAGGCCCGGGCGAAGCGCGATGTCATACACGCTCTGAGCAATCTGGCCCACCGGCGCATCGTCCGCCAAGCGCTTGCCCTGTGCGTCCAGGTAATAGGGGCGCACCACCTCCGCGGCGGCACGCGGCGTCAACTGGTATGGGCGCTTGAGATAGTGATAGCTGTAAAGCGGCTCGTAGATGTGAAAAGCGTAGGCTGCCTCCGGCGCTGTGTAGGCCGAGGTCGGGTCCAGATAACGCGGGCTGCGCTCATCAAACGCAGTGAACAGCGTGTTCTCGCGCTCGGACCCAGCAGGGTGTGGGCTGTTGTTGCAAGCGCCCAGCGCCAGCAACAAGAGCAAAAAAAGGCCGCGAAACGCGGCCTGCCAATCAAAGCCCATCAGTGACCATGAGCATGGCCTTGGGCTTCATGGTCATGGTGCTCATGCTTGAGCCTGGGGTCGTTTTGCCAGCCCATCAAGACATCGCGTCCTTGCACCACCAGATCCACCTTGGCCCCCACCGGCAAGCAAACCTTGGTGTCCACATGACCGAAGGGCAAGCCCGTGAGGATGGGGGTTTTGGTCACGGCCCGCACCGCTTCAATCGCCGACTTGAGGCCATAGCCACGGTCCAGCGGCGAGGCACGCCAGCCACCGAAGTCGCCCAGAACGATGGCTTTTTGCGCGTCCAGCACGCCGGCCTGCGCCAGTTGCAAGAGGCTGCGTTCCACGCGGTAGGGATGCTCGTTGATGTCTTCCAGGAACAGCACACCGCCTTTGATACGCGGGAAGTGTTGGGTGCCCAGCAGGGAGTTCACCATGCACAGATTGCCGCCCCAGAGCTGGCCGCGCACGCTCAAGCCATCAAAACCTTTTTCGGTGCGAAAACCCACCGCCTCCAACAAGCCGCTCATCGCTTCGGTGAAGCAGTCTTGCGTCACGTCGTCCACGCCGCCTTCATCGCTGCTGCGGCCAAAGTCCATGCCCAAAGGGCCGGCCCAGCTCTGGGCCTTGGTATGGGCCAGCAGGCCCAGCTGCAACGCCGTCAAGTCGCTTTGCCCGACCCAGCGGGTGCCCTGCTCCACGCTTTGGGCCAAAAGCTTCCAGTCGATGCGGTCCAAAAGGCGGGTCAGGCCGTAGCCGCCCCGCGTGGCCAGCGCCACGCTGGGGGCTGCCGCTGCAACGCGGTGAATCGCGGCCAACCGCGTCTCGTCATCACCACCAAAGCGTTGCTGCTTGTCAAAAGCGGCCTCGTCAATCGTGACCTCAAAGCCCAGTTTGGCCAGGCGCTTGGCGGCCCGCTTGATGGGCTGCGACTTGAGCAACACGCCGGCCGGGGTATAGAGGGTCAAAGTCTCGCTGTGGCTCATGGGGATGTGTCCGTTGAAATGAAATCTGGGGGCAGATCGAGGTGGGTGGCGTCACCGGTGGGGATGGGCTCATCAGGCCTTTGGGCCAGCGCCCGCAGCGCGGCACGACGCTCGCGCGCCGCCTCGCGCCGCTGCGCAAAAAACTCTCGCAAGAGTTTGGCCGAGGCCTCAGCCAACACGCCGCCCTGAATGCAGGTGTGGTGGTTCAGCTGGGGCTGCGCGAAGAGATTCAGCACCGAGCCGGCCACGCCAGTTTTGGGGTCGGGAGCTGCAAACACCACCCGCTTGAGCCGGGCATGCATCATCGCCATAGCGCACATGGCGCAAGGCTCCAAGGTGACGAAGAGCTCGCATTCCGGCAAGCGGTAATTGCCCAACAAAGTGGCCGCATGGCGCAGCGCCACGATCTCGGCATGGGCGGTCGGGTCATGGGTGGTGATGGGCCGGTTGTAACCGGTGGCGATCACCTGCCCGCCGCGCATCAAGACCGCCCCCACCGGGACTTCACCTGCAAGCCAAGCGTTATGTGCCTGATCCAGCGCAATGCGCATGGCGTTCTCGTCGGCAGCGCTGGGCTGCCAAGGCGGCAACGCCTCAGGCGTGGACATGGGGCTCGTCAAGGTTGAGCCTCCGAAGCGCGCTGCGCACTTGCTGCCGCGCCCAAGGCCTCTTGGACTTGCAAACGCGCAGCCTCGACGGCGCTTGATGCCGCCCCGGCGCTCGCGGCAGCCTTGGGCGGCGAGAGCGTGGCCGCGGATCGCTTGACCTGCTGCAGCACGAGGGCCAGCACAATGACCAAGCCCAGAATGCTCAGCGCAGCACGCATGATGAAGGGGGATTCAAAAACTGGCCCGAGTGCATCAAAGACGCAAGGTGTCCTTATTCCCACTCGATGGTGGCTGGCGGCTTGGTCGACACATCGTAGGTGACGCGGTTGATACCGCGCACTTCATTGATGATGCGGCCCGATACCTTGCGCAGCAAGCCGTAGGGCAATTCGGCCCAGTCGGCAGTCATGAAGTCGCTGGTTTGCACGGCGCGCAACGCCACCACATAGTCGTAAGTGCGGCCGTCACCCATCACGCCCACGCTCTTGACCGGCAGGAAGACGGTGAAGGCCTGGCTGGTCAGGTCATACCAGCTCTTGCCGCTGGCTTCATCTTTCCAGCCTCGCAGCTCTTCAATGAAGATGGCATCGGCGCGACGCAGCAGATCTGCGTACTCCTTCTTCACCTCACCCAAGATGCGCACACCCAGACCTGGGCCTGGGAAGGGGTGGCGATACACCATCTCGGCCGGCAGGCCCAGGGCCACGCCCAGGGCGCGCACCTCGTCCTTGAACAATTCGCGCAGCGGCTCTAGAAGCTTCAGGCCGAGTTGCTCGGGCAAGCCGCCCACATTGTGGTGGCTCTTGATGGTGGTGGCCTTCTTGGTCTTGGTGCCGCCGCTCTCCACCACATCGGGATAGATGGTGCCTTGGGCCAGGAAGGTCGCGCCCTTGTGGCCGCCATCGCCCGCCTTGAGCTTGGCCGCTTCGGCCTTGAAGACATCGACGAACAAACCGCCGATGATCTTGCGCTTTTTCTCGGGATCGGTAACGCCTGCCAGCTGCCCCAAGAAGAGCTCGCTGGCATCCACACGGATCACCTTGGCATGCAGCTTGCCGGCGAACATGTCCATGACCATATCGCCCTCATTCAGGCGCAGCAGACCGTGGTCCACAAAGACACAGGTCAGTTGGTCGCCGATGGCACGGTGGATCAGCGCGGCGGCGACCGAGGAGTCCACCCCGCCCGACAGGCCCAGAATGACCTCTTCATTGCCGACCTGCTCGCGGATCTTGGCCACGGCTTCTTCGATGTAGTCGCCCATGATCCAGTCGCCCTTGCAACCGGCGATCTCGCGCACAAAGCGAGTCAAGATGGCCTGCCCCTTGACGGTGTGTGTCACCTCGGGGTGGAACTGCACCGCGTAATAGCCTTTTTCCTCATGGGCCATGCCGGCAATCGGGCAGCTCGGCGTAGAAGCCAGCAGCTTGAAGCCCGGGGGCAAAGCGGTGACCTTGTCGCCATGGCTCATCCAGACCTTGAGCATGCCGTGACCCTCAATCGTGGCATGGTCTTGGATGCCGTCCAGCAAACGGGTGTGGCCATGTGCACGGACCTCGGCGTAGCCGAATTCGCGGTGATCGCTCCACTCCACCTTGCCGCCCAGTTGCACCGCCATGGTCTGCATGCCGTAGCAAATGCCCAGCACCGGCACGCCAAGATCCCACACAGCCTGCGGCGCGCGCAGTTCGTGGTCTTCATAGGTCGAGGCATGGCTGCCCGACAGGATGATGGCCTTGGGTGCGAACGAGCGGATGAACTCGTCGGACACATCGTTGGGGTGAATCTCGCAGAACACTGCGGCTTCGCGCACACGACGTGCGATCAGCTGCGTGACTTGGGAGCCGAAATCGAGGATCAGGACTTTGTCATGCATGGAAGAACTCTCTTGAAATCGGACTTGAACTAGAACTCAAACTGGGGCCGCTGCGGCCACCGCACGCGTGCGCGAGAAATGCCGCCACGCGAAGAACAAGGACAGGGCCTGCAAGGCAGCACAAAAGTAAAACGGTGCGCCAATGCGCCAATCACCGCGCGGCAGCCCCGATACCAGGCCCAGCAAGCCCGCCCCCAGCACCGGAGCGGTGACGGCCATCATGCTGTTCAAGGAAGACACCGCGCCCATGGTTTCGCCCTGGTTGTTGGCGTCAGCGGCATTGGAGATCAAACTTTGAATCGCGGCGCTGACGGCAAAGCCCAGCACATTGAAGCCGATGATGGCGTACATCATCCAGCCAGCCGTGGCCGCGCCCCAAACGAAATTCGTCACCACGCTGGACAGCAAGCCAAACACCACCAGTCGCTGAGCGCCAAAGGCTTTCAGCAGCTTGGGCAGCAAAAAGCCCTGCACCAGCACCGACATCACGCCCACAGCAAACAGCGACAGACCATTTTCTTTGGGGCCCCAGCCAAACTTGAAGTCGGTGTACAGCACCCAGCTGGTTTGCAGCACCAGCTGCGCCAAGCCGGACAAGGCGATCACAAACACCAAAGGCCCGACGCCCTTGAGCTTGTTCAGCTTCTTGATGGCCGACACCGGGTTGGCGCTGCGCCAATCGAAGCGGCGGCGGTTCTCGGGCTTGAGCGACTCTGGCAACACAAAGTAGCCATAGCACCAGTTGATCAGGGCCATGGTCCCGGCCACATAAAAAGGCAGGTGCAGATCGATGGCGCCGAGCAGCCCCCCCATCACCGGGCCCAGGATGAAGCCCATGCCAAAGGCGGCGCCCAACATGCCAAAGCGCTTGGCGCGCTCTTGCGGCGCGCTGATGTCGGCCACATAGGCATTGGCCACCGAAGCATTGGCCTGCATGGCTCCGCTGACCAGCCGCACTGCGATCAACATCCACAGCGCCGTCGCCATGGCGGTGACAAAAAAGCTCAGCGCCAGGCCGCAAAACCCGATCAACATCACCGGGCGGCGACCGAAATGGTCGGACAAGGCGCCCAAAATCGGCGAGCCGACAAAATTGGCCGCACCGAACGCCAAGGCCACGGCGCCATACCAAAACGCATGGTCCGCTTGCGAACTGGTGAAGGTGCCCACCAGCGGCGGCAACACCGGGATGATCAGGCCGATCGAGATCATGTCGATCAGCACGGCCACCATGATGAAGCCCATGCCCGCCGAACGGCCCTTGGCCGCAGATGCTGATGGTGCTGCTGCGACCTGGCCTTCTTCTTGCTGCTCGCTCAATCGAAATCCTTGTTGCTTGGCTGCTTGCTGTTCAATGGGAAACAGGGGCCGGGGCCCCTGTTCTAGCTTGCGCGATCGCCTTATTCCGAACGGTAGTTCGGCGCTTCCTTGGTGATCTGCACATCGTGCACATGGCTTTCGCGCATGCCAGCCGAGGTGATCTCCACAAACTCAGCCTTGTTTTGCATGTCTTCGATGGTGGCGCAGCCGCAGTAGTGCATCGAAGCCTTCAGGCCGCCCGCCATCTGGAAGATGACCTGCACCACCGAGCCCTTGTAAGGCACTTGGCCTTCAATGCCTTCCGGCACCAGCTTGGAAGTGTTGGGGTTGTTGGCCGATGTGTCTTGGAAGTAGCGATCGGCCGAGCCCTTGGCCATGGCACCCATGGAACCCATGCCGCGGTAGCTCTTGTAGCTGCGGCCCTGATACAGGATGAGGTCGCCGGGTGCTTCTTCGGTGCCCGCGAAGGCGCCGCCCATCATCACGCAATCAGCGCCAGCGGCAATGGCCTTGGCCAAATCGCCCGAATAGCGCACGCCGCCGTCGGCGATGACCGGCACACCGGTGCCGCGCAAGGCGGTCGCAACGTTGTCAATCGCGGTGATCTGCGGCACGCCCACACCGGCCACGATACGGGTGGTGCAGATGGAGCCAGGGCCGATACCGACCTTGACGCCGTCAGCGCCGGCCTCGACCAGGGCCAAAGCGGCTGCCGCCGTGGCGATATTGCCACCAATGACGTCCACGCCTGGGAACTTTTGCTTGACCCAGCGCACCCGCTCCAGCACACCGGCGCTGTGGCCGTGGGCGGTGTCCACAATCAAGGCATCGACGCCGGCCTTGACCAGCATCGTGACGCGTTCTTCGGTGTCGTCACCAAAGCCCACTGCCGCGCCCACGCGCAGCTTGCCCTGGGCATCGCGTGCGGCGTTGGGGAAACTGGTTTGCTTGGTGATGTCTTTCACCGTCATCAGGCCGCGCAACTCAAAGGCGTCGTTGACCACCACCACGCGTTCCAGCTTGTGCTTGTGCATCAAGGCCTTGGCTTCTTCCAGCGAAGCGCCTTCCTTGACGGTGACCAGCGCCGAAGCCGGCGTCATCATCTCGCGCACGGCCAGATCCATGCGCGTCTCAAAGCGCACATCGCGGCCGGTGACGATACCGACGACCTTCTTGCCTTCCAGCACCGGGAAGCCCGACACGCCATGCAGCTGCTGCAAGGCCACCACTTCACGCACCGTGGTGCTGGGCGAAATGGTGAAAGGCTCCAACACAATGCCCGACTCGTAGCGCTTGACGCGGGCGACTTCCATCGCCTGGCGCTCGGCCGAGAGGTTTTTGTGAACGATGCCGATACCGCCCTCTTGCGCGATGGCGATGGCCAAGCGCGCCTCCGTCACCGTGTCCATGGCCGCAGAGACCAGGGGCAAATTCAGACGGATATTGCGGGAAAGCCGGGTGGCAAGAGAGGTGTCGCGAGGCAACACTTGGGAGAACGCTGGCACCAACAAGACATCATCGAAGGTGAGCGCTTTTCCGAGTAGGCGCATAAGGGAAGCTCCAGACGCAAAGCGGCATTATACGGAAGTCAGGCCCAAGCCATGGCAAGCCCTTGCAGCGATACACTCAAAACCATGCCCAAACCCAGCCCCACTCCCGCACTGCGCCCTCTGTTCGCCCTCTGTTGCGCGCTGCTTTTTTGCGTGACTTCTGCCCATGCGCAATGGAAGTGGCGCGACGCCAGTGGCCGAATTCAGTTCAGCGACCTGCCGCCCCCCCAGGGCACGCCCGACAAAGACATCTTGCAGCGCCCCGCCAAGCCCTCGCAAACCATCGTCGTTGTGCCTTATGGGCAATCTGCCAGCGCGCCAACTTTGAACCCCAAGGCGGCCAGTGCCCCCGACCGGGCCGAGCAAGAGCGCCAAGCCAAGCAAAAGCAGCAGGACAAAGAGGCCGAGGCGCGCAAAAAAGCTGAAGACGCCAAACTGGCCGAACAACGTCGCGAGAATTGCCAACGGGCTCAAGACAACCTCAAGTTGCTCCAAGATGGCGTTCGCCTGACCCGCGCGAATGAGCGCGGCGAAGTCGTGGTTCTGGATGAACGCCAACGCGCCGAAGAATTGCAGCGCAGCCGCGCCGTGGCGCAAAGTGAGTGCCGTTGAGCGAGCAGCCTTGAGCCCTGGCGTGCCCTCGCCCGCTATCGACTATGGCCCCGTCTTGCCCGCCAAGGGCCGATGCCGCGAGATGATGCGCTGCCCCCGCGCCTTGTAACGCTGCCGCCGCGCCTCCTTGGGGTCGACGGTCAAAGGCCGATAGACCTCAATGCGATCGCGATCCCGCAAAGGCGTGTCCAAGGGTTTGAGGCGCCCCCAAACCCCGATCTTCAGCTCAGCCAAGTGGGAGCACTGGTCCGCAAAGTCCGGGCAAGCGCGCAACACGGCCTCAATCGTGTCGCCCGCTCGGGCGCGTACATGGAGATGGCGCATATCGCCCGCCTTCGGGCTCCACACCAACTCCAACTGGATCGATCCAGACTCTTCAGCGGGGCCCATAGACAGCCTCAGCGCGTTGCACGAATCGATCGACAAAGGTATTGGCCACCCGGTCAAACACGGGGCTCACCACCGCTTCCAAGGCCACACTGCTGAAGGCATAGCGCAACTCGAATTCGATCTTGCAAGCCAAGGCCCCTTCTTCGCCGGTGCTGCCGGGCTTGGACAAGGGCTGAAAACGCCAGTCGCCGTCCAGCACAGAAAACGGCCCATCGACCAACTGCATGCCCACGCGCCGATTGGGCTCATGGATATTGCGCGTGGTGAAAGCGTGGCGCACCCCGGCATAGGCCAAGGACAAGCGCGCCGTGACTTCATCCTGCTCTTGCGCCAGAACTTCGGCACGTTCGCACCAGGGAAGAAACTCCGGATAGCGCTCCACCCCCACCACCAGGTCATACATCTCGCGAGGCGAGTACCAGAGCAAAACTGACTTTTTGACGTGCTTCATACAATGGGCGAATTGTATTGGCGACCCGAGCCGCGCTGCGAGCCCGGCCCAAGGCGCCCATCCACCCGAAAAAGAACAAACCCTATGTCTAGCTCTCCCCGTGCCAATCGGCCGCCCCCCAAGGCCAAGCCGGCCGTCAGCACCGCGCCTATCGCCGAAAACCGCCGCGCCCGGTTTGATTACTTCATCGAAGAACGCCACGAATGCGGCATCGTGCTGGAAGGCTGGGAAGTCAAGGCGATACGCGCCGGCCAGGTGCAGTTGACCGACGGCTATGTGCTGATCAAAGAGGGCGAGCTCTTTTTGATCGGCTGCCGCATCAATCCGCTGCGCACCGCCTCCACCCATGTCAGCCCGCTGGCCGATCGCACCCGCAAGCTGCTGATGAGCAAGGGCGACATCCGCCGCCTGATCGGCAAGGTCGAGCAACGCGGCTTCACCCTGGTGCCCTTGAACCTGCACTACAAAGGCAGCTTCGTCAAAGTCGAAATTGGCCTGGCCAAGGGCAAGGCCGAACACGACAAGCGCGACACCGAGAAGAAACGCGATTGGGAGAGGGAAAAGGGGCAGCTCATGAGACACGCGACCAAGTCGCGGAGCTGAGGCGCGCGCGACTCACTGCCCATTTTTAGACAGTCAGCGAAAGCCGCCTCTCTCAGGCCTTCAGAACTTCAAGCGCCTGCGCCAGATCGGCGCGCAAGTCCGCCTCGGCTTCCAGGCCAATGGCAAATCGCACCAGATGCCCTTCGCGGTAAGGCAGGCCCAGTGAGCGGCTGCGGCTCATGTTGTAGGGCACGGCCAAGCTCATCGGGCCAGCCCAGGAATAGCCAATGCCAAAGAACTGCAGTGCGTCCACAAAGGCATCGACCTGCGCGGCGCTGTATTGCGGCTGAAACACCACCGAGAACAAACAGGCCGCCCCTGCACTGCTGACTTCCTGCCAATGCTCGTGGCCGGGCGAGCCCGGCAGTGCCGGATGCAGCACCTGGGCCACCGCCGGCTGAGCCTGCATCCAGGTGGCCAACGCACGCGTGGTTTCGTCCTGGGCGCGGTAACGCAGCGCCATTGTTGGCAAGCTGCGCAGCACCAGCTCCACATCGTTTTGGCCCAGCCCATAGCCCAGGTGCTCGTGCATATAGTTCATACGCTCATGCAGCGCCAGATCGCGGGTGCAAACCGAGCCCATCAGCACATCGGCGCCGCCAGAGGGGTATTTGGTGAGCGCGTGCATGGCGATGTCCACGCCAAAGCCCGGCTCGCTGTCGGGCAAGAGGTCAAAGGCCTTGAAGGCCACGCCGGCGCCCCAAGTGTTGTCCAACACCGTGGTGATGCCGCGCTCACGGCAGACCCGCAGCAAACCGATCAAGTCAGGAAACTCCAGCGTGATGGAACCTGCCGCTTCCAACCAAACCAGCTTGGTTTTCTCGGTGATCAAAGCCTTGAACGCGGCCACGTCGAGCGGGTCGTAGAAACGATGCTGGATGCCGAACTGAGGCAGCAACGACTCGCTCAGATAACGGTTTTGTCCATAGACATTGTCCGGCACCAGCACCTCATCGCCGGGCCGCAGCAAGCTCAGGGACACCAAAGTCACCGCCGCCAGACCACTGGGCACCAACAAGCAATGCTCGGCACCTTCCAGGCTCGCAATGCGGGCCCCCAAGGTGTAGCTGGTCGGCGTGCCATGCAGGCCATAGCGGTAGCTCTTGCCATCGCGCGGGCGGTACTGATGCAGATCGGCGGTGTTCTTGAAGAGCACCGTCGAAGCCTTGAACACCCCCACGGGATGCGCAGCCCACCCTTCTGGCGGACGGTAGGGATGATGGATCTGCTGCGTGGCCAATGCCAGCGTTTGGGCTGCGACCGTTACGGGTTTGCTCACGATGGAATCCTAAAGATGCGCTGAAAAAACAAAGCGGGCCGAAGCCCGCCTTGATTCTGACGCAGATCAGCGTCACTCAAACGGGCATGCCGATCAGGTCATGCCCCTCCACGGCGACGATGCGCGCGCGCGTGAACTCGCCGACCTTGAGCGTCTTGCTGGCTTTCTCGGGCGGCAGCAAACGCACCGTGCCGTCGATCTCGGGGGCGTCGGCATAGGTGCGACCCACACCGCCCTTGCGGCCCAAGGCCGGAGCGGAATCAACCAACACCTGCATGGTGGCGCCGACCCGGGCGCGCAGTTTGTCGATGGACACGGCTTCGGCAATCTGCATGAAGCGGGCACGCCGCTCTTCACGCACTTCAATCGGCAATGCACCCGGCAAGTCATTGGCGGTGGCGCCAGTCACCGGCGAGTAGGCAAAGCAGCCGGCCCGGTCAATGCGCGCCTCACTCATGAAGTCCAGCAAGTACTGGAATTCTTCTTCGGTCTCACCCGGGAAGCCGGCGATAAAGGTCGAGCGGATGACGATGTCTGGGCAGGTTTCGCGCCAGCGCAGGATGCGCTCCATGTTTTTTTCGCCGCTGGCCGGTCGCTTCATGCGCTTGAGCACATCGGGGTGTGCATGCTGCAGCGGCACGTCGAGGTAAGGCAGAACCAAACCCTCGGCCATCAAGGGCAGCACTTCGTCCACATGCGGATAGGGGTAGACATAGTGCAGGCGCACCCAAGCGCCGTACTGCTTGGCCAACTCGCCCATCTGCGCCACCAGATCCAGCATGCGCGTCTTGACCGGCTTGCCGTCCCAGAAGCCGGTGCGGTATTTGACGTCCACACCGTAGGCGCTGGTGTCCTGGCTGACCACCAGCAACTCCTTGACGCCTGACTCGAACAAAGCACGCGCTTCGTTCAGCACATCACCCACCGGGCGCGACACCAAGTCGCCACGCATGCTGGGGATGATGCAGAAGGTGCAGCGGTGGTTGCAGCCTTCGCTGATCTTCAAATACGCGTAATGCTTGGGCGTGAGCTTGATGCCGGCAATGCCGCGCGACTCCGGCACCAAATCGATGAAAGGGTCATGCGGCTTGGGCACATGGGTGTGCACCGCATCCATCACCTCTTGCGTGGCATGGGGGCCAGTCACGGCGAGCACGCTGGGGTGCATTTCGCGCACCAAGCTGCCCGCTTCAGCGCTGCTGGCACCGGCCTTTGCGCCCAGGCAGCCGGTGACGATGACTTTGCCGTTTTCGGCCAGGGCCTCGCCGATGGTGTCCAGGCTTTCCTTGACCGCGTCATCGATGAAGCCGCAGGTGTTGACAATCACCAAATCGGCGCCAGCAAAGGTCTTGGAGGTCTCATAACCCTCGGCCCGCAACTGGGTGAGGATCAGTTCTGAATCGGTCAAGGCCTTGGGGCAGCCCAAGGACACAAAGCCGATCTTGGGGGCGGCGGCCGCTGCCGTCGGGCTGGGGATGGTGGTTTCGCTCATGGAGCGATTTTCGCTCATTTGGCGTGGCAGCGATCAAACGGGCCGCCGCAACAAGCCAGGCACTAGGGCTTCTTGGGCGGGAAGCCCGGCATGCCCGGGAACAGGGCCGTCGCTTTTTGCAACTGCTCTTTCATTTGCTCCTGCATCTGCTCTTGCATCTGGGTGAACAGATTCTTGGACTGCTCGGCATAGCCGCCCATCCAGCCCTGCAAGATTGGAGATTGCGCCCCCAGGAATTGCGACCACAACTCAGGACTGAAGGCCAAGCCTTTGCTCTGCTCCGCAAACTTGGCCTGCATTTCGCCAAAAGTCTGCACATTGCGCTCCAGGTAGTCCCCCATCACGCCCTGCATGGCGTGGCCATAAAAGCGGATAATTTGCGCCAAGGCATTGGTGCTGAACATGGGCACACCGCCGGTTTCTTCTTCAAGAATGATCTGCAACAGGATGCTGCGCGTCAGGTCTTCCGCGGTTTTGGCGTCGCGCACTTCGAAGGCCTGCCCCAGCAAAACCATTTGCTTGACATCAGCCAGGGTGATGTAGCTGCTGGTCTGCGTGTCATACAAGCGACGGTTCGGATACTTCTTCAATACGCGAACGCTGCCTGCCGACTCGGCGCCGCCTTGTGCTGGCGCATCGGCCGCTTTCTCAGCTGCCGTGCTTTTACGGGCAGTCACCATCTTGAAGAACTCCTAGTCATATCGTCTGTGACCGCGACCCCATGCCGCGTCACAAACCACCTGCACCACGCCCCCATAGATGGGCACGCCTGAGCCAAGCCATTCTAAAAGCGCGACATGAGCCCACCCGAGGGGAAATACCCCGGCGTTGCTTGGTGACGTCGCCCTTCGCCCCGCTTGCAAACAAATGCCGCAATCGCCCTACTACAGATTCAGGTTGATACCCTGACACAAAGCCGCCAAATCGTGACATGCTGCGGCACTCGCTGGAGTAAGCAAGCCCTGCTTGCGAGCTTCAATACCAACACGGCGAATCAAACCTCCGAAGGAGCTTTGTCATGATTCAAGCCATGAAGAGCCAAGCCAAGACAACATCGGCTCTGGCCGTGCTCGCCTTGACCTGCGCAACTTTCACAAGCCCCAGCCAAGCCGGCGCGGTCAGCACCAGTTTTGACCCTTTGTTCGGGAGTGCCCTGCCCGACCTTTCATACTCAGGTTCTGTGAGCTTCAACATCGCCGACAATTGCTTGGGCCCCAGCAGCGCTGGCCTGCGTCACATCAGCTTGGGCAGCGGATGCAAGACCACTGCCTCGGCCACTTTGCGTCTTTTTGATGCCGATGTGGCCGGCGATTCGGTGAACACAACATTCGGCATCAAGGTCAATGGGCTGACCTTGTTGAACGATTTGGTCGTGGGCTGGGACACCAATGCCGAAGTCTTTTCCAACTCAGCATTGACCAACCTGACCGCCAAACTGCTCGGCGCCAATGTCTATGGCTCCAACCCCTACAAAGCGGTCGCCGCAGCCAAGAACAATGACTTCAGCTTCCGATACAGCAACGGCGTACCGCAACTGACTTGCCTTTACTGCAATGGCAAAGCTTTTGACTTTATTCTCGGCGGCTACGAAGGCGGCCCTGGACAGCCCGGCTTTACGCAAAACATCAGCTACACCAATGACGGCGGCACCACCACCGCCATCGTCATGACCTTGAATGGCGCGACGCCGCAGTACAGCTTGGCAGTGCCCGAGCCGACCTCCGTCAGCCTGCTGCTGGCGGGCATGTTGGCTCTCCTGGGCTCGACGAGGCGAGCACGTCAACGCCAAGCGCAATGACCCATCGTCTTGAACAGCGCCGGCTGCCCTGAAGCAAGAAACACAGACCCGGTTCAATGGGGCTTGAGGCCCGGCGCGGACAGGCTCAGGGCGTGACTCAGCAACTCGTCAGAGCTCCATGTCAGGGCCTCTTGCCACAGCCGATCAAACGCATCGGGTGCCACGCTTTCACGCAGTTGCGTCAAGTTCGCCTGCCAGCGCCGCTGAGCGCTCACAGCGCGCAGCAGTTTGGCGTTTTCCCGCAACTGCAAACTGGCCGAGGCCAGCCCCACAGCCCGCTCATGCAACCCCAACAACAAAGCCAGCACCGCGTGATCTTCAAGGCAGGCCAGCAATTGTTCGCGCATACCAAAGGCACTGAAGGCACTCAAGGCGTCACCCAAGCCTTGTCGCGCCTGGTCGAGCAGGCCATGCCGCATATCAAGCTTGCTTTGCCACCACAAAGCATTGGCAGCGCCGCGCCGGTCCCCCGCTGTTAAACAAATCTTCAAGGAGCGCGCAAAGGCTTGCGCAGCTTGATCCGGCGCCTCCGCATCAAAAGCAATTTGCCCGAGCGCCAATTCGACCTCGGCCTCGGTTTCAGGGTGTTTGATTTGGCGCGCCAAAACGAGCGCTTCTTGCAAATGTTGCCGCCCCTGCGACTCCCCCATGCCCTGGAAGATGTCGATCTGCCCCAGTTGCAACAACACAATTGCCTGGTTGCCCTGGTCCTCACATTGCTGGAAGAGCTGCAAACTCTCTTGCGCCGCCACTCTGGCGCTGTCTCCGTCACCGGCACTCAGTTGCGCCAGGGCGATGGTCGAAAGCGTGGGGGCCAACAAGGCCGGGTTGCCCAACTCGCGTCGCAGCGCCAAGCAGGTCGACAGCGCCTGCAGGGCTGCTGCATGGTCGCTTTGACTCCAAGCCAGAACCGCCGCGACATACAAGGCATGCGCATGCACCATGGGCGAGCCGCGTACGGCGTCAAGCGCCAGCATGCTCTCGACGGCTGCCCGCCCTTCGGCCGCATGCCCCCGCAAGACCCAGAAGTTCTGCTGAGCCACTGCCAGTTTGACCGTGAGGATGGGGTCCACGCTGCCATCATTGCTTTGCGCCAAAGCCATGGCGGCGCGCAGATTGTCTTGCTCGTCCTCGAAGCAACTTAACCATTCCCCCTGCTTCGGGCCCCGCAGGCCATCACGTGCTTTTTTGGCCAATTCGAAGTAGTAGTGGCAATGGGCCACCTGCAAGTCGCTGAATTCATGGCTTTGCGCCAGCTTTTCGCGCGCGTAGTCGCGGATGGTCTCCAGCATTTTGTAGCGGGTACTGCCAGGGTGTTCCACCTGCATGACCAGGGACTTTTCAATCAAGGAAGTCAGCAAATCCAAGACCGCATCAGGGCTCAAGGGCTCGCCCCCGCAAATGGCCTCGGCAGCGGCCATATCAAAGCTCCCCCTGAAGGGCGCCAAACGGGCGAGCAAGGTCTTTTCGTCCTCCTGCAGCATGTCATACGACCAATCGACCAGCGCACGCAAGGTCTGCTGCCGCTCCTGGTGCTCACGTGAGCCGGCCGTCAAAAACTTGTAGCGATCACTGAGCCGCCGATTGATGTCAGCCACCGAGAGCGCGCGCACGCGCGCCGCCGCCAACTCGAGCGCCAAAGGGATGCCCTCCAGGCGGGTCACCAACTCAGCCACAGCCGGCGCATCCTCTGCGCTCAATTCAAAACTGGGCTTGTGGGCGCGGGCACGATCGACGAACAAACGCACCGCGGTCGAGCGCATCAAGGCGTCCAATGAGTCGCCGGGCTTGGGCAGCGGCAATGGCAAGATGGGGTAGGCCTGCTCCCCGGAAATCCGCAACGCTTCACGGCTGGAGGCCGCCAAGCGCACCATGGGCGCAGCCTTGATGACTGCCTGCGCCAAATGCGCAGCGGGTTTGATCAAGTGTTCACAATTGTCAAAAATCATCAAGACCCGCCGGGGCCTCAAAAACTCACACACCGATTGCAGCAAGCTGCGCTCAGGCTCTTCCCGCACCCCCAAGACCTGGGCCGCCTCACTCAAGGCCAAGGCGGGGTCATGGATGGGCGCCAAGTCCAAAAACCAAACACCATCCGGAAACCGGTGCATCAACTCCGCCGCCGCTTGCAAACTCAAGCGCGTCTTGCCCAACCCGCCCATGCCCAGCAATGTCACCAAACGTGCGCTGCCCAACAAGGCCTTGATGTCCCGGAGTTCTTGCTCCCGGCCGATGAAATTGCTGCCTTGTTGCGGCAAATTATTGGGAATCTCTCGCACCGGCAACCAACGCTCGCCCTGGCGATAGACGCGGTACACCTTTTCGCCATCTGCCGGCATCCGAAATGGCTGCTGCGGCATACCCACTTCGAAGATCTCCAGGGCATCAGACACGCCCTTCATCATCCAATGCCCGTGAGACTCCGTGCGCAAATCAGCGCACTGCAAGCCGGCCGCCGCTTCCGCACTCAAAAGCGTCTGTGCTCCCGAGGCGATAGACATGATGCGTGCCGCAGTTGGCTTGGCCAGCCCTTCCACCTCCAAAGGCTTGGCACCGCGAGCCACATCGGCCGCCGTGTTTTCCCGCAAGATCACAGGCCCGCAATGCAATCCGGCCCGCGCCTTGAGCGGTCGGTCCAAGTTGGCGAGTGCCTCGTGATAAGCCAGCGCATAACGCACCGCGTCCTCGGCACGCTCGAACAGCAGCAACATGCCATCCGTTTTGTCGATCTCTCGGCCGCGCCAGAGCGGCAACAGATCACGCGCCACGCGATCATGCTGAATCCACAACTGAGCCATGACCTCATCGCCCAGCTCTTCGGACAACTGCGTGCTATCGACCACGTCGGTCAACAGCAGAGCGCGAATCTCTGACACGTCAATCCTCCTAGGCCGTATGCCTTGTGCGAAGGATCATAAGTTCTGTGGCTCTAGGCCTTTGCCATTTCTTGAGAGGCAAAAATGCCCCAAATGCCAAAGGCAAGCAAAAAGCAAAAAGCAAAAAGCCCGACAGATCTGCGATCTACCGGGCTTCTTATTTCAACGTTACTTGAGAGTAACGCCTACCGTCTTACTTTCGTATTTTGGTAGGCGCGATTGGACTCGAACCAACGACCCCCACCATGTCAAGGTGGTGCTCTAACCAGCTGAGCTACGCGCCTCAAGAGCTTCGCAGTATAGCACGCATTTTTTGGCGCTGTCTACACTTTGATGAAAAGTTCTTTATTTTCTTCGGGCGCTGCGTACACCTTGGATCTGAGAAAGCAGTCGAAGCACCTGCGCCAGTCGCCCGGAGTCGGCCACCTCCACGGTGAAATTCATCCAGGCCGTATCGCTGCGCTGCGACTTGACCGACTGGGTGTTCACCGCGATCACATTCATCTTTTCTTTGGCCAAGACCTCCAGCACATCACGCAGCAGGCCTTGCCGATCGGAACCCTCCACCACCACATCAACGGGATACAAGGCGGGCCCGCGGCCTTTGGCCTTGGGGTCAGCGGCGCCAGCTGCCGTGTTCCCGCCCCACTCCACTTCGATGACCCGCTCTTTGGCGCGTTCCGCCATCTGGCGGAAGTTGATGCAATCCAGGCGATGGATGGCCACCCCTTTGCCGCGCGTCACATAACCGCCAATCGCGTCAGGTGGTGCCGGGCGGCAGCAGCGCGCCAAATTGGTGAGCAGGGAATCCACACCCACCACCAACACACCACCGCGCGGCGCATGGCTGCCCGCTCGGGTGCGACGCTGTGCCAACAACTCATCGGTGTCCGGCTCGGGCGTTGGCGGACGAAGCAAGAGCTCGATATTGCGCAGCGAATACTCGTCCTTGCCCACCACCTCGAACAAGGCATCGGCATTCTTGAAACCCAAGCGTCCGGCCAGATCCTCCAACTTGACCGCCGTCTTGCCCTCGCGCTGCAGCAGCTTTTCCACCGCCTCCCGACCGCGCGCGATGGTCTGTCGTTGCGCCAGAGCATTGAACCAGGCCCGGACTTTGGTTCGCGAACGCTGGCTTTGCAAAAAACCCAGCTCGGCATTCAGCCAGTCAAGCGATGGGCCGCCCTCTTTGCTGGCGGTGATTTCGACGGTTTGCCCGCTCTTGAGCGCCGTGTTCAAGGGCACCATGACGCCATCGACCTTGGCGCCGCGGCAACGGTGGCCCAGATCGGTGTGCACCGCATAAGCGAAATCAATCGGCGTGGCGCCGGCCGTCAACTCAACAATCGAAGCTTGGGGCGTGAAGACATAAATCCGCTCATCGAAGGCAGCTGGGCTGACTGCGCGAGCGCCCTGCGCTTCAACGCCCGCCGCTTGATCTGGAGGACTCTGATGGCTGCCGCTGGCTTCAAGGGCTTGCTGCCGTGCATCCCCTTCCACAAAGTCGCGCTCCCAGGCCAACAATTGCCGCAACACCGCTTTGCGGGCCTGCGCCACTTGGTCTTCAAATTCACCCGCCGCGCTGACCCCGGCATAGCCTTTGGCCCCCGCCTCTTTGTAGGCCCAGTGCGCCGCGACTCCATGCTCGGCATGTTCATGCATGGCCTCGGTGCGAATCTGCACTTCCATGGCGCGGCCATCGGCTCCCAAAACCACGGTGTGCAAGGACTGATAGCCGTTCGGCTTGGGGCGCGCGATGTAGTCGTCGAACTCGCCCTCCACCGGGCTGTACTTTTCATGCAGGCGACTCAGCACTGCATAGCAGTCGCTCACGGTCGGCACAATCACCCGCAAGGCCCGCAAATCAAACACCCGCTCCAAGGCCAGATGCTTGCCGCGCATTTTTTTGTGAATGCTGTAGAGGTGTTTGGGCCGCCCTTGCACCTGGGCTTGCAAGCCCATGCTGGCCAAATCGTCTTGCAAGGTCTGACGCGCGGCTTCGATGTTTTGCTCGCGTGCCACCCGGGTTTCATGCAAGGCCTTGGCGATGTCACGATAGGCCCGCGGCTGCAAGAAGCGAAAGGACAGGTCCTCCAATTCCCATTTGATTTGCCAAATGCCCAGCCGGTTGGCCAAAGGTGCAAACACCTGCTGCGATTCGGCCGCCAAGCTGACCGGGCATTCACGCTTGGAGGCAGCAAAGTAGCGCAGGGTTTGCAAACGCGAGGCCAAGCGCAACAACACCACCCGCAAATCGCGCGAAAAAGCCAGCAGCATCTTGCGAACCCGCTCCGTCTGCTCACTGCGCTGCGCCGCCTCGACACGCGCCTCCCGAGCGGCGCGCTGGATTTGCACCAAGCGGCGGGTGTGCATCACCAAGCTGGCATACGACTCGCCAAAGGCCTTGGTCACCACCTCTTCGGGCTTGTTCAAAAAGTCGCCCGCATAAACCAGATAGGCGGCCGCCTGCATTGCCGGCGCTGCCCCAATGCCCGCCAAGATGGCCGCCACTCCATCGGCATGCGACAAGGCATCTTCGCCGGTGTCCAAGCATTGCCCGGTCAGCAGCGGTTCAGCAAAAGCGCGCGCCCGTGCCACCGGGTCTTGCAAAGCCTCTTTGCTGATCAGGGCGGCTGACCCTTCAAGCCCATCCGTCCCTGGCGAAGCCCCGGGCAGCCCAACCGGTCGCAAATCCACATCGATCAACGCCACGATGGGCGCCGCCTGCTGCTCCCCTTGCCCCGCATTCAAACCCGTCTTCATACCACTCCAAGAAAGGCCCGCACCCGCTCAATTTGGTCGGGCTGAACCAGCGTTGGCGCATGACCCACGCCTGCCAATTCTTGCACTTCAGCCCGCGGCCCACGCGAGGCCATCGCTTCAGCGGTGGCGGCGGACAGGAGATCGGACTCAGCGCCACGCAAGAGCAGCGTGGGGCATTGCAGACTGTCGTAAACCTGCCAAAGCGCGGTGCTGCCGGCCGCGGCCAACTCAGGGGTGACGGCGCCAAAGGCCTGCGCAATGCGCGGGTCGTAGTGCAAACGCCAACGCGTGGAATCAGCCTCAGGCTTGAGCATGGGTGTGGACAGCGTCGTCCACTGGGCGGGACTGTGGGGGCCAAAGCCCTGAGAGATGCTGGCCAAATAGTCCACCCCCTCTTGGAAACTTTCAAACTGCATTTTTTGCCCGAGATAGCTGGCAATTCGCTGCAGCGCTGCATAGGCGATCTCCGGCCCCACATCATTGAGCACCAAGCGCCGCACCATGGGCTGGGCCGAGCCCCCCCGCAAAGCAGCCAGTCCCATGCCGATCAAGCCGCCCATGGAGGTGCCGACCCAATCGACCTGCTCAACATCCAAGCGGGCCAACAAACTCACCATATCGGCCACATAGTTGGGGATTTGATAGGCCGCCGGATTGGCCAGCCAGTCCGATTGCCCTCGACCCGCAACATCGGGGCAAATCACCCGGTAATGCGAACTCAAAGCGCGCGCCAGGGCATCAAAGTCACGCCCCTGTCGCGACAGGCCATGAACACACACCAGCACCGGCGCCACCTCGCCTGACGGCAAAGCTGCACGGCATGCCCACTCCCAATAGGCCATACGGTGCAGACCGGCCTGCCCCAAACAGTTGACGAATTTCAGTTGCGCTTCGCTCATGGTGATCTTCCTTCTATAGTCCATCCTAGCAACCCCGAAAGGAAACCGAGATGTTGAAAGGCAAGACAGCCCTCGTAACCGGCTCCACCAGCGGCATCGGCTTGGGCGTCGCCCTGCGCCTGGCCGCACAGGGCGCCCATATCGTGCTGAATGGCTTTGGCGATGTGGCCGGGCCACGCGCCCAAGTCGAGGCGCTGGGCGTCAAAGTGGGCTACCACGGTGCGGATATGAGCAAGCCCGCAGAAATCGAGGCCATGATGCGTTACGTCGAAGCCGAATTTGGCGGCTGCGACATATTGGTGAACAACGCAGGCATTCAGCATGTGGCCGCAGTTGAAGAATTCCCCACAGAGCGCTGGGACGCCATCATTGCCATCAACCTCAGTTCGGCCTTTCACACCACCCGCTTGGCCTTGCCCGGCATGAAGCAACGCGGCTGGGGCCGGGTTTTGAACATTGCCTCGGTGCACGGTTTGGTGGCCTCGGTGAACAAATCGGCCTATGTCGCAGCCAAGCATGGCTTGATTGGCTTCACCAAGACCGTGGCCCTGGAAAGCGCTGCCAGCGGCGTCACGGTCAACGCCATCTGCCCCGGATGGGTGCTGACGCCATTGGTACAAAAACAGGTGGACGCGCGAGCCAGCGCTGATGGCGTAGACCAAGAAGAGGCCAAGCGCCGACTGCTGGCCGAGAAGCAACCCTCGCTGCGCTTCACCACGCCGGAGCAATTGGGCGACCTGGCGGTGTTCTTGTGCTCCGAGGCGGCCAGCAATGTCTGCGGCCAAGCCTGGAGCTTGGACGGCGGTTGGACCGCACAGTAAACGCGCCCCTTGCTGCCCTTCAGCGCGGGGGCGCTTGGCTGGCTCTGAGGGCTTCAGCGCGCCGTCATCAACACCGAGCCATTGACGGTGACGCTCACTGACGATTTGCCGGCCTCGACCGGCAAAGCCTCGTCGGCTACGGCTGCCATGGCCTTGAAGCGCATCGGCGGCGCTGCCATTGGCATCATGCCGGGCTCGGAGCTGCTGACGCTGACCTCGCCGATGGCATAGCCGCCATAACCGAATTGCTTGACGTAGTCGCTGGCGCGCGCCTTGAAGCGCTCAATCGCCTGCACCGCCACCTCGGCCTCGGCCTTCTCCCTTGCCTCTTTGGACAAGCTGTAGCCCACCCGGGCAATGCTCATGCTGCCGATACGCCCACTGAGTTGGGCAATGGCGGCGGCATCACGCCCTTCCACCAAGAGCTCTGCCGTGCCTTGCCAGCCATTGATGCCGCCTTTCGGCGCGTAACGGGGATACAGCGAAAAATTGCCGGTCTGCACCTCCAACTGCCCCGGCTTGGCCACCTTGCGCGCCTCAGCCAGCGCAGCATCCAAGGCTTGCTTCAAAGCCGATTGCACCGCCGCCGCATCGCTGCCATCTTTGCTGCTTGAAAAAGCAATGCTCAAGACATCGCGCGTGACTTCCATGCTGGCGGTGGCGCTCAGTTGGAGTCGATCACGCGGTACCGGGTCCGCCGCAGCCACCCAACCGTGGGCCAGCACCAAGCTCGTTCCGACCATCAGCATCATCTTTTTCATAAGACTCCTCTCGGTGAAAACGCCGAGCTTAGCGCAGCGCTTGCTTCAAGCCGGGTTTGCAGGACACCCAAGTTGTTAATGAGCTGTAACCGCCGGCCTGCGCGCCTGGAAATCCAGGCCAAACCCACTGACAATGCGGCTGTTACATATTTGCTCGTGACGGCGGCTTGGCCGCCGGTCATGAAATCCAAGAAAGAGAATCTGCCATGTCCAGCACCAGCCAGAGTCCGACCCGACCCACCCGCATCCTGGTGGTCGATGATGACGCCCGCATTCGCGATCTGCTGCGGCGCTACCTGAGCCAAGAGGGCTTTGAAGTCCTGCTGGCCGAAGACGGACGCGCCTTGAACAAGCAACTGACTCGAGAAACCGTCGACCTGATCGTGTTGGATCTGATGCTGCCCGGCGAAGACGGCCTGACCATTTGCCGCCGCTTGCGCGCCGCCAATGACACCACGCCCATCATCATGTTGACGGCCAAGGTCGAAGACGTGGATCGCATCGTCGGCCTGGAAGTGGGCGCTGATGACTACCTGAGCAAGCCCTTCAACCCGCGCGAATTGCTGGCCCGCATCAATGCCGTGATGCGCCGTCGCCCGGCCATTGAGGCGCCTGGTGCGCCTTCCAAAGAGCCAATGACCGTGAGCTTCGGCCCCTTTGAGTTCGATCTGGCTTTGCGGCGCCTGTCTCGCGATGGCGAGACCCTGCCTCTCACCACAGGAGAGTTCTCCATGCTCAAGGCCCTGGTGCGGCACCCGCGCCAGCCGTTGAGCCGCGACAAGCTGGCCCAGTTGGCGCGGGGCCGTGACTTCGAACCCTTTGACCGCAGCCTGGATGTGCAGATCTCCCGTTTGCGCAAGCTGCTGGAGACCGACCCCACGCAACCGCGCTATATCCAAACCGTCTGGGGTGTCGGTTATGTGTTCGTGCCGGATGAAAAAGGCTGAACTTGTCTGCATCGGATGAAGGGCTGAGCTGAGGCCATGCCGCGCCCCCAAATCGCGCTCAATTTATTCTGGCGCACCTTCGCCCTGCTGGCACTCTTGCTGCTGGGCGGCGTGCTGGCCTGGCAGCAGACCTTCAAAGTGTTGGAGGCCGAACCGCGTGCACTCGAGTCCGCCCAGCAACTGGCCGGGCTGGTCAATTTGAGCCGCGTCGCCTTGGCCGACACCGACAGCATCAACCGCGTCGCGGTGCTCAGCAGCCTGGCTCGTAGCGAAGCGGTTCAGGTGCGCCTGGCCGAGGCCCATGACCGCTGGCAGGCCTACGATATGAATGACTTCGCCAAACGCCTGGCAGCCGAGTTGCGCAGCAAGCTCGGGCCCTCGACCGTGGTGGCGCGCAGTGTCAACGGGGAGTCCGGCCTGTGGGTGCGCTTCAGCATCGGCGACGAGGCCTATTGGCTGCAAACCAGTCCCACGCCACTGAGCATTTCCAGCTCCAGCAATATCTTGTGGCTCTTGATCGCCCTGATCGCCACCGTCTTGGGCTCAGCGGCCATCACCCGGCTGATCAACCAACCCTTGCGCGAACTCAGCATTGCCGCGCACCGCATTCGCGAAGGCGAATACGAATCGCGCTTGGACGAAAGCACCCGCACCAGCGAGATCCGCGATGTCAATATGGGCTTCAATCGCATGGCACGCGAGTTGGCCAAGATGGAGGAAGACCGCACCGTGATGCTGGCCGGCATCTCGCATGACCTGCGCACACCGCTGGCCCGGCTGCGCCTGGAAGCGGAGATGAGCGTGCCTGACGAACAAGCCCGCCAATTCATGGCGCAAGACATCGACCAACTCGACGCCATCATTCACAAATTCATGGACTATGCGCGCCCCACAGAGCTGCAATTGCAGCCGGTGCTGTTGCGAACGCTGGTCGAGAGAGAGGCGCAGGGCTTTCGCAACCCGCAGCAGTTGAGCATCAACATCGAGCTGCCGTCGGATCTGAAGGTTTGGGCGGATGAAACCGAGCTGGGCCGGGTGCTGCTGAATTTGTTTGAGAATGCCCGACGCTACGGCCACGAACCGGACGAAGGCGCGCGGGTGGCCGTCAGTTGCAACCAGAGCGGCCCCTGGGTGGCCTTGCAGGTGCGGGACTTTGGCCCCGGCGTGCCGCCCGACAAATTGGCGAGACTGACCACCCCCTTCTTCCGTGGCGACGCCGCTCGCACTGCGGCCACCGGGGCTGGGCTGGGCTTGGCTATCGTTGAAAAGTCGGTTCAAAGGCTGGGCGGTCAGCTGGACATCGGCAATGCCGAAGGCGGCGGCTTGATGGCTGTCATTCGACTGCAAAAAGCCGCCTAGGCACACAAGCCCGGACTGCCAAGCGGCAGCACAGTAGCGCGGCGCGCGACCTCAAGTTGCGAATTTTGAGACTCCGCCGATCCGGATGGCGCTCTCGCATCCGCACTCCGACACTGCGCAGCCTGGCGCCTCCAGCCAAGCCGTCCGCTCATGCGTCGGCCCCCTCAGGGAAGAAAGAAAGAAAACATGAAATCCATGCTGAATCAGTTGCTCTTGGCGGCGGTCGCCGCCGCTGTCATCTCACTGTCGGCCTGCGGTGGCGGCGGCAACCATGACAATCCCTTCCCCCCCGGCCCCACCGCGCACATCAACAGCAGCAACTTTCGCGATGCCGCGGGCATCGCCGCCGCAGGTGTTCAACGCAGTGCGGAGCAAGTGAGCGCCACCCATGTGCCGACCTTCGAACTCAAAGATCAAAGCACGCCCGGCACTTACGCCTGCCGAGATGGCGGCTCACTGAGCCTGAGCGTGACGAGCTCGCTGAACCAATTGACGCTTCAGAACTGCAAGTCAGGCCCTGTGTTCGTGGCCTCGGGGTCCATCAACGACAGCGTCGAAGCCACGCCAGTCGGTCAAGCCCATGTCGTGAAAATCAAAGACCTGAGCTTTCGATCGGGTGACAATGCCACGCCTTTGCAAACCCTCAATGGCAGCCTGAGTTTCACCCTCAGGCCCGACAACTCACTCGCGGCCGTCAAGGCGGACTTCAGCTACACCCGCCAAGGCCGCAAGGAAAGCCTTTCACTCAGCGAAGACGCCAATGGGCAAAAGCTGCTGGAGATCCAATCCGCCAGCTTTCCCCAAGCGCTGAGCATCGACATCAGCGCTGACGAGAAGACCGCCAAGATCTCCAGTCGCGGCGACGGTTCCTCGGTCACGGTGATCGAAAGCCAAGACGGCAAGAGCTATACGCTGGAGTTGCGCGGCATCGGCGGCGGCGCGCCAATCGCCAGTCAGACCCTGAGTGAAGCGGAGTTCAAGGCCTTGATCCAGAAATGGCTCTGAAGACCGGTAGCTTGCACTGACACGGGGCGGCGCGGAGTCCGCCCTGTTTGCATTTGGGCCCCACAAAAGCTCGACTCCAGCCCGCTCGAGCCCGGGCCCTCCTGACGCCAAGCGCACGCACCTGGAGGTGCTTACCCTTTTTAACAATCGGCCCGCAAGGTGGCGTATTCCAAGCTACGGGAGCCGACATTCCTCGACTTGGCTGAATGCGCTGGCATGTCCAGGGGCGAGGCGAAATACTGCGCCCCGAGGTCCACCCATCCCACCCGCCCGCCAAAGCTCCTACCGAGCCACGGGCCCCAAAAGGAACGTCTCCATGAAACTGTTCAACACGCAGCACATCAAGCTGGCTTTGGCCTTCAGCGGCACCCTCACATTGGTCGCCTGCGGAGGCGGCGGCGGCAACGACCCGGTGCCCCCTCCGGCCCCGGAGCTGAGCATCAACAAAAGCAACTACGACGCCACCGCCGGGATCGCCATGGCCAGCGTCGAGCGCGGCGTGAAGACCGCAGCCGTGGGCTCGCTGCCTCAGAACCCGCAATACAGCTTGACCTCGCCCAATGAATTCAGTTGCGACAAGGGTGGCAAGCTGCTGCTGAACGTCGCGGATCAAAAGCGCACTTTGACGGCCGTGGACTGCCAACTCGAGCAGTTCACCTTGGTCTCAGGCCAGTTGATCGATGCGCCCGGCCTGCCCGACACCCCCAATGAGCGCACCTATGAGTTGCAAAACTTGGTGCTTCGCGCCGATGGCGCCCAGGCTCCGCTGGCCACCATCAAGGGCAGTTTCTCCACGCCTAAAAAGAGCCTGAATGCCAACTATGTGCTGACCGGCGACTTCACCATCCTCACCGACAATCGCAGCGACACCTTTGCCTTCACGCTCAAACAAGACGGCAGCACGCTTTTGGTCCTCAGCACCCCCAAGCTGAAGGACAAGCTGGTCATCAATGCGGATGCACAGGGCAAGACGGTGTCCGTCACCAGTCGCAGTGATGGCTCCAGTGTCACGCTCAAGGAAAGCGCCGACGGCAAGAGCATTCAATTGGAGCTGCGCGGCCCAGGCAATGCCGCGGTCATTGAATCCAAGACCCTCAGCAAGGCAGAGTGGGAGGCCTTGCTGTCAAAGTCTCAATAAGCAGCTCGCGGCCAGCGCTCGTGGTCACAGGCTGCGGGCGCTGTCACTCAGGCAGGCGCATCAGCAAGCACACGGCGTGCGCCTCCATCGCCAAGCCTTCACCGACCGGGCCCATCTTTTCGGCCGTCTTGGCCTTGACATTGACTTGGCCCGCATCAATCCCCAAGACCTCGGCCAAACGCGCCCGCATGGCGGGGATATGCGGGGCCATCTTGGGGGCTTGGGCCTTGATGGTGCTGTCGATATTGATCAGTTGCCAGCCCTCAGCCCGGACCCGCCGATAGGCCTCAGCCAGCAAGACCATCGAGTCGGCGCCCTTGAACTCGGCCGCCGTGTCGGGGAACAGCTTGCCAATATCGCCCAGCGCAGCCGCACCGAGCAGGGCATCGGTGATGGCATGTGCCAAGGCATCGGCATCCGAATGGCCCAAGAGGCCATGGCTGTGAGGAATGGTCACACCGCCCAGAATCAAAGGACGACCGGTCACCAGGACATGGGTGTCCCAGCCTTCACCGATACGCAGGGGGGGGAGCGAAACACCAGCTGACATGCGAACAAAACCCTCGAATGGATGGAATGAAACAGAAATCGATCAGAATTCGGCGCCAGCTTAGCGCATGCACACAGGATGCGACGCAAGCGGGCCGCTCTGATCCCTTCTTGACCATGCCCGATCTCACTCGTCTTCTGTTCTCTCCTGCCTGTCAGCCCCGAGCTTGGCTGCGCCCTGCGCTGCTGCTGGCTTGCTGCCTGAGCGCATTCAGCCCTGTGGCACGGGCGCAAGACAGCCCACCGCAAAGTGAGGAGATCACCAGTCTCGAGGCAGCGCGCCCCAAGATTGGACTGGTGCTGTCGGGCGGCGGCGTTCGCGGCCTGGCCCATATCGGCGTGCTGCGGGTGCTGCAAGAGTTGCGCGTCCCCGTGGACTTGGTGGTCGGCACCAGCATGGGGGCCGTGGTCGGTGGCGCTTACGCCTCGGGTCGACGCGTCGAGGAGTTAGAAGACTTTGTGCGCCGCACCGACTGGGCGGCCATCATGGCGGATCGTCCGCCGCGCCAGAACCTGAGCTTCCGTCGCCGCGAAGAAGACCAATTGCTGCCCTCGCGCATTGAGCTGGGCATGCACCGCAACACCGGCGTCAGCCTGCCCCCTGCGGCTGCGGGCAACAGTTCCTTGGAGTTCGCCTTGGAGCGCTTGGTGCCGCCTTTGCAAGCCGACTCGCCCATCAGCCAAATGAATTTGCCCTTCCGGGCGGTGGCCACGGACTTGCTCAGCGGCGAGATGCTGGAAATGGTGGACACGCCACTGTTCTTGGCCATGCGGGCCTCCATGGCGATTCCGGGCGTTTTCACGCCGGTACGCATCAATGGCCGCTCGGTGGTGGACGGTGGTTTGGTGCGCAATCTCGGCATTGACATCGCCCGCAAGATGGGCGCTGAACTCATCATCGCGGTGAATGTGGGTTCCCCCTTGCTGGAAGAACGCGAAATCACCAGCGCGGTGGGCGTGGCCAACCAGATGCTGCAAATCCTCACCAACCAGAACGTGGCCCATTCCTTGAAGGAGCTGCGTCCCGAGGATGTGTTGATCGACCCGGACCTGGGCAATATCGCCTTCATGGATTTTTCGCGCCATGAAGAAGCCATTGCCTCCGGGCAGCGCGGCGCCATGGCGGCGCATGAACGCCTGCGCGCCTTGTCGCTGTCACCCGAGGCCTATGCGGCGCTGGAGCTCAAGCGCCAAGCCCAAGCGCACAAACCCCAACCCCAATTGCCCCTGGCGAGCCTGACCTTGCTGGGCACCAAGCACACGAATGCCGAAGCGCTGAAGGCAGAAATTGATCTGCCCTTGGACAAGCCCACCAGCATGGCGCAGATTCAAAAAGCCAGCGAGCAGCTCTATGGCCGAGGTGACTTTGAACGCATTGACACCCAGGTCAGCGATGAAAAAGGCCTGCGCCAAGTCACGCTCAATCTGACCGAAGCCGATTGGGCCAGCAGCCGACTGCGCGTGGGACTCGAGCTCTACAGCGACTTTGATGAAGCGAATCGGTTCTCGCTCTCGGTCATGCACGTCTGGACTTGGCTGAACCGCTGGGGCGCGGAGTTACGTACCGTGGGCACCATTGGGGCCAAACGCAAGCTGAGCATGGAGCTGTTTCAGCCCTTGGGTGCTGGATCGCCGTGGTTTGCATCGCTGGAAGGCAGCTATTTCTCACTGCCTTTGGACAAGTTCGACGACCAGGGGCTGCGCAAGATGCGCCTGAACGTCAATGTGGCGGGCGCGGCCTTTTCGCTGGGCCGGCAGCTCGGAAACTGGGGCGACCTGCGCTGGACCCTGGCGCGCAGCCGTCAGCGCTTTGGCCTGGCGATTCCGGAAGATCCCAGCATTCGAGGTCGCACCGAGTTCACCGAACAGAGCTTGAAGCTGCAGATCGACACCTTGGATTCGCTGGCCTTCCCCAGCCGCGGTCAGCTCTTGGACGCGGCCTTGATCCGCCAGAAAATTGCCGGTCAGGCCGATGTGGATGATTTCTTCGTCATCAAGGGCCTGGCCGCGTTTCGACTCGGCAGCTGGGCCGGCCATGTCTACTCAGAAGTTGCCAGTACCAAGATCGGCGGCACGGTGGGCGACCTGGGCGGCTTTTTGCGCCTCTCAGGTTCGCCCCAGGGCTCGCTCAGTGGCAGCACCGTGGGCATGAGCCGCTTGGTGATGGCCCGCAAGATTGGTGAAATGCCCCTGGGTTTTGGCGGAGCCATTCGAGCAGGCTTCTCCGCCGAGGCTGGTGCCATCTTCAAAACGAACAATCAGGCGCTTTTGGATCTGCCCGAAAGCAAGCTCGCCGGCAGCGGCTTCATTTCCATTGACACCCGCTTTGGCCCCTTCTATCTGGCCGCCGGCAGCACCTACAAAGGGCAGTCTTCGCTCTACCTCTTCTTGGGCCCGATTTGGTAGTGCGTGATCAGGGTTTTTGCCGCCGCATGGCGGTGAATTGCGCAAACTCCCAAGAGCGCAGCCCCAGCAGCAGCGTGAAGCCATCGCGCTCGGCAGGCTGCAAGCGCTGATCGTCCTGGTGCAGCCGCGCCAATTCAGCGGCAAGTTGCCGGATCTTTTGCACCAACTCTTGTGCGCTGGGATTGGAGAGCCGTCCATGCACGCACAGCAAGGTCTCACCGGTGCCGTCAAAGCGACCGCCGAAATAGTCATCCACCACATACTTGCGGAAGAACTGTTGCACCGGGCCGTCCGGGAGCCAGCGGAAAGCGATCGAAACCCGCATGCGATAGCGGTTCATGGCTTTGAGCTCTATCAGTTCCAAGCGGTCTAACTTCACCAAATAGCGGATGCATTCGGTTTCTGAAATGTCATAGACCTCGGTGATTTGCTCCAAAGACCAATGGCCCAAGCAGCAAATGGCCACCAGCAAGAGCTTGGGGTCTTGCACCAGTGACTTTTCTTGATCCAAGGTCAGCGTGTCTGCATGCGGCGTGGCATCGGCCGCTTGGCGCAGCACATCCTCCATCGCCACCCCGACCGACTTGCAGATTTGTTCCAGCCGCGTCAGGCTCATATCGCCTTGCGAAAACACCCGTTTGATGCTGGACTCGCTCATGTCTAAACGCGTGGCCAATTGCTTGTAGGTCACGCCGGCTGCACGCATCTCGCTGCGCAAGACCTGGATGATGACTTCCGGACTGCTCATACGCCTCCCTGGCTCTGTCTGCTGAATTGGTAGCGCATCGTAGTACCAAAGAGCGCTCCATTCGCGACAAAGTTCAAGTTTCTGGCAATCCTTTGCGGATACAGGAACACTCTGCCCCGTTGTCGCAAGAAAGCACTGACCAAAGCCGGGAGCTGCGTTGCGACAACCCAGCAGTACTTTCAAGGAGTTTTAGATCATGCTGAAGTTTGAAGTTATGCCTCGTTCCATTGTCAAGACCCTGGCTTCGGCCTTGCTGATGGGAGCGGCCGTGGGCAGCGCCCAAGCGGGCCCACAGTCGGAGGCCTATGTCGGCGCCAACATCGGTCTGTACGACAAGTACGACATCAAATGCAATGCCGGCCAGAAGTGCGACCAAACGGCCAGCTTCGGCGGCAAAGTGTATGGCGGCATGGACTATGAGAACTTCGGCGTTGAACTCATGGCCTTTGGCGTCGGCAAGGGAGAAGGCCGGCTGCGCCGCGGCGGCCAGGATGCGCAAGGCGACGTCAAGATCGGCGGGCTCGGCGTCGTTGGCACGGTGCCGCTGCGCTTCGGAGATTTCACCCTGAAGGGCAAGCTGGGTGGCGCCTACACCCGGGGCGTGGCCAACTACGCCGGTGGCGGCAGCGAAAGCAAGAACAGCTTCGGCTTGCTGGCCGGTGCTGGCCTGAGTTACGCCCTCAGCAAAACCCTCAGCCTCAACGCTGACTATGACTACCTGAGCGCCAAGTACAACAAGGCGGGCGACAAGGCCAATGTGAATATGTTCTCCGTGGGCCTGAGCTACAAGTTCTAAAGCCCGGCCTCCTGACGGCAGCCTGGCGAGCTGCCGTCAGCCATCATCCGCCACAGCAACAACAAGGGAGACACCCATGCACCTCAACATCCGCAGCCGAGCCGCACTTGCCATGGTCTGCGCCGGTTTGGCCTTCAGCGGGCTGGCCCGCGCGGCCAGCAACAGCGTGGAAGACAGTGGTTTGTATCTGGGCGCCTCTCTGGGTGGCGCGAACGGCAAATCCAAGGTCTATGAGCGCGGCCGGGAGCCCTCTTTCGGCTTTGCGCTGGGCTACCGCCTCAGCCCTCAGCAGTCCGTCGAGGTGTTTGCAAGAACCTTGAACTTTGCCTTGCTCGAAGGACTTTTTGCACCGCAGGACTATGCCTACCCTGAGGACCATATCGGCGTGGCCTGGCTGGGTACGTTGCCCCTCAGCGAAAAGCTCGGCCTCTACGGGCGACTGGGCGTGGGCAGCACCCGCATGTTGTTTGCGAAGAGCCAGGGCTCGCGCCGCGACACCGAAGGTTCCGGTGGCCTGGGCCTGAGCTATGCCTTCACCCCACGCGTGGTCACCAAGTTGGAATACCTGCGCCTGTTCAAGTCCGAGGTGGACATGCTGTCGGCGGGTTTTGAATACCGCTTTTGATCAAAGGTGGCTGCGCAAGAGCCGCTCCGCCAAGGCGAAATCAGCCGGCCAGGTGACCTTGAAGTTCTCCATCGAGCTCTCCACCAACAAAGGCTGATGCCCCAGCGCCTCCACGGCGCTGGCCTCATCGGTGATGCTGTCATCCAATTGCGCCAGCGCGGGCATCAGCAGGCCCATGCGGAACATCTGCGGTGTTTGCGCCGCCCATTTCTCGGCGCGCGAGACCGTGGCCGCCACCCGCCCTAGCTGCGAGGCCTTCAAGGTATCGGCCAGGGGCAAGGCCAGCAAGCCGCCCACCTCATCGGCGGCGCAGGCCGCCATCAAGCGCTCCACCCATTCGGGCCGCAACAAGCAGCGCGCGGCGTCATGCACCAGCACCCAGTCATGGGCTTGGGCCCCCAAGGCCTGCAGTTCCCGCAGGCCATTGGCCACCGTCTCGGCACGGCTTGCACCGCCGCAGCGCGCCACCCAAGCCCCCTCACCCACAAACCCGGGTACGGCCGTTTCAAACTGATCGTCTTGCGGCGACAACACCACCAAGGTGCCGCTCAAACCCTTCACTTGCTTCAGGGCTTGCAGGGTGTGGGCCATCATCGCTTGACCCGCCAGCTGCACATATTGCTTGGGGCCCTCAGCGCCCGAACGTGCCCCCACGCCCGCGGCAGGCACCAAGGCAAAGCAGCGTGGCTGCTGCCCGATTGTGTAGTTCGTCATCGGGCCATTTTAGGGTCGCCCTAAAATCGCCCCTCCATGCAAATCGAAGCCATTCGCCAACGCCTGCGCGCCCTTGGCGCCAAAACACCCCATGAACAGCGGCTCCTGCGCGACTGGGTGCGGGCGCGGCCCCACACCCAGGGACGCCGCAAACCCGACGACTTTTTGCCTTTGGCCTTGCGCTCGGCCTTGCATGATTTGGATACGGAGCTGCACGGCCTGGCGCGCTTGATTTCCAGTCATCCGGGCGCAGACGGATCCGCGCGCTTGTTGGTGGGCTTGAGCGATGGACAGACCGTGGAGTCGGTGCTCTTACCGCGCGGCGGCTTGTGCGTATCCAGCCAAGTGGGCTGCGCAGTCGGCTGCCAGTTCTGCATGACCGGGCAAGGCGGCCTGATACGTCAGGTCAGCAGCGGCGAAATCGTGGCACAAGTGGCCTTGGCACGCGCGCAGCGCGAGGTGAAGAAGGTCGTATTCATGGGCATGGGCGAGCCTGCCCACAATCTCGACAATGTGCTGGAGGCCATCGATCTGCTGGGCACCGAGGGCAATATCGGCCACAAAAACCTGGTGTTTTCGACGGTCGGCGATCCGCGTGTGTTTGAGCGTCTGCCCCGCGAGCGCGTCAAGCCCGCCCTGGCGCTGTCGCTGCACACCAGCAAGGCAGACTTGCGCGAGCGGCTGCTGCCGCGCGCGCCGCGCATCAGCCCAGATGAACTGGTAGAGCTTGGCGAACACTACGCGCGCCAAAGTGCCTACCCCATCCAATACCAATGGACCTTGCTCGAAGGCGTGAACGACGGTGAGGAGGAGTTGGATGGCATCGTGCGCCTGCTCAAAGGTAAGTACGCCATCTTGAACATGATCCCCTACAACAGCATTCCGGGCCTGGACTTCAAACGCCCAAGCTGGGAACACGCCGCAGCCATTGCCCGCAGCCTGCACCAGCGGGGTGTTTTGACCAAGCTGCGAGATTCAGCAGGGCAAGATGTGGACGGGGGCTGCGGGCAACTCAGGGCGCGAAGTATGCAAACACCTGCGCAGCCTTTGCGCTTTCAAACTCGGCCTAGTGAATTCAGTCCAGCCACGAAACGCCACGGCTGAAGGGCCTGCAGATCAGCGCCACCCATCGGACCTTTTGACTGCCCCTGAGCGCAAGTCTTTGATCGCGTCTTTGCTTAACGCAGAGATCGGGCTTGAATTGGTCTTTCGCGGGCTCATCGAGTCGATGTAAAGCTCGTTTTCTTCGGCGAAGCTTTTGACCAACGGATCACCTGCACGGGTCGACAGTGGTCTGTCGGCGGGTCACTCATGCCCCTGATGGGGCCACGCCATTCTAGGAATAGAGCGGCTCAAACCACCTCGAATTTGTCTCTGAAAGCGCACTTGATTCGGAGGGCGTGGAGGGATACGCCAGCAATGCCCGACTTGGTTCAGCGCCGAGCCCATGGCCCAAATCAAGTCTTCGCATGGAGGGAAACCATGCATACTCAAGCCCCGGCAACGCGGATGCCAATGGGCGGCAACGAGGAGGATCAAATTGGATCTTTGTGCTCGGCTTGGGATGCGCCAAAGCGCTTGTTTGGCCTGCCCTGACTCTCGACATCTCGCATCAATCAGCCCGAATTGGCTGATACGAGCGCTGCGGCTGTGCCTGCTGCTGGTTGCCGGCCTTTTTGCACCTCCAAGCCTTGGCCAAAGCACGGCGGCCTTGAGCCATTTGCGATTCAGCCAATTGGGCATGGACGATGGTCTGCCCAGCCCCTATGTCATGAGCGCCTTGCAAGACGCCGACGGGCTCATCTGGCTGGGCACCACCCAGGGCCTGGCTCGCTACGACGGACGCCATATCAAGACCTTCAGCGCCATTCCCAATCAAAGCCAAACGCTCAGCCACTCGGTCATTCAGTCGCTTTGGGAAGACCGCAAGCGCCAAATGCTTTGGATCGGCAGCCACGGCGGTTTGGACCGCATGGATTTACGCACGCAAAAAATCCAAAGAATCGCGTTGCCCACAGAGCTGACGACAAGAGGCCGCCGCGTCCTGGCCCTGGCACCTTCGACAGAGGGCTATGTGTGGGTGGCATGCCTGGGCGGGCTGTATGTCCTGGACTTGCAGACCCTGCAATTCACACCATGGATGGATGAGGCACCAGCCCCTCCCGCAAGCCCAGTTGCAAGCCCCAAAGCAGCCCAGGCGCGAGCCATCACCGCCATGATTGCTGACGGCCGACAAGGCATTTGGTTGGCCCGCGGCGAGCGCTTGATGCATATCGCAGCCGGCGCCAAAGCTTCGACCCAGGGCCTGAGCTTCAGCACCGCAGAGGCCCCAGACTTTCGCAAGGCGTCGCCCAATGCCTTGATCGCCACCCAACTGGCTTTGGACGCGACACAGCGGCTCTGGGTGGGCACCAATGGTGGCCTGCAGATCTGGCGCAAAGACGGTGCGGGCATGGCATGGGATCCACAAGGCCCAGCCCTTCAGCTGCCCTACGAGATCGTGCATGCCCTGCTGCTCGATCGCGAGCAAACCATGTGGATCGGCAGTGGCGAAAAAGCGGTGCTCTACCGCTGGCGCCCCGAGAACAAGGCCGTGGAATCGTTTCGGCAAATTCCCGGGGTGGGAGGCAGCCTGTCCAGCGAAACCATTGCCTCATTGATGCAAGACCGCAATGGCACCCTCTGGGTCGGCAGCAGCGATACCGGCGTCAATCTGGTGGACCTGAACAGCAGCCGCTTCAGCAATTACCTGAGCATTCCCGGCGACAGCCAAAGCCTGTCCTCCCCCATGGTGATGGCCACCTTGTTGGAAGATGAGAGCCACGCTTGGGTAGGGACTTATGGCGGCGGTTTGAACCACCTGCACATCCCCAGTGGCAAGGTCAGGCAGATCGCGTTGAAGGAGATGCCCATCAGCCATGTGAAGGCACTGGCCTTTGATGGGCGGGGCCGAATATGGGTCGGCGGTGATCGAGGCTTGGTGCTGTATGACCCCAAGCTCGGGAGCAGCCAAAGAATTCACTTCGAAAGCATGGGAGGCCCCTCGGTTTCCATCAGCGCCCTGCTGCAAGACAAAAGCAGGCAAGTGCTTTGGGCCAGTGCTGCACAAGGCCTGTACCGCATCGGCGAGCAAGGCCGCATCCGACATTTCACCACCAGCCCTCCAGGCCCTGGCGCGCTGGTGAACAGCATTGTGGATTGTCTGTTATTGGACCGTGACGCTCGCTTGTGGGTCGGCAGCAAGAGTGGCTTGCAATACCTCCAACCCGATGGCGAGACCTTCTCTGAGCCAATCGAGTTGGCGGGCGCTCAGGGGACCGGTCCCTCGCGCCCAGCCATCCACGCCATGCGGCAAGATGCGCAGGGGCGCATATGGTTGGCGAGCAACCAAGGTCTGTATGAGCTCCAAGCGCCACAAGCCCCTGATCCCGAGCGCAAAAAAACCTGGCGTATGGTCTCTTGGCAAGACCTGCCCGGCATGCCCAGCGGCAGCTTCGAATCGATCCAGGACGCGCTCCAGAGCGAACTCTGGTTGGGCAGCGAGCGGGGCCTGACCCGGGTCCGGCCCGAGCAGCGCAAAGCGCGTTTTTTTGGTGGGCAAGGCGCCTTCGGTCGCGGCTTCAATTTTGGCGCGGCCACTCGCAGCGCCGATGGCAGCTTGTTCTTTGGCGGCCCTGGCCTGCTGCGCTTTTGGCCCGAGCAACTCAAGGACAACCCGGTGGCTCCGCAGCTGGTGTTGAGCGATGTCTTGATCTTGAATCGCTCTTTGCTCCAGGAAGACTCCGACGATCAACAAGCAAAACCTGTGGACGCCAGGCCCCGGCTCAGCCTGGCCGATCTTGGCATCGACGGCCCTTTGCACCGAGCCAAGCACATGCGTTTGAGTCCCGCGCAAAGCATGGTGAGCTTTGAGTTGGCCGCGCTTCATTTCGACCGCGTCAAACTGAACCGTTATGCCTGGATGTTGGAGGGCTTTGACAAGGCCTGGATTGAAGGCCAAGGCGCGCTGGGCCTGGCCACCTACACCAACCTCGACCCCGGCCACTATCGCCTGCTGGGCAAGGCGGCCAACCCAGACGGCGTGTGGAGCGACACCCAAGTTTTGCTCGATATTGAGGTGCTGCCCCCATATTGGCGCACTTGGTGGTGGCGCTCGGGCATGGCTCTCGCGGCTGCTTTGCTGCTGTATGCCTTGTATCGCCGCCGTGTGAAGAGCTTTCAAGAAGCCAAACAACTGCTGGCGCAAGAGGTGGCGGCACGCACCCAGCAACTCGCAGCCGAGAAACAAAGCGCGCTGGAACAAAGAGAGGTGGCCGAGAAAGCCCGACGCGACATCACCCTGCTCAGCGAGATCGGCCGGCAAATCACAGCCTCGCTGAATGTCGAAGCGATTCAGCTGACGCTTTATCAGCACGTCAAAGAACTGGTCAATGCCACGGTGTTCGGCGTGGGGCTGCTGGACTGGCGCGAGCGGGTGCTGAGCTTTGACTTCGTCATGCAGCAGGGTCAGGCCTTCAAGCCTTACAAACGCAGCCTCGATGCCACGGATCAAGCGGCGGTGCGCTGCGCTCTGAATGCCCAGGAGTTGCGCATAGACAGCTTCAGCACCGACAACCGAGAACTCAAAGGCATCGTCGGCCAAGGGCGCGTTCAGCTGCAAAGTGGCGAGGAACCCAAAGCCGCACGCTCCGGCATGTATGTCCCCATGCTGATCAAAGGTCGGGTGATTGGCGTCATCAGCGTGCTCAGCGACCAAGACGCCGCGTTTGGCCCCGGCGATCTCGACATTCTGCGCACCCTGGGCACCTACGCCGCCGTGGCCCTGGACAATGCCCATGCCTACAAACAGCTGCAACTGACCCAGGCCAAGCTGGTTGAGCAAGACAAGCTCGCCGCGCTGGGTTCTCTGGTGGCCGGCGTTTCTCACGAACTCAATACACCCTTGGGCAATAGCGTGCTGATGGCCAGCACTCTGCGAGATGCGAGCAGCCGCTTTTTGTCCCGGCTGGAGGGAGGCAGCCTGCGGCGTTCCGAGCTGGAGCAGTTCTGCCAAAGCACGGCGGACTCCGCTGGACTGCTGGTGCGCAGCCTGGCCCAGGCCGCCAACCTGGTCAACAGCTTCAAGCAACTGGCGGTGGACCAAACCTCTGAGCAGCGCCGCCCCTTCGATCTGCGCGCGCTTTGCGAAGAAGTCGCGCTGACCTTGGGCAACCGGCTGCGCAAAGGCGAGCATGAGTTGCGGCTGGAGTTCGCCGACGAGTTGCATATGGACAGCTTCCCCGGGCCGCTCGGCCAAGTCTTGAGCAACCTGATCATCAACGCCTTGGTCCACGGTTTTGAAGGGCGTGAGCGCGGCCTGCTGAAGCTGCAAGCCCAGGCCTGGGGCGCTGCGCAAGACCCGAGCGTGGACAAGCCCAGCGTCAAGCTGCTGATCTCCGACAACGGCTGCGGCATCAGCAAAGAAAACCTCAAACGCATCTTCGATCCGTTCTTCACTACCAAGCTCGGCCAGGGCGGCAGCGGTCTGGGCCTGCACATCAGCTACAACATCGTTTGCGGTGTTTTGGGCGGCAGCATCGAGGTCAGCAGCGAACTTGGCCAAGGCACCCAGTTCACCTTGATCCTGCCCTGTGTGGCACCTTGAGCGGCAAGGCTTGCCCCTGCAACGAGCAAACGGCCTGCCTGCGCCCAGCGCATGGGCACCGCACTGCCTACAATCGCCCCAGCCCCACTCCGGGGCTGTTTCCATTTGTGCGCCATGCCGTCGTCCCTGAATTTGCCCCAGATCTCTCCCGGTAAAAAGTTCACCCTGCCACGTCCCACGGGCTCGGCCGATGCGCTGTTGCTGGCCCGATTTGCCCTCCAGCAAATGGCGGCAGGCCGCATCACCGCCCTCATCACCGCCGAGCCGGGCGACACCCAGCGCCTGGAAGACGAGCTGAAGTTCTTTGCACCGCAGCTGCGCGTGGGCGTCTTCCCCGATTGGGAGACCTTGCCCTACGACACCTTCAGTCCGCACCAGGATTTGATTTCCGAGCGCTTGGCCACGCTGTGGCAACTGCTGCAAAGCCGCGGCAAGCCGGCCGACCAACGCGAGTTGGACGTGGTGCTGCTGCCCGCCTCGACCGCCCTGACCCGCTTGGCGCCGCCGAGCTTTCTGGCTGCCACCACCTTTCACTTCAAGCAAAAACAGCGTCTGGATGAAGCCGGGCTGAAGTCGCAGCTGACGCTGGCCGGCTACAACCATGTGTCCCAAGTCGTATCGCCGGGGGAGTACGCGGTGCGCGGTGGTCTGATCGACCTCTTTCCCATGGGCTCGCTGGTGCCCTACCGGGTTGACCTGTTCGGTGATGAGGTGGACTCGATCCGCACCTTCGACCCCGACAGCCAGCGCAGCCTCTACCCCGTGCCCGAGGTGCGCCTGCTGCCCGGCCGCGAGTTCCCCATGGACGAAGCGGCGCGCAAGGCCTTCCGTTCACGTTGGCGCGAAAAAATGGACGGCGATCCAAGCCGTTCGCGCCTGTACAAAGACATCGATCAGGCAATAGCCACCGGCGGCATCGAGTACTACCTGCCGATCTTTTTTGAGCAGACCGCCACCATCTTTGACTTCCTGGGCGAGCATTGCGCCCTGGCCTTGCATGGCGAGGTGGATGAAGCGCTGTCGCGGTTTTGGACCGACACCCGGGAGCGCCACCGCTTTTTGCAGCACGACCCCGAGCGCCCCATCCTGCCGCCCGAAGAAATCTTTCTGAAGGTCGAGGAGTTCTTCTCCCTCACCCACAGCCATGCGGTGCTGGCGGTGCGCGGGCGTGAACCCAGCGACTTTGCCCGCCCCCTGCCCGACGTCAGCGTGGAACGCGGCGCGCAAGAGCCGCTGGCGCGGCTGGCTGCGCATCTGCACAGCACCCCACACCGCGTGCTCTTGCTGGCCGAAAGCGAAGGCCGGCGGGAGAGCCTGCTGGAGCTGCTGCGCGACAACAAAATCGACCCGCCCTCGGTGGGCAGCCTGGCCGAGTTCGAAGCCAGCCCCGAAAAATTCGCCATCGCCGCAGCGCCCTTGGCGGCCGGCTTCTTCTGGCATGAGCCGGAAGAAGGCCAGCTGATCCAGCTCTTCACCGAGACCGAGCTTTTTGCCACCACGCCCACCACCCGGCGGCGCCGCAAGCAAGAGCTGGTCAGCGACGTCAATGCGCTGATCAAAGATCTCTCCGAGCTCAAGGTCGGCGACCCGGTGGTGCACAGCAACCACGGCATTGGCCGCTACCAAGGCCTGATCAATATCGATCTGGGCGATGGCCCCTCGGAGTTCTTGCATCTGGTGTATGCCGACCAAGCCACGTTGTATGTGCCGGTCGCCCAGCTGCATTTGATCAGCCGCTACACCGGCGTGTCGGCCGAAGAAGCGCCGCTGCATCGCCTGGGCTCAGGCCAATGGGAAAAAGCCAAGCGCAAGGCCGCTGAACAGGTGCGCGACACCGCCGCCGAGCTGCTCAATCTCTATGCCCGCCGCGCCGCCCGCGAGGGGCACGCCTTCCGCTACTCCGCGCATGACTACGAAGCCTTTGCCGCCAGCTTCGGCTTTGAAGAAACGCCGGACCAACGCGCGGCCATCCATGCGGTGATTCAGGACATGATTTCACCCAAGCCCATGGACCGTTTGGTCTGCGGCGATGTGGGCTTTGGCAAGACCGAGGTGGCGCTGCGCGCCGCCTTTGTGGCGGTGATGGGTGGCAAGCAGGTCGCCATCCTGGCGCCCACCACACTCTTGGCCGAGCAGCACTACCAGAACATTGCCGACCGCTTTGGCAAATGGCCGGTGCGGGTGGCGGAGATGAGCCGTTTCCGCTCGGCCAAGGAGATCAAAGCCGCCATGGCGGGTTTGGCCGACGGCACCATCGACATCGTGGTCGGCACTCACAAGCTGCTCAGCCCGGACGTCAAGTTCGCGCGCTTAGGACTTTTGGTGATCGACGAGGAACACCGCTTTGGCGTGCGCCACAAAGAGGCGATGAAGGCCATGCGCGCCGAGGTCGATGTGTTGACGTTGACCGCCACGCCCATCCCCCGCACCCTGGGCATGGCGCTGGAAGGCCTGCGCGACCTGAGCGTGATTGCCACCGCGCCGCAACGCCGCTTGGCCATCAAGACCTTTGTGCGCAGCGAGACCAGCGGCACCATCCGCGAGGCGGTGCTGCGCGAACTGAAGCGTGGCGGGCAGGTGTACTTCCTGCACAACGAGGTGGAGACCATCGAGAACCGGCGCCAAAAGCTCGAAGAGCTGCTGCCGGAAGCCCGCATCATCATTGCCCACGGGCAGATGCCCGAGCGCGAGCTGGAGCGGGTGATGCGCGAGTTTGTGAGCGGCAAGCACAATGTCTTGCTGTGCTCCACCATCATCGAAACCGGCATCGATGTGCCCAGCGCCAACACCATCATCATTGCCCGCGCCGACAAATTCGGCCTGGCTCAGCTGCACCAGCTGCGCGGCCGCGTCGGCCGTTCGCATCACCAGGCCTATGCCTATTTGATGGTGCCCGATATCGAGGGCCTGACCAAGCAAGCCACCCAGCGCCTGGACGCGATTCAAGCCATGGAGGAGCTGGGCTCAGGCTTCTATCTGGCCATGCACGATCTGGAAATTCGCGGGGCCGGTGAAATGCTGGGCGAGCACCAGAGCGGCAATATGATGGAAATCGGCTTCCAGCTCTACAACGATATGTTGGCCGAGGCGGTGCGCTCGCTGAAAGCGGGCAAAGAACCTGATCTGCTCAGCCCCTTGGGCGCCACCACCGAAATCAATCTGCATGCCCCGGCCCTCTTGCCCGACGCCTATTGCGGCGATGTGCATCAGCGCCTCTCGCTCTACAAACGCTTGGCCACCGCCGAGAAGAGCGAGCAGATCGACAAGCTGTTGGAAGAGGTCACCGACCGCTTCGGCAAGCTGCCGGCGCAGGGCCAGACCCTCTTCGACACCCATCGCTTGCGCGTGCTGGCCAAACCCTATGGCGTGGCCAAGATCGATGCCGCGCCGATGGTGATGAACATCAACTTCCGACCCAATCCGCCCATCGACGCGATGCGGGTGATCGAGCTGGTGCAAAAGAACAAGAGCATCAAGCTGGTGGGCAATGACAAATTGCGCATCGACAAAGCGCTGTCCGACCCCAAGGACCGCGCCCAAGCCATCCGAGAAGTGCTGCGACTGCTCGGCACCCCCATCAAACAAGACTGATATGAGCGCTCTTTTGACCCAGGGCTTCACGCCCCCGCTGCGACTGGCGGACTTCCGCCTCGCCGCTTTTGACATGGACTCGACACTGATCAGCATCGAGTGCATCGATGAGATCGCCGATGCCGCCGGCCGCAAGGCCGAGGTGGCCGCCATCACCGAAGCCGCCATGCGCGGAGAAATCACCGACTTCAAAGACAGCCTGCGCCGCCGCCTGGCCCTGCTCAAGGGCGTTCCCCTCACAGCCCTGGAAGCCGTGCTCCAAGAACGCCTGCAGTTCAACCCCGGTGCGCGCGAGTTGTGCGCGGCACTCAAAGCCGCTGGCCTGAAGCTGGCGCTGGTCTCGGGCGGCTTCACGTTTTTTACGCGTTATGTCGCCGCCGAGCTGGGCATGGACTGGGTGCGCAGCAATGAGCTGGAAGTGGCCAACGGCGCCCTCACCGGCGGTTTGGTGATGCAGCCCTGGGGCGATATTTGCGACGGCGAAGAAAAGCGCCGCATGCTGCTGCAATGCGCCGCCGAAATCGGTGCAACGCCAGCCCAGTGCATCGCCGTGGGCGACGGCGCCAATGACTTGCCCATGATGGGCGCGGCCGGCCTGTCGGTGGCTTATCACGCCAAGCCCCGGGTGCGCGAGCAGGCCATGGTGGCCATCAACGAAGGCGGCTTGGAGCGCTTGCTGGAAGTACTGAACTGAACCGCCACGCGGCCGCGCAGTCCAAGCTCATTCGTGAAAGCGCAGGTACAACTGCGGCCACTGGGGGCTCGCCCGCAAACGATCCAAAGCGCGCTGCCAGCGCTGGACTTCAGCCTCGGGGGTATCCAGCGAAAAGGCGATATAGCCGGGACTTGAACCGGCCTCCACGGGGGTGCGGCGAAAGTCGGCGGCATCCAGCCCCGTGCCCTGCAGCAAGCCACGAAAGTTCTCTTCCGAAGAAGCCATCAACGCCGCCCGTTTGGCTTTGAGCATGCGCAGACATGCTTCGTAAGACACCCCACGCTCAAAGCGGGTGAAGCCCTGTCGGCTCAAGAGCTCTTCATAGGCCGTGCCATTGGCCACGCAGACCGGCAAGGACTTGGCCTCTTCCAGTTTGCGCAAGGGGCGCTCCGTGCTGCTGGATTCAAAAAACCAGTCACGGTCGATCAGCAAGGGCCCCACCCACTTGAACTGAAGCTCTCGATCCGGCGTGCGGATGACATTGAACAGCGCGCGACGCGGCCCGTCTTGCACCAGCTTCATGCCGCGCGCGAAGGGGACGACCGAGATGGCATCGGGGTAGCCGAGATCACTCAGCAAGGTGCGCACCACTTCTACATGAAACGCCCGCTTGCCGCCATGCGGTTTGCCGCGCAGGGTTTGGCCCTGCACCTCCACTTGGTCGCCGATGTTGTGGGTGTAGAACTGATAGGCCTGAGCAAAGCCCAGGCCCGGCAGCAGGCCGACCCAGCCCAGCGACAGGCACCGAACCCAAGCCCGGCGCGATCGACTCCACCCCTCCATCCCTATCCCCGCCTCGAGCAGCCCTGACGGCAGACCTGCTTAGCCCAGACTTGCGGGGCCACGCGCGAGCTGGTGGCGGCTGAGTTGCAGCATTTCACACGCATAAGGGGTTTCGCGGCTCATCCTGAACTGCAAGAACACGCTCGATTCGCACGTCGGCTCCGCATCAACTGCCGTGCAAGGGCTGATCGCAAAGCACAACGCCGTCGGCGTCGGCATACAGCCAGTCGCCGGGACGGATGCTCACTCCCTGAATGTGCAGACCCACATCGGCCTGCCCCTGGCCTTTTCGGTCGGTGGGCATGGGCACATGGCCCAAGGCCAAGATGCCCACCTGGGCCTGGGCCAATTCGGCCAGATCACGCACGCAACCGTGGATCACCAAGCCCGCCCACCCGTGATGGGCGGCCGCCATGGCCAACTGCCCGCCCAGGAGCGCACGCCGCATTGAGCCCGCCCCATCGACCACCAACACCCGGCCCTCGCCAGGAGATTCGACGGCAGCCTTGACCGCACTGTTGTCCTCGAAGCACTTGACGGTGCGCACCGGGCCGGCAAAACGGGTCAGGCCGCCATAACTCTTCAGCCCAGCGGGCAGCCAGCGAAAGCGCCCGCTGTCATCGCTTTTGTGGGCGTCGCAAAAGTCGCAAGTTGAAAACACCAGCTCGCTCATGCGCGCTACTCCTGAAGTGATGCAATCGAGGGGTCGGCCATGACCGTGATGCGCACCCCATGCAAGGCGACCACCTGACCGGCGCGGATTTTGGCGGTCTTGCGCAGCTCGTCCTGGCCGTTGACTTGCACTTTGCCCTCGCTGATGAGGACGCGGGCGCGGCCGCCGCTTTCCACCAAACCGGTGGCTTTGAGCAGCTTGTCCAGTTCGATGTACTCGCCGCGCAGTTCGAAATCGATGTTTTGCATGGCCCAGATTGTCCCCGAGGATGCGTCTGACACCGCCGGGACTAGAGGGCTCGCCTCATTTCTTTTTGAAGCGTTCCACCAAGCGGGCGGCGGCAATCGCCAAGAGCAGGGCCAGGGCCGCACCGTAAAACACCGCGGCCGGTTGCCGATGGTCCATCAGGGCGCCGAAGACCGGGGCGGCCGTGGCAAAGCCCAGATCCAAGCCCGAGTACACCGTGCCATAGACCCGGCCCGTGGCCCCAGCGGGCGCTGCGCGCTTGATCAACATATCGCGGGAGGGCCCGGCCAGCCCAGTGCCCAATCCGGCCAAGGCCACAAAGCCGGCAGCGAGCAAGGGCGGCAGCGCCCCAAAGCCCGCCAAGCCCAGCAGACTAGCGGCGACCAGCAAACCCAGCGTGATGTTGCGCTCAAGGTTTGTTGATCGCGCCACCCAGAATCCCCCCACCACCATGCCGACTGCGCCACTCAACATATAGCCGGTCACCACGAACGCGCTGAGGCTCAAAGGCAGGCCATACAAGCTACCCAGGGCCGGGCTGGCAAAGCTCTGAATCGCCGTCAAGGCCGCCGTGCTGAAGAAAAAGAAGGAGAAGCACAACCACACCGAGGGCAGGCGCAAAAAGGCCAGCGGGTGCTCTTGCTTCAGGGCTGCGGCGCCGGGCTTTTCATGGGCCCAAGCGCCTTGGCTGTCGTCCAGCGCATCACGTTGCCAAATCAGCAATGCCAGCACCAGCAAGGCCAGCAAGGCGGTGCCCAGATAGGCATAGCGCCAATGCCCGAAATAGCCCGCAAGCCCGATCAAGAACACCGGCGCCACGGCCCACCCCAGATTGCCGGTGATGCCGTGCACCGAGAAGGCGTGCCCCAAGCGGGCCGGGCTGATGCGCTTGTTGAGAATGGTGAAGTCCACCGGGTGGAATGGCGCATTGCCCAAGCCGGCCAAGGCTGCTGCCAGCATCAAGCCGCCAAAGCCGGTGGCCATGCCGGCCGCCACCGAGGCCAGCACAAAGCAGGCCATGGCGGCAAACAAAACCGGTCTTGCGCCGCGCTTATCGACCAAGAAGCCAGCCAAAGCCTGGCCCAGGCCTGAAATGACAAAAAAAGTGCTGACGAGCAAGCCCAGCTGCGCATAGCTCAGACCAAAGTCTCGGATAAAGGCCGGAAACAGCGGCGGCAAAAGCATGTGAAAGAAGTGCGAGCTGCCATGGGCCAAGCCAATCAAGCTGATGGTTCGCACATCGCTGGCGCGCTGCCGGCGGTCTTGTTCAAGGGATGCGGCGTCCAGCGCCCGGGCCTTGGGATCGAGTGTTGCGGTATTCATGCCCTCAATGTAGGCGGGGCCGCCACGGCTGAGTTGCGATAATTCGCCAAACCTTATCGAGTTTCAGCCATGCCCACTTCCCAACGACGCACGCGCACCACCGGACGGGTTGGACTGCAGCCCTTGGACCCCCAGCGCTATGCCCCCAGCGCCCAGCGACCGGTGCGGGCCAAGGCCCGGCTGATGGAGCATTGGATGGACATCAACGCCCACCACCATGACTGGGGCCAGCTCGTGTTCTCCATCAGCGGGGTGGTGCGGGTGAACACACCCAATGCCACGTTCTTGCTGCCGCCCTCGCGGGCGCTGTGGATTCCGCCCTTGCGCGAACATGCGGTCACCGCGGTGGAGCGGGCCGATCTGCGCACCCTCTATTTGCATCAAGCGCCCGGCGCCAATGCCCAGGCCAGCGGCGACAGCATTCGTCCCGACTGGCTGGAGCCGCGGGTGTTGGAGGTCACACCTTTGCTGCGCGAGTTGGTCTTGCAAATGGCCCGCTTGCATGAACCCCGGCCCGAAGAGACCCACGAACTCGAGGCGCGCGAGCACTGGATCGCCGCCCTGATCCTGGACGAATTGCAGCGCGCCAAACGGCTGCGCCTGGGCGTGGACTTGCCACAAGACAAGCGCTTGCGGCGTCTGTGCGAAGCGATACTTCAGTCGCCGCAGCGCCATGCGGCCCTGGCCGACTGGGCAGCCGAAGTCGGCGCCAGCGAGCGCACCATCTCCCGCTTGTTTCGCGAACAGCTGGGCAGCAGCTATGCGCAGTGGCGCTCGCAGGTGCTGCTCGCCAAGGCCTTGACCCTGGCTGCGCGCCAGCTGCCCATGGGTCTGATCGCCGCCGAGCTGGGCTATGCCAGCGCCAGCGCCTTCAGCGCCATGGTGACCCGCACGGTCGGCATGCCGCCGAGCCGCTTCTTTGCTGAGGCCTGAGTCCCTGCCTGAAAGGCGACAGCCCGACACCCCGCAAGGCCTTGCCCTGCACCTCTAAAATCTGCCCATGGAACAAGTTCTTTTCGACTACACCCTTCAGAGCGACGAAGGCCAAAGCTGCACCGCACAAGCCTGGGCCAAGACTCCTGCCCCTTTGACGCCCGCGCAGCGCCAAGCCCTCAAAGCCCGCGCCGCCGAATTGCTCAAGGCCCACAAAGCGGTGCTGGTGGCGCACTTTTATGTCGACGGTGATCTGCAGGACTTGGCCCTGGAGACTGGCGGCTGTGTCTCTGACTCGCTGGAGATGGCCCGCTTCGGGCGCGACCATGCGGCCTCGACCCTGGTGGTGGCCGGTGTGCGCTTCATGGGCGAAAGCGCCAAGATTTTGAGCCCCGAAAAACGCGTCTTGATGCCCGATCTGGACGCCACCTGTTCGCTGGACCTGGGCTGCCCGGCCGATCAGTTCGCTGCATTTTGCGACGCCCACCCGGACCGCACCGTGGTGGTCTACGCCAACACCAGCGCGGCAGTGAAGGCCCGCGCCGACTGGATGGTCACCAGCTCCTGCGCGCTGGAAATCGTCTCCGAGCTCAAGGCCCGCGGCGAAAAAATCCTTTGGGCGCCCGACCGCCATCTGGGCCGCTACATCCAAGAACAAACCGGTGCCGACATGCTGATGTGGCAGGGCGACTGCATCGTCCACAACGAATTCAAGGGCCTGGAGCTGGATCTGCTGCGCAAAGAGCACCCAGGCGCCATGATTCTGGTGCACCCCGAGTCGCCGCAGAGCGTGGTGGCCCTGGCCGATGTGGTGGGCTCCACCTCGGCGCTGATCAAGGCGGTGGTCGAGGGCTCTGCCCAGGAATACATCGTCGCCACCGACAAAGGCATCTTGCACCGCATGCGCCAGCTGGCGCCCGGCAAGACCCTGATCGAAGCGCCCACCGCCGGCAACAGCGCCACCTGCAAGAGCTGCGCGCATTGCCCTTGGATGGCCATGAACGGGCTGCAAAACCTGGTCGACTGCCTGGAGCAAGGCCTGGGTGAGGTGCAGGTGGAAGAAGGCGTGCGCGTCAAAGCCCTGGGCTGCATCCAACGCATGCTGGACTTCACCGCGGCACGCAAGGCCGCTGCGGCGGCGCTGGTGCCCGGCATCGGCGCGGCCTGAACGCCCGCAGCGAGTTGGCGGCGCATGAAATAGCCCGGCAGAGTCGGGCTATTTTTGCGCCCCCGAAAAGCGCGAAAGCGTTTATCGTCTGAGGATCTCACCGAAAGGCGGCTTGCCATGAACCCAGACTTCAGCTCGATCTACAACCACCATGAACGCGAGGTGCTGGCCTCGGTCATGGCCAAGGCTTCAGAGTACCCCACCATCCAATCCGACGGTGACCTGCTCTGCGATGTGGCTTGCGTGGCCCTGAATCGCCTGCCGCCGCGCTACATCCGCCATGCGGTGGACTTTTTGTTCTACCTGACCGAGCACGAGCGCCATGAGATCGACTCGGCCATCGAAGAAGCCGTCACCTACGCCTTCAACTTCGTGGAAGCCCGCCTGGCCCTGCGCGCCCAGGCCTGAGCGTTTGCTCAGCCCCGGCCCTGCCGCCCGGCGGCCAGGGTCTCAAAGCTTGCGCAAGCCACGCTCGGCCATCAAGACCGTGGGGAAGCTGACCGGCAAGGTCAGCGGGTAGTCCCGGCTGTAATGCAGGCCGCGGCTCTCGTGCCGCAAGAGCGCGGAGCGCACGATCAACTCGGCGCAATCGACCAGATTGCGCAGCTCGAGCAAATCGCGGCTGACGCGGAAATTGGCGTAGTAGTCATCGATCTCGCCGCGCAGCAAGGCGATGCGATGCAGGGCGCGCTCCAGCCGCTTGGTGGTGCGCACAATGCCCACATAGTTCCACATCAAGAGCCGCAACTCATCCCAGTTGTGCGCGATGACCACTTGCTCATCGGCATCTTCAACCTGGCTTTCATCCCAGCCCGGCAAGGGCGCCGGTCCGGCCTCCGCCAGGCTGAGGATGTGATCGGCACAGGTCTGCCCCAAAACCACGCATTCCAGCAAGGAGTTGCTGGCCAGCCGGTTGGCGCCATGCAGGCCGGTGTAAGCCGTTTCGCCCACCGCATAAACACCCGGCAAATCGCTGCGGCCAGACATATCGGTGACCACCCCGCCGCAGGTGAAATGCACCGCCGGCACCACCGGGATCATCTGCTTGGAAATATCGATACCCAAGCTCAGGCAGCGCGCATAAATGGTCGGGAAATGCTCTTTCAAAAAGGCTTCGCCCAGATGCGTGGCGTCCAGCCAGACATGGTCCAGGCCGTGTTTTTTCATCTCGAAGTCGATGGCGCGGGCCACGATGTCGCGCGGCGCCAACTCCATGCGCTCATCATGCGCCGCCATGAAGCGCCCGCCGCCCACATGGTCGGGCAACTTCAAATGGCCGCCCTCGCCCCGCAAGGCTTCGGTGATCAAGAAGCTGCGTTCTTGCGGGTGGTACAAGCAGGTCGGGTGGAACTGGATGAACTCCATATTGGCCACCCGGCAACCGGCGCGCCAAGCCATGGCGATGCCGTCGCCGGTGGAGGTGTCGGGGTTGGTGGTGTAGCGGTAGACCTTGCCAGCGCCGCCGGTGGCCAGCACCACCGCGCGCGCCGCCAGCGCTTCGACACGCTGGCTGTCGATATCGAGCGCGTAAATACCGTAGCAGCGCGGCTCTTCCTCGCGCTGCACATGGCGGGAGGTGATCAGGTCCAGCGCCATCCAACGCTGGCGCAGGCTGATGTTGGGGTGCGCATGGGCGGCGGCCAGCAACTGCTCGTGGATGGCCTTGCCGGTGGCGTCGGCCGCATGCGCAATGCGGCGCACCGCATGGCCGCCTTCGCGAGTCAGGTGCAGGCCCAGCGGGCCGTCATCGTCCGGCGTGAAGGGCACGCCTTGCTGAACCAACCAGGCCACGGCGGCGGCACTGCGTTCGGCAATAAAGCGTGCGGTGCTCTCGTCAACCAGCCCTGCACCCGCATCGCGGGTGTCACGCACATGCGACTCGATGCTGTCATCACTGCCCAGCACACCCACGATGCCGCCCTGGGCCCAAGCGGTGGCGCCTTCGCTCAACTCGCGCTTGGCCAGCACCACCACGGGCACGCTGTCGGCCAGATGCAGCGCAACCGTCAAGCCGGCCAGACCGGCACCCACAATTACAACGGGCGCTGCGGGCTGCGCATTGAGGCCGGCCCTGGCTTGATCAGCGGTGCCAGCAGCAGCGCCTGCAGCGGCGTTGGCAGTGGCGGTAGCCGTGGCGTTAAAGGCAGCATTCATTCGGTGCATGTCTGCGCCCCGGGGACACAGCCTTGTCTGAAGGTAAAGCGGCGATTCTAAGGACTGCCACGCAGCCCCACGCGGCCCAAGCCCTTGGCGCGACACTGACTTTGCGAGCCAATCTGCGGCCAGCCCGCGTTTTCCTCAAGGCATGCAGCCGCAGGCTTGCGGCATGATCGCCCCTCACGTTTGCACCCTCGGTTCCCATGCATCTTCATGCCCCTCGCGATTTACCCAAGCCGCCCCCGCAGGTCGTGCGCGAGGACGGCTCGCTGGCCAGCGGCCGCTATGCCGGCTGCATCGAGCGCATCGACTGGCGCCACTTGGCCGCAGCCCAAGAGCGCTCGGCACTGTGGCGGCGCCTGCATCACAAGCGCTGGCAGTATGTGGGCATCAGCCACGAGACCTTTTTCATCGGCATGGCCATCGTCGACGTCGGTTGGACCTGCACCGCCTTTGCCTATTTCTTTGATCGCCAAGCGCGCCGCCTCCTGGTGGATTGGAGCCAAGACGGCCTGCCCGGCCTGCAATGCCAGGTGTCGGACGCTCCGGTGCAAGGCGCAAAAGCCTTTTTCAAGGGCTGGGGCGCACGGCTGGAATTGCAGCAGAGCACAGAGAACGGTCTGGCCCTGCAGGTGCGAGTCCCGGGGCTGCAATTAGAAGCGGAGATCGACTTGAGTTCAGCAGCCCCCTTGCTGCTGGCCGTCGGGCCGATTGCCCATGGCGGTGGGCTGGCCCATGCCACCCAGAAGAGCTCAGCCTTGGCGCTGCGCGGCCAGCTGCACGTCAAAGGACAAACTTATGCCCTGGACGGCGCCACGGCCTGCCTGGACGCCTCCAACGGCCTGCTCTCCCGCCACACCGATTGGCGCTGGGCCAGCGCGCACCGCGCCGATGTGGGCTTCAATCTGCAAAGCGGCTACTTTGGCGCGCAAGAAAACGCCCTCTGGCTGGATGGGCAGTTGATCGCGCTGGATGCGGCGCAGTTCGAATTCGACGTGATGCAGCCCCTGCAGCCTTGGCGGGTGTGGACGGTGGATGGCTTGCTGGACCTGCAATTCAGGCCCGAAGGCGCGCGCCAGCAAGACCGCAACTTGGGGATTGCTGCCAGCCACTATGTGCAACCAATTGGTTTTTTCAGCGGTTGGGTCCGCCCCAGTGCCGAGGCGCCGGCACGCCGCGTGGAGCACTTGCTCGGCGTCACCGAGGACCATCGCTCGACCTGGTGAAACGCAGCGTTTGCGCTGCCTTTGGGCCCGGGCCCTGACTCAAAGGCTGCGCGGCATGGCCGAGGCGGCGTGCTGGCCAAAGTTCAAAACAGCGGCACAGCCCTTCCCCGGCCCGTTCGGCCCGTTCGGCCCATTCGGCCCGTCGCCAAAAAAGCCCTCGCGGCGCGCTTGCAAACTCAGGCTGCCTTGGTGGGCCTCGGCAATCTGGCGCGCCAGCAGCAAACCGATGCCCGTGCCCTCAGGCTTGGTGCTGTAAAAGGGCACAAACAAATTGTCGGGATTGGCCAAGCCCATGCCCCGGTCCAACACCGTCAAACGCAGCGGCTGCAGCCGGCAGCGCAACTCAAGCGGCGCCCCATCGGCCTCGATGCCGTTCTTCAACAAATTGATCAGCAGCTGCTCCATCTGAACCGGGTCGCCAAAAAACGGGATCTCGAGTTCCGGCGGCAGCGCCGTGACCCGGGGAGCCATGGGGTCGGCGGCCTGCGGGCTTTCCAAGCTGAGTTGCAACTGGGCCAGCGGCAAGATGCTGGGCAGCCGCCGCAACAAGGCTGCCAAATCAAAGACACGCTTGTGCGGCTCAGGCAAGCGAGCCAGTTGCGCATAGCGTCGCACAAACTCAGCCAAATGCAGGGCCCGCTCATGGATCAGGCTCAGGCCTTCGTCCAGGTCCGCCAAGGCTTCGGCGCCCTGCACATCCGTTTGCGGGCGACGCAGCGAGGCCAGGCTTTTGCGCAGGGTGTCGCTGAGGCTGGAAATGGGCACCAAGGAGTTGTTGACCTCGTGGCTGAGCACCCGCAGCAAGCGGCGCCAGGCTTGCATTTCTTCACCGCGCAACACCTGCTGCAAGTCGGTGACGAAGAGCAGCAGGTGCTCGCGGCCGAGCTCGCCATAGTGCTGACGCCGCAGCTGCCACAGGCCCGCAGCCCCGGCAAACGCATGCTGGCTCAGCTGCTCCGTGTCAGCCCGCAGCAGCTCGTCCATACCCAGGTCGGCAGCAGAGTGGCCAAGCACATCAGAGGGCTTGCTGCGGCCCAGCAGCCGCAGCGCGCAGGGGTTGGCCAGTCGCAACTGCCCTTGCGCGTCAAAGGCAAAGATGGCCACATCAATGCCCTGCATCACGCTGTCCACCAAGGCCATCGCCTCTTTGGCTTGCAAGCGCTGCTGATGCAGGCGGTCGACCAATTGGTTGATTTGCTGACCCAGCCTTTCATCGGCGCTGGCCCGGCGCAGGCGGTGGCTGTAGTCTCCGCAGGCAATGCCTTCCACCAAATTGCCTATGGTCTGCAAATGAAAGTCGGCCCGTTTGTAAATGGCCCATGCGCCGCCCAGCCAGGCCCCACAAACCAGCAAACTCAGCATCAGTTTGGGATAGATCAGCCAGGGCTGCTGCCAGAGCCAGCCATGCGCCATCAGCACGGCCGGCACGCCAGCAGCCAAGGCCAACACGCCCATACGCCCCGCAAAGCCGAAACCATGCGGGCCTGCAGCCGGCGCACGCGTCGGTGGCGATGCAGCGGGCTTCACAGCTGATGCTTTTCCAAGCGGCGATAAAAGGCCGAACGACTCAGGCCCAAGGCCTGCGCTGCCAATTGGGCATTGCCGCCATGGCGCCGCAGCGCGGTGCGGATCAACAGCTTCTCCGCCTCATCCAGGGTCAGATCGGCCGGCAAAGGCGGAGTTGCGCCCGGTGCGGCCGCTGTAGCCGCCGTGGCGCTCTGCAAGGCCAGATCGGCCGGCTGGACTTGCTCGCCCGGCGCCAGCAGGCAGACCCGCTCCATGCAATGGGCCAACTCGCGCACATTGCCGGGCCAGTCATGTGCCAGCAAGGCCGCGCGAGCGGCGTCTGACAAAGGTTTGAGCGGGCGGCGATAGCGCTGCGCATACTCGGCCAGGTAATGGTCGGCCAGGGCCAAGACGTCGTCGCCACGTTCCCTCAGCGGGGGCAGGTGCAGTTGCACACTGTTGAGCCGGTACAGCAAATCGCGACGGAACAGACCTTGCGCCACCATGGCGTTCAGGTCCGCATTGCTGGCAGCAATCAGCCGCACCTGGGCGCGACGGGGGCGTGCCGAACCCAGACGCTCGAACTGGCCGCTGTCCAAGACCTGCAGCAATTTGGCCTGCTGGGCCAGCGGCACATTGCCAATTTCGTCGAGGAACAAGGTGCCGCCATCGGCCAGCTCAAAGCGCCCCATACGGGCTTGGCGCGCATCGGTGAAAGCGCCTTTTTCATGCCCGAACATTTCACTTTCGAACAAAGACTCGGGAATGGCGCCCATGTTCACGCTGATGAACGGCCCCTCAGCGCGCGCCGACTGACGATGAATGGCCAGGGCCAACTGGCTTTTGCCACTGCCGTTCTCGCCACTGATGAGCAAATTGACTTCGGCGCTGGCCACCGCAGCCACCTGCCCCATCAAGGCCAGCATGGGTGCTGACTGACCAATCCAGGCGCGCTCGGACGTGCCCGCCAGCAGCAAGGCGTTTTGTGCGGCCAACTTCTGCGCGCGGCGCTGGCTCTCGCCCAGCGCCAGCTGGGTGCGGATCAAGCCCGCAAGGCGGGTGTTGTCCCAGGGCTTCTCGATGAAGTCCCCCGCGCCGCCCTTGAGCGCCTGCACCACCAGCGGCACGCTGCCCCAGGCCGTCATGGCGATGATGGGCAGATGCGGATCCAAGGCGCGGGCCCGAGCAATCAGCGCCAGGCCTTCCCCTCCGGAGGTGGTGTCACGGCTGTAATTGAGGTCGGCCAACAGAAGGGGGTACTCCGCCTGCGCAAGCAGGGCCAAGGCCTCGTCCGGCGAGGCGCACAGTTCGCAGGCCCAGCCTTCGCTCTTGAGGAAGAGGCGCAAGGCACTGCGAACGGCGGGATCATCATCCACCACCAGAATGGGCGCGCAAGAGATCGCAATCGGGCTCGGGTTGACAGCGTTGCTGGACGGTGAATTCATGGACGCAGGCTTTGCATGGCCGCGCCATTCTCGCCCAGGCTCATGGGCTGTTCAGCGCCGCCGTGGGCGACTGCCGTAGCGCCCGGCGTGCCGGCAGCCAAGTGGACAGCAGCACCATGCTTGCGATCAGCGCGGCCACCAGCATCGCGCCCATCAGCAAGGGCATGCCGGGGCCGATCTCATCACTGAGCAGCAGCGCCCCCGCCAGCAAACCCAGCGGCAAGGCCAAGGCCAAGTGCCGCAAAGCCTGGGTCAGCAACAGCCGCATCAGCTGCGCGTCACTGGCGCCAACTGCCCGGCGCACGCCGATTTCCTGGGTGCGCAATTGCACCGCGCGGCTGGTCACGCCGTAGATGCCGCTGGCCGCCAGGCTCAGCGTCAGCAGACCCAGCACCAAACACATGGCGGCCATCACCTCTTCGCCACCATGCGCAATGCGCTGGCGCTCTTCGGCACTGAACACCTGCTCCAGCGCCAGGTCCGGGTCGGCCTGAGCCACGGCTCGGCTCAAGCGCTCGCGGCTGGCGGCGTTGTCTGGCACACCGACCCAAGCAATGCCCATCTCGTTTGTGTCGCTCTGGCTGATCGGCAGGTAGAAATTGGCGGCACGCTGACCGTGCTCTCGACCAATGCCTTGCAAGACATGGGCACTCACGCCCACCACGGTGATCCAAGCGCCCACGCGTTTGGGGGCGCCGTCTTGAACAAGGGCAAAGCGCTTGCCCAGCGGGTCCTGGCCCGGCCAATGCTGCTCGGCGAAGTTTTTGTTGACCACTGCGACCTTGAGGCTGTCGCTGCGGTCCTGGGGGCCGAATTCACGCCCGGCCAGCAAAGGGACCTCCAGCGCCTGGAAGAAGCCCGCATTGACGCGGTAGTGGCCGCTCTCGGGGTAGCGATCGTCTTGCACCGCCAGGCCTTCGGGCAGGATTTCATCGGTTTCCGTCATGCCGCCACCCGGCAGGCTGGAGGACATGGCCACCCGCGCGCTGGCACTTTGAGCGCCTTCATTCAGACGGGCCTCCAAGCGCGTCCACAAGGCTTGGCGCGCCGCGCGGGCCGCCTCGCTGTCGCCGCGGTATTGGGCTTGTCGCGGCGTCAGTCGCGCGGTCAACACGCCGTCCATGCGGGTGCCGGTGCCGGCCGTCAGGCGCTGATGCACGCTGAAACTTTGCAAGCCCGAGGCCAGCAGCAAAAGGCTGGACAAGGCAATCTGCACCCACACCAAGGCGCGGGCAAAGCGGCCACTGGCCCGCCCTTGGCTGCCCCGGCCGTCGCGCAACACCGCGTTGAGGTCCACCGCAGAGGCGCGCCAAGCCGGCAGCAAGCCGGTGGCCAAGGCGGTGAGCAGGGTCAGGCCCAAACCGGCCATCAAGGCTTGCGGGCGCAGGGTGAAATGGATCCAAAACGGCAGCCGCCCATCGGCAGTGGCCTGCACGGCCAGCTGAGTGGCGTCGAGCGCCCAGGCGCTGAAAAAGGCCCCCAGACCCGCAGCGCCCAGACAGAGCAGCAGGGTTTCACCCAGCATTTGCATGATGAGGCGCCCCCGCGACGCGCCCATGGCCGCGCGGACCGCCAGCTCTTGGCGGCGCTCATTGGCGCGCGCCAGCAAAAGATTGCTGGTGTTGATACACACCAGGGCCAGCAGCAAAACAGCGGCGCCAGACAGGCCCAGGTAGATGATGTCCACATCGGGCATGCCCCAGGCGGTATAGGGCAGCACCAAGGCGCCCACGCGCGCATTGTTGGCAGGAAACACATGCGCCAATTGCTGGCTGACCAGCTTGAGCTCCTCGGCCGCTTGCTTGCGGCTCGCCCCCGCTTTGAGTTTGCCCAGGGCCAAGACATGCTGGCTGCTGCCCATGGAAAGGCCATGGCCCCGCGACCAGGGGCCGGCCGGCGGCTGAAACGGCAGCCACAGCGTCTGGGTCATGGGAAAGCGCAAGGCGCCCGGCATCACACCGACGATCTCGGTGTCGACCCCATTGATCTTGATCCGGCTGCCAATGACGGCCGGGTCCGCCGCCAAGAAGCGCCGCCAGATCTGCGCCCCAATCACAACCACCGGCGCTGCACCGGGCCGGCTGTCGCTGGCTTGCAGCGCTCGGCCCAACTCAGGCCGGGCCGCAGCGCCCAACCAGGGCCAGACCTCGGGGGGCACGAAGGCCGCCGGGAAATTGGCTGGCGCTTGCCGATGCCCGCCCAGGGTCACGGTGGCCACCTGGATGGGCTGCAGGCTCTCAAACGAGGGGCTGTGCGCCTGGTACTCCAACAGGTCCAGGTAATGGACGCTGCGCGCCTGGGTGCGCTCGCCGTCACGGCTGGCCTCCACCGCCACCAAACGCTCTGCATCAGGAAAGGGGATGTCTCCGGCGCTGAAGCTGTAATACACGCCCGCCGCATAAATGGCAAAGCCCAAGCCGCAACCCAGGGTCATCAGGCTCAGCACGACGAGCCCGGGCCGGCGCAGCAGGGCCTGAAGGGCCTGGCACAAATCGTCCCACCACATCACAAAGCCTCCGGCATGGCGAGCTTCGCCGCCGCTGCATGGGCGGACGAAGCGGGGACGGGCGAAGAGAGAGGACGCGGATAGAGCGCCGCGCTGGGCATGTCCGCCACCAACCGGCCGTCAAACAGCGCGACGGTGCGTTGGGCCAATGCGGCGTAGCGCGGGTCATGGGTGACCATGCACAAGGTCGCGCCTTGGCCGTGAACCTTTTGCAGCAAGTCCATCACCAGTTCGGCATTGCGCGAGTCCAAATTGCCGGTCGGCTCGTCGGCCAAGATGAGGCTGGGTTGGCCGACCAAGGCGCGGGCGATGGCCACGCGCTGTTGTTGCCCGCCCGAGAGCTGCGCCGGCAGATGGCGCGCGCGATGGGCCATGTCCACTTGAGCCAAGACCTCGGCGACACGCTCGCGCCGCTCAGCACGGCTCAACTCCGGGCGGTAGCTCAGCGGCAGCGCCACATTGTCTTGCACCGTCAAGTCAGCGATCAGATTGAAGGCCTGGAAAACAAAACCGATTTGGCGGTTGCGCAGCAAGGCGCGGGCCCGGTTGTCGAGTTGCTCAACGGCTTGGCCGTTCAGCCAATAGTGGCCGGCGCTGGGGCTGTCCAACAAGCCCAAAATGGCCAGCAAGCTGGACTTGCCACAGCCCGAGGGGCCGCTGACCGCGACGAACTCGCCACGGCGAATCTCCAAGCTGACCTCGTCCAGCGCGCGGGTTTCCAACTCGTCGCTGAGAAAGCTCTTCCGAATGCCTTGCAAGCAAATCAAGGTTTGCTCCGGCGCGGGGTTTGGGCTGCTTGTCATGGTGAGGCTCCTCCCTTCTGGGCGGTTAATGTAGGTCTGAAACTGAAAGCACGGCGGGCACAGACAGCGTGTGCCGCTCAGCGCAGGCGCACGCGCTCGGCCAAGCGCCATGTGCTGGTGTCTGAAACGATGATGCGATCCCCCGGCCGCAGGCCGCTCTGGATGGCAATGCGGCTGATCGACGCGGGGCCGAATTGCACCGAAACCCGCTCCGCCAAGTCCTCGCTGAGCATGCGGTAAACGCTGGTTTGGCTCAGGGCCTGGCTGAAGACGGGGCGCTGGACTTGCAAGGTGTCGCTGATGCGGTTCAAAGCGATGCTGCCGTCGACGCTGAGGTCGGGCCGCGCGCCCTGCGGCAAGGGGTCGAGGATGCGCAGATCGACCTTGAGCAGGCTGTTGCTGACCTTGGGCGCCACGCGGCTGACCACCGCGCGCAAAGCGCCATCGCGGTTGCCGGTGCGCAGATCGACCACCGCCTCTTGCCCGAGGGCAATGTCGCGCGCCTGCGCCTCCTGCACCTGGATTTCGGCATACAGCGCCCCCGCCCGCGCCAATTTAGCCAGCAGCGCACCTGCGGTCACGCTTTGCCCCGGCTGCAGCGTCAATTCCTGCACCACGCCGTCTTCGGGGGCGCGCACTTGCAAGGCCTCGACCAGCTCAAGATCGCGCTGCCAAGCTTTGTGCAAGCGGGCCAGCGCGGCCCGCTTGGCGTCCAACTGCGCTTGCTTGGCGGCGCGGTGCTGCTGAAGCAGCGCACGTTCGAGCTGCAGGGTTTGGCCGGCCTGCTCCACGCTGAAGCGGCTGCGCTGGAAGGCGAGCTTGGAGACCATGCCGTCCTTCAGCAATTCCTGGTCGGCCTGCCATTGCAGCTCGGCACTGCGGGCATTGAACTCGGCGCGCTGCACCGCTGCCTGGGCGCTCATGACTTGGCTGTCCAAGCTGGCCTGCAGCGCCTGCAGCTCGGCCTGCGCTTGTTCCCACTGCCAGCGACTTTCCTGGGCGCGTTGCAGCAATTGCGGATTGTTGAGCACCATCAACAACTCGCCCTGTTTCAGCTGACTGCCGGCTTGGGCCAGCAGCTTCTCGACCCGCGCCTCGCTCTGCGCCGCGACCCAACGCAACTCGCTGGGCACCAGCACCCCACTGCCGCGCACGTCCAGCGCCAGTGGGCCTCGCTCGACTTGGGCAAAGTTCAAGCCACGCGCTGAGACGGTCAGCTCCGCCGGTTCGGCGCGCAGCCGCAAGGCCAGCAAGCCGCCCACCAAGAGCAGCACCAGCAGCAAGCCCAGCGCCGGGCGAGCCGCAAGGCGCCACCAGCGCTGTCTGGAAGTGAGGGTTCGGGGCAGGTCCATGCCCGCAATCAATGCAGGATGCGTGCCAAGCCCTTGCCGGCATGACGTTGGCCGCTCTTGCCCGCAGCATCAGCCTGCGGCGCGCCCATTGCCCTTCGATCCAGTGCCCTTCGATTTCACGCGGTCTCGGCGCGAAATCGGGACGCGCTCAGCTCGCTCTATCCCAGTTTTGGGACGGGTCGCGCCGCGGGCAGCGCCGGGTCGCCCGCGCTCAGGTCGCGCCGAGCTGCTTCAGATACAGGTGCAGCGCGCGCAAATCGGTGTCGTTCATGGTCTTGAGCGAAGAGAATGGCATCACGCCGATGGCGCTGCCGTCTTCGCGCTTGCCGCTGCGCATCATGGCCACAAAGGTTTCAGCCTGTGGGTAGCGCGGCATCACGCTGCCTTCGCCCGGCGCCAAGCGGGCGGCGGCCGGCCAGTCGGGCGGCGCACCGACGATGCGACCACCGCGCAAGCCCACCCCATGGCAACCCACGCACATCTGGGCGATATAGGCCCCATGCTCCACCGTCACCGCTTCCGGCACCGGCTGCGACGGCGGCAGGCTGTGATCGATCTTGTAGGCCGCCTCAGGGATCTGACCCAAGCCATACATCACCCGCCCCGGCAGCGGCAATTGCACCACCCCCTGCTCGTTGCCGGGCTGCGCGGGCAGTTGCTGCACATAGGCCACCAAACTGGCCAGATCGCCATCGGTCAAACGGTTGTAGTCCTCGCTGGGCATCAGGCGCAGGGCGCGACCGTCCCGACCCACACCATGACGAATGCTGCGCACCCAGTCCTGCGGCTGGTAACCCGCCAGCACCGGATTGCCGCGGGTGAGGTTGGGGCCAGCCAGCTTCAGGCCCTTGCCATCATCGGCCAGCGTGGCCCCTTGGCCCTGCGCGCCATGACAGTCCACACAGCCCCGCGAGCCATAGAGATAGCGGCCACGCGCCAAGGCCTCGGCATCGCTGCGCAGGGCTACCGGCTGGACCTGGATATCGAGCCGACGTTTGGCGCGCTGCTCCCCCAAGAACAAAGCGCTGGCCACCAGGGCCGCCAGCCCCAGCACCACGAGCAGCAGCAGCAGCCACAGCCCACGATTCAGCCATCGATTCATCTCAGCCTCCGCAGTTCAGACCCAAGGTCCGAGCGCATTCTGGAGGCATCACACCCTCGCGCCAAGCACGTGTTTCCCCCGGCTTTCGCCCGCGGACCAATGCTGCAAGCAAAAACGCCGGCCGCAGCCTGATCGGCCACGGCTGGCGTTACGCCATCACAAGGCGGCGTTCAATGCACCACGCGCCCGAAGCTGAACTCGCCGTCCAGCACATCGACCGGGATCACATCCTTGGGTCCAAAGCAGCCTTGCAAAATCAGCTTGGACAGCGGGTTCTCCACCCGTTGCTGAATGGCGCGCTTGAGCGGACGGGCACCAAACACGGGGTCGAAGCCGACCTTGGCCAACTCGGCCAGCGCGGCCTCGCTGACGTCGAGCTTCATCTCCAGTTTTTCCAGGCGCTGCTCCAGGGTCTGCAGCTGGATCTTGGCAATCGAGGCGATGTGCTTGGCGTCCAGCGCGTGGAAGACCACGGTCTCATCGATGCGGTTCAAAAACTCCGGACGGAAATGCGCCTTGACCTCGCCCCAGACCGCGTCCTTGATGACCTCGCTGGACTCACCCGCCAAGGCCATGATCTGCTGAGATCCGAGGTTGCTGGTCATGACGATGACGGTGTTCTTGAAGTCCACCGTGCGGCCTTGGCCATCGGTCAAGCGCCCGTCGTCCAAGACCTGCAGCAGCACATTGAAGACATCGGGGTGCGCCTTCTCGACCTCGTCCAGCAGCAGCACGCTATAAGGCTTGCGACGCACGGCCTCGGTCAAATAGCCGCCTTCGTCATAGCCCACATAGCCCGGAGGCGCGCCGATCAGGCGTGACACCGAGTGCTTCTCCATGAACTCGCTCATGTCCATGCGGATCAGGTGCTCCTCGCTGTCGAACAAAAAGCCGGCCAGGGCTTTGCAGAGCTCGGTCTTGCCCACGCCGGTGGGGCCCAGGAAGAGGAAGCTGCCCAGCGGACGGTTGGGGTCCGACAAACCGGCGCGCGAGCGGCGGATGGCGTCGGCCACGGCGGTGATGGCCTCGTCTTGGCCGACCACACGCTGGTGCAGCTTGTCTTCCATTTGCAAGAGCTTGTCTCGCTCGCCCTGCATCAGCTTGGCCACCGGGATGCCGGTGGCGCGGGCTACCACCTCGGCAATTTCTTCCGCGCCCACCATGGTGCGCAAGAGGCTGGGCTTGGCGCCGACTTCACCCGCTTTGCCTGCCTTGCCCGCTTCCTTGGCCTGCGCCTCTTTCAGCGATTTCTCCAAGCCCGGCAGCTTGCCGTATTGCAGCTCGGCCACCTTGTTGAAGTCGCCCTTGCGGGTGAGCTCTTCGATCTGCTGCTTGAGGCGATCGATCTCTTCTTTGACCTGGGCGCTGCCCTGGGCTTGGGCTTTCTCAGCGGTCCAGATTTCTTCCAGATCGTTGTACTCGCGTTGCAGCTTGAGCAGCTCTTCCTCGATCAGCTCAAAGCGCTTGATCGAGCCCTCGTCCTTTTCGCGGCGCACCGCCTCGCGTTCGATCTTGAGCTGGATCATGCGGCGGTCGAGCTTGTCCATCACCTCGGGCTTGGAGTCGATCTCGATCTTGATCTTGGCGGCGGCCTCGTCGATGAGGTCGATGGCTTTGTCGGGCAAGAAGCGGTCGGTGATGTAGCGGTGGCTCAGTTCGGCTGCGGCAATGATGGCCGGGTCGGTGATCTCCACGCCATGGTGCACCTCGTACTTCTCTTGCAAGCCGCGCAAGATGGCAATGGTGGCCTCGACGGTGGGCTCGTCCACCATCACCTTTTGGAAGCGGCGCTCCAGCGCGGCGTCTTTTTCGACGTACTTGCGGTATTCGTCCAGCGTGGTCGCGCCGATGCAGTGCAACTCGCCACGCGCCAAGGCGGGCTTGAGCATATTGCCGGCATCGATGGCCCCTTCGGCCTTGCCGGCGCCCACCATGGTGTGGATCTCGTCGATGAAGAGAATGGTCTGCCCTTCGTCTTGCGCCACTTCCTTGAGCACCGACTTCAGGCGTTCTTCAAAGTCGCCCCGGTACTTGGCACCGGCCAGCAGCAAGGCCATGTCCAGCACCAGCACCCGCTTGTTCTTCAGTGAATCAGGCACTTCGCCGTTGACGATGCGCTGCGCCAGGCCTTCGACAATGGCGGTCTTGCCCACGCCGGGCTCGCCGATCAGCACCGGGTTGTTTTTGGAACGGCGCTGCAGCACCTGGATGGCGCGGCGGATCTCGTCATCGCGGCCGATCACCGGGTCGAGCTTGCCGTCGCGGGCCCGCTCGGTCAGGTCCAGCGTGTATTTCTTCAGGGCTTCACGGTTGCCCTCGGATTCTTGACTGTCCACTTTCTGTCCCCCACGCACGGCCTCGATGGCCGCTTCCAGCGCCTTGCGGCTCAAACCATGGCCGCGCACGATGCCGGCCAAATCGGTCTTGGCGTCGCACAAAGCCAGCAAAAACATCTCGCTGGCGATGAAGTGGTCGCCGCGCTTGGCCGCTTCTTTCTCCGCTGCCTGCAGCAAAGACACCAAGTCACGACCTGCGCCCACTTGCTGGCCTTCGCCCTGCACCTGAGGCAAGCCGGCCACGATGCTGTCCAGCGCGGTCTTGAGCGCGGGCGTCTTGACTCCGGCTCGCTCCATCAAGGCCTTGGGGCCATCGTCCTGCGCCAACATGGCCAGCAGCAGGTGCGCCGGCTCGATATAGGGGTTGTCGCGTGTGACGGCCATGCTCTGGGCCTCGGCCAGAGCTTCTTGGAAACGGGTGGTGAATTTGTCGGGTCGCATGACGTGAATCCTCCGTAGACAAGACCGAAGTGAGGCTCTGCCTCAGGCTTTCAAGAGCGGCAACGCGAAGGCTTGTGCGCCGAATCACTCCCCTGAGCCTCCGTGGCGACGCATCCCTCCGGTCAGCGCGCTTGAACCTTGCTGCGGCCAAGTGGCCGATGCTTCAACGCTATCGCCAACAGCTGCCCTGGCAGCTTGATCTGGCTCAAGAAGCGCCGCCTTGCTCCGCTTTTTGCAAGGCTCAAATTCAGCGCTTCGGCACTGCACGACAAACGCGCCTTCATACACCGGCCAAAGCCAGCCGCACACCCAGCACCTTGGCTTGCGGCCATCCCCATATTCGCGGCTCTGCGCACTCCAGACTAACCCCATCAGTAGTTTCCATATTTCGTCAATATATTTATCGTATTCATTTCAAAAACATTCTCTAATGCGCAGCCTAGGCGGAGCCTGTTGCTCACGCCAAGCACAGGAGGATGGACCGATGTCTTCGCATACCGAGGGGGCGCCAAGTCGCGCGCCCCAAACGCCCAGGCGTGGCAAAGCCCCGCAAGCCCAAACCCCAGTGAAAGCACTGGCCCTGGTGTCCTTGATGGCCCTGACGGCCGCACTCAGCAGCCCAGCGCAGGCCCAAGTGGCGCGACAACTCAGCGCCGAGCAAGCCCAGGTGCAGCGCGAACTGCAGCGGCACCAGCAGCGGCCCAATGACCCCGGCAATGCGCAAGTTGGCGCACACACGAGCAAGCTTGCGCTGCACCCCGCGCATCTGCCGCCGCGCCGCACTGACGACCCCGTGCCCTACCAACAGCGCTTGGGTGAGCCGCACATCGAGCGCCCCTACGAACAGCGCCCCGCTTGGGCACAGGCCGCCTTGCGGGTGCAAAACCCACGCGTGAGCGAAGGCGCCCCGAGCGCGCTCAAAACGGCCAGCGCCGGTGCGGCCTGCAGCGGGCAAGACTTCGTCGGCAAGAGTGGCGCTGCCCTGATCAGCTTCATCGACGCAGCCGATCTGCGCGGCTGCATGTACCAGCTCTACTACGGCAGCGCCACCGACTACCGCACGGTGTTTTCCGATGCCAACATCATCACCGTCTCCAAGGCGCTCAAAGCACGCGCCGCGCAATACCCGGGCAATGACAGCAACAAGGCGATGAACCTGCTGTCTTATCTGCGCACCGCGGGATATTGGAGTTATCTGTCCGTCTACGGCGACGCCTCCAATGGCATCCCGGCCGGCAGCCGCACCATGATGAACACGGCGTTGTCGGCCTTGATGCAGTTGGCCAACGCGCCGCGCTTCATGGATCAAACCGAAGACAACGCCTACTTCGTCAGCGAGTTCTTCAAGACCGTGCCTGCAGGCTTTGCCAAGGCCTATGCGCCGGTGGCGCAGCGTTGGCTGAACCAGGTGCAGCCCGCCACCCCCAAGATCGGCTACTGGACCAATGAGGCCATCTTGGGCGCGATGAACGTGATGTACTACGGCGAATACCAAGCCGATTACCGCGCCGCCGTCGCCAACAAACTCGACTATGCGCAGACCCTGAATGACTTTCTGACCCGCAATCTCTCGCTGGCGGGCAGTAAAGAGGGCTATCACCTGGCCAATGCCATGGGCGAGATGATTCGCTTTGTGCAATACCCCGCACTGCAGGACGCGGTGCGCGCCCTGGGGGTGAGCCAGATGGCGAACTTCCCGGTCCAACAAGACGCCACGGTGGAGGTCTGGATGCGCGCCGCCGCCATGGTGGACCAATACGACCCCGATCACTGCAGCGCCTATGGCACCTGCGATGGCTACGCCACGATTGCGCAGCTCAAGCTGCCGATTCGCTACAGCTGCGGCAGCCAGTATGTGATTCGCGCCCAGGCCATGACGCCGGCCCAGCTCGACAGTACCTGCAGCAGCATCAGCCAACAAACCGGCTATTTCCACGGATTGATGGGCACGCAGTCCGAGCAAGCCGTGCCCGACGACCACAACAGCCGTTTGGAAGTGGTGGTGTTCGACAACTACGACCAGTACAGCCGCTTCTCCGGCTATCTGTTCGGCAACAGCACCAACAACGGCGGCATGTATTTGGAAGGCGACCCGGCCGACCCCAACAACCAGGCACGCTTTTTGGCCTACCGCGCCGATTGGCTGAGCGACTTCGAAATCTGGAACCTGAACCACGAGTTCACCCATTATTTGGATGGCCGCTACAACCTGCGCGGCGCCTTCTGGGACTACCCGCTGGAGCTGGGCGCAAACGGCATCGCCAACTCGGCCGTGTGGTGGATCGAGGGGCTGGCCGAGTATGTGTCCTACAGCTACCGCCGCGCCTACTACGCCGATGCCACCTCACGCGCCCAGACCGCGCCTGAGGCCTTGAGCACCGTGCTGAAGAACACCTACAGCAGCGGCCAGACCCGCGTCTACAACTGGGGCTATCTGGCGGTGCGCTACATGCTGGAGCGCCAGCCCGAAAAGGACCGCGGCTTCCTGCCGCTGATGCGGGCCGGCGACTACGCGGGCTACAGCCAGCAGATCAGCGACATCGGCAAGAGCCTGGACGCCGACTTCTCGCAATGGCTCAGCGAATGCGTGGGCGGCGGCAAGATCGACTCGCCGCGTTGCCAGAGCCTGCGTCCCGGCACCCTGCCCTTGCTCACCCCAGTGGCCCTGGGCGAATGCAAACTCGGTGCCGCCAGCCGCTTGGCCAATGGTTGCGCCAAGACCCTGCTGCCGGGAGGCCTGATGCAGTTCTACATCTCCGCCAGCAGCTGGCCGCAAACCCTGTTCACCCTCAGCCAAATGAACGGCAGCGCCGACATCTACGCCCGCGCCTCCGGCTGGGCCAGCCCCAGCAGCTATGACGTGATGGCCAGCAGCCATGGTGAAAAAGTCAGCGTTGCGTTGCCCACTGGCCCGGGCGGCTGGAGCTATGTGACCGTGGTGCCCCGCAGCGGCTTTGCCGGCGCCACCTTGCGCGGCATGTTCAGCGAACTGCCCTTCCCGGCCGGCAGCGCCCGCAAGAGCCCGCAAACCCAAGGCCGCAGCAACGAGCTGGTAATGCAGCCTTGACGACCCGCGCAGCCCTCCGCCGCTGAAGGCCGAGGGCTGCACACACACGCCCTAACACTTCATTCACACACCATGAAACTTCGCACCCTGATCACCAGCCTGGCCACCACGGTCTTGAGCAGCTTGGCCGCTCAAGCCGGCGTCCAAGTCTTCACCACCCAAAGCGCTTTTGAGGCCGCCAGCGCCCAGCTGGGCACGGACAGCTTTCTCGACCTCAGCCTCAACGAAGCCTTGGACGGCCCCTTGCTGCGCCAAGCCGGCGCGCACGCTTATCGCATCAGCGCCCTGGACGGGCTGGAGAACCAGCTCTACGCCACACCCGGCGAGGCCGGCGCCGTGTGGCTGGGCAGCAATCGCCAGGGCGCCCACTTGGTCTTGGACGGCTTTGCCAGCCCCTTGCGCGCCATTGGCGGTAGCTTCTTGGCCACCACCTACAGCGGCGACGCTTGGCCCGACGCCCGCTTGACCCTGACGCTGACCGACGCCCAAGGCGGCAGCAGCACGCAAGAGCTGGACCTGAGCGGCGCTTCCAGCATCGGCTTCTTGGGCTTTGTCAGCAGCAGCGGCTTGCTGAGCCTGGACATTTCGGTGTCCAACAGCAATTTGCCGGTCTTCCCCTCGCTGCAAAACCTGCAGCTGGGCATGGCCGCGGCCGTGCCCGAACCCGGCAGCGCCGCTTTGCTGATTGGGGGCTTGCTCTTGCTGCCGGCCTTGCGTGCACGCCAATCACGCCGCATCGGCGGATAAGTTCAATCCAGCAACAACTGCATCAGCCGCATGCCCACGGCGGCGGATGCCAGCGCGCCCAGCACATGCAGGCCCGCATGGGCCAAAGCCAAGCCGTATTGCTGGCGCTGCAACAGCGTCAAAGACTCCGCCGAAAAGGCCGAGAAGGTGGTCAAGCCTCCCAAGAAGCCGGTGACCAGCAAGAGGCGCAGCAACTCGTTCGGGAAGCGGCCAAAGCCTTCAAGGGCCAAGCCGATCAAGAACCCGCCGACCACATTGACGAGCAGCGTGCCCAGCGGGAAGCCGGCGTAGCTGCCATTGAGCCACAGCCCCGATCCCCAACGCGCCAGCGCCCCCAGCGCCGCGCCGCCCGCCACTGCCGCCGCTTGCGGCCAAATCCAGCTCATGGCTGGCCCTGCCCTTCGCTGGCATTGTGTGAGGCCAAGCCCCAGCGCGCCAAGGCCTCGTCGTCCGCCACCCGCGCGTCCACCCACTGGGCGCCCGTCGGCGTGCTTTCCTTCTTCCAGAACGGGGCTTGGGTCTTCAAATAGTCCATCAAAAACTCGCAGGCCTGAAAGGCCTGGCCACGGTGCGCCGACGCCACCAGCACCAGAACGATTTGCTCACAAGCCTGCAGCAGGCCCACGCGATGGATGACCCGAGCGGCGCGAATATCAAAGCGGGCAAACGCCGCATCAATCATGGCCTCGATGGCCGCCTCGGTCATGCCGGGGTAATGCTCCAACTCCATGGCGGTGACGCTTTGACCGTGGCTGGCATCGCGCACCGTGCCCACAAACGCCACCACCGCGCCCACACCGCCGTCCCCGGCGCGCAGGGCCTCGGTCTCGCTGGCGAGATTGAAATCATGGGGCTGAATGCTGACGCGGGGCATGCTGTTCTTCATGGGGCGGATTGTGTCACCGAGCGTGAATATGACCCATGCCGCAGCGGCAAAAGCGCGCGCCCGGGCACCGATACTCGCGCCAGGGTCGCACTGAGTAAAGTTCCGTAACATGCCGACCGACTATTTGCGAGGAGACGCTGCCATGGGCCTGATGAATTTCATCAAGAAGCAGTTCATAGACATTCTTCAGTGGACCGAAGACGAGCAAGGCACGCTGGCTTGGCGCTTCCCCATGGCCGAGATGGAAATCCAAAACGGCGCCTCGCTGACCGTGCGCGAGTCGCAAATGGCGGTCTTCGTCAACGAGGGCACGGTGGCCGATGTGTTTGGCCCTGGCACTTACAAGCTGACGACGCAAACCCTGCCGGTGCTGACCTATTTGAAGAACTGGGACAAGCTCTTTGAGTCGCCCTTCAAAAGCGATGTCTATTTCTTCAGCACCCGCCAGCAGCTGGACCAGCGCTGGGGCACCCAGCAGCCCATCACCATCCGCGACAAAGACTTTGGCGCCGTGCGACTGCGCGCCTTTGGCAACTTTGCCTATCGCATTGCCGACCCCAAGCGCTTCCACACCGAAGTCTCCGGCACCCGGGAGCTTTACAGCGTCGCCGATCTTGAGGGCCAGTTGCGCGGCTTGATGCTGCAGCACATCAGCGATGCGGTGGCGCAAAGCGGCATTCCCTTCTTGGATTTGGCCGCCAACCAAATTGAGTTTGCGCGCCAATTGCAAGTGGCCACGGCACCCGACTTCGCCAAGATCGGCCTGCAGCTCGAAGCCGTGACTCTGCAAAACGTCTCGCTGCCGGACGAGTTGCAAAAGATCCTCGATCAAAAAATTGGCATGGGCATGATTGGCCAGAACATGGGTCAGTTCATGCAGTACCAAACCGCGCAAGCAATCCCGAAGCTGGCCGAAGGCGTGGGCCAAGGCGGAGCGAGCGGCGTGGCCGGCGACGCCATGGGTTTGGGCGCAGGCTTGGCCATGGGCCAGGTGCTGGCCCAGCAGCTGCAAACCTCCTTGGCTGGCGCGCCTCAAGCCCTTGCGGCCGCCCCGGCGGGCAGCGCGGCGGGCAATACAGCCGCAAGCGCCGAGGACATCATGGCCTTGCTGGAAAAGCTGGGCGACCTGCGGACCAAGGGCATCCTCACCGACGAAGAGTTCGCCAGCAAAAAAGCCGAACTGCTGAAGAAGCTGGGCTGAGCCCCCTTTGACCGAGCAAGCTGCCCCACAGCGCCGCTGGCATGCTGCGTGCCCCAACTGCGGCGCGCCGCTGGAGTTCGCCTCCGCCGCCAGCGCCAGCGCCGTTTGTTCCTTCTGCCGCAGCACCCTGCTGCGGGAGGGCGATGCGCTGCGCAAAATCGGCATCAGTGCCGAACTGCTGGAGGACTACTCGCCGCTGCAACTGGGCGCCAGAGGGCGCTATGCGGGCGAGGCCTTCACGGTGCTCGGGCGCTTGCAGTTGGCCAACGGGGACGCCCTAGACAGCAGCAACCCCGCCGCCACATGGAATGAATGGCATGCCGTGTTCGACGCCGGCCGCAGCGCTTGGCTGGCCGAAGACAACGGGCAGTTTGTCATCAGCTTCGAAACACCTTTGACCGAACCTGCGCCCCGCGCGGAGCAGCTGGTCTTGGGCGATCGCGTCCTGCTGGCGGGGCAGAGCTGGCAGGTCAGCGCGCTGAGTCAGAGCCGGGTCTTGGCAGCTCAGGGCGAGTTGCCGCATGCCCCCGTGCTGAATGCGCCCTTTTGCTTGGCCGAGCTGCGAAACGCGCAGAACGAAGTCGGCAGCTTGGACTACAGCGCTGGCCCCAACCCTCAGTGGTCTCTGGGCCGGCCGGTTCGAATGGCAGACTTGGACCTGCAGGGGCTGCGTGAATCCAAAGACGCCACCCTGGCCGCACGCGGCCTGAGCTGCCCCAACTGCGGTGCCGCGCTGGCGCCCAAGCTGAACAACTCACGCAGCATCGTCTGCGCGCAATGCCGCGCAGTGGTGGACCTGAGCCCCACGGACGGTGAGGCCTTGCACCATTTCGCGCAGGCCACGTACGCAAGTGCCGGCCATGAGCCACAAATCCCCTTGGGCCGCAGCGGCGTGCTGGCCTTGCAGCCCGACCAGCCGCGCCTGCCTTGGCAGGTGGTGGGCTATCAAGAGCGCTGCGATCTGCCCGAACCGGGCAGCGACGACGAACAGAGCTTTTGGCGCGAGTACCTTTTGTTCAACCAGCGCGAAGGCTTTGCCTTTTTGGTCGACACCGAGGAAGGCTGGAGCTTGGTGCGCACCCTCACCGGCACGCCCCAGGGCTCGGGCGCCACGCTGCAATGGCAGGGGCAGCGTTTCAAACAACGCTGGCATTACGCCGCCAAAGTGACCCATGTGCTGGGCGAGTTTTACTGGCAGGTGCAGCAAGACCAGGTCGCGCAAGTGACCGACTATGAAAGCGCCTCGGGCAAAGCCGGCGCCGTGCTCAGCCGCGAGCAAACCGCGCATGAAATCACCTGGAGCTTGGGCCGCCGCTTGCCCGCCAGCGAAGTCGCGCAGGCCTTTCGCTTAGAGCCCGAGCAGCGAGCGGCCTTGACGCGCGACACGCCGCTGCTGAGCCTGAACGGCAGCGACCCGCATGTCTTGCGCAATGTGGTGCTCTGCCTTTTCTTTTTGGCCCTGCTGTTTTTGCTGCTGAAGTCTTGCAGCGAAGACGACTGCCAGCGCTACAAAGACAGCTTTGGTGAAAGCAGTGCGGAGTACACGCAATGCAAGCGCAGCGGCGGCGGCCGCATCCACAGCGGCGGTTCTGGGGGCGCTTACGGCGGCTCCTATGGCGGCGCGGGCAGCAGCGGAGGCGGCCACAAATGACAGGCCACCGCGCTTGCCAAACCCGGCTTGGCTTCAGCGACCTTCCTCTTCAAGGAGATCTCGATGACTGGATTTGAAACCCTGCGCCCCGCCATCGTGCTGGGCTCCATCCTCTACGCCGTGATTGGCGTTTTGGTGTTCTGGATCAGCTTTGTCATCATCGACAAGCTCACGCCCTACAAGCTCTGGGAACAAATCGTCGAAGAAAAAAACCTCGCCCTGGCCATCGTCGTCGCCGCCATGTGCATCTCCATAGGCCAAATCGTCGCGGCGGCGATTCATGGTTGAGCGAACGATTGAATAGAAGGCAGTGCCGGCAAACCATGCGCACGCCGTGCCCGCTGGCATTTCTCGTCGCCGGCCTGCACCTGGCGGCAGGCGCTGGGCCGGGCGGCGTAGACACTGCAACGGACCGCTTGCCCAACTTCGCCCTGCAGCCCTTGGCAACGCGGTCGGGTTTGGCTGGTGCCGGCCATACAAGCCAGATGCGGGCTCAGGCGCTCCGTCAGGGCCGAAGGCATGTCGGGCGCATCGGCCCAGTAAAAAGACACTCTGAAATGAGCGCAACATGCGCCACATTGTTGGCAAGGATTGGAGGTCGGTGAGTGTTCCTGACTCATGGAAAAGACCGGGGTTTGAACAAAAAAATCGGGCCGTATTTTGGCAAAGCTCGGCGCCCCGCGCAGAAGGCTCGCCCCTCCTGCCCATGTCGGGCCCGATACTGCTGACCCCATGAGCACTCCCTCTTCTTCGGCCTCTTCTTCGGCCTCTTCTTCGGCCTCTTCTTCCAACCCCTCTGAAGTCGACCTTGCCGTCGACCCCAAGGCGCGCGTCTCCCTGCATGAGTTGCTGCTGCTGGCCAGCGTGTTCGTGGTGGCCGCCTGCGGCTTGGTGTATGAGCTGTGCGCCGGCGCCCTGGCCAGTTACTTGCTGGGCGACTCGGTGCTGCAGTTCTCCACCATCATCGGCAGCTATCTCTTCGCCATGGGCTTGGGCTCCTGGCTGAGCCGCTATCTGAAGCGGCAGCTGGTGGCGCAGTTCTTGAAGATCGAACTCTTGGTGGGGCTGGTGGGCGGCTTGATGCCGGCGGCGCTCTTCATGGCCCACAGCCTGCTGCCGCCGGGCCAGTTGGCGGCCTTTCGGGTGCTGCTGTATGGCTTGGTGCTGCTGGTGGGCGCCTTGGTGGGGTTGGAGATTCCGCTGGTCATGCGCATTCTCAAAAAGCAATTCAGCCAACGCTATGCGCTGGGCGACTTGGTTTCGCAGGTGCTGACCTTTGACTACCTGGGGGCATTGGTGGTGGCCTTGGCCTTTCCGCTGCTCTTGGTGCCGCATCTCGGCTTGGTGCGCACCGGCTTGTTTTTTGGTTTGTTGAACGCCTTGGTGGCGGTCTGGGCCTTGTTGCTCTTCAGGCCGCAGCTGCGCGCTTGGCGCGGCCATGCCTGGGCCTGCGCAGGCACGACGGCGGTCTTGCTGGCCGCCTTGCTGGGCGCCGATCGGCTGACCAGCTGGGCGGAAGACCGTTTCTATGGCGAGCACATCGTGCTGCGCGAAAGCTCAGACTATCAACGCGTGGTGCTCACCCAGGGCAATGGCGGTGTGCGCTTGTTCTTGAACGGCAATCTGCAATTCCACTCCAAGGACGAATACCGCTATCACGAGGCCCTGGTGCACCCCGCCATGGCCGGCCATGGTGCGCCGAAAAAGGTCTTGGTGCTGGGCGGCGGCGATGGCATGGCGGTGCGCGAGGTTCTCAAATACCCCAGCGTCGAGTCCATCACCTTGGTCGAGCTGGACCCGCACATGACGCGCTTGTTCAGCAGCATGCCGCTGCTTCGCCAGCTCAATGCCCAGGCCTTGCTGAGCCCGAAGTTAAAGATCGTCAATGCCGATGCCTTTGGATGGCTGGAGCAACAGGCTGACGCCTACTTTGATGTGATCGTGATCGACTTCCCCGACCCCAGCAACTTCGCCTTGGGCAAGCTCTACACCACCAGCTTTTACCAGCTGGTGGACCAGCATCTGGCGGCCGGTGGTTTTGCCGTGGTGCAGACCACCTCGCCCCTGATTGCGCGGCGCAGCTTTTGGACGGTGGTGAGCACCCTGGAGGCCGCGGGGCTGCGCACCCAGCCCTACCACGCCCATGTGCCCAGCTTTGGCGAGTGGGGTTTTGTGCTGGCCGGCCGCCGCCCCTGGCCCATGCCACAGGCCTTGCCGCCGGGCCTGAAGTTCCTCGACCTGGCCGGCTTGCCGGCCTTGATGAACTTTCCGCCCGATATGGCACGCTTGCCCACCGGTGTGAACCGCCTGTCCAACCAACAACTGGTGCATGAGTTTGAAGCCGAGTGGGGCAAGGTGCACTGAATGAGGCGGCGTGCACTTTTGCAGGCCGGCGCCAGCAGTGCCTTGCTCGGCGCTTGCAGCCCTGAAGTACCGAAGTTGGCACCGGGAGCGGCGCCGCAGCTCACGCTGCCGGGGGGCTGGGTGGGCGCCTCCGTGGCGCGCGGCCATCGCTTGCGTGAGGGCGCGCCCGAGGGGCCAGCGCTGCAAGGCGGGCCGATCCGGCGCTGCCGCGTCTTGATCATCGGCGGCGGCGTGGCGGGCTTGGCCTGCGCCCGCGGCCTGATGCAAGCGGGCATCGACGACTTCGCTTTGCTGGAACTGGAAGACCAAGCCGGCGGCAACAGCCGCGGCCACCAGATGGGCGGCATGGCCTGCCCCTTGGGGGCGCATTACCTGCCGCTGCCCGGCCCCCATGCCCAGGCCGTCAGCCAGTTGTTGGAGGAACTGGGGCTGTCACGCCAAGTCATGGGCCGCACGGTGTATGAAGAGCGCCACCTCTGCCACAGCCCCCAAGAACGTTTGCTCTATCAAGGCCAATGGCTGGAGGGCTTGCTGCCGCCCGCCGAAAGCGCGCAAGCGCAAGCGCAGTACCTGAAGTTCGCGCAGGCCGTCGCCCACGCCCAGCAGCACTTGGGCTTTGCCATCCCCAGCCGCAGCCTGCCTTGGCGCGCTGAGCACGCGGCCCTGGATGGTCAGACCTTTGCCCACTGGTTGAACCGACAAGGCCTGCAGGACCCCGGGCTGCGCTGGTACCTGGACTATTGCTGCCGCGATGACTTTGGCGCCGACGCGAGCACGGTGTCGGCCTGGGCTGGCTTGCACTACTTTGCCAGCCGGCATGGCTTTCACCCGCCGGGCTGGCAAGACAGCGCCGAGCGAGAAGCCGTGCTGACTTGGCCCGAGGGCAATGCCTGGCTCACGCGTCGCATGGCGCAAGCCTTGGGCGAGCATGTGCACTGCGGACGCACGGTCTTGAAGGTAAGCCCGCAGCGGCACGAGTTCCACGCCCAGGTCTGGCATGAATCCAGCCAAAGCCCCGAACAATGGCGCGCCTCGGCCCTGGTCATGGCCACGCCGCTCTTCATCGCACAGCGATTGTTGGGCGAGGCCGCGCCACCCGCGCTGCACGATGCCACGACCCAGATGGCCTACGCCCCGTGGCTGGTGGCCAATTTGCAAGTCAAGGGCCCGCTGCTGCAACGCCAAGGTGCTCGCCCCGCCTGGGACAATGTGATGTACGGCGCGCAAAGCCTGGGCTATGTGGACGCCATGCATCAAAGCTTGGTGCCGCAAGCCGGCCCCACGGTCTTGACGGCCTACTGGGCGCTGCCTCAAGCGCGCCGTGCGGCGCTCTACCAACAGCCCTGGACCTTCTGGCTGCAGCAATTGCTGCAGCAATGGGGCGACGCCCACCCCGATTTGCTTCAGCAATTGCAGCGCGCCGACCTGATGCGCTGGGGCCATGCGATGAGCATTCCAGTGCCCGGTTTGCGCGGCTCGCCCGCCTTGGCCCACTTGGCTGAATCCCCAAACGGCATTCACTTCGCCCACAGCGATTTGGCCGCCTACTCGGTGTTTGAAGAGGCCTACAACGCCGGGCATCGGGTGGCCACCCGACTTCGCAGCCAACTTCAAGGGCCCGCTCGGCGCTGAATCGCCTTGTCTCTTTTTTGCAGCCACGCGGCCATCTCCGTAAAAACCCTTTGGTAGGATGCGCGCCTCCTCAAAGGGAGGAGTTCACTCAATTGAAGAAGTACAACCCATGAAAAAAATCATCGCTCTGGCCGCACTGGCCGTGATCGCCTCCACCGCCTCTGCCGCTGACGCAGGCCTGTATGTCGGTGGCGACATCGGTTCCACGAAATTTGAATCCGGCGGTGAATCGGAAAACAAGACCAGCTTTGGCGCCACGCTGGGCTACACCCTCAACGACTATGTCGCCTTTGAGCTGCAAGTTCGCCGCCTTGGCGAATGGAAGATCGAAGGCACGAAGGTGACGGCCAATGCCGTGCAGGCTTCGGTGCTGGGCATCCTGCCCATCGCCAATGGCTTCTCCGCCTATGGCCGTTTGGGCTATGGTCGCAACTCCTTGGATGTGACCTACAACAAAACCGATGTTTCGGTGAACAACAATGAGTTCCTGGTCGGCGTCGGCGCTGCCTACCACTTCACCAAGAACCTGAGCGCGCGCGCCGAGTACAGCTACCTGGGCGAGAACAAGATTGGTTCGGGCAAAGATGAATTCAAAGTGAAGATCAGCCAGTTCAATCTGGGCGTGAACTACGCCTTCTGATTCTTGCGAGCTTGATGAAGACGAAAGGGCCCATCTCGATGGGCCCTTTTTTTATCTTCTTTGCGCTTGATGAATTTGCCTGTCGAGTGCTTCCCCTGTTCTCAAAACGGCGCCAGCGGAGTCACGCAGTGTCCCGCTTGAACTCAAGCCAAAGCCAACTCGGCGGCTCGCAAATAACGGTCATCCCCATAGACACGCCACTCTTCCAGGCAGGCATGCACAAGCTTGATGGCATGGTCATCGGTGGAGCGACGGGCGGCCTGGATCAGCGTGGGCCAGTCAAGCGCCTGCGCCGACGGGGATGAAGCCAGCTGAGGCCGCAGTTGCACGCGCCCGGCCAAATAAGCGGCCACAAAAGCCTCGGCCAACAAGGTTTGCACCGCAGGATCTTGCTGCAGATTTTGCGGCAGCCAAGGCAGCAAGACCCGCAAGGCGCGCAAGCCGGTGATCATGTGCAAGACGGTGAAGTTGGCGCTGCTCAGGTAGTAGCCCAAGGCGAGCTGAGCCAAATCGGCCACGCACTCGCGCAAGGACTGCCGCGGAGGCAGACGCGGCGCCAGCGCCTTGTAGAGCGGCAATGCGCTGGCCTCACTCATGCGTAAAAAAATCAGCGGGGCCTCGCTGCGCCAGCCGCGACTGCCCGCTTGAAGGCGATCCGACCATTCCGCCAAGCTCAGCGGCGGCTCTGATGCCAGCGCGGCTCCCGCTGAGGGCAGACGCTGCCAGCGGCTGGCCCAGTAGGCCAGCGCGGCTGCCAACTCGGCCCTGTGTGCACTGCCCTGCGCGGCGCCAGCGCCCTCCCCGGCCTGCAGCGCATGGGCCAGACGAATCGCCCCATGAAACGCCGCAGCGCTGAGGCCCGGCAGCAAGACCGGCAACACCCGCCGCAGCACCTCATCGACGCCTTGGGCTGCCAGCTGCGCCTCAAAGCTGGCGCGCAAATCAGCCATGCGCGCCACATCGCCCAGCCCTGCCTGCCAATCAGGCAAGTCCTGAACCGCGGGCGCGGCATGGTCCCCCTGGAAGCGCTGAACATAGTGATCAAAAAAAGCCTGCATCTGTGCCTCATCGGCACCCAAGCTGTGCAGCGCTTGCAAAGCCATGGGCAGATGGCTGCTAAGCTGATCGTCGTACTCGGAGGGGAAATTCGCACTGCGTTGCAACCAAGCCTGCAAGTCGCTGGCGGGCTGGATCTGCGCAAAGTTGGAGATGGGCGGGTTCATGAGTGTCAAATCCTGTGTTGAGTGCTGCGAGGCCTCTAGTCTGGAAGTTCAAGTGAACTTGAAGTCAAGCACAATCGACACACCATGAAGCAAGCGACAAAAGCCCCTCTCGGCCCGGCATCGGCGTCTCAAGCCACGCAGGCGGCGCACTCCAGCGCCACTGAACGGGTACCCATCGGCGAGCTGGTACGCCGCAGCGGCATCGCGGCCAGCACCTTGCGCTTTTATGAAGATGCCGGGCTTTTGCAAAGCCTGCGCAGCGACAGCGGCCGGCGCCACTATGCGCGCAGCGATTTGCGCCGCCTGGCCTTTATTCGCGCGGCGCAAACCGTGGGCTTGAGCTTGGACGATATTCGCGCAGCCTTGGCGCAGCTGCCGCAAGGCCGCACGCCCACAGTGGCCGATTGGGAGCGCTTGTCGCGCTCGTGGCGGCCCTTGCTGGATCAACGCATCTCGGCACTGACGCAGTTGCGCGATACCTTGAGCTCCTGCATTGGCTGTGGCTGCCTGTCTTTGAGCAAGTGCAGGCTCTACAACCCCGGCGACCGCGCGGCCCAAAGAGGCGCGGGTGCGCGCTACCTGCTGGGCGACACAGCGCAGCAGGTGTTGGCCAGCCTGACTAGGGCTGAGCCTCCGGCGTCAAGCCACGCTGCAAAACCTGGCGCTGCACCTGGGCGGGCGAAAAGGCGCTGATCATGCGCTGCATCAAGGCCTGCGCACGCGCACTGTTGTCAGCGCCCAGATTGCAAACATAGACATCCAGAGTCACGCCGCCCAGCTCGGGCCAGGTGTGCACCGCCAAATGCGATTCAGCCAGCAAGACCACGCCGGTGATGCCGGACTGGTCTGCGCCACCGGCCTGCCCCGGCAGGGGTGCGAAGCGATGGAACAGCTCGGCCACGGCACCCAAGCCGGCCTCAAGCACGGCATTCAGGCAGAGCTCGCGCAGCGCGGCGGGCTCCCGCATCAAGGGCAGCTCGGCGTGCACACCGCGCAAATCCGCTGTGAGGTGCAGGCCTTGCACCGGATCTCAACCGCCGGTGACGGGCGGAAAGAACGCCACTTCGGCGCCCTCGCTGAGCACTGCGTCTTCCTTGCAGAGCTGTTGATTCAAAGCGCTGCGCACTGCGCGCCCCGGCGCCAAGAGCTCGGCGTGATCGGCCGAGCGGCGCTGCAAGAGCTCGCGCAACTGAGCCACCGTGGTGCCGACTGGCACCTGCAGGGTTTCAGCAGCACCCAAACGCTCACGCAGAGCAGCGAAGAAGCGCAGCTGGACTTGAATGGATGCAGGCCTGTTCATTGCAGCAATTCCGACATCGGCAAATAACGCACCATCTGACCGGGTTCAATGGTCTGAGCCGGGGGGTTGTCCAGCAGGCCGTCGGCCCAAACACAAGAGGTCAGCACACCGGAGCTTTGATTGGGGAAGAGCTCCAGCCCGCCCGCCTCGTTCAGGCGCACGCGCAAGAACTCGCGACGACGATCCGGCTTGGGCCAGGCAAAGTCAGCGCGCAGCATCATGCCGCGTGGCGCCAGCCGGCTCGCGCCCTGCAGGCGCAGAATCACCGGCCGCACCAGCAAGGCAAAGGTCACAAAGCTGGACACCGGATTGCCCGGCAGCCCGATGAACCATGCCCCGCCCTGCGCCGAATTGACGCGACCAAAGGCCAGAGGCTTGCCCGGCTTGATGGCGATCTGCCACAAGTCCAGTTGCCCTTCGGCCTGCACGGCGGGGCGCAGATGGTCTTCCTCCCCCACCGACACGCCGCCCGAGGTGATGATCAGGTCGGCGCTGGCGGCCGCCTCGCGCAAAGCGGCGCGGGTGGCATCCAGACGATCCGGCACGATGCCCAGATCGACCACCTCGCAGCCCAAGCCTTGCAGCATGGCCCGCAAGGTGAATCGGTTGGAGTTGTAAATGGCGCCGGGCTTGAGCGGCTCACCCGGCATCACCAATTCATCGCCAGTGGAAAACAACGCCACGCGCGGGCGCCGTGCCACTTGCAAGTGTGCCGCGCCGACCGTGGCGGCCAGGCCCAGCGCGGCCGCATCCAAGCGAGCGCCGGCGGCCAAGACGGTGCTGCCTTGCTGCACGTCTTCGCCGCGACGACGAATCCACTGCCCCGCTTGCACTGCGGCATTGATGCGCACACTGCCCAGGCCTTCGCCGGGCGCAGCCTCGCACTGCTCCTGCATCACCACCGCATCCGCACCGATGGGGATCTGCGCGCCGGTGAAGATGCGCGCGGCCGTACCGGGCTGGTGAAGCGCGCCGACCACGCCGGCCGGCACCCGCTGCGCCACCGGCAGCACACGGCCCACCTCGCTCACATCGGCAGCACAGAGCGCATAGCCATCCATGCTGGTGTTGTCGGCCGGCGGCACGTCCAGCGCCGACACCACATCGGCGGCCAAGACCCGACCCAAACAGTCGGTGGTGGCCAGAGTTTCGCTTTGACCCAGCGGCACAACAGTCGTCAACAGCCGCTGCAAAGCCTCATCCAGACTTTGCAGCGGCGCGCGCGGTGCAACAACAGCTTCAGACATGGGCGACAAGGAATGACTTCACAGCCTCGACATCAACCGGCAAGACCGTGACCCGCTTGGGCAAGGCCTCGATATTTTCCAAGCCCGCAGGACGCGGCGGCGTGACTTGCAAGGCCTCTTCAATGGTGGCGGCAAACTTGGCCGGCAGCGCGGTCTCCAAGACCAGCATGGGCACGCCCGGCTCGCGCTTTTCTTGCGCCACTTTGAGGCCGTCGGCGGTATGGGTGTCCACGATGACGCCATAACGCTGATAGGTCGCGCGGATGGTGGCCAAACGATCGGCATGGCTGCTACGGCCCGACTGAAAGCCATAAGGCGCAATCGCCGCATGCTCAGCCGGGCTGAGCTCAAAGCGGCCCTGGCTGTTGAGGGCATCAGCAAAAAAAGCCTTCACCCGCGCGCCGTCGCGGCCCAACAAATCAAACACAAAGCGCTCGAAATTGCTGGCCTTGGAGATGTCCATCGAGGGGCTGGACGTCTCATGCGTTTCCGCACTGCCGCGCACCCGGTAAACGCCGGTGCGGAAGAACTCATCCAGCACATCGTTTTCATTGGTGGCCACCACCAGATGCGCAATCGGCAAGCCCATCATGCGCGCCACATGGCCGGCGCAGACATTGCCGAAATTGCCCGAGGGCACGGTGAAGCTGATCTTTTCGTCGTTGGACCGGGTGGCTTGGAAGTAACCCGCAAAGTAATAGACCACCTGAGCCAGCAAACGCGCCCAGTTGATCGAGTTGACGGTGCCGATCTTGTACTTGCGCTTGAAGTCCAGATCGTTGGACACCGCCTTGACGATGTCTTGGCAATCGTCAAACACGCCTTCGATGGCGAGGTTGTGGATGTTGGCATCTTGCAGGCTGAACATCTGCGCCTGCTGGAAGGGGCTCATGCGACCATGTGGGCTGAGCATGAATACATTCACACCGGCCTTGCCGCGCATCGCGTACTCAGCCGCGCTGCCGGTGTCGCCCGAGGTGGCGCCCAGGATGTTGAGCGTCTCGCCGCGCCGCGCCAACTCGTATTCGAACAACTGGCCCAGCAGCTGCATGGCCATGTCTTTGAAGGCCAAGGTCGGGCCGTTGGACAAGGCCTGCAGCGCCAGCCCAGGCTCCAGGGTCTTGAGCGGCGTGATCTCAGGCGTGCCGAACACCGCTTCGGTATAGGTGCGCTGGGTGATGGCACGCAGGTCTTCGGCCGGGATGTCGTCGATATAGAGCGACAAAATCTCAAACGCCAGCTCGGCATAGCTCAGGCCGCGCCAACGCGCCAGCTTGGCGGCGTCGATCTGCGGATAGCTCACCGGCAGGTAAAGGCCACCATCGGGGGCCAGGCCTTCCAGCAGGATTTCGCAGAAGCGGCGCTCGGTCTTGTCGCCACGGGTGCTGATGTAGCGAGCTTTCCGCTGGGCTGCGTCAGGGGAACTTTGTGCGCCCGCTGGGGGCTGAGCTGTGTGGGATCGGTCCATCATGCCAACTCTTCCTTGCGCAGGCGCACGATGGGCGCCAACACCGTCGGCAGCCCCTGCATACGGGCCAGAGCCTTGTTCATGCCGCCTTCATGGGTCTGGTGGGTCAGGATGATGAGATCGGTCTGACGCTCGCCCTCATTGGACTCGCGCTGCAGCACCGCGTCGATGGAGATATCGCTCTCTGCCAGGATGGCGGTGATGCTGGACAGCACACCGGCCTCGTCGGCCACGCGCAGGCGCAGGTAGAAGCTGGTCTGTACCTCTTGCATGGCCAGCACCGGGGTGTCGCTCATGGCATCGGGTTGGAAGGCCAGATGCGGCACGCGGTGGTCAGGGTCGGCGGTGTGCAAACGGGTGATGTCGACCAGATCGGCAATCACGGCCGAGGCCGTAGGCTCGGCGCCGGCGCCCTTGCCGTAATACAGCGTGGTGCCCACGGCATCGCCCTGCACCACCACCGCATTCATGGCGCCCTCCACATTGGCGATCAGGCGACTCATGGGCACCAAGGTGGGGTGCACCCGCAGCTCAATGCCATTGTCGCGGCGGCGGGTCAGGCCCAGCAGCTTGATGCGATAGCCCAGCTGCTCGGCGTACTTGATGTCCGCCGCTTGCAGCTGGCTGATGCCTTCCACATGGGCTTTGTCAAACTGCACCGGCACGCCAAAGGCGATGGCGCTCATCAAGGTCAGCTTGTGCGCCGCGTCCACGCCCTCCACATCAAATGTCGGGTCGGCCTCGGCATAGCCCAGGCGCTGGGCTTCTTTCAGCACGGTGCCAAAGTCCAGGCCCTTGCTGCGCATCTCCGACAAGATGAAGTTGGTGGTGCCGTTGATGATGCCGGCAATCCACTCAATGCGGTTGGCGGTCAGGCCTTCGCGCAAGGCCTTGATGATGGGGATGCCACCCGCGACGGCCGCCTCAAACGCCACCATCACGCCCTTGTCGCGCGCAGCGGCAAAGATCTCGGTGCCATGCACCGCCAGCAAGGCCTTGTTGGCGGTGACCACATGCTTGCCCTGGGCAATGGCTTCCAGCACCAGGGTGCGGGCCAGATCACAGCCGCCAATGGTTTCAACCACGATGTCGATCTCGGGGTTGCGGATGATCTCAAAAGGGTCGGCAGTGACCGGTACGGCGTCGCCCACGATCTGCTTGGCCAGCGCCACATTGCGGCGGCACACCATGGCCACTTCAATGCCACGACCGGCGCGGCCCTTGATCTCGGTCTGGTTGCGACGCAAGACATTGAAAGTGCCGCTGCCCACGGTGCCCAGGCCCAGCAGGCCGACTTTGATCGGTTTCATGGCTTCCATCTTCTCTTCAGAATTCGCAAAAGGGTTGGGGTGACTTGCCTGCTGCTTCAGCGGCCCGCGCGCTTGCGGTAATGGCTCAAGAATCGCTCGATCCGACCCACCGCGTCTTGCAGGTCGTCGGAGTTGGGCAAGAACACCAGTCGGAAATGATCGGGGGCGATCCAGTTGAAGCCCGTCCCTTGCACGATCAGCACCTTTTCCTCGGCCAGCAGCTCATAAGCGAACTGCTGGTCATCCTCGATCGGGTAGATCTTCGGGTCCAGGCGGGGGAACATATAGAGCGCCGCTTTCGGCTTGACCACGCTCACGCCAGGAATCTGCGTCAGCAAGTCATAGGCCAGGTCGCGCTGGCGGCACAGGCGCCCGGTCGGCGCCACCAAATCTTTGATGCTTTGATAGCCGCCCAGGGCGGTTTGAATCGCCAGCTGACCCGGTGTGTTGGCGCACAAGCGCATCGAGGCCAACATATTCAGGCCGGTGATGTAGTCCTTGGCGTGGCGCTTCTCTCCCGACACCACCATCCAACCAGCGCGGTAGCCGCAAGAGCGGTAGTTCTTGGACAAGCCATTGAAGGTCAGGCACAGCACATCGTCGGCCAAAGAGGCAATGCTGGTGTGGGTGTTGCCGTCGAACAGCGTTTTGTCATAGATCTCATCGGCCATGATGATGAGCTGGTGCTGACGCGCCACTTCGACGATCTCTTGCAACACGCTGTCGGGATACAGCGCGCCGGTCGGGTTGTTGGGGTTGATGACCACGATGGCCCGGGTGTTGGGCGTGATCTTGCGCTTGATGTCCTCGATATCGGGCATCCAGTCGCTTTGCTCGTCGCAAACATAGTGCACCGGCGTGCCGCCCGACAAGGCCACCGCAGCGGTGTAGAGCGGGTAGTCAGGCGCAGGCAGCAAGACCTCGTCGCCGGTATCGAGCAAGGCGTTGAGCGCCATCACGATCAATTCCGAAGCGCCATTGCCCAAGTAAACATCGTCGATGGTGACGCCAGCAATCTTCTTTTCCTGGCAGTAGTGCACCACCGCTTTGCGTGGCGCGAACAAGCCCTTGGAGTCGGTGTAGCCGGCCGCGGCAGGCAGATTGCGGATCATGTCTTGCACGATCTCTTCGGGCGGCTCAATGCCGAATGCAGCAATATTGCCGATGTTCAGCTTGATGATCTTGTGCCCTTCTTCCTCCATCTGCCGCGCCTTGTCGAGCACGGGTCCGCGAATGTCATAGCAGACATTGGCCAGCTTGCGGGACTTGAGCGTGGGCTTCAACAAGACAGGGTCTCCTTGGGAGAAAGGCTTCGGAAAAGGCCTGCGGACGAAATGCTGCGCCGCAAAACATACGAGTTTAGCCATGTTCTACACCAGGGCTCCGCGCCGGCCCAGCGCGCGGCGCACGGTGTCCGGGTGGCAACCGTATCGACGCGCTATCTCTGGCGCTGTGTACCCTTCGGCATCCATCAACTGAGCCTTTTCGATCTGCGATTCGGTCAGCACGCGAGGCCGGCCGAATCTCACACCCCTCTGCACCGCCACGGCGCGCCCTGCGCTGCATCTTTCGATGATGATGGCGCGTTCGAACTCCGCGAAAGATCCAAGCAACTGAATCAGCATGCGGCCCGCTGGCGTGGTCGTGTCGATGGGTTCGGTAAGGCTTTTGAAGCTGGCGCCGGCTGCTGACACCTCGGCCAGCACGCGCAACAGATCCGCCAGGCTGCGCGCCAGGCGGTCCACTTTGTAGACCATGAGAACGTCACCCGGCTTTAGCCTGGTCAAGAGCTTATCCAGCTCGGGGCGCACACTGGCGCCGCTTCGGTACTCATGGACAACACGGCGCACGCCTGCGGCCTTAAGGGCTCGCAGTTGCATTTCCGGGTCTTGCTCTGCCGTAGATACACGGGCATAGCCAATTAGCATTGGTCTAGTCTCCCTGGTCAAAGGGTCGGCAGACTACACAAATTTGTCACAAATCAACGGTGGAAAAGAGCGAAGCCCCTGCCCTTTTCAGGTGTGCAGGGGCGCGGGGATTATCACTTACGCTTGAAGCGGCCATTCTTGCCGCGTGGGGGTGTCTTGCGCTTGGTCACACTTGCTCCAGTTTTGTGATGCGGGTTTCGTGGTTGGCCAACTGGCCGGCGTGGTGCTCATGGCCGGCGGTCAGGTGGCCCAGTTGGGTGCTGATGCGGGCTAGGAAGCCCAGGGCCGGCACACCAAGGCCGAGGACGGTCAGCAGCTCGGGCGTCACTTGCGGGCCTCCGGCAAGAGCAGCGCGGCCAGGCCTGCGGCCAGGGCGCCAATCGCTTGCGGGTCTTTGGTGGCGGCTGCGGTGGCGGCTGCGCTGATGATTGCCGCCAGGCCAGCCCAGCTCGAGGGCTCGGCCAGGCGCTTCAAAATGTAGGTCATCGGGCGCCCCCCATGCTGCGGATGGGCGAGGCGATAGCCGGAATAACGCGGCTCAGGCTCTTACGGGCCAGGGTGTGGGCGAGGATTGCTTGGCTCATGGTTTCAAGGGTGGGTGATGTCATAGAGCCAAGTTCCAAGGCTCCAAGACTGATTGCCGCTAACGGCTTGGCCTGCTGCGGTGACGCCTCGGTTGATGAGGTTGCCACTCGCAGCGGGGTTAATGGCCTCTATGGCCGTGTTTTTGGTGGGGTCTGAGGGATCACCATGCAGGAGGTCGTAAACGGAGCCTCCAAGCGTCCAATTGGGATTGCCGCTCAGGTAGCTGCCGGCCCCTTCCAAGGCCTGGTTGACCAGGTTGTCGGAGCTGGCCGGGTTGAGCTGGTGGGTCAGCACATCGCCCACGGCTTCAGCGGCTTTGGCGCCGCTGGTGATAGCTTTGTATGCCATCCAGGCGGCGAGGCCAGCAGCGGCCAGTTTCAGGGCTTCGATGGGGTCGATCTTCATCAGATATAAAACTCACCCATGGTGCCGCCCAGCTCGCGGGCCAGCTGGTCGCGGTATCGACTTGTGGCGGCGCTGTCCCAGACGCTGCCGGCGGAGCCGGTGGCGCGAGGGGCGCTGGTGAATACGGCGGCGGTCGCCTTAGCGGCTTTGGGCGCCAGCAGCATCGCAGCCGCGGCGCCCACTGCGGCCAGGATCAAGAGGGAGTCAGCGTTGATCTTCATGCGTAGAGGCTCGGGTCGGTTCGGTAGAGGGCCAGCTCGGCAGATCTGCGGCGGCGGAGGCCTCGCTCCAGGTTGGTGCCGGCGCGCACAAAGCGCAGCGCGGCGGCTTCTGGATCTTGGCCGGCGTTGACCTGGTCAGCGATGGTCTTGAAGCTCTTGGGGCTCAGGTTGAAGGCCATGGAAACCAGGGCATCAAACTGCGGCTGTGTCAGATCCACCGACACATAAGCCTTCACCCAGCGTTCGCCCTTGGTGGCTACGTCCTCGGCAAACCACGCATCAGCGGTGGCGAGGTCGATGCGATCGGGCGGGCGCGGGCCACTGTCAGGGAAATAGCGGCCACGGCCCAGCGTGTAGCCGCCATCGCCCAGGCGGTACGGCGTGAGGCTCAGGCCTTCGAATTGGGCGATGTGGTCCAGGCCGGCGGCGCTGGTTTTCATGCCGGCGGCGGGTGTCGGTGCGAATAGGTTTTTGGCTTCGAACAAGGTGGCGGTGATTTCGTCGGCCCAGGTTGAGCCGGTGTTTTCTGGTTCGACCTGGTCGGAGGTTTCGACCTGGTCGAATATCCCCAGCTCTTGCGCCTGGTTGGATATTTGGCGGCGGTAGTAATAGGCCGCGCCCAAAAGCAATAGCGCGGCGGCTGGTGCTTTTAGATCGGCCATTCTTCCCACTCAAAGGTCGCTCGAAGGTTGTTTGTCAGCCCGAGTAAATAGCAATAAGCCGACTCTCCCGGCCGGATCAATAAGGGCCGGGGAAAAACAATTGTTGAATCGCTAGACGCCTGCACATAACCTGCCGCGATTTGCTTAGTGGCGGTCTGTACCGTTCCGGTGTTATCGGTGCGGATCTGCCCAGCTGACGCGGGCCCGCTTCTGTTCAAATTTGCCGTTGCACCGGCGACAAGATTGGGTAATTGACTGGCCGAGGTGCCGATGCCGTAGGAATCGGCTTGCAATGAACCCATGCGGACTGCTTGAACAAAAAGGTTGAACAAAGAGCCGGGGGGGTTATTGACTTGAATGAATGGCCCATTTGATGCGCCAGCAACTGCCGAACTGCCTCGATAGCAAACGCCGGCCGCAACTTTGTCTCTCTCGCCGTCGATAACGCGCACATTGCCCACCAGGCGAGAGCTGCCGACTTCACCAAGGCCCAAGCGCACCACGCCCACCGCCGAGGCAGTCAATGGCGTGAGTTCCCAGCGCGAAGCCTCAAACGGGAGCTTGAGATAGTCGCCAGGCAGAAAGGTGCCCAGATCGTTGCCATCGGCCCGCACTCGAATGGATTCATCCGCACCGCCGGCAGTGCCGGACTCATAGCGGAAAAAGGAGGCCTTGGCGTTGACCTGGCGGGCGCCGGAAAAGTTGAGAGTTTGGAGCATGGGTCAGGCTTTCAGGGCCACCAGGCCACCGACGAGAACGACGGCGCCGATAGCGACATAAATCAATGTTTTGTTGCCCTGCGCCGTCGAGGCGGCAGAGTCATAGGCGCCCTTAGCAACATCAGCAGCGCTGGCGGCATTGGCGCCGGCTTGCTTGACCACGCCTTGCGCCATGGCCATCACATCGTCAAAGGTGCCCTTGGTAAAGCTCAGGGCTGAATCGCTGGCGTTCTGCGCGAACTTCTGCGCCTGGCCGGCCAGGTCGAATGAACGGTCAGCGGCGCGGGTGTTGAAGCTGGCGGCGTCCTCTTGCGATCGGCGGGCAAACTTCAAAGCCTCATCGCCTGCGCCTGCGCCTTTTAGGGCGATATCGCGGGCGGCTTCGGTCTGGGCCTGGCCCATCTTGCCGACCTGGTCGGCCATGCGCTGCACCACGTCGAAGGCGCCGTCCGATGTGGATATGTTGACGCGCCGGTCGGAGCGATCATCCATGCGGATCGAGTTATCGACGCGCCGGTCTGAGCTGTCGTGAACGGAGTTATCGACGCGGCGGTCGGAGCGATCATCAAACCGCTGGCTGTTGTCGACGCGGCGGTCGGAGCGGTCATCCATACGGATCGAGTTATCGACGCGCCGGTCGGCCCGATCCTCCATGCGGATAGAGTTGTCGGTGCTGCTGGTGAGGTGCTGTGTCGCGTCCACAAAGGTTTGCGACTGGTCCCAGCTATTGCCATTGCCCACAATGCCGCCGCCAGCATCCACGACGCTGCGGCTGTCGTAGTACTGGCTGCTTGTGCTGCTGGCTGTTGAATTGCTTTTTCCGCCCATCAGGCTAAGTCTTTCGTCAGGGTGTAGGAGGTGCGGAAGTCTTCGCGCACCAGGCGGCGCACAAGGCCCCGGCGGCTGGTTTCGCAAATAAGGCGGCGCGCGCCGATGCGGCGGGCTTCGTGCTCTGCGAATCGGGCCATGGTGCCCACCAGGTCAAAGCCTGGCAGGCCTCCAGCGGCCCCGCAATGCACGGTGCGGCCGGCTGCGGTGTCATGAATGCCCAGCGTGAAAGCGCCTACCAGGCGCCCGCCTTCCAGCAGCTCAAACACCGCTTCACCGGCGGCCAGCTCAGTGGCGGATTCACCCGCCACGGCCCACCGCTCGGCACGCGCCAAAAAGTGCATGGCCTGGCTCGGGTCTTGAGCCAGGCGCACGGTCATTTCTTTTTCCATATCGCTGCACCGAAGCCCAGCAATAGGAGCAGCATCAAAGGGTTGCCGCTCAGGCCGGCCATGCTGACGCCAGGCATAGAGCCACCGCCGCCAAACATGCTGGGTTCTTTCACCTCATGCCGGGTAGAGCCTTGGGCCTTGCTGCTGCCGGTCGAAACCGTCCAGCCGCTGCCGTCCATCGAGCTGCGCAGATCGAATTGCCCGCCACCGCTGGAGCTGATGCCGGTATCGGGCTGCATGGCGATGTCGCTGGCAAGACCAGCGGCGCCTCCAATAGCAGCGCCCCAGGGGCCAAAGGCGGCGCCGGCCTGCGCGCCAGCGGCAAGGCCTGATTGACCTTGAGCCGGCATTACTTGAGCACCATGAAAAGAATCACGCCGCCAATGAGAAATGGCAGCATGTCACCCATGCGCATGCCGCCCACGGCTTGCACGCCTCGGGTGGTCAAGTCGGCTTGCACCTGGTTGCCGTAGATCGGCGTTTGATTGCTGTTTCGATAGACCTGCGGCATACCGCCGCCCAGGCGCTGGGCCAGGTCGATATCGAGGCGGCGATTCAGATAGCTGCCGCCCATTGCCATGGCCTGCTGAAGCAGGCCGGAAGCTAAGCCCGAATCGCTCGGGGCCGGTGCTGTTGCCGTGGTGGCGCTGTAGCTGCCACCACTGTCGGCCATGGCCCGGATTTGTTCGTAAATTTCGTCCATGTGATGCCTTGAGAGAGAAGGGGCGGGCGTTTTTAGACTGGTGCCCGCCGGGCCAGGGTGCCGCGCTGCTTAAGTAGAAAAGGGGCTAGCGCGGTCTTTGTTCGGCATCACAGGTTGCGCGGCAGATCCAGGCATTCAACGATGGCCTTGATCGTGTCACCAGCGCCCAGCATGAAATTGAACTCCAGGGCGCGGGCGTCTCGGGTGTCCAGCGCTGCGCTGTTGACGTTGTCGTAGATCCAGTCCAGGTGGTACATCTTGGACTGCGGCACCTTCTTCTGCTCTTGCAGAATGAATCGCTGGTTGAAGCACTGAATGCGGCTGTGGATCACGGTGCCGTTCTTCTTCGCTTCCACGCGCTGCAAGTTGCCGTTGGTGCTGCCGCTCCAGTCGGTACCGGCGTAGCTGAAGTGAATGCGCTTAATCAGCGCGCCCTTGAAGTCAGGCATCCAGGTGACGTTTGTGCCGCCACTGGATGGGATCTGATAGGACAAAACCTTGTGGATCAATTGGCCGTCAAAGGCGGGCTTGGCCGGGTCGAATTGCAGGGCCGTGAAACCGCCCCAGGCGTACAGGGCCGGCGTGCCGGATGCGGCGGTGTTCATCACTTCGACAAACACGTCTTCATCGCCCAGCGCGGGCAGATCAATGCCGCCAATCTCTTTGGCGATCACAGAGAGGCCGTCGCGTTCGGTCAGGTCAATGGTCAGGTGGTCGGCCTGGTCGTAAATGCCTCGGTACTTGTTGAGCTTGTCCAGCTCGGTGCCGGAGATGGGGCCGAAGATGACGCGGGCGCCGATCTTGACGACGACTTCGGAAATGGTGGCCTTGGTCAGCGAGTTGACGCCGGGGAAGCACAGCACGATGCGGCCCAAGGTCATAGCCCAGCGCTGCACCTGCGTGGTGGCGCGGGTCGAGTTGGCAACCGGATTGAAAGGAGGGAGGTCGAGTTGAATCATGGGGTGGGGTTCTGCCTGGTCGAAGTCGGGGCGGTGGATTAGCGGGGCAAGTACTTGCCGGCCACGGGGACTTCAAACACTTCGCGCTGAATCACAGCGACGGCGGCATATGCGGCAATTGCGATGCCGGCGATCTTCAAATAACCGATCAAGGTTTTTTCCTTAGGAGAAAGGGTTCGGAGGCGAGTTATCACGCACCAGCTTTTGAATCGCCGGAAACTTGGAGATAACCCAGGAGGCCAACACCGTCGCAGCCAGCACAGCGATCAATTCGCGGCTTACTGCGGGGAGCGATGGGAGGTAGGTTTTCAAACTCACGGCGCTCAGTTTCTCGGCGCCCTACTCCCCTGCCAATACCACCCGGCCTCTATAGAAACTCCATAGAGATAAGGCCTTATCTCTATAGACCCATAGGGACTGGCCGTCTCTGTTTACAGACGCCGGGTATTGACACCGCGCCTTTTGTTCGAATCTTTCTGGCCTTGTCATATTCGATGTATTCACCTTGCACCAGGTCATCAATATCCTCGGCGCGGCATCCCATATGAGCGGCTGCGGCCTGGCGGTGGCGAGGTTCACCGAGATACCCAACATGCATATGCGTGGCATTGCCCAAACTGGCCTTGTCGATAAAGGCGGGGCTCTGGCTGCACCAATAGAGGGTCAGGCCCTGATGGTGGCGCCCTCTGGTGTTGAGCTTGCGCCAGGCGGGCGGCGCCCAGCTCGGCGAGGTCACATCGGCCAGCTCTTCTACAACTATGGTTGAACCAGCCGCAGCGTAGGCGATGGTGCAAAAGGCTTCGAACTCGGCGCGTAGGTCTTTGTCCTTCCGCGCCTTGGGCACATAGCGCACGGCGAAAGTGGGCGCAGCCAGCGCTCGCAACAGAGCATCAAAGGAATGCACGGCGCGAGCGGCTTTGTCGTATTCGTCATTGGTATCCCAAATGATGAGGCGGGATGGTCGGTCGGCCTTGAGCTGGGCTTTGAGCCAGACGCCCTTTCCCATTTCAGATGCGGCCAGGATCGCCCAGCTCTGGCCCTTGGAATCAGCGGCCATGGGTCAGGAGGTCGGCTGTAGACGCTGGCCGGCGTGGGGTCGGGTGTCGGTCCAGGTTTCACCTGCGGCCATCACTGCATTGGCCTGGCTCTGTGGCGCGGCGGGAGACTCGGGCACGGCGCCGCGGCTGGCGCGGGCTGCGGCCTCTTCTTGCTCGCGCTTCGTCTTGAAGTACTCCCGGCCCAGGATGACGGCCTGCACAGTCGCCGGCACAGTCACCACGGCCAGGGCCAGCTCGGGCGAACTGATGGCGTTGAGCTGCCAGCCGTATTTTTCAGCCACTGCGGCAAAGGCGGTGCCGATCTGCGCGCACACCTCGGGCGTGTAGCAGCTCGGCAGGAAGGGGAGCGCGGGTGTCGCCATCATCACGCCCATTTGCAGCATGGCGCCCAGCTCGGCGCCCTTGTCGGGTGCCGGCGGCGGCTCCATGCCAGGCATCACGGCGGCGCCGCTCACCTGAGCGTCAGCCGCTGCGGCCAGGCCGGCCAGCTCGGCCAGCTCGGGCGGCAGCTCTTGGGGTTGGTTCTGCGGGTCCATGGTCACAGATCCACCAGGCGGGCATAGCATTGGGCTTGCTCATGCAGGCCTTGCAGCGTCAACGCGACGTGAAGGGCTTTCAAGGCCACGTCCCAGCGGTCGGCCACTGGCATCAGTTCCATAACGTCGAGCGAGAAGTTCAACAGCTCAACATCGAGGGCGGGAGAAACAGGCAGGAAGGCTACGCCCTGCCCGTTTACAAAAATCGGGATTGTTTGGATGGTTGGCATGGGCTTAACCCTTGGACATGAGCGCATCCCACAAGCCGGCAGGCTTGGGCGGTGGCGCGGCAGGGGCCGGCGATGCGGGCGGCGCAGCGGGCGCGATCACGGCGGGCGCGGCGTCTCTTGGCACGATGATGGGCCTATCGGCCTTGGGTGGCTCGGGGATCTTGCCGGCGGGCGCCGCCGCATGGGTGGCGCCCTCGGGGATCATGCCGGCCAGCAGACCCTCGGTCTGGGCCCGGTTCTTGGTCGGCAGCAAAGACCCGCAGTCCGGGCAGTGCCAATAGGGGCGCTTGCCTTCGTTCTGCTTGATGTGCGGATGCGGAAATTTGCAGATCAAGCAGGGGTCTTTGTGCCGTCCAAGCAAGGCCATTTTTTAGCCTTTCTCGGCGATCAGCGCTGCGACCTGGTCGTGCAGCGAGTCAATCAAAACGCCCAGCGTTTCCACCTGGTGGCCCAGCGCTTCAAAGCCGGCGGCGTCAGCGCTCAGCGGCGCGTCAGCGTCCAGGGTTTTCTCGGCGTCAGCGATGGCCTCGGCCACGCGCTCCAGGCCGACGCGGTGGGCGCCCCATTTGGTTTCATGGTCGGGGCGAATGGCGCCCGCCGCTTGCAGCTCGGTGGCTTGCGTCACGGCGGTGGCCACAAGCGCAGCCAGCGCGGAAAGAATCAGTTTCATTGGGTCACGTCCTGAGGTTGAGAGGGGGGTCAGGACTTGCGCGACTCAAGCGCAGCCAGGCGCTTATCGGTGGCGTCCATCCAGTCGAGAACGACTTTCAAGATGGGCCGAAGGGTCAACGGAGCGAGGGGGAGAAGAGAGCGCAAGTCCATAGAGCCGAATTCTTCCGGCCCATGGGCTGGCTCACAAGATGAGCCAGCGTCGAAACCGCATGATCTTGCGTGCCTCTATGGAAACCTCTATAGAGACACTGGCTCGTCTTTGGAAACCCAGCGGCCCACAACCTGGCGGTCTCCATCATCGAAGTCGATTTCTACCCGGCGATGGCGGGCCAACTGGCGCAAGGCCCGCGCATTGGCCCCGACATAGCCGCTCTTCACCCTTCCGTCTTCTTCACCGCAGTGCTGCCGCGCCAAGTCCTCCAGCACGTCCAACGTGCGGCGATATTCGTCCAGCATGAACATGCTGAAGTTGCCAACCGATTTCAAGAAGCCCACAGAAGGCCCTCCAAGCCAAAATTTCGCATGCGGCAATACCTGTGCCGCCCTCACCCATCACAAGCCCCGCCTACAGGGCGCCAGCGCCCTCCCCGCCTGCATCCCCTGTGGGTTTACCTGACGGCAAATCGCGGGAATCCCCTTTCAAGACTGTTTTCTTGGGATTGCGCCGTAGAGCGTCCGCGACTTTCATGGCGAGGGCTCGCCCATCGACCGGCGCGGGGACTGCTTCAGCAGTCCGGGGGGTGTGCCCTGCCTTGGCAGGGCGTGTGCCTGCCCCCTTGGGGGGGCCTATTTTTTCCCCTCGTGCCACAAAGACCCATTCCTGTGATTCTGGAAAGTAGGCCCATTCGCGGGGGGCGTGCCCGCCCTCCGGCGGGCGCGTTTCTGCCCCCCTGGGGGGGCCTATTTTGGGGGCCGCCGCGCCAGCAGTGCCAATGAGGATATCGCCGGGCGGGGTGGATGCCTTCGGCGGTTGAGGGGGGGTGTTTGTGGACAAGTCATCCCCTTCTATATGAGAAAAAGAAGAGGCTGCTGAAGAGGGGTTCGAGTTCGGGGTTCGAGTTCCCCTTGCTGCCGCCTTGGATGCCCCTCTACTAAAGGGTTTTCGGCTATCCACAGGGGTTCGAGTTTGGGGTTCGAGTTCGGCCTTAGGGCGTGTTTTTTCGTACCTTGGCAAAACAAGAAAAATCAGCCGAGCTTGGTCGATGCTGTGGGCCTTGTCACGGCTGAAAAGCTTGCGCTCTTCCATCAGCCGGACGGCCTTCTTGATTGCCTGCATGTCAGGTACGAAATGCTTAGGCCCGCTGCGGGGCTGGATGGGGGTCAGGAGCGCTTGCAAGTTGGCATAGCTGGTTTCACCCTGGCCTGTGCCGTAATCGCTACAGCGCAGCATTGCGGTGAACAGGCGGGTCATCCAGCTGGGCAATGCATCAAGGGCTTCGAGCTCAGACTGCCGGAGGATGATGAAACCCTCCTTCAGTGCTTGCTTGATCGCGTATACAGCCGCCTTTCTCATGCGGCCGTCCACTCGTTGCAGATGCCACCGCGCAGCACCGGGAAGTCGCCGGCCGTGCAGCGCCTCACCTCAAATTCATAGAGGCTGTTCGGGTTGCGGTAGTCAATATCGCAATTGCGGCAGGACTCGCAGCGCGGGCGCTCTTTGGTGCCTTGGTAGCCCATGCGCTCAATGCGCTGGGCCTGGGTGGTCCTGGGGGGCTTCACAGGCAGCAGGGGCAGGCCGGGAAGCTCTGCGGTCAGGGTGTCGTGTTCGCATCTCACGGCTTGACCCTCACCAGCTCGGCCAGCTTCACAAAGCGAAGCGCCTTTTGTCCGTGCCGGCTACCTGGCACATCGAGCAGCACCCAAGCGCCGGCCTGGTCATCGCCTCGGCACTGAAAAGACACCAGGCGCCCGACTTGGTCGCCGGCTTTGACCTGGTCGCCAATTCGGAAGCCTTCGGCCTGGTCGGCTATCTGGATCTCCAGGCATGCGATGGGCTGCATGGGCATATCTGCGGCGCTCATGCGGTCACCTGATAGGTTGCGCGAACCACGAAGGAGCGGCCCTCGTAGATCCGGCGCGCATGGTCCAAAGCCCGGCGCTTGGCGTCCTGGCTGTCGTGGGCGAAGTCGCACCACTGGTACTTGATGCCGTCCGATTGGACGGTGATATCAACGGCCCATTTTGTGTAGGCCGGAATGTCAAGAGTCCCCTTGAAGTGGGGGCAAGTCAGCCTCTTGGTGGGCTGTAACGTTGCGTCTCTATGCTGAATCATGCGCACCTCCAATTTATGCAATTTGCATCAAATGTAGCATGCATTGAACCGATTTAGTTAAACTCGCGGCAACACCAAAGGAGTCGGTATGCTGACCACTGAAAACTATGTACGGATGGCCAAAGAAGGGCTTGGCAATGCCAACATGACCGACCGGGAGCTGGGGGAGCTGATTGGCTTCTCTCAGCCAGCTATTTCTCAGGCGCGTTATGGGCGCATGTCTGACGCCCTCGCTATGCGTATTGCAGACGCCGCCGGGGTGGACCGGGGCGAGGTTCTCACCATTGCTAGATGGTCAAGAGAGAACGATGAGGAAGTTAAGGCCGCACTGTTGGAATGGGCCGTAAAAATCCAAGCTCTCGTGTCCGAGAACAAAGCCGCAGCAACTGACCTGATGCGCGGTGGCATGGGGGCTTCGCGGCGGATTGTGCGCGGGTCAGCCTCGGCAAAACTGACAATTTAATCACAGGGTAGCAGGGATACCCCGCAGCCAATCCCAGTGCTGGCATCGAAAGCCTCCCGCAATCCGAAGAAGCTCACTTTCCCCCAGGCGAAGCCCGATGAAATTCCAACTCGATGAGCCGCAAGGCGGCAACAGCATTTCGCGCCACGACGGCACACGTGTCTGGGTCAATGGCGAGGTGCATCAGTCCAGCCTGCTGGTGCCCTGGCGCGGTGAGGTGCAAAGCTGGCCCCTGGCCCGCTTTGAGGACTTGAGCGAGGCGCACTTCGAGCAAATCCTTGCACTCAAGCCGGAGCTGGTGATTTTCGGCAGTGGCTCGCGCATCCGCTTCGCCAAGCCCGCGCTCTATCAGCAACTGATCCAAGCCCGCATTGGCATGGAAACCATGGACCTGGCGGCCGCCTGCCGCACCTACAACGTGCTGGCCAGCGAGGGGCGATCGGTCTTGGCCGCGCTCTTGATCGAGGCAGCTTGAAGCGCTTGAACGGCGCGTGATTTCAGAGGGAAGTCAAAAGGAAAAAGCCCCACGTCGAGGCAATCCCCCTAAGGTGCGAATCCTGGCTCGCCGGAGGGCTCGGCCGATCAACGTATAATCAGCGGCTATGCCTATCCGGGCGCATCATATACAAAACGCCACATGACGCCAGCGCTCAACAAACCCCTACCGGAAATTGAAGCCCTTGCCACCGGAGGCGTGAAGTTCACACCCCATACCTTTTTGGGTCAATCGGTGGTGCTGTACTTCTACCCGAAGGACAATACACCAGGTTGCACGACGGAAGCCATGCAATTCCGCGATCGCCACAAGGATTTCGTGAAAGCTGGCGCAGTTGTGCTGGGTGTGTCACGCGACAACATGGCCTCGCACGAAAAGTTCAAGCAAACGCTGGAACTGCCGTTTGAGCTGATCGCCGACACCGAAGAAAAGCTCTGCCATATGTTCGGCGTGGTCAAGAACAAGATCATGTACGGCAAAAAGGTCAAGGGCATTGAGCGCTCCACCTTCTTGATCGACGCCAATGGCGTGCTGCGCGCCGAATGGCGAGGCATCAAGGTTGCCGGCCATGTGGACGAAGTGCTGAAGGAAGTCAGCGCTTTGAAAAAGGAAGCCGCTTAAGCAATTCAGTGCTTGGCGCTTCGGGAGCTCATCTCAGCAGCGCGCCCAAGCACAACATGAAAACAGCCGGTGGGGCCGCAGCGCTCACACCGGCTTTTTTGTGCCCGTTAGCCCCCCTTGGTGCCCGCCTTCGTCTATCTGAAGCGGCAGGCACTGGGCCCGAGGCCGCCGAAATGGCCATCGCAAAGCCGTCATCAAGGCCCTCATAAATGCCCTTATAAAGGCCGAGCGAGTGTCACCAGGCTTTGTGCATAATGGTTCCATGCCCGAGAGTCCTGAAGTCCACAACAAAAGCCGCACATTGGCCTGTGCGGCTTTTGTTTTTTTGCTTCCGCGACGCTTGCTTGTTTCCTTGCCCTCGGCGTCCGCGCCGAATTAACGCCGCCTGACACCCTGCCATGCCTCTGCCCAAAGCCCCGACAAAACGCGCCAGCCGTCTAGAGTCAAGCGCATTTGAAACCACGCTGACGGTCAGCAAGCCCGACAACAGCCAACGCAAAACGGTCGCGGCCACCAAGCCCGCACCAACCCCGGTCGCATCCGTCAAATCCGCCGAGTCCTCTGCAGGAAAGGCTCGCGCCAAGGCAAGCGCTGGCAAGACCGCGGCGCCAATCGTCAGCACCTCGCCAGCCGAACCGGTGCAAACCACCTTCGCGCCCAGCGCTGTGCAGGCCGCCCGAACCCTGGCGCCCAAGCCCAGCAAAGCACCTGCGCGCAAAGCGTCCAGCAAGCCCGCCAACGGCGAAGCCACCAAGCTGTTTGTGCTGGACACCAATGTGCTGATGCACGACCCGATGTGCTTGTTCCGTTTTGAAGAGCACGACATCTACTTGCCCATGATCACCCTGGAGGAGATGGACGGCCACAAAAAAGGCATGACCGAAGTGGCGCGCAATGTGCGCCAAGTCAGCCGAGAGTTGGACAATTTGGCCGGGGGCCTCAAGAGCAGCGGCGTCGAAGAAATGGCCAAGGGCCTGCCGCTGGACCACACCGGCCACCGCGAAGCCGGCGGCAAGCTGTTCTTCCAAACCGAGTTGATCGACACCCCGCTGCCGGCGGGGCTGCCGCAAGGCAAGGCCGACAACCAAATCCTGGCGGTGGTACAGGCGCTGAAGCTGAAGAACCCGGGCCGCGAAGTGGTGCTGGTGTCCAAAGACATCAATATGCGCATCAAGGCCCGTGCTTTGGGCCTGCCCACCGAGGACTACCGCAACGACAAAACGCTGGAAGACTCCGACCTGCTCTACACCGGCGTACAGGCGCTGCCGGCCGACTTCTGGGAGCGCCATGGCAAGACCATGGAAAGCTGGCAGCAAGGCGGCCTGACCTTCTACCGCATCAGCGGGCCCCTGGTGCCCTCGCTGCTGGTCAATGAATTGGTGTACTTGGAAGCGCCCGGCGCGGCGCCGCTGTACGCCAAGGTGCTGGAGATCACGGGCAAGACCGCGGTGCTGCGAACACTGAAGGATTACGGCAATCAAAAGAACTCGGTCTGGGGCGTGACGGCGCGCAACCGCGAGCAGAACTTTGCGCTCAATCTGCTGATGGATCCGGACTGCGACTTCGTCACCCTGACCGGCACCGCCGGCACCGGCAAGACCTTGATGACCTTGGCTGCCGGCCTGTCACAAGTGCTGGACGACCGCCGTTACAGCGAGATCATCGTCACCCGCGTGACCGTGCCCGTCGGCGAGGACATCGGCTTCTTGCCCGGCACCGAAGAAGAAAAGATGAGCCCCTGGATGGGCGCGCTGGACGACAACCTGGAAGTGCTGGCGCGCGGCGACAGCGCCGCTGGCGAATGGGGCCGCGCCGCCACCAATGATTTGGTACGCAGCAAGATCAAGATCAAGAGCCTGAACTTCATGCGGGGCCGCACCTTCCTGAACAAGTTCGTCATCATCGACGAGGCGCAAAACCTGACGCCCAAGCAGATGAAGACCTTGATCACCCGCGCCGGCCCCGGCACCAAGATCGTCTGCCTGGGCAATCTCGCGCAGATCGACACGCCTTATCTGACCGAAGGCAGCTCAGGCCTGACTTTTGCCGTGGACCGCTTCAAGGGCTGGGCCCACAGCGGCCATGTGACGCTGGCACGCGGCGAACGCTCGCGCCTGGCGGACTTTGCTTCGGAAGTGCTTTAAACACAGCGCACCCGGCACCACGTCAAGGGCGGCCCGCGAGCCGCCCTTGTTCATTCTTGTTTGCGACAATTGCAGCCCTCATGACGCTTTATGTTTCCGATCTCGACGGCACCTTGCTGGACGCCCAAGGGCGCCTGGCCCCCAGCACCCGCGCGGGCCTGATCCGACTGCTCGATGAAGGCCTGCTGTTCACCGTGGCCAGCGCGCGCCATGTCAGCTCGATCCGCCAAATCCTCGGCGACCTGCCACTGCGCCTGCCGGTGATTTCTTCCAATGGCGCCTACATCAGCGAGATGGCCAGTTGCCAACATGAGTTGGTGCATGCCATGGCGCCGGAGCTGGCGCGTGCCGTGCTCGCGCTGATTCAACGCCACGGCCTGATGCCTTTTGTCTCAACGCATGGGCCCAAGGGCGATCAGCTGTTTTATCAATCGGTACACAACGAAGCGCAGCAGAGCTTTGTGGACGAGCGCCTGCGCAACGGCGACCCGCGCCTGCGCCACAGCGCCAGACTGGCCGATGAATTGCGCGACCCCGCGGTGACCTTTGTGGTGGTGGAGCGCGAAGCGCCGCTGGCAGCGCTGCAGGCGGAGATCGATGCACTTTGTGGCGATGCGGTGGAAACCCATCTGGCCGAAGACCTCTACAAACCCGGCTGGCCCTGGTTGACGGTGCACGACCGCCGCGCCACCAAAGACCAAGGCATCAAGACCCTGGCCGAGCGCTACGGCTTGCAAGACCGCGAAGTGGTGGTTTTTGGCGACCATGTCAACGACATCAAGATGCTGCGCGCCGCGCATCGCGGCATTGCCGTCAGCAACGCGATTGCGGCGGTCAAGCAAGAAGCCCATCAGGTGATAGGCCCGCACCACGAAGACAGCGTGCTGCGTTTTATTGAAGCGGACTGGCGGCGCTGAATCGCCTCAGCTGTGTCACCCAACTGAGGCGCCAAGGCTCGCGCCGCTGCCCTGCCTCAGCAAGCACCGGCGAGAAGCGGCGAGAAGCGGCAAGAAGGGTAATCAGCCCTTCAGCAGGCTGCCGAGCAAGCCGCCCAAATCGCTCAACTCGCCCGCGCCCGCGGCAGGCACTTCGCCATGCGGCGTCAGCTTGTCGATGATTTGCGGCAGCAACTGGCTCAGCACATGGCCCACCTCGCCCTGCGACACCCCGGCCTGACCGGCCAACTGGCCGATCAAATCACCGCCCAGGGCCGCGCCGAGTTGCTCGCCGGACACCGGCAGATTGGCGCCGGTGGAGACCCAGGACTTGACCTGCTCGCCCAAGCCAGCAGCGGCCAGTTTTTCCACCACTCCGGCCAAGCCGCCGTGGGCCGAGCCATTCGCCAACAGACCGGACACAAGGCCGATCCAATCCGGGCCGCCGCCACCGGCTGCGCCGCCCTGCCCCGCCAAAGCCTGTTGAGCCACGCTCAGCAAAGAATCCATCAAACTCATTTTTTATCTCCCTGATGTCTGAATCTGCAATGCGATGAAGAAGCGCATCGCGCCGAAGATTGTCAGGGCGGCGGCGCTTACACGGGCTTATTTCTCAGCGGTAATCTGAACGTGGGCCGCGCTTCAACCCGCCAGCAGTGACTTGATTTGCTGCAGCGCGCTGGGGTCTTCAATGGTGGTCAAGTCCCCGGGATCACGCGCCTCGCAGACCGCCTGGATGGCCCGACGCAGCAGCTTGCCGGAACGGGTCTTGGGCAAGACGCTGACAAAGCGTACCCGTGCCGGCCGCGCCACCGCGCCGAGTTGCTCGTCCACCCGCTTCATGATTTCGGCTTCCTGCTGGGCAGCGCCTTCCGCAGTGGCCGCTAAGCTGGCATCTTTGAGCACCGCGAATGCCATGGCCACCTGCCCCTTCAAGGCATCAGCTACGCCCACCACGGCCACCTCGGCCACATTCGGATGGCTGGCAATGCTCTCTTCAATCTCACGGGTGCCCAAGCGGTGCCCGGCCACATTGATCACATCGTCGGTGCGGCCAAGGATGAAGTAATAGCCATCGGCGTCCCGCAGCCCCCAATCAAAAGTGGAATAGACCTGCCGCCCCGGAATGCTGGACCAGTAGGTGTTGACGAAGCGCGCGTCATCACCCCAGACCGTTTGCAAGCAGCCCGGCGGCAGCGGCCCTTGAATCGCCAGCACCCCTTTTTGATTGGGGCCCAGCAACTCCTCGCCGGTGTTTTCATCCAGCAGCATCACCTTGTAGCCATACATGGGCAGGCCGGGTGAGCCCAGCCGACTGGCTTGCGGTGCCACCCCTTGCACATGGTTGACCAAGGACAGAATCGGCCAACCGGTTTCGGTTTGCCAGTAGTTGTCGATGATGGGCACGCCCAAGCTATCGGCGATCCAGGCGCTGGTGGGTTCATCCAAAGGCTCGCCGGCCAAGAACAAGCCGCGCAAGGAGCTCAGGTCATAACGCTTGAGATAGGCGGGGTCTTGCTTCTTCAAAACGCGAATCGCCGTTGGCGCGCTGAACATCAATCGCACCTGATAGCGCTCGACCAAGCTCCACCAGATGCCGGCATCGGGCCGGGTGGGCAGGCCTTCGAACATCAGAGTGGCCATGCCCGCCAGCAGCGGGCCATAGATGATGTAGCTGTGCCCCACCACCCAGCCGATATCGCTGGTCGAGAAAAAGGTCTCGCCTTCGCGACCGCCGAAAATGTGCCGCATGCTGGCGGCCAAGGCCACCGCATAGCCGCCGGTGTCACGCTGCACGCCCTTGGGCTTGCCGGTGGTGCCACTGGTGTAGAGGGTGTAGCTGGGGTGGGTGGCGTCCAACCAAACACAGGGCACCCGAGCCCCTGCATGCTGATGGCGCAGTGATGCGTAGTCCAAATCGCGCCCACTGACTTTCTCCATCGCCGCCAGGCCGCGATCCACCAGCAGCACCGCCTGCGGCTTGTGCTTGGCCAATGCGATGGCCTCATCCAGCAAATGCTTGTAGGGCACCACCTTGCCGGAGCGACTGCCGGCGTCAGCGCTGATGATAAGCTTGGGCGTCGCATCATCGATGCGGCTGGCCAGACTGTGGCTGGCGAAGCCACCGAACACCACCGAGTGGATGGCCCCGATGCGCGTACAGGCCAGCATGGCAAATGCGGCCTCCGGGATCATGGGCATGTAAATCAAGACCCGATCACCTGCCTGGACGCCCTGCGCCAACAAAATGGCGGCCATGCACTCCACCTCGGACTGCAATTGGGCAAAGCTGTAGACCCGCTCTTGCTCGACCTCGGTGGACACCCAGATCAAGGCCTTGTCGCCCGGGCGGCTGCGTGCATGCCGGTCCACCGCGTTGTGGCACAGATTGGTTTGGCCGCCCACAAACCAACGCGCGAATGGCGGCTGGCTGTGGTCGCAAATTTGATCGGCAGGCTTGTGCCACTCAATCAACTGAGCCTGCTCGGCCCAAAACTGCTCGGGCTGCTCGAGTGAATGCTGGTGGAACTGGGCGTAGCTTTGAGCCGACATGCAAGTCTCCATTCGGTTTTTATGCAATGCAAACCATTTCAAAAGCAGCGACTGACGACAGCCTGACCCCACAGCCCCCCGTGATTGCCGCTCGCAACAAACGCCCCCAAATTCGTGCATTGCTTGCGCTAACGCAGTGTTTGTCGCCTCGCGCTAGCGAAGAATCCCCCTGCTCTTGCGTTAAAGTAAGGGGTTACCCTAGGTTGCATCGCGCTCCAAGCGCCGCAATCTCCGACTGAACCCTTCTTCAGCTCGGGCTTACCCTTGATGAGCCGCCTATTTGCTTGACACTCGAAACACCCCCCGCCTAAGCTGCGCGCCGAACACCATGCGCGTCTTCCGCTTCCGCCCCTTTCTTGCGAACTCCCCGATGCTGTCTGTCTGCCGCTTGACGGTTTGTGCGGCGGGATGGGTGTTGGCTGCTTCGGCGTCAGCGCAAACCGCTACGACCAGCACGCCCCCTGCGGGCATGGTTACCGGCGCATGGGGGCAAAGCCAGCACCTGTATCGCAGCGCGACCACTGGCAGCATGGGCCAAGACAAGAGCGGCGATAAAGCCAGCGACAAACTCAACGACAAAGCCAACAACAACAACAACAACAACAGCTTGTTGGCGTCAGCCCAAGCCGCACTGAATGGGGGCGCCCCAGTAGCGGCGGGCAGCTCCACCAACAATGCGGCTGCGAGCACCAATGCCAAGCCCGTGCTGCCAACCTTGGGCAGCGCCACCGATCCAGTGAGCCGCTTCTTGCAAGAACGCGGCCTGCTGCCCCAAGCGCAGGGCGAACCCAGCCGCATGATGGAGCAGGTGCGAGACGCCGCCTCGGGCTTGGTGGTCTCGGCCATGAATTTTCTGGGTGTGCGTTACACCCGCGGTGGCAATTCCGTCGAAAGCGGCTTTGATTGCAGCGGCTTCACCCGCCACATCTTTGAGATGAGCGTGGGCATGGTGCTGCCGCACCGCGCCGACGAACAAGCCCGCATGTCGAGCCTGCTGACCGTCAAACGCGAGGAACTCAAGCCCGGCGATCTGGTGTTTTTCAACACCATGAAGCGCACCTTCTCGCATGTGGGCATCTATGTGGGCGAAGGCAAGTTCATCCACTCCCCCCGCGTCGGCGGCGCCGTGCGGGTGGAAGACATGCGCGAAGCCTACTGGGACAAGCGTTTCACCGGCGCACGTCGCGCCGACCTGAACGCCTCGGCCGAATCCCCATCCAAGGCGCAGCGCTGATCCTGGCTGGCCCTGCGGCTGCTGCAGCTGCAAGCCTCTTCTGAGCGGGCCTCAATCGCCGCCTGAGCCCGCCGGTCGTTCAAAACCCTGAGCCACCCAAGCCTGCGCACTGCCTTCGTTCAGCTTGAAACCCACTGACACCCGCAACTGCACCAGCACATCGCCGCCCAGGTCTTTGGCGCTCAAGACGGCATAAGGGTTGTCTTCATCGGGCACGATGTCCAGCGTGATTTGCAGCCGGCCGTGTGCCTCGCTGTCCACCCGCAGGCTTTTATGCAGCTGGGCATGCAATTGCTGCTCATGACGCCTAAGCACCTCGGAGGCAGTTTTCACCAAGGTGTGAAAGGCCGGCGCCGACAAGGGCTTGGGGTTCTTCTTGTCGCGGCCCATGGTCCAAGGCCCTACCAAGGCGGGCTCTGCCTCCCCGGCCAAGGTCATGGCCACGGCCCAGCCCTCGTCGTCTTCGTTCTTGATGATTTGGGCGGTCCAGCGCTCATCACGCCAGAGCAGATCACTCTGCACCCAGCTTTCTTCTTCGTTCAACACCGCGTCCTGCGCGGCTTGCAAATGCGTGTTCATGGCCGGCACGGTATCACGGCGCCGGCCAGGGCTTGTCAGCAGCGGCTCAGACCGGCTTCTTGGCCACCAGGGTCAAGATGTCATAACTGGCCACCAACTCGCCACGTTGGTTCATCACCTGCACATCCCAGGCCACTACGCCTTGCGGCGGTTGATCCGGGCGATTGCCCCGGTCGATGCGGCGCTTGCAGGTGAGGCGCGCTTGGATGGTGTCGCCGATTGCTACCGGGTTCACAAAGCGCAAAGTGTCCAGGCCGTAATTGGCCAACACCGGGCCCGGCGCGGGCGACACAAACAAACCCGCCGCCGCAGACAGCACAAAGTAGCCATGCGCAATGCGCTGGCCGAACTGCGTGTCCTTGGCCGCCACTTCGTCAAAGTGCATGTAGAAGTAGTCGCCCGACACGCCGCCAAAGTTGACGATATCGGCCTCGCTGACAGTGCGCCGATGCGTCAACAAGGAGTCGCCGACCTGGATCTCTTCGAAGTACTTACGGAAAGGATGGACGGCATCTTCTTGCACCCGGCCGCCGCGTTGGTACTCGCCGGTGATGGCGCTGAGCATGGTCGGGCTGCCCTGCACCGCGCAGCGCTGCAGATAGTGTTTGACGGACCGGATGCCACCGAGCTCCTCGCCGCCGCCCGCGCGGCCCGGGCCGCCGTGCTTGAGCTGAGGCAGCGGCGAGCCGTGGCCGGTGGACTCTTTGGCCGCATCGCGATCCAGCACCAGCAAGCGGCCATGGAAGGCCGCCGCGTGATAGACCGCCTGGGCGGCAATCGCCGGCGTCTTGGTGACCACCGAGCCCACCAAGCTGCCGCGGCCCTTGGCGGCCAGGCTCAAGGCCTCATCCAGCTCCTGGTAAGGCATCAGGGTGGACACCGGACCGAAAGCCTCCAAGTCGTGCACCCGCTCATTGGCAAAAGCATCGCGGCAGAGCAGCAAGGTGGGCGCAAAGAAAGCGCCCTCGCCCACGCCCTCACCCACCGGCGCAAAGCCATCCTTGGCGCCGAAGACGATTTCATTGCCGGCACTCAACAAGGCCACACGCTCGGCCACATCGGCCTGCTGAGCCTTGGAAGCCAGGGCGCCCATGCGCACGCCGTCCACGGCCGGGTCGCCCACCTTGATCTTGGCCAGCCGCGCGCGCAAGGCCTCTGCCACTGCGTCGATATGGCGTGCAGGCACGATGGCGCGACGGATGGCGGTGCATTTCTGGCCGGTCTTGGCCGTCATCTCACGCGCCACCTCCTTGACGAAGATTTCGAACTCAGGGTCGCCCACTTCCACATCGGGCGCCAAGATGGCGCAGTTCAGGCTGTCTGCCTCGCCGTTGAAGGGGATGGAGCGGGCCACCAGATTCTTGTTGACGCGCAGCAGCGCGGCGGTATCGGCCGAGCCGGTGAAAGTGAGCACATCGGTTTCCTCCAGGCGGTCCAACAGATCGCCCGAGCCGCCAACGATCAGCTGCAAGCTGCCCGCCGGCAGCAAGCCGCTTTCGTGCATCAGACGCACACAGGCCTCGGCCACGAAGGAGGTGGCCGTGGCTGGCTTGATGATTGCCGGCATCCCCGCCAAGAAGCTGGGCGCGAACTTCTCCAACATGCCCCACATCGGGAAGTTGAAGGCATTGATGTGCACGGCCACGCCACGTTTGGGCACCAGGATGTGGGAGCCGATGAACTGCCCTTCTTTGCTGAGCGCGATGGCCGGGCCCTCGTGCATCACGTTGCTGGAAGGCAGCTCGCGCCGGCCGATGCTGGCGTAAGCGAACAAGGTGCCGATGCCGCCCTCGATATCAATCCAGTTGTCGCTGCGCGTGCCGCCGGTGTGGGCGGAGATCGCATACAGCCCCTCCTTGCGCTCCAGCAGATAGCTCGCCAAGGCCTTGAGCCGGGCGGCGCGCTGTTGAAAGTCCAGCGCCAGCAGGGCTGGCAAGGCTTTGCCGCGCGCATAGGCCAAGCTCTCGGCAAAGTCCGGCACATCGGCATGGGTCAGGGCCACGGCCCGGCCATTGATGGCGCTGTGCAGGGCGCGACCGGGCTCGGCGCCAAACCAACGGTCGGCGATCAGGCTTTGCAGCAGAGGGAGCGTTGCGGTCATGATGGGTTCCGAGTCAATCAAGGGTTAGGGACTGTGGGCTTCAAGCGTGCGCAGCCGCTGGCGCGGACACCGCGCCGAGCCCACCAAAAAAAAGATCCGCCACCATGGGCGCTACCGATTCATAGCTGAGTTCACCGTCGGGCTTGAGCCAGGTGAAGGTCCAGTTGATCATGCCGAAGAGCAGCATGGTCAAGGGCTTGTGCAGCTTGGCGGCCTGCAATTCGGGTCGCACGGCCGCAACGGCGTCGGCAAAGGCGGCCACCACGCGGCGCTCGATCTCCAAGAGCCGGGCGCGGTCTTCATCGTTGAGGAATTTGACGTCTTCGGTGAGCACGCGATGCTCGTTCTGCGCCTCGCCATAGGCCTGCACAAAACGGGCGATCATGCAGCGCAAGAGCTGCTCCGGGCTGGCGCCCTTGGCTTGCTCCTGAGCCTGCACCTCCATCAGCAAGCTCTCCAGCCATTGCACATGAGTGGCGCAAATTTGCATCAAGAGTTCGTGCTTGTCGCGCACATAGTGATACAGCGTCGGCTTGGACACACAGCAGGCTTCGGCCACTGCGTTCATGGACGTGCCGGCATAGCCGAGATTGGCGAACAAGCGCGCCGCTTCGCGCAAGATTTCACCGCGTTGATTTTCAAAGCCGGGGGCTCGTCCTCTTGCCATCTGGGGTCAGGTCTTGCTGGGTCAGCGTTCGTCGAATGAAATCACCACGCGCGGCGTCAGCGCATGGGCTTGGCAGCTCAGGATGAAGCCGGCGGCCACCTCCTGCTTGTCGAGCGCAAAGTTCTTGTCCATGCGCACCTCGCCCTCCAGCAACTTGCAGCGGCAGGTCGAACACACCCCGCTCTTGCAGGAAAAGGGCATTTCCATGCCGGCACGCGCCGCGGCGTCGAGCAGGCTCGCATCGCTCTTGGTGAACTCGATCTCACGGCTGATGCCGTCACGAATCACTGTCACGCGGGCGCTGTCGGCATCGCCGGGCAGGCTTTGGTGCGGCGCCGCTTGGCCACGCTGCATCTCGGGCGTGCCGAAACGCTCGATATGTATGCGCGAGGCCTCGACCCCCGAAGCCAAGAAAGTGGCCTCGGCCGCTTCGTTCATCTCAAAGGGCCCGCACACATAGACCTGATCGATGCTGGCGGGCGGCAGCACGGTGGCCAGAAACACCGCCAGCTTGCCTGCATCAATACGGCCCGCCTGCAGCGGCGAATCGACATGTTCCCGCGAGAACACCGGGTGCAGCGAGAGCCGCGTCATGTAGCGGTTTTTCAGGTCCTCGATCTCCTCCTTGAACATGGTGGAGGCCTGGGCCCGGTTGCCATAAATCAGCGTGAAGCGGGCCTCGGGGTCGCGCGCCAGCACCGTTTTCATCAGGGACAAAATCGGTGTGATGCCCGAGCCGGCGGCGATGCCCACATGGTGTTCGCCGCGCCCGGCCAAGGCCTGGGCGCCGAAGCGCCCCTGCGGCGGATAGCTCTCGATCACCATGCCGGGCTTGAGCTCACGGTGCACCCAGTTGGAGAAGGCGCCGCCCTCCACCCGACGCACGCCCACGCGCAACTCGCCCTCATCGACGCCGGAACAGATGGAATAGGAGCGGCGCAGGTCCTGGCCCTTCACCTCATGACGCAGGGTCAGGTATTGCCCGGGGACAAAACGGAAGTCGTTCTGCAGGCTGGCGGGCACCTCGAAGCTGAGGATCACGGCGTCGTCGGTGTCAGGAGTCACCGAACGTACGGTCAAAGGGTGAAAGTGCAGACTCACAATGTTGGCCCCTCGCTCAATGGGTACATTGATCGATCCCCCGAGGGGATCCGGGCCAGCTTGGGAGCGGCCCGGTGCTCGGCCCGCAAGGACAGTGATCGATCTCGATTCATGGTTCTCAGATGGGTTTGAAATGCTCAAAGGGCTCACAGCAGCTCAAGCAGCGGTACAAGGCCTTGCAGGCCGTGGAGCCAAAGGCCGAGAGTTTTTCGGTCTGCGCGCTGCCACAACGCGGACAGGCCAGTTGGTGCAGCGAAGCGCGGCGCACCAGCCGGATCGGCTGCTCGGCGCCCGCCGCCACTGGCCCGGGTGGCGCGATGCCGTAGGCGCGCAGCTTCTCGCGGCCCTCGGCCGTGATCCAGTCGGTGGTCCAGGCCGGCGCGCGTTGCAGCGTCACTTGCACCTCGCCAAAAGCGGCCAGGGCCGCGCGCACATCGTCTTGAATCAACTCGGTGGCCGGGCAGCCGCTGTAGGTGGGCGTGAGCACCACCTCCAAGCCCTCGACACCGTCCTCGCGCAGGCGCAGATCGCGCACGATGCCCAATTCGCACAGCGAGATCACCGGCACCTCAGGGTCAGGAATCTGACGCAGCAGCTCCCAGGCGGCGTCGAGCCGGCCGCAGGCGCTGCTCTGGGGCAGACTCACCACTTGCCCCCGGGGTAGGCACGCTGCAGATACTGCATCTCGGCCAGCAAATGGCCCATATGCTCGCTGTGCACACCGCGGCGGCCGGCCGAAACATAGGCGCTGGGCTTGGGGTGTGCCAGCGTGGCGTCGGCCAGCACCTCGTCCATCTGCGCTTGCCAGTCGGCCCGCAACTCCGACCAAGCGGGGCCCAGGCCCTGAGCCACGGCCGCCGCATCCACCGCATCGGCATCGAAGAGCTCATTGAACAAGGGCCAAAGCTGGGCCAGCGCCTCGCGCATGCGGGCGGCGGATTCCTCGGTGCCATCGCCCAGACGCACCACCCAGTCCGCCGCATGCTGCTGGTGATAACGCGATTCCTTGACGGCTTTTGCGGCGATGGCCGCCACCTCCGCATCGCTGCTGGAGGCCAGGCGTGCCCACAACAGTTGCAGCCAGGTGGCCACCGCGAAATTGCGCACCTGGGTGAACGCGAAATCGCCACGCGGCAGCTCCATCAGCACCGGATTCAGGTACTGACGCTCTTCGCGCAAAAAAGCCAGCTGGTCTTCATCGTGCCCCTGACCGTCCAGATGGGCGGCGTGGGTCAGCAGCGCGCGCGCCTGGCCGATCAGGTCCAGGGCCATATTGGCCAAGGCCAGGTCTTCTTCGAGGATGGGGCCGTGGCCGCACCACTCGCCCAGGCGCTGGCCCAGGATCAGGCAGCTGTCGGCGATGCGCAGCAGGTACTGCACTTGCGGGCTGGCGCCCACTTGGATCGATGCTTGGCTCATTCCGGCGACTTCTTTACATGTGGTTGATGGCATCGGGCAGTTGGTAGAAGGTCGGGTGTCGGTACACCTTGTCTTCGGCCGGGTCGAAGTACATGCCCTTCTCGCTCGGGTCCGAGGCCACGATCTGGCTGGACAGCACCACCCAGATGCTGCTGCCTTCTTGGCGACGGGTGTAGACCTCACGGGCCATTTGCACCGCCATCTTGGCGTCGGGCGCGTGCAGGCTGCCGCAGTGCTTGTGGTCCAGCCCGGCCTTGCTGCGCACGAACACTTCCCACAGCGGCCATTCTTTGTCGATCGAACTCATGCGACTTGCTCCTTGTTCATGTGTTTGCGGGCATGGGCCAAGGCGGCCTCGCGCACCCAGGCGCCCTCGTCCCAGGCCTTGACGCGGGTGGCCAGACGCTCGCGGTTGCAAGGGCCGTCGCCGCCCACCACGCGCCAGAACTCGGCCCAGTCGATGGCGCCGAAGTCGTAGTGCTCGGTTTGGGCATTCCACTTCAGATCGGGGTCCGGCACGGTGATGCCCAGCACCTCGGCCTGCGGAATGGTGGCGTCCACAAACTTCTGGCGCAGGTCGTCATTGCTGATGCGCTTGATGCCCCAGCGCATGCTTTGCTCGGAGTTGGGCGAGTCTTTGTCTGCCGGGCCGAACATCATCAGCGAGGGCCACCACCAGCGGTTCACCGCGTCTTGCACCATGGCTTTTTGCTCGGCCGTGCCTTCACGCATCATCACCAGCAAGGACTCATAGCCCTGGCGCTGGTGAAAGCTCTCCTCGCGGCAGACGCGGATCATGGCGCGGGCATAGGGCGCGAAGGAGCAGCGGCACAGCGGCACCTGGTTCATGATGGCCGCGCCATCCACCAGCCAGCCGACCACGCCGATATCGGCCCAGGTCAGCGTCGGGTAGTTGAAGATGGAGCTGTACTTGGCCTTGCCCGAATGCAGGGCCGCCAGCATCTGGTCGCGGCTGGTGCCCAGGGTTTCGGCGGCGGAATAGAGGTAGAGGCCGTGGCCGCCTTCGTCCTGCACCTTGGCCAGCAGAATCGCCTTGCGCTTCAAGGTGGGCGCGCGGGTGATCCAGTTGCCCTCGGGCAGCATGCCGACGATCTCGGAATGCGCATGCTGGCTGATCTGGCGCACCAAGGTTTTGCGGTAATGCTCAGGCATCCAGTCCTTGGCCTCGATGAAGTCGCCCGCATCGATGCGGGCCTCGAAAGCGGCCTCGCGGGCGGCCTCCTCGGCACTCTTGGTCTGGGCGGCCACGTCTTGCGGGCCCACGCTCATGGCTTGGGTGTACATCTTGAAAAGCTCCTCAGCTCAGTCCTCAGGGCCATGCAATGGCACCACGGGCTTGCCCTTGATGCGGTACGAGCGGCCGCGAAACACCGCGATCAAAGCATCGGCTTGGTTGGTGATGGTGATGTCGTAAACCCCGGTCCGGCCGGCCAGCGAAACCTCTTTGGCCACCGCTTTCAAGCGATCGCCCAGGCGTGCCGGTGCCACGATGTCGAGCGAGAAACCGGAGGCCACCGTCATCTCGTTGTAGGAATTGCAGGCAAAGGCAAAGCAGGAATCCGCCAAGGTGCTGAGCAGCCCGCCGTGGCAGATATCGAAGCCATTGATCATGTCCTCGCGCACCGTCATCGCCACTGTGGCCGAGCCCGGCCCGATATGCAGCACATCCATGCCCAGCGCTTTGCTGGCGCGGTCATTGGCCCACATGCCGGCCAGCACGGCCTCGGCAATTTCTTGTGAAGTCATGGTGTTCAAACGCCTCAACGATCACTGAACTTGGGCGCGCGCTTTTGCAAAAAGGCAGCCGCCCCTTCTTGGTAGTCATCGGCAAAGCCCAGCTGGCTTTGCAGCACCGCCTCGCGCTTGAGTGCGGGCTCAAAGTCAAGCAGCCCGGCTTGATCAAAGGCTTGCCGCGTTTGTGCCATGGCTCGCACCGGCATCTGGCTGATGCGCTGGGCCAAGGCTTGGGCATTGCTGGCCAGTTCGTCGTCGGCCACGCAGCGGTAAATCAGGCCCATGGCCTGCGCTTCGGCAGCAGGCAGCTTCTCGCCCAACAAGGCCAGTTGCAGCGCGCGCGCCCGCCCGACCAAGCGCGGCAGCAGCCAGGTGCCGCCACAGTCGGGGATCAAACCAATCTTGGAAAACGCCTGGATGAAAGACGCCGACTGCCCGGCCAGCACCAGGTCGCAGCCCAGCGCCAGATTTGCCCCCGCCCCCGCCGCCACACCATTCACCGCCGCGATTACCGGCACCGGCATGCTGCGCAGCCGCAAGGCCAGCGGAATGTAGTAACCATCGAGCAGATGACCGAGGTCTTTGGGCGCCTCGCCGGGCTCAAGTTGCGGGTTGACCAAGGGATCAGACAAGTCTTGGCCCGAGCTGAAGGCCCGCCCCGCGCCGGTCAGCACCACGCAGCGCACGGCGGCGTCTTGGGCCGCCTCATTCAAAGCAAGCCTCAGCTGACTGAGCAGGCTTGCCGTCAATGCATTCAAAGCGGCCGGCCGATTCAAGGTCAGGGTGCGCACCGCACCGTCTTGTTGAATCAAAAGCTGGGAGTCTTCTTGCATGGCAGGCCTCGCTGGGGCGATGTTCAGAGGTCAAACACTATTGACCGACCGGTCGGTAGATCGTAAGGTGCGGCTGGATCTGATGCAAGTCAAGACGCCCCGGGGTATACCCTGAGCCATCTCGGGCCCCTGCATCCGCAAGCCACGACGGAACCGCTTGCGCCCTCAACGGCCCCAGGCCAGAAAGTTGTTTGCTCCATGCCTTGCTATGCCATCGACGGCCTCATCCCCGTCGTCCACCCCAGTGCCTATGTCCACCCCACCGCGGTGCTGATTGGCGATGTGATCATTGGCGAGGGCTGCTATATCGGGCCGCTGGCCAGCTTGCGCGCCGACTTTGGTCGCATCGTCTTGCACCCCGGCGTCAATGTGCAAGACAGCTGTGTGATCCACGGCTTTCCGGACTCAGAGACCGTGGTCGAGACCAACGGCCATATCGGCCATGGCGCAGTGCTGCATGGCTGTGTGGTCCGCCATGACGCCTTGGTCGGCATGAATGCGGTGGTGATGGATGAGGCCGAGGTGGGCGCCTACAGCATCGTGGCGGCCTGCGCCTTTGTGCGCGCCGGGGCCAAGCTGCCTGAAAAATCGTTGATCGCCGGACTGCCTGCCAAGGTGATGCGGCCCCTCAGCGAGGATGAAATCCGTTGGAAGCTCGAAAGCACGCGCGGCTATCAAGACCTGACCCTGCGCTGCCAAGCCTCGATGGTGGAGGTGCAGCCCTTGACCGAGGTGGAAGCGCATCGCCCACGACTCCAGGTCTCAGGGCCCAGCACCAAAATCGCCAGCCAGCGCGGCGACTGAACGCGGCCCAAGGTTTTTTTCTCAAGCGCCGGCTTCGGGCCGAACGCCAGCGGCCAAGGTCGCCACCAAGGCCGGCGGCAAGGTCCAGGGCTGTGCATGCGCCAAACCATACTCGGGCTTGGCCGAGCGCGCCGCCGTCGCAGCGGCGACAGACCAGCGCAGGTGCAGCTCGGGTTGGGCACCTGGGTGATGCATCAGGCTGAACAACAAGCCGGCCACGCTGGCATCGCAAACCTCCCAGGGTGAGGCCTCTTCCTCCGCCGACTGCGGGGGCAAATCCGCCGCCCACTCCTGGGCCCCGGCATACAGCGAGATGCGCTGGCCGGCAAAATTCACAAGCAAGAGGGCCGCAGGGTTCCAAGCACTGATTTGCGCCAAGCCCAGGCGATAGTCCGCACTGCGGAACAAGGCGCACAGCTCGGCTTGAGAGAGCTCAATCACGTCCGCCAAGCGACACATGCGCTCTAGCATCTCGTCATAACGGGAATCCATGACGGCACAGCAAGCCGGCGCATAGCTGATCTTCTTGCCCTCGGCCTTCAGCGCCTCCGCCAAGGCCACTAAACGCGAGGCCAAGGGCTCTCGCACCAAGCCCAAACCGCCAAAATGCGCCCAACGCAAGGCCTTGACCCAGCCCGCGGGCAGGCCTTCGGGCCTGAAGTACAGATCCACCGCATCGCTGCCCAACAGCAATTGCTCCTCAGGCTCTGGACCCGCTTGGTCGCCCGCATCGCCCTCGCAGACAAAGTTCAACAGGGGCGGTTTGGGCAGTTGCTGCAAAAAGCGCAAGTCCAAATGGGCTTCGGCACAGGCTTGCCAAATTTCGCGCCCAAACCAATCGCGGCTGATGGCACCGGCAAATGCGCTGAGCTCACCCATGCTGGACAGCGCCATTGCCACCTGCCAAGGCGAACCGGCACACACACTGCGCCATTGATGGGCCGCGACGCGACGCAAATCAATGCGCACCTCGCCAAAAGAGACAAAGTGCGCAAGATCGGGATGCAAAACGCCGGAGGTCATGGCGCCATTCAAACCCGGCAACGCCGGTCCTGCAAGCCCCCCGTGGTCTGCGCTCAAACAGCCGATGCAGCGCCAAGGGCTTCAAAATTCAAAAAAAATTACTATCCCTTGACGGCCAGCCTATTCAAAGCATGCCTCTGCACTTGATGCCGGGGGCTCGGCACTTGCTCTCGAACTGCCGCTCGCCAGCGCAGGCCCTTGTCCCAACAACCCTCAATCCGCGCGTCATGGCGCGGGTCACCGCAAGGAGAACAGGCAAGGCGCGAAGGGCCACGAGCGGGAGGGGAAAGAAACAGATGCGGCAGGACCGTGCTGACAGATCAAGTCCAAGAGGCAGAGGCGCCTCGTCTTGCTTGCTTTCAAGAAAGACATCGCCTTGCGCCAACATCTTCTGGAAGTCGCAACGTCAGCATTGGCTTTGCCAATTCCTTCAACCGAGGGAGCCAAGGCTCGGCCCGTGACGCCAAGATGGCATGGGCGAAGAATCGTCGGGCCCTGCGACTCGTGGATGCAGAGGAGCCGAGACAGGGTTAGACTCAGCTTTGACAAACGTCAAGATAGGCGGGTCAAAGCAGGGCACCTTTGATTTCGGTTTGCCTCAGGGGGAAAAGCATGCAGTGTTGCTTGCGTTTGATTCCAAAGTTCTGCCGCCGTCGATCGTCAGGACCTGATCCCTGCCCTGGACTCAGCTTTAGCTCCTGCGTTGAGGGGTCGCGTCCATGACGACCCCTCCCGATTTCGCTGTGCTGGACACTTTGTTCATCACCGACCTGCCGGTCGGCTTGGCCGTGTTGGACCAAAACCTGCGCTATGTCCGCATCAACCGTGCGCTGGCAGACTTCAACGGTGTGCCGGCCGAACAGCTCCTCGGGCGCAGCGTGGCGGAAGTCCTGCCCGATGCCTACCCGCACCTGGAACCGCTGCTGCACGCGGTGCTGTACCAAGGCCAGGCCTTAGAAAAGTTCAGAGTGAAAGTCGAGGTCCCAAGTCTCCCTGGGACGCTCTCCGAATGGGAGGCCAGCTATCTGCCCCTGCGAGATCATGCGCAAAAGGTGGTGGGCATACTGGTCCAGGCCGTCAACATCAGCATTCAACAACGCGCGGAAGCCATACTCAGGGAGAGCGAAACACAACTGCGACGCGTGCTCGACGGGCTCTTTGCCTTTGTCGGATTGCTCAGCCTAAATGGTGTGCTGCTCGAGGCCAACCGCGCACCACTGGAAGCCGCAGGCATCAGCAAAGACGAAGTGCTTGGCCGAAAATTTGGTGACACCTACTGGTGGTCCCATGATCCGGAACTGCAGGCTTGGCTACAGGACGCGATCATTGCAGCGGCCCAAGGCCAAGTTCTGCGCCGCGACATTGTCGTGCGCATGCGCCAGGACTCCCGCATGACCGTTGATTTCATGCTGGCGCCGCTGCGCGACGGCGAAAATCAAATCAGCCACCTGATTGCCTGCGGCATCGATATCTCCGACCGTGTGCACAGCGAGCGAGCCTTGCGCGCCAGTGAGGCACGTTTTCGCAGTGCCTTCAATGCCGCCCCTGATGGCATGGCGCTGGTGAACGCCAGTGGCCGAATCTTGCTCGCCAACAGCGCCATGGATCGCCTTTTTGCATGCCCCAGCGGCGGCCTGCAAGACCGAAACATCAATGTCTTGGTCCCCGCATCTTCTCGTGCAGATCACCCGGCGCTGATCAGCCAATTCTTCGGCAACCTGCAAACACGCTCCATGGCGAAACGCCGCTCGTTGCAGGCCTTGCGCCTCGACGGCAGCCATTTCAATGTCGAAGTGGGCCTGAACCCCATCGCCGACAGTGACCCGCCCGAGGTCCTGGCTACGGTGACCGACATCGATGAGCGCCTCGCCGCTCAGGCACAGATTCAACGCGCCCTTCAGGAAAAAACAGCCCTGCTCAGCGAAGTGCATCATCGGGTGAAAAACAACCTGCAGATCATCTCCAGCTTGCTGCGCCTGCAATCGCGTCATGTCGATGACTCTGTCAAGAAAGTATTGCGAGAAAGCAAGAACCGCATCCGCGCCATGGCGCTGACCCATCAATTGCTCTACGAACGCAATGACTTCACCGTGCTCGAGTTGGGGCCGTACGTGAAACGCCTAGCCGCCTTGCTGCGCGAAAGCTATGACGACCCGCAGCAGACCATCCAAGTGCATGTGAAGGCACCGGACAGCGGCCTTGCCATTCATTTGCAGGAAGCCATCCCGTGTGGCTTGATCGTCAATGAATTGGTCACCAACGCCTTCAAGCACGCCTTTCCTGAAGGCAGGGTCGGCAGCATCACCATCCAGGCGACCCGAGATGCAGAAGATCGCCTGGCAGTCGATGTCTGCGATGACGGCGTTGGCCTGACCCAAGTGCCCGACTGGGAGGACAGTCGCACCCTGGGGTTTCAACTCATCCACTTGCTCGCCGACCAATTGGATGGCCGGATAAGCCAGCTGGACGGTCATGGAACTCGGATCCGTGTCAGCTTCCTCAGCCAGTTTGGAAGCGTACCCATCGTATAGAGCGAGGTGTATTTCGGCATGAATGCAATCCTGACCCCTCAGCACCCAAGCGCTAACGCCAACATTCATCGTCATGAAAAAATCCTCATTGTTGAAGATGAACGGATTGTTGCCCTCGACCTGAAACTTGATTTGGAGTCGCTGGGGTATGGCGTCTGCGGTGTCGCGGCATCCGAGCAGAGTGCTTTAGAACTTGCGCAAGCCGAACGGCCAGATCTCGTCCTGATGGATATCAACCTTGGCAAGGGAGGCGATGGCACCCGTGTCGCGCAGACACTGATCAGCGAATTGCGCATCCCGGTGGTGTATCTCACTGCCTATGCTGAACCCGCCACTTTGGAGCGAGCCGGCTTGACGGCTCCCTATGGCTATTTGCTCAAGCCCTTTGAACTCCGCGAACTCAATGCCACCATGCGCATGGCGCTTGCCCGACGCGAAGTGGAGCGCCAGGCTGAGCGTGCCGAGCAACGCTACCGTTTGGCGCTTGACGCCGCAAAACTGGGCGTATTGGAATTTCACCCCTTGTCCGACCAGATCGAACTGAGCGGCCACGTGGAACCGCTTCAAACCCAGGTTGCAGGAGGTTTCGCGCTGTCGCGCCAAGCCTTCATGTCATGTATTGAGGTCGCGGCTCGAGAGCAATTAGCCTCGCTGTTGCAGCCAGGTAGTTCCGTGCACTGCGTGACGCGCTGGAACCCTAGCCAAGAGCCTCCGACATGGCTAGAAATTCGCGCATCCCACTTCAGCGAAGGTGCGCCCAGCGAAGGCAAGATCATTGGCGTCTTTCGCGACATCAGCTTGCAACGAGAGGCCGAGGCCCAACTGCGAAGAGCCGCCGTCGTCTTTGAATCTGCCGCAGACGCCATTGTGATCCTAGACACTCAGCATCGTGTTTTGGCGGTCAATCCATCCTTCACTCAAATGACCGGGTGGACCTTAGACCGTGTGCTCGGACTCAACGTGCGCAGCTTTTTGCCCGCGCAACGTGGAACGGATCCAATGATGTTTGAGCCAATCGGCTCGGACGAAACCGATGGCCAAGCGCCCGAACATGCAAAGGTCTGGCACGGTGAATCCATGTGCCGCCATCGCGACGGCAACGTCTTTCCAGCGTGGCAACACCTGGCCCCGGTTCTTGATACGCTGGGGCGAATCAGCCACTACGTGCTCACCTTTACCGACATCTCAGCCCTGCGTCGCGCCGAAACGCAGATTCAGCATCTCGCTTACCACGACGCCTTGACTGGCCTCGGAAATCGGCGTCACTTGGAGATTTGTCTGCGCCATTTCATTGGCAAAGTTGCGCACACGGACAGCGGCTCTACCCAATTTGCCCTGCTCTTTCTTGACCTCGACGGCTTCAAAACCATCAATGACACCTTGGGGCATAGCGTCGGCGACGAGTTGCTCATCCAAATTGCGAAAAGACTGGAGTTGTGTCTGCGCCGCTCGGACGTCCCCGTGCGACTTGGTGGCGACGAATTCATCCTCCTACTCAGCGAGGTGCATCGGGTTGATGACGCCACAGCATTGGCCGAGAAGATGCTGGCCGAGATCCGCCAGCCCGTGGATCTTCATGGCCGCGATCCCGTGTCCGTGTCGGCCAGCATTGGCATTGCCTTGTTTCCACAGCATGGCGAGTCCGCCGACGCGCTCATACAAGCCGCCGATGCCGCCATGTATGAGGCCAAATCTGCTGGCCGCAATCGCTGTGAGGTATTCAGCGCGCAGCTCTCCTCCAAGGCCATCGCCCGGCTGCAGATCGAGCAAGGGCTTCGCCGGGGCCGTCTCGGCCAAGAGTTGACGCTGCATTGGCAACCCATCATCGACATGCACCAACATCGCATCATCGGTGCCGAGGCCCTGATGCGGTGGCACCACCCGGAGCTGGGCCCCATCAGCCCGGAGCGTTTTATTCCTGTGGCTGAAGACATTGGGCTGATCGAAGACTTTGGACGCTGGGCGCTGAAGCAAGCTTGCGAGCTTGGCGCTCGCTGGCTGGCCAGCGGGCAAGCGCTGGAACGCCTGGCCGTGAATATCTCGGCTCGCCAACTACAACGCCCGGGATTTGTGGCGGAGGTCGGTGAAGCACTGTCGCGCCATGGAATGCCGGCGGCCTACCTGGAGTTGGAGATCACCGAATCAACCCTTCAATCGATCGACAGCGCACGCCTGATCTTGGCCGAGTTGCGTCAACTGGGCGTCAAGCTGGCCATTGACGACTTTGGCACCGGTTTTTCTTCCCTGTCCTTGCTCAAGCATTTCCCGCTTGACCGGCTGAAAATTGACAAAAGCTTTGTGCGCGATATCGAACGCCAAAGCCATGATCTTGCGATCGTACGAGCCATAGTCGCACTGGCCCACACGCTTGGGCTTTCGCTGACGGCCGAGGGTGTGGAGACCTTGGAGCAGCGTGCCGCTTTGCTGAATCTTGGCGTCAGCGATGCGCAAGGCTGGCTCTACAGCCCAGCGATGCCCGAGGCTGAATTGCTGACACTTCTCCCCGTCCTTCTGCCCCAGGCCCAGCAGCCCTGCTGAACGGAGCTCGCAAGCGCCAGAACACCCAAGGCTCTGCAGACGGCACGGCGGCATGATTTCTGAGCCCTCTTGCGAAAAAGCAAATCGAAAACAAGCTGCCGCCGACAGAGACTCCGACCCTGCAGGCACAATGCACGCATGGCAGAAAAAGTCATCCCTATTGCCGACTGGCGGCACCTTGAACCGCCTTTGCCCCGCAGGGGAGAAGCAAGCCTTTCTTCGGCACCATGGCTGGACCAACAAGCCCCAGGCTTGCTTCAGGATGCACTGGGCCGCCCATTGCGGGATTTGCGCATTTCGGTCACTGACCGTTGCAATTTCCGCTGCAGCTATTGCATGCCCAAGCAGGTGTTCGACAAGGACTATGAGTTCTTGCCGCACAGCAGCTTGCTCAGCTTTGAAGAAATCACCCGCTTGGCCCGCGTGTTTGTGGCCCACGGGGTGCAGAAAATCCGCTTGACCGGTGGCGAGCCCTTGCTGCGTCGGCACATCGAAGGCTTGATTGAAATGCTCAGCGAGCTGCGCACGCCGCAAGGCCAGCCGCTGGACCTGACCCTGACCACCAATGGCTCCTTGCTGGCCCGCAAGGCCCAAAGCCTGCGCGCAGCGGGGCTGCAACGCGTGACCGTGAGTTTGGACGGCCTGGATGATGCGGTGTTTCAACGCATGAACGATGTCGGCTTTCCCGTGGCCGAAGTGCTGCAAGGCATTGAGGCGGCGCAAGCCGCTGGGCTGGGGCCGATCAAGGTCAATATGGTGGTCAAGCGCGGCGTCAATGAAGACCAGATCCTGCCCATGGCTCGCTACTTCAAAGGGCGCGGCATCACCTTGCGCTTCATTGAGTACATGGACGTGGGGGCCAGCAATGGCTGGCGCATGGATGAGGTGCTGCCCTCACGCGAGGTTCTCAGCCGTTTGAATGAGGTGTTTGAGATGCAGCCGCTCAGCGCCGCTGCACCGGGCGAAACCGCCGAGCGCTGGGGATATGCCGATGGCGAGGGTGAGATCGGCCTGATCTCCAGCGTGACCCAAGCTTTTTGTGGCGACTGCAATCGCGCGCGCCTCTCGACCGAGGGCAAGCTCTACACCTGCTTGTTTGCGCACCGCGGCCATGATTTGCGTCAGTTGCTGCGCAGCCCTTCGAACACCGATGCCGACCTGAGTGCAGCCATTGCCCAGATCTGGGGCAGCCGGGCCGACCGCTACTCCCAATTGCGCAGCGCCATGAGCGCTGACCCAGCTTCCACGCACGCCACAGAACGCCGGGTGGAGATGCACTACATCGGCGGCTGAGGTCGCCCCGCCCATGACGCCCCGCCCATGACGCCAAGCCCATGACGCCAAGCCCACATCGCCCCAGCCCGGCCTCGGGCATCGACTGCGCCATCCGGCTGCTGAGAGAAGCCGATCTTGCCGCCTACAAGCAGCTGCGCGATGGCATGTTGGCGGGTCACCCCGAGGCCCTCACCTCAGACGCTGCCAGCGAACTCAGCCGCGATGCTGAAAGCTACCGCAGCCGTTTGAGCGGCGGCGGTGGCGGCACCAACTTGTTCACCTTGGTGGCCTGGCAGGGCCAAGATGCGCGCCATGCCGAAATGGTCGGCGCCATCAGTTGCGAGCACGAGGCCCGCGTCAAGGTGCGGCATGTGGCCCATATCGTGGGCATGATGGTCAGTGACCGCCTGCAAGGCCGGGGCGTCGGTCGGCAGTTGTTGGAGCGCGCCTTGACCCTCTTGCAAGGCGAACCCGTGCTGGAGTTGGTGACGCTCAGCGTCACGGCCAGCAACACGGCGGCCGTGCGCTTGTATGAGCGCTGTGGCTTCAGTCGCTATGGGCGTCTTGAAGGCGCCATCAAACTGCCCGATGGCCGCAAGGTCGATAAAGACCTGATGTGCTTGCGACTGCGCTGAAGCCCAAGGTCTCCGCGAACACCCAACTTTCACCATGCGCCCAGCCAAAAAAGCCAGCCCCAGCAAAGACGAAACCGCCCTCTTGCCACCCTTTCCTTGTTTGAACCTGGGGCAGATTGAAGTGCCCCAAACCGCGGCCCAGTTTGAGCGGGCTGCTGAAGAAATCCTGGCAGCGCGCGTGGTGGGCTTTGACACCGAATCCAAGCCCACGTTTTTGAAAGACGAAAAAAGCCAAGGGCCCCACATCATGCAGTTTGCCCTGCGGGACAAGGCCTTCATCTTTCAGTTGCACCACCGAGCCAGCACCGAGGTCTCGATGGCTTTGCTGCAGGCCGAGCCCTTGCTCAAAGTGGGTTTCGGTCTGGAAGCGGATCATGCGCAGATTCAGCAGCGCCTGGGTGTGCAGATCACGCCGGTGCTGGACCTGGACCGCATCTTTCGTCAACAGGGCTACCCCAACTCCACCGGGGCACGTGCGGCGGTGGCCATCGTCTTTCAGCAAAAGTTTCACAAGTCCAAGAAGATCACCACTTCCAACTGGGCCGAGCCCCGCTTGAACGAACGCCAGCTGCTGTATGCCGCCAACGATGCCTATGTGGCGCTGCGCGTGCTGGAAGGCTTGAATCGCCCGCTGTCGGAGCTGCCCATCGCCGGTCTGAGCCGCGCGCCCACCGCCGGGGCTTCAATTCCCCAATCCCAATCCTTTTGATCGATCGTGTGGATCGACGTCTAAGCCGCCCCTCCGCGCGCCGCTGTGCGCCGGAGTCACAGATCAGCCCCTATGAGCAACACCCCTATTTCATTGAGCGAGATTGCCGCCAGCTTGGCGGGCTATGACCCCCAAGCGCTGCGGGTGGAACTGGCCCAAGCATTCATCCGCCAACTGCTGCCGCAACCCAGCGAGCGCGAGACCCTGCCCTTGCGCGCGGCGCTGGGCCGGGTGCTGGCGGCAGACGTCGTCTCACCCCTGCAAGTCCCGGCGCATGACAACTCGGCCATGGATGGCTATGCGCTGCGCGCCAGCGATCTGAATGCCCAAGGCGAAACCCGTTTGCGTTTGGCTGGCACCAGCCTGGCCGGCGAGGCTGCGGCCGGCGCGGTGCCCGCAGGGGCGTGCCAAAGAATCATGACCGGCGCTTTGATGCCGGCGGGCCTGGACACGGTGGTGCCGCAAGAATTCACCCGCGTGGAAGACGGCTGGGTCCTCATTCCCCCCGGCCTGCTGCGCGCCGGAGACAACCGGCGCTTGGCCGGTGAAGACCTGGCGCTGGGCAGCGTGGCCTTGGCCGCTGGGCGTCGCTTGCGGCCCGCTGATTTGGGTCTCTTGGCTTCGCTGGGTTTAGGTCAGGTGCAAGTATGGCGAAAAACACGGGTGGCCATTTTGTCCACGGGGGATGAGCTGCGCCCCGTCCACCTGCAAACCCAAGGCCAAGGCCTGCCAGAGGGCTGCCTGTACGACAGCAACCGCCACACGCTCTGGGCCATGCTGGAGCGCCTGGGCATGATCGAGGTGATCGATCTCGGTTTGGTGCCCGACCAGCCCGAGGCCTTGCGAGCGGCTTTTGAGCGTGGCGCGCGCGAGGCCGATGCCATCATCAGCTCGGGCGGCGTCAGCGTTGGCGAGGCCGACCACACCAAGCGCGTGATGGCCGAGTTGGGCGAAGTGCTGTTCTGGAAGATTGCCATGCGCCCGGGCCGACCGATGGCGATCGGCAAAATTCGCGCCGGTGCGCGCGAGGCGCTGCTGTTCGGTCTGCCGGGCAATCCGGTCGCGGTGATGGTGACCTTCTACGCCTTTGTGCGCGAGGCCTTGCTGCGCCTGAGTGGCGCCCTGCCCGAGCCCTTGCCCATGCTGCGCGCTGCCAGCCTGCAGCCCTTGCGCAAAAAGCCCGGTCGCACCGAATACCAACGCGGCCTGCTCAGCCGCACCGCCGATGGCGCCTGGCACGTGGCCATCACCGGCAACCAGGGCTCAGGCATTTTGTCCAGCATGAGTCAGGCCCACGGCCTGGTGGTGCTGGGGCATGAGCAAGGGGATGTGGCCCTGGGCGACAGCGTCGATGTGCTGCCCTTCGAAGGCTTGATCTGAGCCCTGAAGCCGCAACAAACACTTTGGGCGACGGGTGCTGTATAACCCTCGCCTTCAATTCAAGGAGACGCCATGGGCGCGCAATGGAAAGCAAAACACAAGGATCTGGCGGCGAATGCCCGTGGCCGCATCTTTGGCAAATTGTCCAAAGACCTGATGATGGCCGCGCGCAATGGCGCCGACCCTGACCTGAACCCACGCTTGCGATTGGTGGTCGAGCAGGCCAAAAAGGTCTCCATGCCGCGCGACACCATCGAGCGCGCCATCAAAAAAGGCGCCGGCCTGCTGGGCGACCCGGTGAACTTTGAGCGCGTCACCTACGAAGGCTTTGCGCCGCACCGGGTGCCGCTGATCGTGGAATGCCTGACCGACAACGTCAACCGCACCGTCTCCGAGATTCGCGTGCTGTTCCGCAAGGGCCAGCTGGGCGCCGCCGGTTCGGTGGCCTGGGACTTTGATCACCTGGGCATGATCGAGGCCGCGCCGGTGAACGCGCAGTCGGATGCCGAACTGGCCGCCATCGAAGCCGGTGCGCAAGATTTTGAAGCCGGCGAAGACGGCGCCAGCCTCTTCCTCACCGACCCGGCCGATCTTGATTTGGTTTGCCGCGCCCTGCCTAACTTCGGATTCACCGTGCTCTCGGCCAAGATCGGCTACAAGAGCAAAACCCCGGTGAGCCTGGGTGAAGCGGAGTTGGCCGAGGTGGAAGCCTTTTTGGATGCCATCGACGGTCAAGACGATGTGCAAAACGTCTACGTGGGCTTGGCAGCCTAAGTGCCCGCCTCTGATGCGAGCGAGGCGCGTGGCGCCTCAGGCTCGCTGTCAAAGCGCTCAAAGCCGCTGTAGCAAATGAAGTGCCGGCCCTTGGCGCGGCCGATCAAGGTCAGGCCCAGCTGCGTGGCCAAGGCATGGCCCATCTGCGTGATGCCGTTGCGTGACACGATGAGGGCCACGCCCATCTGGGCTGACTTCATCACCATCTCGCTGGTCAAGCGGCCGGTGGTGTAGAAGCATTGGTGGCGCCCATGGCCCTGCGCCAAATCACCCGCGTGCATCCACATCCAACCGGCAATGCTGTCGATGGCGTTGTGCCGGCCCACGTCCTCCATATGCACCAGCATCTGCTCGCCGCTGAACAAGGCGCAGCCATGCACCGAGCCGGCTTTTTTGTAGACGCTGTCGATCTTGCGCACCGTCTCCAACATGGCATAGAGCGCCGACTGGCTCAGCCGCGCATCGGCTGCTGAGGGCAGCTTCAGTTCGGCCACATCGGCCATCATGGCCCCGAACACCGTGCCTTGCCCACAGCCGGTGGTGACGATACGCTGCGCCGTCTTGGCCTCGATTTGCGCAATACCTGCACGGGTGCGCACCGCCGCCGCACCCACCTCCCAATCGACGGTGATGGACTCCACCTCGCTGGCGCAAGCCACCAAGCGCTGGTTGCGCAAATAGCCCAGCACCAGCAGCTCTGGCGCCAGCCCCAGGGTCATCAAGGTGACCAGCTCGCGCTTGTCGACAAAGACGGTCAAGGGCCGCTCGGCCGGAATACTCATGCTGCGGCGCTGGCCGAATTCATCCAGCACCTGCACCTCTTGCGTCAGCGGCGCTTGGCATGCGGTCAAACGCGGCAGGGGCCCGGCCGGCATGGGCACTGACAAAGGCTCAGTCGCCATGGGAGAGCGCTTCACCGCGCTGCAGCTTTTGCAAGTCATCCAGCGTGTTGGCATTGGCAAATGCCTGCGCGTCTTCAAAGTGCACGCGCACGCTGCGATGCTGGCCGACCCAGGCCATGATCTTGCCCTGGCCGCTTTGCGTGAAGCGCACCAGGCTTTCCAGCAAGCTCGCCTTCATCAAACAAAACACCGGCTGCGCCTGTCGCCGCGTTTCGCCCTCGATCTCCGCCAGGGTTTCAACCAGGGCGATGTCAGCCTGTTCGGCCTCCAAGGCTGCTGCCAGGCGAGCCACCAGGTCTTCAGGGAAGCGCGGTGAGTCGCAGGGCACGGTCACCAGATACGGCGTCTCGCAATGCTCCAGACCCGCCATAAAGCCCGCCAAGGGGCCGGCAAAGTCCGGCAGGCTGTCAGGCCAGACCAGCGCGCCAAAGGACTCATAGGCGCTCAAATTGCGGTTTGCATTGATGAGGCAGCTTCCGACCTGGGGCGACAAGCGCATCAAGGCATGCAGGGCCAGGGCCATTCCCTGGTAGTTCTGCAGGCCTTTGTCAACGCCGCCCATGCGGCTGCCGCGGCCGCCGGCCAAGACCAAACCGGTGATGTCTTGAGGGGAAATCATGTGCAATGCCTGATCGAGTTGCCGCTCTTAATTGGCGTTAGGAAAGAACAGCGGCTCACCGCCAATTTTGTAGGCCGCAATTTGGGCTTGGCCTTCCGGCGACACCACCCAGTCGGCAAAGGCCTGCGCCAATGCCGCCTTGGTGTGCGGATGCTTGGCCGGGTTGACCACGATCACGCCGTATTGATTGAACAATCGCTTGTCGCCTTCCACCAGCACTGCGAGCTGCGCACGGTTTTTGAACGACAACCAAGTGCCGCGGTCACTCAAGGTATAGGCCTCGCTGCTGGCCGCCATATTCAAGGCTGGGCCCATGCCGCAACCGCAGGCCCGATAGTCCAGCATGGAGCTTCCTTGATAGGCCGGATTCTCCACTCCGGCCATCTTCCAAAAGCGCAACTCAGCCGCATGGGTGCCGCTCTTGTCACCTCGCGAGATGAACACCGCAGCGGTGTCTTGCAGCTTTTTCAATGCCGCCACCACATCGCGACCGCGCACTTTGGCCGGGTCACTGGCAGGCCCAATCAGTACAAAGTCATTGAACATCACCGGCCGGCGCTGCAGGCCAAAACCCTCGGCCACAAACTTCTCTTCGGCCGCTTGGTCGTGAACAAAAACCACATCTGCATCGCCGCGTCGCCCCACATCCAAAGCCTGCCCCGTGCCGAGCGCCACCACCCGCACGTCGATGCCGCTGGCGCGTTTGAAGGCCGGCAAGAGATGTGCGAACAAGCCCGACTGCTCGGTGCTGGTGGTGGAAGCCATGACGATGCTGCGCTCTTGGGCCCAGGCAGGCATGCTCAAGGCCAGCCCTAGGCCCACACCCCAAAAAGCGCGGGCCAGCGCACGGCGCATTTTTAAGGACTTGGATGTCAGCTCATATCCCACTTCAGCTCTCCCTTGAGAAACAACTCGGTGCGCGGATCCAGATGCTGCGCCTGAAAAAATTCTTGGCTGGGCAGATCGGCGCAGATCTTGCCACGGTCCAAGTAGACGACGCGGCTGGCCAAGCGCTTGGCCTGGCCGAGATTGTGGGTGCTCATGACCAGGGTCATGCCCTCGGCTTTGAAGCTGGCCAACAGGGCCTCCACTTCGGCTTTGGCCGAGGGGTCCAAATTGGCGGTGGGCTCGTCCAGAAACAAGATTTGGGGCTGGCGCGCCCAGGCCCGCGCCAGCGCTAGGCGCTGCTGCTGCCCACCGGACAAGGCGCGCGCCGGCCTATCCCGCAAGGCCGCCAAACCGGCGCGCTGCAGAGCTGCTTCGGCGCGGCTGCGGCGCTCCTGGCGGGGCACCTTGGCCAGCCATAACGCGATCATCAGATTGCGCCACACCGACAAGCTCAGCATGAAGGGCCGCTGGAACACCATCACCTGGGCTTGCGCCCCAGCGGACGCGACCTCACGCCGACCGCTTCTGGGCTTGACCAAGCCGTGCAAGACGCTCAACAAGCTGGTCTTGCCCGAGCCATTGGCGCCGATCAAGGCAATGAACTCGCCGGCCCGCACCTGCAAGGAGACCTCGCTCAGGGCCTGCACCTCACCAAAGCGCAGCCCAACCTGCTCCAAACTCAGCAAGACCTCCCCTGCTCTTGCGCTTGTGCTTGAACTCATGCCTGACACCTGCCCTGCAAGCCTTGCCGACGCTGCACATGTTTGACCGCGGCAATCAAGGCATTGACCACGGCCACCATGCCCAGCAAGACCAGGCCCAAAGCCAAGGCCAAGGGCAAGTCGCCCTTGCTGGTTTCCAAAGCAATGCTGGTGGTGATGACGCGGGTGAGGCCTTCGATATTGCCGCCCACAATCATCACCGCCCCCACTTCGGAGATGGCACGGCCAAACGCGGTGAGCAAGATCGTCAGCACCGCCCAACGCTCATGCAAGAGCATCAAACAGGCGGCGGTGAAACGGCTGGCGCCCATGGAACGCAGTTGCTCGCCGCCCTCGCGCAGGCCGTCCCTCACCACCTGCTGCGACAGCGCAGCCACCACGGGCAAGACCAGCAGAGTCTGCGCCATCACCATGGCCTTGGGTGTGAACAAGATGCCCCAGCTGCCCAAGGGGCCGCTGCGCGACAAGAGCAAGTACACCACCAGACCCACCACCACCGAGGGCAAGGCCAGCAGGGTGGCCATCAGCCCTTGCAGCAAGCGCCAGGCTGGAAAACGCGCCACCGCCAACCAGGCCCCCAGGGCCAAGCCCAGGACCGCCGCCACCAAGGTGGCGCTGCCGCTGACGGTCAATGACAAGCCGGCGGTGTGCAGCAGCACCGGGTCCGCCCCCAAGAGCAGCTCCCAAGCCATGCCAAGGCTTTGCACAAACGCACTCAAGGCCGGCTCACCCGCGCAAGGCCCACTCAGGCGGCAGATTCAGCAAGAGATTCTGTGGCTTGAGTCGCAGGCTGCCGTCGGCACGCTGGGCCAGCCCCAGATAGATGGGTTTGGCAAAACGCGCCGGGGCCTTCATGCGAAACAAGCTCAGCAAGCGCCCCAAGCGGGCGGCGTCGGGGGTTTGCCCCTCGTACAAATCGTTCAGCAGGCGCATGGACTCCACATCCAAACCGATGTGCCAGCGCCACGCAGGGTCGTCCACCTCGGGCACAGCTTCAATCGACAAAGTCTCGTTCTCTTGAGGCTGCGAAAAATGCAGCAGCCATTGCTGCAAGACCCGGCTCAAGGCCTTCAAACCCGAATGGCTGCGAATCAGCTTGATGCTCAGCCCCTGGGCCAGGCTTTGCGTGAACTCATGGCTCAGGTCCAGGGCATACAGGCCCGCCTCGCCCTGACGCCAAAACTCAGCGGCATTCTCTGGGCTCAAAACGTCCAGCAAACCAGCGGCCGTGTGCGCCGATTGTTGGCGCTCATCCAAGGTCTGCAAATCGGCGCACAGGACTCGCCCTTCGCTCAAGCTGACGCGCTGCTCACGGTACAAGAGCTGCGCCGCCCGGACCTGGAAGGCGTCATCACAGTTGCGCTGCAAATAACCCAGCACGGTCGCCACCAAGGCATCAAGAAATAAAGGAGGCAGCTGGATGCGCGCGGCGCGCATGACCTTCAGGTAATAGGCCTCCAAAGTTCCGGCCGCCAGCAAGTCCTCGCGAAAGGCCAAAAACATTTCAAAGTTGGCACGCGCGTCGGCATCGGCAATGGCCGCGAGTTGCGCCGGTGCCATCTGCGCAAGCGGCTGCTCAGACAGGGTTTGGTGCACCGCCCGCTCGGCGGCGCAAGAGTCCGCTTGCAAAGCCATTTCGGGCCGGCGCAAGAACAGCGCAAAGAAGGCCGCTTGCGGCCGCAACCAAGCCTGCGGGTTCAGCGACCAACTCGCCTGGGCCCCCAATTGCCAAAACCCATGCAGAGGATTGGCGCAGAACGCGGTCAAGGCCGAGTGGGCTTCGGCTTCTTCAGTCGACAAAACAATGGGGCGATTCAAACAAACTTACTTCTTGGGCTGAGTCGCAAGCGCTGGTGCAGGCGCCGCGCTGCTGGCGGCTGCGCTGGCTGCCGGCTCCGGTGGGACAAAAGGCCCGGGGTCAGCGCATGCCGGCGTTTCCACCGCGGCCTGCGGCGTTTTGCCGGCCGCTTTGGCGCTCTTGCGATAAGCCTCGGCCGTACGGTTTTGCGCCTGACAGAGTTGGTAGGCGGAGACTTTATCGGTCCAGGCCGTCTTGGCCGCCGTCAAAGCCGCTTTGGCCTTGGCCTCTTCGTTGGGCGCGGGCAGCTTGGCCCAAACCGCCGCATGGGCCAGCAGACCCAGGCAGCCCGCAATCAGGCCCAGCCGAGAGAAATGAATCGGGCGCAGCAGCATGATGTGGTCTTTCCTTTTGGAGTGCAGCGGATCAAAGCTGAGTGGCTGGCTTGGCGGCCGTGGCGGCCGCCACCGAACGCTGAGCCGGGATCTTGCCGGACTTGATGTCCTCATACCAAAGCTCGTGGTGCTCTCGCGCCCAGCCCTCGTCCACCATGCCGGTCTTCATGGCCTGGTAGGCATCCTTCATCCCAATGCTGCCCATATAGATGTGGCCCATGAAGAGCACCATCATCAAAATGGCCGCCACTGCATGGATCATGTGGGCGATTTGCATATCGCCCCGCAAATAGGCCAAACCGGGTAGCAGCTGGTCCAAGACCAAGCCCGAAGCGACGACCACAAAGCCCAACACCAGCACACCCGCCCAGAACAGCACTTTTTCACCGGCATTGAAGCGTCCCGAGGGCACCTCATGCTCGCCAAACAGCCCACCGCCCTTGAGCAGCCAAGTCAAGTCTTCGCGCTTAGGGAAGTTGTCCCGAGCAAAGGTCAGAAACACCACCAACAAAGACACGGCAAACAGCGGCCCCGCGAAGTTGTGCGCCGTCTTCAAGACATACGTGATCCAGCCAAACAGGGTACCCCCCAGCACGGGCTGCATGAAGAACTTCCCAAACGCCATCACCAAGCCCGAAATGGCCAACACGCTGAAGGCCGCGGCATTGCACCAATGCGCGGCTCGCTCAAAGTAGGTGAAGCGCTCAATCAGGCGGCCGGTATAGGGCTCATGCCCCCCCAGCGTGCCTTTGGAAAAGTAAAACAGGCCCAGGGCCAGCGCGGTGATGACGATCAAAGAGCCGCCATAAGGAATGATCCATTGATTGCGCACCTGCCGCCATGCCTCGCCGGCCGTGGTGAAGCGCGAACCGGGGTACTGCACCATGGGCTGGATCAGCACGCCTTTTTCCGCACCGGGCAGATTGCTGATGCCTTGCTGTACGCCCGAATCATGCACGCCCCGCCAAAACGGCGCGTTATTGCCGGGTTGTGATTTGGCGCGCTGCGCATTGCTTTCATCGGCCTTGGGCGCAGCCGGCGCCACATAGCCGGCCGGCGCGGCAAAAGACGTGGCCGATGCAGCCGGTTCCGGCGCCACTTGGGCGCCGGCCAAGCCCATGCTCAGGCCCGCAAGCAGGGATACAAAAAAACTTCGCATGGCGGCTCCCAGAGGACTCAACGCGAGTAGTCGTTTTGCGCTTGGTTGCGCTGATGGATCTGCGCCTCCCAAGCGGCCTTGTCGCCGGCCTTCCAGCCAGGGGCGGCAAAGGCCGGGTTGGCGGCATCGCTGACGCTCCAGACGGTGGTGTCGCCGCCCTGCTTGCCGTCGAGCTTTTGGCTGCGCTCACCGCAGCCCTGCAAAGCCATCAGGGCGATGAGGCAGCCGCCCCAAGCCATGCGCGCGGCGCTCATGACTTCACCTCGCTGGCGGCTGCGGCCTTGGGCGCAGTGGCGCCATCACTGGGCTTGCCATAAGCCGTGCCCCAACCCCAGACTTCGCTGCCCTTGCCGCGCACCAGCACTCGGTTGCGGAAGATATCGGCCACCACATCCCCATCGCCGCCCAGCAAGGCCTTGGTCGAGCACATCTCGGCGCAGGCCGGCAGCTTGCCTTCAGACAGACGATTGTGTCCGTATTTCTCGTACTCGGCTTGGCTGCCGTTGGCCTCGGGGCCGCCGGCACAGAAGGTGCATTTGTCCATCTTGCCGCGCAGGCCGAAGGTGCCATTGCTGGGGAACTGCGGCGCACCGAAGGGGCAGGCATAAGAGCAGTAACCGCAGCCGATGCAGATGTCTTTGTCGTGCAAGACCACGCCTTCATCGGTGCGGTAAAAGCAGTTGACCGGGCAGACGGCCATACAAGGCGCGTCCGAGCAGTGCATGCAGGCCACCGAGATGCTCTTCTCGCCCGCCACGCCGTCATTCAAAGTGACCACCCGACGGCGGTTCACGCCCCAGGGCACATCGTGCTCGGCTTTGCAGGCGGTGACGCAACCGTTGCACTCGATGCAACGCTCAGCGTCGCAGATGAATTTCATTCTTGCCATGCTTTTGTCTCCGTTGGACGGTGGATGTCAAATCAAGCGCGGGCGCGCTCAACCTGGCAAACCGTCGTCTTGGTTTCTTGCATCATCGTCACGCTGTCATAGCCGTAGGTGGTGGCCGTGTTGACCGCCTCACCGCGCACCACCGGCGCCGCGCCTTCTGGGTAATAGGCCAACAGATCGGCGCTCTGCCAGCGGCCCGAGAAGTGGAAGGGCATCCACACCGTGCCGCGATCCACACGCTCGGTCACCAAGGCCTTGACGGTGATCTTGGCGCCGGTGGGCGTGGTCACCCACACATCTTCGCCATTGCGAATGCCGCGGTCGTTGGCAGTGGCCGGGTTGATCTCCACAAACATATGCTGTTGCAACTCGGCCAGCCAGGGGTTGGCGCGTGTTTCCTCGCCACCGCCCTCGTATTCCACCAAGCGGCCGGAGCTCATGATCAGCGGGAAGGTCTTGCCGATGTCGGCGTTCTTTTCCTGCACGCTCTTGTAAAGCGTGGGCAGGCGCCAGAAGGCCTTCTTGTCATCGTGGGTGGGGTACTTGGCCACCAAGTCGGGGCGGGTCGAGTACAGCGGCTCGCGGTGCTGCGGAATCGGGTCGGGGAAGTTCCAGACCACCGCCCGCGCCTTGGCGTTGCCGAAGGGATGGCAGCCGTGGCTCATGGCCACGCGCTGGATGCCGCCGGACAAATCGGTCTTCCAATTCTTGCCCTCGGCCAGCTTTTGCTCGGCTTCCGTGAGATCGTTCCACCAGCCCAGTTTTTTGAGCAGCAGGTGGTCAAACTCGGGGTAGCCGGTGGTGATCTCGGCGCCCTTGGAGTGTGAGCCGTCTTCGGCCAACAGGCTGACGCCTTCCCGCTCAACGCCGAAGTTAGCGCGGAAGTTGCCGCCGCCCTCCATCACATGTTTGGAGGTGTCGTAAAGATTCGGCGAACCGGGGTGCTTGAGCTCGGGCGTGCCATAGCAAGGCCAGGGCAGGCCGAAGTAGTCGCCATCGAGCTTGTAGCCGGTTTCTTTGTCGATGCCGCCCTTGGCTTTGAGCGTCTTTACATCGAAGACGTTCATATTGCGCATATGCGCTTTCAAGCGCTCCGGGCTTTGGCCGGTGTAACCAATGGTCCACAAGGCCTTGTTGATTTCGCGCAGGATGGATTCAGTCTCGGGCTCCATCATGCCGCCCTTGCCCGGCACCATCTTGTAGGTCTTGACCAGTTCCTTGTCGAAGCCAAGCTTTTGTGCCAGCTGGAACATGATCATGTGATCGGTGCGCGATTCCCACAGCGGCTCAATCACCTTCTCACGCCACTGGATGGAGCGGTTGGAGGCCGTGCAAGATCCGCTGGTCTCGAACTGCGTGCAAGCGGGCAGCAGGTAGACGGCACGGTTCGGGTTCTTGTCTTCGTCCTTGCCGGGCATGGCGGCCATGGCCGCAGTGGCTGAGGGGTAAGGGTCCACCACGACCAGCAAATCGAGCTTGTCCATGGCTTTTTTCATCTCCAGACCGCGGGTCTGAGAGTTGGGCGCATGGCCCCAGAAGAACAGGCCGCGCAGATTGCTGTCTTGGTCGATCAGCTCGTTCTTTTCCAGCACCCCGTCGATCCAGCGCGACACCGTCATGCCGGGCTTGGTCAGCATGCCTGGGGCGTACTGCTTTTTGATCCACTCAAAGTCCAGATCCCAGATCTTGGCGAAGTGCTTCCAAGCGCCTTCGGCCAGACCGTAGTAACCGGGCAGCGAATCCGGGTTCGGGCCCACATCGGTGGCGCCCTGCACATTGTCGTGGCCGCGGAAGATATTGGTGCCGCCCCCGCTCACGCCCACATTGCCCAGCGCCAGCTGCAAGATGCAAGAGGCTCGCACCACCGCATTGCCGGTGGTGTGCTGCGTCTGGCCCATGCACCAGACGATGGTGCTGGGGCGGTTGTCGGCCAGGGTCTTGGCCACTTTGTGGCAGGTGGCTTCATCGACGCCGCAGGCCTCTTCGACCTTGTCGGGCGTCCACTTGCTCATGATCTCCTCACGCACCTTGTCCATGCCATAGACGCGGTCGTGGATGTATTTTTTGTCTTCCCAGCCGTTCTTGAAGATGTGATAGACCAAGCCAAAGACGAAGGGGATGTCCGAGCCCGAGCGGATGCGCACATAGTCATCAGCCTTGGCCGCCGTGCGGGTGAAGCGCGGGTCCACCACAATCATCTTGCAGCCGGTCTCCTTGGCATGCAGCATGTGCAGCATGGACACCGGGTGGGCCTCGGCGGCGTTTGAGCCGATGTACATCGCTGCGCGGGCATTGCGCATGTCGTTGTACGAGTTGGTCATGGCCCCATAGCCCCAGGTATTGGCCACACCGGCCACCGTGGTGGAGTGGCAAATCCGGGCTTGATGGTCGCAGTTATTGCTGCCCCACAAACTGACCCATTTGCGCAGCAAATAGGCTTGCTCGTTGTTGTGCTTGCTCGAGCCCACCACAAAGATCGAATCGGGCCCGCTTTGCTTCTTCAGTTCCAGCATCTTGGCGCTGATCTCATTGAGCGCCTCATCCCAGCTGATTTTTTGATATTTGCCGCCCACCAGCTTCATCGGCGTGCGCAGGCGGTGCTCGCCATGACCGTGCTCACGCAGAGCCGCGCCCTTGGCACAGTGCGCGCCGAGGTTGATGGGCGAATCAAACACCGGCTCTTGGCGCACCCAGACGCCGTTTTCCACCACCGCATCCACCGCACAACCGACCGAACAGTGGCCGCAAACGGTGCGCTTCACTTCCACTTTCTTTGCACCCGCAGCCGCAGGCGCTGCGTCGGCAGCATGGGCTTTCTTCTGCACCAGGCTCAGCTGCGACACCGCCAGCCCCGCCCCCAAGCCCAGACCGGAGCGACGCAAAAACAGGCGTCGGTCCATGGTGGGGATGGCGCGGCGGCTTTGGCCGTCCAGGCCGCGCACCAAGCTGTTGACCAAGCCCGAGGAGCCAGCGGCAGCCGTTCCTGAGTGTTTGCGAGTGAGCAACATATCGTCTCCTGCTGACCGGTCTCAACACATGCCGGCCTGATGATGGGGTGATGGGACGGCGAGCGCCGTCTCAGGAACGTGCGGTCTCGTAGTAGCGCATGACATGGGCGCTGAGCTGATAGCCCCCACCCTCCTGCACTTTTGCGGCCTCTTGGCTGAGCGCCACCACCTCTTCGGCCGGAGCGCCCGGCAAGACCTTGACCGCGACCGCAGCAGCGCCTGCTGCTCCCAGTCCCAAAAGCCAGCCGCGCCGCGCACCGGGTGCTGCGTTTGCTGCCTTGCCGTCCAAACCCACCGAGGGTCGGGCCTGCGATTCAGTCAATTGCTTTTTGCTCATGGTCATCAGCTCCGAAAACGGTTGCCCGGCGAATATATCCCGGGATAGCAAGCCTTGCATTGTGGCCAGACCCGCAGTTCGCACTGAGCTGATTCACAACACGTCAGCTTGCTGCAAGCCTGCCGTGGGCCGGCCGCATGCATCACAGTTCCAGCAGGTCAAAGCCTTGCGACTCGACAGCAAAAAAATCTTGCGCGAAGACGGCGAGTGCGCGGTAAAAGTCAGCGCGCGGATGCTGGGCCAAAGCCTCGCAACACTGGGTCACCCAGCTCCGAACATGGGCATTGAAAAAGCGCTGCTGCCCAGCCAGATTGCTTACCCCCGCATCGTCACCCGCAATCAAATAGCGCATCACTTCGCACACGGACGCCAAGTGATCCTCGGTCTCCAAGACCGAGGAAGGCCGCTCAAGGCCCAGGGCCAACAAGTCTTGCCGCAAGGTCGCCAAAGGCTGCTGGTTCAAAAAACCCGCCAAGTAAAACGAGCCATAAACACAGACCTCCGGCTTGCCCACGCCACCAAACAAGGCCACAAACTCCTCATTGATTTCCGCCAGCGACAAGCGCCGCGACGCCGCCACCAGCTCCAACCAATGCGCCTCCAAAAAGGCGCCCGCGCTGGGCGCTTCGGTCACCGCCACACGCAACTGCTCATACAGCTCGGCGCGGGGCGGTGCATAAAACAATTCGGCCAGCAGGCCGTAAACCTCGGCGCGGGCCAGCTCTTCGGCCTGCCCGCCATCGCCATGCTCGATGGCGCCGGTCCATTGGATTGCCTGGGCTGGGGCTTGGCTCATAGATCGGTAATCCTGACTTCGTTGGGGTTGCTGTGCAGATCCACCACCCGGCAATCCGCACACATCTGCAAGCGCCGCGCGCCTACGCCTTGAAACATCGGGTGCGCGCCCAGCTTGGCCAGCATCAGCTCAATCGCCTTGGGGCTCGCAAAAGGCTTGGCACAACGCACGCAGCAAAACGGCTCCACCTCATTGAGCACCTGCATTTGCTTGCGCGCGCGCCCGCCATCGGCCAGCAGCAAACGCGGCCGCAGGCTGATGGCCTGCTCCGGACAGGTGCTGGCGCACAAGCCGCATTGCACGCAGTTCTTCTCGATCAGGCGCAGCTGCAGCTTGTCGGGGTTGTCCGCCAAGGCGCCGGCCGGGCAGGCACTGACGCAACTCAAGCACATGCTGCACCGGTCGGCATCCACACTCAGGCTGCCAAACGGCGAAGCCGAACCGGGCAGAGGCAGCTCATCGGGCAGCTGCGGGGCCTGACTCATCCAGTGCTCCAGACACAGCTCCAGCGTGGCGCGCTTGTCGGCCAGCACACGAAAGCTCGCCGCCTGGGCCACGGTCTGCGCCGCCGGGGCGCGCAGCGCCGCATCCAACTCGGACACAGTGCGCGCTTCGATCAGGGTCAGGTGTTGCCCTTTGAAGCCCAAGCCCGTCAAGATCGCCTGGGCCACGGCCATTTGGGCTTTCACCGCCTCGCGGTAAGCGGGCGCCTCTTCCTCGGTCATCAAGACCCAAACATTGGCCGCCCCATAAGCGAGCGCCGACAGCCAAAGCTCCATGCCGAAAGAGGCGGTATGCCAGGCATCCAAGGGCAAAACGCGTGCCGGCATGCCGTGCACGCCCGCCTCGGTGCGCGCCGCGCGACCCAAGGCCTCGATCAGCTGCGTGCCCCCCGTCTGGCTGTGGATCAAGAGCGCGGCCTCCTTGCCACCCGCGCGGGCATAGGTGCTGAGCAAGGTGCGAATGCGTTGCCCCTGCGCATCGGGCGCAGGCGTGGCATAGCTGATGGCGCCACTCGGGCAGACCGTGGTGCAGGCACCGCAGCCCACACACAGATGCGGCTCCACCACGATGCCAGCCAAGGCCGCGCCGCCGGGTTTGCCCTTGCGCGAAGCATCGCTGCGGATGGCCTGGGCCGAACAAACATCGATACAGGCCGAGCAGCCGATTTGCTCATTGCGGCTGTGCGCGCAGAGCTTTTGCTTGTAGTTGAAGAACTTGGGCTTTTCGAACTCGCCGACCGCCTCACGCATTTGCAGCACGGCGCTCATCAAGCGCGCCTCATCCGGTGCATGGAAGTAGCCCTGAGGCGGCTGGTGCAGCGCGATCAGCGGCAATTCGCTCAAGTCCAGGACCAGATCAAAGCTCTCGCTGCGCGTCTGCGGCGGCCGATCAAAATCAATCGCGCCAGCTGCCGCACAGGCTTTGACGCAGTCGCGGTGGCTGCCGCAGCGGCTCATGTCCACTTGGTAGCTGAAATCAATCGCCGACTCGGGGCAGGCCTCGACGCAGGCATTGCAGCGGGTGCACAAATCCAGATCGATGGGATTGCGCTGCGTCCAGCTGACCTCAAACGCCCCCAGCCAACCGCGCACCTGCACATGCTCCCCGGCCAACACTGGCAGACTGCGCTGCTGCGGCAGCGCCCCCGGGCCTTGGATCAGCAGGCTCACATCCAATTGATCGGCCAGCATCTTGGCGGCGCGATCGGCCCGCTCCGGCGAGCCGATCAGCAAGGCCCGCCCCTGCGAACGGTAGCTGACCGTGGGCACAGGCGCAGCTTCAGGCAATTGCGCCAGCGCCAGCAGCGCCGCCATCTTGGGCGTGGCCGCAGCGGCATCTTTGGACCAGCCTCCGGTCTCGCGCAGATTGACGAAGCGGATCGGCCGCTCGCTCACCGAGGGCGCGCCGACCGTCTGCTCATTCAAGGCCAAAAAGAGCCGGCTCTCCTGGGTGCAGGCCACCAGCAAATCGCCGCTGGCCGCCGTGCTGGATTTGGCCGCGCGCTGGAAGTCGCCGGCCTGGCTGCGGCACAGCAAGGTGTACACCGTCTCCAGGCCCCGGCTGGCCTCAGGCCCCAGGGCTTTTTGTAGCGCCGGGCCGTCCAGTGGCTGGGTCTTGTTGCAGTTGCAAATCAGGGTGGTCGTCATCGGGCTGGCTCGAAGTTTCGATGGCTGGCGTTGGGGTCAAAAGAGGCGGCGTTGGCTCGGCGCAGACCTCAGCGGGGGCACATGCCGCTTCGCCCGGCCCCTGCAACTCAGGCTGAACGCCAAGCGCAGGGTACGCAACAGGCATTGGGGCCGCAGGGTCTTGCGCAAACAGCTGCAGCGCTTGCGACTGGTTCAACTGCCGCAGCATGGTCAAGGGAATGGGGTCGGCTTGGCTGTAGTCGTCGATATAGGTGTCGAGACCATCCATCACATTGAAGTGCGGGTCCGAAAAAAACAGCTTCTTCATGGCCGCGCGCTGCACCCCGAGGTCGACCTCGGGGGCCATGAAGCGGGTGTAGTCGGAATCGGCTTTCAACTCGGCCACATCGGCCCAGCTGGGTGCGGCAACATCCGCCCCTGCCGGCACCGCTTGCGGCACTTGCGACTCAATTGCGGTTTGCAAGGACGCCGGCGGGCCACTCTGAGTGGGCTGGGCTTGAGGCGACTCAGAAGGCGCGACAGAAGGCTCCGGCGGCAGAGGCTGCCCCGCACGCGCCAGTGCCTTGCGGCGCCCCCAGCGCGCCAGAAAACCTGTCGCAGCGTCGTCAGCGGGAGCGACCATCAGCGCCGCTCCCCCGGAGAGACAAAGGACTGCGGGCGTCGCCGCTCTTTCTTGAGTTCTGGCCGGTAATAGACCTCGACATAACTTTGCAGCCAAGCGGCCAACTCGGGCGGCAGCGGCACATTGTCCACCCGCTCCTGGGCATCCAGCCAGCGCCCTGCTTCGGTGTAGCTGAGGCTGACGCGCTCCGCCCAGGCCAGCGAGGGGTCTTCATCGCTGACACGCCAGACCACAAACCAAACCGGTGAACCCGTGTTGAGGTTGAGGTAGTAGCCCTCGGCCTCATCCGGAAACAAGGTCAACTCAAAGTTGGGGTGCAAAGAGGTCTGCAGCTTGCCGTCATCGCGCAAGACCCGGGGCTCAAGCCCGAAACCCGCTTGATGCAGCAGCACCTCGGCTACCGAATAGCGCCAGTCTTCCCATGGGTTGGGCTGCGCCTCACGGCGCATCACCACCGCCACCTTGAGCGAGGGGTGGCCCGAAGGCAAAGGCGGGTGTGCCCGCGCTTGTGTCGATTCAGCAGCGTCGTCCATCAGCGCAGTCTAGCGGGCCCGCCAAGGACCGCAGGCTTTGGACTTGGATTCGCCCTGCGGATCGGCGGTGTTCTTGATCCGCATCAAGACACCCATCCGCAGATCGCCCAAGGCCGATCAGCTGCTCTTGGAGATGGTGATGTTCGGGAACTTGGACGAGTAGTCCTTGGCCTGGGCTGCGATCTTGACCGCCACCTGCCGGGCCAAGGCCTTGTAGAGCGCGGCCACTTCACCATCGGGGTCGGCCACCACAGTAGGCTGGCCGGCATCGGCCTGGACCCGAATCGACATGGCCAAAGGCAAGGCGCCCAGGTAATCCACCCCATAGGCCTGCGCCATCTTGCGCCCGCCATCTGCGCCAAAGATGTGCTCGGCATGGCCGCAGTTCGTACAAATGTGCACGGCCATGTTCTCCACCAAGCCCAAGATCGGCACGCCGACCTTTTCAAACATCTTCAGGCCTTTCTTGGCATCGATCAGGGCGATGTCTTGCGGGGTGGTGACGATCACCGCCCCGGTGACCGGCACCCGCTGCGACAAGGTCAGCTGGATATCGCCGGTGCCAGGCGGCATATCAACCACCAAATAGTCGAGGTCCTGCCAGCGGGTTTGGCGCAGCAACTGCTCCAGCGCCTGGGTGGCCATGGGGCCGCGCCAAATCATGGCTTGGTCGTCTTCCACCAAAAAGCCGATGGACATGATCTGCAAACCATAGCCCAGCATGGGCTCCATCAGCTTGCCGTCTTCACTCTCCGGGCGGCCGCTGACGCCCAGCATCATGGGCTGGCTGGGGCCGTAGATATCAGCATCCAACACACCAACGCGCGCGCCTTCAGCCGCCAGCGCCAGCGCCAAATTGGCGGCCGTCGTGCTCTTACCCACACCGCCCTTGCCCGAGGCCACGGCGATGATGTTCTTCACCCCCGGCAGCAATTGCACGCCGCGTTGCACCGCATGGGCGATGATTTTGCTTTGAATATTGACGCTGACATTGCCCACGCCGTCGACGCTGCGCGCCGCGGCCACCAGAGCCCGGCGCAAGGCCGCATGCTGGCTGGCGCCGGGGTAAGGCAGCTCGATGTCAAAAGAAACATCGCCGCCGTCCAGACGCAGATTCTTCAGCTGCTTGGCGCTGACAAAGTCTTGCGCGGTATTGGGGTCGACAACGGTTTGCAGCGCTTGCAGCAGCGCGGATTCTTGGATGGCAGGCATGTGGCAATCGTGATGAGCTGAGATCGGGCCCTTCGCACGGGGCCCGTGATGGCGCGCAGTCTAGCCCAGCGCCCTTACCCTCACGACGCAGCGGCTTTCTGCCGCAGCCGCTGCGTCACCGTTTTTGCCCCCCCCCGCTCAGAGCGGGCAGGCACTCGGGTTCTTGGCTTCCAGAACTGCCCATTGCACTTCCAGCTTGGGGCCATTGCCGCGCCGGGTCCAAGGCAGGGTCAGGGTGCCGGTAGAGGCCGCTTGCTCCAGCAAGGCCGCCACCCGCGGATCGAGCGGGTTGGCCATATCGCGCCTATCAATCACCAACAAGGCGCCGCAGTCGCTGACCATATGCGGCTTGATCCAGGGCGACTTCTGCGGGTCGGCATCAATGAACACCATGGGCTGGGTCTTGCTGCGCACCGAGACGTTGCCGGCCAACCAGGTTTCACCGATCACCACACGCAAAGGAGTGCGTGCATGCTCGGCCCACACCGCGTCCAGCTTGCGCGCCAAGCGTGCCGCCGGAAAGTTGGAGCGCGCCGCATGCCCGATACGGTCAGCCCCCCAGGCGCCACCAATCACCATGCCCAGGGCCAACAGCAACTCCATGCCCACACACACCCACAAGGCCTTGCGCACCAGCTGCTGCTTGTCCTTTTGATGACGCAGCAGATACAGGGCCAAGACCCCAGCCATCACAAAAAAGGTGGCCGCCCAAGCAGAGCCCAAACGGACCCCCGCCACCCCCACCAACGAGGTCAGCAGCACCGGGCCCAGGGTCATGAAGAGCACAAATGTCCATTCCGACTTGCTTTCTGCAAGCACAGGCGGGCTGGCCTCACCCGCGCCGAGGGCTGACTTCTCACCCCGCTTGAGCCAAGCCAGCAACAGCCCCAGGCCAATCAACAAGGGCAGAACTCGGCCCAGCTGGATCACCAGGAACTTGAACAAACGGCCCCAATGGTCGATGTCGTCCGCATCGTTTTGACCATGCACGGCGCGATCGGCATAGGCCAAACCCGGGGAACCCTCACGCAGCAGCCAATCAATATGCGGCAGCATCAAGGCCGCGCACACCAACAGCGCCAACCCAACACCGCCCCAAGCACGCCAGCTGCGCATGCGTGCGTCTTGCAGCATCCAAGCGCCAATCACCGCCAACCAAATCAAGGCGCTGTATTTGGACAGCAAACACAGGGCGGCCGCGGCTCCGACCAAAATCCAACGGCCCAGCTGCTGCATCTGCCCGCCCTGCTCCCCTTGTCCTTGCGCACGCACGGCGAGCAGACTCAGCCATAGCAACAGGCCCACAGGCATCAGCTGAATCGTGTTGTGATTGGCCATGATGCCGTGCACCCCGTGGTAGATCAGCAAGCTGCTCAAGGCCACGGAAACGAAGGCGCGCGCGGGCGTGGTGACCAGCAAGGCAATGCGCCAAATGAAGAGCTGCATCAACACCACGCTGAGCTGCGCGGCAAAGAAAGTCACCCACATCGAGCGACCCAGCAGGCTGGTCCAGCCATACACCCACCAAGTCGGGAAAGGCGGGTGCTTGTAATAGCCCCACTCCAAAGACTGCTGCCAGACCAGTTGTTCCACATTGTCCCAAGGCGGCGCGCGGTGGCTGAGGGTGGCCAAAACCGTCCACATCAGCAAATGGAAGGCCATGAAGCCCCAGGTGAGCCATGCCATGTGCTGGGCGTTGGCGGCATCCAAGCCAAAAGGCAAGCCCCGCTGCACCGAGGGGCTGGCGGTCAGGCCTGCAGACTCGTTGGAGTCAGCACCGGAAGAAGCACGCGTCACCTCAAGACCCGGCATCGCAGGTCGATTCGTCCACATTGAAATATCCCTGGCAAGGCCTTGTGAGGCCAGATGGGACGATTCGGGCCCACCACCGCCGAAGCCCGCAGGCTTCACTTCGCCCGGCTACGCTGCCCCCAAAAAAACAATTTGGAAGCCCCTCGCGCACCGACAGCTTTACTGGGCGGCAATGATAAACGTACAAATATTTACAATCCATCACCCCTTTGAGCGGGGCGGCCGGCGCCGCGTGGACTTTGTCGGGCTCAGGTCGATTGTTTGAAAGCCATCACCGCCTGATTGCGCAGGGTGCGCAGCAGCGACAGCTCTTTTTCGCCCAGATCAATGCCTCCGGGACGGGCTTTGTCGGCGTAAATCAGGGCAAATGGCTGGCCCTTCATCAACATGGGCAGCAATAAGAAGCTCGGCGCCCTCACGCCCCCCTGGTACCAAGCGGGCAGGCGCTCGGCGATATTGGGCGCGGAAGCGTCGGTGATCAGGGTGTCGGCTCCTTTCTGACACACCGCCGCAAACAAATCGGCTTGGCCGCTCGAAGGCAAGCGCAGCGGCACTTTGAACTGCGACACCACCTGCTCCACCCCCTCGCCCAAACCAAAGCGGCCCGTCAGGCTCTCGGTCTTGGGGTCGCGAAGGCAAAACACCACGCGCCTGAAACCCAGCGCGCGAAACACGGTCTCCAAAATCATGCGCAGCACTTCATTGAGCTTGAAGGTCTCCACCATGGCGTTGGTGATGTCCTGAATGCCCGCGGCCATCATCTCGACCGCCTGCTCCCGGCTCATTTGCTGTTCGTTCCACCCCAGGCTGGGCTCCAAAACCTGGGTGGCTTGCAGCTCGTGCGGCGTCAAGGAGTCACTCAAGGAGGGCGTCATGGGCGCCAGCAGCCGTTGTGCCGGCGAGTTCTTCGGCGGGCGAATGCCCATGGCATCGGCCACCTGGGCCAAGCGTTGGCGCGCCTGCTCAGCCGCCACATCAAACTGCTCAGCACTGACCCCCAAGACCCGGGCATAGCGCTGCGCCATGGCCTTCATGCGCCCATGGGCCTCGGCCGGATCGGTTCGCAAAATGACATCCGCCACATCATTGGCCGCATGCGCCAACCAACGTTGCCGCTCGACGGGCTGCTCGACCAAACGGGCGGGCGGATCACCGCGGGGGCGGCGCATGCTTTGCTGCAAGCTGTCGGGCAGCCCCCAGTGGCGCGCCACGCCCAGGCCCAGCTGCTCATAGCTCATGCCCAAGACCTGGGTGGACGCCATCGCCTCACTGAGCGGCTTTGCCGCGTTGGCACCCGTAGCGGCCAAAGGCTCGCGATGCGGACGCATGATGCGGCGAATTTGCTGCGCTTCTTCCGGAAAGTAGAACTCGCACAGCGCGCGCCCCAAATGGTGCAGCATGGCGCACAAAAAGGCCTCTTCACTTTCGCGCGGATTCAAGCAAAGCTCGCGCGCCAAGGAGGCCGCCATCAAGGAGCGCAAAAACTCTTCTCGCAACTGCTGGGCATGGGCTTTGTTTTCCATGCGCTCCAACAGAATCAAAGACAAGGCCAGATTGCGAATGCCCGCAAAGCCCACCAAGGCCACGGCGCGCGACACGGTGCTGATGCTGCCGCCACCGGCATGGCTGTATTGCACGGTATTGACCAAGCGCAAGAGCTTTTGGGTCAGGGCCACATCTTTCAAGATCTCGTTGGACAGGCTGGCCAAGCTGCCGCTCTCGGAGGCCGTCAGGCTTTGGATGCGATTGATGGCATGGGACATCGCCGGGAAGTCGCTCTTGTGCCGCATGCGGCGCAACAAGAACTCCAAGGCCACGCCATCGCCGCCCGTCTCGTCTTCTTGCTGCTCAGGGTGCAGCCAAGCGAACAAGGCCTCATGCAGGGATTGGGCACTGGGCCAACGCTGTGCGGGCTCACGCGCCAAGCCGCGCTGCACGATGGCGCGCAAGCGGTCGTCCACATCCGGCCCCAGGCCCGGCGGCAGGATCAGGTCTTGCGTCTTCACCCTTTGCACCGCCGCCCAGGGATCGGGGTCGTAGTTCAGCCTTTGACCACTGAGCAATTCGGCCAGCACCACAGCCGCCGCAAACACGTCCATTTGCGCACTGGGTGCCGCCCCTTGCGCCGCCTCGGGCGACAAATAGCCCGGGGTGCCGACGATGCGCTGCGGTGAGCCCTGTGCCGTTTCTTGACGATCCAAACGGGCGGCAATGCCGAAATCCATCACCCGAGCCTGGCCCCGGCCATCCAGCAAGATATTGCTGGGCTTCAGGTCGCGATGCACCACGCCGGCCAAATGTGCGGTTTGCAAGCCCGCCAACACGCCCAGCATCAACTCCACAGCCGCGCGCGCGCCCATGGCTTGCCCGGTGGAACCCGCAGCCCGAATACTTGGCATGCGCTCAGCCAAGCTGTGACCCGGCACATACTCAAACACCAGATAGCACTGGCCCAGATGGCTGTCGGCCTCAAAGACCGGCACGATATTGGGGTGATGCAGTCGGCTGACGGCGCGGGCTTCATGCAGCCACTCGTCCACGCTGAGCGGATCGGCCCCGGGCTTCAAGACTTTCAACGCGACATCGCGATCCAGGCGCGGATCATGTGCCAGCCAAACGGTCGCTTGAGCGCCCTCGCCCAACTTTTTTAGCAGGCGAAAACGCCCCAGCTCGGGCAAGGCCTCCAGCGGCATCAGACCCGAGGCGGTGGACCAGTCGTCAGCAGTCATCTAAGCGTGGTTTCTATTGGGGCCAAAGGCATGGGCATATCACTGGACAAGGCTGAACTCCGCGGCCGCTTCAAGACGAGCGGTCGCCCGACTTGGCCGCCAGCCGCGCCCGCAACGACGAGGGCTTGGGTTCGGCCACATCCAAGGGGCCATGGGCAGACAAGGGCGCAAAGGAGGAGGACGCGGTTTCGGGACCGTTCCCCGCATGCTCAGGATTGAGGGCCTGCTGCACATCACGCAGCCCAATGCCCAGCGTGCGCGCATAGCGGCGCGTGGCCAGTTCGATACCGGCTTGGCGCTTGTTTTCGGGCAGCATCAAAGCGTCCACCAATTCATTGGCCAGGCTGCAGGTCAGGCGCAGCACATCGGCTTCGCTGTCGGCCGCGCGCAGTGCCGCCGTGGGCGGCTGACGTCGAATCATGTGAAGCAACTCATCGCCCAAGCTCCATTGCTTGGCCACGGCGGCACCGAGGGACTCCAAATCGCAACCCATCACGGCAAAAGCTGCGGCCTGCTCGCTCATGCCCTGGGGGTGCGGCTGATCGGCAGTGGGTTCAGGCGGCTGCATCAGCTGGCGGATTTGCTGCGCATCGTCGGGAAAGTGGTACTGCAAAAGCAAGCGCCCCAGGTTTTGCATCACGGTGATCAGATACACCACCTCGGCATCAAAACCGGCCGGGCGCAAGGCTTGCGCGATCTGACCGGCGCGCTGCACCCGCTTCATCAGGCTTTGCAGCATGGCCGCTTGAACCTCATTGAGCGGACCAGGCCAGGGCTTCAAAGAGCGCGCGGCTTGCTGCACCCCTTCAAGACCCAACATTGCGATGGCCCGGCGCATGTTCAAGACCGTGCCATCCACCGGCGCACCACTTTGCTTCAAGGAGTTGTTGACCCGGCGCAGCAACTCCAGACTCAGCGCCATGTCTTGCAAAACCAAGCCCGACAAAGCACTGGTGTGCTGCCGCTCCATGGCGGAAGACTGGCCCACACGTTGCAAAGCCGTCGAGGTGCTGGGCAAATGGCCAATGCGCTGCAGTTTGTCGATCAGCAGGACGATGGGGCCATCTTCCGCATGGGTGGCGGCAGTTCGCCAGCCATCCAGCGCGCGGAAGAAGCTGCGGGCGATGTGATAGCGCTGCTTGGCTTGCCGATCCGTTGCACGGTTGCAAATCGCCCGCAAGGGCTCGGGGATGGGATGGGGCGTTTCCCAGCCCATGCGAATCAGCTCGTGACCGATGGGCTGCATTTGTTGCACCACCGCCTGCAGATCGCTTTGATCCAGCACCGGGCGACCGCTGAGCAGACGATGCAGCATCAAGCCGACACAAAGAATGTCTTCAGCCGCCGCTTCACGCACCGCGCGCCGGGTCACGGTATTGGAGTCCACATGCGCCGGGAACACCTCTTGCGCCACCTCCAAGCCCATCACCCGCACCTGATTGCTGGGGCTGATGATCAGCGTGGCGCACTGCACATCTCGGTGCACATGGCCGGCTTCATGCGCAAAAGCCAGCCCTTCCAAGTATTGGCAAACCCAATCGGCGGCATCCACCGGCAAGGGGGACGGCTGGCGCGCCAGTCGTTCGTCCAGGGTTTCGCCCAGGGCCCGGTCATAGGCCACAAAAGGCCACTGCTCGACCTGACCGACTTCGATCACATGGGCCAAATTGGGGTGCTGCACCCGCGCCACTGCATGGGCCATCTTGAGCCAATGTTCGGTGGCCGAAGGGCTGTTGGGCGCGACTCTGGGCAGACACAGCATCAACTCCTGGCCCAGACGCGGATCAAACACCAGCCAGCACATGCTACGCATGCTCTTGTTCAACAAAGCGCGCAACTCAAAGCGCCCAAAGCGACGCATCGGCGCCGCCGGCGCCGCGGCCTTGTTGGCAGCAGCGGGAGACGGAGCGGCAGCGGAAGAGGATGAGGCGTCGGGCACAGGCAGGGCTGGCCCTGAAGGCCAGATTTGGGTTTGTCCCTATTTGACCCAAAGCTGGCCCGGCCCGATAGGGGGAGCTGGGCCGCTTTCACCCGGCAAATCGAGGCTGGCCTGCGGGCGAGCCCTGCTTTTTCTTGGCGGCACGCGCCGCTTTTGCATGTGCAGCGCTGAAAAATCAGGCCATCAGCCCTGCATCTGTGCCCAGACCTTGTCCAAACGCTTGACGCTGACCGGCTGTGGCGTACGCAGCTCTTGGGCAAACAAGCTCACCCGCAGCTCTTCCAATTGCCAGCGGAACTCATGGAGTCGGCTGTCTTGCTGACCTTTGAGTTCAGCCAGCCGGCGCAAAAAGCGCTGCTCCAGTGGCCGCAGCTCGGCCAGCAGTTTGGCGTCGCGAGCCGGGTCGGCGCGCAGTTTGTCCAGCCTGGCGCTGATAGCCTTCAAATAACGCGGCAGATGCTGCAACTGCGCCCAAGGCGTGTCCGTCACAAAGCGCTTGCCCATCAAACGCTGCAGCTGAGCCGTGATGTCCTCCGCCACCTCTTTGCTGGCACGCGCGTCTTTGAGCTTGCGCGTGGCGGCGGCAAATTCCTGCAGCACCACACCCGTTTGGCGGGCCACCTCTTGCGCGATCAGGTTCAAGCGGCTGCGCCCTTCTTCGATACGGGCCTTGAAGCTGAACTCGTCCTGAGGCAAGGGCTCGGCCAAAAAGGCCCGCTCCAAAGCCACCCCAATGATTTGCTCACGCAGCTCTTCGGCGGTGCCCAAGCTCATGAACAGCACCGACATTTTTTGCAGATCGGGGATGTTCTTTTCCAGAAACTTGAGCGGCTCTTTCAGCTGCAGAGCGACCAAGCGGCGCAGGCCCAAGCGATGCTTGGCAGCGGCGACATCGGGCTCATCGAAGACCTCGATCTCGACATGAGCGCCACGGTCAATCAAGGCCGGAAAACCAATCATGGTCTGCGCGCCACGGCGCACCTCCATCAGCTCGGGCAATTCGCCAAAGCTCCAGCTGGTGTAGCTCTTGGCCTGTTCTTGTGCAGGCTTGGAGGGCGCTTCGGATCGGCCGCCACTTTTGGCCGAAGGCGCGGGCGACTCAGACTTGTTGGCGGGCGTGTCCGGCGCCGCCGCCGGCAACTTGAGCGCCGCCAAGGCTTGAAATGCCGAGCGGGCCTGCCCCCCAAGCTCCGCCTTCAAGGCCGCCAGATTGCGGCCCATGCCCAATTGCCGGCCATGCTCATCCACCACCCTGTAGTTCATGAACAAGTGCGGCTGCAATTGCTCCAGCTTGAAGTCATTGCGCTGAATCGCCAGCTGGGTGCGCTCTTTGACGGCCTTGAGCAAGACGTCCATCAAGGCACCCTGGGCAAACGCATGCGTCGCGGCAAACTCCGCCACAAACTCCGGCAGCGGCACCAGCCGCGAACGAGGCCGCTGATGCAAGCTCTTCACCAGGGCCAGCACCTTGGACTCCAGCATGCCGGGCACCAGCCATTCACAGCGCTCCTCACTCACTTGATTGAGCGCGTAAATCGGCACGCTGACGGTCAAGCCGTCACGGGCATCGCCCGGCTCATGCAAATAAGTGGCCAAGCAATCGACGCCGCCCAGCCGAATGGTTTTGGGGAAGGCACTGCTGGTGATGCCGGCCGCCTCGTGGCGCATCAACTCTTCCACGCTCAGGTGCAGCAACTTAGGCTCGGCCTTGGACGCGTGGCGGTACCAGCGCTCAAAGGTCGCGCCCGAAACCACATCGGCCGGCAGATGCTCGTCGTAATAGGCGTAGATCAGCTCGTCATCGACCAACACGTCCTGGCGGCGGGACTTGTGCTCCAACTCCTCCACCTTGCGGACCTGCTTTTGGTTGTGCGCCAAGAAGGGCAGGCGCGACTCCCACTCGCCATTGACCAGGGCTTCGCGAATGAAGATGGCGCGCGCCGCCGCTGCATCCACATTGCCGAAATTGACCCGACGGTTGTTGTAGATGACGATGCCGTAGAGCGTGGCGCGCTCCAAGGCGATCACCTCGGCCGCCTTTTTCTCCCAATGCGGCTCCAGCAGCTGGGTCTTGATCAAATGACCGGCAATGCCGGGCAGCCATTGCGGATCAATGGCCGCAATGCCGCGGCCAAACAATCGCGTGGTGTCCACCAATTCAGCGGCCACGATCCAACGCCCCGGCTTCTTGCTCAAATGGGCGCCGGGGTGACGCCAGAACTTGATGCCGCGCGCGCCCAGGTACCACTCGTCCTCGTCGCTCTTACAGCCCAAATTACCCAACAGGCCGGCCAGCATCGACAGGTGCACCTGCTCATAAGTAGCCGGGCTACCATTGATACGCCAGCCATGCTCGGCCACCACCGTGTGCAGCTGCGAGTACACATCTCGCCACTCTCTCACCCGACGAGGGCTGATGAAGTTCTCGCGCAGCAACTGCTCATAGCGCCGATTGGAGAGCTTGTGTTCCCCATGGCCGCCCTTGGCTTCTTCGATCCACTTCCAGAGTTTGAGATAGCCGACAAACTCGCTTTTCTCATCGTCGAACTTCTTGTGCTTTTCATCGGCCGCCTGCTGCTGCTCCATCGGGCGGTCGCGCACATCCTGGCCGCTAAGCGCACTGGCGATGACCAAAATTTCGGCCAGGGCCTCGCGGCTGCGCGCCTCCAAAATCATCCGGCCGACCCGCGGGTCCAAGGGCAACTTGCCCAATTCCCGCCCAATCGCGGTCAGCTCATTGGCCTCGTCCACGGCCCCCAATTCGGTGAGCAACTGGTAGCCGTCGGCGATGGCTTTGCGCGGTGGCGGCTCCAGGAATGGGAACTCGTCCACCAGTCCCAGGCCCAGCATCTTCATGCGCAGAATCACACCGGCGAGTGAACTGCGCAGGATTTCGGGATCGGTGAAGCGCGCTCGCTCGTTGAAGTCTTTTTCGTCGTAGAGGCGAATGCAAATGCCATTGCTGACCCGCCCGCAACGGCCCGCGCGCTGATTGGCGGCGGCTTGGCTGACCGCTTCGATCTGCAACTGCTCGACCTTGTTGCGGTAGCTGTAGCGCTTGACGCGCGCCAAGCCGGGGTCGATCACATAGCGAATGCCGGGAACGGTCAGCGAGGTCTCGGCCACATTGGTGGCCAAGACAATGCGACGTTGGCCATGCGGCTCGAACACCCGGTCTTGCTCTTGCTGCGACAGCCGCGCAAACAAAGGCAGCACCTCGACACCGGGCGGGTGGTGCTTGCGCAGCGCTTCGGCCGCTTCGCGGATTTCGCGCTCGCCTGGCAGGAAGACCAGCACATCGCCGCCCCCGTCGCGCCAGAGTTCGTCCACGGCATCGCAGATGGCATTGTTGAGGTCGTACTCGCGCGACTCTTCAAACGGCCGGTAGCGCTGCTCCACCGGGAAGGTGCGCCCCGACACCATCAACACCGGCGCGGGCCCTTTGATCGAGGCAAAGTGCTGGGCGAAACGATCGGCGTCGATGGTGGCCGAGGTGACGATGATTTTCAGATCTGGCCGGCGCGGCAGGATCTGGCGCAGATAGCCGAGCAGAAAATCGATGTTCAAAGAGCGCTCATGCGCCTCATCGATGATCAGCGTGTCATAGGCCTTGAGCAGCGGATCGGTCTGGGTTTCGGCCAGCAAAATGCCGTCCGTCATCAGCTTGACGCTGGCCCCGGGCTGCAGCCGGTCTTGAAAGCGCACCTTGTAGCCGACGATTTCGCCGATCGGCGTCTTCAACTCATCGGCAATGCGCTTGGCCACGCTGCTGGCGGCGATACGTCGGGGTTGCGTGTGCCCAATCAGACGGCCGGTGTTGGCGCGGCCCCGTCCCATGGCCAAGGCAATCTTGGGCAACTGGGTGGTTTTGCCTGACCCGGTCTCGCCACAGACGATGATGACTTGATGGTCTTGTAGCGCCCGTTCAATATCCTCGCGCCGACTGGACACCGGCAGCGACTCCGGGAAGGTGATCGGCGGCAAGGGGTTGGCAGGCACGGGCGGACGCCGCCCCTGGGCTTCTCTGGAAGCACCTGGAGGCTGCGGTGGGCGCGGCTTTGGCGCCGCGGGCTGCGAGGGCCGCGGCGCTTGAGGCGCTTGAGCGGGCCGAGATGGGGGGGAGGTCGAATCTTTCACGAGGCGCGGATTATCCGCGCCTGCAGCGCCTGGGGTGCAAAGCCACCCTCTTGGACCATGCCCCCACGCGCACGACGCCCGCACCGCCTGCGGCACAATTGCGCCCATGAGTCTTGTCTTTCCCCATACCTTTGTGCCCTGGTTCCGTTCGGTGGCGCCCTACATCCATGCCTACCGCGGCGAAACCTTTGTGGTGGGTATGCCGGGTGAACTGGTGGCCGCCGGCAAGCTCAACGCCTTTGTTCAAGACCTCTCTATCTTGCATGCCATGGGCATCAAGATCGTGTTGGTGCACGGTTTCCGGCCTCAGGTGAATGAACAATTGGCCGCCAAAGGCCAAACACCCAAGTACAGCCACGGCATGCGCATCACCGATGCCATTGCCCTGGACTGCGCCCAAGAAGCCGCCGGACAACTGCGCTTCGAGATCGAAGCCGCCTTCTCGCAAGGCCTGCCCAATACACCGATGGCCAATGCCACGGTGCGGGTGGTGTCGGGCAACTTCCTGACGGCTCGGCCCGTGGGCATTGTGGACGGCAAGGACTTCCAACACAGCGGGCTGGTGCGCCGTGTCGACGCTGCGGCCATTCAAAGGGCCATTGACAGCGGCGCGGTGGTGTTGCTGTCCCCCTTTGGTTTCTCCCCGACAGGCGAAGCCTTCAATTTGTCGATGGAAGATGTGGCCACCAGCGCGGCCATTGCTTTGCAAGCCGACAAGCTGCTGTTCGTCTGCGAAGTGGCCGGCGTACGCGAAGACCCCCAAGACCCCGAAAGCCCGGTCGACACCGAGTTGGCCCTGGCCGATGCCGTGCGCTTGCTGGCCCAAAACAAAAAGCCCGCCGAGGCGATGCAAACCGTCGATGTGGACTTTTACTTGCAGTACTGCGTGAAAGCCTGCCAAGCTGGGGTGGAGCGATCCCACATCGTGCCCTTCGCGGTCGATGGCGCCTTGCTGCAAGAGGTCTACACCCATGATGGCATTGGCACCATGGTGGTCGACGAGAAACTGGAGAGCCTGCGCGAGGCCGATGCCGACGATATCGGCGGCATCATTGCCTTGATCGAACCGCTGGAACGCGATGGCACCTTGGTCAAACGCGACCGCACCGAGATTGAGCGGGATATCGACCTGTACACCGTCATCGAACACGATGGGGTGATCTTCGGGTGCGCCGCGCTGTATCCCTATGTGGAAGCGCGCACCGGCGAAATGGCCGCCCTCACCGTCTCGCCCGATGTGCAAGGCCAGGGCGACGGCGATCGCATCCTCAAACGGATTGAACAGCGCGCCAAATCGCAGGGTTTGAGCAGCATCTTTGTTTTGACCACACGGACCATGCACTGGTTCATCAAGCGCGGCTTCCAAACCGTTGATCCCGAGTGGCTGCCCGAAGAGCGCAAACGCAAATACAACTGGGACCGGCGCTCGCAAGTGCTGGTCAAAAAACTCAGCTGAGTCCGATTTCCAACTGCGGCACGCCCCCAAGGCTAGCCGCCTTCCCCATTTCCATTGAAGAGGTTTTCTCATGGCACGCAGCGTTCAATGCTCCTATTTGAAGAAAGAAGGCGAAGGCCTGGACTTCGCCCCCTACCCCGGTGAACTGGGTAAACGCATTTACCAAAACATCAGCAAAGAGGCCTGGGCTTTGTGGATGAAACACCAAACCATGCTGGTGAATGAAAACCGCCTCAACCTCGCTGACCTGCGTGCCCGCCAATATTTGGCCCGCCAGATGGAACAGTTCTTTTTCGGCGAAGGTGCCGAGGCCGTAGCGGGATACGTGCCACCCAGCGCCTGAGTTTTCTGCTGAGCCCCTGCGGCCGATTGAGCAGCAATCAGCCCGCTTGCTGAGCCCCCCGACGTCCGCACACAACGCCTCCAAAGCCTTGGAGGCGTTTTCATTTGCGCTGGCGCAAAAGCAAGCCCAAGGTTCGCGTCTGCGGGGGCATTAGCCCCACAAACAGGAATAATTCTTGTTACGCTAGACTCCCTGCTTCGCCATTCCGCTTTGCTCAGGAGTTCTATGCGAGTTTCATTTTTCTCTTCGTCGATTCTGTCTGCCGCCCTGCTGGGTGCTTGGCTGTCGCCCGCCACCGCTCAAGAGCAAGTGCTGAATCTGTATTCAGCGCGGCACTACCAAACCGATGAAGCGCTTTATGCCAATTTCACCAAGACCACCGGCATTCGAATCAATCGGGTGGATACCGATGATGCAGGCCTGTTGGCTCGCTTGAAAAGCGAAGGCGCTGCCAGCCCCGCTGATGTGATTTTGTTGGTGGACGCCGCGCGACTTTGGCAGGCTGAAGAAGAGGGTTTGTTCCAACCCGTCAAATCGGTGCGACTGGAAGAACGTATTCCCGCCCAGCTGCGCGCCAAACCCAGTGACAAAGGCAGCGCATGGTTTGGGCTTTCGACTCGGGCTCGGGTCATTGTTTACAACAAGCAAGCCGTCAAGAAGGAAGACGTGCAGAACTATCAGGATCTGGGCGCTCCGAAGAATAAAGGGCGCTTGTGCACTCGCTCGGGCTCCCATCCCTACAACCTGTCTTTGTTCGGATCGGTGTATGAACATATGGGCGCTGAAGCCACCGAAGCTTGGTTGAAAGGCATGGTGGCCAATATGGCACGCCCACCCAAAGGTGGTGATACCGACCAAATCAAAGCAGTCGCCAGCGGTGAATGCGGCATTGCCATCAGCAACACCTACTATTTGGCACGCATGATGCGATCGGAAAAGCCAGAAGACCGTGAGGCGATGGAAAAGATTGCCGTGGTTTTCCCGAATCAATCCTCTTGGGGCACCCACATCAATATCGCCGGTGGTGCAGTGGCACGCCATGCCAAGAACCGCGACAACGCCGTCAAGTTTTTGGAGTATTTGAGCAGCAACGAGGCCCAAGCTTATTTCGCCAATGGCAACAACGAATGGCCGGCTGTGACGGGCGTGCGACTCAGCAACGCCGCGCTTGAATCGTTCGGCAACTTCAAGACTGAAACCATTCCCGTCGCTACGGTGGGCGCCAACCAGCCGCTGGTGCAGAAAATGCTAGATCGGGTCGGCTATAAGTAAGCCGGGCAAGCGCTAGAGGCGATGCGCAAGGTTTGAACCGGCACGGATTTATTTGCACTTGAGTTGCCGTTCTGCGTTTAATTGCGGCAACACATCAAATACTTTTCTGTGCCTATAATTACTTCGTTCCCATTTGGCAGAACGCTAAACCTTGCGAGGATTTACACATGGCATCGCTGAAAGACCTTTTGGCCCAACGGGCTGCACTCGACGAACAAATCTCCCAAACCAAGGAGCGCGAACGCGCTGAAGCCATCGCAAAGGTCAAGTCCTTGATGGCCGACTACGGTTTGACTGCTGCCGATCTGAGTTCCCGGACTCCCAAGGCCGCCAAGACCTCGAAAGTGGCCGCCAAATATCGCAATCAAGCCACCGGAGAAACCTGGAGCGGCCGTGGACTGCAACCCAAATGGTTGAAGGCCGCAATTTCCGCCGGCGCTTCTCTGGCAGACTTCCACGTCTGATCCTGCGGCCATCAGGGATTCACAATAAAAAGTCCATGTCCTACCAAGCTGCCTGCTTCAGGCAGCTTTTTTTTCGCCCGGTGGTTTCCCTGTCATTCTGACCCCGGCAGCGGTTCAGGCCAAAACCTGTTATTTCCGGCCACGCTGACCACTTGAATGAAGGGGCAGCGTCGTCGTTTTAATGGGATCGCGCTGCTAGTATCGGCCCTCATATTGGCGACAGGACTTGCCGTCAAATCGACATTCCAGCCCAAGCGGAATTCGACTTTTGACTTGCGTCTTGGACGTCCCGCCCACTAAGCGCCCACGCATTGAATGACTTTGTGCACTTCAATCACTGAGTTGCATCGCGCACACGCGGTGAATTCTGCTTTGACGATGAAACGGTCAAGCGGCGCGAAACCATGGGCAAAACGGTCGCGCGGGATGAGGTTTGGGTTTTCCATGAGGCTGATCCTGATCAGCAGTCTCTCAGGGCTTCTGGCCACTGTGGCCGCATTTCAATCCGGTTTGTCTGATGTTGTGCTGGGCTGGAGTCAGCGATGGTTGGCTTTGCATCTCGGCGGCGGGTCTCAAGTCTTCTGGGCCATGGCGCCTGTGCTGATGGGGTGGCGCGGCGGTGCGGCGAGCAGTGAAGTCGCCAAGTCCGGCTCAAACCAGCCCCGATGGCGCCTCTTCCCCACTCGGGCCCGCAGCCAAGCCCTGCTGACTTGGCCCCTGATTGGCTTGAGTTTTTGCAGTCTGGCTTTGTTGGCGGGCACCCTGGGTCTAAGCCTCGCTCCCACCGAAGCGCGGCTTTTCACGCCTTTGCTGTTCCTGGGCGCCGTCAGTTTGGCTGCGCCTTGGCCGGTGACCAGCTTGAACGCCCTGCTGTTTGCGGTGACGGCGGGCTGGGCTTCTAGCCATGCCCTGGGGCCTTTTGCCGAACTCAGCGCCTCGCATCAGCTCAGTCTCTTTGCGGGCCTGAGCAGTTGTGCAGCCTTGTTGGCGCTGCTGAGTTGGCGCCACCAACGAAGTGAGCGAGGGGAGCGCCAACATCTGCAAGCCGCGCTGGCCGGCCTGAGCCAAGGCGCCGCTGAATGGCAGGTGAGCGTACAGGGCTGCCGACTCGTTTTTGCCTCTGACACATGGCGGCAAGCCATGGGGCCTCTTGAGGCCGAATTGACGCGCCCCCTGGACTGGCTAAATCAAGTGCATCCGCTGGACCGAGAGCGCGTCAGCCTGAGCTTAGAAGCCCTGATTGCGGGCATGGGCTCCGACTTGCGACGCGAACCCCTGCGCTTGGCCACGTCTACCGGGGAATGGGCCGCGCACGAACTCCATGCCCATGTGTTGTCCCGCAATCTGCGCGGGCAAGCTCGGCGCCTGCTGTGCGCGCTGCAGGACCTGAATCAGCAGCATCTGGCCGAAGAGCGTCAACGCATGAGTGTGGCCTTGTTCCAGCATGTGCAAGAAGGCCTGCTGGTCACCGACACCCACTTCCGTGTCTTGGACGCCAACCCCAGCGCCTGCCAAATGCTTGGGCAAGACCGTGAGAGCTTGCTGGGCCAGACTTTGCCGCCCCTGGAGCCAGCTTGTTTGCGACGCTCGGGCCATGCCCCCGAGCAAATTCACAAAGCGCTGCAAGAAGCAGAGGTGTGGCATGGCCGGGTGCAGACGCCAATCGCCCACGGCCAATACAGCCATTTGCAGCTGACCGTGTCCAACATCCCCGAGCCCGAAGGCCCGCTGCGCTACCGGGTCGTGACGGTCAGTGATTTGACACAGCTGCTGCGGCAGCAAGAACTGCTGACTCGCCAGGCCAATACCGATGCGCTGACGGGCTTACCGAACCAAGCCGCCTTCATGAAGACCTTGGATCAAGGGCTGCAAATGGCGGAGCGAGAAGGGTTTCGGCTGAGCATCTGTCGACTCGACCTGGACCAGTTCAAACAAGTGAACCAGCAACACGGCCACGAGGCCGGCGACGAACTCTTGCAACAACTGGCCCAACGCTTGCAAGCAGCCCTGCGCAGCGCCGAGCAATGGTCCGACGTGGTGGCGCGACTGAACGGCGATGAGTTTGCCCTGCTGCTGAGCAGCAACAGCCCCGAAGAAGCCCAAAGAGCCGTGGATCGCCTGCAAAAAGTCCTGCTGCAGCCGTTCTTCATCCGCAGCAGCGGCAGCAGCAAACGCCCAGGAGCTCAGCCCAGCGACAACTCGGTCTTGACGCTGAGCATCAGCGCCAGCATCGGCGCCACCCTTTTTCCTCAAGACAAGGCCGATGCCGAGACCTTGATGCGGCACGCGGCTCATGCGTTGTATCGCGCCAAGCACGGAGGCCGCAAGAACTTCCAGCTCTTTGATACCGCCAAGCATTTGCGCGAAGAGGCCAGCCTGCTGGCACTGGCCCGGGTGCAACAAGCTTTGGATGCAGGAGAGTTGCGCCTGTTCTACCAACCCAAGATCGAAATGGCCAGCGGCCGGGTGCTGGGCATGGAGGCGCTGCTGCGTTGGCAGCATCCCGAGCGCGGCCTGCTGGGGCCCGCGCACTTTCTTCCGCTCATCGAATCGACCGGCTTGGCTCTTCAAGTGGGGGACTGGGTGATCGAACAAGCGCTCAAGCAAAGCGCCGAATGGCTTCGCGCGGGCCTGCACTTGGAGTTGAGCGTCAATGTGACCGCCAGACAACTGCAAACCCCTGACTTCGCCCTGCGATTGCAAGCGCTCATTCAAAGCCATGCCGAGCCATTGGCCCAGCACCTGTGCCTGGAAGTTCTGGAGTCGGCGGCTTTGGCCGATGTGCGCAACACCGATCAGTTGATCCAGAGCTGCCGAGACTTCGGTGTGCGTTTTGCGCTGGATGACTTCGGCACTGGCTATTCCACCCTGACTTACCTGAAGCGCCTGACCGTCAACGCCTTGAAGATTGATCGCTCCTTTGTGCAAAACATGTTGATTGACGAGCAAGACAGTGCCTTGGTGGAAGGCGTCATCGGCTTGGCTCGAACGTTCGAATGCGCCGTGATCGCCGAAGGCGTGGAGACCGCCGCCCATGCCCGCGCCTTGCTGCGCCTGGGCTGTGTGCAAGGGCAAGGCAATGGCATCGCACCCGCCATGCCCGCGCACGAAGTGCAGGCCTGGATTGCAAACTTTGACGCCACCCAGTGGCAAGCTCGCATGAACGCATGAGCCGAGCGGCGCCGCGCCTTGATTTAGACTCGCCCCGGTGATTCCACCCGGCTTTATCCAAGATCTACTGTCCCGCACCGACATCGTCGAGGTGGTGGGCCGCCATGTCGAGCTGAAAAAGGCCGGCATCAACCACAAAGGCCTTTGCCCGTTCCACGGCGAAAAGTCCCCCAGCTTTATCGTCAGCCCGAGCCGCCAGACCTACCACTGCTTTGGCTGCGGGGTGCACGGCAATGCGGTGGGTTTTCTGATGGAGCACTGCGGCGTCGGCTTCGTCGAGGCGGTGCAAGATCTGGCCCAGCAAGCCGGCATGCAAGTGCCCCAAGACGAGCGCTCGGCCGAGGAGCGTGAGCGCGCTGCGCAACAAAAAAAACGCCAAGCCACACTCAGCGATGTGCTGCTCAAAGCCAGCGATCACTACCGGGCCCAGCTGAAAAAGTCGCCGCGCGCCATTGACTACCTGAAAAAGCGCGGCCTGACCGGCCAGATCGCGGCGCAATTCGCCCTCGGCTATTCGCCCGAAGGCTGGCGCACCTTGGCCAGCGCCTTTCCCTCTTATGACGACCCGCTGCTGGTGGAATCCGGCATGGTGATCGTCTCGGGCGAAGAAGGTGAGGAGCAAAAACGCTACGACCGCTTCCGGGACCGCATCATGTTCCCGATCCGCAATGTCACCGGCGAGACCATCGGCTTCGGTGGCCGCGTGCTGGACAAGGGCGAGCCCAAATACCTGAACTCCCCCGAGACGCCTGTGTTCAGCAAGGGGCGCGAGCTGTATGGCCTTTACGAAGGTCGAGCCGGCATCCGTCAGCGTGGCTATGCCTTGGTGGTGGAAGGCTATATGGACGTGGTGGCCTTGGCGCAAAGCGGCTTTGGCAATGCGGTGGCCACCCTGGGCACAGCTTGCACGGCCGAGCATGTGCACAAATTGTTCCGCTTCACTGAATCGGTGGTCTTCAGCTTTGACGGCGACGCCGCCGGTCGGCGCGCCGCCGGTCGCGCGCTCGAAGCCGCCCTGCCCCATGCCACCGACACCCGCTCTGTCAAATTCCTGTTTCTGCCGGCCGAACATGACCCGGACTCCTATGTGCGCGAACTCGGCCCTGAGGCCTTTGAGCGTTGCGTGCAAGAGGCCATCCCGCTGTCCCGCCAGTTGATCGAGGCGAGCGCGGAAGGCTGCGATCTCGGCAGCGTGGAAGGCCGCGCCCGCATGCTCTCCAATGCCCGCCCCTTGTGGCAGGCCCTGCCACAAGGCTTGCTCAAACGCGCCTTGTTGAGTGAACTGGCCAAACAGGCCCAACTCGGCGACCAAGACCTGATCAGTGCCTGGCAAATCGGTACTCACGAGCCCGCGTCACAGCGCAAGCCGCAAGCCCGCCGCGCCCCGCAGGATGAAGGCTTCGGCCACGAGCCACCGCCCGATTACGATCATCTGGATTACGAGCCGTCGGCCGACGATGAGCCGACTTTTTTCCATGAGGCGCCTGCCCAGCCGGCCGAGCGCAAGGCCTGGAAACCCAAGAAAGAATGGGTGCCCGCCAAGGACTGGAAAGGCAAGGCTGGCAACTGGAAGCGCCGCGGCGAAGCCGCCGATGAAACCATGGGCACGCCACGCAGTGCCCCCAAAGTTCAGGCCGACCATGCACTTCGCATGCTGTTGCTCAACAGCGTGTGGTGGGAGGCCTTGAGCCCCGACGATCAGCACATGCTGCATGAATTGCCGGGTTTGCACGGCGAGTTGATTCATTGGCTGGAGCGCTATTTGCTCAATCACGGCGCGGGCGCCTGGTCGGTGCTTGAAGCCGCCTTGGCGGAAGACGGCCTGTTGGATCAGGCACAAGTCCTGGTCGACGGCTTGCACAGCGAAGAAGAGCCGCTGCTTGAAGACCTGCAAAACGTCATCAAAAAACTCTGGATCGAGGAGTTGGTGGCCGAAACCAAGCGCATCGCTGCGTCCAATCCCCAAGGCCCAGCGTTGGAGCGATTCAAACAGCTGCAAGCGCAAATCCAGGCTTTGAAGGCCGCCTTGGCGCTCAGTCCGGCTTGAATTTCAATTCAGTTTCGGTTCGGGAACCTGGTTTTCGGCGATAATCCAGCGTTTCTGCGCGCGTCAAGAGTGACGGCAAAGATTGCCGGACCCGGCCACCCAGCGACACTGGGCACCCCAAAGCGGGTATCAAGGCCACCTGTATCCGCCAAGTTTGCAGACTCAAACGTTCACGCTAACTTGCACGCGCCGCGCTTGACTGGCTTGTGTTTCTCGCAATCCAACTCAGGCGTACGAATGCCACCTGGGCCGAGCTCCGCCTTGAAAAGCGCAGTAAACGGCCCCAGGTGGCTGCTGCATTGTTCGCTTGATCCGTTCAAGAAAAATATTTCAAATCCCTCACCGGCCTGCCGCCCAACTTTCACCCGAGGATCTGCATGACTGCCAAAAAGACTGCGCCCACCGCCACCGCCGACACCGAAGAGCTCAAGAAGCCCGCTGCCAAGGCCGTGAAAGCCGTCAAGGCCCCCAAGGCCGCCGCCGACTCTGATGGCGAAGACAAGCCCAAGCGCGGCCGCAAGCCCAAGGCAGCCACCGAAACCAAGAAAGCCGCAAGCAAGAAGGCCGCCGAGGTCGAGGACGAAGACTTCTCCGACCTCGAAGCCGATCTGGAAGGTGAGCCCGAAGCAGACACCGAGGTGGCCGAGGCTGCCGAAGACAAGCCCAAGGCCAAGCCCCTGCGCATGAAGGTCAGCCGCGCCAAAGAGCGCGCGCTGATGCGCGAGTTCGGCCTGGAAGAAACCGCGCTGACGGAAGAAGAAGCCGCCAAGCGCCGCCACGAGCTGAAGACCCTGATCAAGATGGGCAAGACGCGTGGTTTCCTGACCCACCAGGAAATCAACGACCACTTGCCTGAAAAGCTGGTCAACGAAGAAATTCTCGAGGCCATCATCTCCATGTTGAACGACATGGGGATCGCGGTCTATGAACAAGCCCCTGATGCAGCCACCTTGCTGATCCAGGGCAGCGCCACCGCCACCTCGACTGAAGAAGAAGCCGAAGAAGCCGCCGAAGCCGCCCTGTCCACTGTGGACTCGGAATTCGGCCGCACCACCGACCCTGTGCGCATGTATATGCGCGAAATGGGCACGGTTGAGCTGCTGACCCGCGAAGGCGAAATTGAAATCGCCAAGCGCATCGAAGGCGGCCTGCAGGCCATGATGCTGGCCATCTCGGCTTCACCCACCACCATTGCCCACATCATCGACCTGGCCGACAAAATCCGCGCCGGTGAGAAGACCATCTCGGAAGTGGTGGACGGTTTTGTCGCCGCTGATGAGGCCGACGACTATGTGGCGGAAGAAGACTTCGACGAGTTCGACGAAGAAGACGATGACGACGGCAATGGCGGCTCCAAAGCCCTGACCAAGAAGCTGGAAGAGCTCAAGACTGCCGCCCTGGTCAAGCTGGACTCGCTGGCGGTCAACTTCGACAAGATGCGCAAGGCCTTTGAGAAGGACGGCTACAAGTCGCCCACCTACAACAAGGCCCAACAAGCCATCAGCGCCGAGCTGATGACCATCCGCTTCACCGTCAAAACGATTGAGAAGCTCTGCGATCTGCTGCGCTCGCAAGTGGACGACGTGCGCCGCTATGAGCGCGAACTGCGCAAGATCGTGGTCGACAAATGCGGCATGCCGCAGGACTACTTCATCAAGAACTTCCCGCCCAATGCCTTGAACCGCGCTTGGGCCGAGAAGGAAGCCGCTGCCGGCAAGCCCTACTCCGCCGTGCTGGCCCGCAACCTGCCGCCCGTGCAAGAGTTGCAACAAAAGCTGATCGACATCCAAAGCAAGGCCGTCGTGCCGATTGATGACCTCAAGGACATCAACAAAAAGATGAACGAGGGCGAAAAGGCCTCGCGCGACGCCAAGAAGGAAATGATCGAGGCGAACTTGCGCTTGGTGATCTCCATCGCCAAGAAGTACACCAACCGCGGCCTGCAGTTCCTGGACCTGATCCAAGAAGGCAATATCGGCCTGATGAAGGCGGTGGACAAGTTCGAATACCGCCGCGGCTACAAGTTCTCGACCTATGCGACTTGGTGGATCCGTCAGGCCATCACCCGCTCGATCGCCGACCAGGCCCGCACCATCCGTATCCCGGTGCACATGATCGAAACGATCAACAAGATGAACCGCATCTCGCGCCAGCATTTGCAGGAATTCGGCTTTGAGCCGGATGCGCCGACCCTGGCCGAGAAGATGGAGATTCCTGAGGACAAGATCCGCAAGATCATGAAGATCGCCAAAGAGCCGATCTCCATGGAAACGCCGATCGGTGACGATGATGACAGCCACCTGGGCGACTTCATCGAGGACACCAACAACACCGCGCCGATCGAAGCAGCGATGCAAGCCGGCCTGCGCGATGTGGTGAAGGACATCCTCGACAGCCTGACCCCGCGCGAAGCCAAGGTGCTGCGCATGCGCTTCGGCATCGAGATGAGCACGGACCACACGCTGGAAGAAGTCGGCAAGCAATTCGACGTCACCCGCGAGCGCATCCGCCAAATCGAAGCCAAAGCCATCCGCAAACTCAAACACCCAAGCCGCAGTGACAAGTTGCGGACCTATTTGGACAATCTCTGATTGGACAAATAGGCAGCTGAGCGCGCAGCGCCCGGCTGTGCGCCAAAGGCGCATCGCGACTTGCGCCAAAGGCACAAACTGCGCACGTATTTGGACAACCTGTAAGGTTGGACAAATTCGCTGCTTTCGGCATGCAAGTGCCGAAAGCGGACGCGTAGCGGCAGCGCAGTTTGCGCCGCAAGCACAAGTTGCGGACCTATTTGGACAATCTCTGATTGGACAAATAGGCAGCTGAGCG
>CAMFGY010000002.1 GCA_945952065.1 uncultured Burkholderiales bacterium | reverse complement strand
CCGCGAAGGCGGCCGTACCGTCGGTTCGGGCGTTGTTGCCACGATCATCGAGTAAGACTTTTGCGTGACCAGTCCAATGCCGCCGAGTTTCGGCTGCATTGGGCTTCACCAACCCCGCGACGTTCAGTCGCTCGTTCTTTGAAGGAATCGTCATGCAAAAGCAAAAGATCCGCATTCGCCTGAAGGCGTTTGATTACAAGCTGATCGATCAATCGGCCGCTGAAATCGTTGAAACCGCCAAGCGCACTGGCGCGATCGTCCGTGGCCCCGTGCCGCTGCCGACCCGCATGCAGCGTTTTGACATTCTGCGTTCGCCGCACGTCAACAAGGCCTCGCGCGACCAGTTCGAAATCCGCACCCATCAGCGCCTGATGGACATCGTGGACCCAACCGACAAGACGGTTGACGCACTGATGAAGCTCGACCTGCCTGCCGGCGTCGACGTCGAAATCAAGTTGCAATAAAGGCTGTTGCGCTTGAGTCTTCGGACTTGAGTGTCAGACTTGGCAAAAGGGGTGAGCTGTTCGGCTTGCCCCTTTTTCGTTGGCGAGCGAGGCGAGGGCTTGCGCGCAAGCTAGGGTTCACGCTATACTCGCCAGCTTTTCCGCGCTGGTTTATTGCTGCGCGGGATTTGGCGCATCATGCCGATGCGGCCCGAAAGGGTTGCAAAGTCTTGATGCACTGGTCAGCCCGGCCAATCGATGTCGGGTGTTTGCAAATGGCTTCCAGGGTCGAAACCTGTGGGGCTGGAGAAAAACCATGAGTCTAAGCAATCGTCTCGGATTGCTGGGCCGCAAGGTGGGCATGATGCGCATCTTCACGGACGACGGCGATGCCGTGCCTGTGACGGTGTTGGATGTGTCCGATAACCGCGTGTCCCAGATCAAGACCGTAGAAAACGACGGCTACACCGCCATTCAGGTGGTGTTCGGTTCGCGCAAAGCTTCGCGCGTGACCAAGCCGGAAGCCGGTCACCTCGCTAAGGCGGGTGTTGAAGCCGGTCGTGTGATGAGCGAATTCCGCGTTGCCGCTGAAGTCGCTGCTGAGTACAAGCTGGGCGCGCAAGTGCCGGTCTCGCTGTTTGCAGCGGGTCAGCTGGTGGACGTGCAGGGCACTTCCATCGGTAAGGGCTTCGAAGGCACCATCAAGCGTCACAACTTCGCTTCGCAGCGTGCGTCCCACGGTAACAGCCGTTCGCACAATGTGCCTGGCTCCATCTCGATGGCCCAGGATCCCGGTCGTGTGTTCCCTGGCAAGAAGATGTCGGGCCACCTGGGTGATGTGACCGTGAGCGTGCAAAACCTGGACATCGTGCGCGTTGACGAAGCTCGTCAATTGCTGCTGGTCCGCGGTGCCGTTCCGGGCGCCAAAAACGGCCATGTGGTCGTGCGCCCTGCCGTTAAGGTCAAGGTCAAGAAGGGAGCCAACTGATGCAGCTCGAGCTCCTGAATGAGCAAGGTCAGGCCACTGCCAAGGTGGACGCTCCTGACACATTGTTTGCTCGCGATTACAACGAAGCCCTGGTGCACCAGGTGGTTGTGGCCTTCCAGGCCAATGCCCGCCAAGGTACCCGCGCTCAGAAGGACCGCGAACAAGTTAAGCACTCCACGAAGAAGCCTTTCCGTCAAAAGGGAACTGGCCGCGCTCGTGCTGGTATGACTTCCTCGCCGCTGTGGCGTGGGGGTGGTCGGATTTTCCCGAACATGCCGGATGAGAACTTCACGCACAAGCTGAACAAGAAGATGTATCGCGCCGGTATGGCCGCCATCTTGTCGCAGCTGGCCCGTGAAGGTCGCCTGGCCGTGGTCGATTCGATCACGCTGGAAGCGCCAAAGACCAAGCTGTTGGCTGCCAAGTTCAAGGCCATGGGCCTGGAATCCGTCATGCTGATCGCTGATCAGTTGGACGACAACCTGCTGCTGGCTTCGCGCAACCTCGCCAATGTCCTGGTCTGCGAGCCGCGTTATGCGGATCCGCTGTCGCTGGTCTTCTACAAGAAGGTTCTGGTGACCAAGGCCGCAATGGAGCAACTCAAGGAGATGCTGGCATGAGCGCCGTGAAATATTCTGAAGGCCGTTTGGCCTCGGTGCTGCTGGCTCCTATCGTGTCCGAAAAGGCCACGGCAGTTGCTGAGAAGCACAACCAAGTGTTGTTCAAGGTCCTGCGTGACGCCACCAAGCCTGAAATCAAGGCCGCTGTTGAACTGATGTTCAAGGTCGAGGTTGAGGCTGTGAACGTTGTTCAGGTCAAGGGCAAGGTCAAGCGCTTCGGCCGTTCCATCGGTCGCCGCGACCACGTCAAGAAGGCGTATGTGTCGCTGAAGGCGGGCCAAGAGCTCAACTTCTCCGGGGAGGCTGCGTAATGGCCGTCGTAAAAGTTAAGCCAACTTCACCAGGCCGCCGTGCCGTTGTGAAGGTGGTGCACTCGCACCTGCACAAGGGCGCGCCTGAGGCGTCGCTGCTTGAGCCGCAAAAGCAAAACTCTGGCCGTAACAACAACGGTCACATCACAGTTCGCCACAAGGGCGGTGGTCACAAGCACCACTACCGCGTGGTTGACTTCAAGCGCAACAAGGACGGCATCCCCGCCAAGGTTGAGCGCATCGAGTACGACCCCAACCGTACGGCTCACATCGCTCTGGTGTGCTACGCCGACGGCGAGCGTCGTTACATCATCGCGCCGCGTGGCTTGGAAGTGGGTTCGACCATCTTGAGCGGCGCTGAGGCTCCGATCAAGGCTGGCAACACCTTGCCTATCCGCAACATCCCCGTGGGCTCGACCATTCACTGCGTCGAAATGCTGCCTGGTAAGGGTGCTCAGATCGCTCGCTCCGCTGGCGTGTCTGTGGTGCTGATGGCTCGCGAAGGCATCTACGCTCAGCTGCGTTTGCGCTCCGGTGAAGTTCGCCGCATCCACATCGACTGCCGCGCCACGATTGGCGAAGTGTCGAACGAAGAACACCAGCTGCGCCAGTACGGCAAGGCCGGTGCAATCCGTTGGAAGGGCATCCGTCCGACCGTTCGTGGTACCGCCATGAACCCGGTGGATCACCCGCACGGTGGTGGTGAAGGTCGTACCGGTGAAGGCCAGGCGCCTGTGTCGCCGTGGAACACCCTCACGAAGGGCTTCCGCACTCGTAACAACAAGCGTACGCAGACGTTCATCGTTTCGCGTCGCAAGAAGTAAAGGGTAGGCCATGACTCGTTCACTCAAGAAGGGCCCCTTCATTGACCATCACCTCTTGGCTAAGGTCGAGAAGGCGGTTGCCAACAAGGACAAAAAGCCTATCAAGACTTGGTCGCGTCGCTCGACGATCCTGCCCGAATTCATCGGACTGACGATCGCTGTGCACAACGGCAAGCAACACGTGCCGGTTTATGTGTCGGACCAGATGGTCGGCCACAAGCTGGGCGAATTCGCGCTGACCCGCACCTTCAAAGGCCATCCCGCCGATAAGAAGGCCGGGAAGAAATAAGGATGCCAACGATGGAAACCAAAGCAATCGTTCGCGGTGTTCGCCTGTCGTGTGATAAGGGCCGCCTGGTGGCTGACCTGATCCGCGGTAAGAAGGTGGACCACGCGCTGAACATCCTGGAATTCACCCAGAAGAAGGCTGCAGTCATCATCAAGAAGGCGCTGGAAAGCGCCATCGCCAACGCCGAACACAACGACGGCGCTGATATTGATGAGCTCAAGGTCACCACGATCTATGTGGAGCAAGGTGCAACTCTGAAGCGTTTCTCTGCCCGCGCCAAAGGCCGTGGCAACCGCATCAGCAAGCCCACCTGCCACATCTTCGTGTCGGTCGGCAACTGAAGGCTGAAGGAAGACTATGGGACAAAAAATCCATCCGGTTGGCTTTCGCCTGCCAGTCACCCGTAATTGGGCTTCGCGTTGGTACGCGTCGAACAAGAACTTCGCCACCATGCTGGCCGAAGATCTGCAAGTTCGCGACTACCTGAAGACCAAGCTGAAGAATGCCGCTGTGTCGCGCATTCTGATCGAGCGTCCTGCCAAGAACGCACGCATCACCATTTACTCGGCTCGTCCGGGCGTGGTGATCGGCAAGAAGGGCGAAGACATCGAAAACCTGAAGGCCGAGCTGACCAAGCGTCTGGGCGTGCCAGTGGCAGTGAACATCGAAGAAGTGCGCAAGCCCGAAATCGATGCTCAACTGATCGCTGACTCGATCACCCAGCAGCTGGAAAAGCGCATCATGTTCCGCCGCGCCATGAAGCGTGCGATGCAGAACGCCATGCGTTTGGGCGCTCAAGGTATCAAGATCATGTCGTCGGGCCGTTTGAACGGCATCGAAATCGCTCGTTGCGAGTGGTACCGTGAAGGCCGCGTGCCTCTTCACACCCTGAAGGCTGACATCGACTACGGCTTCTCCGAAGCCAGCACGACGTACGGCATCATCGGTGTGAAGGTGTGGGTCTACCGTGGTGACCGCCTGGCCAATGGCGAAGCGCCTGTGATCAAGAGCGAAGCCGGTGAAGACGATCGTCGCCCGCGTCGCAATGCCCGTCCTGGTGCCCCGGCTGGCCGTGGCCGCCCGGGTGGTGACCGTGGTCCGCGTGGCGAAGGTGGCGATAAGCCTGCCTCCGCCGGTGACGCAGCCCAGCCCGCTGCCAAGCGTGTCGTCCGCAAGGCTGCACCTGCTGGCGGTGAGGCCAAAGGAGAATAAACATGCTGCAACCAGCTCGTCGCAAATACCGCAAGGAGCAAAAGGGTCGTAACACTGGTGTTGCTACCCGCGGTGCTGCCGTGTCTTTCGGTGACTTCGGCCTGAAGGCTACCGAACGCGGCCGCCTGACGGCTCGTCAAATCGAAGCTGCTCGTCGTGCAATCTCGCGCCATATCAAGCGCGGTGGTCGCATCTTCATCCGCATCTTCCCTGACAAGCCGATCTCCCAGAAGCCTGCCGAAGTCCGTATGGGTAACGGTAAGGGCAACCCAGAGTACTATGTCGCTGAAATTCAGCCTGGCAAGGTGCTCTACGAGATCAACGGTGTGCCGGAAGCTCTGGCTCGCGAAGCGTTCACTCTGGCTGCTGCAAAGCTGCCTTTGAGCTGCACCTTCGTGGCGCGCCAGGTCGGTACCTGAAGCGGAGAACACCATGAAAGCATCTGAACTGCGTGGCAAGGATGTCGCCGCCTTGGAAAAGGAAGTGACAGACCTGCTGAAGGCCCATTTCGGCCTTCGCATGCAAAAGGCGACTCAACAGTTGACCAACCACACTGTGTTGGGCAACACGCGCCGCGACATCGCTCGTGTCAAGACCATCTTGAACGAGAAGAAGAAGGGAGCCGCGAAATGACGCAAGCTCAAGCAACTAAGAACACACGTACCCTGGTGGGTCGTGTGGTCAGCGACAAGCGCTCCAAGACCGTGACCGTGCTGGTCGAGCGTCGTGCTAAGCACGAGCTCTACGGCAAGATCGTGGCCCTCTCCCGCAAGTACCACGCCCATGATGAAAACGGCGAGTACAAGATGGGTGATGTGGTCGAGATCGCCGAAGGCCGCCCGCTGTCCAAGACCAAGAGCTGGGTTGTGACCCGCTTGGTTGAGAAGGCTCAAGCCGTCTAAACGCTCGTTGATTGAAGACGTTTGCTTTGTGTGGTCTTGTGCCGCACAAAGTATGAAACGGTCGGAACGCTGGAATACTAGCGCCCGACCGTTTTTTTATTGGCGTCGCAGTTTCGCGGCGATGCTTCACAAACCAGACAAGGAGCTTTTATGTTGAAGATTGGCGATCAAATCCCTGCAGGCAAGCTGCAAGAATTCATTGAAGTCGCAGGCGAAGGTTGTTCGCTGGGCCCCAATGCTGTGGATATCGCTGCCGCAACGGCTGGCAAGAAGATTGCGGTGTTTGCCTTGCCTGGTGCTTTTACGCCCACGTGTTCCGCGCAGCATGTGCCGGGCTATAAAGAGCACGCTGAGGCGCTAAAGGCCGCTGGTGTCGATGAGATTTGGTGCATTTCCGTGAATGACGCCTTCGTGATGGGCGCTTGGGCGCGTGACCAGAAGACGAACGGCGTCATCCGCATGATGGCTGACGGCAATGCCGACTTCACCAAGGCTACTGGGCTGACCCTGGAGCTCGGCGCCCACGGCATGGGTCTGCGCTCGCAGCGCTACTCGATGCTGTTGGTGAATGGCCAGGTCAAGACGCTCAACATCGAAGGTCCTGGCAAATTTGAAGTGAGTGATGCGGCCACGATGTTGGCCCAGGCCAAGGCCAACTAATGGCTTGAAATGGCGCGGGGCAGAGTGTTTCTGTCTCGCACCTAAATTTCTTTTGAGAAAGTGCTTGACGCACCGGGTGCGTTCAGTGCACAATCTAAAGCTTCGCCGAACGCAAGACACATCCGGTGGTGTGCTCTGGCCTCGGATCCGCCCTCAACTGCTGAGCGCAAGACTCTCACTGACGTGAGCAAGGTTTTGAGCTTGGTCAACGGGCCCAAGACTGCTTGATGACTCTGTTGCGCTGGGACGATCCTGGGTGGCGGGGAATTTAAGAAAAGTTGGGGATAACATGATTCAAATGCAATCGCGACTCGACGTCGCGGACAACACTGGCGCCAAGTCCGTCATGTGTATCAAGGTGCTTGGTGGTTCCAAGCGTCGGTACGCAGGCATTGGCGACATCATCAAGGTCAGCATCAAAGAAGCTGCTCCTCGTGCCCGAGTGAAAAAGGGTGAGGTTTACAGCGCTGTGGTCGTTCGTACCGCCAAGGGTGTTCGTCGTCAAGACGGCTCGCTGGTGAAGTTCGACGGCAATGCCGCTGTGCTGCTGAATGCCAAGCTCGAGCCTATCGGCACGCGTATCTTTGGCCCGGTCACGCGTGAACTGCGTACCGAGCGTTTCATGAAGATCGTGTCGCTGGCGCCTGAGGTGCTCTGAGCGCGGCCACAGTAAAAGGTATTGCCATGAACAAGATTCGCAAAGGCGATCAGGTCATTGTTTTGACCGGTCGCGACAAGGGCAAGCGTGGCGCAGTGGCGTCTCGCGTTGATGCCGACCACCTGGTGGTGGAAGGCGTGAATATCGTCAAGAAGCACGTCAAGCCGAACCCCATGAAGGGTACAACCGGCGGTGTGGTCGAAAAGACGATGCCTATTCATCAATCCAACGTGGCGATTTTCAACGCTGCATCCGGCAAGGCCGATCGCGTGGGCATCAAGCTCGCGGCCGATGGCAAGAAGGTGCGCGTTTACAAGTCGACCGGCGAAGAGATCAAGGCTTAAGGGGTTCGACATGGCTCGTTTGCAAGAGTTTTATCGCGAAAAAGTTGTGCCTGACCTCTCGGCTAAGTTTGGCTACAAGTCGGTCATGGAAGTGCCGCGCATCACCAAAATCACCCTGAACATGGGTGTGAGTGAAGCTGTGGCAGACAAGAAGGTCATGGATCACGCTGTGGGCGACCTGACCAAGATCGCTGGCCAAAAGCCCGTGGTGACGAAGTCGAAGAAGGCGATTGCCGGCTTCAAGATTCGTGACTCGGTGCCTATCGGTTGCATGGTCACCCTGCGCGGCGTTCAGATGTATGAATTCCTGGACCGCTTCGTGACCATTGCCCTGCCTCGCGTTCGTGACTTCCGGGGTATCTCGGGTCGCTCGTTCGATGGCCGCGGCAACTACAACATCGGCGTGAAAGAGCAGATCATTTTCCCCGAAATCGATTACGACAAGGTGGATGCGCTGCGTGGGCTGAATATCAGCATCACCACTACCGCCAAGACGGACGATGAGTGCAAGGCCTTGTTGGCTGCATTCAAGTTCCCGTTCAAGAACTGAGGTGATTTGTGGCTAAAACTTCTCTCATCCAACGTGAGCTCAAGCGTGATGCGCTGGTTGCCAAGTTCGCTAAGAAGTATGCGGAACTGAAGGCAATCATCAACGACGCTAAGAAGTCCGACGAAGAGCGCTACATCGCTCGCTTGGAGCTGCAAAAGCTGCCTCGCAATGCCTACCCAACTCGCCTGCGTAACCGCTGCGCGTTGACTGGCCGTCCCCGCGGTACGTTCCGCAAGTTCGGCCTGGGCCGTAACAAGATTCGTGAGCTGGCCTTCAAGGGCGACATCCCTGGTGTCGTCAAGGCTAGCTGGTAATCGGCACGATTAGGAGATTTCGCAAATGAGCATGAGTGATCCTATCGCCGACATGTTGACCCGCATTCGCAACGCTCAAAGCGTTGAGAAGGGCACTGTCGTGATGCCGTCCTCTAAGTTGAAGGTGGCGATTGCCAAGGTCCTGAAGGACGAAGGCTATATCGACGGTTTCGCAGTGCGCGGTGAAGCCGCTCGCCCGGAACTGGAGATCGCGTTGAAGTATTACGCTGGTCGCCCAGTCATTGAACGCATCGAACGCGTGAGCCGTCCTGGCCTGCGCATTTACAAGGGCCGCCACGACATTCCTCAGGTCATGAACGGCCTGGGTGTGGCGATTGTCACTACGCCGCAAGGTGTGATGACCGACCGCAAAGCACGTCAAGCCGGTATCGGCGGTGAAGTGCTCTGCTACGTCGCCTAAGCGCAAGGAGAGACACACAATGTCCCGCGTTGGAAAAATGCCGGTCGCCATTCCGCAAGGTGTGGATGTGACCGTTACTGCTGATCAAATCAGCGTCAAGGGCTCGCTCGGTACGCTGGTGCGTCCGATCCACAGCCTGGTGTCGGTCAAGAACGAAGGCGGCAAGCTGACCTTTGTTCCTAACGATGATTCCGCAGCTGCCGGTGCCATGAGCGGCACGGTGCGCGCACTGGTGGCCAATATGGTCAACGGCGTGAGCAAGGGCTTTGAGCGCAAGCTGAACCTGGTTGGCGTGGGTTTCCGCGCTCAGGCTCAGGGCCAGAAGCTCAATCTGCAAATTGGTTTCTCTCACCCCGTGGTGAAGGATATGCCGGCAGGTGTCAAGGTCGAGTGCCCGACACAAACCGAAATTCTGATCAAGGGTGCGGACCGCCAAGTGGTGGGTCAGGTTGCCGCTGAAGTGCGTGCATTCCGTCCGCCTGAGCCTTACAAGGGCAAGGGGATCCGCTATTCCGACGAGAAGGTCTCTCTCAAAGAGACCAAGAAGAAGTAAGGAGCAGCGCCATGATGACCAAAAAAGAACAGCGCATCCGTCGCTCGCGTCAGACTCGCGCTCGTATCGCCGTTCAACGCGTCGTGCGTTTGACGGTGTTCCGTTCCAATCTGCACATCTACGCCAGCGTCATTTCCGACGATGGCACCCGTGTGTTGGCCAGCGCTTCGACCGCCGAGAAGGCTGTCCGCGAGCAACTGGGTGGCTCGGGCAAGGGTGGCAACGTTGCCGCCGCTACCTTGATTGGCAAGCGTATCGCCGAAAAGGCGAAGGCTGCTGGCATTGAGAAAGTCGCATTTGACCGCGCAGGCTTTGCCTACCACGGTCGTGTGAAGGCTCTGGCCGAAGCAGCTCGCGAAGCCGGTCTGCAGTTCTGACGCTAAAAGGATTTCGAAATGGCAAAGTTTCAACCCCGCGTCCAGACCGAAGGTAACGACGACGGCCTGAAAGAAAAGATGATCGCGATCAACCGCGTGACCAAGGTTGTGAAGGGTGGTCGCACACTCAGCTTCGCAGCTTTGACCGTGGTTGGTGATGGCAACGGCCGTATCGGCATGGGCAAAGGCAAGGCGAAGGAAGTTCCTGTCGCTGTGCAAAAGGCCATGGAATCGGCGCGCCGCAACATGATCAATGTGAACCTGCGCAATGGTTCGATCCACCACAACGTGGTGGGCGAGCACGGTGCTTCGCGCGTCATGATGGTGCCTGCTGCTGCAGGTACTGGCGTGATCGCCGGCGGCCCAATGCGCGCTGTGTTCGAAGTGATGGGCGTGACCGACATCGTGACCAAGAGCCACGGTTCGACCAACCCGTACAACCTGGTTCGTGCCACTCTGGACGCGCTGAAGCGCTCCACGACGGCTGCTGAAATTGCTGCCAAGCGCGGCAAGTCGGTCGAAGACATCCTCGGCTGATTCGGCTGCACTGGAGAGACACATGTCTGACAAGAAAACTCTGACGGTCAAGCTGGTTCGCAGCCCCATCGGTACGCGTGCATCGCACCGCGCCACCGTGGTCGGCTTGGGCCTGCGCAAGATGAACAGCACCAGCGTGTTGGAAGACACGCCTGCAGTTCGCGGCATGATCAACAAGATCGCCTACCTCGTGCAGGTGCTGTAAGCGCCGACACGAACTGAGGACAAGAAGATGCAACTCAATACCATTCAACCCGCAGCTGGCGCCAAGCACGCGAAGCGTCGCGTGGGCCGTGGCATCGGCTCCGGTCTGGGCAAGACAGCTGGCCGTGGTCACAAGGGTCAGAAGTCGCGTGCTGGCGGCTACCACAAGGTGGGCTTCGAAGGCGGTCAAATGCCTCTGCAGCGCCGCTTGCCCAAGCGCGGTTTCAAGTCGGCTTCCTTGAAGTTCAACGCTGAAATCAACCTCAGCGACCTGCAAGCACTGGTGGCCGATGAAATCGACCTGCTGACGCTGAAGGCCGTGGGCTTGATCCCTGAGCTGAGCAAGAACGCCAAGGTGATTCTGTCGGGTTCCATCAGCCGCAAGGTCACGCTCAAGGGCGTGGGCGCGACTGCTGGTGCTAAGGCAGCCATCGAAGCCGCTGGCGGCTCCGTCGCTTAATTAGACAGGAACGAGGCGCAGTGGCTACCAACGCAAACCAACTGGCCAAGAGCGGCAAGTTTGGCGACTTGCGTCGCCGCCTTGTGTTTCTGCTGTTGGCATTGGTCGTGTATCGGATCGGGGCGCATATCCCTGTTCCGGGCATCGATCCTGCGCAGCTGAAGCAGTTCTTCAAGGGTCAGGAAGGTGGCATCCTGAGCCTGTTCAATATGTTCTCTGGCGGTGCGCTGTCGCGCTTTACCGTCTTCGCGCTGGGCATCACGCCCTACATTTCGGCGTCCATCGTCATTCAATTGATGACTTATGTGGTGCCGACCTTGGAGTCGCTGAAGAAGGAAGGTGAGTCGGGTCGCCGCAAGATTACGCAGTACACACGTTACGGCACATTGGGCTTGGCCATTTTCCAGTCGCTCAGCATCGCGCTGGCTTTGGAGAGTTCGGCAGGCTTGGTGATCAACCCCGGATTCGGCTTCCGTCTCACAGCGGTGTCGAGTTTGGTGGCGGGCACCATGTTCTTGATGTGGTTGGGTGAGCAGATCACCGAGCGTGGCCTGGGTAACGGTATTTCGATCTTGATTTTCGGCGGTATCGCTGCGGGCTTGCCCGGTGCGATCGGTGGTTTGCTCGAGCTGGTGCGTACCGGCGCGATGGGCCCCGTCTCTTCGCTGTTCATCGTCGCGATCGTGGTTGCCGTGACTTACTTGGTGGTGTTTGTCGAGCGCGGTCAGCGCAAGATCTTGGTCAACTATGCCAAGCGCCAGGTGGGTAACAAGGTCTACGGTGGGCAGAGTTCGCATCTGCCCCTGAAGCTGAATATGTCGGGTGTGATCCCTCCGATCTTCGCTTCATCGATCATTCTGTTGCCCACGACCATCGTGAGCTGGTTCGCAACCGGCGACGGCTTGCGCTGGTTGAAGGATCTGGCCGGTATGGTCAGCCCGGGTCAGCCGATCTACGTGATGTTGTATGCTGCTGCGATTGTTTTCTTCTGTTTCTTCTATACGGCCTTGGTGTTCAACAGCCGTGAAACAGCAGACAACTTGAAGAAGAGTGGTGCGTTCATTCCGGGCATCCGCCCAGGTGAGCAAACTGCCAAGCATATTGACAAGATCCTGTCTCGCCTGACGCTGGCTGGCGCCATCTACATCACCGGCGTGTGCTTGTTGCCCGAGTTCTTGACCTTGAAGTACAACGTCCCGTTCTACTTCGGCGGAACTTCCCTGTTGATCATCGTTGTTGTGACGATGGACTTCTGGGCCCAGGTGCAGTCTTACGTGATGAGTCAGCAGTACGATTCATTGCTGAAAAAAGCGAATTTCAAGGCCAGCTGAAAAGCTGAACCATTGTTTTAACCAAGATCCAACAGAACAGAAACGAAGGCATGGCGAAAGACGACGTCATTCAGATGCAGGGCGAGATTCTTGAGAATCTTCCAAATGCCACGTTTCGTGTGAAGCTGGAGAACGGGCATGTCGTTCTCGGGCACATCTCCGGCAAGATGCGTATGCACTACATCCGCATCCTGCCTGGCGATAAAGTCACCGTTGAATTAACCCCGTACGACTTGAGTCGTGCTCGCATCGTGTTCCGGGCGAAGTGAGCTTTTCTATTCCCCGGTTTACGCGCCTCGAGCGCATTTGAATAGGTCAAGGAGCAATCCATGAAAGTTTCGGCATCCGTCAAGCAGATGTGCCGCAATTGCAAAGTCATCCGTCGCAAGGGCGTGGTGCGTGTGATCTGTACAGATCCGCGCCACAAACAGCGCCAGGGCTGATTGCTGCACGACACGAGCGAATTAGAGGACGCACATGGCACGTATTGCTGGTATTAATATTCCGCCGCACAAGCACACTGAGATCGGCTTGACTTCCATCTACGGCGTTGGCCGTACGACGGCTCAGAAGATCTGCACAACTTGCGGTATCCCATTCGACAAGAAGGTCAAGGACCTCACCGATTCCGATCTGGAAAAGATTCGTGAAACCGTGGGCTTGATGACCATCGAAGGCGATCTGCGCCGCGAAATGTCGATCAACATCAAGCGCTTGATGGACCTCGGTTGCTACCGTGGTTTCCGTCATCGCCGCGGTCTGCCGCTGCGTGGTCAGCGCACTCGCACGAACGCCCGCACTCGTAAAGGCCCGCGCAAGTCGGCTGCTACGGGCAAGAAGTGATCTGCGGCTAGTATTGAAAGAAGGTCAAGATGGCAAAAGCTCCCAATAACTCGGCTGCACAACGCGTTCGCAAGAAGGTTCGTAAGAACGTTGCTGACGGCATCGCGCACGTTCACGCCTCGTTCAACAACACGATCATCACGATCACTGACCGTCAAGGCGGCGCTCTGTCTTGGGCCTCCAGCGGTGGCCAGGGCTTCAAGGGCTCGCGCAAGTCGACCCCGTTCGCTGCGCAGGTCGCTGCTGAAGTCGCCGGTCGTGCAGCGCAAGACCAGGGCATCAAGAACTTGGACGTCAAGATCAAGGGCCCAGGCCCTGGCCGTGAGTCCTCGGTTCGTGCTCTGGGCGCTCTTGGCATCCGGATCAACTCGATTTCTGATGTGACGCCTGTGCCGCACAACGGCTGCCGTCCTCAAAAGCGTCGTCGCATCTAAGGCGTTTGCCTTTTCTGCGAAGGATGCGATAATCGCAAGCTTCCCCGCGCCGGCGGGCACGAAAGTGCCGCGCCGGCCGTTTCGTTGAGGCGCTGCTGCTTGCAAAAGTCGCAGTGACTTCTGGAAAACCACCGTCTGAGCCTATAAAAACACTGGCCAGACTCGCGTACATGCCGACGGGCTGTACGTCAGAATGAAAAAGGAAATACAAAGTGGCACGTTATCTAGGCCCTAAGTGCAAACTGTCGCGCCGTGAAGGCACCGACCTGTTCCTGAAGAGCGCCCGCCGCGCTGTCAGCGACAAGGCCAAGTTTGATTCCAAGCCCGGCCAGCACGGCCGCACTTCGGGTCAGCGCACCTCGGACTTCGGTCTGCAACTGCGTGAAAAACAAAAGGTCAAGCGCATGTACGGCGTTTTGGAGCGTCAGTTCCGCCGTTACTTTGCTGAAGCCGAGCGCCGCAAGGGCTCGACCGGTACCAATCTGCTGACCCTGCTGGAGTCGCGTTTGGACAATGTGGTTTATCGCATGGGCTTTGGCTCGACACGTGCTGAAGCTCGTCAGCTGGTGTCCCACAAGGGCATCACCGTGAACGGTGAAGTGGTGAACATTGCTTCTTACCTGGTCAAGGCGGGTGACACTGTCGCCGTGCGCGAAAAGGCCAAGAAGCAAGTGCGCGTGATCGACGCACTGAAGTTGGCCGAGTCCATCGGTTTGCCGGCTTGGGTGACTGTTGACGCCACCAAGCTGGAAGGCGTTTTCAAGAAGGCGCCTGACCGCGACGAGTTCGGCGCGGAAATCAACGAATCCCTGATCGTTGAGTTGTACTCGCGTTAATCGTTGTGCAGCTGCCGGCTGCGCTCCCCGGAGTGCAGTCGGCGTTCCCTCGTCTGGGCGGGTCCTATCGCGGCGAAGCCCGGTTGGTCCCTCAGCCTTATCGGTGTAACGAACCGAGGGTATTGAAAGAAAGACCTCATGCAAACAAATCTGCTCAAGCCCAAATCCATCAATGTGGAACCCCTCGGCGGTCATCGCGCGAAGGTAACGCTGGAACCGTTCGAACGCGGCTATGGCCACACGCTGGGTAACGCCCTGCGTCGCGTGCTGCTGTCTTCGATGGTGGGTTATGCGCCGACGGAAGTGACCATTGCTGGCGTCTTGCACGAGTACTCGGCTATCGATGGCGTGCAAGAGGACGTGGTTCACATCATGCTGAACCTCAAGGGCGTGGTGTTCCGTCTGCACAACCGTGAAGAAGTGACCCTGGTCCTGCGCAAGGAAGGTGAAGGCCCGGTAACGGCTGCTGACATCCAGACGCCGCATGACGTCGAGATCATCAACCCTGAGCACGTGATTGCCCATCTGTCGCAAGGCGGCAAGTTGGACATGCAGATCAAGGTTGAAAAGGGCCGTGGCTATGTGCCCGGTTCCATGCGTCGCTACGGCGATGAAGCCACCAAGTCGATCGGCCGCATTGTGTTGGACGCATCGTTCGCTCCGGTTCGTCGCGTCAGCTACGCCGTTGAGAACGCCCGCGTGGAACAGCGCACCGACCTCGACAAGCTCGTGATGGAAATCGAAACCAACGGCGCTATTTCGCCTGAGGAAGCGATCCGTGCTTCGGCCAAGATCTTGGTTGAACAGCTGGCTGTGTTCGCGCAATTGCAAGGCACGGATGTCGGCGATATGTTCGACGCTCAGCCTTCGCCACGCAGCTCCTCGTTTGATCCGATCTTGTTGCGCCCTGTGGATGAGCTCGAGTTGACCGTTCGTTCGGCCAATTGCCTGAAGGCCGAGAACATCTACTACATCGGCGATCTGATCCAGCGTACTGAAACTGAACTGTTGAAGACGCCGAACCTGGGCCGTAAGTCCTTGAATGAAATCAAGGAAGTGCTGGCTTCGCGTGGCTTGACTCTGGGTGCTCGCCTGGAGAACTGGCCGCCCCAAGGCTTGGACAAGCGTTAATTCGTTTTTGAAGAATGGATGGGGCGCTGACCAACCCCATCCGGTGCACCCGGCAGTACCTGATACGGCTGCTGGTATTAAATTGATTGAAAGGAAAGCACCATGCGTCACCGTAACGGCCTCCGTAAGCTGAACCGTACCAGCGAACACCGCAAAGCAATGCTGCGCAATATGTGCGTTTCGTTGCTGCAACACGAAGCCATCAAAACCACCGTGCCCAAGGCCAAGGAATTGCGCCGCGTGGTCGAGCCTTTGATCACTTTGGCCAAGGTGCCGACCGTGGCCAATCGCCGTCTGGCTTTCGACCGTCTGCGCGATCGCGACATCGTGAGCAAGCTGTTCAACGAACTGGGCCCACGTTTCCAAACTCGTCCTGGCGGTTACACCCGTATCCTGAAGATGGGCTTCCGCGTTGGCGACAATGCGCCGATGGCCTATGTGGAATTGGTGGACCGCGCTGAAGCCGAAACACCGGTCGAAGCAGCTGCTGAGTAAGCGCAAAAGCCTGCGCGACGACTGCTTGCAGTTCGAGCGTGAGTTTTAAAAAAGGCCGGCCTTGCGCTGGCCTTTTTTTTCGACCGCAGGATGGATGTTGCGCTACGCGAAGACAATGCCGTAGCCGCATCGGTGCTTCCGTTTTGTGCCTTACCGGGCGCTTATGGGGATCAATGCCTTCAGCCAAGGCCCTGGCCCCACTTCATCGCGATTACAGCTTATGTCCCGACTTTTGAAATTTGCTTTTGCCTGGTCCCTGGGTTTGTTGTTGAGCCTTGGCCTCGCCCATGCTGACGATTTTTTGGAGCCTGAGCAGGCGTTCAAGTTGCAGATCAAGGCCTTGGACGAGCGCACCCTCGAAGTGAGCTTTGAGATTGCGCCGGGCTATTACATGTACCGGGAGCAATTCAAGACGGAGGCCAAGCCACCCGTTTCGGTCGCGGGCATTGATCTGCCCAAAGGCAAGGTGAAGTTCGACGAGACCTTCCAAAAGGAAGTCGAGATCTATCGCGTGCAGTTGTCGGCACGGGTGGCCGTCGATGGCGTGGTGGGCCCGTTTGATTTGACGGTTACGGGCCAGGGCTGCGCCGACAAAGGGCTGTGCTATCCGCCCATGGTGGCGCAATACCGCGTGCAAATGCCCGTTAATGGCGCCAACGCCAAAATTGAACGTGTGGATGCAGACGGCGCAGCGGGCGCCGAGGCCAGCCAGGCAGGTCCGGCCACGGTTCAGGCGAGTGCGCAGTCGACAACTGCGGCGGGGGCGGTCAGTGAGTCGAGCCGCTTGGACGCAGCGCTTCAATCCGGTCGTTTCTGGACTGTTGTTGGGGTCTTCTTCGTGGCGGGGCTGCTTTTGTCGCTGACGCCTTGTGTGCTGCCCATGTTGCCCATTTTGTCGTCCATCATCGTGGGCGAGTCTGCGGGTGCCAAGGCCAGCCGCAGTCGCGGCTTCTTGTTGGCGCTGAGCTATTCCTTGGGCATGGCTTTGGTCTACACGGCCCTGGGTGTTGCGGCCGGTTTGGCGGGTGAGGGCTTGGCTGCGGCGCTGCAAAAGCCCTGGGTCTTGGCGCTGTTTGCGTTGGCCCTGGTCCTATTCGCCATGTCCATGTTTGGGGCCTTTGAGATCAGTCTTCCCCACCGCATGAGTGGCGGCTTGTCGCAAGCCTCTCAGCGTTTGCCTGCCGGGCATTTGGTCGGGGTGTTCGTGATGGGAGGCGTGTCGGCCTTGATCGTCAGCCCCTGTGTGGCTGCGCCATTGGCGGGTGCATTGGTCTACTTGAGCCAGACCCGGGATGTGGTGCTTGGTGGGGCGGCTTTGTTTGCCTTGGCCAGTGGGATGAGCGTTCCGCTGCTGCTGTTGGGCGTGTCGGCGGGCAGCTTGTTGCCACGCGCAGGTGCATGGATGGATGGCGTCAAACACCTGTTTGGCATGCTCTTGCTCGCGGTGGCCTTGTGGACTTTGCAGCCCGTGTTGCCGCCAGCGGCCGCCCAACTCCTGTGGGGTGCCTTGTTGATTGGTGTGGCCGCCATGTTGGGCATGTTTCAAGCCCCTCACGCGGTTCATCGGCCTCGCACCTGGTTGCGCAAGACCGCAGCGGTGGTCAGCGTGGTCTTTGGCGTTTTGCAAGTCATTGGCGCCGCCAGCGGCGGCACCGATCCTTTGAAACCCTTGGCGGGCGTGATTCGCGCCGAAGCCGGAACGCCTCAAGCTTCGCCCGCGTCTGGAGGCCTCAACTTCAAACGCGTGGCCAGCCTGGCCGAGTTGGATGCCGCGTTGGCAAGCGCGGGACGCCCGGTCATGTTGGACTTCTACGCGGATTGGTGTGTGTCTTGCAAAGAAATGGAGCGTTTCACCTTCAGCGACCCCGCGGTGCGCCAACGCCTGGCGGGGGCCTTGTTGCTCAAGGCCGACGTCACCGCCAACAGCCCTGCGGACCGTGAATTGTTGAAGCGATTCAGTTTGTTTGGCCCCCCTGGCACGATCTTCTTCGATGCCTCCGGCCAGGAACTCAAAGGTGCTCGGGTGATCGGCTTTCAAAACCCGGAACGCTTTCTTGTTTCACTAAATGCTGCGGGGCTGTAACAATCCTCATAAAAATGCGGTATACTGCTAGCTTCAGTCGCGGGGTGGAGCAGTCTGGTAGCTCGTTGGGCTCATAACCCAAAGGTCGTAGGTTCAAATCCTGCCCCCGCAACCAAAAAAATTTTGCAGTGACAGTGTTTTTAGCTGTTGCTCGCACGCAAGAAGGCCGCCGACACAGGGTGGCCTTTTGTTTCTCCGGTCAGTCGCGGGGTGGAGCAGTCTGGTAGCTCGTTGGGCTCATAACCCAAAGGTCGTAGGTTCAAATCCTGCCCCCGCAACCAAAAAAACGTAAGTAAATCAAATACTTACGTGAGTAGAACGCCAGCCGAGAGGTTGGCGTTTTGCATTCTGTGCCCATTTTGTGCCCAAACCGTGCCCAACCTGTGCCCAACCTGTGCCCAGCGAACTTTCCAAAAGTCGTCAAATGACCATTGGGCTCGTGCCCAAAAGCCTGGGATTGATCCGCCAGGTCACAGGGCGGTACAAACGCTGACTATTAGGTTGTAAGGAGGGCACGGAGATCTGTGCCCAACTTGTGCCCACGCAATGCCAGCATTTCGTTGCAGGACTGGCACATACGAGGTGTTGTGGAAGGCGAGCCAAGCACCAATTGCCGAAAATCCAGACGCGTTCACCTTCAGGCTGAACTCGCGCATTCGCTGTCTGCGGCTGGAATACTGTTTTCCCTGGCGGACTCTCACAACTGCACGTGAGCTGCGCGAGTTGCCGCGCATCAATCCTCGGCGACTTCGGGCGCTAACAGCTCTTTAGTACGAAGTTCTGCCAAGACTAGCCCTGACAATTGCGAGAGCATGTCCTCGGACTGGGCGCGTATCCACTCCTTCACCTTCTCGGGCGTGAGCGAAGAGTCGGCAATCAGACCAGCCACGGTACTTGCAGTGATGCGAGACAATCCGAACTCGATGAGGGATCTGGCTGCACACCCCAGGATGGGAACTATTGGACGCTGTTTACCCCGGGGCAATCAGGAAAGCTTTGCACGCTGTTTCGCAGTCAAGCGGCTGGTGCATGAAACTTGGCGCACTTGAGGGCGAGCCGCGATAACTGGTGCATCGCCAGGTTGACGGCCATACGCGGCACCGCTGGAGTCCAGCCACCACAGAAGCCACCCACAACAACGTTCGCCGACGGCATGCGTCAGCGGCGCGGGATGGTTGTCGCTGAGCGCCCGAGGCAATTGTCTGCCACCAGCAACGGACAAATTTCTGACTCGCGATTCCCCTATTGACCAGCCGTGCAAGTTGCTGTCTGATTAGATCTCCGATATCTGACATCTGGAGATTTCATGGGTAATCGTCAAAAGTGGGAAGAGTTTCAGTTGAGTCGCCTGGCGACTGCAATCGCCGGCGTGTTGCTGCTTGGCTGGGCGCCGCTGTCATCTGCGCAGCAGTCGATGACTGACGATGCGCAGAAGACCGCAGATTCGAAGGTGTTGGCTACAGCCTCGGCGCCCGTTCAGGCTGAGCAGGGCAGCGTTGCCAAGCAGCCGGAAGCAACGGTGGCGATTGAAAAGGTCATCATCACCGGCTCCAATATCCGCAATGCGAATTTATTGTCTTCGGCTCCGATCACACAACTGAGCAAAGAGGTCCTCCAGGCATCAGGTGCAATAACGCTTGGAGACAGCTTGAGCCGTATTCCCTCGATCACTGCGGGGCTCTCGGCGTCCAGCAACAACACATCGACCGGTGGTGATGCTGCCAACGTCGGGGTGGCGTCGATTTCCTTGCGCAATCTAGGCGCGGCCCGCACGCTCGTGCTGGTTAACGGTCGGCGTTGGGTTTCGGGCGTTTCAGCCAATACTGGCTATGGCGTTGACCTGAACAGCATTCCCGCCGCCATGATCGAGCGCGTCGAGGTGCTCACTGGCGGGCAGTCCGCTATCTATGGCTCCGACGCCATTGCAGGCGTGGTCAACATCATTACCAAGTCCAATTTCAACGGTCTTGCGTTGAACGTGTTCGCTTCCGACTCGGCTGCCGGTGGGGCAGGTAAGAGGAGCTTCGACCTCACCTACGGGCGCAAGTTCGATGGCGGCAATGCCTGGGTTTCCTTCGGTCAATCTGAGCAGAAAGCGTTGCTCTCGTCGGCACGGCCGTTCTCGGCCAACGAACTGAACTTCATCGACGCGAACAAAGACGGCACCATCGAGACCATCGCCGTCCGCAACGGGCCGGCCCACATCCCTGATGGCGCACTCTTCTTCGGCAGCGTGGCGGTGCATGGGAACGGCACCGCTTTCAACACCAACCAGCCGCTGCTGGACGCCAACTTCAATCGTCTCGGCACAACGGACTACGACAACCAGTTCGCGCGGCGCTATCTCGTTGCCCCGTCCAAACCCACCTACATCGCCTCGGGTCTTAGCGTGGATCTGAGCGAGAAGTCAAAAGTCGATTTCGAGCTGAACTACACCAAGACGACTTCATTCGTGGCGCTTGAGCCGGCACCAGTTTCTACGGTGGCCGATGTGTTTCGGGTGTCCACCGGCGGCAAGACTGGAATCGACGTAGCAACCAGCCCCTACTTCGTCGGCAGCAGCGCTGGCGCCCAGTTGCAGGCTGCGATGGGAACCAACACCTCGCTCGACCGCGTACAGACCTTCCGCCGGTTGGTGGAACTTGGGGATCGCACGGTGTCGAATAGCAGGCAGACGCTGCGCACGGCCGTCAGCCTGACGCATGACCTCAGCGACGGCCTGCAATGGAAGACCAGTGCGGTCTATGGGGAGACATCGTCGCTGCAGCGCAATACCGGTGACTTCAGTATCCCCAGCTTCCGCAACGCCGTGACGATCGAACCCGACGGAAAGGGGGGCTATCGTTGCGCCAACGTACAGGCCCGCCTCGAAGGCTGTCTTCCGATCAACCCCTTCGGTACCACCGACAGCCTGGCCGGAAAGGCTGGGGTCACCGGCATTTCCGCCGCCGCGGCCAAGTACCTTGCAATTCCAACAGGGCAAACGGGCGAGATCAAGCAGGCTGTCGTGACATCGGTGCTTTCCGGAGAGCTCCCGCTGTCGGTTTATGCCGGCGCTCCTGCCAACTTCGCTGCCGGCGTCGAGTACCGTCGCGAGCAGGCTGAAGAAGTCCCGGATGCGTATCGTCAGCTCGGGCTTTCGCGCGATCTTCAGGTCTCCGCGATTTCCGGCAAATTCGATGTCAAAGAAGCATTTGGAGAAATCGAGCTGCCCATCGCAAAGCAGCTGACATTGAGCGCGGCCGGTCGGTTCAGTGACTACTCCAGCGTTGGTCGGACCTACACCCATCGTTACGGCTTCAGTGCGCCGGTTCTGGATACGCTGCGCCTGCGCGGCAGTATCTCGCCACGGTCCGTTCGCGCTCCCAACATCAACGACCTGTATTCAAATGGCATCACCAATAGTGCGCCGGCGAATACCGATCCTTGCAATGGGGTGACGGCCGCCAGCACCGGCAACATCGCGGTCAACTGCCGCTCGATTCCGGCCATCGCCAATCGCATCGCAGCCAATGGCTCATTTACCCTGATCAACTCCGAAGCGAACAATACGCGCCTGCTACTTGCCGGCTCGCCTACGCTCGCCGCGGAAACTGCGAAAACGGTGACTTTGGGTGGCGTGTTTACACCCATGCGCGGCCTATCGCTATCGGCCGACTTCTACGATATCGACATCAAGAGTGGCATCGCTCGCTTGACGGCGGATGTGCTGACGAAGAATTGCTATTCGGCGGCGCCGGGTTCCTTTGACGCAACCTGCGGTGGCATTCTGGTCCGCGACGTGAACGATGGCCCAGTGCTGACCCTGCGCTCGCCGCTGTTCAACGCGGCCAGCATCAAAACGCGCGGCGTCGACCTCGAGGTCGGCTATGTCGGTAGGGGCTACAACGTCGGCATCTACGCCAACCATCTGAGTAGTTATGACGTCGTGAATGCTTCCGGTACGACGTCATCCGCGGGACGCCCGCTCTATCCAAAATGGCGCCTCACAAGCAACGTCAGCTACGAGGTCAACGATCAACTCAGTCTTTTCGGTCAGGCCCGCTATCGCAGCGAAACCCAAAACTACGTGACCTCGAATAGCTATTCGGAAGACCTGAACAAAATGAAGGCAGTGACTTACGTTGACTTGCGCGTGAACTACAAGGCCAATAAGTCCCTGAGCTTCTATCTGGGATCCAACAATGTGTTCAATGTCCAGCCCGACATCAATGTGCGTGATGCGGCGGTGGGGACTAATACCGAGCCCGGTGCCTACGACGTAATTGGCCGCCAATACTTCCTTGGTCTGAAGTTGGCGATGTAATCACGGCTTATGCCCTGACCTGCCCGCCACGCACTCGCGAGGCGGGCTTTTTGATTTGCTGACTTGTTGTCGAGATCCACCCGCTAATGCGCTGAGCATCTGAACACGGCAGGGCAGGAAACATACCAGGTCTGAAGACCTCCCACGGTGAGCGACGTGCACAGTCGCGGAGTACAGCGGTGATCTTCATCGGCGCGGCCTCTCGCAGCTAGCTAGCTCCAAAACGGCAACACTGTTGGCCTCGCTCCGATCTGCGTTCCTACGCTGGAACACCCAGCGCATGGCCCAGTCGATGGCCAGCAAATGGTAGCGCCGAGCGGGAGCGTCCGAATTCTGTGGAAGATACCTGTTGTCTCTGTCTGTCCACGAAGGACTGCCTCGACGTCCTTGAAGGCATTTTGCAGCTAGGGCTGCCTCGCTAGCCACCTCAACGGGACAGGAGACAGGTGCGAGCGCATGCGGCCGACCCTTTGCAGGCGCAAGCACCCGTCCACCCCCGTTCCCTCGACAGGTTGACGAACTCGCGCATTACCTGCAGAACGCCCAGCGGAAGCAAGCTCAGGCGGCGCACCTCAACCGCCAGCTCTTCAACATCTGAGCCTTCGTGTTTGCCGCCGTGATCGCTGCAGTCAATGGTCTAATCTTTGCCGAGACCGTCCAACCGGCCAGACAGGTTCATGGCGGGAATGGGGTCGATCTGCACATTGCGTTTCGCCGTCCGGCTCTCAGGTGCACCAGGTGCACTGCCTTCCATCGATTGCTGGAGCCGCGTGAAAATTCCTTGGAAGTGCTTCTGCTGCGCGTCGATCAGGCCTGCCTTGTCGTTGCTTTCAATCATCTCGACGATACGCATATGGTCTTTGGCCGTACCCTCAGGCGACCACTGCTCAACGTCGAAATTGCTGGCTTGATTCAGTCGTCGGAAAACCTGCCAGAACAAATCAACCAAGCGCGAGAGGAAGGGGTTATTCAGGCAGCGATAGAGTGTTGCGTGGAACTCGCCGTCCTCTTTTTCGAAGGTCTCATTGCGGCGCGCCGCGTCAAGCATGCTGTTGGCTAGCGCGCGCAGACGCTGCTTGTCCTCGGTGCCGATCCGGTCAACGATGTCGCAAATCACGCCGTTCTCCAGCGCCGCCCGAACCTGAAGCAGATCGAACAACTGCTTGCCGTCGGCGACGGCGGCGTATGGCAAATTCTCGATGATGCTGTCGAAGGAGAAGGCGCTGACGAACAAGCCATCTCCGTGACGAGCTTCGACGATGCCCAAGGACTCAAGTGCCTTGACACCTTCGCGCAAGGAGGGGCGACTGATACCTAGCCTTTCGGCGAGCACGCCTTCGGGTGGCAAGGCATCACCAGGGCGCAATTTCTGCGCTTCGATGTATCGCTTGATTTCAATTTGAGCTTGCCGGTACGCGGGGATGCGAGTTGCCATCTGATGTCCTTGGACGTGCGGGTTATCAGATCGCTGTTGGCAGACGTCTGATATGTATCGAACTGTAGCTGACCCAATCACACCTGACGCAGGTTTTTTCATTGCAAATTCTCACCGCAGTCACAGCATCCGGTCCGTTATGCCAGCAGCAGTCGAGCCTTTGGCTCTTGGACTCGCGCAGACCCCTGGGAGTTGACGGCCTACCGTTTCTTCAGGCTTCAAGCAGTTGCCAGCAATACCACTTCATGCGCGGCATGTGAAATGGCCCCTTCCACATATTGCCTTTGAGCTCCGTGGTCGGGTTGCCTGCGCGGTCGAGGTAGCCATACCACTCGCCATGCTCCTGGTCAGGAAAGTGGGCATAGGCCCAGTCGTGAACCTGGCGGTGCATGTCGGCGTATTTGTCATCGCCGGTCATCGTGTAGGCTAGCAGCGTGGCGATAACGGCCTCGTTGTGCGGCCACCAGAACTTCATGAAGTGCCAGTACTCTTGTATGGGCTTACCGTATACGTCCACGAAGTAAAGCAGGCCACCATGCTTGGCATCCCAGCCGCGCGCCCACATCCAGTCGAGGATGTTCAGTCCGAGCCGCTTCCACGCTGCGTTGCCAGTCCGCTTGGACTCGTGGAGGATGAACCAGGCCGCTTCGATAGCGTGGCCGGGGTTGAGCAAGCGGCCCTCAAAGTGATCGACTATCTCGCCATTCACGCCGACACATTCCATGACGACCTTGAGATCGGGCTTCACGAAGTAACGCTCGTATTCGGCGATCATGCCGGCAATGTGCGCGGAGAAGGTCTTGCCGGCCACCTCGATGTCGCCGAGCGATTCGCGCATCTCCTGCGCCGTGACGATGCCGATCATGAGCGGGCCGCAGCTGCGCATGGGGCGCGTGGACTCGGTCTTGGCCGTCATCACGCCAGGCGTGAAAGAGTAGCGAAGGTAAGTCTCGAAGGCTTGGATCGCGAGTGAGCGGTACTCAGCGTTGCCGTTCGCCTTGTGCGTGGCGGCGAAGGCAATCGCAGCAAAGCTCTCCGCGTACACATAACGACGCATCCGCAGCGGTTTGCCATCGCGCGTGACCGTGAAGTAGAGCTTGCCGCCCGGCGCGTAGCACTTGGTTCGAAGGAACTCACAACAGGATATGGCGGCCTCCAGGTAGTCGGCGCGCGGCGTCGTGTTGTACATCGTTGCAAAGGTCCAGCCGGCGCGCCCCTGGAACCACACGGATTTGTCGGTGTCGATCACCTCGCCGGTGCGGCCGAGCGCGGTCATGATGCCGCCGTGTTCGCGATCAAGTCCGTTTTTGAGCCAAAACGGGAGGACATCGCCGACGAGGCGGTCGCGGTATTCGGCCAAAAGTTGGGCGCGGCGATCAGGGGTCAGGTAGTTCGACATGGTGCAGTTGCTGGCGGGTGGCATGCTTATTTGATCTGCATGGTGAAGGTCGGAGCCGGCAAGCCAGCGCCGTTCACGAGGTTGGCATCGCGGGTCCACGGAGCCCACGCGTAACGGACAACTGTCGGGCTCTTCACGCCGTCGGCCCGCAGTGTGACGGTCCCGCCACCGATGGTCGCCACGGCAGGCACGAACTGAATCCCGTCGTCCGAAATCTCAAAGCCCGCCACGTCGTCCGATTTGGCTGCCAGGCCGGTGGCGTTCCCAAAGCGAATCCGAACGCCGTCGCCCGCCTTCGTAGCAGACATCGGCTGAGGGCCTTCAGCGACCAAGCCTGGTTTGCCGTACACGTCCCGCAATGCGAGCAACGCCAAGCGTTCGCCTACTGGGCGTTTCTGCGCCGGATGCACGTCGCTCTTGGTCGCAGGTGGCGGACCGAAGTCGTATGAGACCGCCATGCCAGAAGGCGCTGGAATCCGGTCGACGGCACGGCGCTGCAGGTCGCGAAACTCGCCCCAGCGCATGCGGTTGCTGTCCTCGCACGAAGACAGTTGAACGAAGTAGAACGGCAGTTTGTCATCGCCCCATCGCGCGCGCCAGTCCGCGACCATCACCCGCTGCAACTCGGGGTATTCGGCCACGCGGGCCGCCTCGATGGCGTTGGACTCGCCCTGGTACCAGAGGAAGCCGCGTATCGGAAACGCGGTGATGCGCCCCATTCCCGCCTCCCAGGCCAAGGCCGGCTTGTAGGCGTGGTTCCTGCCGAGCACATCGCCGGGAACGCCTGTCACATCGGCCAGGTTCTGGGCGCCACGGCTTCGCACCCAGTTCGGCAGCTCCGGGTTCTGCATCCAGTCCCCAGAGAGCTTCTTGCCGAAACCACCTGCTTGGAGTGCTTCTCTCGAGATGAAGCTTTCGAGCGGTGCGCCGCCGATGGCGTAGCCGACGATGCCAATCGGCAGGCCCGTTTCCGCGCGAACCTTCTTGGCGAACCAATATGCGACTGCAGAAGCGCTCGAGGCGGCCTTGCCAGCGGCGATGACCCAGCCGCCGGCATAGAGCCGATCTGCCTCCACCAGTTTGACCGAGGCTTGGTCTAGCGGCTTGGCACCCACGGCTATGCTCGGGGCCCTGAAGCTGGCCACACGCACAGCATCGTCAGCGATGGCCTGGAGCTCGGCGCCGCCCTCCACGTCTTGGCCCAACGGAAATTCCATATTGGATTGGCCTGCGGCGACCCACACGTCGCCGACGAGCACGTCCTTCAGCACCAAAGCGGAGCCGGCACTGTCCACCCTGATCTCTGCAGGCACGGCATTCGCCGGACGCGCGGGCAACTTCACGATCCAGCGGCCGGAGGCTGACACCTGAGCCGTGACCGAATCCAGGCCAAATGTGACTCTGACACTCTCACCAGCAACGGCCGAGCCAAATACCACCACCGGCTTGTCTCGCTGGATGACCATGTGGTTGCCAAAGATGGCGTCCACCGATAGCGCTGCCAAGGCCGGCGTGCAGGCCAGAGCCAGCACGAGCGGTAGGCAGAAGTTTGCGAAACGCTTCATGGGCTGTGGTTCGCAGATCCGCGGGCAGGCGCTCAGTCCTTCCATGCAAAGAACCCAATCGCCTCGAGTTCGCCGATCATCGCCTCCACTCCTTCTGGCGACGGGTTGCCCACTGGCAGACGCGCAGGGCCGACGGGTACGCCCAAGTGCCCCATGAGCGCCTTGGCGCAGCCCATGTAGCCGCGCTTGGCGACGATCTTCACCACCTGCACGGCGCGGAACAGTTCGTCAGCGGCGGTCTCGTTGTCACCCTCGGCGGCGGCGGCCATCAGACGCTGGTAGACGCCAGGGCAGAAATTGAAGGTCGAACCGACGGCGCCCTTGGCGCCCATCGCCACCGCGCCGAGCATGTATTCGTCATTGCCGTAAGGGATGTCGAACTTGCCGTCCTTGAAGCGATGACACAGCTGGAACTGGAGATAGTCGGGGTTGGTGAATTTGATGCCGTTGAGGTTGGGGATCAGACTCTCGGCCTTTGCCAGAAACTCCTCGGCGTTGATCGTCACGCCAGTCAACACCGGAATGTCATACAGGTAGAAGGGCAGCGCAGGCGCACCCTTGGCGACCTTGGCACAGCATTCGACGAGCAGGTCCAAGCTGGCCGGCTTGAAGTAGGAGGGCGACAGCATCGAGGTCGCTGCGGCGCCAATTCTTTGCGCATGCGCGGCGAGGTCAGCGGCGTCATTGAGGCAGTTGGATCCGACATGGACGATGACGGGCAGGTCGAGGCGGTGAGCCTTGACCACCTCGACCCAGCGCTCGGCCAATGCCTTGCGTTCCAGCAGGGTCGTCGAATGGCTTTCACCGGTGGTGCCTCCGATGAAGACCGACTTCACGCCGCGCGCGGCGAGGTACTCGGCCTGTAGCTCGACGGCGCGCAGGTTCAGTTCGCCGCTTGCGTCGAATGGAGTGTGGGTGGCGGCGCAAAGTCCGCGGACTCGGAATTGGGTCATGGATGCAGGGCCCGATAGGGGTCTAGAGTTGAACAAGAGGAGACGCGCATCCGCTTTACTCGCGGTTATGGGCATCCGGGCTGATCTGTTTGCCTGGCCTGAAGAGCAGGAGCCCGAGGGCAGCTACGGCGAGGCCTGCTGCAGAGATACGGAAGAAGGTCTCGAATCCGAGGCCAGAGTCCCTTAGCCGTCCGCCGATCAAGGCCATCACGCCGCCGGTCAGGGTGCCAACGAGGTTAAGCAGCCCGTAGCCTGTGGCTGCGACGGTCGGGCCGGTGATCTGACGCACGATGGAAATCATGTTCGCATCCAGAAAACCCTGGGCTATGCCCTGCATGGCGAAACCGCACAGTCCGAGAGTGAGTAAGTCGGTGAGCGTGCCCAACGCGATGCCGGGTGCAGCGATCAACAACCCGACCGCGGGGATCAACGATCGCGCGCGCGGGTTACTGCGAGTGAGCCAATCGGACATCGCGCCTCCGATGAGCACGGCAACGAATTTGGCGGCGGTGTTCCAAGTTGTCGCGTGCAGGCCGGCAGGGCCGTCGGCCAGCTGGAACTGCTCTTTGAGGAAGGCGGGTAGCCAGACGAGGACGCTCCAGTTGCATGCACTGACGAGTGCGAACACACCGAGGATCAACCAGAAGCGCCCCTCCTTGATCAGCAGCAGCAACGCGGCGGACAGGCTGGCATAGCCGGCATCGGCAGCCACCCTGCCCGAAGCTGGTGCCTCATGCTTCGGCAACAAGAAGATCAGGGCGAGCGCATAAGCGATGCCGATGGCGCCGAGGCCGATGAAGACCTTGTGCCATCCGATGAAGAGGTCGATGCCTAGTAAAGTCTTGCCAGGCGTCGCAAGATAGCCACCGAGTCCGCCGAGCACCACGCCAGCGTACAGGCCGCTCATGTGCAGACCGGTGGCAAGCGAACGCGTGCGGTCGCGGTGGTGGTCGGTGATCAGTGCGAGCGCGGCAGGGATGTAGCAGGCCTCGCTCACCCCCATCAGGCCACGCGCTACCAGCAGTTCGTGGTAGCTGGATGCATGGCCCGTCCACCAGGTGACGGCGGACCACGCGGCCAACGAGACGAAGATGACGGGGCGGCGCCCAAAGCGGTCGGCGGCATAGCCGCCCAGGGGGCTCACCAGGCCGTAGATCCACAGGAACATCGAGGACAGCAGACCGAACTGGGCGTCGGTCATCGGCACGCCGGCCACTAGGATGTCGCCCTTGATGGCATCGCGCATCGTGATGAGCACCTGGCGATCCAGGTAGTTCAGGAGAGCGACGACCCAGAGCAGGCCAACGACCAGCCAGGCGCCACGTGCGAGGCCAGAGGAAGGGCGGCTTGCTTGACTTGTGGTGGCCATGGCCTATTCCCGCCCGATGATGGTGACTGAGTTGGTGCGCTTGCCGGGGCCCGTCTCACCGGAGACAAGTAGCACTTTGCCCTGCCATTGGACGGCCGGTGCGGTGACGATGCCGACCGGCAACTGGCCCGCCACTGCGTAACTGTCGTCGGCAGGCCGGTAGGCGTAGATCGTTCTTGGCTGGCCGGGGTGCTCAGCGGGGGACTTGCCGTTGTTGTAGAAGAAGCCTGTGTCGCCGCCGAGCAGCAGCAGAGCGTCGCCGGCCACGGGCGCCGGACCGACCGAAGCCACGAGCGGCTCGGGCAATTCGCGTATGCGCTTCCATGGCCCAGCCTCCGATTCGAGGACGAAGGCCTCCTTCAGATAGCTACGCAAGGGCTTACCCGCTGCGTCGGGTTCGAGGGCACAGCCTCCAAAAACAAAGAGCTTGCCGCCGAAGGTGCCGGCGACTGACAACATGCGGCCACGACCTGGAAGCGGAGGCAATGCCGCCCAACCCTTGGACGGAGTCGTGACGTCGAGCGCATGGACGTCATTCAGCGCGACCGTGGCCGACGGTGTGCCGATGCCGCCGATAACGACAAGCTTGCCGTGCCACATGGCGCTTGCGGCAAAGGCAACCGGAACCGGCAGTGCAGGAAGGTCCTCGCGAACTAGGCGCCCGCCCTTGAGCGCCACGCGGAAGACCGCACGGAAGTTTTCGTTGTCGTTGGTGCCGCCAGCGATGACGAGGCCATCTGCCGTGCTCGCGTAGGCGGGATAGGCCAACGCACTGGGCAACTCGCCCGCCACATGCCAAGCACCGCGCTCCAAGGCGTAAACGAACTTGTTAAAGGCCTTGCCCCCACCCTCCCATGGCTTCTTGTCGGGGAAGTGCGCACCGCCGAGGGCCAGTAGCGCGTCCCCGCTGACGCCGGCCCCCATGCCAGCAAAGCCGATGGGGTCAGGCAGAGGCGGGGCTTGCGTGAATGTGAGCGTAAGGGGGGCGCCGGTGCAGAGGTTTTCAATCATGAAAAAGAAGATGGCGAATGCGACTGCGGCGCGACGCTTGCCGCCGCGCTCGAAATGCTCAGAAGCCGTAGACATGAAGTTCATGATGCTGCGCGGCGTCCTTGAGATGCGTAGGTGGGGGGGGGGGGGGCAAGAGGTCTGACAACAGATGTCAAATATTAGCACGAAATATTCAATAGGCACATCGAACTTGTTGCTGATGCAGAAATGTGTTGGCGATCGCATCGCCTTGGGCTCGCTACGCTCGGATCACCGCGGATGAGGAAAGGTACGCGGCACTTCGTGCAGAGGAAGCCTCGCCTGACTACATGCAAGACTGGTAGGTGAACAAGATTCTGCCCAGGCTGGTCAGGATCACGCCGCATTACCTCCCGATTCCAATTGACGCCGGTAAGCGCAATAAGGATGGCCTAGTTTCATTCGACGAGGTAGGACCTCAGCGAACGAGCTTGAAGTTCATCGAGATCTACAACCTGTTGGCAAGAAAATGGCTTGATTCGTCGTTGGCGCCAGCAGTGATGAGGGGCGAATCCTTCCTCACACGTCATTGCAAGCCCACAGGATGCGCGCGTCATTGTTGGCTATGGCAACGCAGGCCTTCTGCCAGGCGACCCGCGCCGTTAACTGCGCCAGCCATCTCGCATTCGGGTCGTCGGGCTTGTCGGCTGTCATCTTCCTCGCCCCGCTGAGGTCGGCCGGATCACCAATTCGAGTGGCCGACTCTGCTGAATTGCTAAGCAAGCTGGCGCGACTGGTCAAGTATTCGCCCGATGGTCAGCCCTGGCCCAACCGAGATATGTGGGGTCGTAAGGGTCGTGACGGGAAAAGACGGGGTGGTCTTCGGTTGCTACGTCTGGCGTGGGGGCTTGTCATCGTGACGTAGAGTCGTCAGAACCAGGCCATGTTCATAGGTAATCTGGCGATTGACAGAGATGACAGCGGGAAGCGAAACCCGATCAAAACCAATTGATCTACACAATGGGTTTGTAGGCTCATAACCCAAAGTTCAAATCCTGCCTCCGCAACCAAAAAAATCGTAAGAAAATCCATCACTTACGTTGATAAATCGCCAGCCGAGAGGTTGGCGTTTTGCGTTGTGGCGACAAGTAGGAGTCTGCTGGCGGCAACCGGCCTATTGATCGGTGTCAGCCCAGGTGCGATGTTCTTGGCAATGCTCAGATCTAGCTTTGCGTAGAACAAGGCTGCGCATGGCGCAAGACCAAGTCCACCAGGGCTTGCAAGTCTTCCAAGGGCAGGCAAGGCGGTGAGCCGGGGCTGGCTTGGGCGTCGCCGGCCATCGCCACAATGCCGGGCCATTCGGGCCAGAGCGCGGGCTGCCCAGCGGCCTCGCGCCAGACTTCCAGCTTGGGGAAGTCGCCACCTTTGAAGCCTTCCACCAGCACCAGATCGCAGGCCTGAATGCGACTCAGCAAATAGTCCAGCTCTGGCTCGGCGTCGCCGCGCAACTCGTGCATCAGGGCCCAGCGGCTACGGCCGAGCAGCAAGACCTCCTGGCAGCCGGCTTCACGCAGTCGAAAGCTGTCTTTGCCGGGGCGGTCCACCTCGATGTCTTTGTGGCTGTGTTTGATGAGCGAGACCCGCAGGCCGCGTTCCCGCAGCGCAGGAATCAGGCGTTCCAGCAGCGTTGTCTTGCCCATGCCGGAGCGACCGGCGATGCCAAATACTTTCATAGCGTGGGGGTCGATGGAGTGAGTGGGTGGGTGGCGTTAGGGGTGAGCAGTGTTTTGTGCCCGCTGGCGGCTGGCAAGCTGCCGCATGGGTCAGAATAAGGGCATGGATCCAAACCGGCGTTTTTTGTTTCGTCGTTCGTCGCTCGCGGCACAGGCTCTGGTGCAAAGGCCTCCGGGCGCTTTGCCGGAGGCTGAATTTGTGGAGCTCTGCACGCGGTGTGACGCCTGCATCCAGGCTTGTCCCCCGCAAGTCATCCAGCGTGGCGATGGGGGCTTTCCGCAAATGAACTTCAAGACCCAGGGCTGCGACGCCTGCGCCGCTTGCTTGCCGGTGTGCAAGCCCCGGGCGCTGCGCGAACCCGCCAGTTTTGGCGACTGGCTCGCACAGATCGGGCCGGCGTGTCTTGCGGCCCGTGGCGTCGAATGCCGCATTTGCGGCGAAGCCTGCGAAGCCAGCGCGATTCGCTTCCGCCCTCGTCTGGGCGGTGTGACGCAGCCGGAGCTGGATGCCGAGCGCTGCACTGCCTGCGGCGCCTGCGTGGGGGGCTGCCCCACGCAGGCCATCTCAATGGCTCGCCGCTGAACCCTCGGGTTTGGTGGAGGGCAGCTTCACCTCTCCGGCCTTGGGCGCGCCAATCGGTTGGGCGATCGGCGGCAAGGTGTGGGCAATGCCTTTGTGGCAGTCAATGCAAGTCTGCCCCGCCGAAAATGCCACTTGGTGACGCGTTGCCGCACGGCTGTTTTGCTCGGCGTAGTCCATGTAGCTGAAGTTGTGGCAATTGCGGCATTCCTGCGAGTCATTCGCCTTCATGCGGTCCCATTCATGCTGGGCCAGCACGGCACGCTTGGCATTGAACTTCTCGGGCGTGTCAATGGTGCCCAACACCTTGTGCAGCACCTCGTTGGAGGCCTGGATCTTGCGGATCATCTTGGGGCCCCACTCCTTGGGCACATGGCAGTCCGGGCAGGTGGCGCGCACGCCCGTGCGGTTCTGGTAGTGGATGGTGTTGCGGTATTCGACAAAGACGTTCTTCTCCATCTCATGGCATGAGATGCAAAAGGCTTCGCGGTTGGTCCACTCCATGGCCGTGTTGAAGCCGCCCCAGAAGATGATGCCGCCGGCAAAGGACAGGAAGAGGAGCCAGAACAGCCGGGTGTGAGCGAAAGCCCAGGCGCGTTGAAACAGGTTTTTCATGGTCGCCCCTGTTGTTTACTGCATGCCCTTGGCGCGTTCATAGCTGTTCCCGACCAAGGGCTTGGCATCGCTTTGCGGCACATGGCATTGGGTGCAGAAGTAACGGCGCGGACTGACGGAGTCCAGTTCCACGCCGTCGCGGGTCTTGAAGTGGGTGACGCTGATCTTGGTGGCGCCGCTTTCCTTGGTCTTTTGCCAGGCATGGCAGTCCATGCACTTGTTGAAGTTCTTGGTCACCTGGTAGCCGCTGATGGTGTGGGGAATCAGCGGTGGCATTTGCACAAAGTCGCGTTCACCCACGGGATGGTCGCGTTCCTGGCGGTTGTTGGCCGGCGGGTTGTCTTGGTTCAGGGGCGTGCCTTGGCGCAAGCCTTCGAGCTTGACCGGCGCAGCTTTGTCGGCCGCCAAGGTCGGGCCACTGGCCAAAACAGACAAGGCCAGCAACAAGGGCATGGCAGGGCGGAGCAAGTTGGGGATCTTCATGGTCAGTCCCTTCGGGTGTCGAAGCGGTGGGTGAATCGAAAAACTTGTCGGTCGCAAACGTCGATGCAACGCGCGCAGGCCGTGCAATCGCCCGCCAAGATCTGCGGGCCAGCGCCCTGCTTGGCCTTGAGCGGGGCGACGATGATGTGGGGCTCGGGGCACACGGCGAAGCAGTCGCCGCAGTCATTGCAACGGCTGCTGTGGGCTGCCGAGAGGCGCAACAAAGGCTTGGCGCCAATCAAGGCATAGGCCGCGCCCATGGGGCAGACATGGCCACACCAACCCCGTGGTGCGACCAGCAAGTCGTACAGAAAGACCAGCAGCAAGGCCGACCAGGCCACGCCACCGCCGAAGATCAATGCGCGTTGGGTGAGTGTGACCGGGTTGACCATCTCCCATACGGGGCTGCCCAAGGCTGCGGCACTCAGCAGCACGCAGGCCAGCAAGGCATAGCGTAGGCTGCGGCTGGGCGCCCGGCCGGTTTTGATGTTCAGACGTCGCCGCAGCCAGGCGGCCAGATCGGTGGCGACATTGACCGGGCAAACCCAGCCGCAATAAGCGCGCCCCATCAAGAGGCCATAAAAAGCCAGCACGAAGGCCGCGCCGATCAGGGCAGTGATGAGCGGCCAGTGGCCCGTGTGGAGGCCGGCCATCAGGGTTTGGGCCAGCACAAAGGGGTCGCTCAGCGGCAGCACATCCAAGAACTTGCTGGAGGCCAAATTGCCTTTGAGCCACCAGATGCCCGCCCAGGGCCCGAGCAGAAACAGCCCGAAGATCGCCAACTGACTGCAACGCCTGAGCATCAGCCAGCGATGGCGTGCCAGCAGGCCGCGTGGTGCGGATAACGCCGCCTCAGGCAAGGGCTGCTGCGGCGGCATTGGGAGGCGGTCTGCCTTCATGGGCTTGGCTCCGACGCCGGCGCGGCATAGGCGGGCGCACCGTTGCGCAGCGGGTTCAGATCCTTGCTTGCATCTTCGGGCAGACGCTGCTCGGCTTGATTGAAGCGCGGTTTGCCGACGCGGTTTTGCGATTCCCAGCCCTTTCGGTAGTGGGTGCTCGCCGCGCCTTGGGCCAAATCACGGTCCATCACCTTGATGGCGGCATGGTCCAACACGCAGCTGTGTTCGCACTTGCCGCAGCCCGTGCAGGCCTCGGCGTGGACCGTGGGCAAGAGCATGGCGTGGCGGTCGCTGCGTGGATTGCTTTGCTTTTCCAGCGTGATGGCCTTGTCAATCAGCGGGCAGACCCGGTAGCAGACATCGCAGCGCAGGCCCAGGAAGTTGAGGCAGCTCTCTTGGTCGATCAACACGGCCAAGCCCATGCGGGACTGGGCAATGTCTTGCAGGCCTGGGTCCAGCGCGCCCGTTGGGCAGGCCTTGACGCAGGGGATGTCTTCGCACATCTCGCAAGGGATGTCGCGGGCCTCGAAAAACGGCGTTCCGATGGGTACCTGGGCCGCCAAGCCGGCACCCCATTCGCTGAGCTTGAGGTTGTGCGGCGGGCAGGCGCGCACGCACAGCCCGCAGCGGATGCAGGCGGCTTGGAAGTCGGCCTCGGCCAAAGCGCCGGGCGGGCGCAGCGCTTGGCTGGGCAGCGCTTGCGTGGGGCGCGACAGCAGCGCCGCCGCGCCCGCCAAAAGGCTGGCGCTGGCGGTGGTGCTGGCGCCTTGCAGCAAGGCTCGACGACTCAGTTCCATACGCGCGGGGCGCTTGAGCTCAAGCCCTGACCACCTTGACTGCGCATTTCTTGAAGTCGGTCTCTTTGGAGATCGGGCAGGTGGCGTCCAGCGTCAGCTTGTTGACCAAACGGCCCTCGTCAAAGAAGGGGATGAAGACCAAACCGCGCGGCACCTTGTTGCGGCCCTTGGTTTCAACTGCGCAAGTGATTTCGCCGCGCCGGGACGCGACCTTGACCTTCATGCCGCGCTGCAGACCGCGCTCTTTGGCGTCATCATGGTGCATGAACAGCAAGGCCTCGGGCACGGCGCGGTGCAACTCGGGCACGCGCCGGGTCATGCTGCCCGTGTGCCAATGTTCCAGCACCCGGCCGGTGCACAGCCAGAGGTTGAACTCTTTGTCCGGGCTTTCGGCGGGCGGCTGGTAGGGCAGGGCGAAGACCACCGCCTTGCCGTCCTTGTGGCCGTAGAACTTCACGCCCTCGCCCTTCTTGACGTAGGGGTCATAGCCTTCGCGGAAGCGCCACAGGGTCTCTTTGCCCTCGACCACCGGCCAGCGCAGGCCGCGCACCTCGTGGTAGGTGTCAAACGAGGCCAGATCGTGGCCATGGCCACGGCCAAACTCGGCGTACTCTTCGAACAGCCCCTTTTGCAGGTAATAGCCCAGCTCCTTGGACTCGCTGTTCATGTAGTCGGGGATGTATTTGGCGTTGACCTTGCTGACATCCGCCAGCGGGTACTTGTTGACCTTGCCATTCTTGTAGAGCACATCGAACAGGGTCTTGCCCTTGTACTCGGGCTTCTTGGCCAGCAGCTCTGCGGGCCAGACTTCTTCCATCTTGAAGCGCTTGCTGAACTCGATGAACTGCCACAGATCGCTCTTGGCTTCGCCGGGCGCGTTGACCTGCTGGCGCCAGACTTGGGTGCGGCGCTCGGCATTGCCGAAAGCCCCTTCCTTCTCCACCCACATGGCGGCAGGAAGAATCAAGTCGGCGGCCATGGCGCTGACGGTGGGGTAGGGGTCGCTGACCACCACAAAGGCCTTGGGGTTGCGCCAGCCGGGCAGGATTTCGCCGTTGATGTTGGGGCCGGCCTGCATATTGTTATTGGTCGTGACCCAATAGCACTTGAGCTTGCCATCCTTGAGCGCGCGGCTTTGCGCCACCGCGTGCAGGCCGATCTTGTCGGGGATGGTGCCGTCGGGCAGCTGCCAGATTTCTTCGGTGTGTTTGCGGTGCTCAGGGTTGGTCACCACCATATCGGCCGGCAGGCGGTGGGCGAAGGTGCCGACTTCACGTGCGGTGCCGCAGGCGCTGGGTTGGCCGGTGAGGCTGAAGGGGCTGTTGCCGGGCTCGCTGATCTTGCCGGTCAGCAAGTGGATGTTGTAGACCATATTGTTGGCCCAGGTGCCCCGCGTGTGCTGGTTGAAGCCCATGGTCCAGAACGACACCACCTTGACCTTGGGGTCGGCATAGAGCTTGGCCAGGTCTTCCAACTGCTTGACCGGCACGCCCGACAAGGCGCTGACCTTTTCGGCGCTGTAGTCGCTGACGAACTTGGCGTATTCCTCGAAGCTGATCGGGGCCGCGTCGTTCGGGTTGCCCTTGGGCTTGCCATCGGCGCCGGGGTAGCCGTTGAACTTGGCGTCTTTTTCAAGATCGTGGTTCGGGCGCAGACCGTAGCCGATATCGTCCACCCCCTTCTTGAAGTTGACGTGGTTCTTGATGAACTCCTGATTGATCTTGTTGTTCTTGATCAGGTAGTGGGCGATGAAGTTCAGGATCGCCAGATCGGTCTGCGGCTTGAAGACGATGGGCAGGTCGGCCAGGTCAAAGCTGCGGTGCTCGTACGTGGAGAGCACGGCCACCTTGGTGTTGGGGTGGCTGAGGCGGCGGTCGGTGATGCGGCTCCACAAAATGGGGTGCATCTCGGCCATATTGCTGCCCCACAGCACAAAGGCGTCGGCTTGCTCGATGTCGTCGTAGCAGCCCATCGGCTCGTCGATCCCGAAGGTGCGCATGAAGCCGGTCACCGCACTGGCCATGCAATGGCGGGCATTCGGGTCGATGTTGTTGGAGCGAAAGCCTGCCTTCCAGAGCTTGGCGGCGGCATAGCCTTCCCAGATGGTCCATTGGCCGGAACCGAACATGCCGATGCTGGTGGGGCCGTCGGTCTTGAGGGCTTCCTTCCACTTGCTGGCCATCAGGTCGAAGGCCTCGTCCCAGCTGATGGGCGTGAATTCACCCTCTTTGTCGTAAACGCCATTCTTCTTGCGCAGCAGCGGCGTGGTCAGTCGATCCTTGCCGTACATGATCTTGGACAAGAAGTAGCCCTTGACGCAGTTCAGGCCTCGGTTCACGGGGCTTTCGACGTCGCCCTGGGTGGCCACGACCTTGTCGTCTTGCACCCCCACGACCACTGAGCAGCCGGTGCCGCAGAAACGGCAGGGCGCTTTGTCCCATCGGACCGGGCCCGTTGCCGTTGGCTTTGGGGCTGCTTGGGCCAGCACGGGAATCCCGGCGGCAGTGGCAGCCGCAGCGGCGGCTTGCATCTTCAGGATGTCGCGACGATCGACTTGCATAAGAGGTGCTCCTGTAGGCGACGGCGCCATGGCCGAAGACCCGTGGATTTGGACATAGTTAGAGATCAATGGTCAAGGAATTGGCCACAATTCACCTTGATCCAAATTAAGGTTTGGGCGTGTCCAAGGTGCTGAGTCGGGTGCGCCAGCCTTGTTCGGGCTCATGGTGGGTGGCGGGGGCCGGCGCATCCGGGCCGCTGTACTCATAGACCAGCGAGGTCCCGAGGATTTCGGGCCACAGGGCAATCGCCCCCAGCTGCGCCGCCGCCGAGGTCTGTTCACAGTCCTCCATCACCAAGACCAAACGGCCTTCTTCAGCGCGGTGGGTCAGTTCAACACCGGGCAGGCTGGCGAGTCGCTCGCTGACGGAAGACAGGTCTTGGGGCCGCAGCCGCAACACCACACCGAGAATGCTCATACAGGTCTCCTGTTCAGGATTGAGGGGCTGAGGCCGCGGGCTGGGTGGGCGCGCGGTTGGGCTTGTCGGCGGATCGCTCGGCCGGCTGCGTGGCAGCTTCGGCCAAGCGTTGCTCAGCCAATGCGCGCAAAGGATGTTCGTCAGGCGCCGCGCGCTGCACTTGCAGCCACAGCGCTCGCGCGCTGGCGCGGTCACCTGCGCGCTCGGCCCGGGTGGCCGAGAGGGCCAAGGCCTTGAGGTGTTGGGGGTCCCGCGCCAGAGCGCGGGCCATCAGCTCGGCCGGTTCGCCCTCCAGCGATCCTTGCTGCTGGCTGGCCAGCGCATCGGCCAGATCCGCCATCAGATCGGGGTCTTCGGGCCGCAGGGCCAGCGCTTGGCGATAGGCTTTCACCGAGGCCTCGTGGCGGCCTAGCACCAAATACGAGCGGCCCAGCATGCTCCAGCCCTGCACATCCTCGGGCTGTTGTTGCAGCCGGCGTGCCAGCCCTTGCACCATGGCCTCGGTGCGGTCCGGCGGCGGCGCGGGCGAGATCGCTTCGGGTTGCCCCTTCCAGGCGTAGCCGGCCGCACCCAGCAGCAAGACAAAGCCCAGGCAAGCGGCCAGCAGCCGCGTGGAGGGGCGGGCGACGGGCGCAGGCGGGGGCGTCAGCACTAGATCGGCAATGTCTTGGCGCAGGGCTTGGAGCTGCGCTTGCAGTTCGGCCGCTGGCGCTTCGCCCGCCGCGGCTTGGGCCTGCAAGCGGTCTTGCAGACTCAGGCCGCGCGCGCGTAGCGCTTGCAGCTCAGGGGGCCATTCATAAGGAGCAGCGCTCACGGTGTGGGGTCCTCGGGCTCGGGTTCAAAAGCATCATCGGCTTGGCGCGCGCGGCGACGCAGCGTGAGCACCAAGCCCAGAAGCGCGCCAAGCATCAACACCGCCGGCCCGGCCCACAGCAGCCAGGTGTTGGCTTGCAGGGGCGGTTTGTAGAGCACAAAGTCGCCATAGCGCTCGGTCATGTAGCGGATGATTTGCTCGTCGGTTCGGCCGGCTTGCACCTGCTCGCGCACCTGGGCCTTCAAGTCCATGGCCAAGGGGGCGTGCGAGTCGGCAATGGTCTGGTTCTGGCAAACGAGGCAGCGCAATTGCTGGGCCAACGCCTGCGCGCGTTCGGCCGAGGGATCGGCCGGGCCCGGGCCCGGGCCCGCGCTTGGCCCCGCGGCCAGCGCGCTGGCGCAGCACAGGGGCCACAAGAGCAGCAGTAGAAGATGGGTCAGGCGCTTCATAGGCGGTCCAGCAGCGGCTCGATGGTGTCGCGCAGCAACTCGGCGGTCAGCGGCCCCACATGCTTGTAGCGAATGATGCCTTGGCGGTCAATCACAAAAGTCTCGGGCACGCCGTAAACCCCGAGGTCGATGCCGACCTGGCCGCGTTCATCCCTGCCCACGGCTTGGTAAGGATTGCCCAGCTCGCCCAGCCACTGCGAGGCGCGGCCGCGCTCGTCTTTGTAGTTCAGACCCAGCAGCTGCAATTGCGGGCGCCGTTTGGCCAAGCCCAGCAGCAGCGGGTGTTCTTCGCGGCAGGGGCCGCACCAAGAGGCCCAGACATTGAGCAGACTGACCTGCCCGATCAGATCCGCTTGGCGCAGCGGGCGGCCGTCTTCTTGCAAGGCCGGCAACTCAAAAGCGGGCACGCGCTTGCCGATCAGGGGCGAAGGAATCTCGCGCGGGTTCAGTTGCAGGCCACGCCCCAGCAGCAGGGCCAGGCCCACAAAAGCCAGCAAGGGCAGCAGGTGTTTGAGCTTCATGGCTGGCGCCCCCCGCTGCTCCGGTAGCGGCGGTCGCTGGCGGCCAGCAGGCCGCCTAAGCCCATCAACAAGCAGCCGCCCCAGATCCAGTTGACATAGGGCTTCACGGCCATGTGCACGATCCAGGCATCGGCTTGCTCGTTGATCGGCTCGCTCAGCGAGACATACAGATCGCGCCACAGCCCGCTGTCGATGCCCGCCTCGGTCATGGGCATGCCCTGGCTGCGGTACAGCCGTTTTTCGGGCTGCAGGCGAGCCACAACACGGCCCTCGCGGCTGACGTTCACCGTGGCGCGCATGGCGCGGTAATTGGCGCCATCCACGCTCTGCAGCTCGCTCAATTCAAAGCGATGGCCGCCCACCTCGGCGTGTTCGCCCAAGCGCAGCGGCAGGTCTTGGCTGGACGCCAAGCTGCCCACCAGGGTGACGCCGATGATGAAAACGCCGATGCCCGCATGGGCCAGCAGCATGGCGGCGGCCGAGCGCGGCAGGGCGCGGGCGCGTGCCCAGACGCTTTGCCCGGGCGCCGGGCGCAGGCGCTCAAGCAGATCCACCGCCACCGTTGCCAGCACCCACCAGGCCATCAGCAGGCCCAGGCAGGCGGCCACGCTCAGCCGCCCGGTGGCCCAGGCATGCAGGCCCATGGCCAAGGGGCACAGCAGCAGCGGCCAGCGCAGGCGGCGCAGCAGCTCGGCGCTTTCCATGCCCTTCCAACGCATCAGCGGGCCCAGGCCCATCAGCAGAACCACCGGCGCCATCAAGGGCACGAACACCGCTTCGAAGTAGGGCGGGCCGACCGAGATCTTTTGCCCGCTCAAGGCGTCCAGGGCCATGGGGTAGAGCGTGCCCAAGAGCACCGCGCCGCAGGCCGCCAGCAGCATCACATTGTTCGCCAGCAAAGTTGTCTCACGGCTGCGCCAGTGAAAGCGTGCGCCCAGGCCAACGCTGCTGGCGCGCGCTGCATACAAACTCAGCGAGCCGCCCACCACCAACACCAGAAACAGCAGAATCGCCAAGCCGCGCTGTGGGTCGGTGGCAAAGGCGTGCACCGAGCTGAGCACGCCCGAGCGCACCAAAAAAGTCCCCAACAAAGACAGCGAGAAGCTGACGATGGCGAGCAAAACCGTCCAGGCCTTGAAGACGCCGCGCTTCTCGCTCACCGCCAGCGAATGCAGCAGCGCGGTGCCGGCCAGCCAAGGCATGAAGCTGGCGTTCTCCACCGGGTCCCAGAACCACCAGCCGCCCCAGCCCAGCTCGGTATAAGCCCACCAGCTGCCCAGGGCAATGCCCAGGGTCAGGCAGGCCCAGGCGGTGCTGGTCCAGGGGCGCGCAAAGCGGGCCCAGCTGTTGTTCAACTCGCCGCCAGCGAGCGCGGCAATGGCAAATGCAAAGGCCACGGCGAAGCCGACATAACCCATATAAAGCATGGGCGGATGCATCACCATGCCCGGGTCTTGCAGCAGCGGATTGAGGTCGCGCCCCTCGGGCAGGGCCGGAATCAGGCGAGCAAAGGGGTTGGAGGTGAGCAGCAGAAACAGCAAAAAGCCCGCCGCCAAAGCGCCCATCACGGCCAGCACCCGCGCACGCAAGGCGCTCGGCAGTTGTTGCCCAGCCAGCGCCAGGGCCAAGGCCCAGGCGACCAGCAGCGTCAACCACAGCAGCATCGAGCCCTCATGGCCGCCCCAGACGGCAGCCATGCGGTAGGCCAGCGGCAGCTCGCGGTTGGAGTGCTGGGCCACATAGGCCACCGAAAAATCGCTCACCACAAAGGCCTGGGTGAGCGCCGCGTAGCCCAGGCCGACCAGGGTGGCCAGCAGAACAGTCAAAGGCGTGGCCAAGGCCATCCAGTCTTCCCGCTGGCGCTGGGCGCCCAGGGCCGGCAAGCCACTCAGCAGCAAGGCCACGCCCAGGGCCAGCCACAGGGCCAGGTGTCCGAGTTCAGGAATCACGGGCGGCCTTCCTTCATGCTTTGGGCGGCGCGCTCACGCGCTTGCTGGCTGCGTTGCAGCGCGTCGGCCGCTTCGGGGGGCATGTAGTTCTCGTCATGCTTGGCCAAAACCTCGCGGGCCATGAACTGTGTCCCCTGCAGCTGGCCCTGGGCCACCACGCCCTTGCCCTCTTTGAACAAATCGGGCAGGGCACCGTCGAAGCTGACGGGCACTTGCTGATTGCCGTCGCTGATGACGAAATGCACCCGCAGGCCTTCACGCGTCACGCTGCCCTCTTGCACCAGGCCGCCAATGCGAAAACTGCGGCCTTGCGGGGCTTCATGCGCCGCCACTTGGCTGGGGGTGTAGAAGAACACCAGATTGCTGCGAAAGGCGTTCATCACCAAGGCGATGATGGCGCCGACCGCCAGCAGCCCCAGGGCGGCAAACAGCAAGCGGCGATGGCGGGGTTTCATCACGATTCGGTCTCCTCTTGCAAGGCCTCAAGCGCCCGCGCGTGGCGACGCTTGGCCCACAGGGTTTCGAGCCCAAAGAACAGCAGGGCTGCGCCATAGCTGCCCCACACATAGAGGCCGTAGCCGCCCATCTGAAAAAACTCGGTGGCGCTGTGCCAGTTCATGCGCGGCTTCCTTTCAAGGCTTGGGCCCAGGCGCTGTCTTGTTCGCGCTCCAGGATGAGGGCGCGAGCGCGGGTGAGGATGACGGCGAAGGCATAGGCCCAGCAGGCCAGTGTGGTCAAGAGCAAGGCTTGCAGCATGGTCTCGGCCATGCGGGGCGCGGCCGTCATGCTGATGCTGGCCCCTTGGTGCAGGGTGTTCCACCAACGCACGCTGAAGTAAATGATGGGAATGTTGACCGCGCCCACCAGGGCCAAGAGCGCCCCGGCGGCATCGGCGCGGCGTGGGTCCTCAATCGCGTGGACCAGGACCAGATAGCCCAGGTAGAGAAACAGCAAGATCAGCTCCGAGGTCAGGCGCGCGTCCCACACCCACCAACTGCCCCAGCTCGGCTGGCCCCACAGCGCGCCGCTGAGCAGGGCCAGGGCGGTGAACAAAGCGCCAGTTGGGGCAATGGCGCGGGCCAGCATGGCCGCCATGCGCGCCTTGTAGGCCCAGCCGATGGCGGCCCAAAACGCCATGGCCAGGTACAGCAGCATGGACAGCCAGGCGGCGGGCACATGGATGAACAAAATCCGATAAGCCTCGCCCTGGGTGGCGTCGGTTGGCGCGACGAAGAAAGCCTGGTACAGCCCCAGGGCGCCGAGCAGGGCGGCCAGCAGCCACAGGCCCGGCAGCAGGCGGCCGCTCAAGCGGTAAAAGCGCGAGGGCGCGGCCAAAAAATTCCAGCGGGTTGTTGCGGGGGGGCGATTCATCAGGGCTTCACTCAGAGTAAGGCAATGCGCAAGGCCGCCGCCGTGGCAGCGGGCAGGGCCAGCACGCCGCCAATCAGCAAGGCCGCCAGCAAGGACAAATGTCCGTCATAAGGCAGGCCAGCCTCCAACGCGCCCACCGCGCCACAACCAAAAATCAAGGTGGGCACCGCCAGCGGCAGCACGATCAGCAAATTGAGCAAGGCGCCGTTGCGCAGGCCCAGGGTCAGGGCGGCGGCCAAGTTGCCCAGCAGGCTCAGCGTTGGCGTGCCCAGCAAGAGGCTGAGCATCAGCAGGCCCAGGCGGTCAGCCTGCATGCCGTACATCAGCCCCAGCAAGGGCGTGGCCAGCAGCAGTGGCAGGGCTTGGCTCAGCCAATGCGCCAGCGCCTTGGCGCAGGCTAACTGCCAGGCCGAATGGGGCGGCAGCAGCAACTGATCCAGGCTGCCGTCTTGGGCATCGCTGGCATACAGGCTGTGCAGCGACATCAAGCTGGCCAGCAGGGCCAGCACCCACAGCACGCCGGGCGCCATGCGGCGCAGCTGTTCCGGCTCCGGCCCCAGGCCGAGCGGAAACAAGCAGGCCGCCAGCAGCATAAACGCAACCGGCAGGCCGCCGTCCATGGGGCGCCGGGCGGCCAAACGCAGCTCGCGTCGCAGCAGCAGGGCCATCATGAGGCGCGTCCGTCCAGGCTGAGGGTTTGGGCGGCCAGGCCGGGCACGGCTTGGTGGCTGGTGAACAAGACCGCGCCGCCGCCGTCTCGGTGGCTTTGAATCAGTCCGACCAGCAGGCCCAGGCTGCGTTCGTCCAAGGCGTCAAACGGCTCATCCAGCAGCCAGCAATGGCCGGCTTGAGGCAGGGCCAGCAGGGCCAGGGCGGCGCGGCGACGCTGGCCTTGGCTGAGCTTGTTGGCGCTGTGCCGGCGCAGGGGCTTCAGGTCGAAAAAAGCCAGCGCCGCCAGCAAGCCGGCCTCGTCTGCGGGTAATCCCTGCCATTGCGCGGCAAAGCGCAGGTTCTCCTGCAGGCTGAACTCGTCTTTCAAGCCATTGGCATGGCCAATGAAGCGCAAGGGCGCATGCCGCAAGACCTGACCCTGTTCGGCAGCCCGCAGCCCGGCCAGGGTGCGCAGCAAGGTGGTCTTGCCGCTGCCATTGGCGCCGCGCAGCCAGATGCAGTCGCCCCCGCGCAGGCTCAGACTGAGCTCACTGAACAGCGTCGTGCGGCCACGCTCACAGCGCAGGGCCGAGGCTTGCAGGAGCGGCTGATCCGCTGGCAAAGAGTCAAGACCTGCTGCGATATTCACCGGGCAAATGAATCAAGGACGGGTCGCCAGTGTGCTTGAAAAACGGGCGATTTCCCTTGATGTGTGTCAAGACGGCAAAAGCCCCCCCCGGGGGCGCTCAATGGGAGGTGCCTTCCTCGCGGCTGATCTTGTTCCACACGTTGTACTTGCCCACCGGCTTGCTCATGGGCAGACGCTTGACTTCCTTGAAGCTGCTGGCGTCGTAGACGATCAAGGCGCCGTCCTGCTCCCACAGGCTGGCCAGCACATAACGGCCATCTTTGGTGAACTCCACATGGGCCAAGGTCTTGCCCGGCTCGCGCACCTGGGTGACCAGACTCAGTGTTTGCTTGTCGATGATGCTCAAGGTGTCGCGTGCCTGCGGGCTGCCCATCATGGAGTCGGTCCAGGCGTAGCGACTGCCGGCGTGGCTGCGCATGAAAAAGCCCGGCCCCGGTGTGGCGATTTCTTTCAACAGGGCCCAGGTTTTCAGGTCGATGATGCTGATGCGTCCGTCTTTCAAGTTAGGACTGGCCATCACGCGGCGGCCCTGCCAGTCAAAGCTGATGCCCGAGCCCAGATGCGGCATGCCGGTGATGGGCAGGTCGGCCACCTTGCGCCGCGCATCGAGATTGACCACCTGGCCCAGGGTCGTCGCTTCGCCGCTTGGCGCGCGCGCGGTGCCCAGCACATGGCGGTAGTCCGTGTCAAAGAAGAAGTCGTCCAGCGGCGCTTCCAGCGGCGTGCGGCGCGGGTGCAGAAAGCCGGGCGTGGCGATGGCCTCGCCCATGCGGAAGTCATGCACCAGGCCCTCGTGGATGGGCTCGGCCTTGGGGTCGTAAGAGATCTCCCAGAGTTCGGCCATGTCTTTGAGCGCCAACACAAAGCTGCGCCGCGGCGCGGCGTCGTAAACGGCCGAGACCCGCGAGCTTTGCTTGCCGTCCAGGCTGCGGGCGTCGAACTGTTTGTGCAGATTCAAGTCGGCATCGAAGAGCAGCGCGGTTTGCGGCAGGTAGTTCGCCGCCATCACCCAGCGCCCATCGCTGCTGACGGCGATATTGCGCATATTCAGGCCGGCGCGCACCTCGGCCACCAAGCGCAGCTGCCAGAGGTCGTATTTGCTGATCCAGCCGTCCCGTGAACCGAAGAACACATAGCGGCCATCGGGCGTGAACTTGGGGCCGCCGTGCAAGGCGTAGCGGCTCGGGAAGCGGTGGATCAGCTCGAAACGGTCGCCGTCCACCAAGCTGATGTGGTGGTCGCCGCCCTCCACCACGACGAAGAGATTCATCGGGTCGGCCCGCCACTTGGGCTTTGGGCTGCGCTCGGCGGGCTCGGTACTGGCGACGCGAGAGGCGCGCACCTCGGCGGCACTCCATTGCGGCGCCGGGCGCTGCGGCTGGTAGATCAGCTGGGCCAGCGCTTGCAGGCTGGCTTCGTCCAGCGTGCTGCCAAAGGCCGGCATCTGCGTGGCGGCGCGGCCGTCGCGAATCACCTTCAAGGCCTCGGGGCGGCGCAGGCGCTCCAGGCTCTCGGGCAAGAGCGCCGGGCCCATGGCGCCCTGGCGTTGAGCGCCGTGGCAGGCTGCACAGTGTTGCTGGAACAGGGCCGGGGCGTCGGGCGCCACCGCCGGGTTGGTGCTTTGGGCGCGCGCAAAATCCAGGCCCACCCAAAACAGACCGGCGGCCAAGGCCAGTTTGAACATGGTCTTCAGAAAGTCCATCATGCTTGGATCACCTGGAGCGGAATGCGGTTCAGTGCGCGCTTGCCGCCCTGGAAGGGCTGCAGGCTCAGGCGTTGATTCAGGCGCTGCGCGGCCTCGGGCGAGAGGCCGATCTCTTCATCATCCAAATAGCAGCCCGGGTCTTCGGCCCAGAGGTCGCCGCTGATTTGCTGTGCGCGCACCCGGGTGTTGCCGCCGCACAGGGCGAAGTACTGGCATTCGGCGCAGCGCCCTTTGACCGGCCGGGGGCGGGTCTTGAGGCCGTCCATCAGCGGGTCGCTGCGGTCGCTCCAAATTTGCGAGAAGGGTCGCTCCCGCACATTGCCCAGCGGGTAATGCCACCACATGGTGTCCGGGTGCACCACGCCCAGGTTGTCGATATTGGCCACGCCCACGCCCGAGGCGTTGCCGCCCCAACGCTCCAGGCGCTCGCGCAGCGGCGCCGCCCATTGCGGAAACCGTTGCGCCACCCAACGCAGCAGGTATGCCGCGTCGGCATCGTTGTTGCCGGTCACATAGTCGCGGGCCACGCCCGCTTGGGCGTCGCGCCAAGCGGTGTCAAACAGCAGATCCAGCGCCTGCCGGGTCGCTTCGAAATGCGCGTCTTTGCCGCGGTGGATATTGCCGCGGCCGGCGTAGTTGAGGTGCGAGAAGTAGAACTTGTCGATCTGCTCCTCGCGCATCAGCTGCAAAAGCGCCGGGAAGTCTTGGCCGTTCATGTCGGTGAAGGTGTAGCGCAGGCCGGTTTTGACGCCTTCCTCGCGCAGCAGGCGAATCGCGCGCAGCGAAGCGTCATAGGCCCCTTGCAAGCGTCGGAACTTGTCATGTGTGGCGCGGGTGCCGTCGATGCTGATGCCCACGTAATCAAAATTCTGAGCGGCAATGCGGCGGGCCATGGCGCTGTCGATCAGCGTGCCATTGGTGGAGAGCGCGGTGTAAAAGCCCAGGGCCTGGGCGCGGGCGGCGATCTCAAAGAGGTCATCCCGCAAAAGCGGCTCGCCGCCGGAGAGGATCAAGACCGGCACGCCATAGGCGCGCAAATCCTGCATCACCGTTTCCACTTCGGCCAAGCTGAGCTCGCCGGGGTAGTGGTGGTCGGCGGAGAGCGCGTAGCAATGTTTGCAGGTCAGGTTGCAGCGCCGCGTCAGGTTCCAAATCACCACCGGCCCGGCGGCCTCCGGCGCGCTGCGGGTGCGGCGCGGGGCAGCGGGCTTGCCGCCCTGGGCTTGGGCTTGGGCGATCTCGCGCAAATAGCTGCTGATTCTTAGCATGGCGGGTTCATTCCTTGATGCGCAAGCCGGTCTTTTTCAAGATGGCGCTGCTGTAGAGGATGTCGCTGCTGCGGCAGGCGCTGCCCAGCAGCTCGCGCAAAGCCTGGGCTTGCTGCGCCACTTCGGCGCGGCTGCGACCATGCAGCATGGCAAACAGGTTGTAGGGCCAATCGGGCAAGTGGCGCGGGCGCCGGTAGCAGTGGCTGACGCCCGGGTGTGCGGCAAGCCGCTCGCCCAGGGCGTCGACTTGCTCATCGTCCACGTCCCACACCGTCATGCCATTGGCCACATAGCCGAGTCGGTAGTGATTGGGCACGGCGGCGATGCGGCGGATCAGGCCGCGCTCGCGCATCTGCGCCAGCTGGGCGATCACCTCGGCCTCGCTCAGGCCCACCACCGCGCCGACGGCTTCAAACGGGCGCTCCAACAAGGGCAGGCCATGCTGGGTGGCGGCGATCAGCTGGCGCTCCAGCGGGCTCAGGGTGTTGTGGGTGGGTTCAGACATGGGGCGCATCCGCGGCTTGAGGCTGTGCTTCGAGATACAGGCCAACGTGGTACTCGCGCTCTTTAGGAAAGGCCGAAACCTTCAGGCCCGTGGCCGTTTCGATGCGCTGGCACACCGCACCGATTTCATCGGCGCGCTCGGTGGCCAAGACAAACCACATATTCAGCGCATGTTCGCGGCGGTAGTTGTGGGCCACCTCGGGCATGGCATTGACCAGGGCCGCCACCGCCGCGTAGCGGGCTTCAGGCACGGCCAGGGCCGCCAGCACAAAGCGACCGCCCGCACGCTCGATCTGGAACATCGGGCCAAAGCGGCTCAAAGTGCCTTGGGCCAGCAGTCTTTGCAGGCGCGCCAGCAACTGCGCCTCGCTGCACGCCAGTTCCTGCGCCAGTTGCGCAAAAGGGCGGGGGCACAGCGGCAGGTCTTTTTGCAGGCGGTTGATCAGGGCTGCATCGAGGGTGTCCAGATGCAGGGGAACCTCGGTGTGCGCGCGCTCATGCATGGCTGGGCATCTCCTGGCGGGCGGCAGGGCCGGGGCGGGCCGCAGCCTGCATGCTGAAGTAGCGCGCGCCGCATTGTTTGAAGCGTCGGCGGCTGAACAGCTGAGCCTGCGGGAACGACTGCAGCCCGGCGCGTTGGCTGGCCTGCTGCAACCATTGCTGCACCTCGGCGCGGTTGCGGCCATGCAGCATGCAATACAGGTTGTAGGGCCAGCCGGGGGCACGCGCGCGGCGGTAGCACAGGGTCACGCCCGCTTGCGCCGCCAGCACTTGGGCGCAGCCGTCCACGGCTTCATCTGGCACATCAAACACGCACATGGCATTGGACGCAAAGCCCAGCTCATGATGGCGCACCACCACGCCAAAGCGGCGCAAGCTGCCCACGTCCAGCCAATGCTGCAAGGTGGCGATGATTTGGCTCTCATCGCAAGCCAGGGCTTCGGCCCAGGCCGCATAAGGCCGCCGACACAGCGGCAGGCCTTGTTCCACCAGGGCGGCCAGCGGCCGGTCGGCAGGGGCCACGGCCGGCGCGGCGCTGCGGGTGGCGCCTTCCACGCTGCGCGTGTGGGGGCTCGCCTCCGTGCTGGGCCGCAGGTCAAAGCCCAGGTTGATGCGATAGGCGCGCTGCATGGGCAGGCGCAATGCGGCCAAAGCACATTGCCGCTCCAAGCCTTGCAGCGCCTGCTCGACTGACGCCGCATCGCAGCCGGTCAGCACGAACCAAAGGTTATAGACATGCTCGCGCTCGTAGTTGTGATTGACGCCGGGGTGGGCGCTGACCCACTGCGCCACGGCTTCCAAGCGCGCGGGTGGCACCGCCATGGCGCAGAGCAGGGCGGCGCCGCCCGCCCCGGGATTCCAGATCCCGCCGATGCGTGAAACCGAACCCTGCGCCTGCAGGGCTTGCAGGCGCTCCATCACCGTGAGGGGCGGGCAGTCCAGGCTCGCTGCCAGGGCCTCAAAGGGCAGCGGGCACAGCGGAAAGCGTTGCTGCCAGTCGTTCAGCAGGCGCGCATCCACGTCGGAGCTCAACGCGGCCTTCATCACAGTCCCATGCGCTGGGCGCGGCTGGTGAAGAAGATGCCGCTGGGTGCCTGCGCCGGCAGGGTGGCCAGGCTGCGGTAGTTGCGGGTGTCGATGACGCTGATCTGGTCGCTGTCGCGCGCTGAAATCCACACCGCCTCGCCGCGCGGCGTGAACTCCATGTGCAGCACCGCCTTGCCCGGCTTGAAGGCATGGACCACGCGCTGGCTTTGGGTGTCGATCACTTGCACGCTGTCGTAATCGGGCACGGCGAAGTTGACCCAGACCTGGCGCCCATCGGGCTGCGCCATCACAAAGACCGGCTGACCGGCCACCGGGATGCGCGCCACCTCGGCCCAGCTTTGGGTGTCGACCACCAAGACCTCATGGCGACCAATGGCAGGCAGATAGGCCAGCCGCCCGGCCACCGCCCAGCCGCGCAGATGCGGCATCTTGAACACCGGCAGCGGCTGCTGCCCGCGGCCGTAGCCGGGCAAGATGCGCTCGACCTTGGGCTCGGCGGCCCAGAGGTCGATCTTGGCCAGCCCGTCTTCGCCAAACAAGCCGGCGATGTAATGGCGGCCGTCCGGGGTGATCAAGGCGTCATAAGGCTGATGGCCCACGTTCTTGAACTTTTGGATTTGCGGCGCGCTGGGCTGGCTGAGATCGGCCAGCCAGATTTCGTCGGCGTCAAAGAGCGAGAAGATGAAGCGCGGGCCCGGCAGATCGGCCAGGCCGACCACGCGCGAGCGTTTGCCCGGGGCGTATTCGGCCGGGATGTCGGCCACCAAGCGCAGGTCTTGGGCGTCAAAGACCTTGATGCCGCCCGGCTGGTAGTTCTGCGCCACCACCCAGCGCCCGTCTTGCGAGATTGCGCCGCCGATGGAGTTGCCGCTTTGCTGCACCCGCGCCACCACGCTGAGGCTGGGCAGATGCACCTTGCTGAGCGCGCCGTCGCGGCCAAACACATAGGCGTGTGCGCCATCGCGCGAGTACACCAGCGAGGCATGCGAGAGATCCCCCAGGCCTTGCACGCGGCCCAAGGCGGTGCGCGAGCTGGTGTTGAGCAACTGCAAGCTGCCGCTGGCGCGCTCGACCACCAGGCCGAGATCGCCGGTGCCCTGGATCTGCGGGGCCGCAGGCGGCGTCATCGCGCTGCAAGCCGCCAGCAGCAGGGCCAGCACAAGGGCGAGGGGGCGGGAGAACGGTGGGCTTTTCATGAAGGACTCTTGGGCTCGGTGGGAGACGCGGCGGATTCACCCTGCAGCACGCCGGCCAGCCATTCGGCTTCTTCGGCGCTGAGCAGGGTCTTCCAGCCCGGCATCGGGGTGCCGGGGCGCCCGTGGTAGATGACGGCGGCCAGCGAGGCGCGCGGGATCTCGCGCATCGCCTGAGGCAGCAGCGCAGGCCCTAAGCCGCCGGTCAGGCGCATGCCGTGGCAGGAGCCGCAGTCCTGGCGCAATGTGCGCAAGAGCGCTTGCTGGCGTTCCGGCTTGGGCTCGGCGCTGCTTGTAGAGGCGGGGCTCTGCGCCTGCAATTGCAGGGGCGAAGCCAGCCACAGCAGCAGCGCAAGCGCGTTTGCATAGGGCGGGTTTGCTCTGCGTGGATTCATGGGCGGCACTTTGGGATGGCTTGACCGCATCCTTGCCGGATATCAATTCGCCGTCCTTGAACTGGTTCAAGGACGGCCCAGAGCCCCTGTTTTCACAATGGGCCGCAAGACCTTGGAGCAAGATGATGAGCCGACTGGATGAACCGCGTTTTTTCGCCAACCCTTGTGTGACCCTGGTGGGCGCCGGGCCGGGTGACCCGGAGCTCTTGACCTTGAAAGCCGCGCGTGCACTGGCCGAGGCGCAATTGGTGCTGTACGACGCCCTGGTGTCGCCCGAGGTTTTGGCCCTGTGCAATCCGCAAGCCGAGCTGGTGTATGTGGGCAAGCAAAGCGGCCATCACCACCTCAGCCAAGAAGCCATCATCGAGCTGATGATCCGGCGGGTGCGCGAAGGTCGCTCGGTGCTGCGCCTCAAGGGCGGCGACCCTTATATCTTCGGGCGCGGCGGCGAGGAGGCCGAGGCGCTGGCGAAGGCGGGCATCAGCTTCCAGACCATTCCCGGCATCAGCGCCGCACAGGCGGCAGCGGCCTGCGCGGGTATCCCCTTGACGCACCGCGACCATGCCGGTGCCGTGGTGTTTGCCACCGGCCATTTGCGCTGCAGCGAACGCGACGCCGCGCTCGGCGATGCACAGGCCTCGCACAGCGTTGATCTGGACTGGCCGATGCTGGCGCGCCCCCACCAGACCGTGGTGATCTATATGGGCCTGGGCGGCTTGGAAATCATCAGTGCGCAACTGATTGCGCATGGCTTGTCCGCGCAGACGCCTGCGGCCTTGATCGCCAAGGCCAGCCATGCCGACCAGCGCTGCCTGCGTGCCAGTTTGCTGGAGTTGCCCGCCTTGGCTCGACGCAGCGGTGTGCGCTCACCGGCCTTGTTGGTGATCGGCCCTGTGGCCGCGCTGCATGAGCAACTGATGCCCTTTATGCAGGCGGCGCCGCTTCACTGCACGGTGTAGTGCGCCAAACGCTTGGGATGTTTGATGCGAATGTCCCGGCGGCAAATCTCGATCAAGCCTTCTTCTTCCAGCTCGCGCAAGACCCGGGAGAAGTACTCGGGCGTCAGCGACAAACGCGCCGCCACGGTGGCCTTGCTGACCGGCAAGGACACGGTGATGGCCTCGGCCGAGCCGGTGCTCTTGGGCCCGCCTTGTTCGAGCAAATAGCCCGCCACCCGGCGTGCGCCGCTGTGCAGGCAGTAGGACTCCACGTCGCGGAGCAGACTTTGGATGCGCAGCGACGCCCCGGCCAGCAAGCGCAGGGCAAACGCGGGGTCGCGGCGCACCTGAGCCGTCAGCACCTCGGCGCTGATGCGCAGCACCAAGGTCTCGCTGAGCGCTTGGGCGCTCAAGCCATGCGGCTGTTGGTTGAACACCAGCGTGTCGCCGATGCTTTGCCCGGGCCCCACCAACTCAAACACTTTCTCAGCGCCGTTGCTGGCCACGGCGTAGAGCTTCACATGGCCGGTCACCACCAGATGCACCGCATCGCAAGCATCACCGGCATGCAGCAGCATGGCGCCGCGGTCGAGCCGCTTCAGGCTCACCCCTTCTTTGCTGATGCGCTGAACTTCACCCTCAGGCAGGCCCGCAAACAAAGGCAATACGGCCAGGTAGCGTGGCACATCAAAGATTGCAGGCATGGAGGACTCCCTTCGGTTGACGCTGTGTTCAGCGAGGGGATTCTTGCGGTCGCCGGCCTGCCGGACTTGATGCGCATCAAATTCGCCGGTGCAGTAGTTCTTCAGAACTATGGGGGCTACTCACAAAGGAGTATGGGACTGTTGCGCACCACGGGGTCAGGTCTTGCCTGGCGTGCGGCTCAACTGCCCGGCGAGGTGTAAGCGGCCAAGCGTTGCGGGTCGAGGATGTGGATGTCGCGCTTGTCCACCTCGATCAGGCCGGCGTCTTCCAGCTCATGCAGCACGCGCGAAAAGTACTCCGGCGTCAAAGACAGCCGTGAGGCGACCGTGGCCTTGCTGACCGGCAAAGACACGGTGATGACCTCGCCGCTGGCGCAGTCTTCCACCAGTTGATCGCGCAGCAAATAGCCGATCACCCTTTGCACGCCGCTGTGCAAGGCATAGGCCTGCACATCGTGCACCAGGCCATGCAGACGCCGCGAGATGCCCGCCAACATGCGCAGCGCAAAGCGGCTGTCATGTTCGATCTCGGTGAGCACGACGTGTTTGGACACCGAGAGCAGCAGGCTGTCGGTCAGCGCCTGCGCATTGATGATGTAGGGCCGCCCGGTGAACATCAGCGCCTCAGCGAAGCTGTGGCCGGGGCCGACCAGCTCGATGACCTTCTCTTGCCCGGCCGGCGATATGGCAAACAGCTTGACCTGGCCGGTGACCGTGACATGGAACTCCTCGCAGGGCTGGCCGACGCGAAACACCGTGTCGCCGCGCGCCAAGCGCCGCAGCGAGCAGCCTTGCGCCAAGCGCTGCAACTCGGCCGGGCTGAGGTCGGTGAAGAGCGGCAGCACCGACAGATAACGAGGGAGATCGAAGGCGCGCATGTCCATGATGAAGTGTCCGGCAGTGAGAGTGGGTGCAAGGCCATTGTCCCGAGGGCCGCGCGCGCTGCCCTTGATTTGCCTCAAGTGCGCGGGCGAGCAAAGAGGGAAGAAAGGAAGGCCGGCAGCCTCAGCTCTGGCGCGTCAGCCGGCTGTAGATGCGGGCCAGTCGCAGCGGCAGCTCGGCCGGGCGCAGCACCTGGGTCCAGCCTTGTTGGCCGAAGAGATGGGGCAGATAGCGGGCAGCGTCTTCGTCGATGCTGATGCAAAAAGGCTGCAGCCCGGCGCGGCGCGCTTCATTGACGGCCTCGCGGGTGTCTTCCACGCCCCAGCGGCCTTCGTACACATCGAGATCATTGGGCTTGCCATCGGTCAGCAAAAGCAGCAGGCGCTGGCGCTCCGGCCGGTCTTGCAAACGCCGGGTCGCCAAGCGGATGGCTGCACCCATGCGGGTGTAGTAGCCGGGCTTGATGGCGCCGACCCGGTTTTGCACCGCCGCGCACCAGGGCTCCTCAAAGTCTTTCAGCTGATGAATGCGCACCTGGCTGCGCCGCACCGAGCTGAAGCCCAGCATGGAAAAAGCATCGCCACAGCCTTGCAGCGCCTCGCCGAAGACGTAGAGCGCATCACGGATCACATCGATCACCCGCTGCTCATTGTTGGCATAGGCGTCGGTGGACAGGGACAGATCGGCCAGCAGCAGGGTGGCCAAGCTGCGTTCGCCGCGCTGACGGCGCGCCCAGACCTGGGGCTCCGAGTGGCTGCTTGCTTGCACGCAGCCCAGGTGGCGCACCCAGGCGTCCAGGTCCAGGGCTTCGCCCTCGTGGCAGCCGCGCTGCCATTGCGGCGCGGCGCGCAGGGTTTCCAGGCGGCGGCGCAAGCGGCGCGCGGTTTGGCGCAAGGCAGGCGCGGGCGTGAAGGCCGCGGTGTCGGGCCGCGCCACCAGGGTCTGCACCCGGCAATGCGCGGGCAGCAGGCGCTTGCGCTTCCAATCCCACTCGGGCAGGGTTTCGCCTTCGCCCAGTTGCAAATCGTCGGCCGCGGCGCTGGGCAGGTCGAGGTCGAACTTGATGCGCGCGGCGCTGGCCGCACCGTCGCGGGACAGCGTCAGTGCTTCCATATCGTCGGCCGCGGCTTGGGCTTCTTGCAGATCGCAGTCCTCATCGCTGGCGCGGTCCATGGGCACATGCTCGCTCCAGCTGCGCAAGGACTCTGACTTGGCGGCCAACAAGAGCGGTGCGCGCTGCGAGGCCGATTGAGCAACGCGGGTGCGGCGCCGCTTTTGGGCCTGTTGCTGCGGCTGGCTTGCGGCGCGGCCGGGTGGGAGGGCGGCGCCTTGCGCTTGGCGCGCTTGGCCGGGCGGCATCAGCGCCGCAGCGGGCAGGGCTTGCAGCCACAGGCAGACCGGCGCCAGCAGCGCGGCGTCGGCGTCATCCCAATCTTCGGCGGGCGGCGTCAGCGCAGGCTCAGTCAGCAGGGCTTGCAAACGCACTTCGGCGCTGCGGGCCTGCGCGCTGCGCAGCGCTTTGGCCTCTTGGCGGCGCTGTGCCAGATGGGCGTCGCGCAGCCTTTGCCAGCGCGGCAAAAGGCCGGGGCAGCGTTGCAGCGCCAGTCGGCAGGCTTGCAGATTGTCGGCCGCCCAGCCCTGGCCGCTGGGCTCATAGCAGGCGGCCAGGGCGGCTAGCCAGAGGTAGAGGTCTCGGTTCAGCGTGCTGTGTTCAAACAAGGCGATGCGCGGCGGCAGCGCCAGGGTCTCGGCGTCCAGGCGGGGCAGGGCGGCGCGCTGGCCACTGCCCGCAATGCGTTGCAGCCAGTTGCGCGGGCCGCCGATGTGCATATCGGCCGCCGGCACGATGCGCACCGCCGGCCCCCCGCCCGCCGCACGGTACAGCAGGCCCAAGGGCGCTTGCAGTTCCTCCAGCGTTACGGCTGCTTGCGCATGGCTGCGGTCCGCGGCGCGGGTGATCCAACGGTGCCAACGCTCGCCAATCCACTCTTCCATGGTCTGTGTGCTATTGAAGTTAGTCTTTGGGGCTTTGCTGCGACTGCTTCAGCGTTTCGCGCAGCGCATCCAGGCCCACGGTCCAGTGCAGTTGCGGATTCGGCAGCTGCGTTTGGCCCTGTTGTGATTCGGCGCATTGATCGACGCAGCGCCCGCATTGCACGCAGGAGAACATCAGCCGCTTGATCTGGCGTGGCCGCAAACGCATGGGGCAGACCCGGTCGCAGGCGCTGCCCAGCGGCGCACGCTCGGTGCTGCAGCTGCGGCAATCGCTGGCACGTTCACGTTTGAAGGCCACCACCAAGGCGCGCGGATTGGCCATCCAAGCCAAGCTCTGAAACAGGCCGACGGCGCAGCCAAAGCGGCAAAACAAATGCCGCGCAAACAAAAGCTCCAGCGTGAAGACCAAGCCGCCGACGACGATGAAGCGGCTTTGGTTGGCCGTCAGCGTGCCGTGCAGCAGGCCGCCCCAGACGGTGGGTGGCGGCAGCAAGTAGGTGAGCAAGGTGATGGACCACAGAAAGCCAAACGCCGCGCAACTCAGCAGATAGAGCGGCCACCAGCGCCGCTCGGGCTTTTGGCCCGGGCGCCAGCTGGGCTGCGCATCCCAGAGGCTGAACTTGCCGCAGGCCTTGTGCAGCAGTGCGTTGAGTCCTTCGACTAGGGAGAAGTGCGGGCAGAGCCAGCCGCAGTACAGCCGCCCCCAGCGCCAAGCCACACCCAGAAAGAGTGCGGCCAGGGCCAGGCCCGGCAGGATGCCGCGCAGCATCAAGGTGATGGCGGCTTGATTGGCCGTCACGCGGCCCTCTTGCAAGTCTGTGATGCCCAGACTCCAGCGCATGCCCAAAAACCAGAGCTGGGTTTCGTTCAGGTCGAAGCGCAGCAGATTGAGTGCCGGCGCGAGCAGGAACAGCGCAAAAAATCCCAGCTGGGTGGCGCGGCGGCGCCGCTGCAGCCGCTGGTGGTGGCGGGCAGCGCTGTCTCTTGCGGGCTCGGTCTCAGGCATCGCCGATCATTGCGCGCAGCACCTCGTGCAGGGCAGCGCTGGTGTCGGCGTCATCGGTCAAGGCGTCGATGATGGCCGCGCGGCAGGCGGGCAGCAGCGCCAAACCGGCCACATGCAGGCGCGCCGCCATCACCAACAAGCGGGTGCTGGCGGTCTCTTCCAGGTCTTGCTCGCTCAGGCGCCGCAAGGCCTGGGCCAGGCCGACCAGCTGCGCGGCCACGGCGGGCGTGCAGCCGCTTTCGCTGGCGATGATGGCTTGCTCGATGGCCGGGGCCGGGTAGCTCAGGCCCAGCGCCACAAAGCGCTGGCGCGTGCTGGGCTTGAGTCCCTTGAGCAGGTTTTGGTAGCCCGGGTTGTAGCTGATCACCAGCATGAAGCCGGGCGCAGCCTGCAGCAGCTCGCCGGTGCGCTCCACCGGCAGTTGGCGGCGGTCGTCGGCCAGCGGGTGCAGCACCACGGTGGTGTCTTTGCGGGCCTCGACCACTTCGTCCAAGTAGCAAATGGCGCCTTCGCGCACCGCGCGGGTCAGGGGGCCGTCCACCCAGCGGGTGTCGCCCCCTTGGATCAGGTGGCGGCCCACCAGATCGGCCGCGCTGAGGTCATCGTGGCAACTCACCGTGATCAAAGGGCGGCCCAGGCGGGCCGCCATATGCTCCACCAAGCGCGTTTTGCCGCAGCCGGTGGGGCCTTTGATCAGCAGCGGCAAGCGGCTGGCATGGGCCTGCTCGAACAGGCGACATTCATCGCCTTGAGCGGCATAAAAGGGCAGCTCTTGCAGCTGCCGGGCGCTGAGCATTTCCATGCTGCTCAAGCCGTTTGCGCTTGGGCCGGCACGGGCGCCGCATCCTCGGCGCCTGCGCCGATGAAGAAGCTGCTCAGATAGCTCAGCAGGCCGACCAAGAAGCCCACGCCGCCCACCATGCGCACCCAGTAGAAGAAGCGCAGCTGGTCTTGGGTGGCCATGAAGCTCATGGCGTTCTCACTGGGCATGCGCTGCAGCCAGACCTGCAAGATGCCCGCGCCGGTGAGGGCCAGCACCATCACGCCCATGCCGATGGTCATGATCCAGAAGCTCCACATCTCCACGCTTTGGGCGCGGCGCGGATTGGCTTCACGGCCGCGCAGCAAGGGCATGGCGTAGCTGATCATGGCAATCACCACCAGCACATAAGCGCCGTAGAAGGCCAGATGGCCGTGGGCGGCGGTGATTTGGCTGCCGTGGGTGTAGTAGTTGACCGGGCTCAGGGTGTGGATGAAGCCCCACAGACCCGCGCCTAAAAAGCCCATCACCGCGCAGCCCACGGCCCACAGCACCGCAGCCTGATTCGGGTGCTCACGGCGACGGCGTTGCACCATATTGAAGGCGAACAGCGTCATCATGAAGAATGGCACCGGCTCCAGCGCGCTGAAGATGCTGCCAATCCATTGCCAGTAGCCCGGCAGACCGATGAAGAAGAAGTGATGGCCGGTGCCCAAGATGCCGGTGACCAAGGCCATGGTGATGATCATGTAGAGCCATTTGTCGATCACCTCGCGGTCCACGCCGGTGGTCTTGATCAGCACAAAGGCCAGCAGCGCCCCCAGGATCAGCTCCCAAGTGCCTTCCACCCAGAGGTGCACCACAAACCACCAGTACATCTTGTCGCGCACCAGATTGCTGGGGTTGACGAAGCTGAAGAGGAACATGATCGCCAGGCCCCACAAGCCCATCAACAAGACCAGGGTGATGGCGGTCTTGCGGCCCTTGAGCACCGTCATGCTGATGTTGAACAAAAAGGCCAGGGCCACCACCACAATGCCCAGCTTGGTCGGCAGCGGCTGCTCCAAGAACTCACGCCCCATGGTGGCGAGCAGATTGTTGCCGGTCATCTCGGCCAAGGTGGCGTAAGGCACCAGCAGATAGCCCAAGATGGTCAAGGCGCCGGCGGCCAGGAAGACCCAGAACAGGACCTTGGCCAGCAGCGGGCTGAAGAGATCGGTCTCCGCCTCTTCGGGCACCAGATAGTAGGCGCTGCCCATAAAGCCCATCAGCAGCCACACAATCAAAAGATTGGTGTGCACCATGCGGGCGATATTGAAGGGGATGAGGGGGAACATCAGGTCCCCGATCAGGTATTGCAGGCCGAGGGTGATGCCAAACACGATCTGGCCGACAAAGAGGGCCAGGGCGCCAATGAAGTAGAGCTTGGCAACGGCTTGCGAGGGGTATTTGAGGGTGACGGGTTTCATAGCTTCTTCTCCTCAGCCTTCCACATTGGGCGGCCACTTTTCGGTGTCGACGCCATTGGTCCACTTGAGGAACTCGACGATGTCGTCGAGCTGCTGATCGTTCAGGTGGAAGTTGGGCATTTGGCGGCGCCCCGGTGTGCCGGTGGGCTGCGATTTGATCCAGGCCTTGATGAAGTCCGGGCCGCGGCGTGTGTAGACATTGCCCAGCTCGGGCGCGAAGTAAGCGCCTTCGCCCAGCAGGGTGTGGCAGCCGATGCAGTTGTTGGTTTCCCAGATGTGTTTGCCCCGCACGACCGCCGGCGTGATGGCCGCTGATTTGGAACGTTCGGGAATGCGTTGCTCGGTGTTGAAAATCAGCGCGGCAAAAAGCAGCACGAAAAACAGCGTGCCGCCGTAAAAAATATTGCGCGCCATTTGGCTGGTGAAGCCTCGGCTCATGATGGTCCTCGACGTCTGTTGTGGATGCCGCAAGACTAGGCACTCAGGCCGCGCAGTTCCTTGAACCGGAACAAGGAAATCAAAGTCGGCGCGTCAGGACTCAGCGATGGCGATGCGAGCTCGAATCCAAACGACGCAGCAGCGCCGGGTCGATTTGATCGGCGCGCAGCAATTCACCGCCGCGTTCACGCGCAAAGCGCTGCGCAGACGCCCCGTCCGCGAAGGCGGGCAGATTGCCGGCGCGCATCGGGCCCAAGGCCTTGGAACCCTGCACATACACCGCCGTTTCGGCGGCCAGCCATTGGCCGCTGACGGTGTCGCTCACATAGCGGGCAGCGATCTGCTCGGCCGTGCGCCCGCGGGTGTAGCGCTGCACGTCTTGCAAATAGAGAAACAGCGACAAGGGCGAGTCAAAGAACTGGGTGTCGCCGTTGTCAAAAATGATCTGGGCGGCCCAGTCGCGCGCGCGGGCCGGATACATGCCGCACACCGGGCAGCGCGCATCGGCAGGCACCGGGCGGGGGGCCAGCAGCGCAAGCCCCGAGCTCGGGTCATAGGGCGTGGGCGGGGCGACCACGCAAACCTCGGCGCCCATCTCGCTGGCGGGCGGCACCGCTTGGCCGGGCAAGAGTTGCAAGCTGCCCGCCAGAGCCAGCGCAGTGAAGGCCCCCCAAAGCAGGCGGCTTGGCCGACTCAGCGGGCCCGGCAAGGGCGCAGAGATGGGCAACATCGCGAGGGCCTTGTCTCTTACATCTTGCTGTCGTGCAGCGCGCCGCCGCTCAGGTCCACCATGTCGCGCTGGATCTCGGCATAGCGCAGCAATTTGCCGCCCCATTTGTCGGCAAAGGCCTTGGCATCGGCCTCTTGCGCAAAGGCGGCGATGGTGGGCCCCATGGAGCCGTGGCGTTTGCTGCCCAGCACATAGATGCCGCTCTTGGCCTCGATCCAAAACCCCCGCGGCTGCTCCCAGTCGGCGCGGCCCATGTCTTGCACATACACGGCCTTGACCGCCTTGACCTGCTCAGGCGCGAGCAAGGTGTTGAAGAGCTCCACGGTGTCGCAAAAAAACGTGGGCTTGTCTTGGCCCGCATAGTGGATCTGGGCCTTGGGGCCGGGGTAGTCGGCCAGCAGCATGCCGTCCAGATCGCAGGTGCTGCGCGCGTCAATCTCCACTGGCGGCAAGGGCTTGGCTTCATCGCTGCGGCCACAGGCGCTCAGGCTCAGGGCGATGGCCGCAGGCAGCAAGAGGCCCAGCAGCGGTGCAGCCAATGGGTGGCGTCGTGTCGTGTTCATTTGAATCTCCAGCGGGCGAGCAACAGTGGCACGATGATCCAGGCGCCCATCACCAAGGCCATCAGCCCGGGCTTGCCCAGGGCTGGGGGCACGATGCTGGTCAGGCCATACAGGGTGCGCATATCGTCGAGTGAAAAAAGATTGAGGATGCGAAACACATCGGCCGGGTTGAGCAGCAGCACATAGGCCAAGGCCTCGCCGCCCCAATCGCCGCTGCTGGCCACCAGGGCCCCGAGCAGCAGCAGGTCAAACACCAGCACGAAGAAGAACCACAAGGCGATGGCCAAGCCCGAGGCGCGGGTGCGTTCGCGGCTGAGTACCGACAAGAGCACCGCCAGGCTCAGAAAGGCCAGACCCAGCAGCGTGCTGCTGAACATAAACCCCAGGTAGTGGAACAGTCCGGCCCAGCCGAATTGGCTGTACAGCAGCGCCGCCACCAGGGCAAAGCCGCCCATCGTGGACAAGGTCAGCGCGGCGGCCAGCCCCAGGTATTTGCCCAGCAGCAATTCCAGCTTGGTGATGGGCAGCGCCAAGAGCAGGTCCAGTGAGCCGCGCTCCCGCTCGCCGACGATGGCGTCAAAACCCAGCAGCAGCGCGATCAAGGGGATCAGGTAGATCACCAAACTGACCAGGCTGGCGATGATGAACTCGATGGAGCGCGGCCCGAGCTGGCCGCTGCTGGCGCCGCCGAAATAAGTGATCACCAAGGAGAAGGCGGTGAACACCAGCGCCACCGCCAAGACCCAGCGGTTGCGCATGCGGTCGCGGAACTCCTTGCCCGCCAGGGTGAAGATTTGCTGCAGTTCCATGGTCAATGCCCTCCGCTCGCAGTCAGGGGCGGGGCCGTGTCATTCGACGACTGGCCCACGCCGAAGAACACATCCTCCAGCGAGCATTCATGCAGGCTCAGGTCCAGCAGACGAGCGCCCAGGCCGGCCGCCACGCCCAGCACGGCCATCTTGGCCTCGCGTGGGCAGCTGAGGCTGAGCCCTTGCGGGGTGCTGTGGCAGCCAAGGCCTTGGGCGCTCAAGGGGCTCAAGGCTTGCCGCGCCAGCACCGCGTCGTGTTCGCTCAAGCGCAGCTCGATGCGCAGCGGCGCACGCTGCTGTTCGCGCAGCTGCTGCACCGACCCGAGCGCCTGGATGCGGCCCGCCGCCATGATGGCCAGGCGATCGACCCGCTCTTGCAACTCGGCCAGGATGTGGGAGGTGATCAAAACTGTCACGCCCTGGGCCTTGAGCTCCTGCAGCACGGCGTAAAAGTCCCGGATGGCCTGGGGGTCCAGGCCGTTGGTGGGCTCGTCGAGGAAGAGCACGCGGGGCTCGCCCAGCAAGGCTTGCGCAAAGCCCAGGCGTTGGCGCATGCCCTTGGAGTACTCGCGCAAGGGCCGCTCGCCAGCATGAGCCAGGCCCACGCGCGCCAGGGTGGGCGCGCATTGCGCCAGGTCTGCGCCCTTGAGCTTGGCGAAAAAGCGCAGCGTTTCCAGGCCGCTGAGGTTGTCGTACAGCACCACGTTTTCGGGCAGATAGCCCAGACTCCGGCGCGTGGCCCTGAAGCCCTTGCCCTGCACCGAGCCGCCGTCGATCAAGATCTCGCCGCGGCTCATGGGCGTGAGCCCCAGCATCATCTTGAACAAGGTGCTTTTGCCTGCGCCGTTGTGGCCGATCAGGCCGAAGATCTCGCCGCGCTCCACCCGCAGGTCCACGCCGTCCACGGCGTGCAAAGCGCCATAGTGCTTGCTGACGCTGCGCACCTCGATGGCCGGCGCACCGATGGGGGCCGATGCGGGGGGCTTATTGCCCGGGATAGTGCTTGTCACGCCACTCACTCCATTGCTTGTTGCCGGGTTGCATGCGCGGGGCCGGGTCGACCACGCTGGGCACACGCAGCACCGGAAATTGTTGGCCGACCAGACGCAGCGCCTGCACGGCGGGGCTGGCCAGCAGCAGCTTGACGCTGGGGTGCCGCCAGCTCAGGCGGTCCACCATGTCATTGGCCTCATAGGGCACATCGCCAACGCCGTCGCCATTGCGGTCCCAGCCGAGGTAATTGCTCCAATGGTTACCAAAGGACTTTTTGTCCTTGCCGCCCCAGACCTCATCGCGTGCACCGACATAGCGCACCTGCTCGCGGTTGGCGATGAAGTCATTGCCCTCCACCACATTGCGGGTCGAGCCGGCGGACAGGTGCACGCCGACCTGGTTGTCGACCACCAGATTGCCCTTCAGCGTCGCGTACTCAACGTCGTAGATGAAGAAGCCGCGCGCGTTGCCGGCGATGATATTGTTCTCGATCAGCGAGTCCTGCAGCGTGCGCAGCATGATGCCGTGGTCGCTATTGCCCCAGGTGCGGTTGCCGCGCACCACCTGGTTGCGCACCTCCATCAGGGCCAGGCCGCCGCGGTTGTAATAGCTCTCGTTGTCCTCCCACAGGTTGTAGTAAGAGTTCATATAGTGGCTGCCGTAGCGGCTGTGGTGCAGCTTGTTGCTCTTGAAGATGGCGTTGTGGCTAACGTCCACATAGAGCGCATCACGGACGAAGCCGATGTTGTTGCCGATGATGCGGGCGCCGTCGGTGTTGTAGAGCTGGATGCCGTTGCCGCGCTGCGAGCTGTTCAGCTCGCGCTTGCCGGTGATGATGTTGTGCTCAACCCGCACCCCATTGGCCTTCTCTATCCACAGGCCGAACAGGTTGTAGCTCAGGTCGCAGTGCTGCACCAGCGCCCGGTGCGCGCCGGGGCGGATATAGATGCCGGCGTTCTGATCCTTCAGGCTGCTGCCGGAGTCGCGCACGATCAGGCCCTCGAGGCTGACGTCGGCGGCGGTCACGCGCACCGTGTCGCCCCTCATGGCGCCGCTCAGCGTCGGGCGATTGATGCCGCGCAGCGTCAGCGCCTTGTCGATCAGAAAGTTGCCCACATAGAGGCCGCGTTCGATCTCCAGCACATCGCCGGGCGCGGCAGCGGCAATCGCCTCTTGCAGCGACTGGCCGGGCTTGACCCGCAGCGTGGCCGCCTGCGCGTCGCCCATAGAAGCGTCCAGAGCCAGCAAGGCCAACAGCTGGGCAAACAGAACAGAGAGAGCTCTCATGCCAGCATCAGGCCGCTGGCCTTCAGCGCCAGGAACAAGGCAGCGCCTATCAGCAGATTCTTGAAGCCGACATAGCTGAGCATGTCCATCACCGAGGCACGGCGGTAATGGCCTTGCCACCAGGGGCCGTCTTTGACGTAGCGCTTGCCCGCCAAGCGGATCAAGACCTCGTAGACGCTCCAGCCAAACCACCAGGCAATGATGGCGCTTTGCGACAGGCGCCCGCTGCCGGCCAGCACCCAGGCCAGCGTGGCGGCCAGGGCCAGCGAGAAGCCGGCGATCTGCAAGGCCTTCTGCGTCTTCCAGCCGGCCTGACTCCAGGGCCAGAGGTGGTCGACCAACTCCGCCCAGAGCCACTTCAGTCCCTGCGCATCGGCCTTGTGGGCCGGTGCCACCGGGTCGGTGGGCATGCGCGGGTCCGGCCCCTGGGCGACTTTCTCGCTCATGGCATTGGCTTGGACGGGCTGGATCGGAATGAAATAGCCATCGCGGCCAATCGGGGTGATCAGCAGGCCGTCGCGCTCGCGGCGCTTGCGCTCCTTGGCCAGGGGCGGGCAACCCTTGGTGTCGGTGTACAGAATCATGCAGTCCAGGCAGTGCAGGCATTCGCGGTGGTCGATGCGGCCGGCCGCATCAATCGCCAGCGAGCCGCAGCCGACCGCGCAGGCCTTGCAACTGTTGCAGTCTTGCTTGCGCTTCAGGCCGAACCAGCGGAAGGTGCTGGGCATGGCCAGGGCGGCACCCAGCGGGCAGATGTATTTGCAATACGGCCGCTCGATGAACAGAGAAAGCCCCAACAGCGTGGCCACAAAAAGGCCATAGGGCCAGGCCCGGTTGGTGATGCCCACCAAAAAAGTGGTCTTGAAGGGCTCCACCTCGGCGAGCTTTTCGGCCAGGCCCATGGAGAACATCGAAATCGCAAGCAGGCCAAAGAAGATGCCGTACTTGAGCCACTTCAGGCGGTGGTGCCAGGCCTGCGGCAAATGGCCCTGGAACCGCTTCAGCCCGAGCTTGCCGCCGATCTTGTACATGGCCTCCGACAAGGAGCCGAAGGGGCACATCCAACCGCAGAACAGGCCGCGCCCGAACAAAAACACGGTGGCGATGATGAAGATCCAGAACACAAAGATGAAGGGGTCGGACAGGAACAGCGACCAGGTCCACTGGAACAAGAGCGCATGGAACCAGGTCAAGACCTGGGTGATGGAGGGTTGCGCCATCGCGCCAAAGCCCACAAAGCCAATGCTCAAGGCCCAGGCCGTGTACTTGAAGGCATTGACCGGCCATTTGTTCTTGTGGGTGCTCAGCCGTGTCAGCCGTTCGCGCAGGGCGTAAACCACGCTCACGCCGAGCAGCAAGGCCACGAAGAGGCCGATCTCGAGCGCCCGGGTCTTCCACACGCGCACCCAAGGCGCCTCGGCCTCCTTCACCTCTGGGCGGCCGCCCTCCAGCAAGTCGGCGGGCAGCCAGTACTTGCTGTCGAAGTTGGCAAAGCTGCGGGTGCCGGTGGCGCGGTCCACCCGGTTGCCGAGGAAGGCCAGCTGCCAGGGGTAAGCCGCCGAGAAGCCCTTGGCGCGGATGATGAAGATGGCCGACTCATTGAAGGCCGGCGCGCCCGGGGCTTCAAGACCGTAGAGGTTCAAATAGTCCAGATCACGGAAGGTGAAGGAGTCGCTGCCCTGTTTGACCTGCACCCGGTCATAGATGCCGCCGCGCACAAAGCCCGAACCCTTGAAGGACTCCAGGCCGGCGGTGCGGACGATGAAGAAGGCGTGCTCGCCCTCCTTCAAGCGCGAACGTAGGTTGGCCCAGTTGCCTTCGCCCATCAGGCTGGTGCCCAGGGCCGGGTGGTTCAGGTCGCCAAACCACAGTTCGATGAAGGGCTCGGGCCCGCGCTCCAGGCCCACCTGCTCGGGCAGCACCCGCAAGCGTTGCACCGCGCCCAGTTTGACCAACTGCGCCCAATCAAAGCGCCGCTCGGTCTGGGCGTAACGGGCCGGCTCGCGCAGCGTGGGCGCCAGAATACCGACCTGCTGGGCCACGGCCTGGCCCGAGGCCATCAAGACCTGGTTTTGCGCAATCACGGTGACCGTGGCGCCGGAGATCGCGTCCACGCCGATCACGTTTTCCTCGGGCCTGCTTTGACCGACCTCGATCTTGTCGGCCACCGATTTGCCCAGGTACTGAGCATTGAATTTGAGCAAGGCCGACTCGGGAATGCCCAGCAGCAGAATCGGCTCCGAATGCTTGAGGACTTTGATGCCGACAAAGTGGCCGCGCAGGTCCATGCCGATCAGGGTCACCACCGGCTTGCCGGAGTAGGCCGGAGTGTCGGTGATGTCGGTGGACAGCATCACATAGCCCAGCAACTGGTCCTGCGCGCCCAAGGCCTTCACATAAGGCGGTGCGCCGAGTCGCTCGGAAAAACGCTGGGCGCCGGGAAAGACGTCCTTGCAGGGCAGCAGGGCGCACATGTCCTTGGCTGTGGCCAAGTCGGCGGGCAAACTGGCCTCATAAGCGCCAGACCCGGCCTGCGTGGCCGTAACGCCCAGGCTCAGCAGCAGAAAAAATGCGGCCAATTGGAGAAGCTTCCCCAATTTGGCCGCCAATCCTTGGCATTGCAATTTCATCGACGCTTCCTGTCGGCTGAGCGAGCACCGGGGGGGGCTCGCCCGCAAGGTGGTGGCGGGGCTCGAGTCCGCGCACCACCCGGGGGCTGTGGCAAAGCCCCCGTTCTTCTTCTTTTTTCTCTTCCTTACGCTTCCACAATCATGCGTGTGCGCATTTCCAGGTGCAGCGCATGGCAGAAGTGGGTGCAATAGCACCAGAACACGCCGGGCTTGTCGGCCACGAAGCTGACCGAGGCGGTTTCCAGCGGATTGACGATGAAGTTGACGTTGTACTTGGGGATGGCAAAACCGTGCGTCAGGTCTTCGATCTTGTCCAGATTGGTCAGGATCAAGGTGACCTCATCACCCTTCTTCACCTTGAACTCGCGCAGGCTGAAGGCCGGGGCCTGCGAGGTCAGTCGCACGGTGACCTTCTTGCCATTGCGGACCACGCCGGAGTCCTTCGGATCCTTGGTGGCGAGCGGGAACTCGTCGAGGTTGTAGACCTGCTTGGGCTTGAGCAGATCGCGCTTGAAGATGATGAAGTCATGCGGCTCGCCGCGCACCGGGTGGTCGGCCAGCAAGACCATCTTGTCGCCGGAGATGTCGATGAACTGCTCGTTCTCCGGGTGCAGCGGGCCAACCGGCAGGAAGCGGTCCTTGGAGAACTTGCAACCGACGGCCAGATACTTGCCGTCGGCGGCGCGCGTCTCCGACTGGCTGGCGTTCAAATGGCCGGGCTGGTATTGCACGTCGATGCGGTCGACCACGTATTTGGCGCTCTTGTCGCCGGCGTGGAACTTGATGGCGGCTTCGACATTCCACTTCACCACCTGGCTGTCCAGGAACAGCGTGGTGTAGGCATTGCCGCGGCCGTCAAAAGCGGTGTGCAAGGGGCCCAGGCCGAGTTCGACCTCGGCGACGATGGCCTTGTCCGGCGAGTCCAGCTTGCCGTCGAAGTAATCCAGCACCTTGGCGAGTTCGATCACGGTGCCGGTGGGCGAGAGCTTGCCAGCGCAGATGAAGTACTTGCCGTCCGGGCTGGCGTTGACGCCGTGCGGGTTCTTGGGCACCGAGACATAGGCGGTCAGCGCGGTCTTGGCGTCCTTATTTGCATCGCGGGTGCCGTCGACCACAGGCACCTTGGAGTCGCCATAGGTCTTGAACTTGCCGGCCTTGACGGCCTCTTCGATGCGGGCAATGTTGAAGAACAGGCAGGCGTCGCGCTCGGCGGACATCATGTCCTCGTAGTGCACGCCCATCTCGGTGTTGTACTGGTTGGTGGCGGCCAGCTTGCCGTCATAGGAGGTGGCGGTCAGGTCGCAGTTGCCGTCGATCAGCACTTGCCAGCGCACTTCCATGCTCTCGGCGTCCACGCAGGTGAACAGCGAGTGGTACTTCGTGCCGTCTTCGGTGCCCACCGTATTGGGCAGCGGGATCGAGAACTCGGCGCCGCAGAAGACGCGGGTGGTGTAGTTGATCTTGGGATCGACCGGGTCGGCCTTGTCCGGGAAGATGCCGTGGAAGCCCTGCACATTGGGCAACTCGGTGATCTTGTCGCACACAAAGTAGTCGAGGCGGATGCGGGCGATGCGGCTGTTGATCTTGTCGTTGACCCAGGCGTAGCGGCCGTCGTAGTTGCCGTCTTTGTAGGAGGCGTGCACATGGTGGGTGTCGGCCACGGTGTAGCGCAGCGAGCCATCGGCCTTGGTGCCCATCACCTTCTTCGATTCATTGGTGTGGCCCCAGCCTACCAGTGCGTCGGGGTTGAAGCAGGGGATGCGGGTGATCTCACGGCCCGAGGGCAGGCCCAGCACGCGCACATCGCCGGTGTGGCCGCCGCTCCAGAGACCGTAATAGGTGTCGAGCTCGCCGGGCTTCAGGTGTGAGGCATTGCTGGCGCCACCGCCATGCGCGGCCGGTGCGGCGCCCGAGGCGGCAGGCGCCGCACCCTGGGTGGCTGCCTTGTCCGTGCAGGCGATCGCGCCCAGGCTCAGGCCGGCCAGGGCCGCGCTGTTCATGAAGCGGCGGCGCGCCATCACGCCGGTGTCGCTGCCATCCATCTTCTTGTCGTGCTCACTCATGGTTTTCCTCTTCAGGGTTGAATGATTGTTGGGGCCTCTTCAGCCGACTCAGGCCCAGTGCTTGGAGGGCCGGGCGTTGCGAATCGGGCTTTGCCTGCCCCCTGAGCGGCACGCAAAGAAGCGTGTTGTCTGCGGCTTGCGCATGGGGAGAAGGCAGAGCTCGGTATCGAAAAGTTGGCGGATTCTTGCGCTGAGATGAGGCGTTTGCCTTGAACCAAATTAAGGAAAGCAAATAGACCTTGGCGCCCTGCAAATAAAGCGAAAAGCCTCTTTCGGGCGCCGAATCGCCTTCCTAGAATCGCCTCGCTCAAGCCCTTTTGGAAATTGCTGCATATGAATATCAAACCGTCTTTTTGCATGTCCCTGTCTGTGTTTGCTCTCTTGGCCTTGACGGCTTGCGGGCAAAAAGACGATGCCGCCGCGGCGGCCGGCAAGAGCCCCGCGCCAAGCGCCAGCCCGGTGGTGGCCGAGGCGCCTGCGGCGGCTGCTGCGCCTGAGAATGCGCTGGGCAAGGCGGTGTTCGGCAAGACCTGCGCCATGTGTCATGCCGCCGGCGTGGCCGGTGCGCCCAAGCCAGGCGACAAGGCCGACTGGGGCCCGCGTATCGCGCAAGGCAATGAGACCTTGTACAAGCACGCAATCGAAGGCTTCACCGGTGCCAAAGGCATGATGCCGGCGCGCGGTGGCGGCGCGACGCTGAGCGACGATGAGGTCAAGGCTGCGGTCGACCATATGGTGGCCCTGTCCAAGTGAGTGCCCGCCATGCTTGACGATGAAGGGGGCGTGAGCCGCCTCCGGCCGGCGCGGCGCGCGCTCTTGCGCGCCCTGCCCATGCTGGCGGTCTTGAACCCCTGGCCGACCTTGGCCAGCACGCCCGAGCCCGAGTTGCGCGCCTCGCGCGCGCTATTGGGCACGCGGGTGGACGTGATCGCGCAAGGCCCGAGCCAAGCCCTGCTGTTGCAGGCCGTGGAGAGCGCTTTTGCTGAGATGAGCCGACTCAGTGCCTTGATGAGCCGCTACGAGGCCGACAGCGAAACCAGCCGCATCAACCAGTCGGCCGGCAATGGCCAAGCCTGGGCGGTCTCGGCCGAGTTGTTCAGTGTCTTGCGCATGGGCAAGGACTTGCAGCAACGCACCGGCGGCTTGTTCGACCCCACGATCGGGGCGCTGAAGAACTGGCACTTTGAGGCGGGCAATCCCGGCATCGTGCCGCCCGCGGCTGAGCTGGCGGCGCAGCGTCGCTTGATCAAGGCCAGCGACTTGATCCTCGATGCGCAGGCCCAAACCGCCCGTTTGGCGCGGCCGGGCATGGCGCTGGATCTGGGCGGCGTGGCCAAGCTGCCAATTCTGCAAGCCGGCATGCGCAAGCTGCAGGACTGGGGGGTTCGCAATGCCTTGATCAATGGCGGCGGTGATGTGTTCTACCTCGGCAGCCATCAGGGCGCAGCTTGGCGCCTGGGCCTGAGGGATCCGCGCCGTCCCGAGCGCTTGCTCGGTGTTTTGCCCGTGCAGGGGGAGGGCGTGTTGGCGGCCAGTGGTGACTATGAGCGCTGCTTTTTCGCTGAGGGTCAAAAGCAGCACCACATTCTCGATCCGCGCAGCGGCCGACCGGCACGCGCGGCTCATGGTGTGAGCCTGTGGGCGCCTGATGTGGCGGCGGTGAACGGTCTCGGGCCGGCCTTCATGTTGGGCGGGCGGGACTTTGCGCGCGAATGGGTCCAGCGGCATCCCTCGTTGCAAGTCTTGCTGGTTGAGCCGCAACAGGCTCTGTGGGCCACACCGGGCCTGCGTGCAAAGCTGGTCTTGGCGGCTTGACGACCTTCCTGGGTGAACACCCTTCATCCATAAGATTCATTTTAGATATTGCTTTATGCGGGTTTGGCCTTGACAATAGCTTCATCAAAAATGAATCTTCAAGGTTGCGCAATGCAAGAATTCGCTGATCGCTCGGAGCGGGACCCCGCCCCCGAAACCCTGTCGCTTGTTGAGGGCTTTGGGCTTGCCTCGCAAGACCAACAAGCGCAGCAAAGCCAAGTCTTGCTGCGTTTGGAGCGGCTCGGCGCCGGCGATAGTCTTGAGCTGCAAAGCGCGCAGGAGCCTTTGGATTTGCAGCATGCCCTGCAGTCCTTGTGGCCGGGGCAATGGGATTGGGCTGTGTTGGAAGCCGGGCCCGCGCAATGGCGGGTGCGCATCACACGGCGCGCCGTGGCCAGCGCTTGCTGCGGCTGCTGCAGCGGCGCTCGCTGAGTGGCCCGCACCGGATCGCCCGCCATGAGCCAAGTCTTCGTTCAATTGCAAGAGCCGCCCAAGCGGCGCCACGCGCGGGAGTTCGCGCTGTGGGACCTGGGCTTTCGTCCCTTTTATTTGCTGGCCGCGGCCCTGGCCTTGCTGTCTTTGCCCTTGTGGGTCTTGCAGTTCAGCGGGGTGATCAAACAGGCCGGCCTGAAGGGCGCCAGCTGGCATGCCCATGAAATGGTGTTTGGCTATGCCTTGGCCATCATCATTGGCTTTCTTTTCACGGCGGGCCGCAACTGGTCGGGCCGACCCACGCCCACCGGGCGGCCTTTGATGGCGCTGGCAGGGCTGTGGGTGCTGGCGCGCGTGCTGGTGCTGAGCCCCTGGCTCTGGGCCTCGCTGCTGGTCAATCTGGCTGTGCCTTGTTGGGCCGCATGGGGCTTGTGGCGCGCCCTGCGGGCGGGTGGCAATCGACGCAACTACTTTTTTGTGGGGCTGTTGCTGCTCATGGGCCTGGCCACGGCTGCTTTGCATGCGGCTCAGTTGGGTCTGCTGTCCGCCTCGCCTCGGCTGCAAGCGTTGGGCTTGCCCATGGCGCTGGACCTGGTCTTGTTCATGATTGTGGTGATGGCCGGGCGTGTGGTGCCCATGTTCTCCAACAACGGTGTGCCCGGCATGGCGGCAGAAAAGAATGCAAAGCTGGAGCGGGTTTGTTTGGGCAGCGTGATCGCTTTGTTGCTCGTGGATGCATCGGGTGTGCAGGGTTATGCCTTGCTGCTGGTGCTGCTGCTGGCCTTGCTGTCGCATAGCTGGCGCTTTGTCTTGTGGCAGCCCTGGCGGACGCTGGGCAATCCGCTGGTGTGGGTGCTGCATGCGGCCTATTTCTGGCTGCTCTTGCATCTGGGCTTGCGCGTGGCCGCGGCCTTGCAATGGCTGCCTGCGTCTTTGGCGACCCATGCTTTGACGGTGGGCGTGATTGGTTTGATCACGCTGGGCATGATCACACGCACGGCCTTGGGTCATACGGGCCGGCCCCTGAAAGCGGGCGCTGCGGAGCGTTACGCCTATCTGGCTATTTTGATGGCCGCGGTGTTCCGGGTCCTGCCGCCTTTGTTGCAGCCGACCTTGTTGCTGCCGGCGGTCTGGGCATCGGCCGCATGTTGGATGCTGGCCTTTGCCCTGTATTTATGGCGTTATGGCCCGATGCTGTGCCGCCCCCGTGTGGACGGCTTGCCGGGCTGAGGCGGCTCGCGGCACAGCGAGCCTGGGTCGGGGGCCGAGGCCGGCGGGCGCATTCATGCGGGCCAAGCGCGCCGGGTCCAGCAGCCGAATTTTGCGCCCCTGCATGGCAATCAAACCCTGGGCTTGAAACAAACGCAAGGTGCGCGAAAGCGTCTCCGGGGTGGCGTCCAGCTGGGCGGCCAGTTCTTGTTTGAGCAGGCCCAAACCCAGGGTCTCCGGGTCCCCCAGTCGTTTTTGCTCATGCAGCAGCCAATCGGCCAAGCGGTTCGGGAACGATTGGGTGCTCAGCGCTTGCTTGGCCTCCAGCGCTTGGCAGGCCACCTCAGCCAAGCTCTTGACCAAGGCTTGCAAAATCATGGGGTGTTGGCGCCCCAGCTCCAGCAAGGCGTCGCCCGACACTTCTTGCAGCAGCACAGGCGTGAGCGCGAGCCCGGACTCCGGGTAGGCCTGCCGACCCCAGGCACTGGCGATGTCCACCCACTGGCCGGCTTGCACCACACGGCTTTGGCGCCAGCCGCCCTGGGCCGCCTGCTTGCCCATGCCGAGCCGACCTTTCACCAAGAGCCACAAGCTGCCGTCCTGGTTCAAACTGCCTTGCGGGAACAGGACTTCTTGCAGACCCAGCCTGCGGCTGCGTCCCAGGCGGCTCAGGGCTCGCAAGGCCTCTTCGTCATGGGCCAGGCTGGGCCAGGCCAGCTGCAGTGCTTGTTTCAGGGGCATGGCCCGGTCCATGGGCGAGCGCATCAGCGCGTTGGGGAATGTCATTGCAAGGTTCTCCTTGGCGGGCCGCCTGCATCGGGGAATTGAGGGTCGAAAGCCGCCGAGGGGCAGGTTTTGGCAACCCCGTGAGTCGACCTCAAAGCCGAGTCCTGCGCCTTGAACTGGGGCAAGAAAGTGGCGCCTGCAAAGGGCCGCGCGGCACTCCGGGACAATGCGAGCAGTTTTGTATCGATTGGATGTTTGCCGGAAAGCGTTTGGATGAGAACCTCGACACAACGCAAGCCCTGGTCACTGGGCGCCAAGCTCAACTGGATCGGTGCGGCCGTGCTCATGCTGGCCCTGGGGGGCATCAGCCTGACGCTGTCCTTCAGCTGGCGTTTGAACGGCGGCGCGGCGGCGGTGAACGAGGCCGGCCGCATGCGCATGCAGACTTGGCGGCTGGCGCAAACCCTGGACGCGGGAGACCGGGCCTTGGTGGATGCCCAACTGGCGCAGTTTGAAAAAGGCCTGCGCTTGCTGAGCCAGGGCGACCCGACGCGTCCCTTGATCCTGCCCAGCGATGCCGCCACCCAGGCGGCCTTTGCCACGGTGCAGTTCGAGTGGCTGCGCTTGCGTCTGGCCTGGACCCAAGCGCCTGGCTTGTCGGCGGTGCAGGTGTCTGAGCAAGCCACCGCTTTCGTCGGCCATATCGATGTCTTGGTGTCGGCCATTGAGTCGCAGCTGGCGCGTTTGACCACCCTGCTCAATGGTTTGCAGCTGGCCATGATCGGGCTGGCGCTGGCCGCCGCGGCCGTCTTGCTGCGAACAGGCTATCTCTTGATTTTGCGCCCGCTGGGGCGCTTGCAGGCGGGCTTTGCGCAGGTGGGGCAGGGCGAGCTGGCGGTGCGTTTGCCGGTGGACTCGCGCGATGAGTTTGGCGCGCTCTCCGAGGGCTTCAACCATATGGTGGCCACGCTGCAAGGCTTGTATCAAAACCTGGAGTCACAAGTCGCCGCCAAGACCCAGGACCTGGCTTTGCAAAACCAGCGCTTGAAGGCGCTCTACCAAGCGGCAGATTGGGTCACCAAGGCCGAGGACCTGCCTTCTCTTGCAAGGGGTTTTGCGGCGCAGCTCAAGGCGGTGGCGCAGGCGGACGCCTCGGCGGTGCGCTGGTCGGACGAAGAGAACCGTCGCTACCTGATGCTGGCCTCCGAGGGATTGCCGCAGGACTTGCTGGACCAAGAGGTGTGCATACCCAGCGCAGCCTGCTTGTGCGGCCCAGCCAAGACCGGCGCGCAGACGCGGGTGATTCAGTTGCACGCCTTGAAGACCGGGCCGGAAGCGGGCGACCAGGCCCGCCTGGGCCACTGTGAGCGCGCGGGCTTTCAAGCGGTGATCAGCGTGCCGGTGCGCTTGCATGAGCGGGTTTTGGGCGAGTTCAATCTGTTCTTTCGCCAACCGCGGCAGCTGAGCGCTGAAGAGCGCGCCTTGCTGGAGACGCTGGCCAGCCATCTGGCGGGCGCCATCGAGGGCTTGCGGGCCGTGGCCATGGAGCGCGAGGCGGCGGTGGCCGAGGAACGCGGCCTCTTGGCGCGTGAGCTGCATGATTCGATCGCGCAAAGCCTGTCCTTTTTGAAGATCCAGGTCAGCCTCTTGCGCCAAGCCCAAGAGCGCCAGCAGCCCGAGGCCGCTGCGCAAGCCATGTCGGAGCTGGACGCGGGCTTGCGGGAGAGCTTGGCCGATGTGCGCGCCTTGTTGCTGCACTTCCGCACCCGCACCAATGCCGAGGACATCGTGCCCGCCCTGCAAAGCACCTTGCGAAAGTTCGAGCTCCAGACCGGGCTGACGGCTGAGCTCAGCGTGCAGGGGGAAGGCCTGCCTTTGGGTGCCGATGAACAGGTGCAGCTGCTCCATGTGGTGCAAGAAGCCTTGTCCAATGTGCGCAAACATGCAAACGCAAACCGGGTGTGGGTGAGCTTGCAGCAGTCGCCTTTTTGGCAGGTGGAGGTGCGCGATGATGGCTGCGGTTTTGCGGGCCAGAACCCCAGCTGGGACGAAACCCATGTGGGCCTGCGCATCATGCAGGAGCGAGCGGCCCGCATCGGGGGGCAGGTGGAGATTCAATCGGAGCCCGGCCGGGGCAGCCGCGTGATCCTCAGCCTGAAGCCGCGCACACTCGGGCAGGACATAAGGGAAGGGACAACAAGGACATGAGCTTGGGACACAGACGAATCCGCGTCTTGGTGGTGGACGACCACAGCCTGTTTCGTCGCGGCTTGATCGCACTTTTGAGCGGCGACGAGCGCTTTGAAGTGGTGGCCGAGGCGGCTGATGCGGCGCAGGCGCAGCGTCAAGCGCAGGCCTGCCAACCCGATGTGATCTTGTTGGACCACCATCTGCCCGGCGTGCAAGGCGCCGATGCCGTGGCCGGCTTGTTGGAGCAAGCGCCGGCGGCGCGGGTCTTGATGCTCACGGTCAGCGAGGCGCAGAGCGATTTGGCGCGCGCCTTGGGTCAGGGGGCTTGTGGCTATTTGCTCAAGACCCTGGACAGCGATCTTTTGCTGCAGGCGGTGGCGCGCGTGGCGCGGGGGGAGTCGGTGCTGAGCGAGGAGATGACGGGCAAGCTGGTCAACGCCTTCCAAAGCCTGGGGCGGCAATCGACCGCGCAGCCCGAGGCCGGCGTGGGCCTGGGGCTGGCTCCAGACCCAGCGCAGCCGGCGCTGGCCGAGGTGTCTCCTCGCGAACGCGAAATCTTGACGCATATTGCCCGTGGGGCCAGCAATAAAGAAATCGCCCGCGCCCTGGGCATTGCCGAAACCACGGTGAAGATCCATGTGCAGCACATCCTGCGCAAGCTCGGCCTGAGCTCGCGGGTGCAGGTGGCGGTGTTTGCCAGCCAGCACGGCTTCTGAGCGCGCCCCAGCGGCCCGGGTCTGCACCAGACGACCGCTTTTGCCTTGGCGCAAAGCTTCAGCCTTGCCGCGAGGCCGCCTGGGCTGATCTTGCGGGGTCCTTGAACCAGTTCAAGGACGCAGCCTCTTCTCGACGTGAGGATGCGAGCAAAGCTCTGTGGAACACAGGGTTTGCCGAGCTTCCATCCCGAAGACAAGAGGTATGACATGAAACAACAGCAGAAGACCCTGCCCCGTCGCCACCGTCGCCTGAGCCTGATGGGCCAGCTGGCCCTGGCGTTTTGCCTGCCATTGAGCCTGGGCGCGCAAGCCCAGGACGCCAAGAAAGACATCAGCCCGGGTGATGTGAAATACCACGCCGCGCCCTCGGCACTCAGCGATGTGCCCATGGTGCAAAGCACCAACCCCAAGGCCCCGCCGATGACGCAGGCCGAGTTCGAAGTGGCCCGCAAAATCTATTTCGAACGCTGCGCGGGCTGCCACGGCGTGCTGCGCAAAGGGGCGACCGGCAAGCCCTTGACGCCCGACATCACCCTGGGCAAGGGCACCGACTATCTGAAGGTCTTCATCGCCTACGGTTCCCCCGCCGGCATGCCCAACTGGCAGACCTCGGGCGAAATGAGCGAGCAGCAGGTGGACCTGATGGCGCGCTACATCCAGCACGAAGCCCCAACGCCGCCGGAATTCGGCATGGCCGATATGAAGGGCACTTGGAAGGTGATCGTGCCGCCCGAGAAGCGGCCCACCAAGAAGATGAACAACTACAACATCGACAACATCTTCTCCACCACGCTGCGCGACACCGGTGAAGTGGCGCTGATCGATGGCGACACCAAGCAGATCATCAATATCGTCAAGACCGGCTATGCGGTGCACATCTCGCGCACCTCGGCATCAGGGCGCTATCTGTTCGTGATCGGCCGCGATGCCAAGATCAATATGATCGATCTGTGGATGGAAAAACCCGACAACGTGGCCGAGATCCGCGTCGGCCTGGAAGCGCGCTCGGTCGAGGCGTCCAAGTACAAGGGCTATGAAGACAAGCTGGTGATCGCGGGCTCTTACTGGCCGCCGCAATACGTCATCATGAAGGGCGACACGCTGGAGCCGCTGAAGATCGTCTCCACCCGCGGCAACACCGTGGACAAACAGGAGTACCACCCCGAGCCCCGCGTGGCCTCGATTGTGGCCAGCCACTTCCGGCCCGAGTTCATCGTCAACGTCAAGGAAACTGGCAAGACCTTGATGGTGGACTACACCGACCTGAACGCGCTCAAGACCACCGAGATCGGCACCGCCCGCTTCTTGCATGACGGCGGTTGGGACAGCTCCAAGCGCTACTTCATGGTGGCGGCCAACCAGAGCAACAAGATCGCCGTGGTGGACGCCAAGGAAGACAAGCTGGTCAAGCTGGTGGAAGTCAGCAAGATCCCGCACCCCGGTCGCGGCGCCAACTTCATTCACCCCAAGTTTGGCCCGGTCTGGAGCACCGGCCACCTGGGCGATGAGGCGATCTCGCTGGTGGCCACCGACCCGATCAAGCACAAGCAATACGCCTTCAAGGAAGTGGCGCAGATCAAGGGTCAGGGCGGCGGTGCCTTGTTCATCAAGACCCACCCCAAGTCCACGCATCTGTATTCCGACACACCGCTGAACCCGGATGCCGCGATCTCGCAATCGGTGGCGGTGTTTGACATCAATGCCTTGGACAAGGGCTTCAAGGTGCTGCCGATTGCCGAATGGGCCGGCATCAAGGACGACGGCGCCAAACGCGTGGTGCAGCCCGAGTACAACAAGGCGGGCGATGAGGTCTGGTTCTCGGTCTGGTCCGCCAAAGACAAGCAAAGCGCCATCGTCGTGGTGGATGACAAGACCCTCAAGCTCAAGACCGTGATCAAAGACCCCCGCCTGATCACGCCGACCGGCAAGTTCAACGTCTACAACACCCAGCACGACGTGTATTGACGAGCCCCCCGCAGGCCTGCGGCCCAGTCAGGCGCGCAGGCCTGCTCAACCGGAGTCCACCGTGATGAAGAAATTGCACATTGTTTCTCTGCTTGTGGCCGCCCTGGGCCTGATGGCCGGCGCCGCTGCTCATGCCGATGAAGCGGCTTTGAACAAGGCGGGCTGCATGGCCTGCCATGCCAAAGACAAAAAACTGGTCGGCCCTTCGTTCAAAGACATCGCCGCCAAATACAAGGGTCAGGACGCCAGTGCTGCCTTGATGCAAAAAGTGCGAGCCGGGGGCAAGGGCGTCTACGGGCCCATCCCCATGCCGCCCAACCCGCCCGAAAAAATCGGCGACGCCGAACTCAAGGAAGGCGTGGCCTGGATCCTCAAGCAGTAAGGCACAAGCCTTCTGACCCCGGGGCGGGATGCCCCGGGAATGCGCAGCTTGGCCTGAATCAGCGCTTGGGCGCCACGGTGATCCAGCGCCACTCCAGCCAGTTGTCGGGGCGGTGCACCACCGAGACATGGCTGGCCGCAGCCCAGGGGATGAACTGGCGGTGCAGGGGGATGTAGTGCACTTGTTCGGCCATGCGCTTGAGGGACTGCTTGATCAATTGCTGACGTTTGGTTTCATCGGGCTCGCGGCTGGAGGCCGCGACCAGGGCATCGAGTTCGTCGTCCTTGAAGTTGCCGCGGTTGTACTCGCCCACGCCTTTGTCGCCCCGATTGCGGTAGTGGCTGGTGAAGATGCTTTCGGGGTCGGTGATGGCGCCGCCCCAGCCGAACAAATAGGCCGAGGTGTCGAGCTTTTCGACCTTGTTGAAGAACAAGGCCTTGGGCTGGGCGTTGACCTTGACCTTCAGCCCGATCTTGGCCCATTGCGATGCCAGGGTTTGGCAGATGCGCTCATCATTGACGTAACGATTGTTGGGGCAGTCCAGCGTGAACTCAAAGCCGGCGCCGTAGCCGGCTTCGGTGAGCAGCTTTTTGGCACCCGCCAAATCGAAAGGCAGGCGCGCTTCCAAAACGGGGTCATTGAAGCTGCCCAGCGGTGAAGGCACCAGGGCGCCAGTGGGCGAGGCTTGTCCGTCCATCAAGCGGGTTTTGATGGATTCGATGTCAATGGCTTGGTAGAGCGCCCGCCTCACGCGCAGGTCTTTGAAGGGATTTTTGCCCTTCACATTGGCATAGAGCAACTCGTCGCGGCCCTGGTCCAGGCCGATGAAGATGATGCGGTTCTCGGGCCCGGTGATGATTTTCAAGCCGGGGTTTTGCGCCAGCCGCCCAATGTCGCGAGGCGCGGGGTCCAGCACAAAGTCCACTTCGCCCGAGACCAAGGCGGCGGTGCGCGTGGCCTCGCTCTTGATTGGGGTGTAGATCACCTCCTGCACATTGCCCTCAATCGTGCCCCAGTAGTTGGGGTTGCGTTTGAAGACGGTTTTGCTGTCCGGCGCGCGGCTCACCAAGATGAAGGGCCCGGTGCCGTTAGCGTTGAAGGCGGCGTAGCTTTCCTCCTTGTTGGCAAAGTCTTGCGTCTTGGTGGCCTTGTTGGCTTCGGCCCAGCCGCGGCTCATGATGTAGAGGGTGCTGAGGTGCTGCAAAAAGATCGGGTTCACTTGCGGCAGCACGAACTCCACAGTCAGATCATCAATTTTGCGCGGCTCGCCCACGGCATTGGCATACATGGCGATTTGTGAGCTGGGTTGGCGCGCCCGCTGGATCGAGAAGACCACATCATCGGCCGTGAACGGGCGGCCATCATGGAACTTGACGCCGGGCCTGAGCTTGAGCAGCCATTTCTGCGGGCCGGTTTGTTTCCACTCGGTGGCCAGCTGTGGCACCAGCTTGAGTTGTTTGTCGCGCGTCACCAAGAACTCATAGACCTGCCCGTTGATGGCATTGGTCAGGGTCTCGTTCTGGGCATAGGGGTCCAGCGTGAGCGGGTCGCCCGCGCTGGCCCAGCGCAGAGTCTGGGCTTGGCTGGCGGCGCTCAAGAGGCATAGCGACAGCAATGCCGCGCTCAAAGGGGTTCGTTTCATGTCTTGCAGGGCTCTCTCAATTCGGCAGCAGTTGGGGCCCAAGGCCCTTATCGGTTCACGCAAGCCGAGCTTACGCAAGGCCAGGGTTCCTTCAGCTGCTGATTTTGACCATGCTTATGCGAAATCGGCGCAAGCCGCGCGAATTCATCCCGCGCGCCAAAGGTCAAGCGCTGCCAAGCAGCGCAGCTTGTGCTTGCCAGTTCCGAACTTCTGCTAGATGCCTGGAGGGGACGTTGCTTGAGAGTTGGGTGCCGCGCGCCGCCGGGGGCGCAATTCCGCTCCTGTCCCCCGCCGTCGCCTTGCAGGCGCCGGCTCCTCCTTTACCTCGCGGAATCACACCCCCGACGCCACTCGGCAGTTCCACCGATGCGCGTCCTCGAAGAAGTAGCACGGCCGTGCTGGATCAGGACGCTTGGGGGCTCTGCGGCGCGAGGTAAAGGAGGAGACCCGGGCGGGAGCCCGGGGCGGGGGACAGGAGCGACGTAGAGCCCCCAAGGGGACTGATCGTTGCCCAAATCTAAGACTGCAAAGGGCACATTTCCGCCGGTGAGAACAGAAGTCAATCAATAGCGCCTCTGGGCGGGAGCAGCCATTGAGGCGCGGTGGTCTGTACCACCTTGCGATTCCGGGGGCAAACGTGCGTGGAGGCCTTGGGCTCTTGTCCCTGCCACGTCTTTGAGGCTGATGGGCGCCGGTTCAAAGCCAATGTCGGCTGAGGCATGCGCTGCCATGAGGGGCGCTTGGAAAAAAACAAATGCCCCGGGCGAGAGCGTCGCGCGGGGCATGAGGGGCCCAGCTAAAAGCCGGGCCGGGGACGTCAGTGCGAGGTGATCAAGCCTTGGCTTCGTCTTTCAACACGCCACGGCGGATTTGGTCCAGCTCGATGCTTTCGAACAGGGCTTGGAAGTTGCCTTCGCCGAAGCCTTCATTGCCCTTGCGCTGGATGATCTCAAAGAAGATCGGGCCGATGACTTCCTTGGTGAAGATCTGCAGCAGCAGCTCGTTCGGGGCGTCCAGATGGGCGGCACCGTCGATCAAGATACGCAGGCGGCGCAGCTCTTCGACGTTCTCGCCGTGGCCGGGCAGGCGCTTGTCGATCAGGTCGAAATAGGTGTTGATGGTGTCTTGGAACTCCACGCCAGAGTCGCGCATGCGCTCCACCGTGGTGTAGACGTTGTCGGTGCCCATGGCCACGTGCTGGATGCCTTCACCGTGGTAGAGGTGCAGGTATTCGGCGATCTGGCTCTTGTCGTCGCTGCTTTCGTTGATGGGGATGCGGATATTGCCGCAGGGGCTGGTCATGGCCTTGCTCTTCAGGCCGGTCAGCTTGCCTTCGATGTCGAAGTAGCGCACTTCACGGAAGTTGAACAGGCGCTCGTAGAAATCGGCCCATTCCTTCATGCGTCCACGGAAGACGTTATGGGTCAGGTGGTCGATATAGGTCAGGCCCAGGCCCACGGGGTTGGCGGGCACGGGCTTGCCCTCGGCGTCCAGCAGCGGCACGAAGTCCACGTCATAGATGCTGATATTGCCGATGTCGCCTGCGGCGGCATCGTTCTTGCCTTGCCAGCGGTCCACAAAGTAGATCAGCGAGTCGCCGATGCCCTTGATGGCCGGGATGTTGAGTTCCATCGGGCCGGCCTTGTTGTCAAAGCCCCAGGCGCCAAGTTCGAGTGCGCGCTTGTAGGCAAAGGCGGCGTCTTGCACGCGGAAAGCGATGGCGCAGATGGACGGGCCATGCAGGCGCGCAAAGCGCTGGGCGAAGGAGTCGACTTCAGCATTGATGATGAAGTTGACGCCGCCCTGGCGATACAGGGTGACGTTCTTGTGGCGGTGCTTGGCCACGGCAGTGAAGCCCATGGTCACGAACAGCTTGCCGAGTTCGGCCGGATCGGGGGCAGCGAATTCAATGAATTCGAAGCCGGCGGTGCCCATCGGATTTTCCCAGGGGGTGAATGCCATGATTTCTCCAACAAAGTCTTGCGATGGGTCAAGACTGTAGGCGTTTGGCGGCGCAGGATTCATGCGATCTCTGGCGCACGACGGCTTGAACACGCAGGAAATTTGCGAAAATATTTGGTATGGAAAACGAAATCCAGCTCGATACGATTGATCGACGCATTTTGAGGGCGTTGCAGGTCGATGGCCGCGTGACTTATGACGCGCTGGCGGCCCAGGTCAATCTGTCGGCGTCAGCGGTGCTGCGGCGGGTGCGGCGGCTGGAGGAATCGGGCGCGATCTCGGCCTATGTGGCCCTGGTGCCGCCCGAGCGCGTGGGCCTTGGGCTCACCGCTTACATCAATGTGCGCCTCGAGAAGCACACCGAAAGCCACAAGCGCAACCCGATGGAGTTGTTTCGCGTGGCGGTGCAGGCCTGGCCCGAGGTGGTGGAATGCGCCGCCCTGACCGGCGATATGGACTATTTGCTGCGCGTGGTGGTGCAAGACATGGCGCACTATGCGCGCTTCATCACCGAAACTTTGCTCAAACACCCAAGCGTGCAGGACTGCAAGACCAGCTTTGTGCTGGACCGATTGAAGAACACCACCGCCGTGCCGGTGTGAGCGCAGGGCTTGGTGGCGAGCCCTGCATCGCCAAGGCGCTGCCTGGGTGGTGGCTCAGCGCCGCGTCAACACCACCGCCAACTCGTACCAGCCCTGCTCATGCGCTTGTGAGGCATAGGGCGGCGCTGGCCAGTCCCAGCGATCACTGGAGAACAGCGCGCGCATGGCCTGAATGTCGCCGTGATAGGGCGGGCCTTCGATAAAGCCTTGGCCGGCGTTGTCGCGCCGGGCTTGCATGAAAAGCGCCAGCAGCAGGCCGCCGGGCTTGAGCCAGCGCTGCAATTGGTCGGCATAGGCGCGCCAGTGGTCGGGATGCAGGGCACACAAGCAGGTTTGCTCATACACCCGGTCCAGCGGCTGCGGCGCTTGCCAGCTCAACACATCGGCTTGTTCAACGCGTGCTTGTTCGGGGGCCAAGCCCGCTTCGGCAATGCGTTGGCGTGCCAGGGTCACGGCGGCGGGGGTGTAGTCCAGGCCCAGGGCATGCACGCCGGCCTGCCCGAGGCTGAGCAACTCATGGCCTTGCCCGCAACCGGGCACCAGCACGCGCTGACCTGCTTGGATCTGCCCGTCTTGCAGCCAGCGCTGCAGCTGTGGGTGTGGCGCGCCGCGGTCCCAGGGCATTTGCCCGCTGCTGAAGCGCTGTTGCCAGAAGTCTTGGGTGGGGCCTGCCATGTTCGGTCCTGCGGGCGCCGCCAGGGCGCGTGACGTTGCGAGTTCGCTCAGTCGAACTCGTGCAGCAGTTTAAGCGTGGCCTCGGCGCTCAGATTCAAAAGACTGGCGATCTCGCAGAGATCATCGGGCACGGCCTCGTCGTCCCAGCCGTCGGCGGTGTGGCGGGCCAGCCGAATCGCCAGCCTCACGCATTGCACTTGCGGGTCATGGCCGCGCTTGTCGTCGGTGATGTGGCGCAGCAACTCGGGCAGATGCCAGGCCTGCATCAGGGCTTGTTCCAGATCAGCCAGCTCGATGTGCAGCACTTCGCGCTGCGCAACCGCGCTGCGCAGATGACGATCGGCCTGTTGGCGCAAACGAATCTGTTGCGCTAACTCTGGCGCATTGATCCACAGCAACATCTCGGCGAAATCGTGCAAGAGGGCGGCACTGTGGATCACTGCTGCATCTGGGTCCACGCGGTGCACGGCGAAGGCCAGGGCATAACGGGCAGCCCGATCGGCGCGGCGCAGCACGCGCTGCAAGCCGTCCAGGGCATAGGGGTGGGCGGCCAATTTGGCCTCCACAGTGGGCAGCTCGCCGAACTCGCGGAAGAAGGGCGTGATGCCCATCAGCACCAAGGCGGCGGTGACGGTTTCAGCGTCGGTCAGCAGCCGGCTGGAGCGATGGTTGGCCGCATAGGCCAAGACCTTCAGCGTCATCAGCGGGTCGGTGGCGATCATCTCGCCCAGGCTGTTGGCGTCGCAGGCGTCTTCGTTTTGGCGCAGCAAGTCCAGAGCCTCGGCGGTCTCGGCCAGCACCGGGATCTCGGCATTGCAGAACAGGGCTGTCCAACTGGCCAAGTCCGGTGGGGCTTGGTGCATGGGCATGAGGGCAATGGTCGCGGACATGGTCGTTGAGATCGGCTTTGGGCCAATCCTAGCGCCGCAGTGCAAGCTGCGGTCCCTTGAAAAGCGCCGGCATTGCCCAACCATTCACGGTATAGGCCGCCGGCGCGCATCAAGGGCGGGGACTCACAGGCGCTGGATACCGGGCAAGGTGCCGACCAAATGCCCGTCAGCGTAAAGCGCGCCTTCGGGGGCGCCGGCCTCGGCGTAGAACTCCAAGGCGGGCGGCGCCTTTTTGCGGCTCAAGCTCAGGCGCACGGCCAAGCGGGTGAGCAAGGCGCTGGCGCGCAGCAGGATGTGGCTCAGGCGCAAGCGCCACAGCAGATGGCTGGTTTCAAAATCGGCCCGGCTGATGTGGGGGCCGTGCAAGTCTCTCAATCTCATGATGGTTCTCCGTGCGGGCCGCCGGGCTGTGGTGCCGCGGGGCCGTTCAATTCATGCGCTGCAGTCGGGCTGCAGCAATTCCTGGCTTTGTCTTTGCAGGTCGCGTCGCGCGGCTTGGCGCTGCGAGCTGCCCAGCTTGTGTTGGCCATGCTTGCCGGCGTGGCGCATCAAAGCGGGCGCGACCAAAGGATTGCGTGGCTTACGCAGCGTCAAATGGGATGGGCGCGGGGCGGTGAACTGAGGCATAAAAACTCCTGATCAAGTGAACAGCGCTGGACCAAAAAGGCCATGCGGCGGCTGCACCACCGAGCTGAAATGGCCAGGCGGTGGACGGGAACTTTGCGGCCCTGGGGCGGCCGGGTTTTGGGCATGCAGCGGCTCACCGAGCCGGTGCCCCGGCGGTCAAGCAAGCGAACTGCGACGACGTGGAATCAAGCCCGGCGGGACCGGGCGGGGTGGGCTTGGCATGCTCTGCGCAGGCGCCGATGGGCCTGGTGCTCATGCTGTTGCCCGGTTGAGGCATTGATGATGCGGGTCTCGCCGCAGCAGTGAACGCCGCGACTTGCGCAAATGATAAACGATTGTTTATCTTGCGCAAGTACTTTTATCAAGATTTGATAAAGGAACTAGGGGGAGGGCGTCTTCCCGGATTTGCCGCTGTCAGCGCTTCTTGGGTTTCAAGGGGGCAATGCCTTGCTGCAAACGGCGCCATTCGTCCAATTCGGCGGCCCCACCTTGCGCTGCCTTGGCCGGGGCGACCGGCGTTTTGGACAGCAGGGCTTGCGGCAGGGCTTTGTTCTGCGGCTTGTTGGCCAAGGCGGGCGCGGGGGCGGCCGTTTGCGCGGGCGGGGTCAAGACCTCGCCCAGCAAATCGAGCAAGCGGGTGCGGGCGCGTTGCGGGTGGCGGCGGTAGTAGGTCAACACCAAGCCGACGATGAAGCGCTCATCGTCATCCTGCGGCACGCTGGGCGTGGCTTCTTGCTCGGCGCGGGCCTGGGGGCTGGTCTTGGGCAGCTTGGCGCTGTGCGGCTGGTCCATCCAGCCGGAGGGTTTGTGGCAGTTCTGTTCAAACTGGCGGGCCAGGCGCTCGCCAATCTGGCGCGAGCGCCCCTTGATTTGGCTCCAATAGCTGGGCTGGATTTGCAGGCGTTCGGCAAAGCGCCGCTCCAGCCCGCGCAGGGTGGCTGCATCGGGCTGCTTGACGGTGGCGGTGACGAACTCTTCGAACAGGAGCAGCGCGTTGTCCAAACGGACCTGCGCAACGTCCAGGGGGGCAGATGACATTCGCCAATGATAAAGGGCGCTTGATCTTCCGCCCCGCACGGGGCCTTGGCGCTCAGTCTTCGTCGCTGACCTGATAGGCCGCCATCAGCTGCTGCTGGGTATTGGGCGGCACGGCTTCGTAGTGCGAGAAAAGTACGGTGTAGCGGCCTTGGCCACTGGTCATGGCGTTCAAGCGGGTTTGATAGCTGCTCAGCTCGGCCAGCGGTGCCAAGCCTTGCACGATCAAAGTGCCCGGCAAGACGCTGTTGGTGCCGTTGACTTGACCGCGCCGCCCGGCCAGATCGCCGGTGATGTCGCCCACCGCATGCTCGGGGGCGCTGATCTCGATATGCACCATGGGCTCCAGCACCTGCGGCCGGGCCTCTTTGACGGCGGCGATCAGGGCGCGCTGGCCGGCGGTGACGAAGGCGATTTCTTTGCTGTCCACCGAATGGTGTTTGCCATCGAACACGGTCACGCGCAGGTCAATCAGTGGATAGCCGGCCACCACGCCGCGCTCCAGCGCAGCGCGCACGCCTTTTTCAACGGCTGGCATGAACTGGCCCGGTATCGCGCCGCCCTTGACCGCGTCAATGAACTCGAAGCCTTGTCCGCGTGGCAGCGGCTCCACGCGCAAATACACCTCGCCAAACTGCCCCGCGCCCCCGCTTTGCTTTTTGTGCCGGTAATGGCCCTCGGCAGGGGAGGACACGGTTTCCCGGTAGGCGACCCGGGGTGGCTGGGTCTGCACCTCGAATTTGTAGCTCTCGCGCAGACGCTCCAACAACATGCGCAGGTGCAATTCCCCCAGGCCATAGACCACGGTTTCTTGGGTTTGGGCGCTGTGTTCGATGCGCAAGCAGGGGTCTTCTTCCACCAGCTTGGCCAAGATCTCCCAGAGCCGCTGTTCGTCCCCGTGGCGCGCCGGGCTGATGGCCAGGCCATGCACGGGATGCGGGAAGTCCAGCGGCTTCAAGTGAATGTGCTCGTCTTCCGGGGCGTCGTGCAGCACGGCGTCGTAGTGCAGGTCTTCGACCTTGGCGATGGCACAGAGCTCACCCGGCAAAGCCTGTTCGACCTCGATGTGCTTGGCTCCTTGCAAGAGAAACAAATGCCCGACCCGGAAGGGCTTGCGCGCATGGCCGATGAAGAGTTGGCTGTTGCGTGTCAGCGTGCCTTGGTGCACCCGCATCACCCCCATCTTGCCCAGGTAGGGGTCGCTGATGATCTTGAAGACATGCGCCAGCACATGCGCGCCGGGCTCGGGGCGTGCGAGCAAGGGCTGGGTCTCGCCGCCCTCGGTGCGCAAAAACTGGGGCGGGTTGCCCTCGCTGGGGTTGGGCAGCAGGCGCTCCATGGCGTCAAGCAGCTCGGCCACGCCCGCGCCGCTGCGCGCGGAGGTGAAACACACCGGGATCAAATGCCCCTCACGCAAGGCTTGCTCCAAAGGGGCGTGCAATTCGCGCGGGTCGACATCGCCCTCGCTCAAATAACGCTCCACAAACGCGGCGTCCACCTCCACCACCTGCTCCACCAAGGCCTGGTGAGCCTGGCCCACTGAGGAAAAATCGGTCTGGCCGATGATGTTGAAGAAGCAATCCAGCACCTGGCTGCCGCCTTGAGCGGGCAGATTGAGCGGCAGGCATTCGCGACCAAAAACGCTGCGCAGCTGCTCCAGCAAGGCCGGCAGATCGAGGTCGGGGGTGTCGATCTTGTTGAACACGATCATGCGGCACAGGCCGCGTTGGCCGGCGGCCTCCAGCATGCGGCTGGCCATCATCTCCAGCCCGTTCTGGGCATTCAGCACCAGCACCGCGGTGTCCACCGCTTCCAGGGCGGGCAGCGATTGGCCGATGAAATCGGGCGCGCCGGGCGTGTCAATGACGTGCAGGCGCAAGCCTTGATGGTCGATGTGCACCACCGAGCTGTAAAGCGAGTGTTGCAAGCGGCGTTCCAGCGGGTCGTGGTCACTGACGGTGTTGCCGCGCCCGATGCTGCCTGCCACGCTGATGCTGCCCGCGCGCTGCAGCAGGGCCTCAAGCAAGCTGGTCTTGCCTGCACCGGCCGGGCCGATCAGCGCCAAGCTGCGCAGCGCGGCAACCTTGGCCGCATCGCGATGCCCGGACGCGGCGCGCCCGGCAGTCATCTCATGAGGGAGGTCGCTCGAATGGGACATGGTGGCGGGCTCCTTGGCTGTGCTCCCAGGGTAGAGGAAGCCGCCCCGCCTTACAAGAGGAGGAGAGGAAGTCGCCGTAGCCCGGCGGCTGCCGGCCGCTATTTCAGCGGGATGGGCAGGCTGCGATCCACGGGTACGGCGGTGATGCTGTTTTGCGGCGAGCCCTCGATCACCCGGTCTGAGTAGGTCAGATAGACCAGGGTGTTGCGTTGGCTGTCCACCATGCGCACCACGCGCAGCTTTTTGAAGATCAGCGAGGCCCGTTCGCTGAACACTTCCTCTTGGCGCGACAAGGGCTTGTCAAAGCGAATGGGGCCGGTCTGGCGGCAGGCAATGGAGGCTTCGGATTTGTCCTCGGCCAGCCCCAGCCCGCCCGAAATGCCACCAGTCTTGGCGCGCGACACATAGCAACTCACCCCCAGCACTTTGGGGTCGTCATAGACCTCGACCACGATTTTGTGGTCCGGGCCTATCCACTTGAACACCGTGTCCACCTCGCCAATCTTGTCGCCGGCGCTCGCGGCGCAGGGCCAGAGCAAGGCGGCGCTCATCAAGAGGCCGAAACGGGTGAACAAGCGGATCGATGGCTGCGGCATGAAGGTCTCCTGGACGTTGGGCGCAGGGTAGCAGTTGTTTTGGGGCGCTTCGTTGACCCGCCCCGGTTTGCCCGCCTCCCTCCGTGCCGCTCTTCATGCAGCGGAGCTTCGGCCTTCCAGCGTTTGGCGGCTGTCGGCAGGGGCTTGCTCGCGCGCGTGCATGCCGTAGTCACGCAGCACTTGGGCCACACGCAGCCGGTAGTCTTGGAAGACCTGGCTGCGGCCCAGCACTTGGCTGGCCCGGTGCGGCTCTGAATTGCGCCAAACCTGCAGCGCAGCCTCGTCGCGCCAGAAAGACAAAGACAAGACCTTGCCCGGCTGACTCAAGCTGCTGAAGCGCTCGATGCTGATGAAACCGTCGATGTCTTGCAGCAAGGGGCGCAAGTCCGCCGCGATCTGCAAATAGTGCTCGGTCTCGCCGGGGGCAGGTTCGACTTCAAAAATCACGGCGATCATGACTGGCTCTCCTTCGCATTGGATTGGGTTTGGGCGCCCAGCATGGGAATTCGCGCATTCGGCAAGGGCTCAAAGCCGAGGCAAACGGGCAAGGGGCGGGTTTGGCCTTGCTCGCCTAGGAAGGCCTGGGCTTCAAGCAGCGACCACGCGCCGATGTGCAAGGCCAATTCGCGGCCTGGGCATTGGTGGCGCCCATGGCCATAGCCCAGGGCTTGGTTTTCGCCGACCAAGACCAGCAGCAGGGCCTCGCCGCGTGCCAAGGCCTGGCCCGCCAGTTCGCAATCGCGCTGTGCCCAGCGGCGGGTGTGGTGGATGGGGCCCAGTTGCTTGGAGGGCTGCTGCAGCCGGGCCAGCGCCTCGGCATGTGTGTCGGTGCTTTGCAGAGCGCCGGTTTGCAGCGCGGCTTGGCCCAGCAGGGCGGCCCCGGCTTCATAGCCCTGCCAGAGCAGACTCAGGGCATGCGCATGGGGATCAATCAGACGCGAACGTTCGGCCTGCAAGGCTTGCCAAAGCGGGCCTGAAGCATGGCGGCTGAGCGATTCGCGCAGGCGCTCGCAGGCCAAGTCTGCCGCCGCCAGGGCGGCCGGCCCCGCGTGCGGAGGCAAGGCCTGAGCGAAGGCGCGCAACTGTTGCATGAGACCTTCTTGCGCGGCAGGGGGGGCCAGCGGCAAGCCCAGCAAATCGCCCACGCTCGCGACCACGCTGCGCCACTGCCAGTGGTGCCAGCCCTGGCTCAGTGCTTGGCGCGCTTGGCGGCGTGCACAGGCCTCAAGCGCCGAGCCCGCTGTGACTTGTTCCCGCAAGATGTCTTGCAAGACGGTTTTTTCGGCGCCATGGCCGGCGTCGTCACGCATGCGCAGCCATTGGGCATAAACGCGGCCAAAAGCACGGCCTTGCAAAGGCTCGGGCACGGGCTGCGTTGGGGGGCGCACACCCAGGTCGGGGTGGGCCAAGGCTTGTCGGACCAAATGGGGCGCCGCGGCGATCCACAGTCCAAGGTCGTCGGCACGCTGCAACAGGGGCTGGCGACTCAAGTCTTGGTAGAAGGACTGCAGGGCCGCAGTGTCCGCTGTTTGGGCGGCATTCAGGGCGTGCAGGGGAGGCGAGGGTGGGGTGTGGGCGTAGGGACAATTCATGCCCGGCAGTGTCGACTCCGGCCGTCGCTGATGCTTCGGCTACCATCGAAATATGGATGTCTCACCGCGCTTTGCCGATGGCCGCTTGGCCGAAATTGCCCTCAGCATGGGGGAGCCCGCGCGGGCAAAAATCTTGTGCAGCTTGCTGGACGGTCATGCGCGCACCGCCACCGAGCTGGCAGCCCTGGCCGATATAGCCGCCTCAACGGCCAGCGCGCATTTGAATCGCTTGCTCGCTGCCGAGCTCTTGGTCTGCGTGTCGCAGGGGCGTCATCGGTATTTCCGCTTGGCGGACGCGGAGGTCGCGGCGGCCTTGGAGTCCTTGCTGGTTTTAGCGGGCCGGGCTCAGCAGCCCTCGCCCGCATTTGAGCCCAGCACCCCCAAGCATTTGCGCGAGGCCCGCCGCTGCTATGACCATTTGGCGGGCCAGTGGGCGGTGCGCTTGCATGACCATGCGCGTCGCGAGGCTTGGCTCTTGGAGGATGAGTCCCGAGCCCGGGCCTATCGCCTCACTGATGCGGGGCTGGCTGGTTTTGCCGCCCTGGGCTTGGACATGCAGCAATTGCAGGCCAAACCGGGGCGCCGCGTCTTGGCTTGTGCCTGCATGGACTGGAGCGCCCGCAGCCCGCATCTGGGCGGCGCGTTGGGCGCCGCCTGCTTGCAAAGCCTGTTGCAGCGCCAATGGCTTGAGGCTGAACTGGACAGCCGCGCCATGCGCCTGACCCGCAAGGGGCTGGCGGGCTTGCAGGCCTTGCTGGGGCCCGCGGCCGACGCCTTGCCTGTGGGCGCTGGCTAGACTGCGCGCTGCGTTCACCTCCCTCCCCGAATCCCCATGCCCGGACTGGCTCCTCTTTTACACATCGATGGCGCGTTGGCGCGGATCACGCTGCGCCGCCCTCGCTTGGCCAACCGTTTGGAGGTGCTGGATCTGCAGACCTTGCAGCAGCAGTTGCAGCAGGTCAATGAAGATGAGCGGGTGCGGGTCTTGCTGCTCAGCGGCGAGGGCAAGCATTTTTGCAGCGGCTTCAATATTGACGCGGTGCCCGGCCTGGATGCCGGGGCCTTGTTTGAAGCGCTGAGCAATGCCTGGGAAGCGGCGCGCCCCATCACCGTGGCCCGTATCCACGGCGGCGTCTATGGCGGCGCCACCGATCTGGCGCTGGCCAGCGACTTCCGCCTGGGCACCCTGGCCTGCGAGATGTTTGTGCCGGCGGCACGATTGGGCCTGCATTTCTACCAGGGCGGCCTGGAGCGCTATGTGAGCCGTTTGGGTCTGGCATGGGCCAAACGCGTGCTCTTGGCCGGTGCCACCTTGGATGCGCAGCAAATGCAGGCCAGTGGTTTTTTGGATCAGCTGCTGCCCGACACGGCGGCCTTGGATCAAGCGCTGCGCCTGCTTTTGGATGATTTGCTGGGCATGGCGCCGCTGGCGCTGCTGGGCATGAAGCAGCATTTGAACGCCCTGGCCCGTGGCGCGCTGGATGTGCCGGCTTTGCAGGCGGACATCGCACGTGCCAATGCCTCCGCAGACTTGGTTGAAGGGGTGGTGGCTTGGCAAGCGCGTCGCGCGCCGCGTTTTACCGGGCGTTGACGAGTCCGGCCGCGGCGATTCAGGCGCGAAAAGCCCCTCTGAGCCTGGGGAATAGGGGAATCCCCTCCCTCTCTCTCGGGGGCTGAGCCGCGCATCAGTTGGGAGAGTGGCCGCAAATAGGCGAAAATAGCGCATCCGCCAATTTGCATTCGCTTTTTGATCCCCAGACAGGGTCGAGGCTTTGCGGCGAGCTATTACTAACTCACTATCAGGACCGACGTGGCCAAGGACAGTACTAAAACGACCATCGAAGCCGATGGTCTTCGCTACCGCTCTAAAGCACCGGGCTCGCCTTTTGCGGCGACCTCCTCCTTTGGTGCAGCAACCATGTCTTGCTTTTTGTGCGGCAAGCATCGCCCGCGCGCGATGCTGAAGTCCAAAAAGCTATTGGGCAAATCCCAGCCGGTGTGCGCGCCGAGTTGCAAAGAACTCGACGAGCAGTTGGCCAAGCCTTGAGCAGACGCTCCCTCAAAAAAGAAGCCTCCGGGCTTCTTTTTTCTTTGTGGCGGGCAATTCAGGCCAGCCGGAAGCAGCGGCCACAGACGGCCCGGTAGCGGGCATTGCCGCCGATCTCCACCTGATCGCCAACCGTGACCTTGCGGTTGTTGGCATCCACACGCATATTCATCGTGGCCTTGCGGCCGCAGTCGCAGATGGTCTTCATCTCGTCCATCTCATCGGCCAGGGCCAGCAGGCTGGCCGAGCCGGGGAAGAGTTCGCCCTGAAAGTCGGTGCGCAAGCCATAGCAGATCACCGGCAGGTTCTGGGTGTGCGCCAATTCGTGCAGAGCCCAAACCTGAGGCTTGCTCAGAAACTGCGCCTCATCGATCAAAAAACAGGCCACGCCGGGCTGCGCCGCGTTCAGCGCCAAGAAGTCGGTGTCAGGCCCGAACAACTCCGCCTCGCGCTGCGGACCCAGGCGTGAGGTGATCAGTCCCAGCCCATAGCGATCGTCGACCTGGGCCGAAAACAAGCGCACCCGGTGGCCGCGTTCTTCATAGTTGTGCGCCACTTGCAGCAGGGCGGTGGATTTGCCGGCATTCATTGCCGCGTAACGGAAAAACAGTTTGGCCATGGGTCGATGTGGAGGCTGCCAAGCAAGGCGTGAATGTCACGCCATTGTCGCAATGCTTCGCAAACATCGGCATGAAGAGGCCCGGCCCCGGTGAATCCCCTAGTTTGGTGTGGGTGGGATGCGAAATATGACAAAACCTCGGGCAAGCGAGGTAGTCAAAGCGCGCTTTCGCCGCCTACTATGGGTTCAGAGGGTAAGGAGACTGCATTCTTTGCAGCACAAAAGGGCATCCGGATCTGTTGCGCCCCTCGCGTGGCGGGTCGGTTAGGCTAACCATAGACGGCAATGAGCAAAGACACCTACACCAGCGTCAGCGACAACGGCCTGCGTTACGAGTCCAAATTGGGCGGTTCACCTTTTCTCGGCAGCGGCCACACCCGCTCATGCTTCAAGTGCGGCAAGCACCGCAGCCCCAGCAATTTGCAGTCGAAGCGGGTCTTGGGGCGTACCGAGGTGGTGTGCAAGCCGGCCTGCGCCAAGCCCAAAGAAAGCGCTTGAGCCGCGTGCCCGTGCCTGCGGCCTGTGACATTGCCGCATCGCGGGTGGAATCGGGCGTGATAAAGCGCACGTCGGGCCCATGTCCTCGCGCCAAGGCTCTTGCCTTGGCCTAGACTCCGAGCCTATGAATGACCATGCCGCTTTTTCGCGTTCCGCGATGCGCCGGAACTCTGCGCTTTGTGCCGTCTCTGAAGCCGCCAAGGCGGCGCGCTGGGGGCGCGGTGGCCGCTCGGGCTGGAGCAAGGCTTTGATGAGTCTGGCTGCGGCCGGCTTCATTGCGCTTGCGCCAGGCCTTGTGCATGCCGAAGGCCTGAGCGTGCTGGTCAATCCGGGGGATCAGGGCGAGCAGTCGCGCTACGCGGTGTTCAATGTCTGGAAGTCCGCGGTCGAGCAGTCTTTGCGCCGCGAGCGCGCCGCCGCCGGCATGGTGATCAATCAATCCACCGATGCGGCGGCCGATTTGGGGGCGACCCGCTCGCGCCTGCATGATGTGTTTGTGGCGCCCGCCCATGTGATCGGCAGCGCGGTGCGTTACGGCTATGTGCCGGTGGGCAGCGTCGACAAATCCGTGCAAGCCGTGCTGGCTGCGCCCACCAGCAGCCCGATCAGCAATCTCAGTGAGGCTGCCGGCAAGCGCCTGGGCCTGCCGCAGCAAGACAGTGTGGTGACCTATTTGCTGCGCGGCGAGGTCAATGCCAGCAACAGCACCATCAAGCGCCACTTTGGGGCCATCACCGAAAGCCGCTATCAAGATGCGCTCTTGGTGTGCTTGCAGATCCGGCGCTGCGATGTGGTGGCGGTGGAGCGGGCTGTGTTTGACCGCTGGGTGGCGGCGGGCGAGCCCTTGAAGATGGTGATGCAAAGCAAGGTGGTGCCCGGCTTGGCCGTGGCCATCAAGCCCGGCTCGCCTTTACAGCCCGAGGCCTTGCGGGCGGCGCTGGGCAGCAATTTGCCGGCCACGACGGGCTTGAAGTTGCAGCCCGTGGCGGCCAGCGCTTTTGACTATGTGTCAACCTTGGGTTACTTCACGCCACGGCTTTTGCCCGGGGCGACCGTGGTGGAGGCCGCCGCCGTGGCGCAGCTGATGAAGGCCGGTGCCCAGTACATCGACACCCGCAACGATGTGGAATTCAAAGCCGGCCATGCGGCGGGTGCCAAGCTGGTGCCTTATGTGGAGAAGAGCGCCAAGGAAGCGGACTTCAAAGCGGACGAGGACAAGTTCGATCTGAGCAAATTGCCCGCCGACAAAAACGCGCCGTTGGTGTTTGCCTGCAATGGCCCGGAATGCTGGAAGAGCTTCAAGGCCAGCCATGCGGCGGTGAAGGCCGGCTACACCAAGGTGCATTGGTTCCGCGGTGGCTTCCCGGAGTGGCGCGCGGCCAATCTGCCGGTGGAAACGCAGCCCTAAAGGCATTTCTCAAGCCGGTGCGCAAATGGTTTGTTTGACACCGGCATTGCGCAGCCGCTCCAGCATGGCGGGGTCGGCGCGTTCATCGGTCACCAGCACATCAATCGCGGTGCTGGGGCAGATCTGCATGCGGCTGTCGATGCCGAGCTTGTTGGCATCGGCCAGCATGATGCAAGTGCGGGCCCGCGACAGCATGGCACGCGCCACATGGGCCTCATGCCAGGCGTAATCCTGGGCTCCAGATTCGGGGTTCAAGGCGGTGGGTGAAATCAAGGCAAAGTCGGCGTAAAAGCGGGCGATCTCGCTGACGGTGAATTCCCCCGAGGTGGCCGGTACTTCGGCCTGCAACTCGCCGCCCAGCAGATGGGTTTGGATCTCGCTGCAGGCCGAGAGCGTGCGCGCGATCTCGATGGAATTGGTGATGACGCGCAGATCCCGGCCCGAATGAAACAGGCTCAGCGCCAGCGCGTGGGTGGTGGAGCCCGCATCGATAAAGCAGGTGCTGCCCGGGCGGATCAAGCTGGCCGCGGCACGGGCCATCGCCCGCTTCTCGGGTTGGTGCAAGCGCAGACGGTCTTGGTAGCTGGCCTCGGCCAGGCTTTCGCTGTTTTGTGCGCAGGGGATCGCGCCGCCATGCACCCGGCTGAGCTTGCCATGAGCCTCCAGCTCAATCAAATCGCGTCGGACGGTTTCTTTGGAGACACCCAATTCGATCGCAAAGGCGTCGGTGGTCAGGCGTTGTCGTTCATTCAGCAGAGAAATGATTTTGTCGTGACGTTCTGGGGTCCACATGGCTTCTGTCGTCAATGCGCAGCACAAATGGCCTGTGTCCGAATCGGGGTTCGGCAGGCCCGAGCAAGTCGGCCATTAGGGCCTTTTTGCATGACGCTGCGATGACGGATGGATGCGCATCGCATGACTCGTTCAGCTCACTCGTCGATCAGGCAATGCAGCGGCGCCGGCTGTAAGGGGGCGCGCAGGCCGCGCCCGCTGCTGCCGGCAGGCCAACCGAGCAGGGTTTCGGTCATTGGGCCGCAAATACGCCCCTGGCAAGCCCCCATGCCGCAGCGGGTTTGCAGCTTGGCATCGCGCCAGCTGCGTTGACCTTTGAGCTCGCCCAGGCTGACGTCTTCGCAGCGGCACACCAAGGTCTTGGCGTCCGCCAGTTGCAGCAAGTCGGGCCGCAGGGCAAAGCGCTGGCGCAGCAGCTCGGCAAACCTTTGCACCTGGCGATGGGCGCGCCGCAGCGAGGCCGTCGATGCGCCCAACAGCGCTTGGGCGGCGATGCGCCCCTCCACCAGGGCTTTGTCCACGCCGCCAATGCCGGTGCATTCACCCGCGGCGTACACGCCGGGCAAGGAGGTCTGCAGATCGGCGCTGACCGCAATCGCGCCCGCTTCGATGCGGCAGCCCAGCAGCTCGGCCAACTCGATATTCGGCAAGAGGCCAAAGCCCACGCCCAGGGCATCGCAAGGCAACTCCCATTGCTCACGGCCATTGCTGAGTTGCACCGCTTCAAGCTGGGTGCTCCCGATCGCGCGGCTCACCCAGGTGCCGGGGCGGTAAGGCATGCCGCGCAAACGCCAGGCCAGCCCAGCCGCCTGAGCGAGCTTGCCCATGGGCAGCTGCGCCGCAAAGCCCAGCAGGCTGGCGCGCGGCGCTTGCTCGGCCACACACAAGACCTGCGCCCCAGCCGCTTTGACGGTATCGGCCGAGGCCAGCAGCAAGGGCCCCGAGCCGGCCAGCACCACGCGTCGGCCCGCCACCGGCCAGCCGTTCTTGACCAGGGCTTGCAAGCCGCCGGCGCCGCTGACCCCGGGCAGGGTCCAGCCCGGGAAGGGCAAGAAGCGCTCTCTTGCCCCCAAGGCCAGCAGCAGTTGCGGGGCCTGCACCGCGATGCCGTTCGCCTGCGGCTGCTGCAGGTTTTGCAAGCGCAGCCGGTAGTCGCCCTGGCTTTCCACGGCAATCACCGCATGGCCGCTGAGCAATTGCAGATGCGGGTCGGTCAACAGCGTTTGCAGGCGCAGGGCCCAGGGAGCAGGTGGCCCGGCCCGCCAGATCTGGCCGCCCGGGCGCAGGCCTTGGTCGACCCAGATCACGCGGCGCTGGGCCTGCAGCAGGGCTTGCACCGCAGCGATGCCGGCGGGCCCGCCGCCCACCACGATGACATCCGCGTTCAGGGGCGTACTCATGCTTCGGTCTCGATCTGCATGCCGTCGAGGCAGGGCGTCATGCAAGCCAGGCGATGCGGGATGCCGTCGATGCGCACGCGGCATTCCTGGCACTGACCCATGCCGCAAAAGGCGGCGCGTGCTTCGCCGCTGAGTGAGCGGCGGGTGCCGCTCAGGCCCGCGTGCGCCATCGCTGCGGCCACGTTGCAGCCGGTTGGAACTTGGCAGCTTTGGCCGTTGATGAGGACGGTGAGGGTGTGGGAGGAGGGGGGTGTGGGGGCAGGCGCGCTCATGCGAATCGACTCGGTGAAAAGGCGCTGGCGTCCAGCGTGCAAGGGCGGCCCAGGGCCAGTTCGGCCAGCAACTCGGCCGTGGCCAAAGAGGTGGTGATGCCCAGGCCTTCATGCCCGCAGGCCAGCCAGACACGCGGCAGCTCTGGGTGGGCGCCAATCAGCGGCTGGCCATCGCGGCTGGCCGGGCGCACCCCGGTCCAGCAGCGCAACAAGCTCATATGGGCCAGGGCCGGCACATAGTCGCAGGCCAGGCTCAGCATTTGTTTCAGCATCGGTGGGTCGAGTGCGCGATCGGCGCAGGCTTGGGCGCCCAACTGGCGCGAAGAGCCGATGAACAACTGCCCGCCGGGGCGTGGCTGCACATTGAAGGACACCGTGTCGGCATCCAGCACATGGGCTTTTTTGATGTAGCCCAGCTCCACCAATTGGTGCTGCACGGCCTGAGGCCCGCGCTGGGTGATGGCCAGATGGCCTTTTTTGGGCAGCAGCCAGCCTTGGGGCAGCCAGCGCTGGCTGGCTAGTCCGGCGCAGAGCACGGTCATGGCGCCCCAGAGTTGGCGGCCATCCCGCAAGCGCACGCTGCTGCCGTCGAAGCTTTGGACTTCGCCCTCGATCACTTCGGCCTGGGCTTCTTCCAGCCAGCGGCTCACCACCTTGGGCGGGTAGACGCGGGCATCGTCGGCCACCCGCAGGGCGCCGCTCAAACCTGGGCGCAGCAGCGGCTCGGCGCGCGCCAGCGCTTTGGCGTCGAGCATTTCAGCAGGTAAGCCTTGCTGCCGATACCACGCATGCTTGCGCTCGGCCAGGGCGAGCTCTTCGGCGTCGGCGGCGATCCAGAGCGTGCCGCAGCGCTGGTGTTCCACCTGCTCGGCGCGTTGCGGGGCTTGGGCCAGCCATTCGCCCCAGAGTTGCTGGCTGCGCTGGGTCAGTTTGAATTCGGCGTCAGCACCGCCGGCCTCGTCGTCCACAATCAAAAGGTGGCCCATGGAGGCCGCGGTGGCGCCGCCGCCCAAGGCGCCGGGTTCGATCACCGCGACCGACAAACCCTGGCGCGCAAACTCCCGCGCGCAGGCGGCGCCAATGATGCCGGCGCCGACGATCAAAACATCCGCGGTGCGGCGCTGCTTCAGCGCGGCGGAGCTCAAGCTGCAGCGCCCGCGCGTGCGTTTTGTTGGATGCCCCAGGCGAAAGGGTCACCGGGCTGGAACACCAGGGTGGCGTCCATATTGACAAAGGCCCGGCCCGAGATGGAAGGCAAGACCTGACCCTCGGCCGCGCAGCGGGCATCGATTCGGTAGCTGGCTTCGAACACGCTGCCGATCACGCTCTCCTGGCGCCAGACTTGGCCCGGGGCCAATTTGCCCGAAGCCGCCAGGCAGGCGATCTTGGCGCTGGTGCCGGTGCCGCAGGGCGAGCGGTCATAGGCTTTGCCGGGGCACAGCACAAAGTTGCGGCCCTGGTTGGCTGGGTCTTGGGGCGGGGCTATCAGTTCGATGTGATCGATCAATTGACCGTTCGCGCCGGTGATGCCCTGCGCGCTCAAGGCCTCGCGGATGCGCCAGGACAAATCGGTGAGCGCTTCGGCATGGGCCAGTGTCAGGGTCTGGCCATGGTCTTCACAAAGAAAGAACCAGTTGCCACCCCAGGCCACATCACCGTGCACGAGGCCATGGCCCGGCACCTGAACGGCCACATGGTGCGCATGGCGATAGGCGGGCACATTGGCCACGGTCACGCCGCCATCGGCGTCCAGCCGCGCGGTGACCACGCCCACCGGGGTCTCGATGCGATGCTCGCCGGGGCCGATGCGGCCCAGATAGGCCAGCGTGGCCACCAAGCCAATGGTGCCGTGGCCGCACATGCCCAAATAGCCGACGTTGTTGAAAAAGATCACGCCGCAGGCGTTGGCGGGGTCGACCGGTTCGCACAAAAGCGCGCCCACCAAGACGTCGGAGCCCCGCGGCTCGTTGACCAGGGCGCTGCGCCAGCCATCGTGCTGGTCGCGCAGGCGCGCCAAGCGCTCGGCCATGCTGCCCGAGCCCAGATCCGGGCCACCGGAAATGAGAATGCGGGTCGGCTCGCCGCCGGTGTGAGAGTCAATGAATCGCATGGCTGTTGCGCAGTGTGAGAGGGAAATGTGTCAGGCGATCACCGCCTGGGCATAGGAACGTAAATAGTCCATCAAGGCATCCGAGGCGGCGGCGGCCGCATTGGGCTCGCCTTCGGCAATCGCCTGGGCCAACACCAGATGGCAGCGTGCGCCTTCGCTCATATCGCCTTGGTGCTGGTAGGCATACCAAAAGCGACGGCACTGGATGGCCATGGGGATCACTGCCGCCACCGCAAAAGGGTTGCGGCAGGCCGCGTGGTTGACATGGTCCAGCGCCTGGTCGGCCGCCATATAGGCGCTCAAGTCTGAGGCTTCGCTGGCGGCGATCATTTGCTGGGCGCAGGCGAGCAGATCCTGGCGCTGCTGGGGCGTGGCGCGGCGCGCCGAGGTGGCGGCGATCAGGCGTTCCAGCACGCGGCGGGCTTCCAGCAGGTCCAGGTGCTCGGCCAAGCGGATGTCGCTGACCAAGAGGCCGCGGCGCGGCTGCTGCACGATCAGGCCGCTGGCCACCAAGCGCATCAGCGCTTCGCGGGTGGGCGTGCGGCCGAGGCCGGTGTGCTCGATCAGCTCGGCTTCCACAATCGGTGCCCCGGGCCGCAGGGCCAGGGTCGAGATCATGGATTCCAGGGTGTCATAGGCCTGGTCGGCAAAGCGGCGTTTGTCGGGTTCGCCTGCGGCGATGGGTGCTTCGGCGGGAGCTTTGAGTGCGGCAGTCTTCTTCATGGGCGCATCATCGCAGGCCCGAGCCACCGTGGCGGCCCGGGGTTTCACCGGCTCGGTCGCTGTGGGCAGGCTCTCAGAACAAGCGGCTGAGGTCGGGGCGGGTGTCCAGGCCATGTTGGATGATGGCCATCACGCGCTCCCGCTCGGCGCCGGCCAGCGGCAGACGCGGGCGGCGCACGTTTTCATTGCCCACACCGGCCATGGTTTCGGCGAGCTTGATGTTTTGCACCAGCTTGGCGCTCACATCCAGGTGCAGCAGCGGCATGAACCACTGATAAATCTTCAGCGCTTCGTCGTAACGTTTGGCTTGCATCAGCTTGTAAATCGCCACGGTTTCGGCCGGGAAGGCGGTGCACAGGCCGGCCAGCAGACCGTCACAGCCCAGGGCCAGAGCTTCAAAGCTGAGGTCGTCCACGCCGATGAAGAGCTGGTAGCGCTCGCCCACGGTGTTGCGCAAGTCGGTGACGCGACGGATGTTGTCGGTCGACTCCTTGATGGCGACCAGCCATTCGCAATCGGCCAACTCGACCATGTCCTCGGGCTTGAGGTCGACGCGGTAAGACACAGGGTTGTTGTAGATCATCACCGGCAGCTGGGCGGCGTCGGCAATGGTGCGCACATTGGTGATGGCTTCGCGGGTGTCGGCCGGGTAGAGCACGGCGGGCATCAGCATCAGGCCTTGCACGCCGATGCGGTTGGCGCCTTCCACATAGCGCAGCGCATTGCGGGTGCTGGTTTCCGACACATTGGCCAAGACCGGCACGCGGCCTGCAGACACGCGCACGGCGGTGGCTGCGACTTCCAGCTTTTCTTCCAGCGTCAGGGTGCTGGCTTCGCCCAGCGAACCGCCGGTGACCAAGCCATCCACACCGTTGGCGATCAGGAACTCAAAGTGGCGCTCCATCTCGGCCACGTCCAGGTCTTCATTGGGTTTGAACTTGGAGGTCACGGCCGGGAAGATGCCCTTCCAGCGTGGCAGTTCGGGGCGGGCTTGGGGCAGGGATTTGGCGCTCATGGGATCTCCGTTGGTATGCCGTTAATATATTTAACGATAACCTTGCGAAGCGAGGCTGTCAACCCCAGATGGCTGCGGGTAAGTGAGGGGCCCTGCGTCATCAAGCGCGCCAAGCCCGGGCGCTTACAATCCGCCGCTTGTTCGACCGCCGCGCCCGTGTCTGCGCACCGAGTGCTGGGCGACGTTTTCATTCCAAAGGGATTTGCTGTGTTTATTTCCAATGCGTTTGCCCAGGCCGCACCGGCCGCTGCTGCGGGTGCTGAGTCCAGCCTGCTGAGCATGTTGCCGCTGGTTTTGATGTTTGTGGTGCTGTACTTTGTGATGATTCGTCCACAAATGAAGCGCCAAAAGGAACACAAGGCCATGATCGACGCCATCGCCAAGGGCGATGAAGTGGTCACCTCGGGCGGTTTGCTGGGCAAGGTCAGCAAGGTCGGCGAGAGCTATTTGTCGCTGGAAGTGGCCGCTGGCGTTGAGCTGCAAGTGCAGCGCGGTGCGGTGGTGCAAGTGCTGCCCAAGGGCACCATCAAGTCTTAAGCCCAGCCGAGATTCGGCATTGTTGCCAAGCCGCCGCAAACGGCGGCAACCCGGTCTGACGCAGCCGGCGCCTGGGAGGGCGCCGGTTTGCACATGCCGGGCCTGAGAGGATGTTCCTATGAACCGTTACCCGCTGTGGAAGTACGCGATCCTGGTGCTCGCTTTGCTGATCGGCACGATCTACACCCTGCCCAATGTGTTCGGTGAAGCGCCTGCGGTGCAGGTGTCCAGTGCCAAGGTCACCATAAAGGTCGATGAGGCGCTGAGCAGCCGCATCGAGAAGGCCTTGGCCGAGGCCCAGATCAAGCCCGACTTCGTGCAGTTGGAGGGCAACTCGATCAAGGCCCGGTTTGGCGACCTGGACACCCAGATCAAGGCCAAGGACGCCATCAACAAGGCCATCAATGCCGACCCGGCCGAGCCTTCTTACATCGTTGCGCTGAACCTGCTGTCGCGTTCGCCGCAATGGCTGTCCAAGCTGCATGCCTTCCCCATGTACTTGGGCCTGGACTTGCGCGGCGGCGTGCACTTCTTGATGCAAGTGGACATGAAGTCTGCGCTGACCAAGAAGGCCGAGTCGCTGACCGGTGATGCGCGCACCATGCTGCGCGACAAGAACATCCGTCACGCCGGCATCAGCCGTGATGGCAATGCCGTGGTGATCGCCTTCCGCGAAGAAGCGGTGCGCAAGCAGGCGGAAGATGTCTTGAGCAGCCAGTTGCCCGATGTGCAATGGGTGCCCAGCGCCGATGGCCTGGACCTGCGCCTGACCGGCACGCTCAAGCCCAAGGCGGAACTGGCCGTGCAAGACGCGGCCTTGAATCAAAACATCACCACCTTGCACAACCGGGTCAACGAGCTGGGCGTGGCCGAGCCGGTGATTCAAAAGCAAGGCCGCGACCGCGTGGTGGTGCAGCTGCCGGGTGTGCAAGACACCGCCAAGGCCAAGGACATCATTGGCCGCACCGCCACGCTGGAGTTGCGCATGGTGGACGACGGCGCCGAAGCGCAGGCCGCGCTGGGCGGCTCTGGCCCGGTGCCCTTTGGGACCGAGCGCTTCATGGACCGCGGCTACGGCCCCATCATCGTCAAGCGCCAAGTGGTGCTGACCGGTGAAAACCTCACCGATGCCCAGCCTGGCTTTGATGAAAACCACCAGCCTTCGGTGGACCTGACGCTGGACGCCAAGGGCGCCCGCATCATGAAGGACATGTCGCGCGAGAACATCGGCAAGCGCATGGCCATCATCTTGTTCGAAAAGGGCAAGGGCGAAGTGGTCACCGCGCCCGTGATCCGCAGTGAGCTGAGCGGCGGCCGGGTCAAGATCTCGGGCGCCATGAGCACCCAAGAGGCCAATGACACCGCGCTGCTGCTGCGCGCCGGCTCGCTGGCCGCGCCGATGGAAATCATTGAAGAGAAGACCGTCGGCCCCAGCCTGGGCAAGGAAAACATCGAGAAGGGCATCTTGTCGGTGACCTGGGGCTTTGTGGCCGTGGCCATCTTCATGAGCATTTACTACATGCTCTTCGGCGTGTTCTCTTCGCTGGCCCTGGGCTTCAACCTCTTGTTGTTGGTGGCGGTCTTGTCGATGTTGCAAGCAACCTTGTCTCTGCCCGGTATTGCCGCGATTGCGCTGGTGCTCGGTATGGCGATTGACTCCAACGTGCTGATCAATGAGCGCATCCGCGAGGAGCTGCGCGCCGGCATGTCGCCGCAAGCCGGCATCAATATCGGCTACGAGCGCGCCTTTGCCACCATCTTGGACTCCAATGTGACGACCTTGATCGCCGGTCTGGCGCTGCTGGCCTTTGGTTCGGGCCCGGTGAAGGGCTTTGCCATCGTGCACTGCTTGGGCATCTTGACCTCGATGTTCTCCTCGGTGGTGTTCTCGCGTGCCTTGGTCAATCTTTGGTATGGCCGTCAGAAGAAACTCAAATCGCTGTCGATCGGGCAGATCTGGAAACCTGAACCCGAGGCCGAACAGCCTGCGGCCAAATAAGCCCTAGGGAGTCGAGAAAACATGGAACTCTTCCGTATCAAGCGGGATCTCCCGTTGATGAAGCATGCGTTGATCTTCAACGTCATCTCCTTCCTCACTTTTGCCGCCGCCGTGTTCTTCCTGATCACACGCGGCCTGCACTTCTCCATTGAGTTCACCGGCGGCACGGTCATCGAGACGGAGTACGCGCAAGCCGCCCAGATCGAAAAGACCCGTCAGCTGGTGGAAAAGCTGGGCTTCGGTGAAGTCCAGGTGCAGAACTTTGGCAGCACCCGCGATGTCATGATCCGCCTGCCGCTGCGCCCCGATATCAAGCAGACCGAGCAGGTCGATATGGTGTTTGGTGCTTTGTGCAAGGCCGAAAGTGGCAGCATCAGCCAGCGTCAAATCGTCAGCGACAAGGGCGAGGCCATCAGCAAGCAGGTGTGCGTCAACGCCGCAGGTGCGGAGCCGATCAAGCTCTCGCGCAGCGAAGTGGTGGGCCCGGCCGTGGGCGCTGAGTTGGCGCAAGACGCCGCCAAGGCGCTGCTGGTCACCGTGATCGGCATCATGATTTACCTGGCCTTCCGCTTCGAGTGGAAGTTTGCCGTGGCCGGCATCATCGCCAACTTGCACGACGTGGTCATCATCCTGGGCTTCTTTGCCTTCTTCCAGTGGGAGTTCTCGCTGTCGGTGCTGGCCGCGGTGTTGGCGGTGCTGGGCTACTCGGTGAACGAGTCGGTGGTGATTTTTGACCGGGTGCGGGAAGCCTTCCGCAAGTACCGCAAGCTCAACACCCAAGAGGTGATTGACCACGCCATCACCAGCACCATGAGCCGCACCATCATCACGCACGGTTCGACCCAGTTGATGGTCTTGTCGATGCTGATTTTTGGCGGCCCAACCCTGCACTACTTTGCCGTGGCGCTGACCATCGGCATTTTGTTCGGCATTTACTCCTCGGTCTTTGTGGCTGCGGCCATTGCCATGTGGCTGGGCGTGAAGCGTGAAGACTTGGTCAGCGCGCCGGTCAACAAGGGCGACCCGGATGATCCGAACGCCGGAGCGGTGGTGTAGAGTCTTTGCGCATGAGCTTGCCCCTGATCAGCCTTTTTGTTTGACGCCATGACCGCCGTCGCTCGCAACCAGGCCATGGCCGCACAGGCTCGGCGCATCTACGTCGAAACTCTGGTGCAAGGCATGGTGGGCCTGGGGCAGGCGCTCAACGAGGCCGCCGCCCAACTGCTCTTGCAGCCGGCCGAATACGCGGTGATGGTGGCGCGCCGGGATGGCGTGCAGTCTTGGAACCGCCACGGCCCGGCTTGGCAGGCGGGCGTGATCAGCGGCCTGCGCCATGCGGCGGTCTACGGCATCATCGACAACCATGGCGCCTCAGCTGCCGCTGCTGCTGGCGAAGCCCCCAGCAGCAAGATGATGGCGCTGGTGGACGATGACATCATCGAACGCGAGATCACCGCCTCGCGCCTGGCCCTGGCCATGATGGATCGGGCCACTTGGGAGTTCACCGATCTGCGCACCCGACTGCAGCAGTTGGAGCAGCAAGACGATTTGCCGGCACAAGATTTGTTGCGCGCCAATGTGGTCGCCAAACTGGTGCTGGATGCTTGGGCGCGCAGCGGACTCAGCAGCTCCGATTGGCAAATGCTGCGCAATGAGTTGCATGAGGAATTCGCGCAGATTCTGGGCGAGGCTTATCACGAGGTGAACCGCTGGCTGCTGGCTCAGCAGGTCTTGCCCGAGGTGGATTTGCGGCCTTTTATTCGCCGCTCTGGCCATGGCGGCAGTGCGGCGGGTGGCAGCGAAGGATCGGAAGGGGCTGCGCGCGCCGCCGGTCAAATCCGAGGCAACTCCGGCTTGCCCAGTCTGCCCAGTGGGGCCGCGCCCGCCTCGGTGCGCAGCCCGGCCAGCAGTCAGGCCGAGGAAGTGCTGCATTTGCTGCAGAAAATCGTCGGTCATCAAGTGCCGTCCTTTGCGGCGACGCGTTTGGAGGCGACTCGGGCCGCAACCGGCATGATGGGCGCGACTACGGCTGTGCCCGCCAACCAGCGCCTGTCTGCCGCCATCAAACATGCGCAAGAGACCTTGCAGCGTGCGCCGGCCGTGACGGCTTTGGCTGGCGCTGCAGCAGGCGCCGACCTGCCTGCGCCTGCCGTGCTGGAGGATTTGCGCGCCCGCAATCAAGCCTTTAAGCAAGTGCTCAAGCAGGCGGCGGATACGCCCGCCGAGCGCGCCACCATTGAGCTGGTGGCCATGATGTTCCAAAGCATCTTGATGGAAGAGCGCATTCCGGCCTCGGTACGGGTGTGGTTTGCGCGCTTGCAGATGCCGGTGCTGCGGGTAGCCGTGAGTGAGCCCGATTTTTTTGCCACCACCGATCACCCGGCGCGTCAATTGATCGACCGCATGGGCTCTTGCGTGATGGGTTTCAGCGCCGGCAGCAATGCCGGCAGCACGGCGGGCGGGGGCGACCCGCTGGAGCGAGAAATCAAACGGGTGGTGCAGGTGGTGGAGGCCTATCCGGACACCGGGCGGCGCGTCTTCCAGACGGTGCTCACCGAGTTTGCCAAGTTCCTCGACAACTATTTTGAGCACGAAAACCAAGCCACGCGCTTGGGCGTTTCATTGGCGCAGCAGGTGGAGCAGCGCGAAACCCTGGCCATCCAGTACACCATCGAGCTGCGCAAAATGCTCAATGCGGTGCCGGTTCAAGACGGCGTGCGGGAATTCTTGTTCCACGTCTGGGCCGATGTTTTGGCCGTGGCTGCGGTGCGCGATGGCGCCCAGTCCGAAGCCACCCGTCAGATGAAGCGGGCTGCGGCAGATTTGATCTGGTCGGCCAGCGCCAAAGTGTCTCGCGAAGAGCGGGCGGAAGTCATTCGTCGTTTGCCGCCCTTGTTGAAGACCTTGCGCGAGGGCATGGGCCAAGCCGGACTGCCTGCAGAAAAACAGGACGAGCAGATTCGGGTGCTCAACAATGCCCTGGCGGCTGCCTTCACCGCCAAGACGGCCGAGATCCCGCGTGAGCGCCTCGACGAATTGATGGACCAGCTGGAAACACTGGAAGCCATGTTGCCCGAAGGTGATGGCGAGATCCATCTGGATGAAGGTCTGGTGCGCGATCTCTCCGGCCACGAATCCGAAGGCATGGAGGTCGTCTCCGAAGGCGGCTCCGACCCCACGCCTGCGATGCTGGCTTGGGCGCGCGAGCTGCAAGTCGGCGGTTGGTATATGTTGGACTACCGCAATCGCAATGAAGCGGTGCAGCTGGCCTGGCGGGGCACACGCCGGCAGATGGCGCTGTTCGTGACGGCCAGCGGCCGTGGCGTCTTGTTCCCGCTCAAGCGCATGGCGGCCTTCTTGCAGGCGGGCTTGCTGCTGCCCGCGCAAGATGAATCGTTGACGGTGAAGGCCACGCGCAATGCCTTGGCCAAGTTGGATGCCGATCCCGGCCGTTTGTTGAATTAAGACGCTTTTGCCGGCCTCGTTGCGAGCCAGCCTGCGGCCTCAGTGAATCAAGCGGTCTTCGGGGGCGACGAAAAGCTCGTCGAGGATCAGGGCATCGGGCTCTTCGCCCAGACTCCAAAACACCATCAGCACGATGATTTTCAGGTCTTCCAGGTCCATGGGCGCACCGGAGATGGCCATGGCGCGGTCGATCACCATTTCGCGCATCGGCGGCGGCAAGACACCGGCGGATTCCAAAAAGCTGATGAAGCCGACCGAGGGCTCGCCGAGGTGGTCCAGCTCCTTGTCCGAGTAGACGCGCAGGCTCTGCTGGCCCTGGGTGCCCTGGTAAGAGGCGGCCCCGGCGGCCAAACCGTCCAGCCAGGACAAAGCCTCTTGAATCTCCTCACGCTCAAAGCCCACGGCCGACAATTTGCGCGTCAGCTGGGCATGATCGGGGCAGGCGTCAGGGCGCCAATAGGTTTCGTAGAGATAGACCAGCACGTCAAACATGGCTTCATGATAACCCAGGCCTTGGCAAGCCAATGCCTGGAAAAGCCCCGTGCCATGGGGGGTGAAGGCCCGAGTTTTCCCGGACTAGACCTGCGCCCGACGTTGGAACAACTGCCCCGGCAGCCGCGCCACCGCGCCAGCCAGCTCAAGCTCGAGCAAGCAAGTGTTGAGCTCACCCAGCGGCCAGCCGCAGCGCTGTTGCAGGCTGTCGAGTGCTATCGGGTCATAGCCCATCAGAGCCAGCAGCTTTTGCTGCGGGCCAGCCGGCTCGGCCGCGCTGGGCAAGGGCGCTGAGTCGGGCCTCAAAGGCATGTTGGCGGCGGGCGCGAGCTGCAGCCAAGCCGGCAATTCTTCCAGCACATCTTGGGCATTCTCGACCAGCTTGGCGCCTTGGCGAATCAAGGCATGGCAGCCCTGGCTGAGCTTGGAGTGGATGGAGCCGGGGATGGCAAAGACCTCGCGTCCGGCTTCGCTGGCCAAGCGGGCGGTGATCAGTGAGCCCGACTGCAAGGCCGCCTCCACCACCAAACAGCCCTGGCTGAGCCCTGCAATGATGCGGTTGCGGCGCGGGAAATTCGGTGGCAGCGGCGGGGTGCCCAGCGCATATTCGCTGAGTAAAAGCCCTTGCTCGGCGAGCACCTCCTGGGCGAGTTTGCGGTGGCGGCTCGGGTAGATGATGTCCAGGCCCGTGCCCAGCACCGCGATGGTTTTGCCCGCGCCGCGCAGAGCGCCCTCATGCGCCGCGCCATCAATGCCCAGCGCCAGACCGGACACGATGCAAAGCCCCGCCTCACTCAAGGCTTGGGCAAACTGGCGGCCATGGTCGCGGCCTTGGGCCGTGGGGCTGCGACTGCCCACAATGGCGATGCTGGCTTGGTTCAGCAGGGCGCGCTGCCCTTGCAAATACAGCAGCAGCGGCGGGTCGGCCGTCTGCAGCAGGGCTTCGGGATAGTCGGGGTCGCCCAAGACCAAAATATCTCGCCCTTCGCCGGCTTGCAGCCAGGCCCAGGTTTTTTCCACCTGCAGATCCAAGTCGGGTGGCGGCGCGCTTAGGGCCGCCCGCTGCTGCGCATTCAGCAGCTGGCCCCAGTCATCGCTCGTGGCGGCAAACACGGCCTGGGGCGAGCCCATTTGGCTCAACAAACGGCGGGCGGTTTCAAGCCCGATGCCTGGGGTCTCCAGCAGGCGCAGCCAAGCGCCAAGTTCGTCCAGGGCCAGCATTGTTCAATCCCTGTCGGTCTTGAGCTTTGGCCCCGGCGTGCTCAGGGCTGGGTGAATTTGTCCCCGGCGCGCACAGGGTCCTTGACCGAGATGATCAAGGCATAGGACACCCGGGCATACACCTGGAACACGAACAGCACGCCGTGCCGCTCGTCCGGCAGCTTGAGTTCTTCGCGCTTCTCGCTGGTGCTGTCGATGACGCGCCGACCTTGCTGCCACAGGGCCAAGACATGGCCGCGCTCCATGCCGTCTTGCTTGCCTCGGTTCAAGGCCACGATCTGGTTTTGGCCCGCGTTCAGGCCGTCACCGTAAATGGAAATGATCTGGCCACTGATCGGGGCAGCGGGGGCATGTGGCACATAGCGCGAGAAGCTGCGTGGCGGCGTGGGCGAGAGGCGGTCGCCGACACCGATCTCCTGGCGCACGGTTTTGATGCGCAGGGTGGCGGGCACGATCTCGGTCTTGCCGTCGGGCAGGGTTTGGCTCTGGTCGCCGCGAATCAGCTCTGCCGTCCCCAGATAGGGGGCCTCATAACCGAGAATTTCCCGGGTGCTGGGGTCGACCAAGGGGCGGGTGTTGCGGAACACGCGGAAGTCCGAGGCTTGGCCAAAGTCGCCTCGCGCATAAGCCAAGTCACCTCGAGAGAGCAGCACATGGCCTTCGGGCGCAGCCACGATGCGCGGCGCGCGGGCCAGTTCGTCGCTGTCAAACACCACCGCGTCGTTCAGGAAGGGCTCAATCAAATTGAGCGGAATGGCGGCAATGCCGCTTTCATCGTTGGGTGCGACGCGTATACGCGGGGACAGTTTGCCGTCTTCTCCGGGTGTGGCGTTGGTGCCGGTCAAGGGGCGGGCCAGTTGCAACTGCGCCCGGCCGTCCACCTTCACCAGCAGCAGAACCTGCCCGGGGTAAATCAGGTGCGGATTGGCAATTTGCTCTCGGTTCATGCCCCACAGCTCGGGCCAGCGCCAAGGGCTTTTCAGAAAGAGCTTGGAAATGTCCCAGAGCGTGTCGCCACGCTTGACGGTGTAAGACTCGGGTGCATCGGCAGCCAACTCACTCAAGGGCACCCCGGCCTGGGCCACTTGGGCGGCAGTGGCGCGCTGCTGTTCGGTGATGGGATAGGGGCTGGTTTGGGCCAGGCTGGGCGCACTCAGCAATGACAAAGCCAAAGGAAGGGTCACCGAAAGCCATTGCTGACGCGCCGGCGAGGACAGACGCAAGGGGGGCAGATTCTTCGGGCATTCACAAAAAGGCATCGAGCACTCTCTTGTGCCGCTGGAGGCGGCCTGCTGGGTGGTTGGGGCGCTCGGTCGGCGAGAACCGGGCGCTGGGATCTCAAAAAGGGGCCCGCAATGGGGCTGCGTCCACCGGGTTTTGCCACTTCGGCGAAAATCCCCCTGGGTCGCGACGATTCTGCCCCCAAAAACAGGGCGTCGCAACGAACATAACGGGGGCTTTCACCCCTCTTGCAAGCACTTACAAACAGGCGTTGTGCCGAGTCCACAGCGCGAGAGCCATGGCCAAACTGAAAATTCTTCGATACCCCGACCCACGTTTGCACACCGTGGCCAAGCCCGTGGCGCAGGTGGACGATCGCATCCGCCAATTGGTCGATGACATGCTGGAAACCATGTACGCCGCCGAAGGCGTGGGTCTGGCGGCCAGCCAGGTCGATGTGCATGAGCGCGTGGTGGTGATCGACACCTCGGAAGAGCGTGACAAGCCGCGTGTCTTGATCAATCCGGAGTTGATCAAGACCAGCGCTGAATTCACCGAAGGCGAAGAAGGTTGCCTGTCGGTGCCGCAGATCTACGACAAGATTCCGCGCCACACGCGGGTCACGGTGCGGGCGCTGGACCGCGACGGCAATCCTTATGAGTTTGAGGCCGAAGGCTTGCTAGCCGTGTGCGTGCAGCATGAGATGGATCACTTGATGGGCAAGGTCTTTGTGGAATACCTGAGCCCGCTCAAGCGTGAGCGCATCAAGACCAAGATGATTAAAAAGACCCGCGAAGAAGAGGGTCGCAAGCGCTGAACCAAGGCGGGGTCAGGTCTTGCCTGACCCGCGCCGTGGAGTACCTGCGCCAGTGTGCCCAGGCTTGACTGAAGGAATCCATGACCGAACCCTTGCGCCTTGTTTTTGCCGGAACTCCTGAGTTCGCAGCGACCGCCCTGGCCGCTTTGCTGCAGGCCGGCTTCACTGTCCCCTTGGTGCTGAGCCAGCCGGATCGACCGGCCGGGCGCGGCATGAAACTGCAGGCCTCGCCGGTCAAGCAGTTGGCGCTGCAGCACGGCATTGCGGTGGCGCAGCCGCAAAGCTTGCGGCTGGATGGCAAATACCCCGAGGACGCCGCCGCGGCGCGCCAGGCCTTGCTGGATGCCCGAGCCGATGTGATGGTGGTGGCCGCTTATGGCCTGATCTTGCCGCAATGGGTCTTGGACTTGCCGCGTTTGGGCTGCCTCAACATCCACGCCTCTTTGTTGCCGCGCTGGCGCGGCGCAGCGCCCATCCACCGGGCGATTGAGGCCGGGGATGCCGAGACGGGCATCACCATCATGCAGATGGACGCGGGCCTGGATACCGGCGATATGTTGCTGATGGACGCATTGCCGATTGCCGCGGACGACACCACCACCCGCTTGCATGACAAGCTGGCCGGCTTGGGCGGGCGCATGATTGTGGAGGCGCTGCAGCGCGCCGGGCGTGGCGACTTGCAAGCCAAGCCCCAACCCGCCGAAGGTGTTTGCTATGCCCACAAAATCGAAAAAGCCGAGGCGCAGATCGATTGGCAGCAAGACGCGGCGCAGATTGCCCGTCGGCTGCGCGCCTTCGATCCATTCCCGGGCGGGCTCAGCAGCTTGGGCGGCGAGCCGATCAAATGCTGGCACGGGGAATGCGAGCTCGCATCGGGCCTGAGCGGCGCACCGGGCACTGTTTTGCGGGTTGATGAGGCTGGTGTGCTGGTGGCTTGTGGCCAGCACGCGCTGCGCTTGACCGAGCTGCAGCGCGCCGGCGGCAAGCGCTTGGCCGCGGCGGCGTTTTTGCAGGCCCGGCCGATCCAAGTGGGCGATCGATTCGGCGCTTGAGCCCTCGAAGCCGGTCTGGGTCGGCTTGAAAAACCGCCGCGGCGGCCCGACATCAGGCAGGGTGAAGGCCCGCCTTGGGCTTGGTTATCATCGGCCGCGCTGGCCCTGTTGGGCCTGCCTGAAGGGGGAGACTTGCATGTTCAATTTGATGAAGACGGCCATCTTGATGGCGGCGATCACAGCACTCTTCATGGTGCTGGGGCGCATGATCGGTGGGCAAAGCGGCATGATGCTGGCGCTGCTGGTCGCGCTGGGCATGAACTTCTTCAGCTACTGGTACTCGGACAAGATGGTGCTGAAGATGTACGGCGCGTGCGAGGTGGACGAGACCTCGGCGCCGCAGTACTACGCCATGGTCAAAGAGCTCGCCGCCAAGGCCGAGCTGCCGATGCCGCGTGTCTACATCATTGATGAAGACGCCCCCAATGCCTTTGCCACCGGACGCAACCCCGAGAACGCCGCGGTGGCGGCCACCACCGGCATCATGCGGGTGCTGTCCTCTTCGGAGCTGCGCGGCGTGATGGCCCATGAGCTCGCCCATGTGAAACATCGCGATATTTTGATCAGCACCATCAGCGCCACCATGGCCGGGGCGATCTCCATGCTGGCCAATTTCGCCATGTTCTTTGGCGGCCGCGACAGCGAGGGCCGCAGCCACAACCCCATCGTGGGTCTTTTGGTGGCCCTGTTGGCGCCGCTGGCGGCCAGCGTGATTCAAATGGCCATCAGCCGGGCTCGCGAATTTGAAGCCGACCGAGGCGGCGCCGAGATCTCCGGCGACCCGCAGGCGCTGGCCTCCGCCCTGACCAAGATTCACAACTTTGCCCAGCGCATTCCCATGGAGGGCGCCGAGCGCCACCCGGAAACGGCGCAGATGATGATCATGAACCCGCTCTCTGGCAAAGGGCTGGCGGGCTTGTTCAGCACCCACCCGGCCACCGAAGAGCGCGTGGCGCGCCTGATGGCCATGGCGCAGCAGCGGCGCTGAAGCGGTGAAGCCCTGCACTCAAGAGCTGGCCCTGCGCGCCGATAAACCCAGCATGAAAAACGTGGCTCTCCGTTCCAAAGCCTGGCTGTTGCGGCTGTCGCTGCTCGCAGCCGCCTTGCCGCTCGCCGCCTGCGATCAGCTCGGGATTGAAGATCCGGTCAAGGCGCAAGCCGCTAAAGAAGCAGACGGCAAAGCCATTGGCAGTGCCTGCCGGCACGCTTTGCGCGCCATTGAAGACTGTTATGTGCTGAACCCCAAGGCCAACAAGGCCGCGGTCTTCAACGGCTGGAAGGAAATGGACGAGTACATGCGCGAGAACAAGATCGAGGGCGTGGCCCCGGTCGTGCCGCGCCCCTCCACGGTCAAGCCCAAGACCGATGAGGAAGAGGAGCCCGCACCCAAGGCCAAGGAGGGTGCCAAAGACGGCAAGGCCAAAGCGGCGTCGCACTGAGTTGCGGGAAGGGAACGCGCGAGCATAGGCCGCGCAAAAGACGGGCCACGGTGACGATTCGCCGTGGCTTTTTTGCTTTCTGCGCCTCTCGGCCTGCATCCTGTCGCTCGGCGCATGGTCTGCGGCCTGAATGTCGAGATGATGGCGGCACTGGTTTAGAACATCACTTCATACAGGAGCCTCACCATCATGCTGAATCGTCGCATTGCTTCTCTGGCCTTGATTGCAAGCCTCGGGCTGAGCGCTGGCGCGCAGGCTTGGACCTTTGGGATTTCCGAGCGGGTCAAGGGCTCGGGTGAGGCAGCGACGGAGACGCGTGATCTGGGTGCTTTTGACGGCATCAGCTTGGCCGGCTCTTTCAAGGTGACGGTGCGCCAAGGCCCCAACAGCCAGTTCGAGCTGAAGGCGGACAAAAACATCTTGCCCTTGATTGAGACCCGCGTGGTCGAGAGCAGCAAGGGGCGCACCCTGGAGATTTCGCCCAAAAAGGGTTACAGCTGGTCCAGCAAGACCGAACCGCAAATCACGGTGGAAGTTGCGCAGCTGCGCAAAATCGCGGTGGCGGGCTCGGGCGACGTTCGGGTGGAAGCGATGAAAACGCCCAATGTGGACATCAGCATTGCCGGTTCCGGCGATGTCGATCTGGTCGACTTGAACAGCGAGCGTTTGGGCCTGCAAGTCAGCGGCAGCGGCGATGTCAAGGCGCGCGGCCGCACCGGCAGCCTGAGCTTGTCGGTGGCCGGGTCGGGCGATGTGCATGCGCGCGAGCTGCAGGCCGAAGAGGTGCGGGCCAGCATTGCCGGCAGCGGCAGCGCCACGGTGCATGCCGTCAAGACCTTGAAGGTCTCCATCGCCGGCTCGGGGGATATCGCCTACCTTGGCTCGCCGCAGCTCAGCACTTCGATTGCGGGCCACGGCAACATCACCAAGCTGAACTGAGCTCAAGCAAGGGCTAAAGGCTGTTGAGCGGGCGCAATGCGCCCGACGCGCCGAGCTTGCAAGGCCGGCGCGACAAGGGGTGACGCGCATCCGGCGACAATCAGGCCATGAGCAGCTCTATCGCGGCGACTTGGCGCCACCCCGAATTCAAAAACGCAGCCCGCGAGATGATGGGCATCGGCCTGGGCATTTCGGCCTGGGGCTTGGTCACCGGCGTGGCCATGGTCAAGAGCGGCCTGTCGGTGCCGCTGGCCCTGTTGATGAGCTTGGTGGTGTTTGCCGGCAGCTCGCAGCTGGCGGCCCTGCCGCTGCTGGCCAGTGGCGCGCCACTGTGGGTGCTGTGGGCCACCGCGTTTTGCGTCAATTTGCGCTTTGTGATTTTCAGCGTGCAGTGGCGCATGTATTTTGGCCATCTGCCTGTGTTGCAGCGCCTGGGGGTGGGCTATTTCGCGGCAGATCTGAATTACGTTGCCTTCATGCGGCGCTTCCCAGAGCCCAGCCAGCATCGCTCGGATCACCTGCCATATTTCTGGGGCGGCGCCAGCTGGACCTGGGTGTCTTGGCAAGTGCCGTCCATCATTGGCATTTTCGCCGCGGACCAGGTGCCCACCGAATGGGGTTTGGGCTTTGCCGGTGTGCTGGCGCTGCTGGGCTTGGCCTTCTCGCTGCTGAAGGATCGCAACGCCTGGGTGTCGGGCGGCGTGGCTTGCTGCGCGGCGGTGGCGGCCTATGGCCTGCCCTTGCGACTCAATATCTTGGTGGCCATTGCGGCGGCGGTGGCGGCGGGCTTGCTGATGGAGCACTGGCTGCCCGAAGGAGGGCTCAAGCATGAGTGAAGGCTGGGTGGCGCTGGGCATTGTGGGCATGGGCTTGATCACCCTGATCACACGCGGTTTCTTCATGATCCCCAAGCGAGAACTGCCTATGCCCGACTGGGCCAAGCAGGGCTTGCGTTATGCACCGCTGGCAGCGTTGGCGGCAGTGATCGCGCCGGAGATCGTGATGAGCCAAGGCCATTTGATCGACACCTGGAAAGACGCGCGTCTGTACGCCGTGGCGGTGGGCACCGCCTACTTCTTCTGGAAGCGCGGCATTTTGGGCACCATCATCAGCGGCAGCGTGGTCATGCTCAGCTTGCGCATCGGCCTGGGCTGGTAACCCGCTTGTTGCAAGCGGGGCCGGTTCGGCTTGGTAAGCTAGCGGGCATTGCAGCTGGGTTTTGCACCGGGCTGCCACCGATTTCCAACTCTTGATTGCAGACTCTCATGAACGTCATTCGCTTCACCGACCTGATCAGTCAGGGCAAAGTCGCCGGCCAACGCGTGTTCATCCGCGCCGATCTGAACGTGCCGCAAGACGATGCCGGCCAGATCACCGAAGACACCCGCATTCGCGCTTCCATCCCCTGCATCGAGCAAGCCTTGAAGGCCGGCGCGGCTGTCATGGTCACCTCGCACCTGGGGCGCCCCACCGAGGGCGAGTTCAAGCCCGAAGACTCGCTGGCCCCGGTGGCCAAACGCTTGGGCGAGCTGATGGGCCGCGAGGTCAAGCTGCTGGCCAACTGGGTGGATGGCGTCACGGTGGCGCCGGGCGAGCTGGTGCTGCTGGAAAACTGCCGCGTCAACAAAGGCGAAAAGAAGAACAACGAAGAGCTGGCCAAGAAAATGGCCGCTCTGTGCGACATCTTTGTCAACGACGCCTTCGGCACCGCGCATCGCGCTGAAGGCACCACCTATGGCATTGCTCAGTTCGCCAAGATTGCTTGCGCTGGCCCCTTGCTGGCCGCCGAGATTGACGCCATCAGCAAGGCGCTGAGCGCGCCCAAGCGGCCGCTGGTGGCCATCGTGGCGGGCTCCAAGGTCTCCACCAAGCTGACCATTCTGAAGGCCTTGTCCGAGAAGGTCGACGGCTTGATCGTGGGCGGCGGCATTGCCAACACCTTCATGTTGGCCGCGGGTTTGAAGATCGGCAAGTCGCTGGCGGAGCCGGATCTGGTGGCCGAGGCTCAGGCCGTGATCGACGCCATGAAGGCGCGCGGCGCGGCCGTGCCCATCCCCGTGGATGTGGTGGTGGCGCAGCGCTTTGCCGCCGATGCCCCGGCTACGGTGAAGGATGCGGCCGATGTGGGCGACGACGATTTGATTCTGGACATCGGCCCCAAGACGGCGGCGCAGCTGGCCGAGCAGCTGAAAGCGGCGGGCACCATTGTTTGGAACGGCCCGGTCGGCGTGTTCGAGTTTGATGCCTTCGCGCAAGGCACCGAAACCATCGCACGTGCCATCGCGGCCTCCAGCGCCTTCAGCATCGCCGGTGGTGGCGACACTTTGGCGGCCATCGCCAAGTACGGCATCGAAAAAGACGTGGGCTATATCTCCACCGGCGGCGGCGCCTTCCTAGAAATTTTGGAAGGCAAGACCCTGCCTGCGTTTGAGATTTTGGCCCGTCGCGCGCAACAGGCCTGAGGGTGTTGAGGGGGCGACGTGGCACGAGGCCGTGTCGCTCGATGAGGGTCCGGCCTGAACGGGCAGAAACGGCATGATGCTGCGCCGACTTTTGTTGGGATTGCTGCTCGCGACGCTGGCGGCGCTGTATGCCAATGCCTATTGGATGCAGCGGGTCCTGCGTCTGGATGCGGCTTCCCACCGGCAAGACTGGGTCGAAGCCGTGGACGACCGCGCCGAAGGCGGCCAAAGCCGCGCCAGCCTGGTGCGTCATGCGGGTGGCTGGGCGCTGCAATGTGAGATGCGGCCGGGCTATGAGTGGCCTTTTTGCGCCTTGCAGGTGCAGCTCGGTGAATTGCAGCAGGGGCTGGACCTCACCCAATTCGAGAAGCTGCGCCTGTGGGTGCGCGCCAGTGGCCCCGAACCCCAGCAACGCATTCGGGTGTTTTTGCGGCACTTTGATCCGGCCTATTCCAGCTCGGGTCAAGACGCGGACCTGAAGCCGCATGAGGTGGTGTTCGACCCGGCGGCGCAGGCGGTGCCGGTCGAGTTTCGCTTGGATCAGTTCATGGTGGCGTCCTGGTGGGTGCAGGAGCACCCTTTGCCGGTGCATCTGCTGGGCCCCCAATTGGATCGCACCGTTCTTTTGACTCTGACAACACCGGGCAATGTGCAGCCGGGCGCCTATCGCATTGAGCTGGAAGCGGTGGAGTTTGTTGGTTTGTGGGTGGGCTCGGCCCAATTCCGCTTGGCCATCATCGCGGTCTGGATGTTGAGCATGAGCGGCTATTTGCTGTGGGACTGGCGTCGCTCGCGTCGCAAGCTCGACCAGGCCTTGCGGGGCAAGCGGGCCTTGAAGAAAGCCAATGCCCGCTTACAGATGATCTCGGGCGAGTACGAGGCCAAGGCGCATCACGATGCCCTGACCGGGGTCTCCAACCGTTTGGGCCTCAAGCATGACCTGCGCTTGCTGATGCGAGCGCAAGAGGAGTTGATGTTCCCCGTGGCCGTGATCTTCAGTGACATCGATCACTTCAAAGCCATCAACGACAGCTTGGGCCACGATGCCGGAGATGAGGTGCTCAAGCAGTTTGCTCACTGCTTGAAGCGCCACATCCAGCGCGAGGATTTGCTGGCCCGTTGGGGCGGTGAGGAGTTTGTGCTGCTGATGCCGCTGACCACGGCGGAGGAGGCCGTCGAGGTGGCCGAGCGCTTGCGCAAGCTCTTGAGCGAACAGCACTGGCCCGCAGGGTTGCGGGTCAGCGCTAGTTTTGGCGTGGCGCTGGCCGCCCGGCATGATGAAGGCGAAGCCGGCGTCGACGCAGCCATGCGCTGCGCCGACCAAGCCATGTACCGCGCCAAACGCGAAGGCCGCGATCGCGTGGTGCTGGCTTCGGCCGATGAAGAGGGCTGCGGTGAGTCGCGTTGAACTTGCCCGCCCGGGCCGCGGCGGCCCGGCGAGCGGCCACACACCGTGACATCGTTCACGGCGGCTGCAGCTGGCTAAGCCTCGGTCTGCTCATGCCGGGAGGGCTGGGCGTAGGCTCTCCACACTGTTGAAGCAGGGTGAGCCTATGAGCTGGTCTGGCGATCTCGAATTGTTCCCGTCTAAGGCGACGCAAGAGCCTGCCATGGCGGGGAGCGGGGTGGCCGAGACCGGCGTCGAGCAGTTGGCGGCGCAGGCCTGGTGTCTGCGACAGCAAGACAGCGAGCAAGCCCTTCGGCTTGCAGACACGGTGCTGGAGCGCTTGGCGCTGGAGCCTATGGATGCCGCGAGCTGCAATCGCATGGCGGCGCGTATGCGCTTGGTGCAGGCCGAAGTGGCTTTGCTGGGCATGCGTCTGGACCCAGCCCACCAGTTGCTGGACCAGGCAGAGCAGCAGTTTGGCACGCTGCAGGATTGGCGCGGGCTGTGCGATGTGCACTGGCTGCGCCACTACGAGGCGGCAGATCGGGGCCAGGCCGAGTTGCTGCGCCAAGGCTTGCTGACGGCCATCGAATGGGCCGAGCGACTGGCGGACCCTGAACGCGTCTTGATGCTGCAGCTGACCTTGGCGCGTTCTGAGCTGTTTCGGGATCAGACCCTGGCCAATCAAGCCTGGGACGAGCGCCTGCCGCGCAGTACGGAGGGGCTCAGCCCGGCCTGCGCAGCGGCCCTGGCGGACTACCGGGGCCTGCAAAGTGGCCTGTCGGCCGATTTCGCGCCGGCGGCGCGATGGTTGGCGGAGGCCTACCGCTGGTCGGTCGAATCCGGGCAGCTGCGGCGCGCGATGTCGATTGCTTCCAATCTGGGCTACACCTTCACCAGCATGTCCGACTATGCCCAGGCGGTGGAGTGGCTGCAGCGCGGTCTGAGTCTGGCGCGCCAAGCGGCTTGGCCGGGCTCGCTGTCGCTGGCCTTGGCCCAGACGGGCGACGCGATGCGTCGCATTGGCCAGTTGGCGTCGGCCCGTGAATTGCTGCTGGAGTGCCAGACCCTGTTGCTGGACCATCCGCAAAACCGCAGTGCCATGTTGGCGCTCAAGTACTTGTCTGAGATTGAGTTGGACCTGCATGAGAACGAGAGTGCTTTGCAGCATTTCCTCTTGCTGGCCGAGCGCGCGCAATCGGTGGACTCCAAAGACATGCAAACCGACGCCGCGCTGGGGCAAGCTCGCGCCTTGTTGCAGCTGGGGCGTTTGGATGCGGCCCGTGATGCAGCGCTGCAAGCCCGTGCGCTCGCGCAGCAGCAGCGCGAGCGCAGCACTTTGGTCGATATCTTTTGGGCGCTCTCGGAGATTGATCAGGCCAGTGGCTGCGGGTCGGCGGCGGTGCTGGCCTGGTTGCAACAAGCCTTGGAGCAGGCCGAGCGCTTGCCGGGCTACCGTCTCCCGCCGGCCTTGTTGGAGAGCGCCGCCGCAGCCCATGCGGCGCAAAACGACTATCAAGCCGCCTACGGTTTGAGCCAGCGCGCCAGCGAGGTGCGACAGCAGGTCTTCACCGAAGAATCCGGCAAGCAGGCGGCCATGCTGCATGTTCAGCACCAGGTGGAGAGCGCGCGCGCCGAGCAAGAGCATTTGCGTCAACTGGCGCAGTCCGAGTCTGCGCGCTCACAGGCATTTCAGAACCTGCATTCGGTGCTGCTGCACCTGGGGGAAAGTGGCAAAGAGATCACCGCGCAGCTCAATGTCGACCGGGTCTTGGCGGTCCTGCAGCGCCATGTTCAGGAGCTCTTGCAAAGCAGCCAGCTGGCGGTGTTCTTGCTCGACGACCGCGGCGACCTGCTGCAATGCGCCTTGGGTTGCGCCGATAGGTCTGCGCTCGGCGCCAGCATTGCGATGACGGATGTGTCGAACGATTGCGTCCGGGCCTTGCGCAGCCGCACCGAACTGCTGATCGATGGCCAATGCATGGTGGCGCCCTTGCAAGTGGCCGAGCGCGTCATTGGGGTGATGCGGGTGCTGGGGCCCCAGGCCCAGTGTTTTGGGGCGAATGAGCAGTTGATCTTTCGGAATTTGTGCGCCTACACCGCCGTGGCCATGGACAACGCCAGAGCCTATGAAAAGCTGGGCGAATTGCAGCGCCAGGTGGCTGCGCAAGAAAAAATGGCCTCCATCGGGCAACTGGCGGCCGGGGTTGCCCACGAGATCAACAATCCAATTGGTTTTGTGAATAGCAATCTCGGCACCTTGGCCCGCGATGTCGGCCATTTGTTGAGCTTGGTCGAGGCTTACCGCGCCGCCAATGCCGCAGGCGCCGACGATGCCGGAACAGCGCTGCGCCAAAAGGCTCGCACGCTGGAGCAGAGCCTGGACCTGGATTTTTTGGCCGAAGACTTGCCCCAGATGATTCAAGAAAGCACGGACGGCCTGCAAAGGGTCAAGCGCATCGTGCAGGACTTGCGCAGCTTCTCCCGGGTGGATGCCTCGGACTGGCTGTTCGCTGATCTGAACGAAGGCATCGAGTCCACGCTGAATATGCTGATGCACGAGATTCGCTACAAGGCCCAGGTGCACAAAGACCTGGCGGACTTGCCCGCCGTGTACTGCTTGTCTGCGCAGATCAATCAGGTCTTGATGAATCTTTTGGTGAACGCAGGCCATGCCATCGAGCGCGATGGGCAGATCCATGTCCGCTCCTGGGTCGAGGACGTGTGGGCCTGCATCTCGGTGCGCGACAACGGCTGCGGCATGCCTGAGGACGTGGTGAACCGCATCTTCGAGCCCTTTTTCACCACCAAGCCGGTGGGCCAGGGAACGGGGCTGGGGCTTTCCTTGTCTTTCTCCATCATCAAGAAGCACAAAGGTCGCATCGATGTGGAGTCTCGCCCGGGGCAGGGCAGCTGTTTCACCCTGCGTTTGCCGATTCAAGGCCCTGAGAATCTGGCGGCCTGAGCCCTCGGTCTATGCGCTGGGCGTATTGCCGTCTTTGCATGAAAGACAAAACTCTCGGCATCAGCGGGTCATGCTTGCCGATGTAACCTCCCGGAACTTTGATTTTTCCCAATTTCCAGGAGAGCAGGGAATGAGCGAACAGAACAACAAGTCTTTGTCCCCGGCTGAGGCCGCACTGCGCGACGCCGCCCGCGAGTACCACCGCAGCCCGACTCGCGGCAAAATTGCCGTGACCCCGACCAAGGCATTGTCCAACCAGCGCGACCTCTCGCTGGCCTATTCGCCGGGCGTGGCCTATCCCTGCCTGGACATCGAGGCCGACCCGCTCAAAGCCGCCGACTACACCTCGCGCGCCAATCTGGTCGGCGTGATCACCAATGGCACGGCCGTGCTGGGCCTGGGCGATATCGGCCCGCTGGCCGCCAAGCCGGTGATGGAGGGCAAGGGCTGCCTGTTCAAGAAGTTCGCCGGCATCGATGTGTTTGACATCGAATTGGCCGAGCGCGACCCCGACAAGCTGGTCGAGATCATTGCCGCCATGGAGCCCACCCTGGGCGGCGTGAACCTGGAAGACATCAAGGCGCCCGAATGCTTCTACATCGAGAAGAAGCTCAAAGAGCGCATGAATATTCCGGTCTTCCACGACGACCAACATGGCACGGCCATCATCTCCAGCGCCGCGCTGCTCAATGGCTTGGAGTTGGTGGGCAAGGACATCGCCACCGTCAAGCTGGCCGTCTCTGGCGCTGGGGCCGCCGCGATTGCCTGCCTGGATGTGATGGTGGGCCTGGGCGTGCAGCGCAAGCATATTTTTGTCTGCGACTCCAAGGGCGTGATCCAGTCTGAACGTGATGACGCCAAGGCCGGCAAGCTGGACGAATCCAAGCAGCGCTATTGCCAGACGACCGCCGCGCGCACGCTGGCCGATGTGGTCAACGGTGCCGATGTCTTCCTCGGTTGCTCGGCCGCGGGCGTGCTGACGGCAGAGATGGTCAAGACCATGGCCGCCAGCCCCATCATCCTGGCCCTGGCCAATCCCGAGCCGGAGATTCGCCCCGAGTTGGCCAAGGCGGTGCGGCCCGACTGCATCATTGCCACCGGCCGCTCCGACTATCCAAATCAGGTCAACAACGTCCTGTGCTTCCCCTACATCTTCCGTGGTGCGCTGGACTGCGGCGCCAGCAAGATCACCGAGGCCATGAAGCTGGCCTGCGTGCGTGAAATCGCCGCCCTGGCCAAGGCCGAGACCAGCGATGAAGTGGCCGCCGCCTATGCCGGCGAAGAGCTGCATTTCGGCCCCGACTACCTGATCCCCAAGCCTTTTGATGCGCGCTTGATTTTGCGCATCGCACCAGCCGTGGCTCAGGCGGCGGCCGACTCGGGCGTGGCCGAGCGCCCGATTGCCGACATGGCCGCTTACCGCCAGTCGCTGGAGCGTTACGTCTATCAAACCGGCATGTTCATGCGCCCGGTGTTCACCGCGGCCAAGGCCAACCCGGCACGGGTGATCTATGCCGAAGGTGAAGACGAGCGCGTGCTGCGCGCGGTGCAGGTGGCGCTGGACGAAGGCATCGTCAAGCCGACCTTGATTGGCCGCCCCGAGGTCATCGCCACCCGCATCGAGCGGGCGGGCTTGCGCCTCAAACTGGGCGAGGACGTGGCGGTGATCGACCCCAACAATGACGCGCGCTTCCGCCAGTATTGGGAGGCTTACCACCAAGCCATGGGCCGTCAGGGCGTGACGCCCGAGATGGCCAAGGCAGCGGTGCGGCGCTCGGCCACCACCATCGGCGCGCTGGCCATCAAGCTGGGCGACGCCGACGCCATGATTTGCGGCATGGTGGGGCGCTTTGACAACCACCTGGAGCATGTGGCCGACCTGATCGGCCTGAAACCCGGCGCGCGCAATTTCGCCACCATGAATGCGCTGATGCTGGACGAGCACACGCTGTTCCTCACCGACACCTTCGTCAACGACCAGCCCGATGCCGAGCAGCTGGCCGAGATCGCCGCCATGGCGGCCGAGGAAGTGCGCCGCTTTGGCCTGCCGCCCAAGCTGGCTTTTGTGTCGCACTCGATGTTTGGCTCCAGTAAGCGACCCTCGGCGCTGAAGATGCGCCGCGCGCGCGAACTTTTCACCCAGCATGCGCCCGATGTGGAATGCGATGGCGAAATGCATGGCGATGCGGCGCTGAGTGAATCGGTGCGCAACACCTTCTTGCCGGACAGCACGCTCAAGGGCGCGGCCAATCTCTTGGTGCTGCCCTCGCTGGATGCGGCCAACATCCTCTTCAATGTGCTGAAGGTGACGGCCGGCAAGGGCGTGACCGTGGGGCCCATCTTGCTGGGCACGGCTGCGCCGGTGCACATCCTGACGCCCTCGGCCACGGTGCGCCGCATCGTCAATATGACGGCGCTGGCGGTGGCGGATGTGTTGGCCGCCAAAGGCTAATCCAAGGGCTGATCCAAAGGCTGAGCGTCCTCAGTAACTCACTGAAACTTATGGCCCTCGGCGGGGGCCATAATCAAAGCTTGTAACTTTATTTCAGTGAGTGCCCGCCATGACCCGAGCCACCAAGATCGTTGCCACCCTCGGCCCCGCTTCTTCTTCACCGGAGATCCTGGAGCAGATGATCCGGTCTGGCGTCGATGTGGTGCGCTTGAACTTCTCGCACGGCAAGGCGCAAGACCATATCGACCGCGCCCGCCTGGTGCGCGAGGCGGCCCGCGCCGCCGGCAAAGAAGTGGCCATCATGGCCGATATGCAAGGCCCCAAGATCCGGGTCGGCAAGTTTGAGAACGGCAAGATCGAGCTGGTCAACGGCGCGCGTTTCATCTTGGATGCCGAGCGCACCGAGCTCGGCAATGAAGAGGCCGTGGGCCTGGATTACAAAGAGTTGCCGCGCGATGTGAAACCCGGCGACACCTTGCTGCTGAACGATGGCCTTCTGGTGCTGACCGTGGAAGCGGTGCGCGGCGCGGCAGTGCACACCATCGTCAAGCTGGGCGGCGAGCTCTCCAATAACAAGGGCATCAACAAACAAGGTGGCGGCCTCACCGCCCCGGCCTTGACCGCCAAGGACATGGAAGACATCAAAACCGCGATGAGCTTCCGCTGCGAGTACCTGGCCATCAGCTTCCCCAAGAACGCCACCGATATGGAAATGGCGCGCCAACTGGCCAATATGGCCGGCGAGCCCTATGGCCACAAGCCCAGCATGATTGCCAAGATCGAGCGTTCCGAAGCCATTCCGCATCTGGAATCGATCCTGAAGGCCAGCGACGGCATCATGGTCGCGCGCGGCGATTTGGCGGTGGAGGTGGGCAATGCGGCCGTGCCGGCCCTGCAAAAGCGCATGATCAAAATGGCCTTGGAGCTGGACAAAGTGGCCATCACGGCCACGCAGATGATGGAGTCCATGATCGTCAACCCGGTGCCCACCCGCGCCGAGGTGTCGGACGTGGCCAATGCGGTGCTGGACGGCACTGATGCGGTGATGCTGAGCGCCGAGACCGCCGCCGGCAAGTTCCCGGTGGAAACCATCGAACAGATGGCCGCCATCGCCTTGGAAGCTGAGCGCGCCGAGTATGTGAGCCTGGACACCGATTTCGCCGGTCGCCAGTTTGGCCGCATTGACCAATCGATCGCCATGGGCGCTTTGTTCACCGCCCACCATCTGGGTTGCAAAGCGATTTTGGCGCTGACCGAATCGGGCTCGACCGCCTTGTGGATGAGCCGCCACCGCATCCAAGTGCCGATCTATGCGCTGACCACCCAAGAGGTCAGCCAGCGCAAGATGACGCTGTACCGCAATGTGCGCCCGCTCTTGATGCCCAAGTATGAAGACCGTGACACCGCGCTGAAAGCCGCCGAGAAGATCTTGGTGGACAAGGGCGTGCTGATGCCCGGCGACACCTATGCCATCACCTGCGGCGAACCGATGGGCTACCCCGGCGGCACCAATATGCTCAAGGTCTGCCGCGTCGGCGATTGAAGGACCAGGGGCTGATGCCCCACGAGGCGTGAAAAAGCAGGCATGCAGCCGGGCACTGCCTCGCTTTGGCGGGCTGCTTGGCTGATATCCTGGGCCGACCGTTTTTCGGTTGGTTTGTGATGTCAGAGTTCAGTTGCCCGAAGAACGATTGTTGTCAAAGCAGGCGTGGCGCCCTGTTGCGGCTGCTGCATGGGGCCGCCGCACTGCCAGCACTGAGCCCGAGCGCAGGGGCGCTGGCCCAGCCGCTCCCGGCTGAAAAACTCAGGCCTGAGCGCTTGCAAGTTTCGCTGGCCATCAACGAAGCCTCGCAGCGCCCTTTCGTCAAAGCCTTGCTGGGCTTGATTGGTGAGGCGGCGCAAATCGACTGGCAACTTCAGCCTGTGCCCTGGGCGCGTGCCCTGCTGATGGCGGAGCGCGGGCAGATGATGGTGTTTGGCCTGTCGCGCACGCCCGAGCGAAACCAGCGTTTCAATTTCAGTGAGCCGGTGTTTGACAACCATGTTTGGATGGTGATGCGCCGGGATCACGCCGTGGACTATCGCAAGCTCAGCGATTTGAGTGGCCACACCCTGTGCATGGCGCGCGGCATCAGCTATGGGCCGGAATTCGAAGCGGCCAAGGGCAGCTTGTTCAAAGTTGAGTCGGCGGACGGCGACTTGAAAGCCCGGGTGCGCATGCTGATGGCGGGCCGCTGCGATGTGCTGCTGAGCTCGCACCGCAGCTCGCAGCCTTGGATGTTTGAGCGCCTTTTGCGCGAGCAAACCGGGCATTCGGCGGCGCTGTCGGTGCTGCCCACACCTTTGCAGGTGGACCCGATTCACTTCGCCTTGGCCAAGTCCCACCCCGAGACCCCGGTCTTGGCTCGCTTGAACGCGGCCATCAGGCAAAAAACGCGCGAGATTCAGGCCTTGGTGGAGCGGGATTTTTGAAAACGCGGGCGGCCCGCTGTTTGTCAATGAGATAAAGGCCGATATCGTGCATGGGGCGGCCCGGTTAAAGTGGGCTTGGTCCCGGCACATCAACGCGTCCGTGGGACTTGGAGGCTGGGTATGTGGGCATACGGCAGGTCTTTGCTTCTCATGCTGTGGACGGTGGCGCTGCTGCTGGCCGCTGGGTCTGGCCTCGCGCAAACCGCGCCGGCCCCAGCCTCCCCGGCGCAGCCCCCGGTGATTCGCTGGCTCTTGCTGGACTTTGTGCCCTATCACCTGATCGACGGCTCCAACAAGGGTCAAGGTCTGAGAGATCAATACCTGAATGCCTTGATCAAGCGGCTGCCCGAGTACCAGCACCAATGGGAAGTCAGCAGCACCGAACGCATTGCGCAATTCATGCAGGCCGGTCAGCCGGTCTGCTCTTTGTCCATCTTGAAAGTGCCAGAGCGCGAGGTTTACACCCGTTACAGCGCGGAGCCTTATTTCATGCAGTTACCGCCCGTGCTGATTGCCCGACGCGGCTATGCGCCCCCCGGGGGCTGGAAAAAACGGCCCGGGGGCGAGGTTTCTTTGTCTGAACTCTTGCGTTCCGGCGAGGTTCGGGTCGGCACCTTGCCCAAGCGTCGCTTCGGCCCGGCCGTGGATGAGGTCTTGCGTCAAGCCCGCGCGGCCCATCCGGACCAGGTGCTGGACTTTGGTGAATATGGCTTGCTCTCCGGGCTCTTGCACACCTTGAGTCGGCATCGCTTTGATGTCACCTTGGGCTATGCGGTCGAGGTGGAGCAGCTTCGCAAGAGCCAGGGCGGCTTGGATGAGTTTCAGTACCTGCCCTTGGCCGAGAGCGCCGCCTTGATTCCCAACTATGTGTCTTGCAGCCTGACGCCCTGGGGCAAGCAGGTGATGCAAAGCATTGATCGCTTGACCGGCATGGACGCTGAACGGCAGCGCCTGCGCGAGCAATACGAAGCCTTGCTGCCGGCGGAGGAGCGGCCCAACTTCAGGGCGCGCATCGCTGCCGTGGCTGCGCCGCTTTCCGCTGCCGCCTCCGCCACCAACCCGCCCGCCGCCTTGGCAGGCAGCGAGCTCAAGCCCGCCTCGCGTTAGGCGTTTTGGGCGCTTTTCACCAAGGCCGCGATGCGCGGCGTCATGTGGGTGGGCAGTAGCTCAACTTCGCGGTGGGCGCGGGCAAAAACGCGAAACAACTCATCGGTGAAGCCGTGTCCTACATCTTCCACGCCGTCGAAATTGATCTCGGCACGCCGGAACATCGGCAGCCGGGCGGCCACGCGGCGGGCTTGGGCGCGGGTGTCCAGCGGCTGGCCGGGGCCGGCCAGCAGGCGCAGGGCGATGGTGGTGTGGTCGAACTCGATGCCGCTGCCGTCCAGGCTCCAGGCTTCCAACACCTGGTCCAACGTGCGCTCGGTGTCCAGCGAGATCGACATATAGATGGAGCTGCCCTGGCGCGGCATCGGCCGGCCCGGCTGCCAGCCGCCGCTCTCCCAGGCGCGCCGCTGGAAGGCCGTGCCATTGGCATGGATATCGAACACATCGGCCAGCTGTGAGCTGAAGAACAGGCCGCGGCCGGTGTGCTGCTCGGGTTGGCTGGTCAGTCGGCCCTTGCTGAGCTCCAGCATGGCGTGCTGGGCCGTGGCGATGTCAAAGGCCGAACAGATTTTGTCGAACACGCCGCAGCCATCGTCAGACACCAGCAGCTGCACATGGCTGGGCGTTTGGCGCAGGGACACGGTGACGCTGCTGCCGCCGCTGTGGTCCACGGCGTTGTTCACCAACTCGGTGAAACCATGCTGAACCATGCGCGCCACATGGGGCGGCAGTTCGAAGTTGGGCGCAAAGTCACGCTGCCAGGGCAGGTCTTCTTGCAAGCCATGCAGGCTGTAGGTGCGCGCCACTTGGCGCAGCAGGCCAGGGCCGTAGACCGGGCGGCGGTCGCTGCCGCTGCGTTGCAGCCAATGGGCGTCGACCAGGCGGCGCAGGGCGGCCAGGGCGGCGCGGCGGCTGCAGCCGGTGCGCTCCTCCAGATGGCTGGCCAGGTCGTGCGAGTGCTCGCGCGCGGCAGCGGTGATCCAAAGGGTCAGATGGTCAAGGGCGAGACGAGTCATGCAATGGGCTCCTGGGCTTTGCAGTGTGGGTGCAAAGGCATTGCGCCTAAACCTCGAAAAAGCCCGGCTCACAGCCTAATTGCTCACATCCCCCTCATGCAAGCGAGTCTGCCCGGGCGCCAGGGCCCCGGGGCCCCGCTAGAATCGCCGCCAGTTACAACGCGGTTACATGCCCCGCCGGGCCGGTTTGGCGGTAGGCTGCGTTCGCAGAGTTTTTCAAGGTTTTTAACTTCCCAAGGGACTCTCTCATGGCTCTCGTTTCCATGCGCCAACTGCTGGACCATGCCGCCGAACACGGCTATGGCATCCCGGCTTTCAACGTCAACAACCTGGAGCAAGTGCAGGCCGTGATGGCCGCCGCCGATGAAGTCGGCGCGCCCGTCATCCTGCAGGCCTCGGCCGGCGCCCGCAAATACGCGGGTGAGCCCTTCATCAAGCACCTGATCCAGGCTGCCACCGAAGCCTTCCCGCACATTCCCTTGGTGATGCACCAAGACCATGGCACCAGCCCCAAGGTTTGCCAGGGCGCCATCGACCTGGGCTTTGGCTCGGTGATGATGGACGGCTCGCTGATGGAAGACGGCAAGACCCCGTCCTCCTTTGATTACAACGTGGACGTGACCCGCCGCGTGGTGGAGATGGCCCACAAGGTGGGCGTCACCGTTGAAGGTGAACTGGGCTGCCTGGGCAATCTGGAAACCGGCGATGCCGGCGAAGAAGACGGCATTGGCGCCGTGGGCAAGCTGGACCACAGCCAGATGCTGACCGACCCCGAAGAAGCCGCCACCTTCGTCAAGGCCACCCAGCTGGACGCGCTGGCCATCGCCATTGGCACCAGCCACGGCGCCTACAAATTCAGCCGCAAGCCCACCGGAGACATCCTGGCCATCAGCCGCGTCAAGGAAATCCACTCCCGCATTCCCAACACGCACTTGGTGATGCATGGCTCATCCAGCGTGCCGCAAGAGCTGCTGGCCATCATCAATCAGTACGGCGGCAAGATGAAGGAAACCTTCGGCGTGCCGGTGGAAGAGATCCAAGAAGCCATCAAGCATGGTGTTCGCAAGATCAATATCGACACCGACATCCGCCTGGCCATGACCGGCGCGGTGCGCAAGTTCTTGTTTGAGAACCCCGACAAGTTCGACGCCCGCGAGTGGCTCAAGCCCGCCCGCGAAGCCGCCAAGGCGGTGTGCAAGCAGCGCTATCTGGAGTTCGGCTGCGAAGGTCAGGCCGGCAAGATCCAGCCGCGCACCCTGGTTGACATCGCCGCCGCCTATGCCCGTGGCGAGCTGAATCAGTTGGTCAAGTAAGCCAGCGCCTTCGCGCCTCTCGGGTCACGCGCCTCACGTGACTCTTTCGCGCGAACCGCCGCCCGGCCACAGCCCACCGCACGCAAGCGCGGTGGGCTGTTTCATTTGGGGGAGGGGATTTGACCCAAGCAGCTGGGGCGGTGCTTTCAGCCACAGCGCGCGACATTTCACCCCAAGCCAAAACCCAGTCGCCCCAAAACCCTTGGCCGGGCCGGGGCGGGCGACGATGCTCTGGGCCATGGCACACACCTCGACCCCATCTTCTACTTCGTCGGCATCGCCGATGCCCTGGACCCACAGTGCGACGCTACCCGCGTCGGCCGCCGACACGCAGCGGCTCTACTTCCTGGACTGGCTGCGGATACTGGCCTTTGGCCTGCTGGTGGCCTACCACGTGGGCATGTACTACGTCAGCTGGGGCTGGCATGTCAAAAGCCCGGCGGCCAGCGATGCCATCGAGCCCTTGATGATGCTGAGCTCGCCCTGGCGCATGGGCTTGCTCTTTTTGATTTCAGGCGCGGCCTTGATGCATGCGGTGGCGGCCCAGCCGCAGCCCCTGGGCGCATTTTTTCGCCGCCGCAGTGCGCGGCTGCTGTGGCCCTTGCTGTTCGGCATGTTGGTGATCGTGCCCCCGCAGTCGTTCTTTGAGGTGGTCGGCAAGTTCGGCTACAGCGGCAGCTACGGGGAGTTCTTGCTGGACTACTTGAGTGGGCGCGACGACTTTTGCCGGCTCGAAGAAGAGCGCAGGCGCTGCCTGATCCTGCCGACTTGGAACCATCTTTGGTTCTTGCCCTATCTGTGGGCCTACACCGGGCTGTTCCTGCTGATCCGGGCCTGGGCGCCCGGGCTGTTGGCCCGTGGCAGCGCCGCCGTGGTAGCGGCCAGCGGCTCGAAGTGGCGGCTGATGCTGCTGGGCGCGCTGCCCTTGATGGCTGCCCGTGTGTTCTTGGTCCGCTTTGAAGTGACGCACAACCTGGTGTGGGACTGGTACAGCCACGCGCAATACCTCAGCCTGTTTTTGCTCGGAGCTTGGATGGCCGGCGCGGGCGATGCACTCTGGCTGGGCCTGCGCCGGCTGCGTTGGCTGGCCTTGGCAGCAGCCCTGCTGAGCTGGGCCCTGTTGATGTTTTATTTCAATGCCTATGCGACCCAAACCCCGCCCGAGGCTTTGCGCCAGCTGATGCGGCTGCTCTGGGGCGGCATGCAGTGGTGGGTTTTGGTGGCCGTCTGTGGCTTTGCCCGCCACGCATTGCATCGCGACAGCCCTTTGCGCCGTCGTCTCAGCGCTGCGGTGTTTTGCGTCTACATCCTGCACCAAACCGTCATCATCGTGGCCAGCCAAGCGCTCAAGCCCTGGCACTTGGCGCCGCTGCCTGAGGGCTTGTTGCTGATCGCCATAACGCTGATGCTGTGCGGCTGGGTCTATGCCCTGGCGCGGCGCCTACCCGCCCCGCTGGCACTCTTGCTGGGCATCAGCCCCGAAGCCAGACAAGCCGGCTCTCGTTGACGTGGGCCGGGCCGGGCTCAGCGCCCGCGCAGCGTGCGTTCGTACTCTTCGATGCGCTGCGGCGTGTAGAAAGAATGGTATTGCTGCGGCCCCAGCGGCAGGGACTTGACCGACTTGCCCGCCAGAATCAGCTCATTGAAAACCAGGGAGACGTAGTACAGCTCCCCCACCGAACCCTGGTTGGCAATGGTGCGCTGGGCCGCCTCCACAAAGAGCGCCCCGCTGCGGTAGAAGTAAAAGCCGGCAATCGCCTGGCGGCTGATGGGCTTCTTCTCCGCCGCTTCGACCACCTCGCCCGCTTCCACTCGCACATAAGACCAACGCGGGTGCACCGAGTCAAAAGTGAGGCAGCCCGCGTCGCCGCCGCAGGCTTTGAGTTGCTGCACCAGGCCGGCCAGGCCGGGCTCAATCAGCTGGTCAAAGTTGGCAATCACCAAGGGCGAGTCATTGTTGATGTGCTCGATGGCCATCAGCGCAGAACACAGCGCGCCTTGGGTGTCGGCGCTCAGTTGCACAATGGAGCAGCGCCCGGGGGCCAGCAGGGCCAGGGTGCGGTCCAGGTGGAAGCGGCGGCAGTCGGCGGCCTTGACCACGAAGATGAAATGCAGCTCGTCATCGATGCTGCTGAGGTTGTCGATCACCCGCTCGATCAAAGGCTTGCCCGACACCTCGGTCAAGGGCAAAGGGTAGGGGTAGAGCTGCGGGTCAAACAGCGCCGAAGTACCCGCCATCGGCAAAAGAATATTGATCATCAGGCAGCACTCAAGGAGACCTGCGCTTGCATGGCCGCCTCGGCCTGCCGAATGTGCGCCAGGATATTGTCCAGATTGACCTCGTCGGTGTCGGTCACTTCCATCACATGGGCGCCCGAGCGCTTCGCCGCCAGAATGCCGTTGGGGTTGTCTTCCACAATCAAGCATTCCTCGGGCTGCAGGCCCAAGCGCGCAATCGCCAGGTGGTAGATCTCAGGGTCGGGCTTGCCGTGTTTGACGTCTTGGTTGGACAAGAAAAAGTCCAGATGCCGGATCAAATCGGCCTTGTGCATGATCACATCGATGGTGTCGTGAATCGAGTTCGAACACACCGCCACCTTCATGCCCATGGCCTTCAAGCGCGACAAGGCGTACTGGTGCACAAAGCGCGGCCGGCACAGGCTGTGCACCATCTTCATGGTGTATTGCTGCTTGAGCTCATTGAGCAAGCCATGCAGCTGCTGCGGCAGGCCGCGTTCTCGGGTGAGCATCTCCAGCTTCTTGCGGGTGGGCAAGCCGTCAAAAGTGACCAAATGGTCATAACGGCTGATCTCCATGCCAAAGAGTCGCAGCGCCTGGTTCAAGGCCTCGTAATGCCATTCCTTGGCGTCGATCAAAACGCCGTCCATGTCAAAGATCACCGCCTTAATTGCTTTCGACATGAAAGACCTCCAGCGCTTCATCAAAAAAATCGGTGCACAGGTGCAGCTGCGGGCTCATCTCCAATGACTTCAGCTGGGACCACAGGGCTTGGTGGGGCCGGCGGTGCAGTTCGGGCGAGACCACGGCCACCTGCTTGCCTCGGCGCAGCAGTTGTTCGATCAGCTCGGTTGAGTACCACTCCCCGTCGAAAGCATCCAGCCACACAAAAGCCGCGTCATCGAGCAGGGCATTGGCGGGCTCGTACTCGCTCAGGCGCACGGCAAAAGGCATGCCCGCTCTGCGGTAGGCCAAGGTGTCGGGCACCGACATGTCAAAGACAAAGTAGTTGCGGATCTGATGCCGCGCCAAGGCTTGGGCCAGGGAGGCCTGCAAGCCATCGGACTTGATGTTCAAGGCCAAGAGCGGGCGCGCCGCCTGGGCCGCATAGAACTGCAAAAACGCCTCCAGCCCATCGGCCGTGGCGCGCCGCGGCGCATCGTGCGAGATCATCAAGTCGCCGTCGCAATCCCGCACATCGGTCTCCAGACCGAAGCCACGGGCGATGGCAGCTTGCAAGGCTTGCGGCGAATTCTTCTCACCCGGGCTCAGCCACAGGCCGCGATGGCACAGCATCTTCATGGTCGGCGGCCCTGCGCGTGTTGGACAGGCCGCACGCTGCGTCCATCATGGGGAAAGTTTTGCAATTTCTGGCCTCCTGAGTGGGGCCAGCCAATGGCCCCTTCGCACCGCACTCAACAAACCAGATCTTCCGGCGAGCAGGCGGCCAGCTTTAGGCTGAAAAGAAGGGGCTATTCAGGCCATCTTGGGGGCGGGCAAGCGCGCCCCGGCGCGTCATCAAGCCGCGATGGGCTGGCGCGGTGCGGGCCCGGGCCACTGCGGCAGGGCGTTGAAGTAGCTCAGGTCCTCGGGAATGCCCAGCCCATACATGCCAGCCCGCTCGGAGCCGATGTTATGGATGCCAATGCGGGCGCTCTTGGGCAGGTAGTTGTAGGCCGGCGCGACGTAGTACTCGTTGTTGGTCTTGTCTTGCTGGGCAATCATGCGCTGGGCGGCCTGCACAAAGTCGCTGCCATGTTTGAAGTTGTAGATGCCCACGGTGGCTTCCTGGGACACCACCCGCTTTTCCGCCACCTCGGTGACCCGGCCGGCCTCGTCCAAGCGCACAAACGACCATTTGGGATCATCGGCCGTCATGGTCATGATGTAGCCCTCGAAACCGCCCTCGCGCATGCCGGCCAAGTAGGTGTCGATGGGGGTGCTGATGTACTGGTCGCAATTGGCAATCATCAAGGCTTGGGGCGTGTTGATCCATGCCTCGGCGAGCAGCACGGTGCAGGCGGCGCCCTCGGTCACGCCGTCAATCGGCACGATCTGGGTGTCCGGGCCGGCGTATTGCAGCGACTGCGCCAGCGCATGGTCCTGCAGATGCTCGCGCTGGCAGATGAAGATGAAGCGATGCGGGCAGCTGGGGCGGATGTTGTCGATCACCACTTCAATCATGGGGCGTCCGCGCACCGGCAGCAAAGGCTTGGGCAGGGCGTAGCCGGCCTGCGAGAAGCGCGAGCCGCGGCCGGCCATGGGCACCACGATGTTCAAGAACTCAGCATTCATATTTATCTCCCAAGGCGGCGGGTACTTTGACGACCACCGTCACGGTGTCGCTCAGGGCTTCGAAGTCGGTGGCGTGGCCGGGTGGAATTTCGATGATGGCGTCAGGCCCGTACACCACCCCATTCATGCGCACTTGGCCGCTGACGATGACGGTGTACTCGGTGGCGATGCGGTGCAGATGCCGGCCTTCGGACTCGCCGGCCTGGTAGCGCTTGATGGCGCATTCAAACTGCTCGGTGTGAAAGGCGGTGGGCGTGAAGGGGCCGATGAACCAGCCCTTGGTCATGGTGCGCAAGTCGGTCAGAGAGGGAGCGGACATGGTCTTGGGGTGCATTTGAAGAGGAGTGCCTGTGGGGCCCGCTTGCAAGCCGGCGCTCAAGCGCCGGGGCTAGATTTGTGGGCTTGAATCCAGGGCGTGATGGGCTTGTTGCTCGGGGCGTTGGCAATCGCCTCGCTGTCGCACAAGCGCAGGCGCGAGGACTGCAAGCGCAGCCAATCGTTGAAGCCAAACTCTTCCAGGATCTGGTTGAAGGCGTAGTGTTTGAAGCGGTATTCCAGGTGGTAGGCGTATTTGTGCCAATACAAATCGGCCGCCGCGCGGTCGTACACCACAAAGAGGTCGCGCAAGACATTGAAGTGGTCGCCCAAGGTCTCGGCCAGCGGCCAGCCCAGCTTGCTCAGGTAGTTGCGCAGCAAATAGACCTCGGCGGGCGCTTCTTGCGAAAAGCTGCGCATCGAATTGCCACCGGAGAGCTTGGCCGCAGCGCGGGCGTCCAAGGGCTGATCCCAGTAGCGCCACATCTCGCGGGCGCTGCCGAACATATTCTTGTCGGGCACGGCGTACATCATGTACTTCACCACATCGCTGATGATCAGCAAGCGCTGCGCTTGGCCGTGTTCGGGGCGGGCCGCAAAGCCGTCCAGCAGGGCCAACATGTCCAACAAAAAGTTGGGGTTGTACATGCGCATATCGGTGCGGGTCTTCAGCAGATAGTCGGGCTGCAGATGCTCGATGGCATAGACCAGGCCTTGCTTGGCGCTGGTGATCTGAAAGTTGATATTGGACGGGCCGGGCACGCTGGGCTTGGCGTTGCGAACGATGTGCAAGCGCGGCAGCTGGGCCGCTTCAATCGCGCCGAGGTCTTCGTCCTCCCAGGTCGACAGCACCAAATCCAGCGTGGGGTAGAGCTGGCTGTAGATCTTCAGCGTCTCCAGCGTGAAGCTCAGCTCATGCAAGACCGGGCCTTGCATTACCAGGGCGATGCGGCAGGGCAGGGCGATGTCGGACTCCAGCTGATAGTCGGCCGCCTTGAGCGGGCGGCTCAGGCCCGAGATCAATTGCCCGCTCACAGCCAGCGCTTGCTGGCTGGTCTGGCGCAGCGTGGCCTTGGCGAGGTGCTGGCCCAACTCCGCGCGCAGCTGCGTCAACTCCGGCGCTTCTGTGTGGGCCTGCAGCGCGTGGATCAGCTGCAGGCAGTCGCTCAGCCGCCCTTGTTGGATGAAGCTGTTGATCAGCGGGATGCTGGCGTTTTTCAGCGCGGGCTTCAGTGCCTCATCCGGGCCTTGCGCCAGCTGCGCTTGCATCTCGCGGCTCAGCGCATCGACGGTCTCGGCGGACACCTGGCCGCAAAGGGCGAGCAGCTGATTCAAAGGCATGGACATGGCGCATGCCGCCTCGGGCGGCGTGGTGAAATGAATGGCCCCATTGTGGCGGCGGCCTCGCCCGGCCTGGGGGCTGAAATACGGCCGAAAAGGCCGGGAGTTCCACGCCCCTCCTGGCGACACCTGACGCCGCCGACCTCAAGCCGGGCGGCGCAATGCCCAGATCAGACCCGCCAACAAAAAGCCCACGCCCAAAAGCGTCAGCCCCTGGGGACATTGCCCGCGCAAGGCAAAGGCATAGCTGAGTGCGGCCAGGGATTCAAAAACGATCAATTGCCCCACCAAGCCGGTGGGCAGGCGCTGGCTGGCTTCGTTCCAGCACAGCGTGCCCAGCCAGGACGACAACAGCCCCACGGCCAGCATCAAGCCGACATAGTCCAGTGCACGCGGCCCGAGCGGCAGCGCGAAATCTGCGTCCAGCAGCGGCCAGCCCAAGGCCTGGGCCAGCAACAACAGCGCCCAGCCCAAAAGCGCCAACGGCAGGGTCATCAGCCCCTGAGCCGTGGCCCAAACGCGCGGGCTGGCCTCCGGATGGGCCTGCAACCAATCGGCATTGCGGATCGGGTACCAGGTCCAGCAAGCCACCGCCCCCAGGGCCAGCAAGGCACCTGTTCCATAACGTTGCAGCGCTGCGTGCTCCTGCGCGGAGGCCAAAAGCAGCTGCAGCTCGCTGTGGTTGACGCAGGCAATGCCCAGGGCGATCAACACCAGCGAAGGCGCCAGCTTGGGCCAGGGCAGGGGCTTGTGGCTGCGCAGATTGGCGCAGATGGCAATCACCACCGGCAAGGTGCCGATGATGACCGTGGGCAGCGGCGCGCCGGCTCTTTGGATGGCACTGGACAAAAGCAGGTAGTACAAAAAATTGCCCACCATGCTCAGTCCCAGGGCCTGCAGCCAGTCGCGGCGCAGCAGGCGGGCCAGGGCGTGGCGGTCCACCCAGCCCAGCGGCAGCGCGATCAGGCCAAAAGCCAGATAGCGCCCGACCGTCAGCATCAGCGGCGGGTAGTCGGCCAGCATCAAGGGGGCCACGAACACCAAGCCCCACATCAGGCCTGCGGCCAGCGCAAAAGAGATTCCGATCCACATTCAAACAGTGTCGCTGCCTGGGTGCTTGACTGTCTTGTACGAGATTGCGGTGTTGTGTTGAAACCTCTCAGCCGAGCAAGAGTTGCCGCAGCAGCAGGCCCGCCAGCGCCAGCAGGGTGAGGCCGATCAAGCCATCCAGCACCTGCCAAGCACGCGGCTTTGCAAACACCGGGGCCAGCCAGCGCGCCCCATAGCCCAGGCCGGTGAACCACACCAAGCTGGCGCTGGCCGCCCCCGCCAAAAACGCCAGCTGGGCCGCGCCCGCATGCTGCGCCCCCAGCGAGCCCACCAGCAAGACCGTGTCGAGGTAGACATGCGGGTTGAGCAGGGTGAAGCCCGCCAGCTGCAGCAAGACTTGGCGCCGGCCCTGGCCTGCGCCTTTGCCGGGTTGCATGCCTTGCGCTGCCCGTCTTGCGCGCTTCAGCGCCTGCAGGCCATAAAACGCCAGAAACAGGGCGCCGCCCGCCGTCAGGGCTTGGGTCAGCCCGCGGTGTTCGCCGATCAAGGCGGCCAAGCCGAAGATGCCTGCGGCCATCAACACCGTGTCGGCCCAGGCGCAGCACAGCACGATCAAGCCCACATGCTCGCGCCGCAGGCCCTGGCGCAAGACAAAGGCGTTTTGCGCGCCGATGGCCATGATCAGGCTCAGGCCCAGGGTCAAGCCCTGGGCATAGCTGGGCCACAGCGGTGGCGCCAGGGTGGAAGGGGAGGGGAGGAAGTCGTTCATGGGCGCAAGCATGCCGCGAGCCCCGCCAAGCGGCCAGTTAGACTTGCTTCACCCGATGAAGCCCGGCTGAAGCGCCGCCCCCGTTCTTGATTGCCTATGCTGGACTATTCTCTTTTGGCCGCGCTGGCGGCGGTGGTGCGCGAAAGCAGCTTTGAGCGCGCTGCGCGGGTCTTGCACATCTCGCCCTCGGCGGTGTCGCAGCGCGTCAAGCTGCTGGAGCAGCGCATGGGCCAGGTGCTGGTGGTGCGCGGCACGCCCTGTGTGGCCACCGAGGCGGGCCGGCTGTTGTGCCGGCATGTCGAGCAGGTGGGGATGCTGGAGCATGAGTTGCTGGCGCGCGTGCCGGCCTTGGCGCCCGACGGTCTGGGCCGCGTCACGCTGCGGGTGGCGGTGAATGCCGACAGCTTGGCCACCTGGTTCATGCCCGCCGCGGCGGCCTTTGCCGAGGCCGAAGCCGCTTTGCTGGACCTCAGCCTGGAAGATCAATCGCTGACCGCCGAGCGCCTGCGCAGTGGCGAGGTGCTGGCGGCCGTGACCGATCTGGCCGAGCCGGTGCAGGGCTGCCGCAGCCTGCCGCTGGGCAGCATGCCTTACCTGGCCACGGCCAGCCCCGCTTTTGTTCAACGTTATTTTTCTGAAGGCGTCAATGCAGAGACCTTGGCCCGCGCGCCCAGCCTGTGCTTCAACCGGCAAGACGGCCTGCAGGCGCGCTGGGTGGCGCAGGTTTGGGGGATGCATCTGAATCTGCCCACCCATTGGGTGCCGTCCAGCCAGGGCTTTGTGGATGCCGCTTGTGCGGGCCTGGGCTGGGGCATGAACCCAGCCAGCGCGGTGGCGGCGGCGCTGGCCGAGGGGCGCTTGCAATGTCTGTTGCCGGGTCAGTCGGAGCTGCGCCTGCCCTTGTACTGGCAATGCACACGGCAGGCCCTGCCGATGTTGGAGCGGCTCAGCGCGGCGGTTGTGGCGGCCGCAAAGCGCGGGCTGGTTTGACGCCCAGCTGGCCTTGATAAGCCCCGGGCGTGAGCCCAAAACGGCTGAGAAAGCTGCGGTTCAAATGCGCTTGATCGCTCAGGCCCACGGCGGCCGCCACCTCGGCGGGTGCTTCGCCCCGGGCCAGCCGACGTTTGGCATCGAACAGGCGCAAGGCCATCAAGACCTGCTGCGGCGTGGCGTGCTGTTGCGCCTTGAATGCCCGTAAAAAATGAAAGGGGCTGAGCCCGGCGACGGCCGCCAGATCGGGCAAGCTCAGGCTTTCCGCCAGGTGGGCGCGCATGAAATCGATCACCGGCGCAAAGCGCGGGGCATGGCGCGGGTCTTGGACCGCGGGCATGCGGGCATGCCGACCCAGGGCTTGCACCAGCAAGAGCAACTGGCTGTCAAAGGCCAAGGGCTCGCGCGCCTGCCACAGGCCGGCGATCAGGGCGGCGGTTTGCGCGGCACTGGCACTGTCATGCGCCACCGCGGACTTGAACAACCAGGCGGGCTGGCCGCTGAGCTCGCTCAGCAAGTGCGGCTCCAGATAGACCATGCGATAGGCCCAGGCATCCTCGGTCTCGGCTTGACCGGTGTGCATGTCCTCGGGGTTCATCAACATCAAGGTGGCGCGCGGTGCCAAATGCTCTGCACCCCGCCATTGAAAGCGCCCAACCCCGCCGGTGATGGCGCCCAGCCCATAGGCCTCGTGGGTGTGCGGCGCAAAGCGGTGCCGCCGGATGCTGGCGTGGTACAGCTCCACGCCGCCGCGGTGCGCGGGGCGCCGGTAGCGGGCAAGGTCTTCGGGATGTTCAAAGCAGCCGTCTTGCATGCCCGCATGATCGCAGCATTGGCAGCAGCGCCAAAAAAATGCTTGACCCTCACGCAAGGTGAGGGTTCATCATGCCGAGCTTCAACGTTTTCACTTGATCCCTCACCATGGAATACACCGTCGGTGACTTGGCTAAACGCTGCGGCTTGACCGTGCGGGCCCTGCACCATTATGAAAAGTTAGCGCTGCTCTGCCCCTCAGGCCGCAGCGAAGCGGGCTACCGCCTCTACAACGAAGCCGATGTGCTGCGCCTGCACCGGCTGCTGGCCTACCGGCATTCCGGCCTGGCCTTGAAAGACATTGGGCCGCTGCTGGACGCGCAAGACCCGCCTCTGCTGGAAGTCTTGCAAGGCCATATCGCCCAGGTGCAAGCGCAGCTGCGCCGCCAGCAGCGCCTCTTGGAGGCCTTGCAGCGGGTGGCCGAGCGTGCAGCCAAACATGAGCAAGGGGTGACCGAAGACCTGCTGGTCACCATGGGCATGATGCGCAGCTACGAAAAATACTTCGACGAAGACGATTTGCGCCGCCTGGACGAGCGCCGCGCTGAGTTGGGCGAAGCCCAGCTTCGCGCCAGCGAAGCCGAGTGGCCGGCCCTGATCCGGGCGGTGCGCAGCGAGATGGCCCGCGGCACCGCCCCGAGCGCGGCGCGGGTGCAGGCCTTGGCGGCGCGCTGGCAGGCCATGCTGGCGCAGTTCCTGGGCGAAGACGCCCAGGTCAAGGCCAAGTTCCAGACCATGTGGAGCCAAGAAAGCGGCTTGCAGCGCGACACCGGCGTCACGCCCGATCTGATCGCCTACTTGCGTGCCGCCGTGGGCAGCGGCAGCGCGCCCGCACAGGCCCCGAAAGGCGGTGAGGCATGAAGACCGACCTTCGGTCCGGGGCGGCGCAATCGGTGGCGCAGTCGGCGGCACTCAAGCAAGGCTTGTTCGCGAACGCCAATTTCCGCTGGCTGCTGGGCGGCGGGGCCTTGTCCATGCTGGGTGACCAGTTCACCCTGATCGCCTTGCCCTGGTTGGTCTTGAAGCTCAGCGGCGATCCGCTGCGGCTGGGCCTGGTGCTGGCCCTGATGGGTCTGCCGCGTGCGGTCTTCATTTTGATTGGCGGCGCGATGGTGGACCGCAACTCGCCCAAGCGCGTTTTGCTCATCACCAAATGGCTCAACGCCGGCCTGCTCACGGCGCTGGCGCTGTTGGTGTGGCAAGGCGCGGTGCAGCTGTGGATGGTGGATGGGCTGGCGCTGGCGATTGGGCTGGTGACCGCATTCAGCTATCCGGCCGGCAGCGCCATCTTGCCGCGCACCGTGCCGCCGGATTTGCTGCAGCCCGCCAACGGCGCCCTGATGGGGCTGCGCCAGTTGTCGGTCTTGCTGGGCCCGGTGATGGCCGGTTTGTTGATCGCGGCCTGGGGGGATGGCGCGGTGGCCGAGGGCGCCCGGCTTGCAGATGCGCGCGGCCTGGGCCTGGCCTTTGGCTTCGATGCCGCGAGCTTTGTGATCTCGGCCTGGACGCTGCGCCGGGTGCAGATGGCGCATGCGCCGGCCCCGGCTTCGGAGGCCTCGGTGTGGGCCTCGGTGCGAGACGCGCTGGCCAATATGTGGCGGGATGTGGAGCTGCGCACCCTGTGCCTGTATTTCGCGGCCATCGGCTTTTTTGTCGGCGGCACGGTGCAGGTCGCCTTGCCGGTGCTGGCCCAGCAGCAGTTGCCCGAGGGCGCCGCAGCCTTGGGTCTCTTGCTGGGCGGCCATGGCTTGGGGACCTTGCTGGGCATGGCGGTGGCCGGGGCGCGACCCCACTGGCGTTTGAAAACCCTGGGCCTGACGCTGCTGGCCATTGACGCGACGGCGGGCCTGGTCTTCATGCCCTTCGGTCAGATCCGCGCCACTTGGCAGGGCGTGGCCTTGCTGGCGCCACTGGGCGCGCTGGGCGGCTTTGTGCAAGTGGCCGTGTTCACCTGGATGCAGCAGCGCGTCCCGCCGGCCATGTTGGGGCGGGCGATGAGCGTCTTCATGTTCATCTTCATGGGCTTGGCGCCGCTGGCTGCGGCTGTTGCGGGCGCGGCGCTGCGCTACCTGACGCCGGCCGGGCTCTTCATGGGCAGTGGCGCGGCGCTGCTGCTGATTGTGTTGCTGGGCCTGGGCTTGACGCCGATCCGGCAGATCCGCGATCGGGCGCGCAGCTGAAGCCTTGCCGGGGCTTGCTCGCCCCGCGGCTCAGATCAACCAGTTGTTGTTCTGCTGCTGTGGGTCGTGGTGCTGCTTGAGTTGCTCCAGGCTGTAGCTGCTCAACCAGCCCTCGCCGGTGTGCGCGCGGCTGGGGCTGTGCGCCCCATCGGCCGCGCCGCTGCCGGCCTCGGCCAACAAGGGGCCGGACGGTGCTTGCAGTAAATCGCCCAGGGTCGGTGGCGCGGCGCTCGTTGTGGCGTGATGCGCGGCGCCGGCATTGGCGCTCTGCCCAAACCACACATCGGCCAACTCATGGCTCTTGCCGTCGCTGGTTTTGTAGGCGCCTTCCAGACCGATCAAATTCCCGTTCTGGATCCTGTCTTGGGCAGTGGCATGCAGGTCCAGCTCCACCACCTCCAGCTCCTTGAGGCTGAGCAGTTTGCCCGCATGCCCTTGGCCGCTGTCCACCCAGACTTTGAGGTGATCGAACTCTGCGTCTGCAGCGCTGATCTTGCCGTCGTGATTGCTGTCCAGCTGGGCCAGGGCTTGAAAACCGTTGTCGGCCAAATGGCCGTTGGCCAAGCGGGTGGCGGTGCCAAAGAGTTCAGCGCCGCTGTCGATCTGCCCATTGCCATTGCGGTCCAAGGCCAGCAGGCCGCTGCCCTGGGCCACCCAGCCGATCTGTGTGGCCTGGCCGGTGTCATTGATGTCAAAGCTCACGCCATGCGCCACATCGACGGTTTGCACCCCGATGCCGCTGAGGTCCAGCACCAGCGGTGATGCGGCGCTCAAGGCGGCCAGCTGATCGGGCGTCATGGCCTCGCGCTGCAAGCCGGTGAAGGCGGCCACATGGCTCATGTCCATGTGCGAAAGCGTGGTGGTGCTCAGGCTGGCGATCTGTGCCTGCGTGAAGGCCGGCATATTGCTCAGAGGCAGCGCATTCAGCTGCTCCACCGACAAGGCGCCCACCTCATCGGCGCCCAGGGCCGCGATCTGTTTGCTGCTGAACAGGGCCAACTCCTGCGGGCCGATGGCCTGCACCTGCGCCACGCTGAGGGCGCTGACCTGCGTGGGCGTCAGCGCTTGCAGATGCTGGCCCTCCAGGGCGGTGATGTGGGCCGGGCTGAGGGTGCGGATTTCAGCCGGTGTCAGGGCTGCGAACTGCGTGCCTGTCAGACCTGCCACCTGCTCGGGCCGGAAGTCATCGAATTGGGTGGGCGCCATGGCGTGCAGCGCGGCCGTGCTCAGGCCTTGCATTTGCTCGGGGCTGAGCGCGCCGAGTTGCTCGGGCTTCATGCTGAGCACCTGCAAGACATTGAGCCCACCCAGCTGCTCGACGCTGAGGGCGGCAATCGCGCTGCTGCTCAAATTGCTGAGGTGAAAGACCGAGAGGGCATTGAGCTGGCTGGGGCTCAGGCTGCCGATTTGCTCCGGGCTCAGCGCTTGCAGCTGATCCAGATTGAGCGCCGCCACGGCCGGGACGCTCAAGGCCACGACCTGCTGCGGCAGCAAGGCACTGACCTGGCTCAGGCTCAGCGCCTGCACCTGGGCAGTACTCAGCAAAGACATCTGGGCCAGATTCATCGCCTGCAAGGAGGCCGTGGGCAGGGCGCGGATCTGGCTGGCGTCCAGCTCGGCCAGCTGGTCCGCACCGAGGGCGGCAATCTGCGCCGGCCGCAGGGCCGCCAAATGCGCCGCGCCCAAGGCATGCAAGGCGGCGGGCGTCAGGGCGGCGATGCTGTCCGGGCTGATGGCTTGCAGCTGCGCATCGCTGAGCAGCTGTACCTGGCTGCTGTTCAGGGCGTGCAGCTGGGCCGGGTTGAGGGCTTGCAAGGTGGCCAGGTCCAGCAGCGGCAATTCTTTGCTGCTGAGCACGCCAAACTGCGCGCTGCTCAGGGCCAGGATCTGGCTGCTGTTGAAGGCGCTGAACTGCGCGCTGCTGAGGTTTTGTACCGCGGCCAAAGACAGGGCCGACATCTGCGCCTCGGTCAGGCTGGCCAATTCGGCTGTGCCCAGGCCTGGGGCTTGCGCCGCCGTCAAGGCGCCGAGCTGGGCGGTGCTGAGCTCGGGCCGTGCCACCGAAGTGAGCTGGGCAATCGCCGCGCTGCCCAGGGTGGCAAAAGCACTCGGGCTGATGGCGGCCAAATTGTGCGCGGCCACCACCGCCAGCTGGTCGCTGTTCAGGGCGGCGATGGCGCTGGGCATGAGCGCGCCGATTTGCTGGCTGTTCAAGGCATCGAGCTGGGCGGTGTTCAGCGACTGCACCTCGGCCACCGTCAAGGCCTGCATCTGGCCGGTGCTCAAGCCGGACAGCTGCGCCGAGCTCAGCACGCTCAGGGCTGCGGTGTTGAGGGCTGCGATGGCACCGGCGCTGAGGGCCCCGATCTGGCTGCTGTTGAGCACGCGCAAGTCGGCGCTGGTGAAGGCCGCCACTTGGGTGGCGCTCAAGCCCATCAGCTGATGGCTGCCCAACCAAGCCAGCTGCTCGGTCAGTGCAGGCAAGACATTAGCGCTCAAGGCGCCGATTTGGTTGCTGCTGAAGGCCTGGAACTGGGCGCTGCTGAACTCTTGCAGCTGCTGGCTGTCCAGCTTTTGCAGGGCGGCGCCCGCCAGGGCGCGGATCTGCGCCGAGTCCAGGGCCTGCACCTGGCTGAGGCTCAGGCCGGCGAGGGTGCTGCCGCTCAGCGCTTGCAGGGCCGCGCTGTTGAGTGCATGGATCTGCTCGGTGTTGAAGGCCAGCCATTGCTGGCTGCTCAGCCCGCTCAGCGCCGTGCTGTTCAGCGCCTTCATTTCTGCGGCGCTGAGCGCGCCCAATTGGCTGCTGCTCAAGGCCTGCAACTGGCGCGAGCCCATGCTGACCCATTGGCTGTCGCTGAAGGCCGCCAAGCCTTGGGTGCCCAGGCTGCGCATTTCGGCGCTGTTCAAAGCCAGCAACTGGGCCGAGCCCAAGGCATGCAGCGCGTCGCCCGACAAGCTGCTGAACTGCGCGCTATTCAGGGCGCCCAGGGCGGCGGTGCTCAGCGCCGCGGCTTGGGCACTGCTGAGCAGGCCCCAGTTGGACGCGGAGATGGCATGCGCGGCTTGGGAGCTCAAGGCGGCCCATTGCTCGGTTTTGAGGGCGCTCACCTGTGCGCTCAGCAGGGCGGCCGCCGCCGAGCTGGGCAGGGCCGCAAAGGCCGAGCTGCTGAGCGCCGCTACCTGGGCAGGCGTGAGCTGCGCGAACTGCTGGGCCGTCAGGCTGGACAACTGGCTGCCCAGCAATCCGCTCATTTGCTGTGTGCTCAGCCCGGCCAGCTGGCTGTCGCTGAAGGCATGCAGCTGGGCGGCGCTCAGCCCCGCCAACTGGCTGGCGCTGAGGGCCGACAGCTGGCTGCTGCTCATCCCCGCCACCGTGGCCACCGACAGGCCGGCCAAAGCCGCCGGGCTCAGGGCTGCCAACTGTTCATTGCTGAGGGCGCGCAGCTGGGCGCTGCTGAAGGCTTGCAGCTGCTTGGCGCTCAGCGCGGCCAGTTGTTCATTCTCCAGGCCTTGCAGCGCTTGGCTGCTGAGCTTGCTCATTTGGCTGGCGCTCAGCGCGGCCAGCTCGGCCGTGCTGAAGTGCTGCAACTGGCTGCCCGTCAGCGTGGCGACCTGGGCCAGGCTGAGCGCGCTGATGTGAGCGCTGCCCAGGCCCAGCCATTGATCGGCACTCAGCGCTTGCAGCTGGCTGCTGCTCCAGCTGCTCATGGCCTGGGTGGGCAGATTGGCCAGCTGCTCGGGGCTCAGCGCTTGAATCTGCGGCACGCTCATCGCGCCACCGGCCACGGCGCTCAGCACATGCAAGGCGGCGGGCGAAAGTGCCGCCAACTGGCCGGGGCTGAGGGCTTGGATTTGCTTGGCGCCCAGGCCGGCTGCTTGGCTGGCGCTGATGCCGGCCAACTGGTCAATGCTGAGGGCGGCCCAGGTGGCATCGGGCAGGGCGCGCAACTGGCCGGCCCCCAGGGCGCCAATTTGTGCGCCGCTGAGGGCGGCCATGTCGGCAGCACTCAGGGCCCCGAGCTGCGCATTGTTCAGTGCCGAGAAGGCTTGCGGCGCGATGAAGCGGAACTGGTCCGGCGTGAGCGTGCCGATTTGCTGCGTTGTCAGGCCTGCCAGTTGGCGGGCGCTCAGTGCGCCCAGTTGATCGGCATTCAACGCCGCCAAGGCCTGCTCGTTCAGGCGGCTGATTTGCTGGCTGCTCAAGGCCGCGATTTGGGCGGCGCTGAGGGCGTCGATTTGGTGGGCGTCCAGGGCCGCGATTTGGGCGCTGCCCAGGGCGGCGATCTGGCTGGTGCTGAGGCCGGCCAGCTGGGCCGGGCTGAGCCCGCCCACAGCGGCGCTGCTCAAGGCATTCAGGGCCGCGGGCGAGAGGGCGCGCAGATGCTCGTTGTCCAAGGCGGCGATCTGGGCGGTGGTCAGCGCGGCGGCAGTGGTGGCCCCCAAGCCGGCCAGGGCCGAGGTGCTCAAGGCCGCGATTTGCTCCGGGCTCAGGTGGCGGATTTGGCTGAGCGTGAAGCCCGCCAGCTGGCTGGAGCTCAGCTCGCCCAATTGGTCCAGGCCCAGCTTGTCGATCAGGCCGTCGCCCAGGGCGCGCAGGCTGTTGGCATTCAAGGCCTGCATCTGGCTGCTGCTCAGGGCCACAAAATCTTCGGCGCTAAAGCCGGCCACCTGGGTGCTGCTCAGGCCGCGCAAGGCGCTGATGCTGAGCGCGGCCACCTCGTCGGCGCTCAAGAGGCTGAACTGCGCGCTGCTCAAGCCCAGCAACTGCTTGCTGCTCAGGCCTGCGAACTGCTCGGCCGTCAAGCCTTCCAGGGCTGCGGTGTTCAAACGTGCAAATTGAGCGGAGCTCAGGGCCTGCAGCTGCTTGACCGAGAAGCTGTCAATCGAGGCGGCGCTCATGCCTTGCAGCTGCGCAGTGCTGAGCGCGCTGACTTGGGCGGCGCTCAAACCGTCCAACTGGTCCACCGAGAGCGCGTTGAGCTGGCTCAGCTGGAAGGCGCGCACCGCTTGGGTGCTGAAGGCGCCGAGCTGGTCGGAGCTGAGGGCGCCCAGCTGCAAAGGCGTCAGGGCGGCGGCGCCCAGTGTAGCCAAGCCGCGCAGCGCATTGGTGCTGAGCGCGGCGATCTGGTCCGGGCTCAGCTGCTGCAGCTGATGGGTGCTCATGGCATTGAGCTGGCTGGAGGTCAGCGACCCCAGATCGCTCACTTCCAAGCCGCCCAACGCGCGGTCACTGAGCCCGCGTATGGCTTGGCTGCTGAGTGCGCCCAGCTGCGCGGGGGTGAGGGCGGCGGCCTGGTCGCCGTCCAGCCCTTGCAACTGGCTGCTGCCCAAGGCGCGCAAGGCGGCGGTGCTCAAGGCTTGGATCTGGGCGGTGTTGAAGGCCGACAAGGTCTCGGAGGCCAGGCCGCTGAGTTGGCGCGAACCCAGGAGCGAGATCTGGGATTCGTCGAAATTGCCCAGGCGGCTGGAGCCCAGGGCATTCAGTTGTTGCGCGCTCAGGCCGCGCAGCTGGGCGCTGCCCAGGCCTTGCAACTCCTGGTCTGAAAAGGTGTTGAGCTGTGTGCTGCTGAGGGCCGCCACTTGCTGGCTGGCCAAGCCTTGCACCTGTTCCAGCCCCAGGCTTTGGATCTGGCTGCTGCTCATGGCCACGATCTGCGCGGTGTTCACCGCTTGCAACTGGGCCACGCTCAGCGCGGCCACTTGCTCGGTGCTGAAGGCTGCCACCTGCTGGGTGCGCAAGACCTGAATCTGCGCGCTGGCCAGGTTCTGCACCGTATCCAGGGCCAGCTGCTTGATCTGGCTGCTGTCCAGGGCCGTCAAAGCCTGGCTGCTGATCGCTTGCAGCTGCGGGCTGCTGAGGTGTTGCAACCAGCTGGGCTGCAGGGCCGGCGCCTGGCTGGCGGTCAGGGCGCGGAAGGCCGAAGTGTCGAGAGCGGCCAGTTGCTCGTCTTGCAAGGCACTCAGCAGCCGGGTGGGCCACAGGCTGATGGCGCGGGCATTCATGCCGTGCAGCGCGTCTTCGCTCAGGCTGCCGAGTTGACTGGTGCTGATGGTGTTCCAGGCGCCGCTCGACATGGCGCTGAGCTGGGCCGCCGTCAGGGCCCCCATTTGCTCGCCACTGAAGGCCAGCCAGTCGGCACTGCCCAGGGCGGCAATGGTGGCCGTGCTGAGTGCGGCGATTTGACTGGGCGACAAAGACGAGATGGACGACATCTGAAACTCCGATTCGAAAAACCTCTCAAGTTCTGGGTTTCTCGTCCGAAGAATGTACGCAGCCGCTGCCTGTCTTGGTCTTTGGAATAGGGCCGTGCTTTCTTGTCGCTTTGGCCCGCAAAAGCGCTAAAGCCCAAACTGGGCGGTCTTGTCCGCTCTTTTGGCGTGATCGAGGCGCGTGAGTTTGTGCCTGGTTAGGCGCGGCACAGGCGGTGTGGATCGCCCGTGCCGCGTCAGTTCAATGGGTCAAAGCCCGAGGCGCAAGGCGGCGCCGGCCATAGGCGCCCAGCAAAGCCAGGCCGGCCAAGAGCATGGCGTAGGTCTGCGGCTCAGGCACGGCGGCTGCGCTGAACTGCAAGCTGTAGTCCGTGCCGTTGTGCAGCAGCTTGACGCTGTAGAGCTGGCTGTCAAAGCCGCTGATGCTGTTGAAGCTGAAGTCGGCGGCGCTGACGTTGTGGAAGAGCGTGTAGGTCTTGCCATAGTCAAAGTCCGCGCCGCCCAGGTTCAGCACCAGCTTGGCTTTGCCGCTGCCGCTGAGCCAATCGCCCACGCGGTCAAAGCTGATCAGGTCTTGTTGGGCCCCAAGATCGAAGCGCAATTCGCTGCTGGTGTCCAAGCGCAGCTTGCCGTTGGCGCTGAGCGCGAAGTCCATCTCACCCAAACCAGTGCCGCCCGGCGCCAAGATGCCGTTCATGGCCACGTCGGCAGCTGCAATCGTCACGGCCCGCGAGCTGCTGCTGATCAGGCTTGCGCCGCGGTCGATGGTCAGCAGCGAGCTGCCGGCCAGCGTTTGGCCCACTTCGAGCGCGCCTTGCTTGATGTTGGTTCTGCCGGTGTGCTGCACCAGGCCTTGCAGGCTGAGCGTGCCCGTGCCGGACTTTTGCAATTGACCGGCGCCGACGATGTCGCCTGCGAAGCTCAGGGCCTGGTTGCTGCTGAGGTCCAGAATGCCGGCCTCGATCTGGGTCTTGCCGGTGTGGCCCAGCGTGCCGCGCAGATTCAGCTGACCCTGACCGGTTTTGACCAGGGTGCCGCTGCCACTGGTGGCGCCGCTGTAAGTCTCCACCCGGCCTGCTTGAGCGCTCAGCGCCAGTTCGCCGGTTGCGATGTTGACTGCGCCCAGACTGCTCAGCGAACCTTCCAGGCTGAGTCGGCCCAAGCCGCTCTTCTGCACAGAGTTGCCCGCCGCGGTGATGGCGGTCTTCCAGCTGACCGTCTGGCCATTGGTGTCCACCTTGATCTGCTGGTTGTTGACCGGCGCGATGCGGCCCGAGAGGTCTTGCGCGTTGGCGCTGCTGTAGCGCACGCTGCCACCGACGAAGCGAATCGCACCGAGGCCGCCCAGGGCGTTGGCCGAGTCCAAGGCCAGCACGCCGCCCTGCAGCGTCACATCATTGGCGAAGTTATTGTTGCCGCTCAGGCTCAGCACGCCTTCGCCCATCTTGGTCAGCGAAGCGCCGCTGCTGCTGCTCAGATTGGCCGCCCAGCGAACGTTTTGCTGGGCTGTGTCAACCTTGAATTGCTGCTTGCCTGTCTTGCTGAATCGGTCGGAGTAGTCCAGCGCGTTGGCGGCGCTGTAGCTCAAAACGCCGCCATTGAAATTGATCAGGCTGGCGGTGTTGCTGCCCAGGGCGGTGGCCGAGGCCAACTCCAAGACGCCGTTATTGAGATTGACCATGCCGGAGAAGCTGTTATTGCCTTGCAGCGCCACCGTGCCGCTGCCGAGCAAATTGAGCGCGCCGCTGCCGCTGAGGTCGCCGGCAATGTCCACACGCCCGCTGCGATTGATGCTGAGCTGGCCCTGGTTGACGATGGCGCCTTGCAGCACTCGCAGCTCGGTGCCGGTGCCGCCGATCTGCAATGTGCCGGCGTTGATCTGGGTGCCGCCGATGTGGTCGCTGAGCCCGGTCAGGGTCAAAGTGCCCGCGCCATTTTTGAACAGCTGGCCTTCGCCTTGGATGGCACCGGCGAAGCTCAGGGCGTCGGCCCGATTGAAGCCCAAGCGGCTGCCAGCGGCCAAGATCACATCGCCGACGAGGCTGCCGCTGCTGCCGCCATCGCCGATTTGCAGGGTGCCGGCTGCCACCTTGCTGGCACCGTCGAAGCCGTTGCTGCCCGTCAGCGTGAGGCTGCCCGCCCCTTGCTTGAGCAAACTGCCGCCTAGGCTGTTCAGGCCACTGCGCCACACAATGTCTTGGCCATTGGTGTCCACGTTGTAGAGCTGCTGATCGGCTGCGGAGAAGCGCGCCGAATCATCCTGGCGATAGGCGGCGGAGTAGCGCAGCGTGCCGCCTTGGAAGTCGATTTCGCCCTGGCTGCCGATGGCATTGGCCGCGTCCAGACCCAGGGTGCCGCCGCGCAGCAGCACACCGCCTTCAAAGCTATTGCTGCGCAACAGCGACAGCAGGCCTGCGCCTTCCTTTTGCAAGGAAGCTTGCGCGCTGTTCAGCGAGGTGGCCCAGCTGACGTCAATGCCGGCCGTGTCCATGCGGTAGCGTTGGCCTGCGCTCTGGCTGAAGTAGGCCGAGAGGTCGAAGTCCGCCATGGTGCGCGGCGTGCCGCTGTTGTCAAAGCCCTTGTTGGACAGGGCGCCTCCCGCGAAGTTGAAGCTCACACGGCTGAGGTTGCTGCGGGTGCCGGCGCCCAAGCTGCCGTCCAGCAATTGCACATTCAAGACCGTGCTGTCGGTACCCCGCAGGGCGGCGACGGACGCATGGCCGCTGCCTTGCTTGCTGAGCTTGCTGCTGCTGCTGCTCGACATGACGGTGATTTCAGGCAGCACATAGGCAAAGTCGCCCACGCGATCCAAGACCAGGGTGCTGCGGCCATCGAGTTTGACGCTGCCGCCGGTGAGTTCCGCCCGGCTGCCATTGCCGATACGCAGGGTCGATGACTTCACGCTGACTTGGTTGAAGGCGTTCTTGCCGCTCAGCGTCAAGCTGCCGCCGTCCGCGAGCAAGAGCTGCCCCTTGTTGCCGCAGCTGCTGCCGCAATTCGCCACGGCGCCACTGAAATTGGCGCCCCATTGCACGTCGTTGCCACCGGTGTGAACCGAAAAAACCTGGTTGGCGATATCGCTGAAACGGTAGGAGTAATCGGTGGTGCGGTCGCTGGTGTAGTAAAAGCCGCCGCGGCTGCTCAGCAAGAGCTGGCTGGATTGTTCGAAGCTGATGCTGCCGCCGTACTGACTGCCCAAGGCCCGGTCGTTGCCCAAAGTGATGGCCGCGCCAGTCCCTAAAACGAGCGGGCCGTTGATGGTGTTGGAACCGTTGATGGTCACTGCGCTGCCGGTGCCCAGTTGGATGCTGCCCTCGCTGGTGAGTTTGCCATTCAAAGCCAGCGTGCCGATGAGCAGCAACTGGCTTTGATTGTTGATGCTTGCATTGACCGAACCGGCGCTGGCGCCATTGAGCTCCAGCGTGCCGCCCTGAACTTCCAGCTGGCCCGTGAAGGCCCCGTCGAGCTTGTTCAGGCTCAGCTTGCCATTGCCGATTTGCAGCAGGCGGCCGCTGCCGGAGATCGAATCATTCAAGCTGAGCGCATCGCTGCGATTGACGATCAGATCGCTCTTCAAGTTGATGGCGCCGCTCAGCCGGCCACTGCGACCGCCATTGCCAATTTGCAGCGTGCCTGCTTCGATGCTGCTGCTGGCCACGCTCACATCATTGGTCAAGACCAGCTTGCCCGCGCCGAGCTTGCTGAGATTGCCGCTCGCGTTCTGCAGCGGGTTGGCCCAGTTCAGGACCTGATTGTTGGTGTCGAGCTTGTATTGCTGATTGCCGGCGTTGACGAAGCGAGCGGAATAGTCCCGTGTGTTCGCAGCGCTGAATTGCAGGGTGCCGCCCTCGAGGCTGATGCGGCCCTCCGAGCCCAGTGCGCCATCGCCGGCCAGGGCCAGCACGCCGGCTTGCAGCTGCACGCCAGCGCTGAAATTGTTGTAGGGGGCCAGCAGTTGCAGCTGCCCCATGCCCTGTTTGACCAGGCTGTTCCCCGAGCCGGCCAAAGAGCCGGCCCAGACGATGTTGCGCCCGCCGGTGTCGACCTTGAATTGCTGGCCAAAGGCCGTGCTGAAACGGCTGGAGTAGTCCACCGCATTGGCGCTGCCATGCTGCAGCACGCCGCCTTCGAAGCTGATCAGCCCCTGTGTGCCCAAAGCCTGGGCCGAGCCCAGGGCCAGGACGCCGTTTTGCAGCGTGATGCCGCCCGAGAAGCTGTTGTTGCCGCTGAGCTCCAGCACCCCTGTGCCTTCTTTGACCAGGGCCAGTTTGTTGCCGCCGAGATCGGCGATGGCGCCGCTATAGCTGAAGCGGCCGCCGCTGGCATTGCTGGTGTCCAAGGCCAGCAGGGAGCCAGTGACGAAGCCCAGTGACTTGATGCGGTCAAGGTCGCTGGCGTTGAACTCATCATTGCCGCCGACCGGGAAGACCGCGGTGGCGCCATTGGCCACGCGAACATTGCCTGCGGTCCAGCGGCTGGTGTCACCGTTGTAAAGCGCTTGGCGCTTGGCGAACAGCAGGCGCCCGCCGAGCACCTCGGTCGTGCCGGTGTAGGTGTTGGCGCCGCGTAGCGTCCAGGTACCCGGGCCGAGCTTGGTCACCGAGGTGGTGTACCTGTCTTGATTGGCCAAGCCGTTGGCCCAAGTCACGTTCTGCCCATTGGTGTCCACCCGAAGCTGTTGGTTTTGTCCGGGGCGGCTGTTCAGGCGGGAAGAGTAGTCCTGGGTGTTTTTGTCGCTGTATTGCAGGGTACCGCCGGCAAAAATCCATTGCGAGCCCAGGCTCACCGCGGCACCCGACCCCAGATTGAGCGTGCCTTCGCTCAGGTAGACATTGGAGAAGGCGCCGATGCCTGTCAGGGTGAGGGTGCCCGCGCCGAACTTGGACAAGAGCGGGTTGGCGTTGCCAACTCCGTAAAAGTCGCGGGCCCAGCTGATTTGCTGTCCATTGGTGTCGACCTTGTAATCGACGGTAAAGCCTTGGTCGCCGCCATAGGTGCTGGAGAAGTTCTGCGAGTTGTCTTGGGTGAAGGCGCTGCTGTACTTGAGCGTGCCGCCACGGAAGTAGATCGCGCTATTCCCCAAGGCCTTGGCCGAGCCCAGCTCCAAGCTGCCGTTATCCAGGTACAGGTCGCCCGAGAAACCGCCGTTGTCGCCGGCCAGCACGAGATTGCCCCAGCCCGATTTGGTGAAGTTGCCGCGGCCGACCACGGCGCCGGTCAGGGTTTGTGCATCGTTGCTGGCAATGACCAGGCTGCCATTTTGGATGTCGGTGAAGCCGGTATAACGGTTGACGCCGCTCAGCGTCAGCGTCCCATTGCCCGCCTTGGTCAGGCTGCCGCCTTCGCTGACCAGGCCGCTGGCCCAGCTGACGTTTTGGCCGTTGGTGTCGACTTTGATGACCTGGTTGGCGGCCGTGCTGAAGCGGCTTGAATAGTCTTGGCTATTGCTGCCTGTGTAGCGCAGCATGCCGCCGCTGAAGCTGATGCTGCCTTGGCTGCCCAGCGCTTGGGCGCTGCCCAATTCCAGGCCACCGGCCCGCAGCTCGGTGCCCGCAGCGAAGCTGTTGCTGCCGCTGAGCACCAAGGTGCCGCCACCCAATTTGGCCAAGCCCAAGGCCTTGCCATTGCTGCCGCTCAGATTGCTGGCATAGGTGTAGCTGCCCGATGCCAGGTCCAGGCCCAAGAGGGCGCCATTGGGCAAGCCGGCGCCGGCATTGACCCGGCTGCGCACCTGATCGATGTGGGCGGCGCTGAAGTCCAGCCCGCCGCTGCCCACGCGCAGACCCAAGGTGGCGCCAGGCGCCACCGACAGCTTGCCCCATTGCGTGGGGTCATCGTCGTAGAAAGCGGTGCGATTGGTGTAGAGCAGGGTGCCGCTGTTGAGGGCAGTGTTGCCACTCAGCAAGCTGGCGCCGCTCAGGGTGAGTTGGCCGCTGCCACTGACTTGCAGGGTGCCGCTGCCTTCGAGCGAGCCGCCCAGCTCAGCAAAGCCGCTGTGCGCAAAGATCAGGGAGCCGGCTTGGATCTTGGTACCGCCGCTCAACACGGTCGGCTCCAAAAGGGTCAAGCTGCCGTTGCCCAGCTTTTCCAGCGAGCCGCCGGCGCTCACCAAGCCGGTGGCCCAGCGCACATCGCGCCCATTGGTGTCCACCTTGAACTGCTGCTTGTCCGCACGACTGAAGCGTTCCGAATAGTCCAGCGCGTTGACGCTGGAGTATTGCAAGGCGCCGCCCAAGAAGCTGATGCTGCCTTGTGTGCCCAGCGCCTGGGCGGAGCCCAGGGCGAGCACGCCCTCTTGCAATTGGACCCCGCCCGAGAAACTGTTGGCGCCGCTCAGCACCAGGGTGCCGGCGCCCAGTTTGGCCAGGCCCAAGCGCTTGCCGGCGTTGTCGGCAATATTGCTGGCATAGACGAAGCGGCCGCCGCTGGCATTGCTGGTGTCCAGGCCCAGGAAGGCGCCACTTTGAAAGCCCCGGGTGTCGGAGATCCCCGGTGTGCTGAGCAGCTTGAGCTGGTCGATGTCAGCGGCCGTGAATTCGCCGTTGCCACCCACGGCGAAGGCGGCGACCGCCCCGGCGCTCACGCTCAGCTTGTCGGCACGCCACTGGCTGGTGTCACCGTTGTACAGCGATTGCCGCTTGGCAAAAAGCAGATTGCCGGCCGTGACCGAGGTGTTGCCGGTGTAGTTGTTGGCGCCGCTGAGCACCAAGGTGCCCGCGCCGAACTTGCCCAATTCGCCGCCCAGGCTGCTCAGATCGCCGCCCCAGCTGACTCGCTGGCCGCCTGTGTCCACCGCATAGCGCTGGTCATCGCCGCGGTCAAATTGGAAGGAATAGTCGCGCGCCAGACCGGAAGCGCTGACTGCGGTGTAACGAAGGGCGCCACCTTCGAAGCGGATGCTGCCGCTGCCCAGAGCCGAGCCCGAGCCCAGCACCAGGGTGCCGCCGCCCAGCAGTGCGCCGCCCCGCAGCTGCCCATTGAAGCCGGTCAGGGTGAGTTCACCGCTACCGTACTTGAGCAGCCGACCATCCCCCTGGATCGTGCCGGCGAAGCTCAGATTGTCGGAACGATTGAAGGCCAAGATCGAACTGACGCTGTTGAGTTCCACCGTGCTGTTGCTGATGGAACCCACGGTGCCGCCGTCGCCGACATTGACCCGCCCGTTTTCAACGAACAAGGTGCCGGTGTGGGTGAAGTTGCCCAGAATCGTCAAGGCGCCAGTGCCGCGCACCAGCAAGGTATCGGCCGGGACCATGCCGGCCGGCTGGGTGATGAAGCTGCTGCCATCGGCGGGCAGGATGAAAACCTTCGCATGGCTGGCGCTCATGGCCATCAGCAAGCTCGCTGCCGCCAAGCAGGTCGGGCGCAACGCGCGGGCGCCTGTCTGGGCGGCTTGGCGCTTCAAGCGCGCGGAGGCTGCCAGCGGCTGGCTTGGCGTGACGTTTTTGTGACGGCGTGCGGTCATTGGAGCTTCCCTGGTTCTTATGAGTTAGCGCCTCTCGCATGGTCACGTCGCAGTACGCCCCCGGAGCAAGCGGGGGCACTATATCCAGCGATCAAACAGGACTCACCTCCCCTGTTTAAGGGGTGGGCACTTGAAGTTAGGGGGGGGAGGATTCGGCGTTAGCACTCTTTGAGTGGCACCGCTCAAGCCCTAATTGGGCTTCTGTCCGGTCAAGCCCCTTTGTCATGAAGTCGCACCCATCGGACGGCGCGCTCAGCGCAACAGGCTCCATAGCATCCGGCTGCCCAGCAAGAGCAAGAGCACTGCAAAGCACTGCTTGAGCCGGGCCACCGGCAGCGCGTGGGCGAGCTTGGCGCCGAAGGGGGCGGTGAGCACCGAGCCCAAGGCCACACCGGCCAAGGCCGGTAAATAGACATAACCCAAAGCGTGGGCGGGCAGGGCTTGAGGGCCTTGCTCTTGAATCAGATGCAGGCCGTTGAGGATGTAGCCGGTGGCGCCGGCCACGGCGATGGGAAAGCCCAGGGCCGCCGAGGTGGCAATGGCGCGGTGCAAGGGCACCCGGCACCAGCTCATGAAGGGCACCGACACCGAGCCGCCGCCAATGCCCACCAGGCTGGAGAACACCCCAATGCCCAGGCCCACGCCGCCCAAGCCCCAGGGGCCGGGCAAATCGCGGCCCGCCGAGGGCTTCAGGTTGAACAGCATTTGCAGGCCCACATAGAAAGCGAAGGCAATGAATACCGCCTTCAGCAGCGGCGTGGACATCTGGCTGGCCAGCCAGCTGCCGGCCAGGGTGCCGAGCAGCAAGCCCGGGCTCAGTTGCTTGACCAGGGGCCAGTCCACGGCGCCGCGTCGGTGGTGGGCGCGCACACTGGAGATGGCGGTGAACACAATGCTGGCCAGGGAGGTGCCCAAGGCCAGGTGTGCGATGCTGGCGGCATGGGCTTCGCCCCAGGGCAGGGCGCTGAAGATCCACACCAACATGGGCACGATCACAATGCCGCCGCCCACCCCCAAGAGCCCGGCCAACACGCCCGTCCCCGCCCCCAGGGCCAGATAGGCCGCCAACTCGTTCATCCCCACACCCATCACCTGCTCCAGCGCTTGTTCGGCATGCCCCATCGTCAGCACGCCTGTTTGATCCAACACTTCAGGCTGCGACCATAGCTTAGATTGCCGACGCTGGCCTTGGATGCGCTGTGTTTCTGTCTTGACTTGGCGAGTGGCAATCCGTAGTGGCTGAGTCTTGCCCAGGGGTTGGGCCTTGCTCGCTAGAATGCGCCCGCGCTGCAGGCGCGCGGCCCGACCTCATCCCCCCTCCCGACACCATCACGCAGGCAAGATCATGGGAAACGCATCCTCGGGCATCTGCCGCAGCCTGGCGGAAGACATCGTGAGCGGCAAACTGCCGCCTGGGCAAAAGCTTGAAGAACTGGTTTTGGCCGAGCGATTCCAGGTGTCCCGCACGCCCATCCGGGAAGCTTTGCGCGAGCTGCATGCACGCGGCTTGATCGAACTGCAGCCACGCAAAGGCGGCGTGGTGCGCCGCATCAGCCTGGCAGATTTGTCCGAGATGCTGGAGGCGCTGGCGGCCTTGGAGTCTTTGTGCTGCGGCCTCAGTGCGCTGCGCATGAGTGCGGCGCAGAAAGAGCAGCTGGCCCTCTTGCATGCGCAAGCGCAGCGCTGCGCGGCCTGCGGTGATCAGGCCAGCTACTTAGGGCTGAACCAACAATTTCATCGTTTGATCAGCGGTGCCGCGCAGAACCAAGTCCTGCAGACCCTGTTGGAGGGCCTGCGTGAGCGGCTGGCGCCATTTGGCGCGGCGCTCAAAGCGGTGGAGCAAAGGCTGCAGATCTCGCTGGCAGAACATCAAGCCATTTTGCAAGCCGTGCAGGCCGGTGATGCGCCGGCCGCGGAGCGGGCCATGCGTCAGCACACCGCACGTTTGAGTGCGCAGGTGATGGCGGTGCTGCGGCAGCAGCAAGCGCTCAGCGAGCCCGCCCCGCTCGTCGCCGGGCCTGAAGAGGAAACCCAAGCATGATGATGATTGACAAGTTTGAGAACACCGTGGCGACGCTGCTTGAGGCCGAAGGCTATTGGCTGCGCCGCAGCTTCAGGGTGAAGCTCACGCCGGAGGAAAAGCGGCAAATTGGCAAGCAGGCCAGCTTGCGCACCGAGATCGACATGCTCGCGTTTCAGCCCGCCCGCAATGAACTGTTGGCCTTGGAGGTGAAGGCCTATTCAGACACGCCGGGCGTCAAGCTGGCGCAATTGCAAGAGTTGCATGAGGTGCCCACCGGGCGCTTCAAGCTGTTCACCTCGGAGCCCTACCGCCAGATCGTGCTCCATCGTTTGAAGCAAGAGCTGTTGGAGCAGGGCTTGATCAATACGCAAACCCAGGTGTCGCTGGGGCTGATCGCGGGCAAGATCAGCCAGGGCCAGAGCGAGGCGATCCGCGAGCATATGCAAGCGCGGCAATGGCTGTTTTGGTCGCCCGAGGACGTCAAGACCAAGGCGGCGGCGCGCCAGCAAGCCGGGGACTGAGCCCGACGGACTCCGCGCCGTGCAGGGGCATCAGTTTGGGGCCGATGCGGCCGAGGCCGCGGAAGCTGCGGCCGCCCCAGGCGGCGCTTGGCAGGCGGGCACTTGGTCTTGGGGCGCGAGGTTTTTCAGCTGCTGCCAGCTCGACTCGGGGCAAGCGGCGGCTTTCTGGGCCGGCATGCACCAGCTCTGATGGCTCGCCTGGCGCTGTGTGGCCAAGCACTGTTCAAAGCGCTCGATCGACAGGTATTTGGGGGCCGGCAAGGCCGAGCTGCTGCTGGCCCCAAGCAGGGGCAGCAAGAGCAGCAGGGGACGCAGAACAGGCGAAGTCTTCATTATCCAAGATGGGCTGAGGGGGCTGAAGGGGCTGAAGGGGCTGAAGGGGCTGAGAGGGTTGAGCAGCTTGGGGAATGTGGAAGCAGTGCAAGCACAAGTGCAAGTGCCGCGCCTGCGCTGGATTCTTCCACGGCCTGCGCCTCAGGCGGCCCCGGACTGCGGCGCGCCCTCTTGCATCGGGTCGAAGCGCTGGCCGCGCAACAGGGCGAGGGGGGAGCGCCAGTAAATCGCTACATTGTGGAAGGGGTCGCTGATGATTTTGGCGGCCCAGGCCAAGCCCCAGGCCGGGCTGCGCAGGAAGAACAGGTGCACGGTGCGCGCCAGCAAGCCCGCTGCTCCCAGCGCCAACCAACTCAGGCCGACGTCATGCAGCCAGCCCGACAAGCTGTGGCTGGGCGTGATCAGCCCCCACAAACCGGGCTCGGCCCACAGCAGCACCGGCAAGGCCAGCCAAACCCCGATCAGCACCGCCTTGCGGCGCATATTGAAGCCGACCTTGATGGCTTCTTTGTGCGCATCGCTGGCCTGGTTGATGGTGTCGTAGCCCCGTGGCTCGAAAAAGATATGGCCCGATTGGCGTGTCACCATGCCGATGGTCCAGCCGACGATGCCGGCCAGCGCCGGGTCGATGAAGAGCAAGACATAGGCGCACAAAAAGCTGATCGCGCTGATCAGGTGCAACGTCTGGTTGATGCGGCATTGGTGGTAGTAGCGGTGGTCGTCCCAGCGCAGGGTTTCGAGCATTTGGTGAAAGTCATGCAAACGCATGGGTGGGGCTCCTTGAAAGTGAATGAGGCGCAAAGCAAAGAAAACGGAATGCGTGACGGCAGCGTGACCGCCCTGCATGACGTTCGGGTGACGCCGGGGTGACGCCGACGTGAACAGGGCCTGCGGGCCGCCTGCATTTGGCCAATGTCTGATCAAGGTCAAAAACAAGGGGCCGCTGCGCGCCCCTCGGCCAGCGGACCGGGGCCTGGCAGGCAAGACCTGGCCCCGCTGTCATCGCCAAGCCTGAAGCCAGGACGTAGACTGGGGGCAGAGCAGGTTTTGCTTTTGGTGTTGTCCTTCGACGTCTTTCATTTCCTCACCGCTTTTTTCACGACCCCATGCTGCGGCGCTACCGTCCCTTGCTGTTGTTGATGTTCACGCCCGCAGGCCTGGCCCTGGGGGCGAGGGCTGCGGCAATGCCCGCAGTGGAGCAGCTGCTCAGCAACGCCGGTGCGGGGGCCGCGGCGACGGCGCCCGCAGTGATTCATTTGGGCGCATCGGCTGCGCTCAGTGGTCCGGCGGCCTTGTTGGGCCAGCGTTTTCATGCCGGATCGCAAGCCTATTTTGCGCAGGTCAACAAGCAAGGCGGCGTGGGCGGCGCCATGATTGCGCTGGACTTGCTGGATGACGCCTACGAGTCCGAGCGAGCCGAGGCCAATACCCGTCAGTTGCTGGAAGACCCGCGCACCCTGGCTCTGTTCGGCTATGTGGGCACGCCCACCAGCTTTGTGGCCTTGCCCTATGTGCGGCGCGCTCAAGTGGCTTTCGTCGGGGCCTACACCGGCTCCGAGGTCTTGCGCGAGCCGCCCAGCCCCTATGTGTTCAATGTGCGTGCCAGCTATGCCGACGAAAGTCGCAAGCTGGCGCAGGCCATGAAGGCCGCCGGGGTGCGTTCGATCAATGTGATGGTGCAAGCCGATATGTTCGGCCGCTCCGGGCTGGAGGCGATCAAGGCGGCCGCGGCCGAACAGGGCATTCAGGTGGCGGTCAGCGCCACCGTGAAACGCAACTCCGAAAGCGTGGCCGATGTGGCCACCGAGTTGGTGCGCAAGTCGCGGGCCGACGCCATCTTCATGGTCAGCACCTATGCCACCTGCGCCGCCTTTGTCAAAGCGGCGCGCGGCTTGGGTTACCGCGGGCATTTCTACACCTTGTCCTTTGCGGGCCTGGAGCCCTTGCGGGAAGCCCTGGGCAAAAACCTGGGCGGCGTGACCCTGGCGCAAGTGGTGCCAGACCCTCAAGAGGCGTCGCTGCCCCTGGTTGCGGCCTATCAACAAGCCATGCGGCAGGCCGGTGACAAGCATTTCGATTCGATCAGCCTGGAGGGCTATATCGCCGCTCGCGTCATGGTCGAAGCCCTGCGCCGCGCCAAAGCACCGCTGAGCCGCGCCTCGGTGTTGGAAGCGCTGGCCCAAATGGGCCCGCTGGACCTGGGCGGCTTTGCCTTGCATGTGGGCCAAGGGGGGCGGGCTCAGCCCAAGTTTGTCGAGCTCAAAGGCGCCAAGTAGCGGCGGACCGACTCGGGGCAAACGCTAGCAGGCGCGTCTGAAGGTGAGATTGATGCGCTGTGCGCCCAAACGGGGGTGTTGGCCCTGGGCCACCGGCATCACACCGTGAAAACGCAGCCGAGCCGGGCCACCCCAGACCAGCACATCGCCGTGTGAAAGCGGCAGCCGCAAGGTTTTGTCGGCCCGTTGCAGGCCGCCAAACAAGAACACGGCCGGCAGGCCCAGCGAGACCGACACAATCGGCTGACTGAAGTCGCGCTCGTCGCGGTCTTGGTGCAGGCTCAGCCGGGTGCCCGGCAGATAGCGATTGATCAAACAGGCGTCGGGCGCAAAGTTTTCATAATGGGCCAACTCAGCGGCGTGACGCGCCAAGGTTTGAAAGACCGTCGGCATCGGCGGCCAAGCCTGGCCGCTCAGCGGGTCCAGCGCTTGGTAGCGATAGCCGGCCCGGCTGGACACCCAGCCCAGCGGCCCGCAGTTGCTCATCGCCACCTGCATGGTCTGCCCTCCCGGGGTTTGCATCTGGCGCCAGGGCGCTTGGGCCAACACGGCTTGCAAGGCCGCCAGCAGGGCAGGCTCCGCCTCCAAGGCCAAGCCCGGCAGCAGCCAGGCGCCGGGGGCCAACTCCATGGGCGCTGCGGGCCCAAACAAAGACTCAGTCATGACGCGATCTGAAGTGAAACAAGGCGCGGCTCTCGAGAGCGCTTCGCCGCAATGCCGTCGCCGCTTTTGTGCTGCGCTGAGCTCCCGCAGTATCGGCCCAGGCCATTAGACTGCGCAGCATGAACCCGAGGCCAAAGCGCCGAACTTTGTCGATGCAGAAGATTTCCGCCCCATCGTGCTGACGCCGCGCTTTTTCGCGGCGCGCCTTGGGGTGTCCGCGCTGTCATCCCCACTGCCACCGGCCCCGCAGGCCGAAAAGCTCAGCCAATGCCTGCTGCTGGCGGTCTTGCTGCATGCCTTGCTGCTGCTGTGGATCGGCACCGCGCCCGGCGGCACGGCCCCGCCCGGGGCAGGCGTCTGGGGCCGCTTCAATGTGACCCTGACCGGCGGCATTGGCCCTGAGAACGCGACGGTGAGCCCGCAAGACACGAACAAGCCGCGCCAGCAGGGGCCTGTTGGCAAAGGCCGGCAAGAGCGCCATGGCGGCGCCGTCAGGCCTGCCGAAGCGCCGCAGCCCTTGCCCTTGAGCCCCGGCGCCGCCCGTGAAGGCGAGTGGGCCAGCCGCGTGCCCGAACCTGGCGAAGCCGCTGAGGCGCAGGCACCCGCCTCAGTGGATGCAAATCCGGCGCCGCAGCCCGCTCTGATCCCTCCCGCGCCGACGGCTCCTGCCCCTGCTCAGCCTGCGCCAAGCCCTGCGGAGGCGCCTTCACCACCCAGCCCTCAGCCCCTTCCTGCATTGGCTGAGCTGCGTTCGATGGATCTGGCCCCCTTGCCTGCGCCGACGGCGCTGGCCGATGTGCCGCGCAGCACGGCGGTGCTGCGGGCGGGCCCTTCGCGCAAAGACAGCCGCGCCAGCGCTGCTGTCCCGGCCCCCTTGCCCCTGCTGCCCAAAGCCCCCGCACTCGCCACCCAGACCCTGGAGCCCCGGGCATTGCCGAGTCTGCCGCCGCTGCTGCGTCCGCTGGATGCCATTGCCGCGCCGGGCTCAGCCGCCTTGGAAGCCCCCAAGCCTTTGGCCGAATTGCGACCGGCGCCGACGACTGCGCGCAGGCTCGAAGCCCCGCCGCCCCGGCCCGCTGCTTTGAGCGAGCGATTGCCCGCCATGGCCAAGTCCGAGGCGGCTGCGTCTGTGCCTGCGCCCACTTTGGCGCCGCCTTTGGCCCTGCCGCCTGCGCGTCAGCCGGCCCAGCTCGGCGCCGCTGAAGTGGCCAAGCTGCGGCCATTGCCCGAGCTGCCCAGCCAGCCCTTGGCCAAATCCCCTGAATTGCCTGAGGCGGCTGCCTTGCCTTCGACGACGCCGCCGGCAGCGCAGGCGCTGGCCCAGCCGACACCGGCCGCGGCTTCAGCGCCTGCTGTGGCCTCAGCGCCACCGTCGGAGGCCGTGGCCAAGCGCGAGGTTCAGCCCGAGAAAACGGCCAGTACGGCCTCTTCACTGCTGGAGCCCGGCACGGCCCGAGCGCGCTTGGGCGCCCCCGATGCCGGCCCCCGGCTCGGGCGGGATGTGGCCACGCCGGCCTCGGCGGCGCCCGAGCGCAAGCCCTTGAACCTGAGTCTGCCGCGGGGCGGGGAGTTGTCGGCCCAAGGCTCCCGCGGTGTCTTGCCGCTGATGCCTCTGCCGCCGGAGCGCAAGTCCAAGCTCAGCGAGAGCCTGGAAGAAGCCAAACGCGCCGATTGTCGAAAAGCCTACGGCGAGTCCCTGGGGCTCTTGGCCGTGGTGCCACTGGCGGTGGACGCGGTGCGCGGCGGCACCAAGGGTTGTCAGTGGTGAGGCGGCTCGCGTCTCAAGTGCCACCAGCTCAGGTAGACCGCCAGCGGCAATGCCGCCGCATAAAAGACAAACAAAGCCAGGAAAAACACCGCTGAAGCGAGGCCGCTGATCATGCCCACGAGCGGCCACAGCCAATGGCAGCGCCGCGCTTTCAGCCATGCCCAGCTCATCACCGCCAGCGCGGTCCAGGCCAGCAGCGGCAGCACTGCGAAAAGTACAGTCCACGGCGAGCTCGCGCCATCACGGGCCGCGCTTGCTCCGAGCAAGATCAAAGAGGCCCCAAGGCCCAGGCCCGACAAGCTCCAAGCCGCCAAGACCACGGCAAAACGCTTGCCCGATACGGGCGTGGCCGTGGATTGTTGGCTCACTGCTTCATGGATGGGTGTGTTCATCGGGGTGTGCGGGATGGGCGTGTCGACGGGGGCGGGCCTTACGCCGTTTGGGCCGTGTGGTTCCGCGCCCGGCTTGCAGCGGCCAGCAGGGCCGCGGCGCTCGGCCAAGCCATGCGAAACCTGGGGACAGCGCCGCCGCCGGGCGGCTGCCACACATCGTCGCCACAGACGCTGGCACCGAGCTTGCGATAGAAATGCTGCGCCGGCAGATTGCTCTGCAAAACCCACAGATACAGGCCGGAACGGGGCGCCTGTTCGGCGCAGCACTGGGCGGCTTGCTGCAGCAAAGCGGTGCCCAGGCCGCTGCGCTGATGCGGCAGGGCCACATGAATATTGTCCAAAAGCGCACCCCATTGCGGGTGGTCTTGGGTGAACACACAGGCGAAGCCCTGCAACTCGTCGCCCTGCTCAGCGAGCAGCACGCTCTGCCCCTCAAGCGGGGCTTGCAAGCGCCCCAGCCAGAGCTTTTGCCGATCAGCGTCGGCATGGTGTTCCAAGTAGTCGTCGGACAGTGCGCCCTTGTAGGCGTGGCGCCAACTCGCCGCATGAAGAGCGGCGATGGCTGGGGCGTCAGACAGGTTTGCGCGGCGGAAATTCATGGCGGGTGGATGGGGCGGTTCTTGGCCTGCCGGTGCATGGCAAGGGGTTCTTCATTGACGGCGTGGCGCTGTTGCGATGCAGGCGCCGCGGCTGCGACCGATTGTGCCGCCGATGGTCCTCCCCCCGCTTGCAGGGGCTTCAGACCTGACCCCGGGTTTTGCCGCAAATTCTGTCACCAAGCCCCGGCACAATGGTTGCATGACAGAGAAATCCGCGGCAAGTTCGGGCTGGGTCGAGCGCTCGGACGCCGACTTCGACCCCAACACGATTCTGCAAGTCTTTGCCGAACGCTTGCGCGAGCGCGACAAGCCGGTCGATCTGTCCATCTCGCAAGACACTTTGCAAGCCAACAGTCGCGTGCAGCGGCCCGGCCCGGCTGCGGCCAAGCCCGGCGGCACTTCGGCGGCGGGCCCCGGCGCCGCTTCGCACCTCAAAGCTCGCTCGCGCTTTGGCGCTTCGGCAGGGCGCTGGGACATGAGCGATGTCAGCGATGTTGAAGACCTGTCCGAGCGACGCAGCAGGGCACCGGCGGCGCTGCCTGTGCTGCCTGCACCGGCTTTGGCCCCAGCGCCCGACGCCGGGGTTGAGGTCGTCGATGTGCGGCCCGTCGCCCCACTCGAACCCCCGCCCGTAACTGCAGCCGAACCGGCGCCAATGCCAGCCCCCGCAGTTCTTTCCGAAGCGCATCCTGTTGCTGCCGAAGTCTCGGAACCTGGGACCAAGGAAGAAAACGAAGAAAAGCGGCGTGCGAAAGAGACCAAAGCACAGGCCCAAGCCCAAAGTCAGCGGGCCGCGAAACAAGCCCGGGCTGAGGCCGCGCAGCGCTTGAAGCTGCAGCAACAAGCGCAGGCGCGGGCCCAAGCTCGAGCCCAGGCCCAGGCCCAGGCTGAAGCCAAGGCCAAGGCAGAGAGGCAAGCGCAAGAGAGAGCCCGGCAAGAAGAACTCGCACTGCAAACCCGGCTCGAGGCGGAGCGTATCGCTGCCGAACAGGCGCAAGCCCAGCGCAGGGCAGAGGCGCAGGCCGAAGCGCAGGCAAAAGCACAGGCAAAAGCTCAGGCTGAGGCCGTAGCCGCAGCTCGCCAGGCTCAAGCCGAAGCCGAGGCCGAAGCTCAAGCTCAAGCTCAAGCTCAAGCCGCAGCGCAAGCCCAGCGGCGAGCGCAGGCGGCCGAGCGTGCGCGATTGCAGGCCGAGGCGGCCGCGCCTTTTTTGCGCGTGGACCTGTCCAAGCTCGCCGTTGCCGCCGCAGCAGCGCCGCGCGCAGGTGCGACCCCAGCGCTCGACCTGGGGCCTTGGCGTCAAAGCCTCAAGGCTCAGCCCGCCGATGCCGGTGCCGCCCCGCCGGAGCTCGATTGGGCCGGTTTGGCGGCCCTGGCGCAGCCGCAGGCGCAAGCCGAGCTTGAGCTGCAGGGCCTGTCCGCCTTGGTGCAGGCCCAGGCCCGCCAAGCAGCGGTCGCTGCCTCGGTCAGCGCCGACCTCATGCCCGTGCTGACGCCCGTGCTGACGACCGTGCGGCCGCCCGCCCAGCCCCAGGGGGCAGGCGCGGACTGGCAGCTCAGCCCGGCTTTGCGCGAGGCCCTGCAATCGCAGCGTCAGCCGCATGAGGCCCAAGCCTTGGATTTGACGAACTTGGGGCGCCCGCGACCCCAGCGCTCGCCGGCCCGCTAAAGTGCGGGCTTCAGTGACGGGCGTGAGGGAGGCTTGGCTTCCAGCTCTGGGCCAAGACGGCGCCCGCCCCAGCCCGAGACGCCATCTTTGCAGAACCCTATGAGCGGCAGCCGCACCCCGAATTCCAGCCCGTCCCAGCCTCCCATCACGCCCGGCCTCTTGGTCTTGCATGGCAACCGTGCCGAGCTTTTGGGCGAGACGGTGTTTGAGTGGCTGCGTCGCCATCCCTTGGGTGCCCTGGAAGAAGAGATCTTTCTGGTGCAGAGCAATGGCGTGGCCGAGTGGTTGAAGATGACCTTGGCCGAGCAGGCCGGCATTTGCGCCGCCACCCGGGTCGAGCTGCCGGGCCGCTTTTTGTGGCGCGCTTATCGGCAGATGCTGGGGCGGGAGGCGGTGCCTTCACAGTCGCGGCTGGACAAGCTGCCGCTGACCTGGGCCTTGATGCGCTTGTTGCCGCAGTTAGCCCAGCAGCCCGGCTTTGAGCCGCTGGCCGGTTTTTTGCGCCTGGGCGCCATGGAGCGGCGCTTGCAGCTGGCGCAGGCCTTGGCCGATTTATTGGACCAGTACCAGGTCTACCGCAGCGACTGGCTGGAGGCCTGGGCGCAGGGCCAGGATGTGTTGCCCCGCAGCGCGGGCGAGGCGCTTGCCAACGCGCTGCCGCTGCCGGCGGACCAGCGTTGGCAGGCGGCGCTGTGGCGCGCGTTGCTGGCGCCGCTGTCGGCGCAGCAGCGCGAGGCTTCGCGGCCGCAGCTGCATCAACGCTTTGTGCAGGCCTTGCAGCAAGGGCGCGTGCCGCAAAGCCCGATGGCGCGCCGCGTGGTGTTGTTTGGCATGACCCATGTGCCGATGCAGACCTTGCAGGCCTTGGCGGCCCTGTCCGAGCATTGCCAGGTGATTCTGGCCATCCCCAACCCTTGCCGCTACCACTGGGCCGACATCATCGATGGCCGCGAGCTGCTGCGTAACGCACAAAACAAGCGGCGCCAACCGCTGCGCGGCGGCGTCGATCTGGCCGAACTCTCGCTGGAGCAGATGCATGCCCATGCGCATCCGCTGCTGGCCAGCTGGGGCCGCCAGGGGCGCGACTTTGTGCGCCAGCTCGACGCCTTTGACGACGCCGCCCAGGCGCAAGAGCGCTTCGGCATAGCCAAGATCGACCTCTTTGACGAGGGCCCGGGCGAGACCTTGTTGGCCCAGGTGCAAGCGCATATCCGCGACCTGACGCCCCTGGCCGAGCATCCGCGCCGGGCGCTGGCGCCGCAGGATCGCTCCATCGAATTCCACATTGCCCACGGCGCGCAGCGCGAGGTCGAGATCCTGCACGACCAACTGCTGGCCTTGTTGGCCCAAGCCCCCGCGCCCGGCCAAGCGCCGCTGAGCCCGCGCGACATCGTGGTCATGGTGCCCGATATCGACAGCTTTGCGCCGGCCATCCGCTCGGTGTTTGGCCAATATGGGCGCAGCCAGGACCCGCGCTTCATCCCCTTTGACATTGCCGACCTGAAGGAGCGCGGCCACAACCCGCTGCTGCTGGCGCTGGAGTGGCTGCTGCGCCTGCCGCAGCAGCGCTGCCGGCTGAGCGAGATCCAGGCCTTGCTGGAGGTGCCGGGCCTGGCGGCGCGCTTTGGCCTCAGCGCCGAAGATTTGCCGCGCCTGAGCCAGTGGATGGAGGGCGCGGGCATCCGCTGGGGCCTCAACGCCGAGCAGCGCGCCGAGCTGGGTCTGGCTGCTTGTGGCGATCAAAACGCCTGGTCCTTTGGCCTGCGCCGCATCTTGCTGGGCTATAGCGCGGGGCCGGGCCCGGCCTTCCAAGGCATTCAGCCCTATACCGAAGTGGGCGGCCTGGACGCCGCGCTGGCGGGCTCGCTGGCCGAACTCTTGAACGCGCTGGAAGGCTGGTGGCAGCAGGTGGCCGAGCCCGCCAGCCCCGCCGAGTGGGCCGAGCGCGGCCGCCGTTTGATGGACGATTTTTTCTTGCCGCAAAACGACAGCGAGCGCCAGACCTTGGCCGCTTTGCAAAGCGCCATGGGCAGCTGGCTGGAGGCCTGCGATGCGGCCGAGTTTGTTGAAGCGGTGGATCTGGCCGTGGTGCGCGAGGCTTGGCTGGACGGCCTGGATGTGCCCATGCTGAACCGTCGCTTCAAGGCCGGTGGGGTCACGTTTTGCACCTTGATGCCGATGCGTGCCGTGCCTTTTGAAGTGGTGTGTCTGCTGGGCATGAACGATGGCGACTACCCGCGCCGCGGCAGCCGCAGCGACTTTGACCTGATGGGGCTGCCGGGCCTGTTGCGCCCCGGCGACCGCGCCCGGCGCGATGACGACCGCCAGCTGATTCTGGAAGCGCTGCTGTCGGCGCGCCGCAAGCTCTACATCAGCTGGAGCGGCCGCAGCGTGCGCGACAACAGCGAGCAGCCGCCCTCGGTGCTGGTCTCGCAGCTGCGCGACTATCTGGCCTCGGGCTGGGGCGAGGCCGTGCTGGCTCCGCTGAGCACCGAACACCCCTTGCAGCCTTTCAGCCGCCGCTACTTCGAGCAGGGCAGTGCGCTTTTTACCCATGCCAGCGAATGGCGCCAAGCGCATCAGGCGCAGGACGAGGTGCAGGACGAGCCCGATGTGGACAGCGAGGGCGATGGCCATGAGCTGCCGCCCTTGGTCGCAGACCCCGATCAGCCCCTGCTCGACATCAAAACCCTGGCGGCCTTTTTGAAGAACCCGGTGAAGAGTTTTTTCAAGCAACGCCTGGATGTGCAGTTCACCGAGAGCGCCACGGCGGCAGAGGACGATGAGGCCTTTGCTGTGGACGGCCTGCTCGAACACGAGCTGCTGAGCGAGTTGCTGGACGATGCGCTGCAGGCGCCGCCCGCGCAGGGTTTTGAGGTCGAGGACCCCAAGAGCACCGAGGACGCTGAACTGCCCCGCCGTGTCGCCGGCCTGGCGGCGCGCATGCGCGAGGCCGGCCGCTTGCCCATGGCCGAGCAAGGGCGCCGCGCCGAGCGCGCCTTGGTCGATGCCGTGGTGCCGATGTTGCAGGCTTGGCGCAGGCTGCAAGCGCTGTATCCGCTGCAAGCGCCCAAAGAGCTGCTGAGCTTTCCCTTTGAGCAGCCGCTTTTGCAAGACTGGTTGGCCGATCTGCGCGCCCAGGCCCTGGGCGGCCAGCGGGTTTGGCTGGCGCTGCTGCCCAATCGTTTGTGCGCCGATGAAAAAAACAAGTCGGCCCGCCCCGAGCGCTTGCTGGAGGCCTGGGTGCGCCAGCTGGTGGCCAGTGCCCATGGCCTGCAGCTGCAAGGCGTGTTGATTGGGCGCGATGCGCAGCTGACGCTGCAGCCCTTGCCACCGGAGCAGGCGCAGGCCGATTTGGCCGAGCTCTTGGCGCTTTGGCAAGAAGGCATGCGCCAGCCCCTGCCCATCGCGGCCCTGAGCGGCCTGGCCCAGGTGGCCGATCAAAAAGATGTGGCCGTGGTCTATGAGGGCGGCTTCAACAGCCGTGGCGAGGTCAACGAGCCCTGTCTGGCCCGGCTCTACCCCGACTTTGCGGCCTTGACGGCCGACGGCCGTTTTGAAGCCCTGGCGCCGCGCTTGTACGGGGCCTTGCATGACTGGTTGCAACAAGGGGTGAGTTTGGAACTGCATGCCGAGTCCGAGGAGGCCGCAGCATGAGCGCGACGCCCAACACCCCGGGCAGCAACACGCTGAACCCGCTGGACTTCCCGCTGTGGGGCAGCCGCCTGATCGAAGCCAGCGCCGGCACCGGCAAGACCTGGACGATTGCCGCGCTCTATCTGCGCCTGGTGCTGGGCCATGGTGGCGAGGCCGGCTTTGTGCGACCGCTGCTGCCCTCAGAGATCTTGGTGATGACCTTCACCCGCGCCGCCACCCGCGAGCTCTCGGACCGCATCCGCGCCCGCTTGCTGGAGGCCGCCAAGGTGTTCCGTGGCGAGGCCCAGGCGGCCGCCCATGACGCCATGCTGAGCGCCTTGCTGGCCGACTACCCCGAGGGCCCGAGCCGCAGCGCGGCGGCCTGGCGTTTGGGCTTGGCCGCCGAGAGCATGGACGACGCGGCGGTGCACACCATCGACGCCTGGTGCCAGCGCATGTTGCGCGAGCATGCGTTCGACAGCGGCTGCCTCTTCCATGAAGAACTGATAGGCGATGAGCAAGAGCTCTTGCTGGAGGCCACCCAGGACTACTGGCGCGCCCAGGTCTACCCGCTGGCGACCCAGGCCTTGGATCAGGCCTTGATGGTGTTTGCGCGGGTGGACAGTCTGGCGCAGGACGCGCGCCAGCTGCTGGCCCAAGACCTGCCCATGGCGGCCGATGTCAGCGAGCCTTTGGCCGCGCTGATCGAGCGCGCTCAAGCCGCGCATGCGGCGCAGCTTGCCGCCTTGAAGCGCGGCTGGGCCGAGGCTGCCGATCGCATGCAAGCCTTCTTGGATGGGCAGATGGAAGGCAAGACCTGCCCCTTCAACAAAACCAAGCTGCGGCCTGGCTACTACCAGCCCTGGTTGCAGGCGCTGCGCGACTGGGCCCAAGACCCCGCCCTGACCCAGCCCGAGATCAGCGAGGCCGGCCTGCGCCGCCTGGTGCCCAGCGGTTTGGCCGAGGCCGTCAAGCCCGACGCAGCGGCGCCCAGCTGGCCGCCTGAGTTCCAGGCCTTTGCGGACTTGTTGGCGGCGCTGGCGGCGTTGCAAGGCGTGGCCACGCCGATGCGCTTGCATGCCGCCGCCTGCATTGGTGCGCGCTTGGCCGAGCTCAAGGCCAAAACCGGTTTGTTCGGCTTTGCCGATATGTTGAACCGGCTGGATCGGGCGCTCGACCCCGCCACCCAGGGCGCCAGCGCCGAGCGCCTGCGCCAAGGCATGTTGGCGCAATATCCGGTGGCCTTGATCGATGAGTTCCAAGACACCTCGCCGCTGCAGGCGCGGATTTTTGATCGCCTCTATCGCTTGGCCGACAACGCCCGCGACAGCGCGCTGCTCTTGATCGGCGACCCCAAGCAGTCCATCTACGGATTCCGTGGCGCTGATATTTACAGTTATCTGGAAGCCCGCCGCAAAACCAGCGGCCGCCACTACATGCTGGGCACCAACCATCGCTCCAGCCTGGCCCTGGTGGCAGCGGTGAACCAGGTGTTTGTGCATGCCGAGCAGCGCGAGGGGGCGGGCGCTTTCATGTTCCGCAGCTCCGGGGCCGAGGCCAATCCCTTGCCCTTTGCGCCGGTGGCCGCGCGTGGCCGGGCCGAGACCTTGGTGTGCAGCGCCGGGCCGGTGCCGGCGCTGAGTGTGCAAGTCGACGCGCAGCTGCGCGATGCCAACAGCAGCCTACGCCTGTTTGCGGCTCGCTGCGCCGAACAAATTGCGCTGCTCTTGAATGACGAGGCGGCAGGCTTTGTGGAGCCGGCGAGCGGCCGCTTTGAACGGCTGCGGCCGGCCGATATCGCGGTCTTGGTGCGCACCGGGCGCGAGGCCGCCACGCTGCGGCGCGAGCTGCGGCGCCGCCAGATCGCCTCGGTGTATTTGTCGGACAAAGACTCGGTGTTCGCCAGCGCCGAGGCGCGCGATCTGCTGCGCGTTTTGCAAGCCGTGGCCGAGCCGCTGAATATGCGCTTGGTGCGCGCCGCGCTGGCTACGCGTTTGTTGGGCCTGAGCCTGAAGGAACTGGCCCATCTGGCGCAAGACGACGAGGCCTTTGATGCACGCAGCGACGAGCTCAAGGCCTTGCAAAGCATTTGGCTCAGCCAAGGTGTGTTGGCCATGCTGCGCGAGTTGCTGCATGCCTTTGCCTTGCCCTCGCAATGGCTGGCTCAAGATGAGCGCGGCGCCAAGGACGCCGACGGCGAGCGTCGGCTCACCAATGTTTTGCATCTGGCCGAGCTGCTGCAAGCCGCCAGCCATGAGCAGGGCGGCGAGCAGGCCTTGATCCGCTGGTTGGCCGCGCAAATCGAGGCGGCCCAGGTGCCGGGTGCGGCGGCCGGTGAGGGCGCGGTCTTGCGCCTGGAAAGCGATGCCGATTTGGTGAAAGTGGTGACGGTGCACAAGTCCAAGGGCCTGGAGTACCCGCTGGTCTTCATGCCCTTTGCGGCCAGCTTCCGCGCGGTGGACAAGGCCCGCACCCGCTTCGTCAAGCAACAAGCCTTGCCCGATTCGCCCTGCGGCGAGGCGCAGCTGCATTTGGCCCCCAGCGCAGAGCAGCTGGCGCAGGCCGACCGCGAGCGCTTGCGCGAGGATTTGCGCCTCCTGTATGTGGCGCTCACCCGGGCCCGCCATGCCCTGTGGCTTGGGGTGGCGGCGCTGAAAGTGCGCAATGGCAAGAGCTGTGAAACCTGGCGCAGCGCCATCGGCTATGTCTTGGGCGGCGAGGCCGCCTTCTCGGAAGACCAGCTGCAAGCGCTGGCCCAGGCCCTGGCCGCGGGCAACTCCGAGATCGCGGTGCAGGCTGCCGCTTCAGGCGCGAGCCTGGGGCCCAGTTTGCTGAACCCGCGCGCCGCCCCCAGCCCCTTGAAAGCGGCGCAGGCCTACCAGGCCGAATTCGAACGCCGCTGGGGCATTGGCAGCTTCTCGGCCTTGGTGCGGGCGCTGCCGCAGCGGGCGGTGTCCAGTGAGCTGGCGCGTTTGGACGAAGGCCATGCGGCCACCGACCAGGCTCTTTTGCAAGACGCGCCGCGCCAGCAGGATGCGCTGGCCACCCAGGCCGCGCTTTTGCCGCCTTGGCATCGCTTCCCACGGGGGGCGTTTGCGGGCAACTTTTTGCACGATCTGCTGGAGTGGCTGGCCGAAGAGGGCTTTGATCGCTTGGCCAGCTCGGAGGAGTTGCAAGCGCAGCTGCTGCGTCGATGCGAGCGCCAGGGCTGGGGCAATTGGGCAGGCGATGTGCTGCTGTGGCTGCAGCAGCTCTGCGCCACGCCCTTGCCGCCGGTGGGCTGCGCTTTGCAAGCGCTGCGCGGGCATCTGCCGGAAATGGAATTTTGGTTCCCGGCTGAGCGCTTGCAGGCCAGTGCTTTGGATGCCCTGTGCCGCCGTCATTTGCTGGGCGAGGAAGCCCGCCCCGAGTTGCCGCAGCGCCAGTTGCAGGGCTTGTTGATGGGCTTTGCCGACTTGGTGTTCGAGCACCAGGGGCGCTACTTTGTGCTGGACTACAAGTCCAACCATTTGGGCGAGGGCGATGCCGACTATCACGAGGCGGCCCTGCAAGCCGCCATGGCGCAGCACCGCTATGACGTGCAGGCCGCGCTTTATCTTTTGGCCCTGCACCGGCTGCTGCGGGCGCGTTTGGGCGAGGCCTATCGCCCGGCGCAGCATCTGGGCGGCGCGGTGTATGTCTTCATGCGCGGCATGCAAGGCCCGGCCCAGGGCTGCTACTGGGTGCAGCCCAGCGAGGCGCTGTTGAATGAGCTGGATCTTTTGTTGGACAACAAGCCGGCTGAGTTGCCAGCCCCGGGGGAGCTGTGATGCTGGATCTGCAGGAGACGGCGGTGGATGCCGCCACGCAAGTGATGCAAGCGCTGGGCGCTTGGCGCGACGCCGGGGTGATCCGGCGTTTGGATGCGGCGTTTGCCGGCTTTGTGCGCGAGCAGCAAAGCGATGCGCCGCCCGCCTTGCTCTTGGCCAGTGCCTTGCTGGCGCATATGGAAGGGCGCGGCCACAGCTGTTTGGCGCTGGACGAGTTGCTGGCCGATGCCGAGGGCCTGCTGGGCTGGAAGCCGCCTCAGGCCCAGGCGCTGCGCCAGCTCTTGCAAACACAGCTGCCCGCTGAGCTGTCGGATTGGCTGCAAGCCTTGCAGCGCAGCCCTTTGGTTTTTGTGGACGAGCCGGGCGGGCGCGCTCCTGCGGGCCAGGGCGAGCCCTTGGTGCTGCGCGGCAGCACGCTGTACTTGCGCCGCTACTGGGCTTATGAGCAGCGCGTGGCCACGCAGCTCTTGGCGCGGGCCAGCGTGGCGCCGGAGGCTGACACGGCCTCGGTGCGTCGCTGGCTGGACCGCTTTTTCCCCAGCACTGCGGCATTGGCGGTCTTGGACTGGCAAAAGCTCGCCTGCGGCATCGCAGCGGCCGGCCGCCTGGCCGTCATCACCGGCGGCCCCGGCACCGGCAAGACCTACACCGCCGCGCGCCTGCTGGCCTTGCTGTTTGCCATTGACGAAGACCGCGAGCGCTTGCGCATCGGGCTGGCCGCGCCCACCGGCAAGGCGGCGGCGCGGCTGAAGCAGTCGATTGAATCCGCGCTCAGCCAGTTGCAAGGCCCGCTCGGGGACGCCATCGACTTGCAGCAGCTCGCTCGCCAAATGGGCTCGGCCCGCACCCTGCATGCGCTGTTGGGCGCGCGGCCCGACACCCGCAAGCTGCGCGCCGATGCGGCGCATCCGCTGGCCTTGGATGTGTTGATCGTCGACGAAGCCTCGATGATCCATCTGGAAATGATGGCCGCGCTCTTGGACGCGATGCCGCCCCAGGGCCGCCTGATTCTGCTGGGCGACAAAGACCAGCTGGCCTCGGTGGAGGCCGGCGCGGTCTTGGGGGACTTGTGTCGCGACGCCGAGTTGGGGCGTTATGCCCCGGCCACGGCGGCCTACGCCGAGGCGGTGACCGGCCAGACCCTGCCCGACGAGTTCCTCTTGCCAGCCGCTGCGCCGCCGACGCTGCTGGCGCAACACACCGTCATGCTGCGCGAGAGCCGACGCTTTGGCGGGCCCATCGGTCAGCTGGCGCTGGCGGTGAACCGAGGGGATGCGCGGCTGGCGCAGCAGCTCCTGAGCGCGGCTGAGGGTCAGGTCTTGCTCAATCTGCCCGCCATCAGCGCCGAGGCCGCGGTGCGCTTGGCCCTGCACGGGCGCCCGGGCGCCGAGGGCGGCTACCGCAGCTATCTGCAGTTGTTGGCCGCGCGACCGAGCACGCCGGAGGGCTTTGCGCCTTGGGTGCTGAAGGTCTTGGCGGCGTTCGAGCGCTTTCGCCTGCTCTGCGCGGTGCGCGAGGGCGAGTGGGGCACCGAGGGCTTGAACCAGGCGGTGGAGCGTGCCTTGGTGGCCGAGGGGCTGCTGAGCAAGCGCGGCGAATGGTACGAAGGGCGGCCGGTGATGGTGACCCGCAATGACCCCGGCCTGGGTGTGTTCAATGGCGACATCGGCATGGTGCTGCGCCCGCTTGGGCAAGATGCGGCGGCCGGCGGCAGCCAGCGGCTGCGGGCCTATTTTTCAGACGGCCAACAGCTGCGCTCGGTGGCGGTGAGCCGCTTGGCCGATGTGGAAACCGCCTTCGCCATGACGGTGCACAAATCGCAAGGCTCGGAGTTCGAGCACACGGTGCTGGTGCTGCCGGCCGAGGGCGGCGGCGGGCTGACGCGTGAGCTGGTCTACACCGGCATCACCCGCGCGCGCCAGGCCTTCACCCTGGTCAGCGGCCGTGCGCCCGCCTTTGCCATGGCCTTGGCGCAGCGCACCCGGCGGGCCAGTGGCTTGCTGGAGCTCTTGTCGGCCAAGGCCCCTCCTGGGCTCCAGAGCACCGACAATCCAAGCCAAGCATGAAGTTCATCCACGCCGCCGACATCCATCTGGACAGCCCCTTGTGCGGGCTGGCCTCTTATCCCAATGCGCCGCTGCAAACCCTGCGCTCGGCCAGCCGCGAGGCCTTCAGCCGTTTGATCGATGCGGCCATCGACGAAGCGGTGGACTTCATGGTGATTGCCGGCGACCTCTACGACGGCGACTGGCGCGACTACAACACCGGTCACTTCTTTGTGCGCGAGATGGCGCGCCTGCATCAGGCCGGCATCCCGGTCTATCTGCTCTATGGCAATCATGATGCCGAAAGCGAGATGACGCGGCGTTTGACGCTGCCGCCGAATGTGCATGTGTTCGACAGCCGCCGGCCCAGCACCTACCGCATCGAAGCGCTGCGTGTGGCCCTGCATGGCCGCAGCTTCAAAGACGCCGCCACCACCGAAAACCTGGCGCTGGCCTACCCCGATCCGCTCAGCGGCTGGCTCAATATCGGCGTGCTGCACACCGCCCTGGAAGGCTACGCGGCACATGCGCGTTATGCCCCTTGCAGCTTGGCCGAGCTTTGCGCCAAGGGCTATGACTACTGGGCGCTGGGCCATGTGCATGAGCATGCGGTGCTGAGCGAATCGCCCTGGGTGGTGTTCCCGGGCAATTTGCAGGGGCGCCATATCCGCGAGCCTGGGCCGCGAGGCGCGGTGCTGGTCAGCGCCGATCACCAGGGCATTCAGTCGGTGGAGCGGCTGATCGTGGATGTGTTGCGCTGGGAGCGGCTGGACATCGACGTCAGCGCTGCCGAAGACCTGCCCGCTGTGGTGGCGCTGGCGGGCCGCGCGCTGGAGGGTTTGCTGCTGCGCCAAAGCGGCCACTGGCCCTTGGCGCTGCGGGTTTGTCTGCAAGGGCGCACGCCCGCGCATGGCTTGCTATTTGGCCTGGAAGCGCAGCTGCGCGAAGAAATCCTGGCCCAGGCCGCGGCCTTGCAAGGCGGTCGTTTGTGGATAGAAAAGCTCAAGCTCGAAACCACGCCCGCGCTGGACGCGGCGCAACTGGCCGCACGTGCCGATGCCATTGCCGACTTGCAAGCGCTCTTGGCCGAGGTGCCCGATGACCCTGAGTTTTTGCGCAGCCTCAGCGAAGACCTGCAACTCTTGACGGCCAAGGCGCCACTGGCCTTGATCGAGGCGCTGCCGGAGTTCCAGGCAATTCGTCGTGGCGAGGTGCTGGGCTTGATCGAGGCGGTGACGCCCGCGCTCTTGGCCCAATTGGCCAGCGCCGAAGAGGCCAAACCCTCCCCTTGAGCACCCCCTTGTGAGGGGATTTGTGGGGGATTTGTGTGCATTGCGTACAGAGCCTGGGCAGCCGGGCCGGCACTCGCTAAAGTGGCTGGCGGCAGCGTGAATCGGGCTCTCGGGCCCGCGCTGCTCTTGTTCAAGAAGCCAGGAGGGTAAGCATGAAAATTTCCTCGCGCAGCAGCGGCCTTGCCGTGCTGATTTCCCTGTCGATGCTGATGTCCAATGCCTTTGCCGCCAAGGTCAGCAAAGAGCTGGAAGAGCGCATCAGCCATGATGGCCTGCAACAAATCAAGCTCAAAGAAGTGGATCTGGCCTATGCGCGCCCCGGCGCCAGCCTGGCCGCCTACAGCAAGGTGATGCTGGACCCGGTGGAGGTGAGCTTCTCCAAATACTGGGACCCCAAGCGCACCGGCAGCAACTTCAAGCTCAGCCATGAAGAGCGTGAGGACATCCGTGGCGGCATGGCCAAAATCGTGCAAGAAGAATTCGCCAAGACCTTGCAGGCCAAGGACGGCTATCCGCTGGTGAGCGAGGCGGGCCCAGACGTCTTGCGCGTCAAGATCAGCATCATCGATCTGTATGTCAACGCGCCCGACACCTTGACGCCCGGCCGCACCCGCACCTATGTCGCATCAGCCGGCGAAGCCACCTTGGTGGCCGAGCTGCGCGACTCCGAAACCGGCCAAGTGCTGGCGCGCATGGTGGACCGGCGCGAAGCGCGTAACTTCCCCGGTCAGCTGACCTGGAGCAACCGCGTCATGAACGCGCAAGAGGCCGAAATCATGGCCTCGGCCTGGGCCAAGGTGCTGCGCAAGTCGCTCGACAAGGCGCACGAAATCGGCAAGAAGTAAGAAGCCCGGCGCGGCGCCTCAGTACTCAGTACTCAGTACTCAGTAAGGGCCGCTGGCCAGCCAGCGCTCCAACTGGGGCAGGCGGTCATTGCCCCAGAAGCGCTCGCCCTCAACGATGAAGAAGGGCGAGCCGAACACGCCGCGTGCTTCCGCCATGTCGACCTCGGCCTTCAGGCGGGCGCGGCTGGCGGGGTTGGCACTGGCGTCCTGGAAGTCTTCAGCGCTCAGGCCAATCTCGCTGGCAATGGCTTGCAGCACCTCTTCGGCGGCAATGTTCAGGTCATCGACGAAATAGGCCTTCAAGACCCGGTGGGCGAAGTCGCGGCCCTGTTGCGGCTGGCGGTCATGCACCCAGTGAAAAATGCGCGCCGCCTGCTCGGTGTGGGCGCCCAGATGGCTGGGGGTTTTGTAAGGCACACTGTAGTAAGCGGCCAAGCGCTCCGCATCGCGGCGGATGTAGTCGCTGCGCATGATGTTGCTGGGGATGCGGATGCGTTCCAGCGACTGGAAGTTGGCATCCAGCACAATCGCCCGCCAGGTCACCGAACGCCCGTATTGCGCGGCAAGTTTGTCGATTTGCTGCGAGGCGATATAGCCATAGGGCGAGGCAAAGTCGAAAAAGAAATCGATCGGTGCGGACATGGATTCACTCCCTTGAATTGGCGCGGATTGTAGGCGCGCATTGTGTGACGCGTCTGTGGCGTCGGCAGGCGCTACAGTGCCGGTCTTGGCGGCCGATTTGGGCCGTGATTTGCTGCCCCTTTCTCCTGCTTCGCCGCCCTCTCTCATGCGCTTTCAACACCTCGATCTGAGTCGCTACGGCAAATTCACCGACCAGCGTCTGGTGTTCCCGCAGGCCAAGCGCGACTTCCATTTGATTGTTGGCCCCAACGAGGCCGGCAAGTCCACCACCCGGCAGGCGATTCTTGATTTGCTCTACGGCATCGAGAACCGCTCCAGCTACGACTTTTTGCATGCCAAGGCCGAGATGCGTTTGGGCGCTTGCATCGAGCAAGGGGCGCAGGTGCTGGACTTTGTGCGCACCAAGGCACGCAGCAAGTCTCTCTTGGACGCGCGGGGTCAGGTCTTGCCGGAGTCGGCGCTGGCGGCATTTTTGGCGCACAGCGACCGGGCTTTTTACGAGCAGATGTTTGGCCTCGACCATGCGCGGCTGGAGGCCGGTGGGCAGGCGATTTTGCATGCGCAAAACGATGTGGGGCAGATTCTGTTTCAGTCCGCGGCGGGCATAGGCAGCCTGGGTCAGGTGCGTGAGCGCTTGGAGGCCGAGGCCGACAAGCTCTGGGCCAAGCGCCGTTCGGGCGACCGCGCCTACTACCAAGCCAGCGATGAACTGGCTGCGGCCGAGGCGGCGCTGAAGGCCGCCACGGTGCGCACCAAAGACTGGCTGGACGCACGCCAGCGCTGCGAGGCCTTGCAGCAGCGCCGTGAGGCTTTGCGCCAAGAACTGCAAAGCCTGGACTTGCAGCGCAGCGCCTTGGAGCGGGCCCGTCGGGTGGCACCCGCGCTGCGGGCTTTGGTGCAGAGCCAGCAGGCTTTGCAGGCCTTGCAAAGCGAGGGAGGGCTAAGCCCCACCCAGCAACTGCCCGAGGACGCGCGCCGATGGCTCGCGGATTTGGAGCTGGAATTGGCCACCGCCGCCAGCAGCAGTCAGCTCTTGGCGGCGCAGGCCCAGCAGGTGCAAGCCCGTTTGCAAGGTTTGCAGATCGATCATGGGCTGTTGCAGCAGCAAGCGGCCATCGAGGCCTTGCAGCAGCAGGCGGTGCAGGTGCGTCATCATGGGCGCGATATCGAGCGCTGCCAGTCCGAAATCAAGGTGCACAGCGCGCAGCTGCAAGCTGACGCACGCTATTTGGGCTGGCCCGCTGGCGCGGACGAATCCGCGCTCTGGGCGCAGCTGCCCAGCATGCCGGATCGCGCCGCGTTTGCCGCTTTGGCCAAGCGTTATGCCTTGCTGGCGCAAACCAGCGCTTTGAGCGAATCAGCGCTGGCAGAGAAGACGCAAGAGTTGGCAACTCTGCAAGGGCAGTTGCAAGGCTTGTCGCAGCAAGGCCCTTCGGCCCTCTTGCAGGCGGCACTCGCTCGCGCCCGCGCCTTGGGCGATGTGCAGCAGGCGCAGCAGCGCGAGCTGGCGCAGCGCTTGCGTTTGCAAGCCGATCTGGATGCGGCGCGCCGCGGGCTGGGCGCGCTGGTCCTGCCCGAGCCGGCCTTGGCAGCGCTGCAGCTGCCCTCCGAGGCGGCGATTCAACAACGTTTGCAGCAGGTGACGACCTTGCGCTCGCGCTGCAGCGCATTGGCCGAGCGGCTGGAGGCCTTGCGCGCTGAGCAGGCCAGCGCCGAGCTGGCGCTCAGCCAATATGCCCAAGCGCACCAGCCGGTCAGCGGCGAGGCGCTGGCGCAGCAGCGTGCCGAGCGCGATGCGCTGTGGCTGCGCATCCGCGAAGGTGAATGGGCGCCGCCGCAGGCTGCCCCGGCCTATGAGTCCGCTGTGCGTGCGGCCGATGCGCTGGCCGACCGGCGCTATGCCAAGGCCCGCGAAGCCAGCGAGTTGCAAGCCCAGCAAGACGCTTTGGCGCGCCTGAATCTGGCGCTGCAATCCTGCGAGGCCAACGCCGCCGCGCAAGAGACCGAGCTGCAGGCGCAGTTGCAAGACTGGGCCGCTTGCGCCGAGCGCTTGGGGCTGGCGGGGCTGGCGCTGCAGGATGTGGAGGGCTGGCGCTCGGCGCGCGAGCGGGTGCTGGCTGCGGCCGCGGCGCTGGCCTTGGCGCAACAAGAAGCTCAGGCCCGTGAGCAGCAGATCCATGCCGTGGTGCAGCAACTGGGGGCGGCGCTGCAAAGCGACAGCGCTCAAGCGCTGGACCCGAAGGCGCAGGCCGGGGCTGAGCTTCTGCCCCGCTTGCTGCTGCAGGCCGAGGCTGCGGTGGAGGCGGCCACGGCTGCCCAGGTGCAAGCCCAGGCCTTGCAAAAGCAAATCGATCTGGCCCTTCAGGCTCAAGCCGGTTTGCGTGAGAAGTGCTTGGCGGCGCAACAGCAATTGCAAGCCTGGCACAGCGCTTGGGCGCAAGCCTGCCAGCGCCTGCATTTGGCACCGGATCTGGACCCCACATTGGCCGATGAAATCGCCGCCGCGATGGCCCGCGTGGAGGCCGGCCTGGGGGCGGTGCGCGACTTGCGCGAACACAAAATCCAAGCGATGCAGGCCGAGTGCGCTGACTTTGCCCGTGAGCTGGCGCGCTGCGCTCAGGCCCTGGACCAAAGCCCGCCCCCGCCCGATGCCGCCGAGGCCTGGATTCGCCAATTGAGCAGCGATTTCAATGCGGCGCGGCAGGCGGCCCAAGAGGCGCAGCGCTTGAGCCAGGCCTTGCAGGACTTGCAGGCCCAGTTGGCGGCCACGGCCTTGCAGCGCGCCAAGGCCGAAGCGCGGCTGCAGCCCCTGCTCAAGCAGGCCGGGGTGCAAGACATGGCCGCGCTGCCTGCGGTGATCGAGGCCTGCGAGCAGCGGCGGCGCTTGCAGGCGCAGATCGAGGCGGCCCATCAGGCCCTGCATGAAGGCGGCGATGGCTTGCCGCTGGAGGCCTTGCAAGCCGAGTTGGCCGCGGTGGATTGGGTGCAGTTGCCGGTGCAGATGGCCGAGCTGGCGCGCCAGCGTGCGCAGGCCTTGCAACAAAGCGAGGCCCTGACCGCCGAATGGACCCAAGCCGAGGCGGCGCTGGCGCAGATTGCCGGCCAGGATGATGCAGCGCGCGCCGAAGGTCAGCGCCAGGACGCCCTGGCCAAAATGGCCAATGCGGCCGAGCGCTATGTGAAGGTGCACACCGCCGCGCGCTTGCTGAAGTGGGCCATTGACCGCTACCGCGAAACCAAGCAGGGCCCCATGCTGGGCCGGGCCGGAGAGATTTTTGCGGCCCTGACCTGCGGGGGCTTCCAGCGCCTGAGCCTGGACTTCGATGTCAGCCCGCTGAGCCTGCAGGGCCTGCGCGCCGATGGTCGCTTGGTGCCCATTGCCGGCATGAGTGAGGGCACCCGCGACCAGCTCTTTTTGGCGCTGCGCTTGGCCGCGCTGGAGCTGCATCTGGCACAAGACCCCAGCCATGCCTTGCCCTTTGTGGCGGACGATGTGTTCATCAACTACGACGATGGCCGCGCCGAGGCCGGCTTGCGGGTGCTGGCCGAGCTGTCCGAGCGCACCCAGGTGATTTTTCTGAGTCACCACCAACACCTCGAAGCGCTGGTGCGGCGCGCTGTGGGGCCCGAGCTCAATCTGATCCGGCTGTGAGGCGCTGGGTTGTGATTATTTCGATTGAAGGAATAGTGATTTAGGAAATTTGGAGATTCTGCTGGCAGGGTAAAGAGAGGACAGTTCAGGCATTCGCTGAACGGCGAATCGACGCGGCAACACGAGGCCCGCGCCGTTCAACCCCTGTTTTGAGGAGTCCATCATGTCCGCAGTCAAGCTCTACACCTTCCCGCTCTCGGGTCACGCTCACCGGGTGCGTCTGGCCCTGTCCTTGTTGAATGTGCCGACCGAGTTGATCGAGGTCGATCTGCGCAAGGGCGAACAAAAATCGGCCGAGTTCCTGGCCATGAACCCCTTCGGCCAAGTGCCGGTGATCGCGGATGGCGGCGTGGTGCTGGCCGACTCGAATGCCATCTTGGTGTATTTGGCGCGCCGTTATGGCAACACCGATTGGCTGCCCAGCGACCCGGTGGGCGAGGCGGCGGTGCAGCGTTGGCTGTCGGTGGCGGCCGGCTTGGTGGCCTTCGGTCCGGCAGCAGCCCGCTTGGTGACCGTGTTTGGCGCTGGCTTCCGGGCCGAGGAAGTGATTGGCCGTGCCCATGGCCTGCTGGCGGTGATGGACAAAGAGCTGGCCCGCAAGCCTTATCTGATTGGCGACAAGCCCAGCATCGCTGACATTGCCAACTACAGCTATATCGCCCATGCGCCCGAAGGCAATGTCTCGCTGGAGGCCTATCCGAATGTGCGCGCTTGGCTGGCTCGCATCGAAGCGCTGCCGGGCTTTGTGGCCATGCAAAAGACCCCGGTCGGCTTGGCCGCCTGAGTCTTTCGCTAGGTTTTGATCGAGGAGACCCGCCATGTCCACCGAATTCATCCCCGCGCCCGGCTCGCCCTGGCACAGCGGCGAGCGCCGCATCCATGAGCGCATGGGCAATGCGGCGCAGTTGGACAGCTTCGGCCGGCGGGTCATCCGCGACTACATGCCCGATCAACACCGTGTTTTTTACGGCCAACTGCCCTTCATGGTGGTGGGCGCAGTGGATGCGCAGGGCGCGCCCTGGGCCAGCCTGATCGAGGGCCAGCCCGGCTTTATGCACTCGCCTGATCCGCGTCGCCTGGATGTGGCGGGCCTGCCTGGCTTGGGCGACCCGGTGCGCGACAGCATTCAAGCCGGCGCGCCGTTGGGCATGCTGGGGATCGAATTGGACACCCGCCGACGTAACCGCTTGAATGGACGGATACTTTCCACGCAGGCGGGCGGCTTCTCGCTGGCGGTGGGGCATTCTTTTGGCAACTGCCCGCAATACATCCAAGACCGGGCTTTTCACTTTGCGCGCGCGCCCGACAGCGAACACCGCGCGCCGCTGGAGCGGCTGGCTCGCCTGGACGATGAAGCGCGCGCCCTGATTGCCGGCGCCGACACTTTCTTTGTCGCCAGCAGCCATCCCGGCGGCGAGCCCGAGCACCCCGACGCTTCGGTCGATGTCTCGCATCGCGGCGGCAAGCCCGGCTTTGTGCAGCTGCAGACGAGCGGCGCGGCCGATGTGCTGCGCATCCCCGACTTTGCCGGCAATATGCACTTCAACACCTTCGGCAACCTGCTGCTCAATCCGCGTGCCGGGCTGATCTTCATCGACTTCATCAGCGGCGATGTGCTGCAACTGAGCGGCTCCACCGAAATTCAATTCGAGGGTGCGGAGATCGAAGCCTTTCAGGGGGCCGAGCGGCTCTGGACCTTCCGGGTCGAGCAGGCGATTCGACGCCGTGGCGCCCTGGCCTTGCGCTGGCGGCTGGATGAGTTCTCGCCCAATGCCTTGATGACCGGGTCTTGGGACGAGGCGGCAACCCGGCTGGCTGCGGCGGCCCTGCGCGATGCTTGGCGCCCCTTCAGACTCGCGCGGGTGCAAGACGAAAGCAGCACCGTGCGCAGCTTTTATCTGGAGCCGGCGGACGGGCATGGGCTGGCGGGCTTTGAAGCCGGTCAACATCTGCCGATCCGCTTGCAAGTGGGCGGCAAGACTCTGATCCGCACCTACACCTTGTCGGTGGCGCCCAGTGATGGCGTGTATCGCTTGAGCATCAAGCGCGGCGGCGTGGTGTCGGAATACCTGCATGACAAAGCCCGGGTGGGCGATGTGATCGAGGCGCGCGCGCCGCAGGGCAGCTTCACCGTGGATGCCCTGGCGCGCCGCCCCTTGGTGCTTTTGGCCGGTGGCATTGGCGTGACGCCGATGTTGGCCATGCTGCGCCATGTGGTGTTTGAAGGCCTGCGCAAGCGCCGCATCCGGCCGACTTATTTCTTCTACGCCACGCGCAACAACGCGGAGCGTGCGTTCAATCAAGAGCTGGCCGAGTTGCAGCAGCGTGCCGGCGGAGCCTTGCAAATCGTGCGCGTCACCGATGCGCCCGAAGCCGACAGCCTGAAGGGCCGCGATTACGACTTGCAAGGGCGCCTGGACATGGCGCTGCTGCAAGCCGCCCTGCCGTTTGGCGACCACGATTTCTATCTCTGCGGCCCGCCGCCTTTCATGCAGGCCCTCTACGAGGGACTGCGGGACTTGCGCGTGGCCGACGATCGCATCCATGCCGAAGCCTTTGGCCCGGCCTCTTTGCAGCGTCGGCCGGATCCCGGCACCGTGCAGCAGGTGCTGGCGCCGGTCGCGCAGGTGGATGTGGCGGTGCAGTTTGCCGAGTCCAGCAAAGAGGCGCGCTGGACGCCGGGCAGCGGCACGCTGCTGGATCTGGCCGAGTCGCGCGGCCTGAGCCCCGAGTTCAGCTGCCGAGGCGGCAACTGCGGCAGCTGCCGCACCCAGGTCTTGGAAGGTGAGGTGAGCTATCTGAGTCCACCGGCGTACAAGACCGCGCCCGGCGAGGCCTTGATCTGCTGCGCCATGCCGGCCGCCCCGCGCAGCAGCGAAGGGCAGCCGGTCAAGCTGGTGTTGAAGCTGTAGGCGAGTCTTGTATTCGGGGCTTGTCGCCAAGCGTCACGCTTGCGCGCCCCAAGGCAGCGGGCACCACGCGCCCTGGCGGTAGCGGGCGAAGCCCGCTTCTTCAAAGCGCCAGAGGTGCAGCCAGTCGTTGACGAGCAATTGCTGCAGCACGGCGTGCTTGGCGATGATGGTGTCGATGGCGGCCTGCGGCGCGTCGATCACGACGGTCAATCGCAAGGGCTCGTGCATGGCGCGCTGGCCGTCGTGCACCGACTGGTGCGTGAGGCCGATGCGCAAATCGCCGCCATTGCCTTCAAAGACGCCCAGGCTGCCGCCCACCACGTTGTGCAGCAGCTTGTTGCCGCTGCCCAGGCGCTGCGGGTCGCAGGTGGAGGCGTGGTACTGCCAGTTGATCCAATGCGTGACCAGCATGGGGGCCGTCATCAGCAGCTCCAGAATGCTGCCGTCGGGGTCTTGGCTGGCCTCGTAGTCATGCAAAAAGCTGCGCCCGTTCAGCACCACGCCGCGGCTCTTGTGGCGGGGCGCGATCAAAAAGGCGGCATTGCCGGCCAAGCCCCATTCCGGCCGGGTTTGCGCGCCGTCGTTGGCTCGCTGGCGCAGCTGCCGCAAGAGCTCGGCGGGCGGCGCGCAGGGGTCGAGCTGGAGGCTGGAGGCGCGCTCGCGCCGCACCTGATCGCAAGCCCGGGCGAACATGGTTTGTAGGCGCTGCCAGCGTGCGCTCGCCGCGGCGGGCAGCAGGTCGAGTTCAAAGCCCTCGATCTCGTCGGTGGTGGTGTTGTGCAGGGCGGCCAGGAAGACGGTGCTCTCGGGGATGGCCATGCCCTGGGTCTGCCAGAGACCGGCGCGCACCGGCGCTTCATTGAGCAGTTGCGCCAGGCTGCGGGCATTGACGTCGCCGGTCTGGCCGCAGCAGGCGCCGCAGTCGAGTGCGGCGGCGTGCGCATTGTTGCTGGACTGGCTGCCATGCCCGACCAAGAGCACCAGCGGGGCCAGGTCTTGCGTCAAACCCATGGCTTTGAGCACACGGGCGGCCAGCGCGACCTTGGCCGGCAGATCGAGCCCCACCAGGTGCGGGCGGCAGATCGGCCGATAGCGCGCCGGCAGGCCCGCGAGCTCATCGCGGGCGCGCGTCTGTTGGCCGGGCTTGAGCCATTGACCGAGCTTGCCCAGATAGCCCAGGCCGGCGGCCTCCACAAAGGAGAAGGCCGCGCCCGGCCAGCGACTGGCGGCCTGCCACTGCGCGCTCAAGCCCAAACGGCTTTGGCGCGCGTGGGCGGCCTGGCTTTGCAGCTCGGTGGCGCTCGCGGTCGCGCCCGCATCGGCATCGGCGGGCAGGATGCGGTCTTGCACCTCCATGGTCGGGGCCATCAGGCCCGGCAGCTGCGGGCGGCGGGCTGTGCTGGCCAGTGGGGTGTAGGCCACCGGCAGGCCGAAGAAGCCGGCAAAGCCCAGGGTCTGGATGCAGGGCCACACGGCTTCCAGTGCGCGGCGCAAGGGCTCGCTGCGCACATCGATGCAAAACGCGGCCTGCACCTCGATGCCGGTGGTTTGCGGCGTTTGGCCGCTGGCCGACAGCAGCTTTTGCGCCAGCGTGCGCTGGTAGCCCAGTTCCAGGGCGAGCTGCCACACCTCGTCGATCAAGAGCGCTTGCTCGGCGGCCTGCATGACTTGGGGCGCGCGTTGCCAGGCTTGTTGCACGGCCTGGAAGGCCTGCTGTGCGGCGCCATCGTCTTTGCACTCCAGCAGCAAGGCGCCCCAGGCCAGACGGATCGCCAGCAACTCACGCAGATGCGTGTCGCTGCGTCCCTCTTGGCCGGCCTGCCAAGCCAGATAGGCGCACCAGGAGGCCCAGCCGTTGACGGTCAGGAGCACGGCCTCCAGATAGTCGGCCCAAACGGTGGGCGACAGGCCCAGGCGCTGCATCACCCATTGTTCGGCGTCCTGGGCCTGGGCGGGCAGTGCGTCAATGGCGCGGCCCAGATGCGGCAGCCCCATCAGCAGGCCGATGCCGTGGTCATGTTGCAAGGTGTCGCGCCAAAAGGCGTAAAGCCCCTCGGTGCGCTCCGGCTGCCAGTCTGCCTGGTGCCGATCAAAATAGGCCGCGCAGGTTTGGCTCACCTGGTGCGTGATGGCCTGACGCCAGGCCAGGCGGGTGTGGCGTTCGGGGTCTTGGTCCAGGGTGTCGATCAAGAGCGGCAATTGTTCGATGGCGGCGCGTGACTGCAGCGCTTCGACGCATTCAGCCGCGCTCAGTCCGCGCGCCGGTGCGGCAGGCAATTGCTGCAGGGCGAGTGCCAAGTCGGCAGCGCTGATGCGGCCTTCTTGCCAGGTGCTGCGCTGCAGTTCGCGCGGCGGAAAGACTTGAATCCCGCCCAGCACCGCCATGCGCGCTGCCACCCGGCGCAGCGGCATGCCGATGCGCGACCAATGCGGGTTGACGGCAATGGCACGGTCCAGCGGCCAGGTCGGTGCAATCGCTCGGCAGGCCTGGGCGCAAGCCTGTTCGATCTGCCGGGCCCGTTCAGGCGATACCGCGCTGGGCTTTGTTGTGGCGCCGGCTCCGGGGTTTTTTCTTTCAATCACTGCGTTCATGGCGAGGGTCTCTGGCGTGTCGATTCAAACCTGGGCATCGGCCAAGGGGCGTGGGGTGGCTTGGGGCGCTGCGCCTTTGTGGGCGGCCGGTGTCCAGCCGCGTGGCGACAGGCGCAGGGCCAGGCGGGTGTAGGCCTCGTCCACATAGAAGCCGGCGTAGCTCCATTGCCGCCAGCGGCTCAGGGCCTGCGGGCGTCTTTGCAGCAGCGCCAAGCAGGCGTAGAGGGCGGCCATGCCGGCCAGGGCGAGCAGGCCGAGGTTGGGATGCGGGCTGTCTTGCAGGCCCAGCGGCAGGGCGTGGGCCAACAGCGTGGCGGCGCTCAGGCCCAGCACCATCAGCAGACCCCACAGCGTTTGCTGGGCGCGTGTGACCAAGCCCAGCCGACCACTCGGCTGCCACAGCAGCGGCGCCCAGGCCAGCGCCAGCACCGCGCTCCACCAGCTGGGCCATGCCGTCTGGCCGGGCAGCGACTGCGCCAGCAACAGGACCGAGCCGGCCAGCAGTGGCGCCAGCGCCAGGCTCAGAGCGGCCGCCGGGGCCGTGCTGTGCAGGGCTTGCAGCCGGGTCTGGCGCACCACGGTGGAGGCGCCGAGAAAGGCATGCGCCTTGTAGAGCGAATGGCCGATCAGATGCAGGGCGGCCAGGGTGTAGAGGCCGAGCGCGCATTCCAGCAACATAAAGCCCATTTGCGCCACGGTGGACCAAGCCAGTCGCACCTTGATGCTGATGCGGGTCAGCATCACCATGCCGGCCAGGATGGCCGTGCCCAGGCCGAAGGCCAGCAGCAGGGCGCGTGCCGGCAGCGCCTGCTCCAGCAGCGGCGCGAAGCGGATCAGCACAAAGCCGCCGAGGTTGACCACGCCGGCGTGCAGCAGGGCCGACACGGGGGTTGGGGCCTCCATCACCTGAATCAGCCAGCCATGCACCGGCAGCAAGGCGGTGCGCAAAATGACGGCCAAGCTCAGCGCCACAGCGCTGACTTGCAGCGGCAGTGACAGGCCGTGCAGTGCAAGATGGGTCGACAGGGCCGACAGTGAGCCGCTGCCCACCTCGGCCCAGGCCAGCGCTGCGGCAGCGATCAGCAAGGCGTCGGCCGCACGATCGGCCATGCGTTTTTTCAACGCGGCCAGCTGCGCAAAAGGGCGCTCCGGGTAGAAGCACAAGAGCCGCTGCAAGGCCACGCCCACCAGCGCCCAGGCCGCAATCAAAACCACCCAGTGATCGGCCAACAGCAAGACCTGCACCGCGGCCAGCACAGCCGCCAAGGCGGCCAGATAGCGCGCTTGACCGGCTTCGCCTTGCAGGTAGCGGGCCGAGAAGGCGCCGATCACCGTGCCCAGCAATTGCACCAGCACCGCCAGGCTCAGGCCCAGCGGCGTGGCCAGCAAGAAGGCGGGCCAATCCGCAAGCCCAGCGCCTGGCGTCGTGATGGGCTGTGAGCCGCTGCCGCCTGCGACGCTGAAGCCGAGGTTGGCTATGGCTATGAGCAGGGCGCTCAGCGAGAAGGCTTGAAAGCTGCGCCACAAAGCCGCCGGGGAGGCGGGCGCCATGCGGGGCCACAAGGCGGCGAGGCCCATCAACACGACGGGGATCAGGGGGCTGGCCGCGAGCCAGAGTGTTGGAAATTCCATGACAGAACCCTGTTGAACATGCTGGCGCGCATCATGCGGATCGGTGCTTGTTCTGTAAAATACATTGATAAGCACAAGATGTTTTAAAAAACAGAACAATGCAGCTCGATCAGCTGAATTTCCATCACTTGTTCTACTTTTGGCGGGTGGCCAAGCTGGGGCATCTGACGCGTGCGGCGGAAGAACTGCACACCTCGCAGTCGGCGGTGTCGTCACAGATCCGTCAGCTGGAAGAGCGCCTCGCCGACGCCTTGTTTGTGCGCGAAGGGCGGCGCCTGCGGCTGACCGACACCGGCCAACTGGTGCTCGCCTATGCGGAGAACATCTTTGGTCTCGGGCAAGAGATGCTGGGTCGCCTGCAGGGCCGTACGGCCGGTGTCACGCGTCTGCGTGTGGGCAGCGTGGCCACCTTGTCGCGCAACTACCAAGAGAACTGGATTCGGCCCTTGCTGGCCGACCCTTCGCTGGTCTTGACGCTGGAATCGGGCCTGCTGGAGGGCTTGATCGCGCGGCTGCTGCAGCACCAGTTGGATGTGGTCTTGGCCAACGAAACCGTGCCCGCCGATCCCTCGCGGCCGCTGCATTGCCGCTTCCTGGGCAGCCAGACGATTTCATTGGTGGGCCCGGCCAAGCGCTGGCAGGCGCAAAGCCTGCGCATGCCCGAGGATCTGGACGGACAAGAGATCGCGCTGCCCGGCCCGCGCCATGCGCTGCGCGCGCAGTTCGACGCGCTGTGCGCCTCGGCCGGCGTCAGCCCGCGTCTGCGCGCCGAAGTGGACGATATGGCCATGCTGCGTTTGATCGCGCGCGACAGCGGCTGGCTGACCGTCTTGCCCGAAGTGGTGGTGCAAGATGAGTTGCGCGCTGGAGTCTTGGTCACCGTGGCCAGGTCCAGCGCTCTGCAAGAGCGCTTTTACGCCATCACCACGCCGCAGCGTTTCCGCATGGAGGCCTTGGAGCGGCTGATGGAGCGCTTGCCCGAGGCTTGAGTCCGGATGGTGCGCTGGGCCGAGGCGATACAGTGCGCTGCCAGGTGATGTGTCTTGCGTCGCCTCCAGGGCCGAGCCTCGGTGTAGCGGCCGGCCCTGTGTTCGTTTTCATTGACCCATGCATCAGACCCGACTCCTTTTTGAACAAGCTGCAGGCGCACCGCTGCCCGACTGGGAACTGCTGGCGGTGGCCTATCGTCAGGCGCACTTTGACAAAGGCGCCGATATCTTTGCCGAGGGCGAGTGGCAGCCTTTTGTCTATGTGATCCGCCAGGGCATGGTCAAGCTCAGCTATTTCAATGAGCAAGGCGAGGAGTGGATCAAGTCCTTCATTGGCGAGGGCGATTTCTTCGCCTGCCCGAATGTCTTGGTGGCCGGCCAGAAAACCGACTACTCGGCGATTGCGCTGGAGTCCTGCGAGCTCGAGCAAATCCGCTATGTGGACCTGCGCGGCCTGATGGACCGCCACGCCAGCTGGCAGGGCGCGGTTTTGCAGTTGCTGGAGCGGCACATCGTGCGCAAGGAACAGCGCGAGCGCGAATTGCTGACCATGCGGCCCGATGAGCGCTACCAGTCTTTTTTGAGCAGCTACCCGGCGCTGGCCGGGCGCATTCAGCAGCGTGATATTGCGCACTATTTGGGCGTTACGCCCGAAGCCTTGAGTCGCATCCGAAAGCGCCTGCGGGATTGATCTGGCGCAAGGCCGGCGTGCGCGAATCCCGGCGATTGATTTGAATCATTTGAGAGGCGCTGCACAGCGACGAAGCTGAGCTCCTCTTTGTTGATCTCACTCATTCGCTATGTCGACTTCGCAGAACTCCATTCCCAATTTATCGGCCAAAGCCTATCTGCTCGGCGGCGGCATCGGTTCCATGGCCGCGGCGGCCTTCATGATTCGGGACGCCCAAGTGCCCGGCGCCAACATCACGATTTTTGAGGCCTCGCCCTTGATGGGCGGCAGCTTGGACGGCGCGGGCGATGCCGAGCGCGGCTACTCGCTGCGCGGTGGCCGCATGCTCACCACCGACAACTACGAGTGCACCTGGGACTTGTTCAAGTCCATCCCCTCGCTGGAGCATGTGGGGCAAAGCGTGTTCGACGAAACCCTGGCCTTCAATGAAAAGCACAAAGCCCACTCGATGGCGCGACTGGTCAACCGCCAGCGCGCCAAGATGCCAGTGGCATCGATGGGGTTTTCCATGCACGACCGCTTGGAGTTGCTGCGCCTGAGCAATGCCAGTGAAGAAGAGCTGGGCACTTCGGCGATCACTGACTGGCTGTCGCCCGCCTTCTTCAACACCGAGTTCTGGTTCATGTGGGCCACGACCTTCGCCTTCCAGCCCTGGCACAGTGCTGTGGAGTTCAAACGTTATCTGCATCGCTTCATGCTGGAGTTCTCGCGCATCGAGACCTTGGGTGGCGTCAAGCGCACCGTCTACAACCAGTACGACTCCTTGGTGCGCCCGCTGCAGGCTTGGCTGCAATCGCAAGGCGTGCGCTTTGTGATGGACGCCAAGGCCACCGAGGTGGAGCATCGCGAGGAAGGCGGCCAATTCGTGGTGACAGCCATCCAGCTGCAGCGCGGCGGCGCGGTGGAGCGCGTGGAACTGGGGTGCGATGACTTGGTGTTCTTCCAGAACGCCTCCATGACCGACGCGTCCAGCCTGGGCTCAATGCACAGTGCGCCGCCTGCGCTCACGAAGCGCGACAGCGGCGGTTGGACGCTGTGGGAAAAGCTGGCCCAGGGGCGGCCGGAGTTCGGCAATCCGGCGGCCTTCAACAGCAGCATTGCCGAGTCGATGTGGCACTCCTTCACCGTGACCCTGAAAGACACGGTGTTCTTCGACAAGATGCGCGCCTTCAGCGGCAACGAGCCGGGCACCGGCGGGTTGGTGACCTTCAAGGATTCCAACTGGTTGATGTCCATCGTGCTGGCGCATCAGCCGCACTTTGCGAACCAGCCCGCCGATGTGCAGGTGTTTTGGGGTTATGCCTTGTTCCCGGATCGCATTGGCAACTTCGTGGCCAAGCCCATGGCCGAGTGCAGCGGCGCGGAAATTCTGCGCGAGCTCTGCGGCCATCTGCGCTTTGACCTGGATGCGGTGGCGCAAGCCAATTGCATCCCCTGCCGCATGCCCTACATCACCAGCATGTTCATGCCACGCGCGCGCAGCGACCGCCCCTTGCCGGTGCCCAAAAGCTCCAAGAATCTGGCCTTCATCAGCCAGTTTGTGGAGATCCCCGACGATGTGGTGTTCACCGTCGAGTACTCGGTGCGGGCCGCGCAGATGGCGGTGTATGAGCTGCTGAACGTCAAGCGTGCGGTGCCGGCCATCATCCCGCACGACCACTCGGTGAAGACCCAGTTTGAGGCTTTGTTGAAGGCCTTCAAGTAAGGCCGCTGGCCCTGGGCCTGCATCAATGCTCGATGCGGGTGCCCAGTTTCTTGCTCAGCGCAATGGCGCCGCCGCCGTTGATGACGTGCTTGTAGCCCATGCCTTGCAGCAGGCCTAGGGCCTGCTCGGCGCGGGCGCCTGAGGCGCAGTACAGCACGATGGGGGCGTCTCGGTCAGGGGCCATCTGGCGCAGCAGATGCGCCATTTGCGGCAGCGGCAGGCAATGCGCGTTGGGCAAATGGCCGGCCATGTATTCGGCGTAGGAACGTACGTCGATCAAGAGGCAGTCCGCGGGCAAAGCCTCGTTGCCCGCCGGCGCGGCCTCAGCGTGGTGATGTGCTTCTTGCGGGGCCGGATGGGTCTGCGCTTCCACCGGCAACAAGCTCATATTCCAGTTCATGGGGACTCCTTGAACATCTAATCGCGCGATGCGGTCTCTGCAGTTTTACCGCAAGCTCGCCTTCAGTGCGAGCCGGCGCTGCGTCGAGCTTGCTGAAATCAAAAGTATTGCCGCTTATGCCGGGCGGGGCTTCACGCCTTGCAGTCGCTGCAGACTGTGGGCAGCGGCGCGTATCTCCGCAGGCGTGAGCGCGGCAAAGCCCAGCAGCCAGCCGTCTTGCGCGGAGCTGCCGCGGTACAGAGCGCTCAGGCCGGGGGTCAGCACACCTTGCGCGGCGGCGGCCCGGCTCCAATGCGCCTCTTGCCCCGGCGGCAAGGTGGCGGCCAGTTGCAGGCCCCCGGGGCTGGGGCGGGGGCAGAGCCAGGATTGCAGCGGCTGCAGGGCCTCCAACAGCACATTGCGGCGCTCGCCATACAGCTGGCGCATCAGGCGCAGATGGGCGGCGAAATGGCCTTGGCGGATGAAGTCGGCCGTCACGGCTTGGGGCAGCTGCGCGCTGTGGCCGTCGTGCAGAGTGCGCGCGCTCACCAGCGGCGCCACCAAGGCTTCGGGCAACACCAGATAGGCCAGGCGCAAAGAGGGGAACAAGGCTTTGGAGAAGGTGCCGATGTAGAGCACGCGGCCCTGTTCATCCAGCCCTTGCAGGGCCGGTGCGGGCCGGCCCTCGTAGTGGAACTCGCTGTCGTAGTCATCCTCCACGATCCAGGCCGATTCGCGTTGCGCCAGTTGCAGCAGGGCCAGCCGGCGCGGCAAGGACAAGCTCATGCCGCAAGGGTATTGGTGCGAGGGTGTCAGGTAGATCAGGCGCGGCCGCGGCAGCTCGGGCTGGGGCTGCATGCCCTCGCTGTCCACCGGCACCGGCTGCATCTGGGCGCCGCAAGCAGCAAAAGCGGTGTAGGCGCCGGCATAGCCGGGCTCTTCCATCCAGACGCTGTCGCCCTCGTCCAGCAGCATGGCGCCCAGCAGTTGCAGCGCTTGCTGCGAGCTGGTCAAGACCAGCACCTGTTCTGCGCGGCAACGCAAGCCGCGCGACTGGTTCAGGTACTCGGCAATGGCGCTACGCAAGTCTTCATGACCTTGGGGGTCGCCATAGCCGAGCAGGCTGGTGTCAGTGCGCAAGCGTTTGTTGCTGAGCTGGCGCCACAACTCGAGGGGGAAGGCGCGCAAATCCGGGCTGCCGGCGGCAAAGGCCAGCGGCCGGCGGGGATCGACGCAGCCCCCACCGTCGGCAATGCGCTGACCGCGCCGCGACAGGCCCGGCCCTTGATGTAGCTGGGGCGAGGGACTGCCCGGGCTGCGCGGCTTGCGAGCGCTGTGGCGGGGCAGCGAGATGGCCACAAAGCTGCCGCGCCCCACGGCCCGTTTCAGATAGCCCTCGGCCTCCAGCTGGCCATAGGCCGCCTCGACCGTGACGCGCGACAAGCCCAGATCGGCCGCCAGCACCCGGCTCGCGGGCAGCCGCTCGTCCAGGCTCAGCTCACCTGCGCGCATGGCCTCGCGCAAGCTGGCGCACAGCTGCTCGCGCCTGCCCAAGCCCTGGCCGGCTTGGCGTTCAAACAACTGCAACCACAGGCGCGGCTTTGGCATGGTCTTATCGAATGGGAGAAATTGGTATCAATGCTAAGGCCATTTGGCGCCGACACTGAGGCCTCACCCACACGCTTTGAGGTACAGCATGAGCAGCCCCAGGACTTCTTCCGTTCTTGAATTTCCCGCCCCCAGCCCGGCCGACAGCGCCGCCTATATGAAGGCCAAGCTGGGCTTTCATACGGATGCCTGGGACGTGGCCGAAGACCTTTTGGCCGGCTGCCCGGACATCGTGGTCTTGGACACGCGCCGCCCCGAGGCCTATGAGGAGGCGCATGTGCCCGGCGCGCTGAGCCTGAAAAAGCTCATGCAGGCCGACCCCAGTTTGGCAACTCTGGACCGCAGCAAGGTCTACATCACCTACTGCGACGGCATTGGTTGCAATGGCTCCACCAAGGGCGCCTACTTGCTGGCCTCGCGCGGCTTTCAGGTCAAGGAGATGCTGGGCGGCTTGGACTTCTGGAAGCGTGACGGTTTTCCGCTCGCCCTGGGGTCGGAGCCGGGCCGTTTGCAGGGCGAGTCGCTGATCGCTTGCAGCTGTGGCTGAGGGGCCTGGGGCCTTCAGCGTGCGATTGGCCACGCCGGACGATGTGCAGGACTTGGCACCCCTGTGCGCGGAGCATGCGGCCTTTGAGGGCTGCACCGCGCGCCTGGATGCGCAGTGGGCCGCACGCTTGAGGCAGGCGCTGCAGCAGCGGCGCTTGTGGATCTGGCTGGCGCACGCCATGGACGATGGCCGCCTGATCGGCTACGCCAGCGCCACCCTGGACTACGCCACGCTGAGCGCCGATGCCTTTCTTCACCTGGACTGCCTGTACCTGCGCCCCCATGCCCGAGGCCTCGGCCTGGGCCCGGTGTTGATGCAAGCTGTGCAGGCCCAGGCGCGGGCCGAGGGCTGCCAGCAATTGCAATGGCAAACGCCGCAGTGGAACGAGGCCGCCGCCCGTTTTTACCGGCGCTTAGGCGCTCAGATGTTGCCCAAGCAACGCTTTGTGCTGCCGCTCTAGGCCCAGGGCCTGAGCGGCAGGCTCGGCCTTACATGCTGCGCCGGTACTGGCCGCCCACCTCGAACAGGGCTGCCGTGATCTGACCCAGCGAGCACACGCGCACCGCGTCCATCAAGACCTCAAACACGTTCTTGTTGTCGATGACGGCTTGTTGCAGGCGCTGCAACTGGGTGGCGCTTTCGCCCGCATGGCGGGCATGGAAGTCGCGCAGGCGGTGCAGCTGGCTTTGCTTTTCTTCGTCGGTGGAGCGCGCCAGCTCGATGCTTTCGGGCACCGTGTCGCCATGCGGGTTGCGGAAGGTGTTGACGCCGATGATGGGGTACTCGCCGGTGTGCTTGAGCATCTCGTAATGCATGCTCTCTTCCTGGATCTTGCTGCGCTGGTAGCCGGTTTCCATCGCCCCCAGCACGCCGCCGCGCTCGGCGATTTTTTCGAACTCGGCCAGCACGGCTTCTTCCAGCAACTCGGTCAGCTCTTCGATGATGAAGGCGCCTTGGCTGGGGTTCTCGTTCTTGGCTAAGCCCCACTCGCGGTTGATGATGAGCTGAATCGCCATGGCGCGGCGCACCGATTCTTCGGTGGGCGTGGTGATGGCCTCGTCAAAAGCGTTGGTGTGCAGGCTGTTGCAGTTGTCGTAAATGGCGATCAGGGCCTGCAGCGTGGTGCGGATGTCGTTGAACTGGATCTCCTGCGCGTGCAGCGAGCGGCCCGAGGTTTGGATGTGGTACTTGAGCTTTTGGCTGCGCTCGTTGGCGCCGTATTTGTCGCGCATGGCCACGGCCCAGATGCGGCGCGCCACGCGGCCCAGCACGGTGTACTCGGGGTCCATGCCGTTGGAGAAGAAGAAGCTCAGATTGGGCGCGAAGTCATCGATGTGCATGCCGCGCGCCAGATAGGCTTCCACAAAGGTGAAGCCATTGGACAGCGTCAGCGCCAACTGGCTGATGGGGTTGGCACCGGCCTCGGCGATGTGATAACCGCTGATCGAGACGGAGTAGAAATTGCGCACATTGTGGTGCACGAAGTACTCGGCGATATCCCCCATCACCTTGAGCGAGAACTCAGTCGAGAAGATGCAGGTGTTCTGACCCTGGTCTTCCTTCAGGATGTCGGCCTGCACCGTGCCGCGCACATTGGCCAGCACCCAGTCCTTGATCTTGGCGGCTTCGTCAGCGGTGGGTTCGCGGCCGTTGTCGGCCTGGAACTTGGCAATGTTCTGGTCAATGGCGGTGTTCATGAACATGGCCAGAATCGTCGGCGCCGGGCCGTTGATGGTCATGGACACGCTGGTCGATGGGCTGCACAGATCAAAGCCGTCGTACAGCACCTTCATATCGTCCAGCGTGGCAATCGATACGCCGGAGTTGCCGACCTTGCCGTAGATGTCGGGGCGCGGGGCCGGGTCAGCGCCGTACAGCGTGACCGAGTCAAACGCTGTGGACAGGCGCTTGGCCGGCATGCCCTCAGACACCAGCTTGAAGCGGCGATTCGTGCGGAAGGCATCGCCCTCGCCGGCGAACATGCGGGTCGGGTCTTCCCCTTCGCGCTTGAAGGCAAACACGCCGGCGGTGTAGGGGAAGCTGCCGGGCACGTTTTCCAGCAGCAGCCACTTCAGCAATTCGCCATGGCACTCGTAATGCGGCAGCACCACCTTGCGCACCTTGGTGCCAGAGAGGCTGGTGTGAACGAGGTTGGTGCGGATCTCTTTGTCGCGGATCTTCACCACATACTCGTCGCCGGCATAGGCTTTTTGCATGTCCGGCCACTGCTTGAGCAGGTGGCGGGCACCGGGCTTCATCTGTTCTTCGCGCTGCTGGGCCAGCTCGGCCAGCGCATCGCGAGCGCGGTGCTTGTCGGGGTTGGCTTCCAGCAGCATGCGCGAGCTGCCCCAGAGCTGCTGGATCTCGCGGGCCAGCGTGGCCTGCTGGCGGGCGCGCTTTTTGTAGCCGCGCACCGTGTCGGCGATTTCAGCCAGATAGCGCACGCGCGCGGCGGGCACCACCGGGGTTTGATGGGTGCTGTGGCGGGTGTTGACCAGCGGCAGACGGCCGTCTTGCAAGCTCAGGCCCAGCTCGGCCAGACGCGGCTTGAGGGCTTGGTACAGCGCGGTGACGCCGTCGTCATTGAAGCGGCTGGCCATGGTGCCGAAGACCGGCATCTGCTCCGGCGGCGTGCCGAAGGCTTCCTTGTTGCGCTGCACCTGCTTGGCCACATCGCGGATCGCGTCGAGCGCGCCCTTGCGGTCGAACTTGTTGATGGCCACGAACTCGGCGAAGTCCAGCATGTCGATTTTTTCGAGCTGGCTGGCGGCGCCGAACTCTGGCGTCATCACATACATCGGCACATCGACATGCGGCACGATGGCGGCATCACCCTGGCCAATGCCCGAGGTCTCAACCACGATCAGGTCAAAGCCGGCCACCTTGGCAGCGGCAATCGCGTCGGGCAGGGCGGGGGAGATTTCGCTGCCGAAGTCGCGGGTGGCGAGGCTGCGCATGAAGACTCTGTGACCTTGGCTCCAGGGGCCGATGGCATTCATGCGGATGCGGTCGCCCAGCAGGGCGCCACCGCTCTTGCGGCGCGAGGGGTCGATGGAGATGACGGCCACGCGCAGCGCGTCGTTCTGGTCCAGACGCAGGCGGCGGATCAGCTCGTCGGTCAAGCTGCTCTTGCCGGCGCCGCCGGTGCCGGTGATGCCCAGCACGGGCACACGGATGGTTTTGGCCGCAGCTTGCAGCTCGGCCACCAGGGCGGCATCAGCCTTGTCATTTTCCAGGGCCGTGATCAGCTGGGCCAGCGCGCGCCAGGCGGCTTCGCCATGGCCTTGCAGGGCGCTCAGGGACTTGGGGGCGTAGATGCTGAAGTCTTGGTCGGCCTTCATCACCATCTCGCCGATCATGCCTTGCAGGCCCATGCGCTGGCCGTCTTCGGGGCTGAAGATGCGCACGCCATGAGCGGCCAGGTCGCGGATCTCGGCCGGCACGATCACGCCGCCGCCGCCGCCGAAGACCTGGATGTGAGCGCCCCCGCGTTGCTTGAGCAAGTCCACCATGTACTTGAAGTACTCGACATGGCCGCCTTGGTAGGAGCTGATGGCGATGCCTTGCGCGTCTTCTTGCAGCGCGGCGGTGACCACCTCATCGACCGAGCGGTTGTGGCCCAGGTGGATGACCTCCGCACCCATGCCTTGCAGGATGCGGCGCATGATGTTGATGGCGGCATCATGGCCGTCGAAGAGGCTGGCCGCGGTAACGAAACGCACCTTGTTCGTCGGGCGGTAATTGGCCAGGGCTTTGGATTCGGCGGACAAGTCGGTCATCGAGGGTCTCCAGCAGCAACCCGAGGTGGGCGCCTTTTGTAGCAGCAAAACTTCGCGGATTCTAGAGCTTGATTGACGTTTACGTAAACGTCAAAACCAAGCGTTCCGGGCGAAAGCTTGCTTGGCGAGGTTTGCACCTGGCCTGTGTATTTGCCGTGTATGGCCCGCGTAACGCCTGCGAATGGGGCGGCGCGCCCGGGAAAATCGACTCTGACCCCAATAAAAGACACTCGGGCACGATCTTTGCTGCGAGGGGCTAAAGCCTTGGATCTCTATGCAGCAAGCCCCGTCTTTGTCGATTCCGCCTTCTGAACCGCAAGCCGGCTTGCGGGTGCTCTTGATTGATGATGGGGCGCACCGGGTGCAGCTGATTCAGCAAGAGCTGGCGCGGCAGGGTTGCGATGTGGTGGGGGTGATTGAGCAAGCGACCTTGATTCATGACTGCGTGCTGCGCTTGAAGCCCGATGTGGTGATCGTGGACAGCGAATCGCCGTCGCGCGACACCTTGGAGAACCTGGCCGTCTTGTCCGCGCAGATGCCGCGCCCGGTGGTGGTGTTTGCCGAAGACGGCAGCAATGACCCGATGCGGCGCGCCTTGAAGGCGGGTGTCAGCGCCTATGTGGTGGCGGGTTTGCAGGCGGAGCGCTTGGCTTCGGTGCTGCAAGTGGCGATTGCCCGCTTTGAGCAAGACCTGGCCCTGCGCCGGGAGCTGAGCAAAGCCCAGGCGCAGCTCAGCAGCCGCAAACAGATCGAGCGCGCCAAAGGCATCTTGATGGCGGAGCAGGGCTTGGAAGAAGACGCTGCCTACACCCGCATGCGCCGTTTGGCCATGGACAAAGGCCTGCCCCTGGTCGAAGTGGCGGAGCGCATCATCGAGGCGCATGCCTTGTTGCGCGCCACCTGAGCCCCTGCCTGTGCTGCCCCAGAAGGTGCGGCGGCGCACCAAGTTGGCACGGCAGGCCTCGGTTTGGCCTGCAAACCGTGCATGGCGCAGGCCAAGGCGGGCGAAAACGCCTGGCACGCAAACTGCTTAAGTCTTGACGAGGCCCGCAACGGCGTGGGCCCTCTCAATGAATCATTCGACGGACAACGGCGTCCGACCTCAGCTGCAGCTTCGCTTGGCGAAGCCGCAGCCGGTCGAGACGCCGTTTTTGTTTTCTGACTGGAGATGTTGATGAGCAAGCCCTTGCAAACCCGAGGAGAGTTGATGAGCACGGAACGTCGCAAATTGCTGGCCGGTGCGGCCGCAGGTCTGGCCGCCAGCCTGCCCGGTGGCGCTTGGGCCGCTGGCTCCGACAAGCCGGAGAAGGAGGAGGTGCGCATCGGATTCATTCCGCTGACCGATTGCGCCTCGGTGGTGATGGCCTCGGTGCTGGGCTTTGACAAGAAATACGGGGTGCGCATCGTGCCCACCAAAGAGGCCTCGTGGGCTGGCGTGCGCGACAAGCTGGTCAATGGCGAGTTGGACATGGCGCACTCGCTTTACGGTTTGATTTATGGCGTGCACCTGGGCATCGCCGGGCCAAAGAAAGACATGGCCGTGCTGATGACCCTGAACAACAACGGTCAAGCCATCACCTTGTCCAAGAAGCTGGCGGAAAAAGGCGCGGTCGATGGCGCAACGCTGGCCAAGCTGATGAACAGCGACAAGCGCGAATACACATTCGCCCAGACCTTTCCCACCGGCACCCACGCCATGTGGCTGAACTATTGGTTGGCCGCGCATGGCATCAACCCGCTCAAAGACGCCAAAGTCATCACCGTGCCGCCGCCCCAGATGGTGGCCAATATGCGGGTGGGCAATATGGACGGCTACTGCGTGGGCGAGCCCTGGAACCACCGCGCCATCGTCGACGGCATTGGCATCACCGCCGTCACCACCCAAGACATTTGGAAAGACCACCCCGAGAAGGTCTTGGCCTGCAGCGGCGAGTTCGTCAAGAAGTACCCCAACACCGCGCGCGCCGTCATCATGGCCGTGCTGGAAGCCAGCCGCTGGATCGACGCCGGCCTGCAAAACAAGCTGAAGATGGCCGACACCATCGCGGAAAAGAGTTATGTGAACACCGGGGTGGACGCCATCAATCAGCGCATCTTGGGTCGCTACCAAAACGGCCTGGGCAAGACCTGGGACGACCCCAATCACATGAAGTTCTTCAATGAAGGGCAGGTCAACTTCCCTTTCTTGAGCGATGGCATGTGGTTCCTGACGCAGCACAAGCGCTGGGGCTTGCTCAAAGAGCACCCCGACTACTTGGGCGTGGCCAAACAGATCAACCAGATCGAGCTTTACAAAGAGGCCGCCTCGGCCCTGAAGGTGGCCGTGCCCAAAGACGCTATGCGCAGCAGCAAGCTGATCGACGGCGTGGTCTGGGACGGCAAGGACCCCGCCAAGTACGCCGATGCCTTCAAGGTCAAGGCTTGAGTTCATGCCATTGAATCAGGAGACTGCCATGGTCAGTGCCGTGTTCCATTCCCCCCAAGAAGCCAGCAGCCGTTTGGCCGCCGCCGAGTCCGCCCCAGCGTCCGTCTCAGGGCCAGTTTCAGGGCCCATCTCAGCACCTGTGCCACAGGTCAAAGCGCAGGCCGCGCCGCCAGCCCAGCCCAAGGCGACACGCCCACCGTTTGATGGGCGGGCCCTGTGGATGCGGGTCTTGCCCCCCGTGTTGGGCCTGGCTTTGATGCTGGGCATCTGGGCCATGGCCACCCAAAAGCCCGGCCCCTTTCCCACGCCAGCAGCCACCTTCGAGGCCGCCGTGCAGCTTTTTGCGGACCCCTTCTACAGCAAGGGCCCCAACGACCAAGGCATAGGCTGGAACATCTTGTTCTCATTGCAGCGCGTCGCCCTGGGCTTCGGCTTGGCGGCGGCAGTGGGCATTCCGCTGGGCTTCCTCATCGGCCGCTTTGAGTTCGCCAGCCGCATGGTGTCGCCGCTGATCAGCCTGCTCAAGCCGGTGTCGCCGCTGGCTTGGCTGCCGATTGGCTTGTTGGTCTTCAAGAGCGCCAATCCGGCGGCCATCTGGACCATCTTTATCTGTTCGATCTGGCCCATGGTGGTCAACACCGCGGTGGGCGTGCAACGGGTGCCCGAGGACTATTTGAATGTGGCCCGCGTGCTCAAGCTCTCGGAGTGGACGGTGATCACCAAGATTTTGTTCCCGGCGGTGCTGCCCTATCTGTTGACTGGGGTGCGCTTGTCGGTGGGCACGGCATGGCTGGTGATCGTGGCCGCCGAGATGCTGACGGGCGGGGTGGGCATCGGCTTTTGGGTCTGGGATGAGTGGAACAACCTGAACGTCAAACACATCATCATCGCCATCTTCGTGATCGGCATGGTGGGGCTGGCCCTGGAAGGCTTGCTGATGAGTCTGGCCCGCCGCTTTTCCTTTGAGGACTGAGTCGCATCATGACAAGCACGAGCAAAAACTTCATTGAAGTGCAGGCCGCCGAAATGGTGTTCAACACCCGCAAAGGCCGTTTTCATGCCCTGCACGACATTCATCTGAACGTCGCACGCGGCGAGTTCATCAGCCTGATCGGCCATTCGGGCTGCGGCAAGTCCACCTTGCTGAACCTGATCGCTGGCCTGCTGCGGCCCAGCAGCGGCGTGGTCTTGTGCGACCAGCGCGAAGTGGCCGAACCCGGCCCGGAGCGCGCCGTGGTGTTTCAAAACCACTCGCTGCTGCCCTGGCTGAGCTGCTTTCAGAATGTGCATTTGGGCGTGAGCTCGGTGTTTGGCAAGCATGAGTCCGCCGCCCGATTGGCCGAACGCACGGCCAGCGCCCTGGCCTTGGTGGGCATGAGCCATGCGGCCCACAAGCGCCCGCATGAAATCTCCGGTGGCATGAAGCAGCGCATCGGCATTGCCCGCGCGCTGGCCATGGAACCCAAGGTCTTGTTGATGGACGAGCCTTTCGGTGCGCTGGACGCTTTGACCCGCGCGCATCTGCAAGACGAGTTGCTGAAGATCGTGGCACGCACGCAGAGCACCGTGGTGATGGTGACCCACGATGTGGACGAAGCCGTCTTGCTGAGCGACCGCATCGTGATGATGAGCAACGGACCGGCCGCCACCATTGGCGAGATCCTCACGGTGGACCTGCCGCGCCCACGCCTTCGGGTGGAGTTGGCCGAAGACGCCCGCTACATCGCGGCCCGCAAGGCCGTGATCGACTTCCTCTACACCCGCCACGCCCGCCAGGAGGTGAGCGCATGAATGCCGCCGCGAACTTTCCCACCGTGAAACAAAAGCTGGTGCTGATCGGCAATGGCATGGCCGGGGTGCGCACCCTGGAAGAGCTGCTCAAAATCGCCCCGGATCTCTACGACATCACCGTGTTTGGCGCCGAGCCGCATCCCAACTACAACCGTATCTTGCTCAGCCCGGTCTTGGCCGGTGAGCAGACGATGGAAGAGATCATCCTCAATCCGCTGGACTGGTATGCGGAGCACCACATCAGCTTGCATCTGGGCAAGCCGGTGACGCAGATCGACCGGCAGCGCCGCGTGGTGGTAGCGGCCGATGGCACCGAGGCCCCGTATGACCGGCTGCTGATCGCCACCGGCTCCAGCCCTTTCATCCTGCCGGTGCCGGGCAAAGACTTGCAGGGGGTGCTCGCCTACCGCGATATCGCCGACACCGAGGCCATGATTGAGGCCGCCCAGCGCTATCAACATGCGGTGGTGATAGGCGGTGGGCTTCTGGGCTTGGAGGCCGCGAACGGCCTGATGCGGCGCGGCATGCAGGTGACCGTGGTGCACCTGGGCGACTGGCTGATGGAGCGCCAGCTGGACGATGTGGCCGGTGAGCTGCTGCGCAAGTCCCTGCAATCGCGCGGGCTGAAATTCATGCTGGGCGCGCACACCGAAGCACTGATTCCCGACCCGCATGGGCGGGTGATGGCGGTGCGCTTCAAGAGCGGCCAAGAGATACCCGCCGACTTGGTGGTGATGGCCGCAGGCATCCGACCCAACACCGCCTTGGCCGAGAGCGCCGGTCTGCATTGCCAGCGCGGCATTGTGGTCACCGACACGATGCAAACGGTCACCGACCCACGCATTTACTCGGTCGGCGAATGTGCGGCGCATCGTGGCATTGCCTATGGCTTGGTGGCGCCCCTGTTCGAGCAGGGCAAGGTCTGCGCCACCCATCTCGCACAGTTCGGCATTGGCCGCTACCAAGGCAGCCAGACCAGCACCAAGCTCAAGGTCACGGGCATTGATTTGTTCTCAGCCGGCAACTTCATGGGCGGCGAGGGCTGCGAAGAAATCGTGATGAGCGACCCCTTCGCCGGGGTCTATAAAAAGCTGGTGATCAAGAACGAGCAATTGGTCGGTGCCTGCTTGTACGGCGACACCGTCGATGGCAGCTGGTACTTCAAGCTCTTGCGCGAGGGCCGCAAGGTGACGGACATCCGCGACAAGCTGATGTTCGGTGAATCCAATATCGGCGATGTGGGCCACCAGGGCCACAACAAGGCTGCCGCCATGCTGGACAGCGATGAGGTCTGCGGCTGCAATGGCGTCAGCAAGGGCAGCATCTGCAAGGCCATCAAAGACAAAGGCTTGTTCACCTTGGAGGAGGTGCGCAAGCACACCAAGGCCAGCGCCTCCTGCGGCTCCTGCACCGGCTTGGTGGAGCAATTGCTGATGTTCACCGCTGGGGGCGACTACTCCGCCACGCCCAAGAAGAAAGCCCTGTGCGGCTGCACCGAGCTGAGCCACCAAGAGGTCCGCGATGCCATCTTTGCCCAGCATTTGATCTCGCTGGAGCAGCTCTATGAGGCCCTGCAATGGAAGACCCCCAATGGCTGCCCCAGCTGCCGGCCTGCGCTGAACTATTACTTGATCTCCAGCTGGCCCAAAGAGGCGGTGGACGACCCGCAAAGCCGTGCCATCAATGAACGAGCCCACGCCAATATCCAGAAAGACGGCAGCTACAGCGTGATCCCGCGCATGTGGGGCGGCGAGACCAGTGCGGCGGAGCTGCGCCGCATTGCCGATGTGGTGGACAAGTACCAAATCCCCACCGTCAAGGTCACCGGTGGGCAGCGCATCGACCTCTTGGGCGTCAAGAAAGAAGACTTGGTCAAGGTCTGGCGGGACATCGGCATGCCCTCGGGCCACGCCTATGCCAAGGCCTTGCGCACGGTCAAAACCTGCGTGGGCTCCGAGTGGTGCCGCATGGGCACGCAGGACTCCACCCAGATGGGCAAAGACTTGGAGCGCGCCTTTGTGGGCATGTATGCGCCGCACAAGGTCAAGTTCGCAGTCAGCGCTTGCCCGCGCAACTGTGCCGAAGCCGGCATCAAAGACGTGGGCATCATCGGCGTGGACAGCGGCTGGGAGATGTACATCGCCGGCAACGGCGGCATCAAGACCGAGGTCGCACACTTCTTCACCAAGCTCAAAACGGCCGAAGAAGTGCTGGAGACCACCGGCGCCTTCATGCAGCTCTACCGCAAAGAGGGCTGGTATCTGGAGCGCACGGTGCACTTTGTGTCCCGCGTGGGGCTGGACTATGTCAAAGCCCGCGTGCTGGACGACCACGCTGGACGCCGCGCCCTCTGGGCCGAGCTGCGTTTCGCGCTGGAAGGCGAGCCCGATCCCTGGTTTGATTTTGAAAAGGCGCGTGTCGATCTGCGCCAGTTTGAGCCGCTGTGATGGCGCTTGTTGAGACCCGCTTGGAGATTTCGCATGAGTGAATGGAAAGCAGTTTGCGCTTTGCAAGACATCCCGGTCTTGGGCTCGCGCCGGGTGCGGCGTGCCCAGGGGCCCCAAGTGGCCTTGTTCCGCACCAGCGACGACGCGGTGTACGCGCTGCTGGACCGTTGCCCTCACAAGGGCGGCCCCTTGAGCCAGGGCTTGGTGTTTGGTCATGCCGTGGCCTGCCCGCTGCACAACTGGACGATTGCGCTGGACACGGGGCAAGCGCAAGCGCCCGATGAAGGCAGCACGCTGAAATTCAGCGTTCGCTTGGAGGCCGGTCAGGTCTGGCTCGACCAAACGGAGTTGGACAGCCTGGGGCTGGACATCGAGCCCGTGCGGGCCGGCCCCTGCACCCGCGCCTGCTGAGCTGCGCCATGGAAACGCGCAGCACATGCTCTTACTGCGGTGTGGGCTGCGGCCTCATCATCGAGAGCGAGGCGGGGCAAATCACCGGGGTTCGGGGCGACCCCGCGCACCCGGCCAATTTCGGGCGCTTGTGCAGCAAGGGCCAAACCCTGCATCTGAGCGCCAGCCCGGTGGTGCTGCAAACGCGCCGGCTGTTGCGGCCGGCGCTGCGTGCGCAGCGGGGCGCGCAGCCCGAGCCGGTGTCATGGGCGCAGATCAACCGCCATGTGGCCCAAGCTTTGGCCCAGATCCATGCGCAGCACGGCCCGGATGCGATTGGCTTTTACATCTCCGGTCAGTTGCTGAGCGAGGACTATCAGGCCTTCAACAAAATCGCACGCGGCTTGATTGGCACCAACCACATCGACAGCAATTCGCGTCTGTGCATGAGCTCCGCCGTGGCGGGCTACAAACAAACGCTGGGCAGTGATGCGCCGCCCACTTGCTATGAAGACCTGGACCATGCCGAATGCGTCTTCATCAGCGGCGCCAACCCGGCCTGGGCGCACCCGATCCTGTTCCGCCGTTTGGAGGCGGCCAAGGCCGCGCGGCCGTCGATGAAGATCATCGTCGTCGACCCGCGCCGCACCGAGACGGCCGAGTTTGCCGATCTGCACCTGCCGATTCGGCCCGGCAGCGATGTGGCGCTGTGCCTGGGCATGCTGCATTCGATGATCTGGGACGGCTTGCTGGACACAAGCTTCATTGGCAACCACACCCAAGGTTTTGAGGAACTCAAGGCCTTGGCGCGCGAGATGAGCCCGCGCGAGGCCGCTCGCTTGTGCGGCGTGGCCGAGGCGGACCTGCGTTTGGCCGCACGCTGGTTTGCACAAAGCCCGGCCACCTTGTCGCTGTATTGCCAGGGCTTGAATCAAAGCAGTCGCGGCACGGCCAAGAACACCGCGCTGATCAATCTGCATCTGGCCACCGGCCAGATCGCAAAGCCGGGCGCGGGGCCGTTTTCGCTGACCGGCCAGCCCAATGCCATGGGTGGGCGAGAGGTCGGCGGCATGGCCAGCTTGCTGCCTGGCCATCGGGACCCCACCAACCCGGCCCACCGTGCCGAAGTGGCCGCGCTCTGGGGTGTGGAGCGCCTGCCCAGCACGCCGGGTTTGACGGCCATCGAGCTCTTCGAGGCTGCGGCGCGGGGCGAGATCAAGGCCTTGTGGATTGCCTGCACCAATCCCGCGCAATCGTTGCCGGACCAAGCCCTGGTGCGGCGCGCCCTGGCGCGCTGCGAACTGGTGGTGCTGCAGGAGTGCTTTGCGGACACGGCCACCGCGGCGCTGGCTGATGTGCTCTTGCCGGCTTCGACCTGGGGCGAGAAAGAGGGCACGGTGACCAATAGCGAACGTCGCATCAGCCGGGTGCGTGCGGCGGTGGCACCGCCGGGCGAAGCCCGTGCCGACTGGCGCATCGTGCGTGATGTGGCGCGCGAGCTGGCGCCGCTTTTGGGGCAACCGGCCTCGCCCTTGCTCGACTTTGAGTCCAGCGAGGACTTGTGGTTGGAACACCGTGCCGCCACCTGTGGCCGCGATCTGGACATCAGCGGCCTGAGCTATGCCGTGCTGGAGCAGCAAGGGCCGCAGCAATGGCCCTTCCCGGCCGGGGCGCAGCAGGGGATCCAACGCCTCTACCAAGACCGCCGCTTCGCCACCGACAACGGTCGCGCTCAGTTTGTGGCTCAAGCCTATCAAGCGCCGGCAGAGGCCGCCACGCCGCGCTTTCCTTTGCTGATGAGCACATCGCGGCTGCGTGACCAGTGGCATGGCATGAGTCGCAGCGGTGTGGTCAGCCGCTTGTTCGGGCAGGCGCCGACGCCGGCTTTGCACATGCATGCGCAAGACATGGCGCGGCGCGGGCTCAGCGACGGCGCTTTGGCTCGACTGAGCTCAGCGCGCGGCCAAATCATCGTGCCGGTGCACAGCCATGCGGGCCAAGCGCTGGGCCAGGTCGATCTGCCCATGCATTGGGGCCCCGAGTTCGTCTCCGGTCGCGATGCGCAAGGCCAGGCCTTGCTTGGCGTCAACGCGCTGACGCAGCCGGCGTTTTGCCCGGACTCCAAGCAGCCCGAGCTCAAACTCAGCGCGGTGGAGGTGCAGGCCTTGGCCTTGCCCTGGCGCCTGAGTGCTGCAATCTGGGTGGCGGCCGAGCAGGCCGCAAGCCTGGGGCGGGCCCTGCGCGCCTTGATGGACGCGTTCGACTACGCGCATTGCCTGCCCGTCGCGCCGCCAAGCGCATGGGCCGCAGCAGGGATGGAGGGCTGGCACTTTGAAGGCGCCCACTCGCAGGCGCTGGCGCCCGACTTGCTGGCGCGCTTTGCAGTCGCGCTTGATTTGCGCGGCCCGCAAGTGCTGCGCTACAGCGATGCGCAGCGCGGCCGCAGCCGCATGCTCAGGCTGAGCGAGCCGGGCCCGCAAGCTCGGCTGATGGCGCTGCTGCGCCTGGGCCCGGCAGGCGAGGGCGAGTGGCTTCACGCCTTGTGGCAACAGGGGCAGCCCGTGGCCGCGCTGAGCCGCCGTTTGCTGGCGCCGGACGCGCAGTTCGAGGTCAGCGCCGATGCGGCAGCGCAAGCCCGCAGCCCGCAAATCTGCAATTGCTTTGATGTCTCGCAGCAGCGCATTGAGTCACAGCTCTTGCAGTGCCGAGGCAGCGCCACTGAACGCTTGAAGCAATTGCAAAGCGCCTTGCAGTGCGGCACCCAATGCGGCTCGTGCTTGCCGAGCTTGCGCCGTTTGGTGGACGGTGTGGCCGCCGATCCCTCACCCTCAATGCCGGAGACTGTCAGCCCATGAAGCCCTCCAAGCCTTCTGTCTATTTGCACCCGGTCAGCTTGGTGGGGGCGGGGCCGGGCGACCCGGACTTGCTCACGCTCAGGGCCTTGAAGCGGATTCAAGCGGCCGAGGTGATTCTTTGCGATGACCTGGTGGACCCGCGGGTCTTGGCCTTGGCCTCGCCGCAGGCGCGCTTGTTGTACGTGGGCAAGCGCGGGGGCTGCGTGTCGGTGCCACAGCGCTTCATTCATGAGTTGATGATTCGCGAGGCGCGCAGCGGTGCGCGGGTGCTTCGCCTGAAGGGCGGCGACCCCTTTATGTTCGGCCGCGGCGCCGAAGAAGTGGACGCCTTGCGCGCAGCGGGCCTGGAGGTCGAGGTGGTCAGCGGCATCACGGCCGGCATGGCCGCACCGGCCAGCATTGGCATCCCCGTCACCGACCGTCGCCATGCGCCGGGCGTGGCCTTTGTGACCGGGCACAGCCGTGCCGAGGCCGGGCCGGGGGAGGGGCCTGACTGGGCCGCGCTGGCCCGCAGCGGGCTGACCTTGGTCATCTATATGGGCTTGGCACGCGTCGAAGCCCTGACCGCGAGCTTGATGGCGGCAGGCTTGAGTGCCGAGACGCCGGCCGCCGCCATTGCCTCGGCGCACACGCCGCAGCAAAGCCAGCTCCTGTGCACCTTGGGCGAGCTCGCTGCCCAATTGCAGGCCCAGGCCCTGTGCAGCCCGGCCATCTTGGTCATCGGCCAGGTGGTGTCTCAGGCCCAGGGCTTGCGCGAGCTCAGTCTGGCTTGCGCGAGGGCCTGACTAATGGCGGAGGCTAATGGCGGAGGCTGGTGGCGGAAGCGTTCCGGGTCGCTCAGCGCTTGCGGCTGAGCAGGACGCCCGGTTCAGAAAGTCTCCCATTCGCCGTCGTCACCGGCGCTAGCCTGGGCGCTGGTGGCCACGGCGGCACGCGGCGCTTTTTGGGCAGATGCGGCGGGCGCGTTGGATGCGGGCGCCAGGCTCGCGGCTCGGGCGCTTGGGGCTGCTGTAGGCCCTGGGCGAGAGGCTGCGGGGCTTGCTGCCGCGGCCCGGGGCTTGGGCAAGGTCGCGGCCAAGCCCGCCGACGGGGCTTTGTCAAAACGCGTGGGCGCAGCCTTCAGGCTGGCACCCGCATGGCGCTCGGAGCCCGCGCTTTGCAGCTTGAACTCGCTGACCAAACGGGCCAACTTGGCGGCCTGCTCTCGCAACGACTCGGCCGCTGCGGCACTCTCTTCCACCAAGGCCGCGTTTTGCTGCGTCATTTGGTCGAGCTGGCCGACGGAGCTGTTGACGCTGCTGATGCCGCTGCTTTGCTCCACCGTGCTGGCACGGATCTCTCCGATGATGTCGGTGACCTTGCCGACACTGGAGACGATCTCGCCCATGGTGCTGCCCGCGTCTTGCACCAGGCGTGCACCGGCTTCGACCTTGTCCACGCTGACGCCAATCAAGGCCTTGATTTCCTTGGCGGCCTCGGCGGAGCGCTGCGCCAAGGAGCGCACCTCGCTGGCCACCACCGCAAAGCCGCGGCCTTGTTCGCCCGCCCGCGCGGCCTCCACGGCGGCATTCAAGGCCAAGATATTGGTCTGGAATGCGATGCCGTCGATCACGCCGATGATGTCGTTGATGCGCTTGGAGCTGCTGTTGATTTCTTCCATGGTGGCCACCACCTGACCCACCACCTCGCCGCCACGCTGCGCCACTTGGGCCGCGGTGCTGGCGAGTTGATTGGCGGTGGAGGCGCTGTCGGCGCTTTGATGCACGGCGCCGGTGAGTTGGCCCATGGCACTGGCGGCTTGCTGCAAGTTCGAGGCGGTTTGCTCGGTGCGTTGGCTCAGGTCGAGGTTGCCGGAGGCGATTTCGGTGCTGGCGGTTTGGATGCTGTCGGCGCTGCGCCGCACCTCAGACACCACCCGGTTGAGCGCATCTTGCATGGCGCCCAGGGCGGTCTGCATGGCGCCGATTTCATCGTGGCGGTCTTGCACGATGGGGCTGCTGAAGTCGCCGCTGCCAATGCGCTCAACCTGCTGGGCCAGCAGATGCAAAGGCTGGCTGATGGACTTCACCAGAAAGCGCGTCGCAATGGCCAGGCCTGCGACGATCAGGCCCATCACCAAGGCCACCATCCAAACGGTGCGCATGCGCTCGGCGCCGGCAGCTTCCCGCAGACGGTCGGACTGGTCGAGCTGCAATTGGATGAAGGCCTGCTGCGCGTCCAACAAGGCTTTGAGTTGCGGGCGGGTCTTGCCCGCTTTGTAGTCCTCTTGGGCGCGTTTGATCTGGTCAAAGCGTGAGCGCTCCTCTCGGTCGAGGCTGAGCGCCTCCAACTGCTTTTGCAAGTCGGCGCTCTCGCTGGCGTTGGCCTGGGCCTCGGCGCGCGCATCCTCCGACAAACCAGCTTCACCGGCCGCGGCCAAGCGCGCCCCCTGGGTCTCTTCCAGTCCGCGCCAGCGCAGAGACAGTTCGATCTTGTGTTGCTGCTCATGCTGAGCCGTCTGCGCTTTGGCGATCAAGCCCTGGGTGCGGCTGGAGGCCACGGTGGTCATCAAGACCACAAACACGGCCAACACGATCACCGGCATCCACAAGCGCGCTGAAATAGAAAGAGACTTCATGTGCGGAACAGTTTTGAGGGGCCGGTGTTCAAGCATCGAACGTGCTTTTTTGAACTGCCAAGCCTGCGTTGCAGGTCAAGGCCGACCGATCTTTTGGACTCCCGTCGAGAGATATCGTCGCTCTGAAAGCGTGTCTGAGGCGCAATTCACCGCAAAAGAACTGTTAGGCTGGCAATAGTTGACAGCTTTCCCGTGATTTCATGAGCTTTTTGGCCATCGACATCGGCAACACCCGCCTCAAATGGGCGCTTTATGCATCGCCGCAACCCGGCGCGGTGCTGCTGGCGCATGGGGCGGTGTTTCTGGAAACCATCGATCAACTGGCCGAAGGTGATTGGCGGCATTTGCCCGAGCCCCACAGCGTCTTGGGTTGCAATGTGGCCGGTGACGCGGTGCGTCGGCGGGTGGAAGAACAGCTGGAGCTGTGGGATGTGACGGCGCGTTGGGTGGTGCCCAGCAGCCATGCCGGAGGCGTCACCAATGGCTATGACCATCCGGGGCGTCTGGGGGCGGACCGCTTTGTGGCCTTGGTCGGCGCGCGTTCCCAGGTGATGGCGCGCTGCAAGTCTGGCCTGTATGAGCGGCCAAGGGCGGCGCTGGTGGTCATGATTGGCACCGCAGTCACCGTGGATGCCTTGGATGCCGAGGGCAAGTTTTTGGGCGGGCTGATCATGCCGGGCCACGGCATCATGCTGCGCGCCCTGGAAGGCGGCACGGCCGGATTGCGCGTGCCCACCGGCGAAGTGCGCGAATTCCCCACCAACACCTCAGACGCGCTGACCAGCGGCGGCACCTATGCCATCACCGGCGCGATTGAGCGCATGCATCGGCATTTGAGCAAACGGGCCGGCGAAGTCCCCTTGACGCTGATGACCGGCGGCGCAGGTTGGAAAGTGTCCCCCACGCTGGAAATCGAGCATGAGCTGCTCGACTCCTTGATCTTTGACGGCATCTTGGCGCTGCAGTCGCACCGGCTGGCGCTTTGAGGCTCTGCGTCTACACGCCTTGGTTTTCTTTGTTGCGCGCGGACTTGAGTTCGCTCTTCACTTCCGCCAACTCTTCATGCACCTTGCGCAGCTGCGCGTGCATATCGCGCAGGATGTCTTGTTCCATGCGGCGCTCTGAGCTTTCGACCCAGAAGGAGGCGATTGCCGCTGTCACCAAAGACAGCACCGCATAGCCCAGCAAGACCACGAAGACGGAAAAAATCTTCGCCGCCGAAGTGCTGGGCACGATGTCGCCATAGCCCACGGTGGCGGCCGTGGTGAAGGCCAGCCAAAGGCCATCGCCCAAGGTTTTGACGCGCGGCTCCAAGGCCCAAAAGCCGACCCCGCAAAAGAACAGCACCAACATGGCCAGGGCCAGCAAATAGCCCAAGCTGCCACGGCTGACCCAGAACTTGATGGCCCAAACCATGCGCACCAGGGTCAGCAAGGCAACGAACAGGCGCAGACCCAGTGCCAGTTCGGAATGCAAGCTGGGCGGCAGCAAGGCCGCGGCCACCAAGCCCACCACCAGCAAGAGGTCCATGGCATTGCTGCGCAAATACTGCCGTGGATGACTGACCTGCCGTGCCACCAAGCCTAGAGACAGCACGATCAAGGCCGCTGCACCCAGGTAGATGGCTACCGCCAGCGGCGTGGGCAGGTTTTCGAGCAGCTCGATATAGAACGCCGGGATGGTGCACAGCAGACCGATCAACACCGGCCAACGCCAGCGCTTTTCAGTGCGCAAGGCGGCCGCATTCATGGCCGGCGGGCGGGCCAATCCCCAGGTTCGCGTGCTCATGAGACGGTGTGGCATGGGGCGCAAGCCTAGGGCCGCAAGCCAAGGCCCTGCTTGATATGGGTCAAGCAAGCAGTGCAGGGCATGGGCGTTCGCCTTTGGAAAATCAGAGGATGAAGCGCGACAAGTCTTCGTTCTTCGCCAACTCACCCAGCTTGGCGTTCACTTCCTGGGCGCCCAAGGTCACGGTTTGGCCTTGCAGCTTGGGCGCGTCAAAGCTGATTTCATCGAGCAGCCGCTCCATCACCGTGGCGAGGCGGCGCGCGCCGATGTTCTCGGTGCGCTCATTCACCTCGAAGGCGATTTCGGCCATGCGGCGAATGCCATCGGCACTGAATTCCAGCGTCACGCCCTCGGTGGCCAACAGGGCTTGGTACTGCTTGACCAGGCTGGCGTGGGTGCTGGTGAGAATGGCTTCAAAGTCATCCACCGACAGCGAACTCAACTCAACCCGGATTGGGAAGCGCCCTTGCAGCTCCGGGATCAAATCACTGGGCTTGGCCAGATGGAAGGCCCCCGAGGCGATGAAGAGCATATGGTCGGTTTTGACCATGCCGTATTTGGTGTTGACGGTTGTGCCTTCCACCAGGGGCAGCAGGTCGCGCTGCACGCCCTGACGCGACACTTCGGCGGAGCCGGTTTCAGCGCGCGAGCAGACCTTGTCGATCTCGTCGATGAAGACGATGCCCATGTCCTGCGCGGCTTGCAGGGCGCTGGCCTTGATTTCGTCTTCATTGAGCAGCTTGGCGGCCTCTTCGTCGACCAGATGTTTCAAGGCCTCGGCAATGCTGAGCTTGCGGGTCTTTTTCTTGCCCGCACCCACCTGCGAAAACAGGCTCTTGAGCTGCTCGGCCATGTCTTCCATGCCCGGTTGCCCCAGCGGCGTGAGGATCTCCATGCTGGGTTTGGTGTCGAGCAGATCGAGTTCGATCTCTTTGTCGTTCAGGCTGCCTTCGCGCAAGCGCTTGCGCATGATTTGCCGCGCGGTGTTGTCGGCGTCACTGCCGGGCACCAGGATGTCCAAGACCCGGTCTTCGGCGGCGTCTTCGGCGCGCAGACGCTGGCGCTTCAGTTGCGTCTCGCGCTCTTGTTTGACGGCCACATCGATCAGGTCGCGGATGATGGCATCCACATCTTTGCCCACATAGCCGACCTCGGTGAACTTGGTGGCTTCCACTTTGATGAAGGGCGCGCCGGCCAAGCGGGCCAAGCGCCGCGCGATCTCGGTCTTGCCGACACCGGTGGGCCCAATCATCAAAATGTTTTTGGGCGTGATCTCGGCGCGCAGCTTGTCATCGACTTGCTGGCGACGCCAGCGATTGCGCATGGCAATCGCCACCGCGCGCTTGGCGGCGTTTTGACCGACGATGTGCTGATCCAGTTCGGAGACGGTTTCCTGAGGGGTCATGCTGCTTATGCTGCTCATTCCAGCGTCTCCAGCGTGTGATTGTGGTTGGTGTAGATGCACAGGTCGCCGGCGATTTCGAGGGACTGTTTGACGATGTCGGCAGGGCTGAGCTCGCTGTGTTTGAGCAGGGCGCGGGCGGCCGCTTGCGCATAGGCGCCGCCGGAGCCGATGGCGGCGATGCCATGCTCGGGCTCCAGCACATCGCCATTGCCGGTGATGATCAAGGTGGCGCTGCGGTCGGCCACGATCAGCATGGCTTCAAGCTTGCGCAGCACGCGGTCGGTGCGCCAGTCTTTGGTCAGCTCGACGGCAGCACGGGTCAGGTGGCCTTGGTGCTTTTCCAGCTTGGCTTCAAAGCGCTCAAACAGGGTGAAGGCGTCCGCCGTGGCACCGGCGAAGCCGGCCAGCACTTGATCGCGGTAGAGCTTGCGCACCTTGCGCGCGCTGGCCTTGACGACGATATTGCCCAGCGTCACCTGGCCATCGCCGCCCAAAGCAACTTGCTGGCCTTTGCGCACGCTGACAATGGTCGTGCCATGAAAAATCGGAGATTGTTGGTCCATAGCCGCTCCATCTGAGGCCGAAGACCGCGACTTCAAGCGCTGCAGCCGCGTTGGGCGCCGCGCCCTCGCTCAGACTTGGCGCACCTTGATCTTGGCATGCTCATTGATGCCCATGGCCACAAAGAACAGCGCCACCAAGCGGTGGGCGTCGGTGAACGTGACGCTGCGGTTCTCGCTGCGTCGACTCAAAACCCAGTTCAGCAAATCGCCCGCCGCCATGAAGTCGAGCCGGATCAGCTTGGGGCAGCTGATGTTGATGACCGTGGCCTGGCCGATTTCCGCCGTCATCTGACTCAGGCGCTCGGAGATATCACCACTGAGCTGCCCGCTCAGCTCCAGCGTTACGCTGAGCTCCTGCATGCCTTGTTCGGTGATTTGTGATTCGAGAAAGCTGGTCGATTGCTCGCTCACCATCGAGTGCGTGGCCGGGCCCAAGGTGGTGGAACCGCTGCCGCCGAGACGCACCCGGCATTGGCAGCGCTCCCAGCTCGGCGGCGAGACCTCGTAGGTGACGCAGTAGTCAATGGCGGCTTCGTCGAACTGATCCGGGCGGTTGATCAGGCGCAAGACCTCCAGGCGCAGCATCCACAAAGCGGGGTTGACCTCGCGCAGCCCGACCGGTGCCAGCCCGGTCAAGAGCTGCAAAAGGTGGTCGCCACCGATCCAGCGCATATCAATTTGTTGCCCCGCCCAGCCGCGCAGAAGCTGGCGCAACTGCTCGCAGGCTTCATCCTCGAGCTGGCGCAGCGCCGACCAGTCCAACACCCAGGGCATGGGCAGGTTTTGGCAGCGCTTGCTCAACAGTGCCACGCTCTCGGCGCTGAGTGTTTCAGGGGCGGCCCAACTCACGCCGCCCGACTTGCCCATGGGCGCGCGCACCGATTTGGCGGCCTCGGCCACCAACTTGGGCATGGAATACCACTGCGGTGCTGACAGGCCAAAGAGTTGCGCGTATTCGATGGCCAGGGCTTCGAATTTGTCGGCCTTGCCGGTGGCGCGGAACAAATCGAACATCACCAGCCAGGTTTCACCCTGCAGATTGCGGTGGCCGCCGGGGCGTATCAGCTCCTGGATGCTGCGCTCGCAGCTGTCGTAGTCGGCATTGGCAAAAGCGATTACGGCTTCGTCCAACTCTGGGTCGTGCACCATCTCGCGCAGCTCGGCGGCTGGCGCGCGTTGTGCAATGCTGAAGCTCAGCGGCATGTCCAGTGGCGGCAGCTCGCGCGGCGGCGCTTCTTCAGGCAGCTGCGGCAAGACGCTGGGCTTGGCATCCGACAAGGGTGACATGCCCGCGCCCATCACCACGGCTGCTGGCGGAGGCACGGATTCCAGGCGCTCGAGCTCCTCGGCGGAGGCGAATTCGCTGACCCGGCCGCCCGGCGCTGCGGCCATCACGGTGGGCGCTGCGGCGTCGGTGGTGGTGGTCGGCGCAAAGTGCTGCGGGCGCGTGCTGGTCTCGAAAAAACCTTGCGGGTGCTTGGGCTGGGCCTGGGTGGTGGGGAAATGCTCGCCCGCCATCTGCTGCTCGATCTCATCGATCTTGGCTTTCACGCCCAGATCGATCTTGGAGTTCAACTCGCTGATGCGGTCGACATCGTCCAGGCGCGAAGAGGCCGCCGAGCCCAGGGCCGCCAATTGCTCGGGCGTGAGGCCCTCACGGCGGATGCGGCGCAGCATATCGAGTTCGCGCTTGCGCACAAAATCATTGCGGCGCTTGCGATCGACCATGGCCCGAAGTTCGGCCTTGGCCTGATCCCCTTCGGGGTCATCTTGGCGGGAGTTGATTTCGGCCCAATCGGTGGTTGGATTGGCCACAAAGCGCGCGACTTTGCGGAAGAAGCTCTCGCCGTCTTTCGGTTCTGTCATGCGCGCTGGACCTGTGGTGAGCGGGTGATCGGTCAGTCTTTGGGCTGCAAGGCCCAAGACCTGCGTTGCGAGCCGGGCTGCTGTTCAAGCATCATCGCCACGGCTTGCCTCCACACCATCAATCCCCAAACATCTTTTGCTTCATCTCGCGGCGCTGCTGGGCTTCCAGCGACAGCGAGGCGGTGGGGCGGGCGATCAAGCGACCCAGTCCGATGGGCTCACCGGTTTCGTCGCAATAGCCGTACTCGCCGTTGTCCAGGCGGGCCAGGGACTGGATGATTTTCTTCAGCAGCTTGCGCTCGCGATCGCGGGTGCGCAGCTCCAGGGCATGCTCTTCCTCGATGGTGGCGCGGTCGGCCGGGTCGGGCACGATGGAGGTGTCTTCGCGCAGATGCTCGGTGGTTTCACCGGCATTGGACAAGACGCCGTTTTTCAACTCGGTCAGTTTGGCGCGGAAGAATTCGATCTGCTTGGCGCCCATGTACTCTGACTCCGGCATGGCCAGCACTTCGGCGTCGGTCAGCTCGTGGCCGGGCTTGGTCTTCCAGGCGTTGGCCAGTTTGGGGTCAGACTTGGCGGCTTTGTTGCCGTTTTGAGGGCTTTCAATCACGGGGCTACTCATTTGTCTTGTGGGCGGCTTCGGTGGGGCGAATCGGTCAGCGAAGCGGCTGGTTCCGGTCGATGTGGGGCTGGTTTCGAGCGTGGCAAGCCCGACCTCGGCATCTGCCTTGGACTTTGAAGCCGCCTTGGCCGTGGTCTTGGCTGCAGACTTCTCAGAAGCGTCGGATTTCGAGGCCTCGGAGCTTGTCGGAAGGGCGGTTTTCGGGGCCTGGGTCTTGTTCACGTTGCTCTCCTCGCACTGGCAGTTTTTCTCTCTGTCAGGCTAGATTTCAGTCGGGACCAGCTAGTTCTCGCACTTTAGGCGCCGCGGATTGTAGCCACGTTCAAGCGGCGCCTCGTGAATGCTCGGATGAGGGTGTTTCCTGGGTCTATCACTTCAGGCCAAACAGCCCTCCATGCCTTGCAAGAGGATCTCCTTGGGGAGGTCGATGCCGATGAAAACCATTTTGCTCGCCTTTTTCTCTCCCGGCATCCATTTCGGTCCGAGATCTGAACCCATCAACTGGTGCACACCCTGAAAAATTACACGCTTGTCCGTACCTTTCATATAGAGCACGCCTTTGTAGCGCAGCATCTTGGGGCCGTAGACCTGCACGATGGCGCCCAAAAAGTCTTCCAGCTTGGCCGGGTTGAATGGGCGCTCTGACTTGAAGACGAAGGACTTCACATCATCGTCGTGCACATGGTGGTGATGCGGGTGATTGCAGTGCTCGCCATGTTCATGATCGTGGTCATGGTCCTGGTCATGAGCGTCAGCGTTCAAGAAGTCGGGGTCGATTTCCAGCTTGGCGTTCAGATTGAAGCCGCGCAGATCGAAGATCTTGGCCAAGGGCACTTCGCCGAAATGCGCCACTTGCTGGGGCGCACGGGGGTTCATGTGTTTGAGGCGGTGCGCCAGGGCATCGACCTTGGCGGCGTCGACCAAATCCGCCTTGCTGATGAAGATCTGGTCGGCAAAGCCGACTTGACGGCGCGCTTCTTGCCGGGTGTTGAGTTGCTCGTCGGCGTGCACCGCGTCAACCAGGGTCAGGATGGAATCGAGCAAATAGCTTTCGGCAATCTCGTCATCCATGAAAAAGGTTTGCGCCACCGGGCCGGGGTCGGCCACACCGGTGGTTTCAATCACCACGCGGTCGAACTTCAACTCGCCTTTGCGGCGCTTGCCGGCCAGGTCAGACAAGGTGGTGCGCAGGTCTTCACGGATGGTGCAGCAGACGCAGCCGTTGTTCATCTGGATGATCTGCTCTTCGGTATCGGCCACCAAGATGTCGGTGTCGATGTCTTCTTGGCCGAACTCGTTCTCGATCACCGCGATCTTCTGGCCATGCGCCTCGGTCAACACGCGTTTGAGCAAGGTGGTTTTGCCGGAACCGAGGAAGCCCGTCAGGATGGTGACGGGAATTAGGCCTTTTTGATCGTTGGACATGATGTTCAGGTGCCGAGGCACGAAGAGAAGCACAGAAATGGATGGCCCGGCATATGGGGGCGGGTGACTGTCCTGCAAGAGGGATGTCATGTCAATCGGTTATTCTGCAGGCCTGTGCAACTACGACACGATGTGCCTGTGTCTGAACCTCATCCTAGTCGGCCCTCTCATCGAGGGGGCCACAAACAAGCCGCTGAACCGCGGGGTCTGTTGGACCGCATGTTGGAGTTTCTCCACCCCGGTCCCGACTCCAAGAGCGAGCTGATTGAAACCCTGGCATCGGCCGAACAGCGCGAGTTGATCGAGCCCGAATCGCGCCAGATGCTCGAAGGCGTGCTGCGCATGGCCGAGCTCAGTGCGGGCGATGTGATGGTGGCCGCACCGCGCATGGACTTGCTCGATATTGAGGCACCCTATGAAGAGCTGCTGTCCTTGGTCATCGATGCCGGGCATTCGCGTTTCCCTGTGTTTGAGGGGCAGCGAGACAACATCATCGGCATCTTGCTGGCCAAGGACTTGCTGAAGATTCAGCGCGCGCCCGAGTTGAACCTGCGCGCTTTGTTGCGCCCGACCGTGTTTGTCCCTGAAAGCAAGGGCTTGAACGAGTTGCTGCGCGACTTCCGCTCCAATCGCAACCATTTGGCCATCGTCATTGACGAATTTGGCAACACCGCAGGCCTGATCACGATTGAGGATGTGTTGGAAGAAATCGTCGGCGAGATTGAAGACGAGTTCGATGACAAAAATGGGGAATCCGGCATCTATACCTTGGCCGATGGCAGCCAGCGGGTGGCCGGCGACGCCAGCATTGCGGCCGTCAATCAAGCCTTCGAGCGGGACTTCCCCGACGATGAGTTCGACACCATCGGCGGCTTGATTGCCCAGGAGCATGGCCGGGTGCCGCGCCGCGGCGAGGTGGTGGAGGCGGGCGGCTTGCGCTTCTCGGTGATGCTGACCCGGGGCGGCGCGGTGCGTTGGTTCAAAGTCACCCCAGCCGAAACTGCGGCTGACTGATGCAGGGCCGACGCGCTGCCGGGCTGGCTGTGCTGGCCGGCCTTCTTCACACCGCCTCTTTTTCTCCCGTGGAAGCCTGGTGGCTCCAGCCCCTGGCGCTGGCGCTGCTGGCGGGGCTCACCTGGTCGGCCTCGCCCATGCAAGCCGCTTGGCGCGGTGGGCTGTTTGGTTTTGCATGGCTGGGTTCTGGTGTCTGGTGGATCCAGGTCAGCCTGCATCAGTTTGGCCATATTCCCTGGGTGCTGGCCGCCCTGGCCATTGCGATGTTGGCGGTTTTTTTGGCTTGCTACTACGCAGCGGCGATGGCCTTGGCCGCCTATCTGCGCGGGTCTTCTGATTACCGCGGCGCGGCATGGTTGATTTGGCCCGCCTGTTTTTTGGCGGGCGAATTGGCGCGCGCCGGCTTGATGACGGGTTTTCCTTGGATCGTCAGTGGCTATGCCCACACCTTGGGGCCCTTGGCGTCATGGGCGCCTTGGATCGGGGTCTATGGCATCAGTGCTTTGGCCGCAGCCTGCGCCATGGCTTTGGCGGGCCTGGCCAGGCGGTGCTGGCGTCCGGCCTTGCTCATGACGCTGCTGCTCGGTCTGGGATGGCTGTTGCCGCAAGACTTCACCAAGAGCACGGGCACTTTGCGGGTGTCGCTCTTGCAGCCGAATGTGCCGCAAGACCAAAAATTCGACCGCGACTTGATGGAGGCGAATTTGGATCGCCTGGCCACGCTGATCGAGTCTTCAAAGGGTCAGGTGGTGTTGACGCCCGAATCGGTGGTGCCGCTGCCGCTTGATTATTTGGATGAGGGTTATTTGCAGCGCTTGCAAGCCAGCGCGGCCCAGCGCCCGCTGCTTTTGGGCGTGTTCATCGGCAATGAGCGTGATGGCTTTGTCAACTCCTTGCTCAGCTTTGGCGGTTCAGGCCCCTACGACTACGGCAAGCGCCATTTGCTGCCCTTTGGCGAGTTCATTCCGCCCGGTTTTCATTGGTTTGTGCGCGCCATGCAAATCCCCATGGATGACCAAGGGCGCGGGCAACATCAGCGCAGCTTCCCGGTGGCGGGCCAGCGCTTGCGGCCTTTGATCTGCTATGAGGATTTGTTTGGCGAAGACATTGTGGACAGCGTCAATGGTGAGGACGCCGCCACGGTGTTTTTCAATGCCAGCAATCTGGCTTGGTTCGGGACCGTGATGGTGCAAGACCAGCATCTGCAGTTCTCACAAATGCGCGCCCTGGAGTTCCAGCGGCCCTTCGTGCGCTCCACCAACACGGGTGCCACGGCGGTGTTGGATCACCGGGGCGGGGTCAGCGCGCGACTGGCGCCTGCGACGACCGGCATCTTGGAGGCCGAGGTCGAAGGGCGCAGCGGCAGCACCCCTTATGCACGCGCTTTGCAGGCCTTTGGGCTCTGGCCTTTTTATCTGGCTTTGGCCGCGCTCTTGAGCTTTGCGCTGTGGCGTCGGCGCGCCTCGTAGAATCGGGCGCAGTTTCTAGCGGCCGCTCCGTCTGGGCGGGCTCGCTTTCTTCAATGTTTGGCTTTTCACCATCACGCCCATGCTGAGTTTCCAGCAAATCATTTTGACCCTGCAGGACTACTGGTCCAAGCAGGGCTGCGCGCTTCTTCAGCCTTACGACATGGAAGTCGGCGCCGGCACCAGCCACACCGCGACCTTTTTGCGCGCCCTGGGCCCTGAGCCCTGGAAGGCAGCCTATGTTCAGCCCAGCCGCCGCCCCAAAGACGGCCGCTACGGCGAGAACCCGAATCGCTTGCAGCACTACTACCAGTTCCAGGTGGTGCTCAAACCCGCGCCGGCCAATATCTTGGAGCTCTACCTGGGCTCGCTCGAAGCCCTGGGCTTCGATCTGAAGAAGAACGATGTGCGCTTTGTCGAGGACGATTGGGAGAACCCCACGCTCGGCTGCTGGGGTCTGGGTTGGGAGGTTTGGCTCAATGGCATGGAGGTGACCCAGTTCACCTATTTCCAGCAGGTCGGCGGCATCGATTGCAAGCCCATCACCGGCGAGATCACCTATGGCCTGGAGCGCCTGGCCATGTATCTGCAGGGCGTGGAGTCGGTCTATGACCTGGTCTATGTGCAAGGCAAGGACGGCGCGCCGGACATCAAGTATGGCGATGTCTTCCATCAGAACGAGGTCGAGCAGTCGACCTACAACTTCGAGCACAGTGACGTCGAGTTTTTGCTGACCGCTTTTGCGGCGCACGAGAAGCAGTCCAAGCACCTGATGGAACAGCAGCTGGCGCTGCCCGCCTATGAGCAGTTGCTCAAGGCCGGCCACAGCTTCAATTTGCTGGATGCCCGTGGCGCCATCAGCGTGACCGAGCGCGCCGCCTACATTGGCCGCATCCGCAATCTGGCGCGCGCCGTGGCGCAGAGCTATCTGGAGAGCCGCGCGCGCTTGGGCTTCCCCATGGCGCCGAAGGAATGGGCCGATCAAGTCATCGCCCAGATTGAAAAGAAGACGACAAAGGCGGCCTGAGCCATGACGACGACTGCTGTGAAGAATCTGCTGATCGAACTGTTTGTTGAAGAGCTGCCGCCCAAGGCGCTGAAGAAGCTGGGCGAAGCCTTCTCCGCCGTGTTGGTGGACAGCCTCAAGGCCCAGGGCCTGGTGGGCGAGGGCGCGCAAGCGACCGCCATTGCCACGCCGCGCCGCCTCGGCCTGCACCTGACGAATGTGGCGCCCAAGGCCGCCGACCGCGCGGTGCAGCAAAAACTGATGCCCGTGGCCGTGGCGCTGACGGCCGATGGCCAGGCCACCCCGGCCCTGCTGAAAAAGCTGGCCAGCGTCGGCGCTGACGCCTCGGTGCTGCCTCAGCTCAAGCGCTTGCCCGATGGCAAAGCCGAAGCCTTGTTCCTGGATCAGCTGCTGCCTGGCGCCACCCTGGCCGAGGGCCTGCAAAAAGCTCTGGACGAGAGCTTGGCCAAGCTGCCCATCCCCAAGGTCATGAGCTATCAGTTGCAAGACGGTTGGACCGATGTGAAGTTTGTGCGCCCGGCCCACGGCATTGTTGCCCTGCACGGTGCCGAGTTGGTGGCCGTTTCGGCCCTGGGCCTGCAATCGGGCCGCACCACGCGCGGCCACCGCTTCGAAGCCAGCGCGCCCGAGCTGACGATTGAAAGCGCCGACAGCTATGCCACGCAGATGCGCGAGCAGGGCGCGGTGATTGCCGGTTTTGCCGAGCGCCGCGCCGAGATCGCGCGCCAGCTGCAAGCGGCGGCGGCCAAAGAAGGCCTCAAGCCCATCGAAGACGAGGCCTTGCTGGACGAAGTGACGGCCCTGGTCGAGCGCCCGAATGTGCTGACTTGCCAGTTCGAGCCTGAGTTCCTGGCCGTGCCGCAGGAATGCCTGATTCTGACCATGAAGGCCAATCAGAAGTATTTCCCGCTGCTCGACGCCGCCGGCAAGCTAACGCACAAATTCCTCGTCGTCAGCGCCATCAGTCCGGCTGATGCCAGTGCAGTGATCGAAGGCAATGAGCGGGTGGTGCGCCCGCGCTTGGCCGATGCCAAATTCTTCTTCGATCAAGACCGCAAGAAGAGCTTGGCCGAGCGGGTGCCAGGTCTTGCCAAGGTGGTCTACCACGGCAAGCTGGGTACACAGGGCGAGCGGGTGGAGCGCGTGCGCGCCATTGCCCGCGCCATTGCCGCGCACTTGGGTGGTGGCAGCCTGACCGAACAGGTCGATCAAGCCGCGCATCTGGCCAAGGCCGATTTGCTCACCGATATGGTGGGCGAGTTCCCCGAGCTGCAAGGCATCATGGGCGGCTACTACGCCCGCCATGACGGCCTCAGCGAGGCGGTCGCTTTCGCCATTGAAGACCATTACAAACCGCGCTTTGCCGGTGACGAATTGCCGCGCAACGAGGTCGGCTTGGTGGTGGCCTTGGCCGATAAGCTGGAAACCCTGGTCGGGATGTTTGGCATTGGGCAGCTGCCCACCGGCGACAAAGACCCCTTTGCGCTGCGCCGTCATGCTTTGGGCTTGGTGCGCATGCTCAGCGAGCGTGCCACGGGCTTGGGTCTGGATGAATTGATTCAGGCGGCAGTGCCGGCCTTTGGCCCCTTGATTCAAGACCCCAGCGCGGCCTTGAGCGAATTTGTTTTTGATCGACTGTCGGGTTCCCTGCGCGAGCAAGGCTACAGCGCCCAAGAGGTGGACGCGGTGCTGGCTTTGCGCCCGCAACGTCTGGCCGATGTGGCCGCGCGTTTGCAAGCGGTGCGCGCCTTTGCTGGCTTGCCTGACGCCGCCTCGCTGGCTGCGGCCAACAAGCGCATCGGCAACATCCTGAAGAAGAGCGAGCAGGCGGTGGAGGCGCGCATCGATGCGGCTTTGCTGCAAGAAGCGGCCGAGCAACATCTCGCTACCGCACTGAAGAATGTGCAGCCGATTGCGGACAGCCTCTTCCACGCCGGGCAGTACGAGTCCTCGCTGCGCGAGTTGGCCACCTTGCGCACGCCAGTGGACGCCTTCTTCGACGGCGTGATGGTGAATGCCGAAGACCCGGCCTTGCGTGCCAATCGCCTGGGGCTGCTGAAGACACTGCACGAGGCCATGAACCGTGTGGCCGATTTGTCGCGTCTGGCCAGCTAAGGCCCTACTCACAAGGACATGCCCATGCGTTCCGATCACAGCCACGCCATGAAGCTGGTCATCTTGGGGCGCGATGGGACGCTCAACCATTACCGCGATGACCATGTCAAATCGGTCGAGGAATTGCAGCCCTTGCCGGGTGCGCTGGAGGCCGTGGCTCGCTTGAACCATGCGGGCTGGCACACGGTGATGGCGACCAACCAGCCAGGCATAGGCCGTGGTCTTCTAGACATGGCCTCGCTGAACGCCATCCACCTGCGCTTGAACCAGTTGCTGGCGGAAAAAGGCGGGCGTCTGGACGCCGCCTTCTTCTGCCCACACACGCCGGAAGAGGGCTGCGATTGCCGCAAGCCCTTGCCGGGTTTGCTTTTGCAAATTGGCGAGCGCTTTGGCGTTGATTTGCCGCAGGTGCATATGGTGGGGGCGTCTTTGCGCGATTTGCAAACGGCCAAGGCGGCAGGCTGCATTCCCCATCTGGTGCGCAGCGATCGCCTGGGCATGCTGGATGAGGAGCAATTGGCCGACTTGGTGGCCCTGGTGCCTGGCACGCGGGTGCATGCCAATTTGAGTGCCTTTGCCGAAACCCTGATTCATGAAGAACGCCGCAGCAAAGCCGATGCGCGCGGCGAAGACCTGCCACCGGATACCGGCCCTGGAGAATTGAACTGATGTCTGTCTTGTTCGCCGCTGTGCGGTCCTTTGTGTTCGTCTTGTTCCTGATCGTCACGGTGATTCCCTGGGCGCTGACCGTGCTGTTGATTTCGGTGTTTGCCAAGGGCGACAAGGTGTATTGGTCTTGCGCTGCATGGCTGCGCTTGGCCATTTACGGCGCCCGCTATATCTGCGGCGTGCAGTGGCGCATCCAAGGCATGGAAAACTTGCCCACCGAAGCAGACCGCCGCTCGGCCGTGATTCTTTTGTCCAAGCATCAAAGCACTTGGGAGACCTTTGCCTACCCCGCGCTGATGTCGCATCCCTTGGCCTATGTGTTCAAACGAGAGTTGCTGTATGTGCCCTTTTTTGGCTGGGCCATGGCGCGCATGGACATGATCCATATCGACCGCAGCAAGCGTGCCCAGGCCTGGACCAAGGTGGCCGAGCAAGGCAAGCGTTTGGCCGCCATGGGGCATTGGGTCATCATGTTCCCGGAAGGCACCCGCATCGCCCGCGGCAAAAAGGGCGAGTACAAAACCGGTGGCAGCCGCTTGGCGATTGAAACCGGAGTGCCGGTGGTGCCGATTGCGGCGACCTCGGCGGTGTGCTGGCCGCGCAAGAGCTTTTTATTGCGCCCTGGCGTGGTGGACATCTCCATCGGCAAGCCCATCCCCTCGGTGGGGCGCGAGGCCGCTGAGTTGATGCGGGAAGTGGAGGGCTGGATCGAAGGGGAAATGCGCCGACTCGACCCCGAGGCCTATCGCGAGCCACAGGTCGGCACGGCGGCCGCTCAAGCCTGATTCTCCCTATCGGCCAGGCCTGCTTGCATCATGCTCAAGAAACTGGCTCAGCTTTTGCAGGACTCGCAACTGTCTTTGTTCAATGCCGATGCCGATGGGGTCTTGCCGCTTACGCCCAAGCCGCCGGGTGAGACTCAGCCACCTTCTTCGTCCAAAACTTTGCGTGAGCTGAGCCTGGGCGAACACCGGGTCGCCTATGAATTGCGTCGTGCCCGGCGCCGCAGCATTGGCTTTGTGGTCAGCACCGAGGGCTTGCGCGTCAGTGCGCCCCGCTGGCTGCCGCAAGCCGATATTGAGCGGGCCCTGTTGCAAAAGTCCGATTGGATTTTGCGCAAGCTGGTGGAGCAGGGCGAGCGGGCGCGCCGGGTTGAAGCGGCGCGCATTGAGTGGCGTGATGGCGGCACCCTGAAGTATCTGGGCCAGCCGATCTGGCTGCGCCTGGACCCGGAGCAGACCGGCGCGCGGCTGGATGAATCCGGGGCCTTGCTGCGCTTGGGCTTGCCCCTGCAAGCTCGCGAAGAACAGGTGCGCGATTTGGCACAAGCCTGGTTGAAGCGCCGCGCAAGAGCGGTCTTTGAGCCTCGCTGCCAGTTCTTTGCGCAGGCCTTGAATGTGCAGATGACGCACCTGCGCCTGAGTTCGGCCCAAACCCGCTGGGGCAGCGCCAGCGTCGATGGTTCCATCCGTTTGAACTGGCGCTTGATCCATTTTTCGCCCGCCATCATCGACTATGTGGTGGCGCATGAACTCGCGCATTTGCGCGAAATGAACCACAGTGCCCGCTTCTGGGATGTGGTGCGTTCGGTCTTGCCCGAGTTTGAACAGGCCCGAAGTCAGTTGCGCGAAGAGTCCATCATTGCCGAATGATCCCTTTGCATTGAGATACCAGACAAGTACCAGTTGTTCGGCGCCCCGAGGTCGAGTCCATCCCACCTAAGGGGGGCTTGTTGATGAGGGCGCCTTCCAGCAAACTTTCTTCACATGCTGTCATCGCCAGCAAACAGGACCAGTTCACGGCTGCAGGTCGAAAATGCAAGTCGGAAAAGCTGGTCGCTTTGAGCGCTTGAAATACGCCGCTCGCTGTTTGTCAAAATAAAAGGCTGAAACTCCGCCGCCACTTTGCAAGCCTGTCTTGCCTCGTGTCGGCGGTTTTTTTTGCCTGCGCGGCGGGGATGTCAACCAGGCTTGGCGCATCCGCTGGCGCCAGGATCGGGCCTTTGTTTGAGCGCCCTGGTTTGAGCCCGCCGCAACCTGCATCCCGCACGGACATAAAAAAGCCCGCGTCTTGGGCGGGCTTTGCAGGGGGAACGCGGCTCCTTGAATTGGGGCTTACAGACCGGCTGCGGCGCGCAAAGCGGCGGCCTTGTCGGTGCGCTCCCAAGTGAACTCAGGCTCTTCGCGACCAAAGTGACCGTAAGCCGCTGTCTTGGCGTAGATCGGGCGCAGCAGGTCCAGCATCTGGATGATGCCCTTGGGGCGCAGGTCGAAATGCTCATTGACCAGGGCGGCAATCTTGTCGTCGCTGATCACGCCGGTGCCTTCGGTGTAGACGGTCACATTCATCGGCTTGGCCACGCCAATGGCGTAGGCCACCTGAATCTGGCACTGGCGTGCCAGGCCGGCGGCCACGATGTTCTTGGCCACATAGCGCGCGGCATAAGCGGCCGAGCGGTCCACCTTGCTGGGGTCTTTGCCGGAGAACGCGCCACCCCCATGCGGGCAGGCGCCGCCATAGGTGTCCACAATGATTTTGCGTCCGGTCAGCCCGCAGTCGCCCTGCGGGCCACCAATCACGAAGCGGCCGGTCGGGTTGATCAGGTACTTGGTGTCCTTCAGCCAAGCCTTGGGCAAGACGGGCTTGATGATTTCTTCGATCACGGCCTCAATGAACTCGGGCTTCATCTTGCTGCCGTCGCTCATCTCGGGGCTGTGTTGGCTGGACAAGACCACGGTGTCGATCGAATGCGGTTTGCCATCCACATAGCGCATGGTCACCTGGCTCTTGGCGTCCGGGCGCAGAAAGGGCAGGCGACCGTCTTTGCGCAGCTGCGCTTGGCGTTCAACCAAGCGGTGGGCGTAATAGATCGGCGCAGGCATCAACTCAGGCGTCTCGTCGCAGGCGTAGCCGAACATCAGACCTTGGTCGCCAGCGCCGATGTTCAGGTGGTCGTCGGAGGCATGGTCCACGCCTTGGGCGATGTCATTGCTTTGCTTGTCATAAGCCACCAGCACCGCGCAGCCTTTGTAGTCGATGCCGTATTCGGTGTTGTCGTACCCGATGCGTTTGATGGTGTCGCGCGCCACCTGGATGTAGTCCACATGGGCGTTGGTGGTGATTTCGCCGGCCAAGACCACCAAGCCGGTGTTGGTCAGGGTCTCGGCGGCCACGCGCGAGCGCGGGTCTTGGGCAAAGATTGCGTCGAGAATTGCGTCCGAGATCTGGTCCGCGACCTTGTCAGGGTGACCTTCGGAAACAGATTCAGAAGTAAAGAGAAAATCGTTGTTCGCCACTTTTACACTCCAGTTCACAGTTGATCGGCGTTGCCGGGCTGTCGGGAGACGCGGCGAACGCTTTAGCAGCATTTGTTGAGCATCGCTGCCCGGCGGGTGTTTCATTCCTTTGAATAAAGCCCGCATCGCCCCGCAAGTTGTCCAAATTAACTCGGCGATAACGAGATTATAGAAATATGTTGATGCTGTTGTTCCGAACCTTGGCGAAATTGCCCTTGCGCGTCTTGCACGGCTTGGGGGCGGGCCTGGGGTGTTTGACCTACTGGGCTTCAGCCAGCTATCGGCATCGTTACCGCGCCAATGTGGCGATAGCCGGTTTGGCCTGGCAGGTCGCGCGTGGTGGCATTGCCAGCGCGGGGCGCATGATGATGGAGATTCCGTGGCTGTGGATGCGGCCGCTGAACAAAGCGCTGGGCGACACGGTGCGCTGGCATGGCGTGGAGCTGATAGAGCAGGCCTTGGCCCAAGGCAAAGGGATTGTGATGTTGACGCCCCATATGGGCTGTTTTGAGATCACCGCGCAAGCCTATGCCGAGCGCTTTGCCAGCGCCATCGAGCCCATCACAGTGCTGTATCGCCCCGCGCGGCAACGCTGGCTGCGCGGTGTGGTGGAGGCCTCGCGGCGTCGGCCGGGCTTGGCCACCGCGCCGGCAAGTTTGGCCGGCGTGCGGCAAATGATCCGGGCTTTGCGTCGCGGTCAGACCATTGGCTTGCTGCCCGACCAAGTGCCCCCCGAGGGTTTGGGTGTTTGGGCGCCTTTCTTTGGCCGCCCGGCCTACACCATGACCTTGGCCGCGCGCTTGCTGCAGCAAACCGGTGCCACGGCCTTGCTGGCATGGGGTGAACGCTTGCCCGCAGGGGCGGGTTACGCCATTCATATCTTTCCTGGGCCTGAAATCCCAGCCGATTCCGCGCCAGAATCCGCTGCCGCTCTCATCAATCAATCCATGGAACAACTGATCCGTCTGGCTCCCGAGCAGTATCTCTGGGGCTACAACCGCTACAAACAACCTCGGGGTCTCGACATCGGTGTGGCGCCGACCGAGGCTGACGCCGGACGGGAGGCCTGAGCATGGGGTCTCGATTTGCGGCCCATCTGGCCATTGGTCTGCTGTGGCTCTTGCATTTCCTGCCTCTGTCGGTCTTGGCCGCCTTGGGCCGGGGTCTGGGCTGGCTGCTCTGGCACCTGGCCAAGCGCCGTCGCCGAATCGCGCTGCGCAATTTGGAGCTTTGCTTTCCCGAGCGCTCGGCGGTTGAGCGCGAGCAACTGGCGCGCGAGCACTTTGGCTGGATGGGGCGCAGCGTCTTGGAGCGTGGCCTGCTTTGGTTTGCTTCAGCCGAGCGGCTGCAAAGCCTGGTGCAGATCAAGGGGGACATCAAGTTGGCCGAAACCAGCGAGGCGCCCGTGATGTGGGTGCTGCCTCATTTCGCCGGCCTGGAGTGGGCAGCGCCCGCGCTGATGCTGAATCAAAAGAACCCCGGCGTGGATGTCTATCAGCCGCAAAGCAACCCGGTGTTTGATGCCCGTATGCTGGCCGGGCGGGCACGCTTTGGCAAAACAGCGTTTGTGGATCGCCATGAAGGCATACGCCCGGTCTTGCGCCTGATTCGTCAGGGCTATGCCTTTTTGAATGCGCCGGATATGGACTTCGGTGTCAAGGACTCCGCCTTTGTGCCCTTTTTCGGCGTGCCCACCTGCACCTTGCTGGCACCATCCAAGATTGCCAGCACCATGGGCATGGTGGTGCAGCCCTTGATCGTCACCATGCTGCCTGGTGGTCAAGGCTATGTGGTGGAAGCTTGGCCGGCGCCTGAAGGCTACCCCAGCGGGGACCTGGTCGCAGATGCGACCCAGATGAATGCTTGGCTGGAGGCGCGGGTGCGTGAGAACCCCGCCCAATACCTGTGGGTGCACAAGCGCTTCAAGACCCGCCCCGAGGGCGAGCCCTCGTTTTACAGCTGAAGCTTGGCATCAAAGATCGCGGTGATGAGGCGAGCGTCAGGGCCGAACGGGCGGTGATAATCCGGGCATGAAATTGCGCTTCACCAAAATGCAGGGCGCGGGCAATGACTTTTGCGTCATCAACGCCTTGCAAACCCCCTTGGCTTTGAGCTCCGAGCAGATTCGCCGTCTGGGCGATCGACGCTTCGGCGTGGGCTGTGACCAGATTCTGGTCATCGAGCGCAGCGACTTGCCCGATGTGGATTTCCGCTACCGCATTTTCAACAACAGCGGTGACGAGGTGGAGCACTGCGGCAATGGCGCCCGCTGTTTTGTCCGTTATGTGAACGAGAAGGGCCTGAGCCCCAAGCGCAGCATTCGCGTGCAGACCGTCAATGCTCTGCTCGAATTGCATTTGCGCGAGGATGGTCGGGTCAGCGTCGACATGGGCGCCCCCGTGTTCGACCATGCGCGCCTGCCCTTTGATGCGCAGGGCCTCACGCCTCGGGCAATGGGTGGCTTTGAATTGTGGCCCTTGGAAGGCGCCGACTGCGAGGTGGCCGTGCTGTCCATGGGCAATCCCCATGCGGTGCAATTGGTGGACAAGGTCGATTCCGCGCCCGTGGAACGAATTGGCCCGTTGGTCGAGGCCCATCAGCGTTTTGCGCGCAAGGTCAATGCGGGCTTTATGCAAATTGTGTCGCGTCAAGAAGTGCGGCTGCGGGTGTTTGAGCGCGACGCGGGCGAGACCTTGGCCTGTGGCACCGGGGCTTGTGCGGCCGTTGTGGCGGGCATCCGTTTGGGTTTGCTGGATGAGGCGGTCGAAGTGCATGCCCGCGGCGGAGACTTGAAAATCGAATGGGCCGGCTTGAGCCTTGGCCTGCATGCGCCGGTGCTGCTGACGGGCCCCGCGCAAACCGTGTTTGAAGGAGAGATTGAGCTGTGAGTAAAGAACTGGGGACGCAGGGCATCACCGAGAAAGATATTGCGGACTTCTTGGTCAACACGCCGGGCTTTTTCGAGCGCCATGCGGAGCTCTTGGCCACGGTGCAACTGACCCACCCGCACAGTGCCCGCGCGGTGTCTTTGCAAGAGCGGCAAGCGGAAATGCTGCGCGAAAAGATCAAGGGCTTGGAGTTCAAGATCATCGAGATGATTCGCAATGGCCAGGAAAACGTCGCCATTGCCGATCGCCTGCATCGCTGGACCAAACGTCTGATGCTGACGGCGCAAGCGGCCGAACTGCCGGCGGTCTTGACGCAGGAATTGCGCCATCAGTTCATGATCCCGCTGGCCGGCTTGCGCCTGTGGGATGTGGCGCCAGCCTATGTGGGCGCCGAGTTCGCTCAGCCGGTCAGCCAAGATGTGAAGAGCTTTGCCGCCAGCCTGAGCCAGCCCTATTGCGGCGTCAACTCCGGTTTTGAGGCGGCGCGTTGGTTGAGTGGTGAAGAGGGGGTGCCTGCCAATGCCAGCTCTTTGGCCTTGATTCCTTTGACTTTGGGTGCGCAGCCGGGTCAGAGCATGGGCTTGCTGGTGCTGGGATCGCCCGACCCCACACGCTACACCGCAGAAATGGGCACCGAATTTTTGTCCCGGGTGGGCGAGATCGCCAGTGCGGCTCTGTCGCGTCTGGCCGCTCCGGCTGAGGCCGGCAAGGCTGAAGCGGCGCAGCCCTGAACGCTTGCGGCCTCGCTGTGTCTGACGACGAATTCAGCGCAGCCGCCGACGCGCCTGAGGCTTTGCAAGCCCCTTTGCTCGATTACTTGCGTCATGTGCGGGTGGAACGCCGTTTGGCGCCGCGCACCTTGTACATCTATGAAGATGGGCTGCGGCGCTTGCAAGACCTGGCTGCGCAGCGCGGGCAAGATTTGCTGAGCTTGCGTGCGCATCAGGCGCGCGCCTTGCTGGCTACGCTGCATGCGCAAAGCGATCTCGGCCCGCGCAGTCTGGCCTTGATGTTGTCGGTGTGGCGCGGGCTGTATCGCTGGCTCGGACAGCAAGGCTTGGTGGAACAAAACCCCTTTGATGGGCTGCGTGCACCGAAGGCGGCCAAGCCTTTGCCCAAGGCCTTGGGGGTGGACGAGGCGGTGCAACTGGCTGAGTTCCAAAGCGATGCTGCAAGCCAGGACCCCTGGACCGAGGCGCGAGATCGCTGTGTGCTTGAGTTGCTGTACGGCTGCGGTTTGCGGGTTTCGGAATTGGTCGGCCTGGACGTGCGGGCCAGCGCCCAGGCCATCGGGTGGGTTGATCTGCAGTCGGGCGATGCTCATGTGATGGGCAAGGGTGCCAAGCGCCGCAGCGTGCCCGTCGGTGCGGCGGCTTTGCAGGCCTTGCGGCAATGGCTGGCTGTGCGGGGGCAGCGCGCTCAGGACGACGAGGCGGCTTTGTTTGTCGGCCGGCGCGGCGCACGCTTTGTTGCTGCGCAGATTCGAACCATGCTCAAAGAAAGAGCCCTGGCCGCCGGCATGCCCAGCCATGTGCACCCGCATATGCTGCGCCATTCCTTTGCCTCTCATCTCTTGCAGTCCAGCGGCGACTTGCGCGCGGTGCAAGAACTGCTGGGGCACGCCCACATCACCACCACCCAGGTCTACACCCAGCTGGACTTTCAACATCTGGCGAAAATCTACGACGCCGCACACCCGCGTGCGAAAAGAAAAAACTAATGTCACTCTCTGTACAGACCTTGCTCCCTCGGCCCCCCAATGCCTTGCGCACTGTGGCCTTGGCCTCGTTGCTGCTTTCGCAAGCGGCCATGGCCGCTGAAGAATTTTTGGTGCGACCGGCGTCCTTGCGGCCAGCGGCCATTGAAGCGAGCTGGACGCCGCTGCGCATGCCCAATGGTGACAAGACCGCCTTGTTGGGTGGCAGCTATTTGATGGCCGTCAATGACGACTGGGGCTTTGGCCCGAGTGTTTACGGGGCCGCCAAAGGCAATTACGGTGGACTCTTCACTTTGGGGCTGACAGCGCAGGGTCGGTGGCGTTTGGGCGCCAATGCCCATGTGGCGGCCGGCCTGTATGCCGGTGCGGGGGGCGGGGTAGGCTCCAGCCAGGTGCGCTTTGGCGGTGGTTTGATGCTGCGCCCGGAGTTGTCACTGCGTTTGCAAGCGGGGGATTGGTACAGCGGCTTGGCGCTCAGCCATGTGCGCTTCCCCAGCGGCAATATCAGCGACAGCAGCGTTGGCTTGGTGCTGGGACGTTCGAGCAATTTTTCCAGCTTCTCGCCCAGCGATTCCGGCAAACGTGGGCGCGCCAGCCAGCGCACCGGCCTGGGATTTGACGAAATTGCCTTGCAGGGCGGCTATGCCACGCCACGTGCCGGTACGCGCAACCGCAGCGGCGTCATCAGCACCCGACGCATGGGCTTTGCCGGAGCCGATCTGCGCCAGTACATCGCCGATGGCAGCTGGTGGGGCGTGGAGGCCGCCGGCGCCGCCCAAGGCGGGGCCGACGGTTATATGGAAGTGCTGGCCACGGCCGGTCAAGACTGGGCGCTGGGCAGCCCGCGATTGCGCCTAGGCGGGCAGTTAGGTTTGGGCTTGGGCGGGGGCGGCAATGTCGATACCGGCAGCGGCTGGCTGCTGCGCGGCGGGCCGACCTTGCGGTGGATCACCCCTTGGGGCGCCACTGTGCGGCTGGACGGTGGCCTCAGCAAAGCGCCGCGCGGCCAGTTCTCCACCCAGTTTGTGCGACTCGGTTTGGCCTTGCCTTTGGACATCACCCCCAGCGTGGCGAACAGCGTGGCACAAGAGTCCGGCACGGTGCGCACCCAGCAGTTGTTTGCCAGCTACCAGTACCTGCCCAAGGTGCGCTTCAAAGACGGCAGCAAAGACGCCATTGGCCAGTTGGCCATGGTGATGACGCGCGAGATCACGCCGACGGTCTACGGTGTTGCGCAGGCGGGCAGTGCGGCTTTTGGCAAGGCTGGGGCTTATTCCTTCGGCTTGTTCGGCCTGGGGCTGCAGACTCAGCCCTTGTGGGCGTCAACGCGTTTTGGCGCCGAGTTGCTGGCCGGCGCGGCGGGCGGCGGTGGGGTCGATGTGGGGGGCGGCGCCTTGCTGCAAGCCGAGGCCTATGCGCTGTGGGAAGGCGAGCGGCTGCGCCTGCGCGCGGGCCTGGGTCACTGGCGCGGCATGCGCAGTGGCGCTCAGTCGGCGCCGCTGCTGAATCTGTCGGTCGGCTACGCCTTTGGCAGCCTGGCGCGTTGAACTTGAGCGAAAGATAGAGGTCCAGGCCATGAAAAAAATCGTCATTCGCCCCGGCAAAGAGCGCTCCTTGGAACGCCGCCACCCTTGGGTTTTTGAAAGCTCGATCGCCCGCGGCGGTGCCGACAGCGGTGAGACCGTGCGGGTTGAATCCTCTGAGGGGCAGTTCCTGTGCTGGGCCGCCTTCAGCCCGCAGTCGCAGATTCGGCTGCGGGCCTGGAGTTTTGATGAAGCCGAACGCATCGACAGCGCCTTTTTCCAGCGCCGCATCGCGCGCGCCTTGAGCCTGCGGGCGCGTCTGCCGGTGGCGTCTGACTCGATCCGGCTGATCCACGGGGAGGCCGATGGCTTGCCCGGTTTGGTGGTGGACCGCTATGCCGACACCTTGGTGGCTCAGTTCCTCTCCTGTGGGGTGGAGCGCTGGAAGGCTCAAATCATCGAGCATTTGATGGCCGCAACGGGCTTGAGCCGCTTGTATGAACGCTCTGACGCCCAAGTCCGCGAACTCGAAGGGCTGCCCCTTCAAACCGGGTGGTTGCGTGGTGCTGGCGCGACAGAAGTGACCATCAGCGAGCATGATTGGCGGCTCAGCTTGGATGTGGCGGAAGGGCATAAAACGGGGTACTACCTCGATCAGCGCGACAATCGCAAACGTTTTGCCGACGCGGTTCGGCACTACGGCAGCAAGACTGTGCTGAATTGCTACAGCTACACCGGTGGCTTTTCAGTGGCGGCCTTGGCGGGCGGTGCCGAGCAGGTGATCAGCGTGGATTCTTCAGGCCCGGCCTTGGCGCGCGCGCAAGCCCATGTGGTCTTGAACGGGTTTGATCCCGCGCGTCATTTGGCCATGGACGCCGATGTGAACGCCACCCTGCGGGGCTTCTTGAAGGAAGGGCGCCAGTTCGATGCCATCGTGCTGGATCCGCCCAAGTTTGCCCCTACGGCGGCCCACGCCGAGCGCGCCGCGCGTGCTTACAAAGACATCAATCGTTTGGCGCTGCGCTTGTTGGCGCCGGGCGGTTTGCTCTTCACCTTCTCGTGCTCAGGGGGCATTTCTCCCGACCTGTTCCACAAGATTGTGGCCGGCGCTGGCCTGGATGCGCAGGTCGACGGCTTCATCTTGGACCGCGTCGGCGCCACGCCAGACCACCCGCAGACCATTTGTTTCCCAGAAGGCGAGTACTTGAAGGGCTTGCTTGTCCTGAAGGCCTGAGCGGGGGGGGCTAGCGGAGCCGGGTGTGCCGTGTCAATCGGCGCGATGTCTAGGGGTTTTTACTTGGGCAAAAGCCATCAGTCCTGCCTCTGTGAGGCCGTGACATATTGCCGTCATCGATCGCAGTTTCTGCGTCGTTTGGTGCGACTCCTGCCCAGGAGGCTGGGGTCGCAGTGGGAGTAGGCGCCTATGGGCGCCGATCACGGAAGAACTGGGACATCATGGCGAAAACTCATACCCTCCAACTGCTGGCCGCAGCAACGGCATTGGCCCTGACGGGCGTTGCGCAAGCCAGCAACGGTCAAACCACCGCATTGGGCGATTTGACCCCCACCACGGGCAATACCTCGGCCCCCTCCAATTGGCGCTTTGCCCCCGGCCAAACCATTGGTGGTGTGGCCGGCGCGCTGGACGGCGTTGCTAAGCTCAGCTTCACCACCAACGCCGGAGCGAGCTATGCCTGCTCGGGCTCCTTGTTGGAGGGGGGCATGTATGTGTTGACGGCGGCTCATTGCGCCGACGACTTCAAGAGCATGACCGTGCAGTTCGGCTGGTACAACGGCACGGCCGCCGTGACGCGCAGTGTCGCGGTGGGCAACGCCACGGTTCACAGCGGCTGGAATGGTGACCTCGACACCGGCGCCGACATCGCCATCCTGAAGTTGGACTCGGCCGTCACCACCATCAAGGGCTACAAGCTCAGCACCACCAACGATGTGGGCAAGCAGCATTTGATGGCTGGCTACGGCACCACCAATGTAGCGACCAGCAACACGGCCACCAACTGGAATGACAGGAATTACGGCCACTACGCCTTCAACACCTTCGACATCGACAGCAAAACGCTGAACAGCTTGGCCGATCCGGCCTACAACGCCGACTTTTACAAGTACGGCGTGACCTATATGGTCGACTTCGATGATGGCTCCGCGAACCGCAACACCATCGGCCGGATCGGCGCCAAGGTCGGCCAAACCTGGGGCAATGCCGGGATCGCCAATTTGGCCGACGAGGGTTTGATTGCGGGTGGCGATTCGGGCGGCGGTGACTTTGTTTGGAACGGCACCGAGTGGCTCTTGTCCGGTGTGCATTCTTGGGGCTGGGGCGGGAACGACGCTTGCAGCTACTACGGCGTCACTTCGCCCTCGACTTGCGACAACGCGGCAAACAACGGCTCCAGCTACGGCGATCTCTCGGGCTCCACGGCCGTGTTTTCGCACATTGCCTTCATCAACAGCGTGACCGCTGTGCCTGAACCGCAAACCTATGCCTTGATGGCGCTGGGTCTGTTGGCCGTGGCTGGCGCGGCACGTCGCCGCCAACAATGCTGATCAGACGACCTCCAGGCTGAATCCGGCTGATGTTGGCCTTGCCTGCGCCCTTGGATCGCTCGGTTCAGGGGCGCTTGCATAACGGCCTATTGCATGGGCCTTCTGATTTTCTTCTTGGGGTATTCACTGCCCTCGTCTGGGGGTTGGCTTGGTTTCTTTGGCGTGACAATATTCACGCATCGATGGGTATAAAAGAACCACTGGCAATGACAGCAACGGGCGCAGCCCGACCGTTTTGACCAGGGCATCGACCGTTTCAAGACAAATTTCGAGGAGTAGGACCTTGGTCAAGCATTTGAATGTCATCGCCGCAGCCGCGCTGCTGACTTTGGTGGGCGCCGCGCATGCCGCGGGCGATCAAAGCACAGCGAACCTGCGTTTGCCTCCTGCCAGCGCCATTGGCATGGACCCTCTGACTGGCAACACCAGCGACCCCTCTAACTGGCGTTTTGCGCCGGGCCAAGTGATTGGTGGCGTGGCCGGTTTGCTCGACGGTGTGGCGCGTCTGAGCTTCACCACCTCGGCCGGCAACTACGCCTGCTCGGGCTCTTTGCTGGCGGGCGGCCAGTATGTGCTGACTGCAGCGCATTGCGCTGATGACTTCAGCAAGATGACGGTGCAGTTTGGTTGGTACGACGGCAAGGCCGTTGAAACCCGCAATGTGTCGGTGGGCAATGCCTTCATCCATTCTGGCTGGAATGGTGACTTGGATACGGGCGCGGACATCGCCATCCTGAAGCTGGACGCCCCCGTCACCACCATCAAGGGCTACAACCTCAGCACCACCAACGACGTGGGCAAGACCCACTTGATGGCCGGCTATGGCACCACCAGCAATGGTGGCAACAACACCGCCACCAACTGGAACGATGGCAAGTTTGGTCACTACGCCTTCAACACCTTTGACATCGACAGCAAGACCTTCAACAAGGTCGTGGGCGACGCCATCGGTCCTGACTGGGGCTATGACGAGAACTACTACAAATACGGCGTCACCTATATGGTGGACTTCGACAAGGGGACCGCGCAGCACAACACCATGCAGCGCATTGCCGACATCACAGGCAACAAGTTCAGCAGCAATGACGGCCTGGGCGGCCTGGAAGGTCTGATCGCCGGTGGCGACTCCGGCGGTGGCGACTTCGTCTGGAATGGCACGGAATGGGTGCTGTCCGGCGTGCACTCTTGGGGTTGGCAAGCTTGCAGCACTTTCGCCTTGGACTGCGACGCGAGCACGGTCAACAAGTCCAGCTATGGTGACCTGTCGGGTTCGACGGCTGTGTTCTCGCACCTGGGCTTCATCGCCAGCGTGACGGCGGTGCCCGAGCCTCAGACCTATGCCTTGATGGCTCTGGGCCTGTGGGTGGTGGCTGGCGCTGCACGCCGTCGCAACAAGGCCTGAATGGCGCAAGACCTCGGTCTTGTTCGAACGAAAGCGGCCCGCGGGCCGCTTTTTTCATGGGGCTCGGGCCTGGCGGCTGCCAATTGGCGGCTGGACTAAGCTCAGCGACTCGGCAAATGCACGCGCGGCTCAAATTTGCCCCGGCGCACGCTGAAGAAGGCTTTGACGTTGCGCACATTGGCGTCTTGCGTGAAAAGACGCAGCACCAGGGCGTGGTAGGCCGGCATATCGGGCACCTGCAGAATCAACACAAAATCTGGCCCCGGTGAGACTTGGTAGCACTGCTGAACCGCGCTGTCAGCCAGAACCCGCGTTTCAAAGGCTTGCAGGTGCTCCGCGCCTTGGCGATCCAAGGTGATTTCAACAATGGCGGTCAGCCCCGCTCCCAGTTTTTCGGCCGAAAGCAGGGCCACCCGGCGCTCGATGATGCCGGCGTCCACCAGGCGCTTGACGCGTCGCAAGCAGGTGGCGGGAGATACATGGGCCAGTCCGGCCAAGTCCTGATTGGACAGCGCAGCATCTTGTTGCAGCAAGTCCAGGATGCGCAGATCGCTGGCGTCCAGGCTCAAGGTTGCGGTTGAATCATCCATAGTTTTTTGATTTGTGAAATAAGTCTTCACGATATCTCTGGCGAGGCCGATTGTTTCAAAAACAAGCAAATTTTGAAAGCATTCATTGTTGAGGAATGCCTACGATTCGCTCCGTTCACAAGCCCAAACCCTTTCTGGAGCCAAACACCATGTGCGGAATCGTCGGAGCCGTCAGTCAGCGCAACATCGTCCCCATCTTGATCGAAGGCCTCAAGCGCCTGGAATACCGGGGCTATGACTCTTGTGGTGTGGCAGTGCACCAAGACGGCGGGCTCAAGCGTGCTCGCAGCACTTCCCGCGTGGCGGAGCTCACCGGTTTGGCGGCTGAAGATGGCATCGCCTCCGGCACCGGCATTGCCCACACCCGCTGGGCCACCCACGGGGCACCGGCCGTTCACAACGCGCACCCGCATTTCTCGCAAGGCCCCAACGCCAGCGCCGACAGCGTGGGGCGGATTGCGCTGGTGCACAACGGCATCATCGAAAACCACGATGAACTGCGAGCCGAACTGAAGTCGCGCGGCTACGTCTTCAGCAGCCAGACCGATACCGAGGTCATCGCCCATTTGATTGACCATCTCTACAGCGGTGACTTGCTCGACGCTGTGCAACAAGCCTTGCCGCGCCTGAAGGGCGCTTATGCGGTGGCGGTGTTTTGCCGAGATGAGCCGCATCATGTGGTGGCGGCACGCGAAGGCTCGCCGCTGGTGCTGGGTGTGGGCATGGACGCCGCAGACGGTGAGCACTTCGTGGCCTCCGACGCCATGGCGCTGGCAGGGGTGACCGACCAGATCGTCTACTTGGAAGAAGGCGATGTGGTGGACCTGCAGCCGGGACGCTTCTGGATCACGCGACGCAACGCTGAAACAGGCCGTTATGAGCCGCAGCAGCGCGAAGTCCGCACCGTGCATGCGCACAGCGGCGCAGCGGAACTGGGCCCGTATCGCCACTATATGCAAAAGGAAATCTTCGAGCAGCCCACGGCCATCGCCAACACGCTCGAAGCCATCACCGGCATCAGCCCTGAGTTGTTTGGGGACGGCGCTTACCGCATCTTCAAGGAGGTGGACTCGGTCTTGATCTTGGCTTGTGGCACCAGCTTTTATTCAGGCTCAACCGCCAAGTATTGGCTGGAAAGCATTGCCAAGATCCCGACCAGCGTGGAAATTGCCAGCGAATACCGCTACCGCGACAGCGTGCCGAACCCGCGCACTTTGGTCGTTACGATCAGCCAGAGCGGAGAAACGGCCGACACCCTGGCCGCTTTGAAACATGCGCGCGCCATGGGCATGAAGCACACCTTGACGGTCTGCAATGTGGCCACCAGTGCCATGGTTCGCGAATGCGAATTGGCCTACATCACCCGTGCAGGCGCAGAAATCGGCGTGGCATCCACCAAAGCGTTCACAACCCAGCTGGTGGGCCTGTTCTTGTTGACCCTGGCCCTGGCCCAGACGCGCGGCCACTTGAGCGAAGCGCAAGAAGCCGAGCATTTGAAAGCCCTACGGCACCTGCCCGTGGCGGTGCAAGCGGTGTTGGCTTTGGAGCCTCAAGTCATTGCTTGGAGCGAAGAGTTCGCTCGCAAGGAAAACGCGCTTTTCCTGGGGCGCGGCCTGCACTACCCGATTGCCTTGGAAGGCGCTTTGAAGCTCAAGGAGATCAGCTACATCCATGCCGAAGCCTACCCGGCAGGTGAGCTCAAGCATGGCCCCTTGGCACTCGTCACCGCTGAAATGCCTGTCGTGACCGTGGCGCCCAACGACACCTTGCTGGAAAAACTCAAGAGCAATATGCAAGAGGTGCGCGCACGTGGCGGCCAACTCTATGTCTTCGCCGACGGTGACACCCAGATCCAATCGGAGCCCGGCCTGCATGTGATCCGCATGCCTGAGCACTATGGCGCACTCAGCCCCATCTTGCATGTGATCCCGCTGCAGTTGCTCGCCTATCACACCGCCTGCGCCCGCGGCACCGATGTCGACAAGCCTCGCAACCTGGCCAAGAGCGTGACAGTGGAGTAAGTAGGGGGCTGGTGCCCCTATTTGCTGTCAGTCTGAAATAAAGTCGTTACCCCGGAAACAAAGTCCTTGCCTGCGAAACAAAGTCGTTTCGCGGCAACGCTGCAATGGGGGCATGAGGGCAATTAAAGGAATTTCAGGGGCGATTGATGTGTCGTTTGGATGAACGAGCAGATCCCCAATGCTGGCTAAAACAGGTTAAGTAAAGGAAAGGCGCCGAGGCGCCTTTCCTTTATCCGCGTTGTTTTGCAGTGCGCTGTAGAAGGCCAATGCCATGCGCAGTCCGCAGGACTCGTTGCCTCGGCTTAGGCTCGCGCCGACAAGTCAATGACTAGGCCGAATATCCGGTTCCATCTGTCCTTAGGTATTGCCGCACCAAGGAGTTCGGCCATGTGCTCAGCGTTGCGTGGTACCGTGCCATCCGGGTGCCGCTTTGGCTTATCACCGAACCAAAATACAAGGTAGACGCCAATGCCCTGGGCACCTGGGTTGCTCGTGTATCGCGCCTCAAGCTGATCCACCCAAGCTGTCCAGACCTCGGAGTGGCTTTCCTTTTTTATCTCGACGGGTACGACGATGCGGGCGCCACGGTGCAATGTGTTTGCCTGCAAGTCGGCGCGTTTGTCGGCCGCTGCCATTGCTTCCTTTTCAACTTGAACACCTAGCGGAAGCATGCTGTCGCGAAGCAGTCCGTGCAGTACGTCCCTGCAAGAGTTTTCAGACTTCGGCTTAAGTACTCCCTTCGAGTCTTTCTCCCAGAACAGCAATAGCTGATTCGTTTCTTCTGATCGAATCCGCTTTGCAAGCCACATCATTTTCTCGATCAGCAAAATGGCCATGTCTCGGGCGTTTGCCGGTTCAAGATTGCATAGGACCTTTCCAACCTCTGTGGCGTTTGGCGCCACGAACGAAATTGAACGAGCAAGCTTTTGCTGTACCCCGATATACCAATCAAGTTCAGTGCGCCACGCGCCCATGGCAGGCAACGCTCGAAGTCGCATGAGTTCTTTGGTCGCCAATGGACTGGACAAATCAGAGATTTGTTTGGCCAGGTTGTGAATGAGTCGGCAGCCCTCTCCAAACGGATCTTCTGACTCGTGCGGCATCAATGAATTAGATGCTTGCGCACATTCAGCGAGAAGTTCTATCAGCAAGCCGGCCGATTCGATTGACTCCTCAACGCAGCCGGAATCGTCCTCCCTCTGCTCTACGAATGCTCGGCGGATAGCTAGCCCGATATCCGGCTGAACGTCTGCAACTGTCTTGAGTTCAAGTAAGTGCAGTTCAGGGTCCGAGGTCAGCGCGGCAATCTGGAGTGCAGCAAAAAATTCAATGGATAGGCGTTCGTCTTTGAGCCTCTCTGCAAGCAAGCTTTGGAGTGTTTCCGGCGCCAGATGTTTTTTTGCCGCGCGAATCAGGCAGGAATTGAATATCCGAAGCTGCTCACTCGTCGGCGCACTAGGTATTGCCATCAACAAATCGGGCAAAAGCAACGCAACGAACTCTCTTGACGCATCGTCATCCGGCAAACCGAAATAGAGCTGCAGTCTTGGTGGGTCCACCCGCAAATCAGCCTCAAGAAGCTCTTTAGAAACACGGTGAACGGTGTCCGGATGCGCCATGCACAGCGCCTTGAACCACCCGCAAGTTCGCCCTCCTTCGTCTATCAAATGGTAGGCGATCAGCGCTTCTAGCGCACTTGCTGAAATCGATGCGAAAACTGTCGGCTCTTGTGCCCATGCAAGTTCCGCTGCGAGTAAACAGGCGTAACTGAGCCAGAAACGCTCGCCTTTCTCGAATGACGATATAACCTCCGCCCGAGTATTGAGGTCACGTCGCCCAAGAACGAGTGTCAAGGCAGAAATAGCCTTAGCAGCTTCATCCGGGGTACCACAAAGGTAGTTAGCAACACGCTCTGTCGCCGTTCTTCCTTGGTTGCCCGAAGGCGGCTGCTTGTACTTTATGGCGATCTTCCCCATCACATGGGCCGGAGCCGTTCCAGCGAACACGCCAGGCAGAAAAGGAGCCAACACCGCCCGCTCATTGGCCCTGCGAGATGCGGCATCCAATTGGTTCTGCACTTTCCTTCTATGCTCTTCCTCATCCCAGGAATCCAGAGGAAGCGAAGTACGCTCTTCGAGCCATTGCTCGGCAGTCGGCCAGACGCCGATGTGTTTCCGCACCCAACTTTCCAAATATTCCAAGTTGATGCTACCGACAGCCTGCTCATTCATGACCGCCCAGGCGGCATGTTGGAACCAATGTTTGGCCAGTTCTTCGTCGCCCCAATCTGCGAGTCTTTCCAGAACCCAAGGCAACCAATCCACAGGGCGACTCGCCGAGTAAAGGCGATTCTCAATTGCCCAGGGCCGGCGTGTGGTCGCATCGCCTGAAAGGTACTCGTCCACACCGCATTGATAAACGCCCTTCATACGCTCAGGGCGTGCGCCCAACCAACTCACAATTTCGTTTTTCACATCGGAGTGCAACGGTTCTTGGCCGTACTTATCGATCCCCAGTCCCAGCCAGTTGAATAACTGCTGGTCTGACGATTCGTCTCCAATGATGTTCAGCCCATGGTTCAGCAGACTAAGGGCGGTCTTTCTGATGTTTTCCAGTTTGGGAAACCCTTGTTCTGAATCCTCTTGCACCTCAGGACTGCCTGTAAATTTCAAGAGTTGGTCAAGGGCATCTGCAATCTGGGCTTTCGGGATTCTGGCCACGAAATCATCTGCCCAGAACATGTGGTACCAGCCAATCAGACTTTCGGCCTTTGCCCCGTGCAGGCTCTCTAAAGCTTGTTGTGCCGACATATGCACCGGAAACAAGGCATCCAGCAGTCGGCCGCTGATTTCGTCATCGTCATCCAACACGTCACCAGTTCGAATGTCGGAAAGTAGCTGCAGGGCTGCAGTTGAATCATTGCCAGTGCAGTTGAGCCAAGCGGCCGCGCTTTCGCGACGCACGCGAGAGGTGTAGGTCGAATCTGTCACGACGGCGTAAAGGTCGGTGGCCAGCGCAGGAATCGGTGAGCCATGAATCAACGCGTCTATGACGCATGCCAAGAACGGCTCATGTGCGAGACCGCGTGCCGGGTCCCTGAGAATCAAAGCGAAGTCCGCGATTAAATCTGGTGAACCCAAAGCACCAAAAGGCCGAGCTGCCCAGTCGTCATTTCTGAACCAGGGGAAGCGGTCCGCTGCCGCCTTCAGTGCTCTCAGCACCAGCCGTCTATCAGAGCTGCTGTAGGGGCCAACGTCGCCGTAAAGAACAAGTGCCAAGGGGTCGACATTGACGAGCTGAGCTCTATCCGTCTCGCAATGCAAACAAAGCCAACCATAGAGTCCGCGCAGCGGGTCAACAACACACCCATCATCGGCAGTCATCAATGCCAGCAACCGCAACAACGGCAGCCCTTTGGATTGAACTTGCTTCGACAAGGAACGGGCGCCCAGATATTCGGCAATAGTTCGATGCAGTGGGCTGCGATGCTCACCTTCGGCAGAAAATAGTTTGGTGTCCAAAACCGTACGCAGCAACTCTTGAGTCAGCCCGAGCGAGTCTGATATCTCTGTCAGTTGGATGCTGCCGGCTGTTCGGTCGCTTGGGTCAAGGCAAATGCTCTGACTATCGGATAGCAACAGCATTGCCGACAGGAGGCCGGCTGCCGAAAGAACTTGCTCATTGCTGAAGCCGTGACCAGAAAGCCTGCGATGGACTGGGTTCTGTTCCAGCGCCATCTGAGTGCAAGCTAGTTCATAGACTTGAGATCGATTGGCTGGCCAGTCATTCTGGCTAACCGCATCCACAAGTAGTTTCAGCAGCAGTGGACTTTGCAGGAGTGCATCGAGGTTGTGCTGCTCGGCCGTATCCACGAAATCACCTGCGCCAGCTGAACCGTTGGGCAGCCAGGCGCTGAGCAGTTGCCTAGTCTGAGCATCAGACAAGGCATCCAATCGCAATTCGACTACGGTTCCGTCAGGCGAAACACGGGCTAGGTCCTTGCTGCCGTCCTGGTACCAATCCGCTTCACGGCAAGCCAATCGAAAAGTCGGGCGGCCAAGGTCACGAAGCTTGGACCTGATGGTCTCCAAAGGACCTTCAGTGCCCCCGACGTCACTGCGGCGCTCATCAAGTGCGTCAATGAAAAGAATCTTGCCAAGCAACTCGGCATCGGTGTGCAGGGTCAAAAAGTCCTTCGCCGTCGCAAAAATCGCAGCGAGTCCAAGGGCTTCCGCCTCCTGTCTGAAAACAGTGGTCTTTCCCGAACCGGGTTCGCCAAGAAGCACATATGCTGAAAGGCTTCTCCAATCAACCAAGGATCGAGATTCTTTATCTTGATCTTTGCGTCTGTGAGTGGCAGTCCGAGTAATGTGAACCAGTTCGGGCATTTCAGTCAGTTTTCAGGGCAATGGCCGACTTGCCAGATGGCGTGTCGGATGGGCATGACTCAGGCTCTCAGTCGAACAAACAAATGCACGTTGCTGGAACCATCCTGCACGGGCACTTCCTTTACTTCCAGATAAGGCTGCTTGCGCACCAGTTCCCCCAGCTTCTGGCAACCGTAGTTGCGAGGGTCAAAGGCAGAGTGGTTTTTCATGATCAGCGAGCCCAAGGTAGACAGGGGCGACCAGCCGTTGTCGCGGGCGGTGACTGTCACTGCCTGCTTCAGCATGGCTTCTAGCGATTGCCCAGGTTCGCCGCTCTCAATGGGCTGGGGCGCCGCCCCGGCGCCTTGTGTGCGGAGGATCTCGGTGTAGATGAACTTGTCGCACGCCGCCACAAAAGCTTGCGGAGTTTTCTGCTCACCAAAGCCATAGACCACCAAACCCGCCTCGCGGATGCGCGTGGCCAAGCGGGTGAAGTCGCTGTCTGACGAGACCAGACAAAAACCGCTGACGGTGCCCGAGTGCAAGAGGTCCATCGCGTCGATGATCAAGGACGAGTCCGTCGCGTTCTTGCCGGTGGTGTAGCTGAACTGCTGCATGGGTTGGATGGCAAGTTTGTGCAACACGTCCTTCCAGCCGCGCAGGTTGGGCGTGGTCCAGTCACCGTAAGCGCGCTTGACGGTGGCGGTGCCGTAGCGGGACACCTCTGCCATCAGTTCATTGATGATGCTGGCCTGCGCATTGTCGGCGTCGATGAGGACGGCCAGTTTGTCGTTGTGAGGTGTTGCCATGTTGGAGGGGAATCAGGCCACGGCTTGCTCGACCAGCACGGAGGCTAGCTTTTCGTGGTGCTGGTGGGCTTGAGAGAGGTTGAGTTTGAGTTGGTCGCAGAGGGTGAGCAGCTCATTGACCTTGGCGACAAGTTCCACTTGCGTGTGCATTGGCGGCAAGGGGACTTGAAGGCCCCGAATTTCAGTGCTGTTGATGTTCTTGACCCCACTTGTCGTGCGAATTGGAGCTTCGATGCCATCGCGCACATGTCGCGACCGAAGTGCCAATTGAAAATACTCAGGAGTGACGCGGTCCCGTGGAAGGCGAATTCGCACTAGATAGCCGGCGAACGCGCAGTGCGTAGCGTCAGGTCCAACTATCGCAGTCTTGCCAACGAGCGAAGCACTTCCGTTTGACCTGATCATCAATAGGTCTCCTTGCTCCAGCAAGTAGCTCTGCTTCTCTGCATCAGACAATTCACCAAACTTCATGTCGAGCAGCGTGACAACCTCTTCGCCGATATTTGGAATGCGCAAAACCGGCGTTCCGGGTCCGTCATGTGTGCACTTAGTCGATGTCCCGAAACGGATATCAAGCACGAGCTCCTTGAGCTTTACCCAATGCCAAGACTTCGGCAGTGAAAACGGGCCGGCAGCTTCCACCGAAGTCGAGTTGGTGAGTTGAAAAGATGGGACGTCGTTTGTCAGTCTTCCACGGACCGCCTGCTCACGAATAGCCTGCTTCAGCGCATCAACGCTGGCCTCGGTGGTGAAGAGCGTATGGAAATGCTCGGACAGTTGTTGCCAGCTGGCGCGGAAGTCGGCGGCGTCGCGGGCTTGGGTGAGGCTGGCGAGCAGGGCCTCCACCAGCTTGGCGTGGGCGGCCTCGGCGTCGGCCTGCTCAGCCTCCAGCCGGTCGCACAGAGCCATCAGTTCATCGACCTTGGCGACGATGCGTGCCTGCTCGTTGACTGGTGGTAATGCGAAAGAACATTCATTCAGCACTTTGAAGTGCCGAGCGTAACCTCGTCCCTCTAGCTCTAGGCTAACCAGTTGCCACCAGAAGAATCTCTCATTCAGGAGGATCGGGCGTAGTATCTTGACTCCATCCGCCCCGGCTACGAAGTCGAAATCAATGTATTTCCGTTCTGTCGTGTGGTCGCCGAAGACCACTACCGGTCCTGGGATACGGATTAGCAAATCTTCCTTGTCTGTGTAGCCAGCAATAAACTGCTTGCCCTGATCCACAACGGGAAACCGCCCTTGCACAGCAATCTCAGACGAAAGAAGTTGATTGCCACGGATTGGTATTGAAGAGTAAATGTTTGGGAGCGCAGTCCACACCCAAGTTGCCGGTAAAGCCTCCGGTACTCCATCAATTGCGCCAACTGCCTCGGAACGCTTCCGCCGAGACTCGCCGGAAGAGGTAAGCCGCGCCTTCTCAGCCTGGATTCGCTTCAGCAGTTCGTTGGCGGGTTCATCACTTGAGTCTTGCTCTACCAACCTACCTCGAACAGCAAGCTTGAGAATCAGGTGCCTTAGCTTTCTAACACCACCCGGCGCGGCGGCTACCAAATGCAGATTTTTGGTCACCAACGTTGTCATGCGTCGCGCTCCAACACCTCAGCCAGCACTGCCTTCAACTGCTCGCGCAAACCATGGATGCCATCCTGCATCCGCGCATACTCGGCCAACAACTGCACCGGGTCATGACTGACCTGCTCGCCCACATGCGGGTTCTTGCAGTCGAGGTTGTAGTTGCGAGCCTTGATGTCCTCGACGCTGACCTTCCAGGCGAACTCGCCCTCGACGCGGGCCGCAAAGCCATCGGCCTCGCTGCCCCACCAGGCTTGCTCCGTCGCGAACTCTTCAATGCGCATCGGCCGGGTCTTGGAGTAGTTCTTCACCCCGGCCGGGTACTGGTGCTCGTAGAACCAGATGTCCTTCGTCGGCGTGCCCTTGGTGAAGAACAACAGATTGGTCTTGATGCCGGTGTAGGGGTTGAACACGCCGTTGGGCAGGCGAACGACGGTGTGCAGATTGCAGTCGTTCAGTAATTTTTCCTTGATGCGGCTCTTGATGCCCTCGCCGAACAGAAAGCCGTCCGGCAGCACCACGGCGGCGCGACCACCGTCCTTGAGCAAATGCATGATGAGCACGAGGAACAGGTCGGCCGTTTCGCGGGTGCGGAAGGCCTGAGGGAAGTTGGTCTCGATGCCGTCTTCTTCCATGCCGCCGAAGGGCGGGTTGGCGACGATGCAGTCAACGCGGTCTTTAGGCCCCCAGCCAATCAAGGGCTTGGCCAGCGTGTTGTCGTGGCGGATCTGGTTGGGCACCTCGATGCCGTGCAAGATCATGTTGGTGGTGGCCAGCAGGTGGGGTAACGGCTTCTTCTCTACGCCGTGGATGCTGGCCTGCAGCGTGCGCTCGTCCTCGGGCGTTTTGACGTAGTGCTTGCGCTTGTGCTCGATGGTGCAGGTCAAAAAGCCGCCGGTGCCGCAGGCCGGGTCCATTACCTTTTCGTCGAGCTTGGGGTCGACCATGCGGACCATGAACTCGGTGACTGGGCGCGGTGTGTAGAACTCGCCGGCATTGCCCGCGCTTTGCAGGTCACGCAGCAACTGCTCGTACATGTCGCCGAAGGCGTGGCGCTCTTGAGCCTTGTTGAAGTCGACGCCTTCTTGAATCTTGTTGATGACTTGCCGGATGAGCTGGCCGGACTTCATGTAGTTGTACGCATCTTCGAACACGCCGCGCACCACGAAGGCGGCGGGCGTGGTGCTGTAGCTCTCCAGCTTTTGCAGGGCGGGGAACAGCTCGTTGTCGATGAAGCTTTTTAGTTCCTCGCCGGTGATGCCTTCGGGGTTGGCTGCCCAGTTGCGCCAGCGGTATTGCTCCGGCAGCGGCGAGCGGTAGTTGTCGTCCAACAGCTCCCATTCCTGTTCGCGGTCATCAAAGATCTTCAGGAAGAGCAGCCAGACGAGCTGGCCGATGCGTTGGGCGTCGCCATCGACGCCGACATCCTTGCGCATGATGTCTTGGATGGATTTGATGGAACTGCTGATGGACATGGGAAATGGAAGTGTTGTTATTGTTGTTACGGTGAAAGCTCTAACCGGGCATCAAGCGTTGAAGCCATGTTTGATGCGGTGTGCGGCGAGGTAGGGTTGGTGTTTGGGCGATATGGCTCGGAGCCTAGCGTCGGCGGTGATGCCGAGAGCAAGCAAATCTACACCGCGAAGAGCGGTGCAACGTAGCAAGCGCCCCGCCTCATCAAAGCTGATCAGGCCTTGGTCGAACAGCTTGTCAATGGAGGCGGCCAAAAGCAGCCCGTTGTAGGGGTCAAGGCAAGTCTCAGGGTCTTTGTTCTCGCGCCAAGGTACGGCATGAGATGCAACCAGAGCCTTTTCGATGTCACAACCAGTCACCGCACATCGGCGATGCCAAATCTTCAGTAAGTCTTCTCGATACTTGCCCTGGCCAACGCGGGCTTCAATCAGTGCTTTCCTGGTTGTCGCAGTAACGACGCGCCCTTGCAAGCCAGCGTCAACGTCAGCAGTTGCGGTTGCCCATACGAGCGGGTCAATGGCAGGGGACTCGTCGGTTTCGGTCAAGGCTGCAGCATCAGACGTTTTAACCGCCTTTTCAGCTCGATTGCAGAGGATGTCAATCACTTCGGCCAATGTCGTTGAGTCGCGCACTGCCGCGTCGAAACCGAATGGCGTCGCCGCACTGCCACTATTCCGAAATTCGAGCAGTCCAGCGCTCTTATAGGGAGATGCCTGTAGCTCGAACCCGCGAGGGAGCGAGGGCGCTCGTCTCAAACGATCTGCGTCGTTTGCGTGCAAAACCAATGGATGTTCGGTTGCCGCGCGCAGCCTTCCTTTGGGCCCCGCAATCTTCACGTAGATCGGATGCGCAAGGTCATTTCGTTTGAAGCCATGGGCTTTAGTTCGTTCTGGGTCAGTTATTGGCCTGAAGCCAAGCGCCAAGAGCGAATCTTTCAATGCAAAGCTGTCGAGCATTCAGTTATCCGTATAGTTGTTCTTCAAGGGCTGCAACAGCCTTTAGGTAGCCTGCCCTGCCTCCGAAAGCCTTCACCAATTCGACTGGCGCTCCAATACGGCTGAACGGGTCAAGCTGAAGAATCTTGATGTCCTCGATGGGTTCCAGGCCGGTGTCGGCGTACTTCTCCAGCAAAGCTTCTAGTACCTGCCGTGCCGGGCCTTGGTACTTTGCGAAGTAATTGCGCTTCTTGACCTTGTCGGCGCGCTCCTTGCGCGACAACGGCGGCTGGTCAAAGGCGACGTGGCAAATCAGATCGAAAGGGTCGAGTTGCTTTCCGCCCTGCTTGGCCTCCACTTCTTCGGCCAAGGCTTCCCAGAGCACGCCCTGATTGGCCAGCTCTTCGATGATGACCTTCTTCTGTTCGGCGTCGGACCAGCGTCGCAGGAATGCATCCAACGAACCGAACTGCTTAGTGACGCAGTTGCGGGTGTAGTCGCGCAGGGACTCGGTGATGAGCTTGCCGTCGGCGCCGTAGTACTGCACGCGCTCGGCCACCACAAAGACCGAGACATTGCCGACCACGTATTTGATACGACCGACGCCCGCGCCGCCGCCCAGGTCGCCGCCGTCATCGGGCGGTGCGTCGTCGCCATCGCCGCCGACAGGCCGGCCGCCTTCGGGCTGCTCGGGCACATCGTCAGGTGGCACCGGAGGCACGTCGCCTTTGGGTTCGTAGAGCTGCACCGGGTCGCCATCAAAGGCCGGGTCTGCAAACAACTCGGTGGCCTTCTTGAAGTCCATGATGGTGAACCAGAACTTGCCGTAGTCCTCGTTGATGCGGGTGCCGCGGCCGATGATTTGCTTGAACTCTGTCATGGACTTGATGTGCTGGTCCAGTACGACGAGCTTGCAGGTCTGCGCGTCCACGCCTGTGGTCATCAGCTTGCTGGTGGTAGCGATGACGGGGTAGCGCTCTTCGGGGTTGATGAAATTGTCGAGTTCGGCTTTGCCTTCCTGCTCGTCCCCAGTGATGCGCATGACGTACTTGCGGTTCTCCTGAATGCGCTGCGGGTTCAGGTTCACCAAGGCTTGGCGCATGCGCTCGGCGTGATCGATGTCGTCGCAGAAGACGATGGTCTTCTGGAAAGGATCGGTGGCCTTCAGGAAGGCGGTGATTTTCTCGGCCACCAACTGGGTGCGGGCTTCCAGCACCAAGTTTCGGTCCATGTCCTTGAGGTTGTAGATTCGGTCCTCAATGGGCTGGCCGTTCTTGTCCAGCATGCCGGCGGGCGGGCGCCAGCCTTGCAGGTCCTTGTCGAAGTCGATGCGCACGACTTTGTAGGGAGCAAGGAAGCCGTCCGCAATGCCCTGCTTGAGGCTGTAGCTGTAGACCGGCTCGCCGAAGTAGTGGATGCTGGAAACCTCCTTGGTCTCCTTGGGCGTGGCGGTCAGGCCGATGTGCGTGGCGCTGGAGAAGTAGGCAAGAATCTCGCGCCAAGCCGAATCCTCAGCGGCGCTGCCCCGGTGGCATTCGTCGATGACGACCAGGTCAAAGAAGTCCGGCGAGAACTGCTTGTAGATGTTCTTCTCTTCCTCGGCGCCGGTCACCGCCTGATAAAGAGAAAGGTAAATCTCGTAAGACGTGTCGATCTGGCGCTTGGCGATCTTGGTCATCGCCGCGCCAAAGGGCTTGAAGTCGTTGTTCTTGGTCTGGTCGACGAGGATGTTGCGGTCGGCCAGGAACAAGATGCGCTTCTTCTGCCGGCTCTTCCACAGGCGCCAGATGATCTGAAACGCGGTGTAGGTCTTGCCGGTGCCGGTGGCCATCACCAGCAGCACGCGGTTCTGACCACGCGCCACCGCCTCCACCGTGCGGTTGATGGCGTTCATCTGGTAGTAGCGGGGCATGCGGCCGGTGCCGTCGTCGAAGTACGGGGCTTCGACCTTCTGACTGGCCTCCGCGTCGAAGCCCTTCCAGGCGCAATAGCGTTGCCAGAGTTCGGCGGGGCTGGGGAACTGCTCCAGTGTCAGCTCGGTTTCGGTGAGGGCCGCGTTGCCGGTGCGGTCGTGGAACAGGAAGCCGTCGCCGTTGCTGGAGAACACAAAAGGTACGTCCAGCGCTTCGGCATAGTCCAAGGCTTGCTGCATGCCGTCGCCCATGGTGTGGGTGTTGTCCTTGGCCTCGATCACGGCCAGCGGCAGATTGGGCTGGTGATAAAGGATGAAGTCGGCACGCCGCGACTTACCGCGAGTGTGCAGCTTGCCGCGGACGATGACACGGCCTTTGGTGAAACTCACCTCCTCACGCACCTGACGCTGGATATCCCAGCCCGCCGCGACAACGGCGGGTGTTATGAACTTGGTGCAAATGTCGCGCTCGGACAGCAGTTTTTTATTCATGCCGACGTGATCTCCCTGGGCGGCATTCTCCCAGCATTGCGCGACTACTTATCCAACGGCGGCGGCATTTTCTTCGGTGCTCAGAGCCTTTGGATCATTGCCGAGTTCTCTCCACCTTGCCCAACAAGATTTAGCGTTTCTTGCTTGAGTCGAAGCCTGGCTTGAGCGTGTGAATAAAGGAATCTATTTGCCATTAATTCAAAATCAAATAAATTAAATATAAATATCTAATCAGAATCCTTTTGTAATCTATTGGTTATTCCTGATTAAACTGAGTGGTTTTTAATTTTGACTAATTTGATTTCGATGGGAGTATAGCGCCTTGTTGTTAGCGGCTGTGCCAAATTCTGAGTGTGGCATTGATGCGAGAAATTTTTGTTGAAGCTCTTGCGAGTGGTGTTGGAGTGGCAGTTGGAAGTGCATTTCTTCTGGGTTAATGACTTGATGGGAGGGGTGAAAATTGGGGCGCCGTAGGTATCAATTTGATGAGAAGAAGGTTGTTGACTATTTAAAAGCGGGTCGAGGGACTGGTACAGGGTCCGAATATCAGCCGTGGTTGAAAATTCATGATGTGCCTTCGCGTGGGCGCTCCCATCGAACTTGGGGCATTAAAACAAAGCGGATTCATCATTTTTTGTCCGACGGCGAGTGGAAGTCTTTCCTGAGGTTTGAAGCGGATCCTCAGGTTATTGATATCCGGGAGCAGTTCCCGATGAATCGAATGGAGACTCATCGAATCGCACTGCGAAATGGAATTCGGCCGCCTTCAACCACTGACGGCACGCCATACGTCTTGACTATTGACTTCTTGGTCACGCGACTTGAAGCCGAAGGGGTCGTCAATGAACCGTATTCTTTTAAATACAGCTTTCCAAAACTGACACAGCGACAAGAGTTGTTAATGTCCATAGCAGATGAGTACTGGCAGAAGCGCGGGTTAAAGCTTCGTCGTCTTGACGAAAGCTTGTTCGACAACGATTGGATAAAAAAGTATGACGCAGTCCGCTCGAAGTATTGCTTGGATGGGCGTGTTGGTTTGCATCATGAGATAAGGGTGGCGGTCACCGCCATGCTCTGCAATTCCGTCGTGTCCAAGTCCAATGAGACATTGGCCCAGGTTTCAAAGCGCGTTGGAGGGAAAATTGGGGTGGCGCCTTCAGTTGTTTTTGAGCTCGCATTGCATTTGATTGCTAGAGGTCAGTGGCGAGTCGATCTATTCAGGCCCGGTTTGCTTGACCAACTGAATGTTTCAGACATCCAACTCAATCAAGGCTGAGCTATGGCCCTGATCAGTCGCGGTATGTGCGTTTTCCGACTGCAAACTCGCCAAACGTTCCGAGTGATTGATTTGGTAGGGGCTGGTTTTGTGAAAGGTATTGAGCCGACTCATGTCGTTTGGATCAACACGGAATCCCATCGGGCGATACCAGAGTTGGTGTCCAAGACGGAATTTATCGATGGGTTGCTGAATAGGGAGCTTGTCCCCAAGGCACCATTCGATCCAGGGTTTGAATGGAAGAGGCTCTCTGACGCCGAACAGTCCGTGCTCGAACGGCGATGGGCCGTAGCTCAAGCATTGGTCGGTTATGGGCTTGAACTGCTCAACGCAAATACTAGGGCTGACATCATTCGCGCCTTGGTCGTCAAAGGGCTGGGTTCCCGGCCGTTCATCTACGGCGTCCTGCGAATGGGCTGGCAACGGGGCACTGAAAAGCGCTGCTATGCCTCAGACCTCTATCGATGTGGGGCTCCAGGGCGGCCACGAGTCCCTGAAGAGGGGGGCGCAAAAGCCGGTAGACCTCGGCATATTCAGCTCGGCGTTGGGGTGCCTTCAACTAGCAAGCATCGCGCGAACATGCAAGTGGCATGGGCGGCCAGTCCAGTCGCTGAAAACGGCAGAGGTCTTGATGAGTCCTATGCCTGGATGGTTTTCCATCGATACGGCGAGTTCGTGGATTTCAACCCGGAAGTTGGCGGGGGGGAACTGCCCGACGTTAAGGCGGTAACCCACGACAAGGTGCCGTCATTTGCACAGTTCAAGTACCAATGGGGCCAACGGAACAGGTTTAGGGTTGTTCCACTGAACCGTAAACAGTCCCGCAGTTTCGAAAAGAAGCTGAACCTATTCCAGTCTGGCACCTTGATCGAGCCGCGCGGCATTGGGACACGCTACTACATCGACGCGACGGTTATAGATGTTTACTGCGTCTCTCGTGCGGACCCCAGCCGCATTGTTGGACGGCCAACCCTATATGTCGTGGTGGATGGATTCAGCCGAATGATCGTTGGTTTCCATATTGGACTTGAGCCGCCATGCTGGGAGGCAGCGATGTTGGCGGTCTACAACTGCACAGTCGATAAAGTTGCTTTGTGCGCGCTATTCAATATCAGTATTCGACCGGAGTACTGGCCGACGGGGCACATTCCGCTCCATTTGATGGGCGACAGAGCTGAGTTGATGGCTCATGTCGCCGAAGGACTGGTACAAGGCTTTGGGCTAGACGTTGAGAACGCACCGCCCTATTCAGGTGCCGCGAAGGGGGTTGTCGAGCGGAAATTCGGGACGCTTCAAGCTCGTTTCGGCCCATACCTGCCGGGATATGTTGACAAAGATGCCCAGCGCCGAGGTGAGGATTCGCCGGCACTTAGCGCGTGTTTGGATTTGCACGCGGTCACGAACATCATCCTGTATTCCATTCTCGACGCCAATCTGAGCGTGGTTCGAGACTATGACGGCTGGCCTGAAGTTACGGCGACGGGCACCCCTTTTGTGCCAGTGGAACTTTGGAACTGGTGCTTAAAAACCCACCGCTGTGACTACCGGGAATACGAGGACGCACATTTGAGGCGCTATTTGTGGCCGCGCGCAAGGATGAAATGCACGGTAAAGGCCCTCAAAGTTGCGCGAGGCCTCTTTTATATGGGTGCGAACCTGCTTGAGCAGCCTTGGTTTGCTAAGTCTCAGATAGCTGGCGCGGAACTCGATGCTTTGATGAACCCGAACAATGTGGGTGAAGCATTTCTCATTGGGCATGGTCGAAAAGGCGACCTCGTTCCTGTGGAGTTGACCCGCGCTGCGAAGAAATTCAAGGGACTTACCTTGGGTGAAGTTGCCGCCCTGGGTAAGCACGCCGCCATGAACAACGCTGCGGCTGAATGGAATTACGTTGGCCCGCGAGCGAGCTATCAGATTGGGGCAGACAAGGTTGCCGCAGAAGCTAAAGCCAAATCTAGACGGCTTTCCGACCCTACCTTGTCTAAGGCCTCGCGCTTGCGCGGAGTCAAGGCCAACAAGCAACAAGAGATTGACCTAATGAACCGCGATGCGATTGATGGGGCTCTGGCTGAGCATCTGGGTAGACAAGTCATTGACGTCGACGCGCGCGAGGTGATGTCCGATGACGAGGGCATCAGTGAAGTCAAGGCGCTGATTCAGGCGCAGCGGTTGGCGCAATCAAAATGAGAGCGGGAGATATGACGGTGAATCCCAAAAAGGAGGGTGCTGCGGCTGGATTTCAGCCTTCAGCCGAGTTGCTTGAAGGCTCCTCGAAATGGGTTGAAGCCGTGTACGCGCCATCGGAAATCGCCAGCATGAGCGGCAACCCGCTTGTCGAAGCGCTGCCGCCGATTCGGAGTGAAAGCAACTGGATGACCCAACTCCTGTCATTGCCAGCCTTTGACCCAGCCCAACTGCTCGATCCGGCGCATGTACGAGCCTACTACGTCGCAGATTTGAAGCATGTTTTCATCGCAACGCCGCGGCATGCTGAAGTGGGGCAGCGCATTGATCAACTGCTGCGGTGGGGGTATTCAAATCGCAGTCCTTTGAGCGCAGAGCGAGCGAAAGAAACCAGCCAGTTGTATGCGCAGATGCAGTCGGCCGGAAAGCCGGCCAAGCTAACGTTCAATCAAACAGTTCCGATTTGCAGCTATTCATTGATCGGGACCAGCGGAATGGGGAAGTCCACCACAGTGGAGGCGGTGCTCAATAGCTATCCACAGTACATCTTTCATCCGAAGCACCACTTTCACCAACTGGTTTGGCTCAAGGTCGATTGTCCGAGTGACGGCGGCGTTAAGGAGTTGGCGTTGGCGATTCTTGACGCAATTGGACGTGCGCTTGGCGCCCCCGAGGTGGCTGCGGTGCCGGCCAGCATGCCGACTTGGAAGCTCACGCGAAAGGCGCTGCTACTGATTCGAACCTATGGCCTTGGAATTCTGGTCATCGACGAAATTCAAAACCTCAGCATCAAGAAGAGCGGAGGCCGGGAGGTGATGCTGAACTTTTTCCAGGAACTGATCAACTTAGTCCATGTGCCCGTCATGCTGATCGGGACCTTCAAAGCCCAGTCAGTTTTGAACCTTGACACGCGCCATGCACGGCGAATAGGGACGGCCGGTGCCGCTTGCTGGAAGCCACTTCAGTTCGGCGCCGAGTTTCGATTGCTGGTGGATGAGCTCTGGAAATATCAATGGTTGACCAAACCGACGGCCCCCACCGAAGAGATGGTCAAGACCGTTTACGACGAGACACAGGGTGTTCGCGGTTTCGTGGTGGATATGTTCCTCATTGCCCAATTGAAGGCGCTGAGAAAGGGCGAGTCTGAACTGACGCCGCAGCGATTCATCGATGTTGCGAGAGAAGACTTTTCTTTCTTGCAGCCCGCTCTGCGCGCCGTTAGGAGCCGGGATCCAGGCCGGCTTCGAAAGTTCGAGGATTTTGCCGGCTACAGCATTGATGACCTTGTTGACGCCGAGAAAAGCCGATATGCGAATCAGAGTGGCAGCCGTCCCTCAGACGAGCAGACCATGCTCGCCGTGGCGGCGAGGAATGTCTGCACCTCGCTGGACATCAGTGAATCGACTGCCCGTGGGTTGGTCATGCAGGTTCTGAATGCTGGACACAAAACTGCTGCGAGCCTTGCGAGGGCCGCTATCGCTGCGCATTTTGGGGCCCTTCAGAAGGATGCGGAATGACTTCGCGATTGCGATCAATGACCGCTGAGCGCGACACTGGAGTTCCTGGCATTGCAATGCCCCATCCAGATGAACTTCTGTACAGCGTGATAGCTCGCTCATCGGTGCGTCTTGGTGTCACGAGTCCCAAACGTCTGATGGAAATTTTTTACGGGCGGCAGGGTGTCGTGGCGGTTCCGGACCTCCCTGCGCGGTTGGCGTGCTTGGTCGGTGTGGCACGCGTAGATTGGGGCCTGCAGCCTGCTGCGTTGATCAGGCGGCATACCCTTGCGGGCTACTTCACCCATTGGCTGGGAGACACTGAACGCGAGCGCCTGTTTGGCCAAATGTTCGACGATGCGTACACCGCGTTGCATCTGCGGCTGGGTATTTGCGCCGGCAGTGTCCGGTCACATCGATGGTTCCAAATTTGCGAGCGATGCGTTATCGAAGATGTGGACGCTTTTGGCGAGGCAATTTGGCGAAGAGCACATCAACTGCCGGGCGTGAGGGTTTGCCACCGACACGGTATCCCGCTACACATCACTACGGTTCCAGTCCGAGCCCGGACAAAACACCTCTACGTTCCTGCCAGCCTATCGCTTTTAAGTAGCGCGGTCGTGCAACGAGTTGATGCCAGGTCGGCTGAGCAGTTCTTCTGGCTGTCTAGCGAATCGCATGCCTTGCTTGATGCGGACGGACAAACAACCGGACCGATACATGACTACCGAGCAGCGCTCAGCATGCGTGGTTTCGGGCGAGGGACTGACGCGGACCAAAGGCTTCGTGCTGCACTTGTTGAGACTCTTGGCGAGGGCTTTCTGCGAGAGCTCTTCCGTGGGCAGGATGGCTCGCTTGCCTGGCTTCGGCTAGCGCGCTTAAAACCTCGCCGCGGGATGCATCCACTGAAACACTTGCTTCTGCAGCGATTGATTGAGGTCTGCCCGGTCAAAAGTCAGGGCGAGACCTTCCAAAAAACGAGTTCCAAAACCTGGGGGCTATATCGAGACCCGGGTCTGCGTCAAAGAGCTGCAATACTGGCAAAGACCGGCATGAAGACTCGCGCCATTGCAAAGGCGCTCCAGGTCGACTGGAAAACTGCATTCCGGCTGCAGTCGGACTTGCCTGAAACGCCGGAACGACAACTCTATTCAGACGCAAAAGTGCAGTGGTCGAACTTGATTGCTGCCTTTCCCAGCAGGTCTCGAACAGAGTTGCGAGGGTTGAGCCCTGCGCTCTATGCAACGCTCTATCGCAATGAGCGGGCGTGGCTGCTGGCGCAGCCCTGCGGTAGTCAGGGGGCCGTCGCCGCCAGGTCAAATGTGCGGCGCGTGAACTGGAGTGCTCGGGACGCGGAGTTGGCCTCGCAAGTGAGGCGGGTGGCAGAAGAGCTGTATTTGGCGGAACCTCCGGTACGAGTTTCTAGAAGCCGTGTGCTTGGACTGCTCGGGCGGCAAGCAATGGTGGCTCAGTCGAGCCATCTGCTGCCCGAATTGATGGCGGCTTTGGCGGCCGTTTGCGAAGACGTCAGCCAGTTTCAGCAAAGGAGAGTTTCCCTGGTCAAACAAGCGGCCCAGGCAGTCGGTGGTCTTCCCGATTGGCGAGTCTTGCGTGCAGCAAAGATCAATCCGGCGAGGTTCCCTTGCAAAGGGCAGGAGCTTCTGAAGCATGACGACAAGCCGCGAAAGGGCGCGGGCGGTTCTTCGACGGGTACACCATGAGCAACCTAGGTTGGATCGACGGATGGTTGCGGGACGGGCAATCGAAAGGCGTGGCAGTTTGGGCTTGGACGGACGGGCATTGGCGTGAAAGCTGGTGGCCTGCTGACAGACTTTTTTTCGGGCGAATGTTAGAGCCATCGCTTGCCCCGTTTCGGCGCTTGAGTACGCGTAACGTTGGTTTTACTTGCCGAGACCTCAGCCGGGCTTCGAGGCTACTTGAGGCGAGAGACCTCTTGCGCCATCTTGTTCCCAGGGCAGGGGATGGCCGCCATGCAATTGTCGAACTGCAGTCTGAACCGGAGCCGGTCTATGTGCCAATGGCTTTGCTTATTCGAGAGCTCTGGTCTTGGTCGGCCAATAGCTCTGATTATTTGTTCCTGCCAGGCGGACTCGACTTGTTGGTCACTCAGGCCGAACCCCAGGCGGGCGAGATCGAGTGCTTTGCGTCTTCAGCGTTGGTGCCCTACGTACCGACCGATACAGCCCTGCGAAGGGCGGTGTGGCTTTCTACCTGCACTGATGCCAGGGATTCGTGGAACAGTGTGCTGACAAACGAGATGAAGGGCCGAATAGACATGGCTTTGCCTCGGGCCAGCCTATCTGGGCATGCGTGGGGAGTTTCTGTTGCGAACGGCATTCTTGCTTGCGAGTTGACTGGCGTTCGATTGGACTTTGACCTTCCTTCGCAAGTGAAATGGATCCGCTGCGGCAGCCGCAGACTGTTGTGCCCGCCGCCGCCGCAACATCGGACGGGGATGTTGCGGTTTTGAGGTGGAGTGGAAAGCCGAAAGGTCGGATGCCTGAAGTTTTGGCGGTCGATGATCACCGGCGTCCATCAGACTTGCGGTGGTCTGCTGCCGAGGGTGAAGGAAGAAAACAGCTCAATGGTTTCTTTGTATGGACTGGGGAGCATTTACTTGGCGCATATTGAAAAACTGGCCCTTGCTATTGAAGCGATTAAGGTTCTTCCCCCGCTAGTTCGGGCATCCGGCGTGTTCAGTCCGGCAACCGCAATTGAACCTGCCCATTGGGTGGTCAACACGGGTCCCTGGGCGATCAACTTGACTGAACATGTCTTGCATGGTCCTGCCGACGCCGTGCTGTCAATGGTTCTGGATGTATGGGGACCTCCCGGAGGGAAGGTGCTATCCGTCAGTTGGATGCCGGACCGTCCTTGGGCTCCTCCGTGCGTAGTTTGTTGCAAGAGGGGGCCGTGGCAAGAGCTACTTGGCGGCGATGCAATGCCCAAATGCGAATCCAAGAGCGGCTGAAATCGACTGACTGGAATGCGGCACGTCATTGACACGGTGCGTCAACGACCGGAAAGTGGCAAGGGCTGTGGCGCAAGAAGCGACAGCTCTTGAAAGGCGCTCATCGGAGGTCAAAGTAATTGGTGCCAACCACGCAGCGCCTGGTTTGATGATGCCCATCCATTGTCCGTCCTGCGACTTAGTGTGAGACCGCCACCGCCAGCCTGACCTTTCCAAAGTCACATCGTCTCTGCCTTTGACAGCAATTGCTGTGTACAACAAGGCAAACGATGACCAGCACTCGACCCGCCAACGTCATTGGCGACTCCTCCACCCAGTTCCCATTTTTCTATCATCTGACACATAAGGATAATCTGGCGGGAATACTTCAGCACGGTATTCTCTCGCATACCGATGTTCTGATGCGGGATGATGTGCTGGCTGTTGATATATCGGATGCCGGGGCGCAGAGATGGCGGGACAGACCAGAGTCTGTCAACCATCGTGCTATTCATGACTATGCGCCGCTGTATATTAACCCCAAAAACCCCATGCTATTTGTACGGCGTAGTCTTCAGCATGAAATTGTCATTCTTAAAATTTCCCCAAACGTGCTTCAAGACGGTCAGCATATTTATTCCGATGGAAATGCCTCCTGCCGTGAAACTAGATTTTCAGCCAATCCAGACATATTGGCAGATTCAATAGAGGCTTTGAATTCAAAATACTGGGCAAATTGCGCCGATGGAAAGAGACGTCGTTGCGCAGAACTGCTGGTGTATCCCAGGGTTCAGCCGTCTCATGTTGTTGGGGCTATTTGCAGCAATAAGGCTCTTGCCAACGAAATTGCGATGGATTCAAACATTCAAATCGAAGTCAATCCTTCGATGTTCTTTTAAGGATTTGGCTAATGTCTGAATTGCGAATCATCAGCGGCAATATTTTCACGAGCAAATGCCAGACAATTGTCAATACAATCAATTGTGTTGGTGTCATGGGTGCGGGTATTGCCCTGGAGTGCAGGTTGCGTTACCCGGCTATGTATGAACAATATTCAAGCCTCTGCAAAGATGGCAAGATTAGTATCGGCACCTTGTGGATTTACAAAGCACCCGAGCGATGGATATTGAACTTCCCAACCAAGCAGCACTGGAAGTACCCTACCAAAGAGGAGTACCTTCATGCTGGGCTTCGTAAATTCATGGACACCTATGAAGCCAGGGGCGTTGAATCTATTGCCTTCCCCGTGCTCGGTGCACAGAATGGCGGCTTGGAGGGAGCCCGCTCGATTGAAATAATGGAATCCTATTTGCGCAATTGCCACATCCGAGTCGAAATCTACCGTTACGACCCGATGGCGCTGGACGATGTTTTTGATAGATTTAAAGAACGCATGTTGACCTTGGCACTTGAGGATCTGAAAAGCGTCACTGGCCTAAGGGCCGACTACATCAATCGCATCCGGGTTGCGCTTGAAAACCCAAATATGCGCCAGTTGAACCAACTGGCGAAAGTCGAAGGAATTGGGGACAAAACGCTTGAAAAAGCGTTTGCGTTCGTTCGCAGCGAGGCGAAAGGAGCCATAGGTTTGTATCAGCGCGGACTTGACCTCTGACCGCCCCGTGGCGGGCGGCTCGGCCCTTTCTTGTAAGCGACTCGTCATGCGCGCGGCATTACTTCCAGTTGCCCATCAAAACAAAAGGTGCCCAATAAAATGGGTGGGCGTAGCGGCTTTGTCCGAGCAGTGACAGCTGGGCCTGTCGCAGCGACTCAATCTTCGTCAGGCGGTGGTCTTGCCGGCGTCTATACATCTCGGCCATCAAGATAGCCGTGCTCTGGTCGGCTACCGGCCACAGTGTGGCCAGCACGGCTTTGGCTCCTTGCTGCTGCGCAATCACGCCAAAACCTTCGATTTCACGCCCCTGCGCATCACGGCCACCGCCCAATCCCGTGTCGCAGGCTGACAGCGTGAGCAGGTCAACGTTGTCGAAGCGGTAGTTTTGGGTACGAATGTCACCCAGCGTGAGTTGCTGGCCGTCGCCAAGCAGCAAGAATGAATTGACCTCTGTGCCGGGGCTGAACCTGAAATGACTGGCCACATGCAGCAGTTGAAACGGACGTTGACTCACGTCCTTGAACCGCTGAGCGGTAAACGCTTCATCTAGATAGACCTCGCCTGGCAATATGCCTTTGCCGCCCGCTTTGATGATGCTGCCCATCTCGGCCCTTACCGCTGGCAGTGCAACAAACTCACCCAGCGCCTGCGTGACGCCCAAGCCTGCGGCCTGCCACTGAGGCGTCGCGGCATCGCGCAAGCGATTTCTGGTCACATTGGTGTACATGGGCAAATTCCAGCGCTGCATCAGGTAGCGCTGCCCATCATGCAAGGCGCCGAACGGCAGATAGCGTAGCGCGCCATCCAGTGACAGCATCACGGTTTTCGCGCCCGCCTGTTCCAGGTCTTGCGCCACCGGGGCAAGTAACAACTGGTACAGCGCCTGGGACGCTTTCAGCGCATCGGATTTGGGGTCACGCAGCAAGCGGCGGAATTCGGAGATCTGGCGATTAAGATCCTTGGCTCTCACCTCGGTGCTGCGCGCCAATTGCATGCCCGATGTGGTCAGCAGCATGCCCACCTTGCTGTCGGTGACGTAATACTGCAGCAACACCGAGTCCTGACCGATTTCCTTGAGCAGGCCTTGCAACCCCCGCAAGGCCACCTTGCTGGTTTCGTTGACCTCGGCAGTTTTGGCCGGACCTTGGCGGGCAAAGCTCTCCTGCATTTCCTTCAGGAAGGACTCAAACGCGGCTTGTGCCACGCGCAAGTCAGAGGCCAAACCCTTTTGGCGCTGCTTTTGCTCAGCACTCAGGCCAAGTTTTTCCTGTTTCTGAAGTGATTGCTCTTCAAGCCCCAGCGTCACCAAGCGGTCGGCAATCTGCCGATAGCGGGTCATCCAAATTTGTTCGGTGCTGGTGTATCCAATGCGGGTGAGGCGCGGGTCTGCATTGCTGCTGCGTCGGATGAACTCGAATTGCTCGTTTTCTTTCAGCATATCTAGGACCAACTGGGCATCGGGCAGCAGGCCTTTGTCAATTAGAAGAGCTGCGAGGTCTTCGTAGACCTGAGTCACCGACTCCGTGTAGTGGCGTAACGCGGGAGGGGTGATTCGAGAAGCCTGGCCGCGCTGGTCTTGATATACATTGACTGCGGATTTCAAGAATGCAATTGCCAAATCAGGTTGCCCCATGCCGACCAAAGTGATCGCGAGATTGCTCTGCATCCGCGCAGTGCGAGGGTGTTCGAGGCCGAGGGCTGCTACAAAAACTCCAAAGGCTCGTTGTTCAAGTGGCAACACCTTGTCAAACTGAGAGAGTTTTTTGTAGGTGGAGGCCAGATTACTCAGACTCGTTGCAGTTGCCGGGTTCCGCGGCCCGAGGGTTATCTCGTTGATGGCCAACGCACGCTCATAAAGTGGCAGTGACTTTTCATATTGCGCGAGGTGTAGGTAGGTCAGGGCGAGATTATTGAGACTCCAAGCAGTATCTGGGTGCTCGGGGCCGAGGATATTCTCATGGATGGACAATGCACGTTGTTCGAGAGGTAGTGCCTTGTCATGCCTAGCAATATTGCCGTACGTTGATGCTAGGTTGATCAGCGCCTTTGCGGTGGCAAGGTGCTCTGGGCCGAGGTTTTTTTCTCGGATGGCCAACACACGTTGATGAAGCGGTAGCGCTTTTTCATACAGGGCGAGGGCGTCGTAGATTGAACCCAAGTTGCCCAAAATCCAAGCCGTGTCCGGATGTTCGGAACCGAGTACCTGCTCACTAATAGCCAATGCCCGCTCTAGAAGCGGCAGCGCCTTGTCATGTTGGGCGAGCTCGCCATAAGCTTCGGCCAAATTGTTCAGGCTACTTGCGGTAACAGGGTGCTCGGGGCCAAGTACATTCTCGCGAATGATCAAGGCACGTCTTAGAAGTGGCAGTGCCTTTTCGTATTCAGAGACCTGGCTGTAAATTGCGCCCAAATTGTTCAAAGTGGTCGCAGTGTTCGGGTGATTCGGGCCGAAGTTTTTCTCATAAATTTCCAGCGCACGGTGTTGGAGTGAAAGTGCCTGATCAAACTGAGCAAGAGAACGGTGGGTTTCGGCAAGATTATTTAGGAGTAGAGCAGTATCTGAGTGTTCGGGGCCAACGGTTTTTTCAAGGATTATCAAAGCACGTTGCTGAAGCGGCAGGGCTCTATCAAATTCTGCACGTTCCGTGTAGGTTAAGGCAAGATTGCTCAGACTAACTGCGGTTGCCTGATGCTCGGGGCCATAATTTTTCTCATATATTTCCACCGCACGTTTTTGAAGTGGCAGTGCCTGGTCAAACTGCGCGAGATGGCGATGGGTCTCGGCTAAATTACTCAGTAGAAGAGCTGTGTTTGAGTGGCCAGGGCCGAAGGTTTTCTCAACGATGGCCAAAGCGCGTTGCAGATGTGGCAGCGCCTTGTCATATTGGCCGAGTCCGCTGTATGTTGATCCCAGCAAGTAATGACTCATCGCCAGATTTTCTCGACTCATATTCGTATCTGCTTCAGCCAACGCTAGCGACTGGAGTGCAACGTTAAGAGCTCGTTCATGCTGACCCAGTCTCGTAAAGGTTGCGTGCTCATCCACAAGTGACTGCCACTCATTGCCTGAAGCCAAAGCAAAATTTGTAGCAAAAAACATGCAAAGCCAAATGGCTAGAGCCGAATTTCGGATAAATCGAAGCATTTTTTAAATTGGTGGCGGTGCTCATTGCACGCAGGCCTAGCATAGTTGACAGCTCACTTTGAGCATCTCGCGCCTGATGACGTCTACTTCAGCCTCATGGTGCTCAATGGGGCTTTCTTGCGACAGGCAAGGCCGGACTTCATGTTGGTGCAAGCATGCCCAGCGACGCTACGAATAGCTGGCGCCTGAAAAACAACACGGAGTTGGCAAGAGCACCAGTACAGCCACCTTCTTTGCCAATCCGAGCTGCGCCACCCAGATTGTTGGCAATTTACCCCAGTAACACTCGTTAAAGGCAGAAAACAAAATTGCTTTTTGTCACTTTGCACTGCGTCAGCCCACTCTTTGTATTAACCAAGAAATGCTGCGTGGGCGAGGGCTCTTTAGAGTATCCGACGCTTGGAAAATTCATCTGCGGAGTTGGTGTGTTTGGCACCCTGAAATTGCTCATTGTTTCAACGAGTCTGCGACTTTCTTCGGACCTTGCTGCGCCAAGTTGTTTCGAATAACTTCTATAGTTGCTCAGTAGTTTTGCGGTCATCTCAGGTAACTTGCTTTCCAACTGCAGACACGCTGGAGCAGCACCAGCTGGGTCTTTCAGATTAAATTCATTCAGCATCGAAATATTTCCCTCATAGGATGCTTTGTAGAATTCATTATCAAAAACAACCAAATCCAGTAGTTCTGCTGCGACCGTGGAGAATTCATATGCATTTTGCCGATTCATTTTATTTTGAGAAAGGCAAAAATTCGTGGCCGCATTTGCTTTTGCGATGGCGGCAGTCTCGAAGTTGTCTATTCGAATGTGCGCGAACATTGTTTTCATCATGTTTTGGCAGCCACTTAGAAGCAAGATGGTCGGAAGGGCAATGAGAAAGAATTGTTTTTTCATGAGTTTTGTTAATTGATTTTCGATGATCGCGAGGGATGAAATATTTATTGGCCTCTGCCAATAATTGAACTGCCGTGCACAAGTTCGAGTGAGCGAGAACGGGGTAAGTCAGCTCACACATTCACCGACGCAGCACGCTCATCAGCACGATGAATCCAGTAGAAGCTGAGCACTTGCCACCGGCGATGTGATGGCGTCCTTGTAGGCTTGGGCCTTGTGGTGGCTCAACTGCTCACGCATCACGCTGATTTGGTCATCTACGGTTTCACCAAAGACCAACTTGGACAGCACCACCGTCAGTTCTAGAAACAGCACCAGCAAGAAGAAGGCCCACCACGCCATCCTCGCTACCTTGTTGTCGTCGGTGTATTGATGCAATGCTTCCAGCCGAGCTAACAATCCGGCCTGCTCTTCGGCTTCGGGGGAGATTCGCAAACGTGCCATTGAACTCGAATGCTCCAGGGTCATCTTTTCCAGCCGGGTCTGAGTCTGGACATATTCCTGCCTGAGCAATTCGGCCTGGCGAGCGAGTTGCTTGTAGACCGGCCCAAGGCTTCGTATGCCGCTGCCGCAGGTGCCATTGGCTTCGCAATTCGCTGCGCCCTGTGCTTTAAGCCAATCAGCCTTTTGCCGCTCCAAGTTTGCACGTTGCTCCTTGATCGCCACATCAAAGTCGTGCGTGGCCTTGGCCTCGCTCGCCTGGCGTAGCTGTTTAACGATCTCGCGCTCAAAGATGACCAGGTCAAACAGTGAAGAACCCAGGGTGGCGATCACAAAACCAATGACGATTCTGGCCAGATTCACCGGCCAGGTTTTTGGCGTGGCCAGCACCAAGCGCTCTAGGCAGTAAATGAACATAGCAGCCAGCACCGCACTTGCAACACTGCTTTGTGTTTCGAGCCCAAACACCCGCGACGCGACCACATAGGCGCTAACCGCCCAAAGAGCCACAGGCAGATGGATGGCAATCGCAAAGGCCTTCAGTCGGCGGATGCTGGAGTCGTGCAGACGGGCAGCCACTTCGGGCGATTCGCCCACCACATGGCACAAATAGGAAGAAATTCGCATGGCCAACTCCTTGTTATTCGCTAAGCAGTTCAAAGTCCAAGGCCGCCCGCATACCGCGGTCAAAGCCGAGTCGATAGTCGTTTAGTGCCGCCAACACCCAACCCCGCCCCTGACCCGCCAACACCGATTGCTCTCGCAACTCGGCCATATCGCGTTCCAAGTGATCGCAAGCGAGCCTCAGCTTGGCGGCCATATCGGCACTTGAGCTCGCCACCTCCAGCACCTTGATTTGCAAGGCGTCATGCTTGGCTTGGCGCCGAACCAGCAGCCCGGTCAAGATGTTTTGCAGCTTCGCAATCACCGCTTGGCAGCCCAACTCCATTGCGGCGGAAGAGTGATGTTGAGCGCCGTTATGGCGGCCCAGCCCAAAGTAGTTGTCGCGCCAGAAGGCTTGCAACTCCTCGGCATCCACCAGGCCTTTGCGCTTAGCAGGTTCGGGCGCGGCTTTCTCAAACGACGATGAGTCCGCTACCGACTCATGCTCACTTAGCCCGGCATTCGCCGCAGGCAGGAAAACTACGTTGCTATTGCTTAAAGGGGCTGCATTCACTTGCCCGCCTGCATCCGGCCGGAGTTGATCGCATGCCGTAGGTTGCTGAGTCCAACTTTGGCGAGTGGCGCGGCCAGCAGGCCAAGACAAGAGCTTCTTCAGATTCATCGTTCATCTCCAGCGGTTCCGGACCACGCCAATCGAGGTCCATGCTCAAGAGACAAACGCTTGTCAAAAAGGTCAGGCCAAACAGGAAAAAACTTTTTCACTTTTCAAATTTGCTGCCGCTCGAATCGAGCCCTGACTTTTTCACTTGGCCGCCGTCACTGGAGTGAAGGCCATTCCAGACCTATCAAGCGGCGGCTCGGCCTTCGGCTGCCGCAACAAAGGACCCACCATGCCAAGCTCTTCCAACACACTCCACGCTCAGCGGCGCAGCCAGCAACGCGGCATTCCACCCCTGATCAGCCACTGGCTGCTGGACTACGGCGAAGAGCAGTTCGATGGCCACGGCGGCATCGTTCGCTACTTCACGCCACAGGCCGTGCGCAGCCTTGAGCGCGATATTGGTAGGGATCCGGTTCGACGCATGTCCGAGTTTCTGCGTTGCTATCTCGTGCAAAGCAGTGTCGACGGCGCTGTAATCACGGTCGGCAAGCGCCATGGCAACAAGCATGTGCGAAGGCACTGATGTGTGGCTTGGCGTTGAGTCGGACCTCGCCTCGCGCATGGCGGGTGTGGCTCGGGCTCTGCTTATGGGGTGCTGCGGCCTGTTTGTCCGTCGACACCTGGGCGCAAGACATTCCAGTCTGACCTGAAGCGGCAAGACTCGCCTTAAGCCACGCGACTCATAATCTGGCCCTGTGACAGCAACATTGTTTTCCAGGGCCATGTCCGAAGAAGAGATCATCCAAAGCCTTGCCCTCGCTGGCGCACCTCAACAGAGGGCGCTCAAGCTGTTTTACGAAAAGTTTTCTCAGCCAATCCTGCGATGGCTTGTTCACAAGGGAACGAGCGCCGACGAGGCCAAGGATGTTTTCCAAGAAACCATCTTGAAGGTCGTGAAGAACGCCAACGGCTACTCGGGCGCGGGCGCTGCAAAGGCTTGGGTGTGGCAGATTGCTAGAAATTGCTTGATTGATCATCAGCGCAAGCACGGTCGCCAGCACGAAGTTGAAGTGGCCATGAACGACGAACAATGGGACGAGCTCGCGTCGAGGGCGGCCGCCGTCCCCAGCAATGGCATCTGCAATTCAAAGCAGGCCAGCGTCGATGAGTGCGTGGATGCTGGCTTGATGCAATTTGGTGAGCAATTGCCTGATCGGGCTTATGCATTGGTTTTGCAAATGGATGGCGAAAGCATCGAGGAAATCGGTCACCGCATTGGCCGCACCGTTGCAGCAACCAAGGAGTATTTGTCGCAATGCAAAAAGAAGCTTCTCCCATTTATTTCACATTGCCGCGAACTGCTGGCGGATTGACCCCTCATGACCTTGCCTAACAACAACACGGAAGACGACCAGTGGCTAGCAGCCTTGGCGGGTAGGCCAGATGTGGATGCCTCTGCCTCAGTAAATCAAGAGGCCGCGGCGGTCCGAAGGGCCTTGCAAAGACGAGCAAGGATGAAGGATCTGGACGTTCCAGTTGCAGACGACCAACTTTTTCAACAAAGCCTGTTTCGGCTGAAACAGGCGGGCCTGTTGCGCCGTGCACCGTTGTGGCGGCAACCGACCGCCTGGGGCTTGGCGGCAAGCTTGTTCCTATGCGTCGGCGTGGTGCTCCAGATGCGGGGTGGTGGGTTTGGTACCGAAGATGAGCACCTCCGTATGCGCGGTGCCGGTGGTCAATCTACTGTGATGTTGGTTGCGGAACCCGAAGTACGGCTTACCGAGTTGCTGCAAGGTCTCAAGGCCACTGGCGCTTCGGTGCAGATCCACAGACCTAAAGCGGGTCAGATCGATTTGACGATCACAGTCGTTCCCGGCGTACTGGACTACCTGGCTGAACAGCGTATTGAGCCGGATGTCGTTGACGGGCACATCAAGCTGGTTTTGCAAAGCCGAAGCGTCGGAGCGACACCAAAGCCTTGATTGAACTTTGCCCATTGCAAGCGGGTGATGGATAGTAGCCTTCACCCTTGTGATGGAGGCTGCTACAAGGCTTGCCTCTTTCAGCGGCACCTGACAGTGCCGCCGAATAGCCCTTAGCATTGGTTACGGCGGGCTAAGGGCGAAGCCCTGTCCTCGAAGCCTGCCAAGCCTGTTCTGCAATGTTAGCGATGCGCAGGCACGCCTAGCCGCGTCGCCATTTTGGAGTAGGCGCTGTAACGTATCATCTCCCGCGCGGGACGCAAGGAATCCTTAGCTAGGATGTAAATCAATAGGGTGTGATGCTTCGTCCACTCTGTCATTGTTGATTTACACGGTTTCCGCCGGGGGGCCTTGCCCCCCGGTGGGCTCCGCCCATGTATGGGGGCGTAAGTTTTTTTTGCGACCTGCACCTCTTACTCAACCAATGACTATCAGCTTTCGAATTGTTCGAATTCCAAAGGGACGGGGAAAATTCCGAGAGATATATATCGCGTCGGAGAGTGACCGGATTGAGTTGCGTCGCCTTTTGCCAGAACTCCATGAGATTCATGAGCGCCGCAATGATGCGGGCGTCGGTTACGCATTTCAAAAAAACCGGAACTGTGCGCTGATGGCTCTGCAACACATTGGCCGTTGCTACACCCTTTCGATGGATCTTGAGAACTTTTTCGAAAGCGTAACGACTCGGCACGTTGAGGACGTACTTGCTATCAATGTGATTGATTGGTGCTTCATCGATGGCCGACTTCGGCAAGGCTTGCCGACCAGCCCTGTGATTTCGAATATCGCGTTCCTTCCCTTTGACCGCGCAATCGTCAGTGCATTGAAGAGGCTGAAAATTGATGCCGTGTACACCCGATATGCAGACGACCTTGTCTTCAGCTACGACGATTACTCGGTCGGGGGAAAGATCCAGACCTTGGTCCGGCAGGTCGTGGAAGGCGGCGGATTCAAGGTAAATGAACGAAAGACAAAAATCCAGTCAGCTCAAAACGGACGAATTGTCGTAGGCGGCATCGCACTGGACAACTCTGGGCTATATGCCACCCGCAGGACCAAAAAGAAAATTCGCGCAGCACTGCACCAGGAGAACCATTCATCAGTCTCAGGTCTTAATGAATGGGCCAAATGTAAGCTGCCGAATGCCATTTTTAAGACTGGTGCTGACGCCACCCCGTCCCACATGGGCGCCAAATAGCTGGACGACTGTCGGGCTTTGTTTGTTTGGACGCTATTCGCGGCACTGAGCGGCTGCCGATGTCGTTGGCGCTGACCTAAGCTAGGCGATGGCGGTGAGGATGGCTTGCTTAAAGCTACGCACGGGCAAGCATTAGCCTAGGTTCGAACCTCCGTCATGTGACACCCAAGGGCTGGTAAGTGGCATCCTTGGGTGGATTGTCGTCATCACAAAGGTACGAGTTGTCTATTGCTGTCGTTCACTCCCATCAGCCCGTTAACTAAACCAACGACTGAGAAGATGATCGGCAAGAAAGTTGCCCAGCTAGGATTCAGAAACGCAAAGAATGTTGCGGCACCGAACGCAAACATCCAACACCCTGCTACAGCCAGGGCAGCACTAGCGCGGCCAGCAGGTGCGACGGAATCGATGACTGCAATGGCCAAGTAGCCAGCAATCCCAGGGGCGACGACATGAGTGGAGAAGTTCGACCCCCATGGTGACCTACTGAGAAAGTCCAGAAGAGAACCAACGATACCCACCAAGAAGTTGGCCACAACATAGGTCCCGATAGAAGCAACAGGCAAAAGAATCCAGCGCAGCCAATCGGGCGGATTTATATTGAATGACATCGCGATCCGGGCTGTTCGCCTAGTGAATGGACCAATCTACAAGGAGGCTGCTGTTATACCAAGGAATCTGTCGGCCTGCCGTTTCAATCTCAACCTTGCGCGCCGCGTCTTTGAATACATCTTCGATTTTCCTGCCCGGTACGGCCATAGCTTGCAGTAGGCTCTTGGTATAGGGGCTGTTTCTGCCATTGCCATCTTCGGCCTCTTTCCCGGGCGCAGTAGAGAATGCGACGATGGTTCCGCTCAAGCCATCCATCTTTGCAAGTCCCTGGGATGCCGATCTCTGTCGCGAGGGAATGAAATTTGACCGACATGCGTCAATCACAAAGATGTTCACTTTGCGCTCAGCCTTACTTACACTTTCAACCAGTGTCGATGCGTCCAGAGCCTGTCTTGGAATATCGTCCTCTTCGTTAATCTGGACATCGACAGGCAATAAGTAGTTCCTGCCACGATGCTCGACACCGTGGCCCGAGTAATAGACAAAGCCTGCCCAGGCAGACTTAAGTTGTTCAGTGAAATCGGAAATAGCAGCTTGCATGTCCTTTAAGTTTCCGTCCCTGAGATCAATCACCGTAAATCCGGAGCGCCGTAAGAACGTCGACATGTCGTCAGCATCGTTTTGAGGATTGCGTAGCGGCCGATTTCGGTATTTAGAGTTGCCAATGATCAGCGCCAAGCGACCAGGCTCCGTACTGGGAACAGCAGATGCTGAGCTAGTTTTGCCCCGAATACTCTCGTTTGAAATGTCTAGAGCTGCTAACTCGTCGGCAAGGGACTGCGACCCCGCGGATGGGATGTTCACCCAGGTTTGAATGTCGTCGAGGCACGCCATGTAAGGGGTCTTCTCCCCCTTGTATTCAATGGGGAAGTCTTCAGGAACGCCCTTTGATTTCAGAAGAAAGCGTAGACCAGCTCTTGATTCGTTCTCAATGGATTGCAGACTTGTTCTGCGGAACGTCCTCGGAGCTTCTTTGAATCGAGAGATGTCTGCTATTACCCGTTTGCATAGATCGTCCTTCAAACTTAAGTTGACGAGTCTCTGAGCGACGCGCTCTGGCGTATTGACGCGGGCGTCATTCCACTTCGCAAATTGCCAAGCTGCTGCGAGCCCGCACAGAAACAAGAAGGCCAGGATGGCTGCATCACGTCGTCTGATCATTGGTTTATCGAGGCCCAGTAGATTCGTCCAGACATTTAGTGCAGAGGGCTTTAACGTTTAGGGTTTTTCAATCATAGCCTCATGGTTTCGGCACCAAGCAATCGCTCGCAGAAATCGGCCAAGCTTCACTGAGAGCCAATCGGAGCTCTTTGTAGCCGATTGTAGAGAATTGTAGAAAAATGGTTGGTGAGCGCTTGCAAACTTTCATCTAAACGCGCTTGCGCGTGAGGGCGTGCTGAAATCAATCATGTGAATCCGGCCTCACGAGCGTAAAAGCTGCGTTCGATCCTCTTGCGCACCAAGTGTTGGTTGGTCAGTGGCAAGGGCCAAATTGTGTGCTTTGCTGTTCTGCGACCTGTTCAAACCTCGCTCCGCAAGACTCATACCGCCGAAGCAGGCATCTTCGGCGGCTTCGTGGCGTGGACTATGACAACGACCCGAGCTACACGCAGATGGATCCATTCCTTCACTGGTCGATTGGTACGCTGCAGAATGGCTTCCGTAGGCGGTGGAGGTTGTGGTCGTGAAGTGGGCTCGCACATAGGCCCTCGCCTGCGTCAACCACTATGCCCGCCGAGTCAAGGCTGCGGAGGACGCTTGCTCAAAGCACAAGCTGAATTCGTTTGTGCGTCGAGCAGACCAAGCACGTCTGGAGGGGAACTGAAGCTGTAAAAAAGATCACTCCACCGAAGCTGGAGTGCGATGCCAAGTGCTTGCAGCAAGCTGAAAATCGTCAGTTACGCTCTCTTCGGCCGCGAAATTGACCAAAGTCTGAGCTCGTCGTGACTTCTTGTTCAAACTTTGCTAACTGCACATCCGTAGACGGGTCAGTCATGCGAGCAAAATTTGCAGACGCGGAATCTTCAGAGGCAGTTGCAACAAAACGGCCAAAGCGACACGCCGAAATTGACTGCAAAGGCGACAACATTCGCTCAATCAACTGCAGTTCAATGGCCCGCTTTTCAGGTTCGCTTGACAACAAGTTGCCCGTTTCGGGACCACCAGAGGCGTCACCGGGTTGATTAACGAATGCAGTCATGTTTCTATCCTGTTGTGTTCGGATGGCCGCCGTTTAGTAGACCCGCATGAAGAGACGGTGCAGAAACGACGACTGCTCGCATATCGATGGCCAGCACCTCGCTCGGACGCAGTCCGCTCAGCGACGATTTGGTGGAGTCAAGCCGCACGGCACTTCGGTAGGCGGTGTATCCGGTTAGGAGGTACATGACTCTCCGTTTGCAGGTGAATATTGAACCTGGTAAAAACTAGTGGGTAAGATTATTTTGACCTAGAAGTTCTGGTTTGGAGAAGCTTTTATAAAGCGATTGGATAGCTTTGACATGATCCAATCTAGTTCTGCGGCACTCACATCCCAAGATTTCTCAATGACAGCGTTTCTCACCTTGGGCAAAAGGGCGTCGATAGGTAACTCGGGACTTTCTCTCAACTTTCGCTGGCAATAGATATGGAGTTGATCAACTAGATCCCGGCAATTGTCGAATCTATCGAAAATTTCTTCCTCTGTTCTCCCGGAAGCATATTTCCCATCTATCTGTCGAACCAGAACTTTGGGCTGGACGCCGCCAATAGATCCAATTGGCGTCTCCCTTGGAAAATCGTCGGGAATTTCGATGGATTCGGGGTGCATTGCTTCGGCTCGTCAAGTGTTGTGTTCGTTCGTGCCGACATGCTTGCACAAATTATTGCACCTGTCATCAGTTATTTTTGCAGCAGCCAATCAGTTCTGCTTCGGAGGGGCTGTCAAGTGATTTGACCTTGTTGGCTGCTTTGTGTGATTTTCTGTGTTGGTTCCATAAATGCCTTAATGCTAGGAAACAACTATATTTCCAGAAATTGCGATTATTTTTTATATGTGGGGAGAGTGCGGAAACGACTTTGCCATATCTTTGCATTAAGCGCCCCAGGAAAATCAAGGTATTGCAGCGTTGTCAGTAAACGACTTTATTTAATACTGATATTTGCATAAAGTTGCATTAAATGCGGGGCTTTATGGCCTGGCGATATCAGACATTCGCATTTTATTTTAATTGCGGGTCTTTTTTGCATTGCTGGACAAGTTTCCCATGGCTCATTTGACTCAAGATGGATGCGATGGCGGTAGGGCATTGCGCGCGGGACGTCCCCGATCCCAATCCGGTGCCACTCCTCGGCACCATTGATTCAAGCGTGCCGTGCAGGACATCAGGAAGATCCCAGCAACATCACACATCTCACTCTCGGAAGGCCTTGAGGGTTTCGTAGGCGCCTTGCCGGTGCGCTTTACGGGAGCTGTCATCCCGTCCAGGAACAACGACCAGTGCATTGCCTTCCAGGTCGATCGAGGTGATGCCAGCCAGGCCAACGCCAAAAGATTTGAAGCCCTGCCTTTGCCAATCGCTACTTGAATCGATTGCGTCGTGATGGTGTCCGTGAACCGAGACTTTCACGCCCATCGTTTGTGCAAGCGTGTCGAGGATGCTGAATCCGTTCGGGTGATAACCAGGCGCTTCATGGGTGATCAGTACATCCGCTTCCTGCTCCGAGAGGGAGTCGATTTCGTCTGGGTAGATGCTTGACCAATGTCGCAATGCTGGTCCGTTGCGCCAGCGGACTTGCCGAGGCGTAAGCCTTGCGTGTGCAGTGCGGTTCCGATACCTCGGCTCTGAATCACGTACGCCAGGGTAATAGACCGACTCGCGAAACACGCCTCCGAGCCCGGCCAAGCGGGTTCCGTCGGGCAGTACGACGACACGCCCGTGGACATTGCGATCGGCCAGCTTGCTGTCCCAAAGATGCTCGAAGTCTTGCTTCGAGTCGGTGTCGTGGTTGCCATGAATGAACCACACCCGCTCAAAGATGCCTTCGAGCTCGACGTGAAGGGGGCGTAGAGGCTGGATGTCGCCCAAAAGCACGACCGCGGACGCATGCAAGTCGTTCGCGTATTGGGTGACATGGTTAAGGCAGCCGTGAGGATCGCCCACATAGAGGACTGGGCCAGAGTTCAATTGCTACTCCTGAGCGGAGGTCCGCTGTCGTCACTGTTGTGCAAGGCCAATCTCATCGGGTCGAGATCACGTGGCCAGACCATGGGTGATGTCTCTATCGGGATAGCCTCGACACGATTGTGCTGACACTTTGATTTTGGAAGATCAACCGTCGATGTCTGCGCCAGCGTCTTTTCGCCGCGAATGGCATCCAGCCCTACCTTGGCCTTGAATACCGCTGAGCGGTTGCGGCGGGGTCTTCTGCTCATCTCTGGTCTCCTTGCCACCCAGACCCTCGGGGCAAATCAAAGGACCGCGCTCCCACTCGTCGCCGTGTTCAGCTTTGCGAGGCCACCTCTGCCATGTCGGCTGCGCCGCCACGTGGCATGAACAATTCGCGCTCGAGCGCTGTCAGCTTGGACCGCAACAGCATCCCTTGCTGGTAGATTTGACGCAGAGTCAATCGTTCCTGTGTGCTATCGGTGTACAGGTTCGACATATACAGTTTCCAAGGGTTGATTGAGATTAGTAGGCCACGCCATGAGATCCAGCAAGTTGTCCGTTCCGACCGTCCCCGAGCAGTTGCTCGCGGAAATTTCTGATGCCGATACTGTGGGCAAGGCGCTCGGCAATTCCTTCGCCGATGCCTTGGAAGTCTTTCGTACGGACAAGGCCCCGATGGCTGATTTCCTTTTTGGGCTGGGGCCGAAGATGCGCGATTTCGGCAAAGCTGGTCATGCCGCGTTGCTCGAAAGCATGAGCGGGGAAGCGTTTGGGTTGCTGGCGGCGCGTGGCTCGGATTGCATCGAGACGGCGGAATCGCCCGTTATCGAAGCGAGTCTGATGAAACCCCTGCTTGAAACCGCAAGAGAGAGCGGTTTCTTTGCGCACGTGCATGCCTCTGAGCTCATCTGCGCGGTGACCACCTACGGCGCGGTCGTCCTCTCAGGCAAGGTGGACAAGCAGGTCAAGCAGGACGTGGACGCTCAAACAGCACGTGCGCTTGTGCTGGCAGCCTCGAGCCACGACGAACGTGCGTTGACCGAAGCGACCCGGTTCGTGCCGGCTGCAGTGAGCTACAGGTTCTTTGGTTCCACCAGCCGGCCTGAATACGGCCCCGAAACCACGCCGCATGAGTTGGGGAAGATCTGGTCAGCCGTCGTGCAATCGGATGCTCCACTGCATGCCGTAATTGCAGGCGTTTTGAATTCCCCTCACCTGCAGAAAGCCGTCGAACTTGGGCTCGTTCAGCCATTGCCTGGTGAGCATCCTCAGGCTGCCGCGCTCGAGCAAGAAATCGGACACGTCACAGGCCCAAACAAGATGTTCCTGCTTGAAGGATTTCTGCCCGCTGATGGCGACCCCCGAGTTCGGCGCCTCGCCGCACTAGCTGAACAGGGACGGGAATTCGTCGAATCGGCCACGAGAGCAGCCGGACAAGCATCCCAGCCTCAATGACGGCGCCAACCTCATCGACCGAGGTGCCAGACTCAGCGCATACGCCCCGAGTCTGCGCCTTGAACGCCGCGCTGTAACAACGGACCTGTTTCGGCTTGACGGCAAGGACGCCTGGCGATCCTGGAAAAGCGTCAACGGTCTTGGCGACGATGGATGCGGGCGTCTGCTTTAGAGCTTGGCGCCCACGGTTGCTTCTTTGGCGGCGCTGTTTGCAGCAGCGTTCGCCATGGATGCAAAGAACGCCCGGCCCGTGTCCAGGTCCACGAGTTGGGCGCTTCCGTTGCCCATGGACTTCACACCGCTGGTGGAGATCACGCCGTAGTTGACGCGGAAAACCTTGTTGCAGCCGTTCTCAAGGCGCATCGAGTCTCCCTGGTTGACTCGGCCGAATGGCAAGGTGTTGTCGCTGCATGCCCCCTGATAGAGCTCGAAGCCCGTGAGGGTCTTGGAGCCATCGCCTTTGCGTTGCCCATTGACGAGGATGTCGAAATAGTCGTTGATCGGAGTTGCGCCAGCATACTTGGTGCCCATGTCTCCAATGGTCTTCTCGTACGCGTAGGTCGACGTTGTGTCATCGCGCCAGACGGCCCAGACCTTGCCGTCGTTGATCAGGATCTTGACGAAGTCGTAGTTGCTCTTCTGCTCGGGGAACAGATCGAAGCGGATGCCGGCGCGTATTGGCGCACGTGTGACTGAATTGGGCCACATGTAGTCCGACAGCTTCAGCTTGATGGTGCGGCCGCGGCTTTCCTTGGTGCCATCTGGGAAACGTTGCTTGATGGCGGCCACCGCCTGGGCTTCGGTCATGCCGAGTTTGACGCCGAGGATGTCGAAGTTCTGAATGACGCCGGTGGTGTCCACCGCTTTGCTGACACCGGCGTGAGCGGGGTTCAGCGCAGCAATGATGGCTGCAGCGGCTGCGATGCGGACGAAGTGCATGGGGTTCTCCATTGTTTTTGGGAATCGAGCGGAAGGCGCAACCGCGTGAGCGAGACGATTGCCGCGGGTGCAAATCACTGTGCGCATCAGCTATTGAGGAACTTCCGCGGGGATGCGATCGAGAGCGGTATGCGAAGCCGCGGGGACACCTTGGCCTTGCTTGGCCGGCCCGAGCTCAATGGCGTGGAACCAGGCCATCCGTCGGGTTCCGGACACCTCAAAGGTCTGCCCGTAGAGCGCATCGCCGTGCCTGACCATGGCCAACGCCATGCGTGCGGCGTGGAAATCTCCCGCATCGGCGTGCGCTACAAACCCTTCGAACGCCTCGCGCCAATGGCAATGCTCGTATGCGGTCCAGGCTGCACCGATGGACAGGCTCTCGCCGAGACTGAAGGGCGTCCTGGAAGACACCGTGCCATTGAGGACGGGGTTTGAGTCCTGCCGGGCGGCATGGGCCGCCGCTTGCAATGTGGGGTCCGGCGGCGCCGGATGCCAGTCGCCGACGGATCCGTTGAGTGCGGGGTTGGTATCGCGCTGTGACGCGACGGCCGCGTTGTCGAGTGTCAGCCGCGGTGCCCCGATTCGTGTGGACGGTGGTGCTGCGTAGATGTCATGCGCGAGCAGAAGCCCGAGCGCTGCAACCAAGGTTGCAGCGCGATGTCCCTCAAAATTCATTCCTTCCTCCCCAGGTAGAACGATCATCAGATGGTTCTGTTTGTGCTATGTGTTATTCATTAAGGCTTTCATGTGAATCTAAATGATCCACAAAGAGCACCAAATGTATAACGAAAGGTGTAGAGAAGGAAGCCCCCAAAATACATGCTTGGCCCATGTCCAAAGCCAAGCCGCTCCCCACCGCCAGAGAGATATTTGCTCGCAACCTTCGTCGAGCTCGTCGCTTGAAGGATGTGACCCAAGAGGGCTTGGCGCTGGAGGCTGGCGTGTCGCGGGCATATCTCAGCCGTGTTGAGCGCGGCACGATCAACATCTCTTTCGATAGCGCCGAGGCGCTGGCCAAGTCCATCGGCGTCTCCCTGCGAGACCTAGTCGATCCGCTGCAGTTTCAGGGTTTGGACGAAAGCTGAGGCGGTATGCTCGATGCCGACCGCGCGACGCTGCAGCAGCAGGCCGCGCGTTTGTCCCAGCATCCAATCATGCGACGCTTGGTAAAGTGGTGTCCGGCAGCGCCGCGAGGTGTCGCCCCTGCTTTCCCTCCCTGAGCAGGAGCCTCAGCGTGATGACAGCGTTAGGCTTTCCAGCCTCGGCCCATGGCCGGGGCTTTTTTCTGTCTGGGGAAGAGGGCCGGTGTGGCGATCAGGAGAAAACGAAGCAAGTCAGGCCTTGGCCCAATTGCTGTCGGGAGCCGCAATTGCGGTGTTGGACCGCAATTCACCGCAATTCACCGCAATTGCCGGGGAGGGGTGGGTGGCGAGCATAAGCCGATTGGCGGCGAGGCATCTCCTCGCTGTCGGGGCTGGTATCAGATCCTCACGAAACGAGCAGCGCGCATGGCGCGCTTCTTCAAAGCCAGGCAGGTGCCAACCAACGCATGGCTGGGGGTTTCGGTCGAAGACAAGAAGTACGGTGTCCCTCGGATCGATCACCTCCGCAAGGTGCCGGCTCGGATCCGCTTCCTGTCGGTTGATCCTCAGCTGCTTTCGGGTCCGAAGGGGCCGCCCTTATTCGCTCTCTACTTCGCGGTGACCAACCCGTCACCCAAGGCCTTGGGCTTAGCCAAGCGGGGTGCATCGAGACATCCTGAGCAAGCTGAGATGATCGGATATCGGACTGCGGCTTGTCGCTTTACCTGCCGGTTCGTTGATAAGCTAGGCGTCGCGACCTGCGTGGGAGAATCCTTGCCGAAAGAGGGAGGACTATGAAGCCTATGAGCGCAGGACGGCCGCCAAAAGGCCGAAAGGTCGGAATCGTCGCGGTAGCAAAGCCTGACAACGACGGCGAACTGCTAGACCCGCCTGAGTATGAATACTGGGTCGTGGTGTTCGGGTCATCGCCGATAGAGGTTCTCTCGGCGGGACATCCGACCTATCAAGATGCTGTCGAATGGCTTGCGGAGCAAGGCCTCCGACTTGGCGACACGCCGGACTAGGTGGCCTTGGCCGCGGGGCGCCCCATGTTCGTGATGTCGAGCTGATCGTAGGGCGCCCACACTTGCACAACCCCGCCCCAACGCTTCTTGACCTCATCCCAATGATCCACTGCGAGGTCAAAGGCACGATCGGCCTCAGCTTTCGCCTCTTCGGCTGGCAGCCGGGTGAGCGCTGCAATGAATGCTTGATGCCAAAAGTCTGAAGTGGTCATGATGCGGTCCTTAGCCCATTTGGCGCCATGAATCTCTTCCATAACGCTTTTCGGAGTCCGCAAATTTTAGATTTGAGGTTGGGCGAAAAACGCCCGCGGCGTTCGTTAGACCGGGGTGCATTTAGCCGTTGTTTGCCGCGCCATCGGCCGCCCGCCGCATCACCGGTCTGGTCCAATTGAGATATTTAGTGTTTGTCCAACCCGCCCTCGCCAATGAAATTCACCAAGCTTCCATTGAGTCAGCAAAAGTTGATTGATCTGATGTCTCAACGAGGCTTACCGCTGAACTCTCCCGACGAACTGGCGATGGCGCGCAGGGTCCTGGATCGCGTTGGCTATTTCCGCCTCAGTGGATTCATGCTCCCCTTCGTTCATGGTGGCGGAGGCGGCAACCGCCATAACTTCAAGGCCGGTGCGAGCATCGAGAGGATCGTTGCCCTGCATGACTTGGACGCATCACTGCGCATGCATTGCATCGAAGGCCTCAGTCAGCTCGAGGTCGCAATCCGTGCGTCCATTTGCGATCATCTGTCGCGGGCTCATGGATCGCACTGGCCACTGTCGCCTAAGCCGTTTAAGGCAGGCAAGCATGCGGACAACTTGGACGCTCTCGCCAGCGCCGCGGAATTCGACCTGAATCGCGGTCAGCCCTATGCTCGACGGAGCAGCGATACCCATCAGTTCCTTGACCGGTACTACGCGAAGTACACCGATCCGGCCACCCGCATGCCACCAGGCTGGATGGTCAGGGAATGCGCCAGCTTCCGAACGTGGGCATTCCTATTTGAGGGACTCGAGGCTTCGGAGCAAAAGCAGATTTCGGACTCCTGGAAGTACCCGAGCGGCAAGCGGATCGATCACACGATCTTGGAAGACTGGTTCCATTCCCTCAGCGTCCTCCGGAACAGATGCGCGCATCACGGCCGCATCACCCACAAGACCTTTCCGTTTGCGCCCACTGCGCCTCGCGACCCCAGCGTGGCACAGTTGTTCCAGGGGCCAGGCACTGATCTCAGAACGCTGATGGTCGTGATCGCCGTGTTGCTGAGGTGCGTGGATCCGCGCTCCATGTGGAGTCGAAAGCTCTACACATTCCTGGACTGGCAAAGCGCGGTTGACATAGGCTCTGCCGCAGGCTTCCTTCCGTGGGGCCAGGGAACTTGGAGGGACGACCTCCTCTGGAGCTTCTAGCGTCGAATCGTTTAGCAAAGTGCGGACGTAAAAAAGCCCCGCTGATGCGAGGCTTTTTTACCGCTGACGCGAAAAACGTAACCAACCCTGGTGCGCCCCCTCTCGGGACTCTTTGGCCTTTCAACCAAAGATGGCGTGGTGGCGTTGTTGGGAGCAACTATACCTGAAATCTTGTCCTAGGACATGTTGCGGCCGCTCTTTTACGTTAACTCCATATCGCAAGCTCATTCGCCAACTCGTTCCCACCAAAGATCGCGTAACTTGTTGATTTCACGCAAATTACGGGGATAACGACTCGGATTTTCCAGCCTGATGGCGGGCCACCCTTACCCGTTCAAGTGCAGCCATGGCCGATTCCCAGGTACTTGCCTTGGCCGTACCCTCGGCCAAGATCCGGGCGTGCAGCGCTACGTTCAGCACCGATTTCGGTGCGGTCTGCAGCTGTACGGGCTGCGGAAGTAGAGCTTTCCTTGGCATGGCGCCGCCAAGATAGCACTCAGCGAGGCAAGGCGCTAGCCTGCGGTGACGAAATCGATGATCGACTGAATCTTTGGGACTGTCGTGTTGAACCACTCGGTCCCAGGAATGTTCTTGCGCCACTTCCCACGTGCCTTGAGCATGTCGTGCGCAGCCTTCTCGGCGGCGCCAACGCGGTTGACCTGCCAGCGCTCCAGGATGACCGGTTTGCCGAACGTCGCCGACCCTTTGCATTGAATCGCAACGCGGTCTTCCGAACATCGCTGCGCCGGCTAGGAGCGGCATGGGACGCTACCGAATTTGGTCAATTTCAGGTAATTTCAGTTCACCGCTTAAATTCAGGGTCGTTCGTAAGTGTCTGCCGCCACTGACCATCCGTCCGGCTGTAGGCCAATGAGAGATTCGGCCTGCTGCGCCATCGGGAACAAAGATGCTGGGCTGGCTCATAGTCATTTCACTTGCCGACGGAGATGCGCCTGCGAAGCTGGACGATGTCCGTACGCTTGTAAGCTGGCGATGCGGCATAGGCGGCCTTGACTGGATCGACCGGCTTGTGGAACAGGGCCAGGCAAAGTTCGAATCAGGCAACGGTTACCCAACCCGTTATCGTTCGATTGCGGCAGCAGTGCTGCCGCTCGTGCATGATGGCCGTCCGCCTGAACATCGTGGCTTTGATGTTCTCGGCGATGACTATTTCACACCCTCCGGCTGGGTCGGCGACTTCACGCGGCATCCTGAGCGTATCGCTGCGTGTGCGCCATCCGCCTCAGAAGTGTGCAGCATTGAGCCAGCGGCGCAGGCAACGCCGACGTATCAATGCATCGCTGGCCTTTGTAAGTTCATCGCGTGTTCAGCCCAGCCGATATTGACGGGAAAAGCTTGGCGCTGCACCGCTTGGTGGTGCAGAAGATCAGGCGCGACCCGGAGTTGTTCAACCTCGTTCAGCAGACATTGAATCGGCAATACGAAAAGGTGAACTTGTCCTCCCTGCCGTATGTCGTTGAGTGGCAAAAGCTGGTCGATCTCGGCATGGATGCGGCGCTTGCTGCGGCGGTTGAAGAGACTGAGCGAGGTCAGGTTCTGCGGCAGACCTCGCCGTTTTCTGGGATCCTCAGCGAACAAGAACGCCAGGACTTCTTGAAGTCTTGGTCTCGATCCGCTGAGCCGGAGTGACCTGATCAACGGATCAGAAGCCGGGCACGAGCGCCGAACGCCCAAGGTCTTGGCCTGCGTCAAGCCAGGCTGTTGGGCATTTCGTAGCGAAGGCAGTTCGGACATGATACCTCTTGCCGCATGTCCAAGAAGCCATCCGCAACCGTCTCGACGTCGGTCCGCAGTGAGGTAAGCCACCGTCTCAATATGGCCCAGCATTTGCGCCTGCTTTTGGAGGGCGGGGCGGTGCCCTCGACGCTGGCATCGGCGATGGAAGCGCTTGAGCGTAGAAAGCCTTGCCGCGGAGTCTATGCGGCTGCAAGCATGCGAGCGCTGACATTTGGAAAGGCAAAAGCCCAGCGGAGCTGGGCTTTGCGGGTCCCTCAAGGGGGAGAAAAATCAGACGCTCTGGGCGACGGGCCTGGTCGAATGTGATCTTACAGCAGTCAACCGGCGAATACGGGACCTGGCATTGTGATCCCCTGGCTAAAGTCCACGGAGCGTTGAGGCTGCGAATCCGACAGCGCAAGGGACATGGCGCAACGCAGAAACCCGTTCACCGGCTGGCTACTGTCGCTGATGATCGAGGCGTCGGCCACGAGCCTGAGCCCTGCGTCAGTCATTGCCAGCTGTGCGCCGCACCTGCAGCGTTCGCGCAAGCGATCAGCGCCGGCCGGTGCTTCGCTGCGGATTGATGCCATGGACTCCCCCGGGGTGCTGTCTGGCGTTTGTTGACCGGCCTGTATCGCGCGCTGCGGCTCCCGAGCTCAGTTCCTTCAGGATTTGGCAGTCGGCGTTTGCGCTTGGCCCATGGCAACGGGACCGAAGGGCCATCAAATCCTGTTTCAAGGCTGTCAGCTCGGCAACCCGTTGCGCCACATGCTCGATGTGCGCGTCCAGCAGGAGGTTCACATCGCCGCACCCGCTCCGGGGCTCGTCCCTGAGTCGCAGCAGGTCTCGGACCTCGTCCAGCGCCATGTCCAGCGACCGGCATTTGCGGATGAAGGCGAGGCGTTCGACGTGGGACTCGTCATAGCTGCGGTAATTGGCCGCCGTGCGTGCCGGGGCTGGAATCAGGCCTTCACGCTCATAGAAGCGGATCGTCTCCACCTGCGTGGCCGTAGCCGTGGCCAAGTCCCCAATCTTCATGAACGCACCCGATTCTTCGTTTGAAGCGCTTGACTCTACACCTGCTACAGGGTTCCCAATTGCCACATGGACATTCAGAACGCCAGTACCGTGCCTTCGGGCAATGCCTGCTGCGGCTCCGCCTGTGGGGCAACTGCACCGGCGAGTTCGCCGCAAGTCGCAAACCTGGGTGGTTCGGCCCAGCGGTTTCGCATCAACACCATGGACTGCGCCTCCGAGGAGTCCGAGATTCGCCGGGCGCTGGAGCCGATTTCTGGCATTGATGCCTTGCGCTTCGACCTTGGGCAGCGCGTCATGTCCCTGTCGGCAAGTCCTGCCGCGTTGGAGGCCGCGCTCTCCGCAGTCCGCAAGATCGGCTTTGACCCGCAGTCGCTGGATCGGCCCAGCGCAGATGGGCAAGACGATTCGGACCATGCTGCACCCGAGCCGCTGAAGTCAGAACTGCCAAAACTCGTTCTCGCGCTGGCGCTCGCCATTGCAGCGGAAGGTGTGTTCTTCCTCGCGGCAGATGGCCTGCCTGCCCGGGTCGCCGAGATGGCCCTGGCCGGCCTCGCCATCGCCTTGGCTGGCTTCAGCACGTACAAGAAGGGCTTGATGGCGCTGAAAGCCGGGCGCCTCAACATCAATGGCCTGATGGCGGTTGCCGTCACAGGTGCTTTCCTGATCGGGCAATGGCCCGAAGCCGCAATGGTCATGGCGTTGTATGCCATTGCCGAGTTGATCGAGGCACGCGCCGTTGACCGAGCCCGCAACGCCATCAAGAGCTTGCTGGCGATGGCGCCGGAAGAGGCGGAGGTGCGCCAGGACGACGGCACATGGGTTCGACAGCTCACCGCCTCGGTGGCCGTCGGGGCCACGGTTCGGATTCGACCCGGCGAGCGCGTCCCGCTCGACGGCGTGATCCTGACGGGCACCAGTGCCATCGACCAGGCACCGATCACCGGCGAAAGTATGCCAATCGACAAGGGGCCAGGTGACGAGGTTTATGCCGGCACCATCAACCAGGTGGCGGCGCTTGAATTCCGCGTCACGGCACCCGCCTCGGACAGCACGCTGGCCCGCATCATCCATGCGGTCGAGCAGGCTCAAGGCTCGCGAGCACCGACCCAACGCTTTGTGGATCGCTTCGCTGCAATCTACACACCTGCGGTGTTCGTGCTGGCCCTGGCCGTTGCTCTGCTCACGCCCTGGTTGATGGGATGGACCTGGATGCAGGCGCTCTACAAGGCCCTGGTGCTGCTGGTCATCGCCTGCCCTTGCGCGCTGGTCATCTCGACGCCTGTCACGGTGGTCAGCGGCCTGGCCGCTGCGGCGCGCCGTGGCATTCTCATCAAGGGTGGTGTGTACTTGGAAGATGCGCGCAAGCTCAAGGCCGTGGCGCTGGACAAGACCGGCACGATCACCGAAGGCAAGCCACGGCTGATGGAATTTGAACCGGTAGATTCTGCTACGGACCATGCGCAATTGGCCTCCCTGGCTCTGAGCCTTGCAAACCGCTCGGACCATCCCGTCTCCTCCGCGATTGCACAAGGTTTGCAAGCTGGCGACGCATCAGCGGTTCAGCGGGAAGTCGATGACTTTGCCGCTGCGCCCGGGCGCGGCGTGCAAGGTCGAATCGACGGCGCGGCCTATGTGCTGGCAAACCATCGCTGGATCGAGGAGCGCGGCCAATGCACGCCCGAAATTGAAACCCGGCTGCGTGCGCATGAACAGGCTGGGCGCACCGTGACCCTGCTGGCGAGCGAGTGCGGCGTGCTGGCGCTCTGTGCCGTCGCCGACACCATCAAGGCTTCGTCGCAAAAAGCGGTGGCGGAGCTGAAGGCGCTGGGCGTCACGCCAATCATGCTCACCGGCGACAACCAGGCCACTGCCGAGGCTATCGCGGCCCAGGCAGGCATCGCCGAAGTGCACGGCAATTTGCTGCCCGAAGAGAAGCTGGCTGCCATCCAGGCCTTGCAGGCCGCTCATGGCCCAACGGCCATGACGGGCGACGGCATCAACGACGCACCGGCCCTGGCCCAGGCCGACATCGGCTTTGCCATGGGCGCGGCAGGTACGCACACGGCCATGGAAGCCGCTGACGTGGTCGTGATGAACGACGATTTGCGGCGCTTGCCAGAGACCATCCGCCTGTCGCAGCGTACGCATGCGGTCCTGTGGCAGAACATCAGCCTCGCCCTGGGCATCAAGTTCGTGTTCCTGATCGCGGCCGTGATCGGCGACGCGAGCATGTGGATGGCCGTGTTCGCCGACATGGGCGCGAGTCTCCTGGTGGTCTTCAACGGCTTGCGGCTGCTGCGCGTTCGCGATCCGCGTTGAGTCTTGCCTGACTGAGCCTTCGATATACTTCCCGCCATGCGCCGTTGCATCGTCTTTATCCTCGCCCTGTTGGTGCTGACCCAGTTCTCCTGGGCAACAGCGGCCAGCTATTGCGGGCATGAGGAAACGACGCCGAAGCACCGGCCGCATTTCGGTCACCATGCGCATTCGCATGGCGCCGAAGAAACGGCAGGCAAGCCTGCGGTCAAGAGCGTCTTGCTCGCAGCCGACCTTGATCACGGCCATTGCCACCTGAGCCCTGCGGCGCTTGCGCCGAACGACAGCTTTGTCATCTCCGAACCGGGCAGCACCCCGCCTTCAGCGGACCGGCCATGCCTGGTGGAGTCCTTCGTGCCCGACGGGCTCGAACGCCCCAATTGGCTGCGCGCCTGATTCGGCGCGTCGTTTCTTCCCCTGACTGACTTGCTCGCTGACGCGAGCTGACGCCGCGCCGAACCGTCCCTTGTTGTTTCAACAACCCGGAGAGTTCGATGCGAAGCCATCCTCAAGGCTTTTTTGCGCCGCTGCTATTGGCGGCGCTGTGTTCCCATACCCTGGCTGCGGATGGCGTGGCCATGCCTGCCGCTGCCCCGCGTGCCGCCGATGCGGCCCCGATCAGTTCGACCATGACGCTGGCCGAGGCGCTTCGCCTGGCCCTGACCCACAACCCCGAGCTGGCCAGCGCTCGGCTGGAACTGCAAGCGATGGAAGGTGCGGAGCAGCAAGCCGGCGCGCGCCCCAACCCTGAGCTGGGCCTGCTGGTGGAAGACACACGCAGCGCCACGCGCACGACCACCGTGCAGTGGTCTCAGCCCATCGAATTGGGCGGCAAACGCTCGGCACGACTGGCCGCTGCGGCCAGCGCCCGGGAGCAGGCTGGCGTGGCGCTGCAGTCCAAGCAGGCCGAGTTGCGCGCAGCTGTTTCCAGCGCCTTCTTCGAGGTGCTCAGCGCGCAGGAGCAGTCCCGTTTGGTGCAAGCCTCGCTGGATCTCGCACGCAATGCCACCGGCATCGCCGGCAAGCGTCTTCAGGCAGGCAAGGTACCTCCGCTGGAGCATGCCAAGGCTCAGGTTGCCGAAGCCGGCGTTCGCTCCGAGCTGGCGCAAGCGCAGAGCGATCTGTTGCTGGCACGGCAGCGCCTGGCTTCCTTCTGGGGGGCCGGCAAGGTCGCCTTTGATCGCGCGGATGGCAATGCCGAAGCACTGCCGGAGATGCCGTCCGACCAAGGCCTGGGCGAACAGATGGCGCAGGCGCCGGCAATCCGTTTGGCGCAGTTGGACATCGCCAGGCGCCAGGCGCTGGCCAGCGGCGAACGCGCCAAGCGCATCCCGGACCTGACGGTCACGCTGGGCGCCAAGCGCGCTGCCGAGCAGGGCCGCACGCAAGCGGTGATGGGCCTGTCGATCCCGCTGCCCATCATGGACAGCAACCAGGGCAACCTGATGGAAGCGCTGCGCCGTGAAGACCAGGCGCGCGAAGCGCTCAGCGCCGCCACCTTGCGGCTGCAAACCGATGTGTCTCAGACGGTGGAGAAGCTGCGCCTGACCCGCCAGCAGGTGCAGATGCTGCGCACCGAGGTGCTACCCACTGCGCAGTCAGCCTATGACGCTGCGGTGAAGGGCTACGAGCTGGGCAAGTTCGCCTTCCTCGATGTGCTCGATGCCCAGCGCACGCTGTTCCAACTGCGCCAGCAAATCCTGCGCAGCACAGCAGATGCCTACCGCGCTGCCGCCGAACTCGACCGCTTGCTGGGCCAAGACCCCAGCCAAGCTCGTCAATCTCAGGAGTAAGAACACATGTTGATTGAATCGAAGAACAAGAAGTCCGCCGTGGCCATTGCCGCGGTGCTGATCGTTGGACTGGTGCTTGGCGTGGCCATCCTGCGCAGCGAGACAGCCAAGTCGGCCGGCGACGGACACGGCCACGCCGAGAGTGCCGCGCATGCCGATGACGAGCACCACGGCAAAAAGGCCAAGGATGACGAGGGCCATGGCCATGACGACAAGCATGGCGACAAGGAGCATCACGACGAAGCCGCGGCTCCAAGCAAAGGCCCGCATGGCGGCAAGCTGTTCACCAAGGATAACTTCGGCCTTGAGCTGACCATCTACGAGACCGATGTGGAACCAGAATTCCGCGTCTATCTGTACCGCGATGGCAAGCCGCTGGCGCCGAATCAGGCCAAGGTCAGCGTGACCTTGGATCGCCTGGGTCGCCAGCCTCAGCCGTTTGCCTTTGCCGTCGAGAAGGATTATTTGAAGGGCTCTGCCGTCGTGGAGGAACCTCACTCCTTCAACGGCACCATCCAAGCGCAGCTTGGTGGCCAAGCATTTGAGTTCAAGTTCGAGCAGGTGGAGGCGCGCGTGCAGGTCAGCGACGAGCAGCTCAAACGCAATGGAGTGGAGATTGCGGCGGCGGGGCCGGCACGCATTCGCAGCAGCGTGCAAATGCTTGGTGAAGTTAAGCTGAACCAGGATCGCAGCGTGTTCGTCACACCCCGGCTGGCTGGTGTCGTCGAAGCGGTGCGCGCCAATGCGGGCGACCGCGTGCGCCAGGGGCAGGTCCTGGCCGTCATCTCAAGCCAGGCCCTGGCCGACCAGCGCAGCGAGTTGCTGGCCGCCCAGAAACGCATGGCCCTGGCCAAGACGACCTATGAGCGAGAGAAGAAGCTCTGGGAAGAGAAGATCACGGCCGAGCAGGACTATCTGAGCGCACGCCAGGCCTTCCAGGAAGCCGAGATCACCCTTGAGAGCGCACGCCAGAAGCTGGCCTCGCTGGGGGCATTGGGTTCAGGCGCCAGCACCTCCACGCAAGGCCTGACCCGCTACGAAATCCGCTCGCCCATTGACGGCGTGGTCACCGACAAGAAGATCAGCGTCGGCGAAGTGTTGAAAGAGGACGCCCCCATATTCCAGGTGGCCGACTTGTCCACTGTGTGGGTGGAGTTGACCGTACCGGCCAAGGAGGTGAACCGACTCAAGGTGGGCGACATGGGCACTGTCAAGGCATCCAGCCTCGAAGCTCAAGCCACCGCCAAGCTCAGCTATGTCGGCGCGCTGGTGGGCGAACAAAGCCGCAACGCGATGGCGCGATTGGTCCTGGCCAACCCCAAGGGCCTGTGGCGCCCCGGCCTGTCCGTCACGGTGGACCTGACCTCGGACGAGGTCGAGGTGCCGGTGGCTGTTTCGGTGGATGCCGTCCAGACCCTGCGCGATTGGTCTGTCGTGTTCGGCCGCTATGGCCAGCAGTTCGAGGCCCGGCCGCTGGAGCTCGGCCGCAGCGACGGCCGCCATGTGGAGGTGCTCAAAGGACTGTCCGCTGGCGAGCGCTATGCCGCCAAGAACAGCTATCTCATCAAGGCAGACATCGGCAAAGCCGGTGCCAGCCACGACCACTGAGGAGCAAGCCATGAAGCAAATCACTGCCATCTTGCAGCCGCATCGCCTGGAGAGGGTCGAGGAGGCCTTGCATCGACTTCCGCACCTGCCTGGTTTTACTGTGTTCAAGGCCCAGGGCCATCCTCGTGGTCACGGTGCCGGGCATGCCTATGTCGCCGACGAGTTGGTCCCCGACAGCCATGCGCGCGTGGTCCTGGTGATGTACTGCGCTGACGATCAGTTGGCCTCGCTGGTGCAGACCATCGAAGAGGCGGCCCACACGGGCCAGGCGGGCGACGGCGTCATTGCCGTCACCGAGCTCGTGGACATCGTCCGCATCCGCACCGGCCAACGCGGCGATGCGGCGGTCTGACCAAAGAGATCAGCACCCATGTTTGAAAAAATCATCCGCTTTGCCATTGCCCAGCGTTGGCTGGTTCTGCTGTGCGTGCTGGGCATGGCCATTCTGGGCGTGTTCAGCTATCAGCGCCTGCCGATAGACGCCGTGCCGGATATCACCAACGTCCAGGTCCAGGTCAATACCGAAGCGCCAGGCTTCTCGCCGCTGGAGTCCGAGCAGCGCGTCACCTTTCCGATCGAGACGGCCATGGCCGGCCTGCCAAATCTGGAGCAGACACGCTCGCTCTCGCGCTATGGCCTGTCGCAGGTAACCGTGGTCTTCAAGGACGGCACCGACATCTACTTCGCGCGGCAACTGGTCAACGAACGCATCCAGGAAGCCAAGGCCAAGCTGCCCGGCGGCCTGGCACCCACGCTGGGGCCCATCGCCACCGGCCTGGGCGAAATCTATATGTGGACGGTGGAAACCAAGGAGGGCGCGCTGAAACCCGATGGCACGCCCTACACGCCCACCGACCTGCGCGAAATCCAGGACTGGATCATCAAGCCGCAACTGCGCACCGTGCCCGGTGTGACCGAGATCAACACCATTGGTGGCTATGCCAAGGAGTACCAGGTCGCTCCCAGCCCCGAGAAGCTGGTCTCGCACGGGCTTACGCTGCAAGACCTCGTGCAGGCGCTGGAACGCAACAACGGCAATGTCGGCGCCGGCTACATCGAGCGGCGCGGCGAGCAGTACCTGATCCGCGCGCCGGGCCAGGTGAACAGCATGGAGGATATTGCCAACATCGTCATCCGCAGTGCCAACGGCAGCCCGGTACGCATCCGCGATGTGGCCGAGGTAGAAATCGGGCGTGAGCTTCGCACCGGGGCTGCCACCGAGAACGGCCGTGAGGTGGTGCTGGGCACCGTCTTCATGCTGCTGGGCGAGAACAGCCGCGTAGTCTCGCAGGCGGTGGACAAGAAGCTGAAGGACATCAGCCGCAGCCTGCCCCAGGGCGTCATCGCGCAGACGGTGTATGACCGCACCATCCTGATCGACAAGGCCATTGCCACCGTCAAGAAGAACCTGCTTGAAGGCGCCGCCCTGGTCATTGCCATCCTGTTCCTCTTCCTCGGCAATATCCGCGCGGCACTCATCACGGCGGCAGTGATTCCGCTGGCCATGCTGTTCACCTTCACCGGCATGGTGAGCAACAAGGTCAGTGCCAACCTGATGAGCCTGGGCGCTCTCGACTTCGGCATCATCATCGATGGCGCGGTCGTGATCGTGGAGAACTGCGTGCGCCGGTTGGCCCATGCGCAGGCCGCGGCGGGGCGACCGCTGACGCGCGACGAGCGCTTCCATGAGGTATTTGCCGCTGCCCGCGAGGCCCGCCGCCCGCTGCTCTACGGGCAGCTCATCATCATGGTGGTCTATCTGCCGATATTCGCGCTCACCGGCGTGGAAGGAAAGATGTTCCATCCGATGGCCTTCACCGTGGTGGCGGCCTTGGTCGGCGCGATGATCCTGTCCCTCACCTTCATTCCCGCCGCAGTGGCACTGCTGATCGGCAAGAACGTGGGCGAGAAGGAAAACCGCCTGATGGGCTGGGCCAAGCGCGGCTATGCGCCGATGCTGGACTGGGCCTTGCTGAACAAGCCGCTGGTGCTGACCATCACCGCGGTGTCGGTGATCCTGAGTGGCCTGCTCGCCACACGCATGGGCAGTGAGTTCATCCCCAGTCTCAGCGAAGGCGACATCGCCCTGCATGCGCTGCGCATCCCGGGCACCAGCCTGACGCAAGCCATCGAGATGCAGATGGAGTTGGAGCGCGTCATCAAGGGCTTCCCCGAGGTCGAGCGCGTGTTCGCCAAACTCGGCACCGCGGAGATCGCCACCGACCCGATGCCGCCCAACGTGGCGGACAACTTTGTGATGCTCAAGCCGAGGTCCGAATGGCCAGATCCGAAACGCAGCCAGGCCTCCCTCGTGGCCGCCCTTCAAGAGGCTGTGGCCAAGGTTCCGGGGAACAACTATGAGTTCACCCAACCGATCCAGATGCGCTTCAATGAACTGATCTCGGGCGTGCGCAGCGACGTGGCGGTAAAGGTCTTTGGCGACGACATGGCCGTCATGGACGAGACCGCCGATGCCATCTCCAAGGTGCTTGAAAGCATCCCGGGCGCGGCCGACGTGAAGGTCGAGCAGACGACGGGCCTGCCTATGCTCACTGTGCAGATCGACCGGGCCAAGCTCGCACGCCTCGGCCTGAGCGTGGCAGATGTGCAGGAGACCGCCGCGATTGCCATTGGCGGCCAGGAGGCTGGCGCGCTGTTCCAGGGCGATCGGCGCTTTGACATCCTGGTGCGTTTGCCGGAATCGGTGCGCAGCGACATCGAGGCGCTCAAGCGCCTGCCGATCAAGTTGCCGACAAGTGGCGGCACGGCTGCCTATGCGCAGCTCGGCGACGTAGCGAACTTCGAGATCTCCCCCGGGCCGAATCAGGTCAGCCGTGAGAACGGCAAGCGGCGCGTCGTCGTCACGGCCAATGTCCGGGGTCGGGACATCGGCTCTTTCGTGACCGAGGCGCAGGCCCAGCTGGACGCCAAGGTGAAGATTCCGAGCGGCTATTGGACGACCTGGGGAGGTACCTTCGAGCAACTGCAATCGGCGGCGGCGCGGCTGCAGATCGTCGTGCCCGTGGCGCTGGGCCTCGTGTTCGTGCTGCTGTTCGCGATGTTCGGCAACGTGAAAGACGGCCTGCTGGTGTTCACCGGCGTGCCGTTCGCGCTGACGGGCGGCATCGTGGCGCTGTGGCTGCGGGACATTCCGTTGTCCATCTCGGCGGGCGTGGGTTTCATTGCACTGTCGGGTGTGGCGGTGCTCAACGGTCTGGTGATGATCGCCTACATCCGCTCCTTGCAGGAGGACGGCATGCCGCTGGACGCTTCGGTGCGGGAGGGGGCGTTGACCCGTTTGCGTCCGGTGCTGATGACGGCGCTGGTGGCCTCGCTGGGCTTTGTGCCGATGGCTGTTGCGACCGGCACCGGCGCCGAGGTGCAGCGCCCGCTGGCCACCGTGGTGATCGGCGGCATCCTGTCGTCCACAGCGCTGACCCTGCTGGTGTTGCCGGTGCTGTACCGATGGGCTCATGCTCAGAAGAGCAGCCGGGCATGGGGCCTCTTCGGCCGCGGCCTGCCGCGAAGCACGGAGGCGCCTCGCTGAATTGACGCACGCCGAGCGGCGCTTCGCCTGCCTGGCGAGCGCCGCTTTTCATTCGATGTGAAGAGGGGCCTATATGCAAGCCGAACGAGTGACTTTTTTTGCTCTTGCCGCCACGATGGTGTTGTTGGCTGGATGTGCGGTGACTCCGGCGTCACCAACGCCGCCGGTTCCGGCCGACAGCTACTGTCAATCCTTATTAAAACCACGCAAGAAGGTCTGCATCTTGGGCGGGGTTCCGCCGGCATCGCTGGCCACAGATGCCGCCGCCCTCGACGGCGCAGCTGGTGTGTTCACCGTGTACATCGTGCGAAACAACTGGGCCGATCCGACCGAGTTGGTCGAGTTGCGGTCGCCAGGCGTGTCCGCAGTCAGAACGCTGCCGAGAACCTTTGTGAGATTCAGGCTGCCCGCAGGTCAACATGTGATCAGTGTTGACTGGGGGCGGGGCGCGACCCAAGCTGCTGTCAGCGGCGTAGCGGGCGAGGTGCAGTATCTGCAGTTGAACGGGTGGGCGTTTTGGACCAAGCGCGATTTCAACATCGACAAGATCGACAGGGCGACTGCCCTCCAGCTCACACGGGATTCCAAATTCGTGGGTGATGTTGGGAACGAGTGAGTACGGGCCTGACATTTGCGCCTCGCCCAATAATGCAGTCCATGAAATCAAAGTTTGAACCTGGCGTACTTGCCGCCTTGGCCGCCGCAGTCTTGTTCGGAGCGGGAACGCCGCTGGCCAAGCCCCTGCTGGGGCAAACCGGCCCGTGGCTGTTGGCGGCCTTGCTCTATCTGGGCTCGGGCTTCGGGCTCTGGCTGGTGCGTCGCGCTCGTCGCGCTCCTGTCGTACAGATGGAAGCACGGGACGGCAAGTGGCTTGCGGGCGCCATCGTCACGGGCGGCATGGTCGGGCCTGCCCTGCTGATGCTTGGCCTCTCCCGCATGCCCGCTGCGGGTGTGTCGTTGTTGCTCAATGCAGAGGGCGTGATGACGGCGCTATTGGCCTGGTTCGCCTTCAAGGAGAACTTCGACCGGCACATCGCGTTGGGCATGCTGGCCATCGTGGCTGGAAGCGTGGTGCTGAGTTGGCCAGGGGCTGATGCAGCAGCCAACGGATTCGAAAGCTGGTGGCCGGCCCTCGCCGTGCTGGGAGCCTGCTTCGCCTGGGGCATCGACAACAACCTGACGCGCAAGGTCTCGCTGACGGATGCCAGCTATATCGCCATGACGAAGGGCCTGGCAGCTGGCACGACCAATCTGGTGCTTGCCTTCATCGCAGGCGCGCATTGGCCTGGCGCTGGCACCGTGTTGGCTGCCGGTCTGCTGGGCTTTGCCAGCTATGGAGCAAGCCTGGTGCTTTTTGTGGTCGGCCTTCGCCATCTGGGCACAGCCCGCACCGGGGCCTATTTCTCCGTTGCCCCGTTCGTCGGCGCCATCTTGGCTTTCGTGCTGCTCGGTGAATCATGGACTTGGCAGCTGCTGCTGGCAGGGCTGTTGATGGCCATCGGTGTCGCCTTGCACCTGAGCGAGCGGCATGAGCACGAGCATCTTCACGAGGCGATGGAGCATGAGCACGAGCATGTCCATGGCGATGGCGACTTGCATCACGACCATGAGCATGAGCCACCCGTTCCCGCAGGCACTCGCCACGCCCATCCCCATCGGCATGAGCCCGTAGCGCATAGTCATGCGCATTTCCCTGACGCCCACCATCGACATGCCCATTGAGGATGCTGTGAAGACCCTGCTGCTTTTTATCGCCACGGCACTGGCCGAGATCATTGGCTGCTACCTGCCGTATCTATGGCTCAAGCAGGGGCGCTCGATCTGGCTGCTGATCCCGGCGGCCCTGAGCCTGGCGCTGTTCGCCTGGTTGCTGACCCTTCACGCGACGGCAGCGGGCCGGGTCTATGCCGCCTACGGCGGTGTCTACATCGGCGTGGCACTGGCCTGGCTCTGGGCCGTTGATCAGATCAGACCGACGCCTTGGGACTTCGCGGGCGTGGCTGTGGCGCTGTGCGGCATGGGCCTCATCATGTTCCAACCGTCGGCGCGCTGACCCTCAGCAGCAGTTCGGTGCGGCCATCCGTATCGCGCAGTTGTTGCCACCCCGATGACTGTCCTCAGGATCCGCAACAGCCGCGCTGCATCTGAATGGGCGGGCACTTGACGGACCCATACGAGCAAAACACGCAGCAATCCCCAGCCTTCGGCCGCAGCAAGGCCTGGCAGTGGTCGCATTCGTAGAAGAACTGGCAGGCGTCGGTGGGCATGACCTCTTGCTTGGTGTGACCACAATGCGGGCAGGTCAGTACCGAATTCAGGATGGCAGCGGCCGTCATCATTTATGAACCGCCGATGGGAAGCCTGCTGCGGTGGTTGCGTGCATCAAGGCTGCAACAGTAGCCTTGTCAGCATCGAAGGTCACTTTGGCGGTCTTCGCGTCAAAGTTGATTTGCACCTGGCTGACGCCGGGGACCTTCTCCAGTGACTTCTTCACCGTGACAGGGCACAGGCCGCAGGTCATGTTCTGCACATTGAGGACAGCGGTTTGAGGCGTCGCAGCGAGTGCAGACAATGGCAGGAGAGCAGCCAGCAAGGCGATACGAAACTTGCGCATGAGAGTTCCTTCAGAAGAAGAGCGGCGCCAGCCATGGCACCGACAGCAATACGACGAGCGTCAACACAACCACCCAGAAAATCGTTCGCAGACGTTTGAGCACGCGTGAATCGGCGCAGCGTGCATCGGGTGCACAAACCTGCGGCAGCAAGTACAGGCGCCGGAACGCCAGGCCGAGACACAGCGCCGTGACTCCAATAAACCAGGGCCTCAGCGGCTCCAGCGCTGTGAGATGGGAAATCCAGGCTCCACCGATGCCCAACATCAGCAACACCAGAGGTCCGACGCAGCACAGCGACGCGCCCACTGCGGCCAGCACGCCGGCGATGAGTGAACCCTTGACGTTGAATGTAGCCATCTGCTCGCATGAACCTGTTCGATATGGAGCAGTCTAAAGTCCGTACCATGGTACGGAATCAAGGGGTGCAGGTGATGGCCGAGCTGACGATAGGGCGATTGGCCGATGAGGCCGGGGTGAACGTGGAAACGATCCGCTATTACCAGCGGCGTGGATTGATGCCGGAGCCGGACAAACCTGTCAACGGCCATCGTCACTATCCCGTGGCTGCCATCAGGCGTGTGCGCTTCATCAAACGGGCGCAGTTGCTTGGTTTCACCTTGGACGAAGTGGGTATCCTGCTCGACCTCGACGCAGCTCACGCCTGTGCTGACACCCGCGTCCTGGCCGCCAATAAGATTCAGGCCATTGAGGGCAAGCTCGCCGATCTGAAGGCCATGCGCAAAGCGCTGACGGCGCTGCTGCTCCAGTGCGATGTTGGGGGAACAAAGGATCACTGCCCGATCATTGACGCGCTGGCCTCCGGCTGACATACAGGGCGGCGGACGTCTAGTTGCGCGCTGGGCCTGCGGCGTTGGCGTAAGGGTGTTGACAGCGGCGCTGAAAGGAACAGCATGCCAACAGGCGTGTCGGGCGCCGTCTGCTGCGTCACCGACGCGTGCTTTTGCGCAAGCAAGGAGGTGCTGACATGGCAACCGTTCTCCCCGCGCGCGTCGACACTGACGCGCTTGAACAGAAGGTCAAGGCGATGTATCGCGATGTGGCGCTCAATCCCCGGGGCGAGTTTCACTTCGAGATGGGGCGGGCGCTGACCGAGCGCCTGGGCTACACATCCGCCGAGCTCGACGCGATTCCGAGCGAGGCGATCGACTCGTTTGCTGGTGTCGGCTATTACTTCGACCTGGCGGCGCTGCAAGCGGGCGAGGTCGTGGTCGATTTCGGCAGCGGCTCGGGGACCGACAGCTTTGTTGCCGCCGGCAAGGTCGGTGCCGGCGGTGCCGTGATCGGCATCGATATGACCGACGAGCAGCTCGCCAAGGCCGAGCGCCTGCGCGCCGCGGCGGGCTTCGCCCAAGTCTCCTACCGCAAGGGCTATATCGACGCCACCGGCCTTAGCGAGGCCTGTTGCGATGCGGTCATCAGCAATGGCGTGATCAATCTCGCGCCGAACAAGGCCAAGGTCTTCCGCGAGGCCGCGCGCCTGCTACGGCCGGGTGGGCGGCTGGCTATCGCCGACATCGTCACCGACATCCAACTGCCCGAAGGCATCAGCTGCGACGCGACGCTGTGGGCCGCCTGTATCGGGGGCGCCATGCAGGTCGACGATTACACGGCGGCGATCGAGGCGGCCGGTCTTTCGGTAATGCAGCTGCGAGAGAATTCGGCCTACCGTTTCATCTCGCAAAACGCGCAGGGTGCAGCGCGCAAGTTCGGCGTCAAGAGCGTCAGCATCCTGGCGATCAAGACCTGAGTTCAGGCGGCGTTGGTCGGAGGGCCAGAGACGCGGGGGCATCTCCTCGTCAAAGAACGCCATCACTCGACGCTCGGCTTGGGGCGCTGCAGCGTCAGCCTGTGCTTGGCCATCCTGCGCGATGCCCCCGGACCACGTCCACCGTCTGGTCCTGAGCAGTAGCATCGAAGGCGGCCTGCTGGCCTGCCTGCGGTTACCGCGCTTGAAGGCCAGAGGCCGGCCTACTTGCCAGCGCGTGCATGGGCATTCATCCCGCCGCGCGCTTTCCATTCGGCAAAGCCACCATGTAGTAGGCGCACGTTCTCGAGGCCTGCCATGCGCAGGGCCATCGCCGACTGCGCCGAGAAAGAGCCGGTGTTGCAGTAGAGAACGATGGTCTTGTCCTTGGGCAGCTTGGCGCGCTCCGCGAAGACCTTGCGCCATTCGATGTTCACGGCGCCCGGGATATGTTCCTTGCCGAACTGGCCGGCATCGCGCACGTCGATGACATGCAGGCGATTCCAATCGTCGGCTGGAATCTGCTCGGCCGTGATGGAGCCACTGTTGTAGTCCACGAAATCGAAGTAGGTGTCCAGCGCCTCGGTGGTGACCTTGTCGGTATCGGCTCGCGAGTTCAACGGCAGGATGGCGAAGATGGCGAGCAAAGTCGCCGTGGTGTATCGGGTCAGGTTCATGGAGTTGCCTTGGAGTGATCGGTACGGTCAGTTCGCCGGGTTCAGGCGCGGGTGGGTTTCTTCGCCGAAGACATGCAGCACGAGGCCTGACAGCCCCATGGCCACTGCCACGAACCAGAAGGCGGATTCAATGCTGCCACCCAGCGCGGCTGCAGCGCCGAGGCCCAACGCGCCCAGGCCGTAGCCCAGATCACGCCAGAAGCGGTAGATGCCGATGGCAGAGGCCCGCCAGTTCGGATGCGCGATGTCGGCCACAGCTGCACTGAGGTTCGGATACAGCATCGCCATGCCCAGGCCGGCCAGGGCTGCCGCCATGCTCCACCACAGATTGCCCGCGCCCAACGGCAGCAGCGCCACACCGGCGCCGCACACCCACATGCCCCAGGTGTTCAGTACCTGCCGGCCCACTCGGTCCGACAGCTTGCCGGTGAAGAACTGCGCAATGCCCCAGGTGAAGCCATACATTCCGACGATCCAGCCGATGCCAGGCAAGCTGACGCCTTGCTGGTGCAGGTAGACCGGCCAGAACACCCAGACCAGCGCGTCAACGAACTTCTCCACCAGGCCGGCCTGACACAGCGCCGCCATGCGGCGGTCACGCCAGCTCATCATGGCAAACACTTCCCTGGTGCCCGGCTGCAGGCTCAGGCCAGCCGGGTAACGAGGACGCAGTGCCTGGGTGCCAGGAGCGGTCGCTGATTGCTTTACTTCAGCGTGCGCCCAGGGCAGCGTTTCCAGCACTGCCAGCCAGGCCAGCAGCGTCGCCAGACCGATCACCGCTGCGCCAAACCACAGCAAGCCGGCGCGCGGGCCCAGCCATGCCGCGACATAGCCCGTGGCAATGGCAGCCAGGGCCACTCCCATATAGCCCGCGAACTCGTTGAGCCCGATCACCAGTCCCCGCTGGTCGGCTCGGGTGATGTCCAGCTTGGCTGTCTGCGTCATCGACCAGGTCAGGCCCTGGTTGATGCCCAGCAGAACCGTAGCCAGCACGATCCAGCCCCAGCTCGGTGCCCAGTAGACGAGTATCGGAATCGGCAGCGCCACGATCCAACCCAGCAGCAGCACCCTGCGCCGCCCCAGCCGCTCGGCCAGGCGGCCCGCCACGAAATTCATCACGCCCTTGACGAAACCGAAGGCCACGACGAAGGCCACCAGCAGCATGAAGGAGCCACGCGGCACACCAAACTCGGTTTCGGCCAGGGCAGGCACGACGTTGCGCATCATCCCGATGGTCATGCCCACCAGCAGCACTTGCAGCAGCTGCTGAGCGACTTGACCGAAGTTGGCACGAACGCCGTAGCGCAGGTCCTGCATCAACTTGGCTCGGCAGATGTGATCCCGCCGCGGAGATTGGCCGCCACGATGTCGGCCATGTCTGCCGGCGGGGGCAGAATCGCGGCGGTCACAGCCGCGACGAAGTCCTCGCGGGTCATCGACAGCATCGGGTTGAAGCGCTTCTCGAAAGCCAACGTAGACGCCGGCTTGCCAGACAGGCCCGCCCCGCAGGCACTGCCCGCCTGATGGCCGGGATAGATTTCCAGTTCAGGGGCGAGCGGCAGCAGCTTCTGATGCAGGCTGTCGTGCAACTGCCGGGCCATCTCTTGCTCACGACCGGCCAGGTCAGGACGGCCCACCGCACCGACAAACAAGGTATCGCCGGTGATGGCGAACCAAGGCTCGTCGCCGCGCCGCAGGTCGCGCACCAGCAGGCAGATGCTGTCCGGCGTGTGGCCAGGAGTGTGCAGAACATCGACCACGACGTTGCCGGCATTCAGCCGCTGGCCATCGCGCAGCGCCATGAATTCGAGGCTGACGCGGCCCTGGTTGCTCTCGTGCAAGGCATAGGGTGCACCAACCCTCCGAGCCAGCTCCGGCCCACCGGAGTAGTGGTCCGCGTGGACATGGGTATCGACGACGTAGGCGATCTTGACGCCGGTACGTTCGGCTTCCTCGATAAACCAGCCCTCATCGCCGGCCACCACATCGACGGCGACGGCTTTGCGTTCACCAATGCAGCCGAAGAGATAGGAGAGCGTGGCGTGCGGTGCCTGGCGTTGCCTGAAGAACATGGCGACCTCCGGTCTCAGGTAGTGGTCTCAACAGGCAAGCCGCGCGCTCGCCATTCGGCCACGCCGTCACTCAGATGCTGGGCTCGGTGGCCCTTCTTGCGCAGCAGGGCCACAGCATCCCGCGCCATCAGGCAGAACGGACCACGGCAGTAGGCGACGATGGGCACATCCTTGGGCAACTCCGCCAGGCGCTTCTTCAGCTCGCTGACCGGTATCGAGCGCGCATGCGGCAGATGCGCGGCGTCGTATTCCTCCAGCGGGCGCACATCCAGGATCAACACCTCGCCGGACGTCGCCTTCTTCAACAAGGTTGCCTGATCCATGCCTTGCAGCGCATCCTGGTGTTCGACGATGCCGTTCAGGGCCAGTTGCAGTTCCACCAAGCGCTCCTGCGCTTGCGTACGCAGATTCACCCAGAGGTCCGCCACGCTCGGGTTGGCCAGCCGATACACCACATACTTGCCGTCCCTGCTGGTGTCGACCAGCCGGGCCTGGCGCAATTCCTTCAGATGAGCGCTGGCCAGCTTGATGCTGATCTCGGCCTGGGCCGCCAGCATCTCCACTGTCTTCTCGCATTGGCAAAGCAGCTCGATCAACTCCAGCCGCTTGGGGCTGGCGACGGCCTTGCCGATGCGGGCGACCTGCTCGTACAGATGGTTCTTGATTTCTCGCATGCCATCAATCTAACGATCATTGGAATGAATTGCAAATGACGGCCAGAATCTCCATCTACAGCAGAATGGCTTTCTGATCGAAAGGCAGAACATGTCAAGACTATCCCGAGCATTGGCAGCACTTGCGGTGAGCGTTGCGGTGTTGGCTGGGCCGGCCTGGGCCGCCGAGCCGCAACCCGATCCGTGGAGCCCGGTGAAGCGTTTCCTCGGCGAGTGGACCGGCACGGCTTCAGGGCAGGCTGGCGAAGGAACCGTCACCCGCAAGTACGCGTTCGTCATGAATGGGCGCTTCATCCAGGAGCTGAACACGTCCCGCTATCCGGCCCAGGAGAAGAACAAGGCCGGCGAGGTGCACGAGCACATGGGCATGTTCAGCTACGACAAGGCGCACAAGCTGATCGTGCTGAGGCAATTTCACATCGAGGGGTTCGTGAATACCTATCGACAGGCAGCGGCCGCGGATGGGCGCGAGGGCTCGCTGGTGTTCGACAGCGAAGGCTTCGAGAACTTCAGCAACGCCTGGAAGGCCCGCGAAAGTTACGAGTTCCTGTCCGACGACGAGTTTGTCGAGACGTTTGAGCTTGCGCCGCCGGGAAAACCGTTTCAGGTGTACAGCCGCAACCACTTCAAACGAGTCACCCGGTGAGTCTCGATGTGGTCCGCAGGACCGGGCGACTGAATCGCTTTCGCGCCTGCTCCACCTGGTCCTGTATCGCGCAGCCCGGCATATGGTCATTGACGAGTCCCATGGCCTGCATGAAGGCGTAGACGGTGGTTGGGCCGACGAATTTCCAGCCTGAACGCTTCAGGTCCTTGGCCAAGGCCTGGGAGGCGACCGAGGTTGACACGGACTGCGGTGCAGCCAGTTGCCGGGCATCGGGTTCGAAGCGCCAGAAGTAGGCTGCCAGCGAGCCTTCGCGCTCGACAAGCTGTTCGGCCATGCGGGCGTTGTGGATCACTGCTTCGATCTTTCCGCGGTGACGCACGATGCCGCCATCATCCATCAGGCGTTCGACATCGCGCTCGCCGAACTGTGCAATGCGATTGAAGTCGAAGCCATGAAACGCGACTCTGAAGTTCTCGCGTTTGGCAAGAATCGTGCGCCAGCTCAGGCCCGACTGGAACGCCTCGAGACTGAGCTTCTCGAACAGGCGCTGGTCGTCGGCGACCGGGAAGCCCCATTCGGTGTCGTGATAGTGGAGAAACTCCGGGGCCGCTGCACACCAGGCACAGCGAGACCGACCATCGGGGCCAGCGATCGTCACGCCCATCTCAGCTTAGCTCCAGCAGGAACTGCAGCCGCGCGTCGGCCCTGGCCGGCAGAAACTCCGTAATCTCCGCGCTCACCACGCCTTCGGCCACGAAGGGGTCGAGCCGGACCCGTGCCTCCAGCGCCTCACGCGAGGTGTTGTGCGCCACCACGGCGCCACCTTGACCGGCTTGCAGACTGCCTGACAGCAGGAAGACACCGTCGTCGAAACCCTGCTGCAGCCAAGTCTTGTGACCTGCCATGTGCAGCGCCGCCTGCGATTGCCTGCTGGAGAACCTGAGGAAAACAACGAACATGAAACCTCCACTCGATGAAATGCTCAGCGGGCCCGACGCTTGATGGCGGGTGGGCAGGACTGGACCCAGGCCATGACTTGGGCCACCTCCTGCTCTACGAACTGCTCGTCGCGCAGGGCCTGCGCCAGCGTGGCCACGCCCTGGCTGCGTACCAGCAGGTGCAGGGCCAATGCGTCGGCGTCTTTTTTTCGCCCCATCTGCTCGAACTGCAGGCGCAGCCAAGTGCGGAACAGGTCCAGGATCGCGTTGGCGCCATCTTGAGCACCATGACCGAGCTTGGCCAACTCCATGCACAAGGTCCCCACCGGGCAACCGTACCGCATGATCTTGGTTTGGTTGCGAATCAGGATTTCGGCGAAGAGGCGGATGCGTTCCTGCGGCCCATCGGCCTCAGCTTCCCATTGCGCCAGCATGTCCTGTGTGCGCTCCGTTCGCGCCGCAATGACCGCCTCCAGAATCTCATCCTTGGTTCTGAAGTGATAGTAGAAATTGCCGCGCGAGATCTGCACGGCCTCGGCGATGTCCGCAAAGGAGGTGTGCTCGAAGCCGCGCTCGTAGAACAGAGCGTCGGCCGCTTGAACAATGCTTTCGCGAGTCGTCATGGATCGATTTGTTTAGGTCATTTGTCCTAGCTTGCGCAAGAATAGGACAATTGCCCTAGATCGTCAACCGCTGCAGCGAGGTCATGCCGGGCGTGATGCAGCCGCCGGCTTGTGCGGTGACCCTAGTCTGGGCAGCCGACGGCATTGGTCTGGTGGCGTTGGTGCGAGAGAGACAGTTCGGAGCCTGCGGCAGAGGCATGGTCGTCGGAATGGCCCGCGACGCCCCTTGGCCAGTCGTCACAGGCCGGCTCAGTGCGCGTGCAGCGTAATCGGTGACGGTAATAACAGTTTGGAAACATATAATGCGAATCATTCGTATTTATGTTTTGGAAGAAAATGTCGCAAACTGTCGTTGCCCCACGCTTCAAATCCCATCCCGTTTCGATTGCATCACTTGCCCTGCTGACATCGATCACAGCCGCCGCCCAGAACGCTCTGCCCGCCGACGACCCGGCCGCGCTCCAGCGTGTCGTCGTCACCGCCACGCGTAGCAACAAGGCCATCGAGAAGATTCCGGGCGCCGTCACGGTCATCACGAACCAGGAGATTCAGGCCCAGACCCTGGTCGCCGAAGACCTGAGCCAGGTCCTGTCAGTGCTCGCGCCTTCCTACGCGCCCTCGCGCCAGAAGCTGACGAGCTTTGGCGAATCGATGCGCGGCCGCGCGGCCCTGCTGCTGTTCGATGGCGTGCCGCAGAGTAACCCGCTGCGCAATGGCGCACGGGAGGGCTATTTCGCCGATCCGTCGCTGATCGAGCGCATCGAGGTGATCAGCGGCGCCTCGGCCGTGCAGGGCCTCGGCGCCACCGGCGGCATCATCAACTTCATTTCGCGCACGCCGCGCGAGTCCGGCACGCACCAGCGCGTCGAACTCAAATACGGCACTCAAGGTCATGGCGACGACGCGCTGTGGAAGGCCGGCTACACACTCGAGCACAGGGGAGATTTCGACGCGCTGCTCCATGTTGGCGGCACCCTGCGCGGGGTCGGCGTCGATGGCAGCGGCCGGCGGCTGGGCCTGGAGGCGATCCAAGGCGATACGCAGGATTCGCGTGCCGGCGATCTCTTCCTCAAGCTCGGCCGCGATTTCGGCGCGCAGCGCCTGCAACTCTCGCTGAACAAGTTCCGCATCGAGGGCGAAGGCGACTGGAAACCGGTCGCAGGCGACCGCAAGACCGGCCAGCCGACCGGTGCCGCGCCGGGCACGCCGCCGGGACAGCCACCGCGCAACGAGGTGCGCACGCTCTCGCTCGACTGGACCCATGCCGATCTCGCCGGCGGCCAGGCGCGTGCCCAGGTCTATAAGCAGGACTTCAGTGCGCTGTACGGGGCGACCGCCGCGACGACCTTCCAGGATGTCCGGCTCGCGCCGCTGGGCAAACTGTTCGACCAATCCGAGGTCGTGGCCGACAAGGCTGGCGTCAAGCTGAGCTGGGTGCGGCCCGACCTGTTCACCGACGGGCTTGAGCTGACGACCGGCCTGGACTGGCTCAGCGACACCTCGCAGCAGCGCCTCGCGCTGACCGGCCGCAACTGGGTGCCGCCCTTGAAGTTCCGCAGTACGGCGCCGTTCGCGCAGCTCGAGTATGAAATTGGCGTCTTCACCGTGCGCGGCGGCGCCCGCTATGAAAACGCCACGCTGGCCGTCGACAACTACCAGACCCTGGCCTTCTACAAGAACACGGCCGTGCAGGGTGGCCAGCGCAGCTTCGACCAATGGGTCAAGAGCCTGGGTGCGGTCTGGCGCTTGGGCGGTGGCTGGTCGAGCTTTGTGTCCTACAACGAAGGCTTCGGATTGCCGGATGTCGGCCTGGTGCTGCGCGCGGTCAACACGCCCAATCAGTCGGTCGACAAGCTGATCTCGCTGGAGCCCGTTATCACCGACAACCGCGAGATTGGCCTGGCCTGGCGCGGCACGCGCGGCAGCTTCTCGGCCTCGGTCTATCGCTCGCATTCCGATCTGGGCTCGCAGATCCGCGTCGATGCGGCGACCGGCGTCGGCTCGGTGCTGCGCGTGCCGGTCGATGTCGAGGGCTTCGAGTTCAGCGGCGAGCTGAAGCCGGCGCGCGACTGGACGCTGTCGGCCAGCTATGCGCGCACGCGCGGCACGACGGCCGCGCAGGCCGGTGCGCCACTCGACGTCACGCTCGGCGCGCGTTCGCAGGGGCCCGACAAGCTGGTACTGGCCGCCACCTGGCAGTTCGCCGCCACCGGCCAGGCCAGGTTGCAGGCCACACGGCTGCAGTCGCGCGACATCAATGTGGGCCGCACGGTCGGCACGGCCAAGCTTGAGGAGCATTTCGAGGGCTATACCCTGGCCGACTTCAGCGCGAGCTACGGCACGCGCTGGGGCGAGTTCGGCCTTGGCGTCGAGAATCTGTTGAACCGCCAGTACATCGGCTACTACGCGCAGTCCAACCCCGCCGGCACCAACGACGACCTGTTCGCAGGCCGCGGCCGTACGCTAACCGTAAGCTGGCGCCGCAGCTTCTGAGATCGGCATGGGAAGCAGACTTCGCCGCTGGTGGCTGCGGCTGCATCGTTGGCTGGCGCTTGCGCTAGGCCTGCCGCTGGCCGTGGTGGCCTTGCTCGGGTCGGTCTTGGTGGTACTCAAGCCGGTCGATCACTGGCTCCATGCCGAGCTGTTCGTCGTTGCGCCGGGCCCGGCCGCAACCGATCTGCTTGAGCGGGTGCGGCAGCGGCTCGTCGCCGAGTTCGGTCCAAGCGCCGCGCTGACCTTTCGGCCGCCGCGTCTGGCCGACGAAAGCCTGCGCGTCGCGGTGCGCGGCCCCTGGGATGGCGCGATCTATCTCGATCCCCGAGACGCGCGCGAACTCGGGCGGCGCGGCGAACATGAGGGCGCGTTCAATCTGCTGTTCGAGATCCACAGCTCGCTGCTGCTGAACGAGACGGGCAAGCCGCTGCTGGCGCTGCTGGCGCTCGCCTATCTCGCGCTGCTGATCGGCGGCCTCGTGCTTTGGTGGCCCAAACGCTGGCGGCAGGCCCTGGTGCTGACGCTCGATCGCGGCGCGCTGCGCGCGCTGTTCGATCTGCACCGCGGCGGCGGTGCCCTGCTCGGCCTGCTGATTGCCGTGCCAGTGCTGAGCGGCGCCTATATGGCCTGGCGCCCGTTGTCGCAGACCGTTGCCGTCTTGTCGGGCCAGCCGACCAAGGCACCCCCGCATGTACCGAGGTTGGCGGCACCGGCACCGGTGCAGGGCTCGTCGTTGGATGCCATGGTCGATGCTGCGCGCGAGCGTTTCGGCGGTGCATCGGTGGGCTATGTGCAAGTGCCGGTCGGCTCGAGCAAGCCGATCCGCGTGCGCCTGATGCTGGCTGACGATCCGCATCCGAACGGCTTGAGCTCGGTATGGCTCCATCCGGGCAGCGGTGAGGTGCTGGCCACGCATCGCTGGGACGAACTCGATCCTGGCGCGCGTGCCTACAGCGTGATCTATCCCCTGCATACCGGCGAACTCGGCGGTCTTGGGCATACCGTGCTGAACGGCCTGCTTGGACTCGCGCTTGCAGGGTTGTGTGGAAGTGGGATCTATCTGTGGTGGAGGCGCCGCCGCTGATCAGGCATGGGCTGGGTCTGAGGTTGAGGCTGCGCACGTCACCGATGCCTACAGTGGGAGAACAGTAGCGAGGCTCCTGTTCTCCTCACAGGTGTTCGCCACAGTCAACGCGGGGTTTGCTCCACAGGGCATGATGATCAAAACTGGAACCGTGGTGGTGGCGTTCCCAATCGCTACTCGAGTCGATTGCGTCGTGATGGTGCCGAGGCAGACCAGCAGCGGACACGCGCAAGGTGTTTCGACGCTATCGACCTTCGCCAAGTGGGCCAGGGTTGCTGAGCAGATGACCGCTTCGGAACAAGACGTGCATGCTCGCCGCGCTGCAGCACATCAAGACGCGACGGAAAGATACGGCGAATGGGCCTCGAAGATCGTGGCAGCCCGTCAGCCTGGGACGTGCTCAGGGTAAGTGTGGCCTAGGAGTTGGCAGCCCATTAGACCGAGATCTGAGGGGCGCTGACGGCCCGTCGAAGCCCGGCCAGCCGCATGTCGATGACGACGAAGAAGACAGTGATGAATTCGCCGTCGCGCCAGTAGCGGCCATAGATTCCTGCAGGGCGGGCACTTTCTGCATCGAATCTGCGATCAATTGCATAGTCAGCCCCGTCCGGATCGCGAGCAACTCTCTCCACGGCATCGAACATCTCCGCGAGCGGCGCGTCTCGAAAGCTGTAGGTGACATGGACGAAAATGGAGACCTTGCTGTACGCAAGCAGCTTTTCGAAGGTAGGCGTCCAGCGATGGCATCTTGACGAGGCGGACGCTCCCACGAGCGGACACCGCGCCTGCGTGCAGGCCTGAGGCAGACAGGTCATGGCATGCTACGGCCCATGAGTATCAGCAGCAGTTTGAGGACCTGGGCCAAGCGAATCAAGCGCGATGGCGTGACGCTATGGCTTGCGGGCAAGCATCCGCGCACTCCGTGGTACGCAAAGGCCCTCGGCGTGTTTGTGGTCGCGTACGCGCTCAGCCCCATTGACCTGATTCCTGACTTCATACCGGTGTTGGGCTATGTCGACGATGTCTTGCTTTTACCGGGCTTGATATGGGTGACCATCAAGCTATTGCCGGCGGACGTCCTCGCGGAGTGCCGCAGCCAGGCAGACGATTGGATGGCGTCCAAAGGGGCTAAGCCGACCAGCAAGGTAGGTGCAGCGCTCATCGTTCTGCTTTGGCTCGCGGCGTGTTGGGGCGCGTGGTATTGGTGGACGTCCAGGGAGAGCGGCTGACACGTGAGCGGTGCACCCCGTCACTTCGATCGCGCGACCGAATCAGTGATGGGCGGTGGGACCGCCTCGTTCAAGCGTTCAGCTATGGGTCAGAATCGGGGGAAATCAATCAGGTGTGTGAGGCGGATTCATGGGAGAAGCAAAACGGCGAGGCTCTGCCTCGCAGCGACAGTCAGAAGCACAAGCGGCGCAGCGCGCGCTTTTTCCCGCGTCGGTAACCTGCAATAACTGTCAGGCAGAACTCACAGAAATCCACCCAATGGATGTTCGAGGCATGCCTGGCATGCGCTTGGCAGGAGGTGCGCATTGCGAAGCCTGCGAGCACGACACCTGGGTGCTGGACGGCACACCGGAAGGAGTTGCCTTGGCTCAGCAGTTTCTCAATGAGGGGCACGACGGTGCGACCGTGAAGACAGGTTTCGCAAAGCGTTAGCTCAAGCATGAGCGCGCTGCAGGCCTGATTGCTTCAACGTTTTGGCACCAAAGCCAGTAGCCATGTCGGATCCCCTGATGGAGCTTGAAGCCCGTGAGGGTCTTGGAGCCCTTGCCTTTGCGTTGGCCATTGACGAGGATGCGCGGCGAACTGATCTCAGCCTGGAAACCTACTCTTTGCAGACTTGCGCCAATGTGTCTTTTTGTGCCGCAGTCAAGGGTACATCTTTTGCTTCTGCGATCAACCCACCGTTTTCGCCATAGCGGATCAGCCCGACCTGGCTCAGTTGCGTCAATGGTGCCCCCAAGGCAAGCAAGGTGGCTGCATTTGCCTTGACCGAAATTTGGCCCGATCCAACAGGAAGTTGGGCGGATGCACTGACAAATCGGTGCACAGTCGAGCCTTGTGCCGTCAGTGCCACATTGCTGACGTAATTGCCCGCAGACGCCACGTCAACCGCAAAGTCAAAAATGACTGCACTGACGCATGTTGCCGTGGCCCTCCCCGGGGTTCCAGGCCGAGTCTCAAGTCGGACATCGCTGAGTGCCACCGCGCCGCCGCTGAGACCTGTCTTCAAACCCATTGCGGCGGAGGCACTCAGTGGCCCATACCGTCCTCGAAAGTTCTGTTGGGCTGCGAGCCGGTAGTCCCCAGCCTTGGCGAGGCTGACGCGAGAAATGTAGACCCCCGATTCCGTGTTGATCCGGATGCCTGTCGGTGAACGCGCATTTTCCTGCGCTTCGTGTGTAGCAACCCGCGCCCCGTTGGCATCGAAAACGTTCAGTTCGATTTTCCCCAAGCCTACAACCGGGGCGCCATAGTCAGTCGGCCTAAGCTCAATCAGAAACGGTTGGCCTGCAGCGACACTGGCATCCAATTTCGCCATGCTCAGCTGGAACCGGGGGAGCAGTCGATAAGAAAACAGAATTTGAACAATTCCTGTGGAGCGAAGATTGCGCTCAAGACTCAAATGCCAGCGTCCTGGTGTCGCGTCTCGTAGCTCAGGCAACAGGATGGCATCGCCTAACTCAGGATGGCTAGAGACATCCCGGGAAATGATGCCCAACTCCTCTGGCGTCTTGCGCCATATCACGCGCTGCAGAGGATCAATCAAGCTAACCATCGAAATGCTAGCGGTGCTCCGCAGCGAAGAAAAGCTCAAGATGTTCTCCCGCTTGCTGCCAGAGCCACCATTTGCCGCCACCTCAAACTCCAGATTAGCGCGGGCCTGGTCCGCGGGAATGGTGCTTCTGATCACATGGGGCTTTGCCGAATCTGCTGGCGCAGTCTGCGCGTAGGTCAACATACACGGTGATAGAGCAATGCACATTCCCACCAAGGGGATAGAGGCAGCATGGGGCATGTGAACCAGGCTGCGGTAGATCAAAAGCTTCATTTCTATTTCCCGACCAATATCACGGTAACCCAGAGGCACTGCTGCCTGCGTAGTTGGACGCTGCCATCGCAAAGACTCATGGCTTCGAGTCTTCGAAAAAATTACACAACCAACAGCGTTCAATCTACCGGAAGAAGCACTCGTCCAGGGCCGTTGAGGCTACTTTGGGTGGGCGCAATTTGACCCTTTGACAGCGCAGCACCGGGCAACGGAGCGGCTTCGCAGTGTTAGTACGCGCGCGATCAATGGCCACCATCATGCGACGGTCCTTCATGGCGACGACGCGTGCCGCTCGCATCTTGCCTTCGTCCCAGTTGAGGTACTGAACCTGCTGGCTGGCGTGCAACCACCTACGCGTTTGCACGATGCGTCGCGGGTCAGCCAACTGACGCCCCCGTGGATCGCGAACAAAAGGAGGTGATCGGTCGCGGTGTTGTTGCGCCTGCCCGCGGGCGCGGCGTGGCCGCAGGAAGGTCAACTGTTCGCCAGGAGCCGGAGGCTATCATCGGCGCCGAAGCAGAGTGAGCGCAACCGCGCTGGATGGCGGCCCATGGAAACGAGCCATCCGCCTCTCATAAACTCGGCAGCAAGCGGTGGCCGGTGCCTGCCGGGCTCTAAGGCTCACCAGGTTTTCCAGGACGAAGGCGAATGATCGGGCTGCGGCAGACCAACAACCAGATGAATTCGACCGGTGCCCGAGGTTGATCGGGTGTTCGGCGTCTTAGAAACCACCAGCTAAAGCGAAAACTCTGCCCATACCGCGTGATGGTCCGACGCCTCGTCGGCCTTCTTCGTCACCGTATCAAACGGGACCCATGTGTGGGGGTGATAGGAGCCTCGCCGCTCGATCCCGGTGTTCGTGAGCTTGGATCTGAGTTGGGGTGACATGATCAGATAGTCGATCTTGTTCGCAGCGGTCCCGGTGTCAAATGTGCCGGGTCGATCTGTCGGATAAGACGGATGGTCACGGACGTCCACGAATCCGTCTTGCCACAGCGATGAAAAGAGCGGCGTGTCTGGCGTGTCGTTCAGATCGCCGGCGATGAGCACCAATGGCGTCTGCGCCAGGGCCGCTTTGGCGATCGCGTGCGCACGGTCGGCTTGCGCTTTCCGTCGAACTTGCGCCGATGGCGAATTGCCGCCCCGCTTTGACTTGAAGTGGTTTGGCAGGATCAAGACCTTACGCTGTCCTGGGAGCTCGATCAGATATTCCGGGCAGTCTCTCGAAAACGTGCGGTCGCCATTTGCATTCACATCGTCGACATGGCTCCTGATTGAACGGATCGGATAACGGCTCATGATCCCCACATCAATGCCACGCTCGTCGTTGCCGTCGATCAGCATCACGTGCGGAAAGGCCTTGTCGAACTTGGCCGCCAGCACCTGCTCGTTGAAGCGGAGCAAGGTCGGCCTGTCTTCAACCTCGACACAGATCTGGATGTGCGCATCCACCTCGGCGATCACGCGGCCGGTGTTGTATGTCGCCTCCCAAGTCACATCATCTGACCGCAGAAAGAACCATCCGGTCCAATCGCTGCGTCCTGTTGCCACCACCGTGACCACGCCGGCCTGGGAGCGTGAAAACAACTGCCCGCGAATCTTGTTCAGCACGACGAGCGCATTGGGCGGCGCGTTCAACGCGCTGAATCCGTAGGTCTGATCCAGTTCGATCAAGCGGGCCTTGTCGACTGCATCGTAGGCAGATTTGCTGACGATGTGGTTCAACTCAGCGTTGGCATTGATGGCGTCCTGACCTGCTTGGCCCATATCGCCCATCATGGCCCTGGGGCGGGTGAACAGGTTCTCGACGTTAAAGGTCGCGATGCGCAAATTCATGGAAGCTCCTATGTCAGCAGACCGCGCCGCTCTTGCTGCACGATCCATGAACCGACCCTCAGCGCGTTGGCGACGACCGTCAGCATCGGGTTCAAGCCAAAGCCTGTGGGCATGAAGCTGGAGTCCACAACGAACACGTTCTTCGCGTCGTGCAAGCGGCAATGCGAGTCGAGCACCGAATGAGCTGATGTGTCGTCGTCCGGCCCCATCCGGCAGGCCCCCATCTGGTGATCACCGATCAGATTGATGATGGCTGGTGACACCTCGAACGACTCGATGATCTTCTTGTTGCCATTCTTGCGGAATTTGGCCACCGCACTTTCGAACATCGGTCGAGCCAGACCGTACATCCGCCACTCATTCGGACCAAGATCGCGCGTTACACGAGCAGTGGCGATGCCATACTCATCAACATACTTAGGATCCAGGTCGACGCGATTTCGCGGCATCGGCAGATCGTCGGCCGTCAGCCGCAACTCCAACGATCGAGCGTATTTCTCGATTGTCTTGAGCGGCTCAAGCGCGGCGCCGGCAGCGCCGTCAAAGTAGCCCGCCGCGTTCTCCAACGGATTCTTCTTTGCCGTGCTGGTCAAGGTGCCTGCCTTGATCCAGTCCTTGCTGGCCGGGTCCTGCAGGAAATAGGGCTCAAAGCTCGTGACGTTACCTGTCGGCCCAAATTCGCCGTGCACCATGCCCTGAAAGGCCTTGTCGAGCGTGATCTTGGCCCCCAGGCCGAACAGATGGAATGTCGCATTCCTGCCAAGCTGATCGCCGCGATTGCCCAGACCTTCGGGCGGCCCCGACATGCGCAGCAGCCGCGTGGTTTGAATGGCCCCACACGATACGATCACGTTGTCAGCCAGCTGAACCTTGGCGACTGGATGGTCGGGGTCGGTGATGTCGAGGTAGCGTACACCGGTCGCACGCGCCGCCGCCTGGTCGTAAATCACCTCGACGGCTTTGGCATTGCAAAGCATGTGCACCTTGCCGTGGGAATGCAGATTGGCCAGTTCGCGCAGCGTCGTGACACGTGTGCCAAATTTCGGTGCTTCTTCCTTCCCCCAGCAGATGTATTCGCCGCAGAAGCCACACATATTGCAGGCATTGCGCTTCGCATCGCTCCAGATCTCCTCCGCCTTCTGCCGCCAGAACTCCGGACGATCGCCGGACGACCATGCAGCCAGCACTGAGGCGATCTTCTCTCGGGTCTGATACGGCGCACTGCCGGGTTGAACGATGGCGCATGGCAGTGAAACGGGTCGCATGCCGGCTGCCGCCATCCCAAGGTACGCGAACTGGCCGACGGGCGTGATGGGGTAAGGGCCGCAGGGCAGCGGCATCTCGTCGAACCACAGCCCCTTGTCGCCAAAGTACGAGGGATGCCCAAAGGACTTGTACCAGGCACTCTCGGTCAGGGCCTGGTTCATCGCAGCACGATCGCCGCTCACGCCCATCAAGGCCTCGGCCACCCGATAGTAGGGCAGCATCTCCGCGTAGTCGACCGGCCAATCCACGACCTGATAACCCTCCTGATCCAGCCGAGCGAGCTGTCCTGTCTGCGCGAAATGGGTGCGGAGCTTGAAGTCAACCGGCAGCGGCCGGTACGACCATGTGCCCCAAATGGTGGTGCCCCCGCCGAGAACCGAACCTGTCCAGCCGTTCACGAAGGGCTTCGCTGGCTCCTCTGCGGTCCGCCGAAAGGTCGTGTAGTCACCTCGCAGCCGGCGCTTTGGGTCCGGCCGGCGCAGCCGGAAATACTCTTCCACGTGGGTCGAAGAATTGAACCCGTCGGGATCCTTTGAGTGGCCCGGGCGTCCTTCAAAATCCTTTGTGATGTCGGGCCCTTGTTCAAGCAGCGTAACGCTGTAGCCGGCCTTGGCGAGCAGCCACGCAATGGTTCCGCCGCCGCCGCCTGAACCCACCACCACGAAGTTCGGTTGTTGACTCATGGGGGCTCCTTCAGAGCAACGATGTGAGTTTGGCGTCGAACTGATTGACGGCCGTCTTCACCTGTTCTGTCGTGTAGGCGTTGTGCCGATGTCGATGCTCGCCTGCTTCGATCAGAACGGCCCGTTGCCACAGGTCGCCTTCGTCATCGGCGGCAAAGAAGGGGTTCTCCATATCGAGCAGGCAAATCGCCACGTCTTTGGCAAAGCGCCTGATGAAATCGGAGGACTTCACAGCCCCGGTCGGCGGCCATGCCGACAGCGCGTCGGCGTAGAGATTCTTCGCGAAGTCGAACCAGCTGGCGTCATCGGGAAACAGGCACTCGGCTTGCGCCGCCTTGAGCAATGGCCAACAGACCGCGTAGAACTCAGCTCTTGCGCGGGGCCGCTTGACCTTGGTCTTCGGGTCGTCCGTGGCGATCACGAAGTTGTCGGAGTCGACCGGCGCGAAGACTGCCAGGTCATCAAGCTTGCGCTGGGTCCGCCAATCCGCGGGGCGGGTCAGGCTTGGCTCCATCCAGAGCGGCGCGGCCATGATCTTGTTCCAACGCGCGCGGAGGTGCTCATCGCCACCGCTGCCGTCGATCAACCTTTGCAGGCGCTCGATTGTCCGGAGCGATGAGATCGACAGCGCAGCATTGGCACGCCGCCAGGGCAGAGCATTCGCATTGGGCGGGATGTATTTCTGGCCGTCCTTGAGCCAGCGCTCCAGCGGGAACAACTGCCCCGCGAGCTTGGCCAGGATGTCGCTAACTTCAGCGTCGCTGATCATTCCCATGATGCCTCCCATCGGGAAAAAGCACGAAGCCTTCGCCTCATCGGGGCGATACAGCTACGGCTTCCGAGACTCTATGGCTTGGTCAAGCAGTCGGCGACATCAATGTTAGGGATGCAGGAGTGCCCTGGGCACTGTCGCATGTCGTGGAGCTATCCGTGGCAGGGCGCAGTCCGTGACTCGAGCCTCGGCCGCGACGTGCTGACGCGAAGCGCCTAGGCCGGCCGGCACTCCGCTCTCTGGGCCTCCCCGGGCCGTACCAATTATCCAATTTGTTGACATTGCTTCATCAAGTAGTAATATCTACTAAATGAAATGGTTGCTACTGATCCTCTCGCTTCCTACAGAGAACGCCACCGCGCGCATGCGCTGCTGGCGCGCGCTGAAGTCCTGCGGCGCGGCCGTGCTGCGCGACGGGGTCTATCTGCTGCCCGATCTGGGCGGAAACGCGGCCACCCTGGCGGCCATTGCCGCAGACCTGCGCAGCAACGCCGGCACGGCACACCTGTTGCCGACGCAAAGCGATGAACCGGACTTCAAGACGCTCTTCGACCGCACCGTCGAGTTTGGTGAGCTCTTCAACCTGATTGCTGCCTGCCGAGTTGAACTGCGGGAGGACAGCGCGCTCGACGTTCTCAAGCAATGCCGCAAGTTGCGCAAAAGCCTGGAGCAGTTGGTCGCAGTCGACTTCTTCCCAGGCGAAGCCCAGCGGCAGGCCGAAGCCGCCTTGCAAGCGCTAGAGCTCGACGCCAACCGCGTGCTGTCACCGAACGAGCCCCACGCCACGGAGCAGGGCATCGCGCAGCTCGATGTCGCGGACTACCGTGGCCGTACGTGGGCAACCCGAAGCCGCCCTTGGGTGGATCGCCTCGCCAGCGCCTGGCTGATTCGCCGCTTCATCGATCCTGACGCCAAGTTTCTCTGGCTCAAGGCGCCGGCTGATTGCCCCAAGAAGGCGTTGGGCTTCGATTTCGACGGCGCCACCTTCACCCATGTGGGCATGCGCGTGACCTTCGAGACCCTGCTGGCCAGCTTCGGGTTGGAAACTCCGCCGCTGTTGCGCCTGGGCCTGCTTGTGCACAGCCTGGACGTCGGCGGCGTCCAGCCGCTTGAAGCTGCCGGCGTGGAGCGCGTGCTCGCGGGCATGCGCGAAGCCATCACTGATGACGACCAATTGCTGCTCGTGGCAGCCGGTGTCTTCGAAGGGCTACTGACCGCTTTTCAACATTCAACGGACAAGTCATGAATGCGATTCCCAAAGATCTGCCCTTCGACCCCAGCCAGCTTCAAGGCCTTTCCGAGAAGCTGCTGCGCAGCCACCATCAGAACAACTACGGCGGCGCGGTCAAGCGTCTCAATGCCATTCGCTCCGAGCTGCGACAGAGCCAGCCCGGCGCCATGCCTGGCTTCGAGTTGAACGGCCTGAAGCGCGAAGAGCTGATCGCCACCAACTCGATGCTGCTGCATGAGTTGTATTTCGACAGCCTGGCCAGTTCCTCCCGGGATATGGCGCCGGCCATGGCCCTGGCGCTGGCCGGCAGCTTCGGCAGCGTCGAGCGCTGGCGCGAGGAGTTCGTCGCCATGGGCAATGCCCTGGGTGGCGGCTCGGGCTGGGTGCTGCTGAGCTTCCAGCCGCGCGAGGGCAGCTTGGTCAACCAATGGGCGGCCGATCACACCCATGCGCTGGCGGGCGGTACGGCCATCCTGGCGCTGGACATGTACGAGCATGCCTATCACCTGGACCACGGCGCTGCTGCCGGCGCCTATGTCGATGCCTTCATGGCCCATATTGACTGGAACAAGGTTTATGAGCGTTACCAGCAGGCCGTTCATGCCGCCAGCGAAGGCTGTGCAGCCGATCTGGCGCAGCTTGAGCTGAGCCGGCTGGTAGTCATCGACGTGAGGAGGGATGCCATGTTCGAGCAGGCGCAGATCATGCTGCCCGGCGCATGCTGGCGCGATCCGGCCAAGGTGGCTGACTGGGCGGCAGAACTGCCGGCCGACAGCGAGGTGCTGGTCTATTGCATCTACGGCCACGAAGTCGGCCGCTCTACCGCGATGAAGCTGCGCTCCTTGGGTATTAAGGCCAGCTATCTGCCCGGCGGCATCGACGCCTGGGCCGCTGCGGGCAAGCCCGTGCAAGCCAAGGAGGGGCAGCCATGAGCGAGCAGCAGCAGGCCGGCGCGGAGCTGGCGCCACGCTACACGTTATGGCAACTGGTCGCCTACATGCTGGGCCTAGGCACCTGGGGCTTCGGCGGGCCGGTGGCCCTGGTAGGCTTCATGTACCGCGACCTGGTCGAGCGGCGGCAATGGATTTCCGAGGCCGACTACAAGGAGGGCATGGCCCTGGCCCAGCTGATGCCGGGGCCGCTGGCGGCGCAACTGGCCATCTATCTCGGCTACGTGCACTTCCGCATCATCGGAGCCACGCTGGCCGGCCTGGCCTTCGTGCTGCCCTCGTTCTTCATGGTGGTGGCGCTGGGCGCCTTGTACGTGACCTTCGGCGGTATCGGCTGGATGCAGGCGGTTTTCTACGGCGTTGGCGCGGCCGTCATCGGCATCATTGCGATGAGCGCCTACAAGCTGACCACCAAGAACATCGGCAAGGACAAGCTGCTGTGGGCGATCTTCCTAGCCAGCGCCGCCGTCACGGTGGTCACCAAGTCGGAGGTCGTCTGGCTGTTCCTGGGGGCCGGTCTGTTGGTCTGGATGGTGCGTGTGCCACCGAAGTTCACCGGCCGACTCAATGGCATTGCGGCCTCCGCGCCCATCGCCGGCGCAGCCCTGCTTAGCACTGTGGACTGGCCCCAACTGGTCGAGATCGGCGCCTTCTTCGCCTATGCCGGCAGCTTCGTTTTCGGCAGCGGCCTGGCCATCGTGCCCTTCCTCTACAGCGGAGTGGTCCAAGAGCACCACTGGCTTAACGACCGCCAGTTCGTCGATGCGGTGGCGGTGGCCATGATCACGCCAGGCCCGGTCGTCATCACGACGGGCTTCATCGGCTATCTGGTCGCCGGCTTCTGGGGGTCGGTCGTGGCGGCCCTGGGCACCTTCGTGCCTTGCTACTTGTTCACGATCCTGCCGGCGCCGTATTTCAAGAAGCATGGCAAGCGCCCCGCCATCGTCGCCTTCGTCGATGGTGTAACGGCGGCGGCCATTGGTGCCATCACGGGCGCCGTCATCGTCATCGGTCAACGCTCGATCACCGACTGGGTGACGGCAGCACTGGCCCTGGTCACCGTCGCCGTGCTGTGGCGATTCAAGAAGATTCCAGAACCTCTCATCGTGCTGATTGCCGCACTGGTTGGCTTGGTCGTGCATCCGTTGATGCAGGCAGCTTGAAACCTTCACCGGAGCATCCCTCATGAAGCAGGTATCTACCGCGGTCGTGGCCTCCCTGATGCTCTCCACCGCTTGGTCGCAAAGCGCCAACTTCGACGCCGACGCGATAGGTGCGGCGCCGGCTGGGTGGACCTGTGGCGTGACGGGCGCTGGCAAGCCGGTCTGGAAGGTCGAGGCTGCGGCGGATGCGCCGAGTAAGCCCCATGTGCTCGTTCAGTCGGGCAGTGGCAACTACCCCTGGTGCGTCAAGAACGGCGCTTCGGTCCTTGATGGCTTCGTCGAGGTGAAGTTCAAGCCCATGGCCGGACGAGAGGATCAGGCGGGCGGCGTGGTCTGGCGCTGGAAGGATGGCGACAACTACTACGTAGCGCGAGCCAACGCCCTCGAAAACAATGTCTCGCTGTACTACACGGAGCACGGTTCGCGCCGTACGCTGAAGTATGTCGATGCTCCTGTGGTGGCCAACATCTGGCACCGCTTGCGGGTCGAGTTCGTCGGCCCGCGCATCCAGGTCTGGCTCGATGGCAAGCGCTACATCGAGGTGGACGATGCGCACATCGGCGGCGCGGGCTCGGTGGGGGTTTGGACCAAGGCCGACAGCGTCACCGCCTTCCATGATTTCGCGTTCGGCGCCGCCGGCAAATAGCACGCCACCAGGAGACTCTCATGAAGTGGATCACCCGCGAACGCCCCAAGATCGATCGTATTGCCTGCCCCTGGCTGATTGCGCGCTTCATCGACAAGGAGCCGGAGTTCCTCTACGTGTCAGCGAGCCGCGTGCTGGAGATGGCTGAGAAGACCGGTGCCGTGCCCTATGACATACCTGGTGTCGAGATGACGCATGTGGGCGAGTTGTGTAGCTTCGATGCTTTTCTGGCGAAGTACAAATTGGATGAGCCGGCGCTGCAGCAACTGGCCTTGATCGTTCGCGGTGCCGACACCTCGCGGCTGGGCCTGACGCCGCAGTCGGCCGGGCTTTATGCCATCTCGCTGGGCTTGTCCGCACAGTTCAGCGACGACCACGAGATGCTGCGGCACGGCATGGTGATGTATGACGCGCTGTACGCCTGGTGCAAGTCCTGCCAGGCAGAGACCCACAACTGGCCGCCCAAATCATGAGGCGAATCATTTGCTCGCTCTGTGCTGCTGCCGTACTGCTGACCGTGATGAACGGCTTCGGGGCAGCTCAGGCCCAGGATCGAAAGGCCGAGCAGGCCATCAAACATCGGCGCGCGGCGTTCACCTTGATGAGCACCTACTTCAGCCGTTTGCTGCAAACCGTTGATGGCGACCGGCCATTCGATGCCAAGCAGGTCGCTGCTGACGCCAAAACGGTGGAGATGCTGAGTCGGCTACCTTGGGAGGGATTTGCCCCTGGCACCGAACGCGGGGAGACTCGAGCCAAGGACGACATCTGGCTTGAAGAAGATCGATTCAAGCAACTGGCTCAGGATTTGCAGAGGCAGACCATTGAACTGAGCCGCGTCGCGGCGGGTGGAGACTTGGTACAACTCAAGAAGGCGTTCACTCAGACGCGGGATGTCTGCAATGCCTGCCACAAGAGTTTTCGCACCCAACCCTGAGAACCCGGCTCGGCGCTCAGCACCTTGGTCGGAGCAGCTTCCAACCAGCGCCGATACGTCCAAACGATGTTGGCGGCCTTGCTGAGGCGGACGGTGGCCAGGGGAAACACAGTGCCGCAAACTGAGCGGCTGCAGCGACTCGCCGTTGGTCGCAATGCATGCCTCCGGGCACTGCTTTGTGCCGATGCCGTCCGCACCCATCGTCAATAGCCACGGTTGGTATTCATGCGGCGAAGTGAGCCGTCCTTGCGAGCCTGCTCCAACTCCTGCAACACCTCGGCGCGCGTCTTGCCGCCTGCCGCTGGCGCTTCAAAGGTGATGGCGTCCTTGCCTGCCAGCTGCGTTTCCTTGGCCGAGACTTGAGCGCTCATGACCGGGTGCATGCTCGTTTCATATCCCGGCACGTACGACTGATTGCGCCTCATCTTGGCCATGGATCCATCCTTGATGGCCGCGGCCAGTTCGGCCTTGACCTCCTCGCGGGTCTTGCCGCCGGGCATGGCGTGATAGGACCCGCCGCTGTCCGTGTTCGAGGCGGTGAAGCCGCTGTTGGCAAAGGCGGGCGTTGCAAACGCGGTGACTAGCAGCGTGGCGGTGGCGAGTGAAGAGAGGCGAGACATGATGAACCCCTTGTGCGTTGAACCAAGCCGTCAGGCGAGAGCCTGGCGGCAAGACGCAACCGATGCGTCATGACTGCACTGTAGAAATCGAGGCCCGACGCTGAGCTGTCCAGAGGATTACGGTTTTGCAAGAAACCAAGGGCCGCCGGCGTATGGCCTCAACCTTCATCAGGCTTCTGGCTCTGATCGCGGTGGGCGCGGGCCTGGCACCGACGGGCGGGTGGCCCGGTGCGTGACCGAGTTTGGCGCGCAGCGTACGGGTGATCGACGCTGCCTGCGATGGCCGTGAAGCCGGCATTGCCGACAGGGCCGTCACCGGCCGCTTGCGAATGGGCCAAGGAATTCCGAATCGCGCCGGGATCCGGTACAGCTCACTTCACAGCGGTAATGACGTAGTCGCTGCCATCCTGCATGAATTCGAAAGCGACCTTCTTACCCTCGCCGAGCTTGTCCATCAGCATCTTGTCCTTGACCTTGAAGCCCATTGTCATCGCGGGCCAGTTCAGGGTCTTGACCGGCTCGTGCGCAAGGGTCACCACCCCTGTCTTCGCATCCACTTTCTTGACCAAGCCCGTGGCCATGTGCTTTGCTGACACGCCGGCGGACGGTTTCTTGGCCATGTCCATGCCCTTCATCTCGTCCATCTTGGCCTGAGCCATGGCCGACCCGGTGGAGAGCAGCAGGGCCAGAAGCAGGGAGGTGCGTGCAGAGTTCTTCATGTCGATTTCCTTTGGTGAGCTTGAGTTGAGCGCAACCGGCGCTCTAGCGGTAAGACTGATAAGGGCTGGCGCTGCCGTCACGCTTCACCAGCAAGACGTCGAAAGGGTCGCGATGCCCGCGGTAGGCGGGTCCATCCATGCCGGGCGAGCCTCTGGGCATCGCGGGAACGGCCAGCCCGACGGCTTCGGGACGCTGTTTCAGCAGGCGCAACACCTCACTTGCAGGCACATGGCCCTCGAGCGCGTAGCCGGCCACCTGCGCCGTATGACATGAGCCATACCTGATCGGCATGCCAAGCCGGGCGCGCACATCGGTGTTGCCGGTGTCATGCGTCTTGACCGTGAAGCCATTGGCCTCCAGATGCTTGACCCAGTCCTTGCAGCAGCCGCAGGTGGGCGATTTCCAAACTTCGACCAGCGGCGGCGCCGCCCTGGCCAGCAAGGGGCGGCCGACCAGGGCGACGAGCACCAGCACGCTGAAATTTCTGCGATGCGGCTTCATTGCACGGCCTCCTTGGCGGCGGCTTCCTTGCAGGCCTTCAGTTCGGCCTCGAAGCTCTCCCTGCGCTTCTCGTTCAGGTCGGGCGTCGATTGCGCGCGTGGCCCATGATCAAGCGGCAGCGCGAGCCGCTTGGCGGCGCATTTCTCCTCGGGGCTGAGTTTTTCCATTCGTGCAACCTGGGCGCGGTGGTTCTTACGCGCCGACTCGATGGCCTGCCAGTCGGGGCCGGCGAACACCGGCAGCAAGGCCCCCAATGCAATGCTGCCGACCACGGTGATGTGCAGCTTCTTCATGACGGACTCCAATGGTGTGGGTTGATCTCGCGGGACTCGAACGCGCGTGGGGCGCTGCTTCGATTGATCAATCCAGCCACCGACAGAAGGCGATACACGCGCACGGGCGTGGAGGACCGGCTGCGAGGGCCGCGGAACCGAGGGATGACGGCGGCACTGCATCGTGTACGCAGAGGACGGGATTGCCCTGCCGCCCAGGCTCCTCGTATGGCCCCTGGTCGATGGGTAGGGGGGCGACGTAGCAACGGGCGCAGGGCATGGAGTCCAGGATCTGCTGGAGCGGAGTCGATGTTGCGGGTATCGGCGACACCAACCTCGTGGCCTGCCCATCCGGCAGCGGCGGGACCATCGCCCGGACTCCGCCCGCCGCGAGCGTCAGACACAGCCAGGCGCCAATGCACGCGAGCAGCCGCCAATGTTGCTCAGACCGGCGCACGACGCCTCCTCCAGAACGCAGGCCCTGGGGCCTGCCGCTCGCGCGCGCGGCGCATCAGCAAGTAAGCCGCCGGAATCACGAACATGGACAGCAGCGGCGCCGTGATCATGCCGCCGACCATCGGCGCGGCGATGCGCTGCATCACCTCCGAACCGGTGCCGGTGCCCCACATGATCGGGAACAGGCCGGCCAGGATCACCGCCACCGTCATCGCCTTGGGGCGAACCCGCAGCACGGCGCCTTCGCGGATGGCGTCGAGCAGATCGGCGTTGCTTGTCTTGCCTTGCGCGAGGCGCGCGTCCCAGGCCTGCTTCAGATACAGCAGCATGATCACGCCGAACTCGGCCGACACGCCCGCCAGTGCAATGAACCCCACCGCCCCGGCGACCGACAGGTTGTAGCTCAGCAGGTAGAGCAGCCAGATGCCTCCCACCAACGCGAAGGGCAAGGTCGCCATGATCAGCAACGCCTCGTCGAAGCGCTTGAAGGTCAGGTACAGCAGCACGAAGATGATCAGCAGCGTGAATGGCACCACCACCTTCAGCTTTGCGGTCGCGCGCTCCAGGAATTCGAACTGCCCCGACCATGAGATCGAGTAGCCCGGCGGCAGCTGCACCTTCTCGCCGACGACGCGCTGCATATCCTGCACCGCAGACCTCAGGTCGCGGCCGCGAATGTCCACATACACCCAGCCCGACAGGCGCGCGTTCTCGCTGCGCAGCATCGGCGGACCGTCGGTGATGCGGATGTCGGCCACGTCGGACAGCACGAGCCGCGCACCGCGCTCGCTGACGATGGGCAGCTTGCGCAGCTTATCGAGCGAGTCGCGTGTCTCCCTGGGGTAGCGGACATTGATCGGGAAGCGCTGCAGACCCTCGACCGTCTCGCCGACGTTGTCGCCGCCCACCGCCGAGCTGATGACGGACTGCACGTCGGCGATGTTCATGCCGAAGCGCGCGGCGGCATCGCGGTTGATGGTCACGTCCACGTAGCGCCCGCCGGTGAGGCGTTCGGCGAGTGCGCTGCTGACGCCGGGCACGTCCTTCAACGCTTTCTCGATCTCGCCAGCCACGCGGTCGATCACACTCAAGTCGGTTCCCGCGACCTTGACGCCCACCGGGCTCTTGATGCCGGTGGCCAGCATGTCGATGCGGTTGCGGATCGGCGGCACCCAGATGTTGGCCAGGCCAGGCACCTTGACGATGCGGTCAAGCTCATCGACCAGCTTGTCCTGCGTCATGCCGGCTCGCCACTGGCTCTTGGGCTTGAATTGGATCGTGGTCTCGAACATTTCCAGTGGCGCCGGGTCGGTGGCCGTCTCGGCCCGACCGGCCTTGCCGTAGACGCTGGCGACCTCGGGCACGGTCTTGATCAGGCGGTCCGTCTGCTGCAGCAGCTCGGCGGCCTTGCCCGCACTCAGCCCCGGCAGCGCCGACGGCATGTACAGCAGGTCGCCCTCGTCGAGCCGCGGCATGAATTCGCCGCCGATGTGCTGCAGCGGCCAGAGGCTTGCCAGCAAGACGAGCGCGGCAGCGGCCAGCGTGAGCTTGGGCGCCCGCAGCACGGCGTTCAGCAGCGGGCGGTAGACCGCGATCAGGAAGCGATTCAGCGGGTTGGTTTTCTCGTCCGGGATGCGCCCCCGGATCAGGTAGCCCATCAGCACCGGGATCAGCGTGGCTGACAGTCCAGCGGCCGCCGCCATCGCATAGGTCTTGGTGAAGGCCAGCGGGGAGAACAAACGGCCCTCCTGCGCCTCCAGCGTGAAGACCGGGATGAAGGACAGCGTGATGATCAGCAGCGAGAAGAATAGCGCCGGCCCGACCTCGGCCGCCGAATCGCCGATCACTCTCCAGCGCTCTTCGCCTTCGAGTTTTTGGTCCGGATGATCGTGGCTCCAATGTTCGAGATGCTTGTGGGCGTTTTCGATCATCACGACCGCTGCGTCCACCATCGCACCGATCGCGATCGCAATGCCGCCCAGCGACATGATGTTGGCGTTGACACCCTGATAGTGCATCACGATGAAGGCCATCAGGATGCCCAGCGGCAGCGAGACGATGGCGACGAAGGCCGAGCGCAGGTGGAACAGGAAGACAAAGCACACCACCGCGACGACGATGAATTCTTCGAGCAGCTTGAAGCCGAGGTTCTCCACCGCGCGCTCGATCAGGCCCGAGCGGTCGTAGGTCGGCACGATCTCGACCCCCTTGGGCAGGCTGCCTTGCAGTTGCTGCAGCTTGGCCTTCACGGCGGCGATCGTTTCCAGCGCGTTCTTGCCCGAGCGCATCACGATCACGCCGCCGGCGGCTTCGCCCTCGCCATCGAGCTCACCGATGCCACGACGCATCTCGGGGCCGACCTGGATGCGTGCCACGTCGCCCAGCCGCACCGACACGCCAGCGTCGGTGCTCACCAGAGGGATTTTGCGGAAATCGTCGAGCGACTGGAGATAGCCGGAGGCGCGCACCATGTATTCGGCCTCGCCGAGCTCGAGCACCGAGCCACCGCTCTCCTGATTGGACCTGCGGATCGCCTCGACGACCTTGGTGTGCGGTATCGCGTAGGCCGCGAGCCTGTCCGGGTCGAGCAAGACTTGGTACTGGCGCACCATGCCGCCCACGGTGGCCACCTCGGCGACGTTGGCCACGGTCTTCAGCTCGTACTTGAGGAACCAGTCCTGCAGCGCACGCAGCTGGCCCGCATCCATCTTGCCGCTGCGATCGATCAGCGCATACTGATAAATCCAGCCCACGCCGGTGGCGTCCGGTCCCAGCGAAGCCGTCGCGCCGGGCGGCAGCCGCGCCTGCACCTGGTTCAGGTATTCCAGCACCCGCGAGCGCGCCCAGTACAGGTCGGTCCCGTCCTCGAACAGCACGTAGACGAAGCTGTCGCCGAAGAACGAGTAGCCGCGCACCGTCTTCGCCCCCGGCACCGACAGCATCGTCGTCGTCAGCGGGTAGGTGATCTGATTCTCGACGATGCGCGGTGCCTGGCCCGGATAGGTGGTGCGGATGATGACCTGCACGTCCGACAGGTCGGGCAGCGCATCCAGCGGCGTGCGCAGCAGGGCGTAGACGCCCCAGGCGCTGATCATCAGCGTGGCCAGCAACACCAGGAAGCGATTGACGATCGACCAGCGGATCAGCTTGGCAATCATGGCTTGCTCCCGGAAGCGACGGGGGCCGAGGCCTTGGGCACCGGGTTCTGCAGTGTCATGCGGGTGAGCTGCGGCTGGTTTTCGGCATCCATGTAGAACTCGAAGTCCACCCGGTCACCGACGTCGATGCCGCGCGGCAGACCGGAAGGGCTGTTCTTGGGCAGCTTGAAGTCCATGGTCATCGCGCCCCACTTGAGGGATGCGATCGGGCCGTGCGACAGCGTGACCCCGTCGCGCCCGACCGCTTCGATCTTGGCTTCGCCGGTATGCCGCTGGGCTGTGTTGGCCGTGTCCGGTTTGGGCTCCACATTCAGGCGTGCTTCGACGCCCTTCAGGCTGGCCTCCGAATCGATCAGGAACTGCGAGGACACCACCACGCGCTGGCCGGCCTGGAGGCCGCGCTTGACCTCGGTCTGGCCGCCTGTCTCGATGCCGATCTCGACCTCGACCGGGCGGAAGCGCCCGCTCGTGCCATCCCCCTCGGCCAGCATCACGACCGTGCGCTTGCCGGTCTGGATCACCGCCTCCGTCGGGATCAGCAGCGCCTTGCCGGCGTGCATGTCCATGAATTGCATCTGCACGAACATGCCGGGCGCCAGCGCGCCTTGCGGGTTCGAGATTTCGAGCCGTGCCTTCAGCGTCCGTGTGGTCGCGTTGACCTCGGGCAGGATCGCTTGGACCTTGCCGTCGAAGAGGGCTCCCGGTGCGGCGGGGCTGCGTGCCTGGACCTTGGCGCCGACCCGCAGCAGCGCGGATTGGCTTTCCGGCACCTCGGCATTGGCCCAGACGGTGGCGAGGCCATTGATGCGGAACAGCGTTGCGCCGGACATCATCGTCATGCCCTCACGCGCCGTCAGTTCCGTGATGACCCCGCCGATCGGCGCAAGCAGGGTGATGCGCGGCTGCGTGCGGCCGGTGCTTTCCACTAGCGTTATCTGGGCTTCGCTCATGCCGACCTGGCGCATGCGCTGGCGGGCGCCATCGATGAGCCCGGCGAGCTCGGTGCCCTGCATCCGCCGCACCGACAGGAACTCCTCCTGCGCCGCAATCCAGTCCGGCACGTACATCTCGGCCAGCGCCTGCCCCTTGGCGACACGGTCCAGCGTGGCGCGCACGTGAAGGCGTTCGACATAGCCGGTTGCGCGCGCCTGCACGATGACTTGGTCGCGTTCGTTGAAGGCGATGCTGCCCACCGCCGCCACCTGCGGTGCCAGCGTTCCCTCGACCACCGGCGCGGTGCGGATGCCCAGGTTCTGCTGAATGCGAGGGCTGACCGTGACCTTACTGCCGTCGTTGTCGCCATCGGCGTAGACCGGCGACATCATCATGTCCATGAACGGGGACTTGGCCGGCTTGTCGAACTTGTTCGCCGGCACCATGGGGTCGTGGTAGTAGAGGATCTTCCTGCCTGTGGCCGGGTCGGTGTCCCCGGCCTTCAGGCCCGCTGCGATGTGCCGGCGCGTGGCGTCTTCGCCTGACTCATTGGAGGGAGTTCCGCCGGGCGCGGCCACCGACGCAGCGCCGCCTTGCTCGGGCGCGGTCCCCGAGGCCATGCCCACGCCACGATGCATGCCCATGGTGTAGAGGCCGTAGCCAGCGGCGCCGAGTACCGCCGCGGCGACCAGCCCGGCCAGGAGGGGTTTGAGTTTCATCGTTGTTGCTCCTTGGCGGCAGTCGGGCGGCCCGACGCGGACGCCTGGTGTTCGGTCGGAATCAGATATTCAAGCTGTGCCCACAGTCCCGCGGTCTCCATCTCCAGGCGCAGGCGCTCCATGCGGGTATCGATCTCCATGCGCCGCGCTTCCAGAACGGAGGTGAGCGGAGCGCCTCCGCCCCGATAGGCGGCGATCGCTGCACGGGTGCGGTCGGAAGCGAGCGGGATCAGCGCGCTGTCGTACTGCGCCATGCGATCCCGGTTGCTCTGCCACTGCTGCAGCCAACTGCGGGTTTCGGCAAGGTGCTCGCGCGTGACTTCCTCGCGCTGGGCGCGCATCTGCTCGGCGGTCGCCAGCTTGGCCGTCAACTCGCGATCCTGGCGGTTCTTCTGGTCCCATTGCAGCGGGATCGAAACGTTCACCGACACCATGTTTGAATAGGCCGAACCGCGCTGGCTGAGCATCAGCTCGACGCTCCAGTCCGAGCGCTTGTTGCTCCGTGCGATGTCGGCGTCCGCAAGCACCATGGCTTCCTGCCTGGCCATGAGCGCGATCTGGGGGTGGTGGTCGAGTTGGGTCGCCAGGCTGGCGGCATCCAGGCGCATCGAGGCCAGATCGGGCGGCAGCCCAAGCGCTTGCTCGGCAGCGTCCCCGACCCAGCGCGCGAGCCGGGTCTTCGCGGTGGCGATCTGGCGCTCGGCCAGGCGGAGGCGATCATCGACCTGCGCCACGGCCGAACGCGCGGCGAACACGTCGGCCTGCGAGCCTCGCCCTCCGCGATAGGCGGCCTCGGCCGCCTCGATCTGCAGTGTGGTCTCGGCGCGCTGCGCGTGCAGCAGCTCACGCATACGCTCCTGGTAGTGGCGGTCGAACCAGGCCAGGGCGGTATCGCGGCGCAGATTGGCCAGCGCCAGCGTCCGGCTGGCTTCGGCCGTTTCTGCCTCACGGGTGAAACGAGCCGATCGGGCCTTGCGCTTGTCGTCGCGCGTGAGCTCTTGCATCACGCCAATCGAGCGCATGGTCATGAAGTCGCGCGTCAGGCTGAAACGGTCGGCCCCATTGATCGGCAGGTTGTTGATGCCGGCCTTCAGCGTCGGATCGGGCAACTGACCTGCGGCAACGGCCATTTCGCGCGCCGCCGTGGCCGCCAAGTCTTCGGCCGGTAACTGCCTTGACCTCTGCTGGGCAAGGCGCAACGCCTCGTCAAGGGTCAGCAGGGGCTGGGCATGGGCATTCAGGCCGATGGCGGCCGCGCACAGGGTCAGGACAGCCGCCCAGCGACGCGGCGATGGCCGAGATGAAACAGTGAACATGGATTCTCCAGACAACGTACCGGGGCAGGTATCAGGCTCGCGTTACCGATGCGAACCAAGCTCGCAGGCGGAAGGCCAGCGCAAGCTATGCACCGAGACGACCTGGGCGGTCGTCAGTGCAACGTCGTTTGGAAGATCAGATTCGGTAGACGCAATGCAGCACGGTGTGCGGCGGGGAGGCCGCAACCAAGGCATCCAGCGCTTCGGCCGCCATGCAAGTTGGCGAAGCCACCTCAGGCGCCGACGGGATGGCGTAGAGCGCCGTCATCAGCACCACCGGCACGGTGATCGTTGGCGCGTGATCGCTTTGCTGGCCATAGTGGCAATGCTCGAAGCAGACCTTGCTCGGCGCCGCTTCGGTGGGCATGGCCATGTCGGCACAGTCCGAGGATGCCAGATCAGATTGCGCTTCAGGGGGCGCTTCGGTTGCCAGCATCGGCGTTTCGGCTTTCGCCGACATCCCCACCGCGGCAGCGGATGGCAACGTCTTCGAGCAGGCATGAGCGGTCACGGCCAGCTGCGACAGCAGCAGCGTGCCGATCATGATCCGCGCCAGCCAGCGCAGCAGACCCCGCGTCATGACCGCCTCGCCGGAACCGGCTGACAGCGAACCCGACCCGCTGCTGCGGTCGTGGCGACCGGAATCTCCCATGGCAAGCCACTGACGCTAGGTGCGCCGGTCAAACGCTTGCCTGAGAAATTGGGGGAGGCCATTCTTTCCAGTATATCGAAGCGAAATCGCACGTTGTCGGATTCAGCAGGTTTTCGGGCATCAGCGGCGCGTTTCGGTCGGGCCGTCATTGCCGGTCGTTGGCTTGACCGGATTCACTGGATTCAGGACACGCATATTCCCCTTCGGGTCGAGCCAATACTTGCGCGGCGCCGCTGGCGCGTTCGCGTCGATAGACTCATGGCTGGCCTGAACCGGGCGCAGCATCGTGTTCGTCGCGCGATCGACCTTGACGTAGCCGAGCTTGGGGTGCAGCCAGTAGTAGCTGGTGCTGGTCGCGTCCGAAGCCTCGGCCTGCGCGTTGGCCTGCGCGCTTGCCGGCGCGGAAACAAGCGCCGTTATAGCCAGGACAATGCTGGACAACAGGGCAATTTTCTTGTTCATGACGATTCCTTCTGAAGTGGATACGCAGGACCTGGCGGAATGCCGGATTCGGCTCATGGGGTGGCGTGATGGGTTTATTCTTGATTTCGGGGCCAGCGGTGGTGCTGACCACTTCATTACGGTTTCGTAAGTATTCAAGCCCCGCATCGAGGCCCTCATCAGCATGAAACTCCTGATCGTCGAAGACGAGACACGCGCCGCGGCCTACCTCTCACAGGGCCTGAGCGAACACGGCTATACGGTCGAGCTGGCCCACACCGGCCCCGACGGGCTGCACGCGGCCGCCACCGGCGACCACGACCTCGTCATCCTGGACGTGATGCTGCCGGGGGTGGACGGCTTCGCGGTGCTGTCCGCCCTGCGCACCTCCAAGCAAACCCCGGTGCTCATGCTCACCGCGCGCGGCCGCACCGACGACAAGGTGAAAGGCTTCGAGCTGGGGGCCGACGACTACCTGGTCAAGCCTTTCGAGTTCCCGGAGCTGCTGGCCCGGGTGCGGGCCTTGCTCAAGCGCGGAAACCGATCACCCGAGGTCGAGGACCTGCGGATCGGCGACCTGGAGATCGATCCGGTGAAACACCGCGCCTTGCGCGCCGGCCAGCGCATCGACCTGTCGGCCAAGGAGTTCGCCCTGCTGGTGCTGCTGGTGCGCAAGACCGGCCAGGTGCTGTCGCGCACGCAGATCGCGTCCATGGTCTGGGACATCAATTTCGATTCCGACACCAATGTGGTCGAGGTCGCTATCCGGCGCCTGCGGGCCAAAGTAGACGATCCGTTCGAGGAAAAGCTGATCCACACCGTGCGCGGCGTGGGCTATGTGCTGGAGCGGCGGGCATGACATCGCACAGCCTGGCGTTGCGGCTGGGCCTGGCGGTCACCGTGCTCGGGCTGCTGCTGGCGGCCGGCGTGTTGTTGTTCACCTACGGCGTGCTCGAGCACGAACTCGACACCCAGCGCCGCGTCGTGCTGCGCGACAAAGCCGATCAGGCACGTCTGCTGCTCGCCGACATGCAGGACGCCACTGCGGTGCGCGCCAACGCTTTTCGGCTGGTGGAACTCGTCACCGGCCACGCCGAACTCCACCTGGCGGTGGGTGAACCCAACTCGACCCAGGCTTATGTCGCGTTCAGCCGCGACGCGATGGCCTCGCTGGAGCGCTTGAAGAGCGACGTGTTCGACACGGATGCCTTTCTCGAGTGGCGCGTCCCGGAGGACGGCAGGCGAATGTTGTCCATTGCCGCGGCCGCCGAAACCCGCGACGCCCGTCCGCTGGAGATCGTCGTCACGGTGGATCGAAGCGAGGACCAGCGCCTGCTGCGCAGCCTGCTCGTGACCTCCGCAACCGTCGCGCCTTTCGCTCTGGCCCTGGTGCTGGGCAGCGCAACCCTCATCGTCAGCCTGGGGCTTCGACCCTTGAAGCGGCTGCGCACGACCGCTGCGGCCATCTCGACCCAATCTTTGTCGACGCGGCTCGATCTGGGGCAGATGCCCGAGGAACTCCGCGCCGTGGGCGCGGCCTTCAACGCGATGTTGGACCGGCTCGACGATGGGGTGACGCGCCTGGGACAGTTTTCGAGCGACCTGGCGCACGAAATGCGCACCCCGCTGGCCACCTTGTTGGGGCGGACGCAGGTGGCGCTGTCCCAGCCACGCACCAGGGAGCAACTGCTCGACGTGCTCGAAGGCAACGTCGATGAGCTGCAGCGCATGTCCCGACTCGTCAGCGACATGCTGTTCCTGGCGCAGGCGGAGCATGCCGAGAGTTCCGTGCAGGCGAGTCCGCTGGCTCTGCACGACGCGGCCGCGAAGGTGGTCGACTACCTGGAGCCGCTAGCGGAGGAGCGCGATGTCGCTGTCGTCGTGCGCGGCACCGGGACGATTCTTGCCGACCCGGGACAGGTCGAGCGTGCGATCACGAACCTGCTGTCCAACGCGCTCCGCCATTGCAGGCCGGGGACCGAGGTGATGGTGGTCATCGAGGATCGCGGGCAGGCAGTTTGTCTGGATGTGGTGAATCAGGGCGCGCCGATCGCGCCGGAACACCTCACGCGACTGTTCGACCGGTTCTACCGTGTCGACGGTTCGCGAGCCCGTGATCTCGGTGGCTCCGGACTCGGCCTGGCGATCGTAGCGACGATCATGAAGCTGCATGGCGGGCGCGTGGAGGCGAGTTGCACGCCGGCCGGGGAAACGCGCTTCACGCTGCATTTTCCAGTGGCGCGGGCTGCCAACCGGGACCGAGGCGAGGCCTCACCGGGCTGACGGGCAGCGCTCAGCGGGGAGCCAACTGGGTCACGGTGAAGTGATTTTCGGCTCGAACGACCTTGAACCTGATGGCGTCGCCCGGCTTGACATTGGCCAGCATCGCTGAATCGGCCGCTCGAAACACCATCGTCATTGCGGGCATGCCGAGCGCCTGGATGGCGCCGTGCTTCAAGGTCACCCGCCCCCGCTCAACGTCGACGCTGATCACAATCCCTTCAGCATCGCCGACCACTTGCCCCATCGCGGCGACCCGTCCACTTGGCGCCGATGCCATATCCGCAGCCTTCGATGGCGCAGCTTGCAGAAAAAGTATCAGCACTATCAGTTGCAACACCGGTTCCGTACCTTCATCCAGAGCCCTTGAACATGGGCTGGCAGCCCACCTGCAACAGCGTTGTAGGAGTCTCGACCGCCACAGCCTTCGAATGGCTGGCGGATGGATTACGGTTTTGAAAGGCCGTCCCCGCGTCCGATGATCCGGCCGGGACAAATCTTTCAAATCTGTAATGAACCTGCTCGCATGGGGTCAGCGTCTGCCTTGCAGTCTACTTCTCAGGGCCTCCCGCTGAACCCAGAGGCGCGAGACGTTGCCTCAGGTATTGAGCGTGAGCGGTGTGCCTTGCATAGCACCGGAGGCCCAAGGGCACTCTCGGCGGACCAAGTCGCCTGGAGGATTCTCGGTACCGAGGAGAACATCATGACAAGGTTCCTGATCAAACTTGCCGGCGGCCTGACCCTGGGCGTCCTCCTGTCCGCGTGCGCTGGTCCAGACCTCATGGCTCTGGACCGCGATCACAAGGGCCAGCTGGCAACCCAGGCGCAGACTCAGCCCCAACGCGACTTCTATGCCAACTTGCCACCCACTGCGGCCAGTTCACCCAAGTGCCCTCAGCAGGCGCCGGTGATGGGCTTGGATCACGGCCCACGGGCGCAGACGACGCCCTATCAGAATCAGTTGCGCAGGGATCGCTATGCGGCGCAGATGAGCGCCTGCATGGATGCGAAGAAATGAGCATCCGCGGGCGGTCCGCGCTGCTGGCATCGGCGTCGCTAGCTGTCTTTTGGGGAAGGCGCGCCCTCCGCTTGGTCATTGGTCGCTTTGACTCAGTGCGGCAGCCGCTGATCGAAATCTTCACAACGCTTTGAGCGTTACGGCATACATGACAAATTTGTAATACTGCCGATGGCTTGGTGACGACGCCCCATTCCTAGAGTTCAGCTGTGCCCACCAGCACAACGTCAATCCACAGGACTCAATGGAAGGGGAAGATTATGAAATCACTCGCCACTGCAATCGCGCTCACGGCTGCCCTCGTCGGCGCTGCCGCGCCTGTCTTTGCGCGCGATGCGCTCGATCGTGCGGTCAAGGCCACCGTAGAACTCCGGGACGGCTCCACCCTCTACATCTTCAAGGATGGAAAGATGGCCAAGGAGGATGCTTACGGGCACGCCGTAACCCTCAAGCCCGGCGAAGTTCTGACTGCCAAGGACGGCCAGCAGATCAAAGCGGTCGGCAACGAAAGCGCGCGGCTCGACGGACTGCTCAACGATGGTCACCGCGGCTGATGCCTCGAATTCTTCCACTGGGACGGCGCTGAGCGGAACACCCTGCCTGATCCCTGATGATTGGTCGTGGGCACATCCCTCGTCAGAGTTGGTAGATCCACTGTACTTTCAGACCATTCACGCGAGCAAGGCGGAAGAGCACTACTCCGCCCCTAAGAGCGTGTTTACGATCTCCTGAGTATCAGAGCCAAGAAGGCCAAGTGGACGAACTGCAGGCTGCTGTTGAGCAGGCGCTCGCAGTTCTTCCACAGCCGCCTGTTCTTGTCCAGCCAGGCGAAGCTGCGCTCGACGATCCAGCGCTTGGGCATGACCTTGAAGGTATGCAGTTCGCTGCGTTTGGCGATCTGCACCGTCACAGGCTCACCCAGTAGCTCGCGCACGCCCTGCGCGAAGGGCTTGCCGACATAGCCTGCATCGGCCAGCAAGCGTTGTACTTGCGTCAGAGATGGCTTGCAACGCTTGAGCGTCTGCAAAGCGCCTTTGCGATCCGTGACCTCGGCGGTGGTAACTGCCACCGCATGCGGCAATCCCTGGGTATCCACCGCAATGTGCCGCTTGATCCCCGAGACCTTCTTGCCCGCGTCATAGCCCTTGCACGCTGCCGTGTCTGTGTTCTTCACGCTCTGCGCGTCGATGATCAAGAACGCGCTGCAGGGCTTGCGCCCCAGTTTCTCGCGGGCCGCGCCAACCTGATTTTTTGAGTGCCTGCTCCAGCACGCTCACACCGTGCTGGTCGGGCTCGCTCCATTTGGCAAAGTAGGCATATACCGTCTGCCATTTGGGCCAATCACTGGGCAGGAATCTCCACTGGCAGCCTGTCCTCAGCACGTACAGCACGGCACAGAACACTTCGTACAGGTCCACCGTCGTGGGCTTGGTGCATCGACGCACGCTGCGTAGCAGCGGCTCTATCTCTGCAAACTTCTCGCGGCTGATATCGCTGGCGTAGGGCTTTCTTCTCACCCGCCTATTGTCGTTGCCTCAAAGATCGTAAACGCGCTCTAAGACAATGGCGGAGGCAATCCCAGTTCGGAGGCTCTGGAGAGCGCCGGCCTGTGGCGACCTCGGCCCGGCTCAGCATGGCAGAGGAAGCGGCGACTATTTTTGTACGGTCAGCGTCAACTGGCTCGCCTTGTCTGTCTTGTTGGCCCACATCCAGCAATAGTGCTGATCCGCCGGCACGGCCAGCTTGCCTTCGGCGACGAGCGCCCCATCGACCTTGGCCGGGAATTCCACTTTCTTGCCCTCGTGATAGTGGATGTTGAAGTTCATGGGGGTCTCGGCCTTGAAGACCCAGGCAATCGTCTGGCCCTTCGTCAACTGGCTGCAGATCTCGGCAAACTTGCCCGGCTCGACGGTCGTCGCTTTTTCGAAGCGGCCGTTGGTATCCCATTGGATGTCGATCAGCTCGGCATGGGCGCTGGCGGCGCCCAGAAGCATCGAGATCAGGAAAGGCGTGTGAGGAAGAGTTTTCATATCAGGAGGCTTTGCGCAGGCGCAGTGCGTTGGTGATCAGGGACGCTGACACAGGCCAATGATCGGAATGGCAATCACGGGGGACGGCAGCCACGGCCTCCCGCCTCCCATCTTCTCGGCCAAGACCCGAGGGCCCTATGCCGGGCTCATTTCGCGACTTGCATCTCGGTCACGACGATGGCGCCATCGGTCTTTTCGACCTTGAACTTCACCTTATCTCCCGCCTTGACCAAGTCCAGCATGGCCGGGTCCTTGACCTGGAACACCATGGTCATACCTGGCATGTCGAGGTTTTTGATTTCGCCATGCTTGATGGTGATTTTCTTCGTGGACTTGTCGACCTTCTTGATTTCTCCGTCGGTCATGTCGGCGGCAGTCGCTGGTGCTGCTGCCGGCGTTGTAGTCTTGCCCGCAGGAGCCGTCTGTGCCAGGGCGGTTCCAGCAAGGCCGGTTGCCATGGCCAGGGTTGCGGCCAACTTGGCGAGAGTCAGGTTCTTGATCAGGTTCATCATCACAGTTTCCTTTAACGGTAGGTTTGAAATACGCGCGAGCTGCCATCCTTGGCCAGCAACAGCACGTCATAGGGGTCTTTGCGGCCCGAGTAGCTGGGCCCGTCCATGCCGGGCGATCCCACGGGCATGGACGGCACAGCCAAGCCAACGGCCGCGGGGCGTTCCTTGAGCAGCCGGTGAATCTCGCGCGCCGGCACATGGCCCTCGACGGCATAGCCTCCGACCAAAGCGGTATGGCATGAGCCGTAGCGAACATCGACGCCAAGCTTCAGCCGCGCATCGGTATTGCCTGTGTCCTCAACCCGCGTCTGGAAACCATTGGCCTCCAGATGCTTGAGCCAGTCCTTGCAGCAACCACAACTTGGGCCCTTCCAAACCTGCACCAGCGGGCCGGGTTGTGTTGGCGGCTGGGTCTTGGCGAGCAGGGCGGCGGGTGTCAGCAGCAAGCTGGCTGCCCCGGCAATAACGCTGCGGCGATGCATGGGCGCCTTCAGCATCTCAATGCTTGTGGTCGCCATGGCCATCTGCCTTCTTGGTTGCCGTACCGCTTGCGCCGGCCACCACGACGGCGCCCTTCATGCCGGCGTCATAGTGGCCGGGCTGCAAGCAGGCAAAGTCGATCTTGCCGGCCTTGGTGAACTGCCAAATGATCTCGCCAGTCTTGCCGGGCGCCACCGTCACCATGTTCGCGTCGGCGTGCTCCATCTCGGGGTTCTTCTTCATGACCTCGTAGTGCTCTTTGAGTTCCTTCTCGGTGCCGAGCACCATCTCGTGTTTCACCTTGCCTGAGTTCTTCACGACGAAGCGAACGGTTTCGCCTTGCTTGACATTCAGGCCGGACGGCGAGAACCGCATCGCATCGGTCATGTCGATTTGCACCGTTCGGTTGGCCTTCGCGGCTACGCCCGGCTTGCCGATGGCTTCATCGTCATGGCCGCCGGCGTGATTGCCGCTTGCCAGTGCCATGGAGGACAGCAACACCGTTGTCAGGGCGACGAATGCAACGCGTGCGCTGCGTGTGTGTAGGGTTTTCATTGGGGATCCTTTCTGATGTCGCGCAGTGGCGGACGGGGGTGTTGATGGAACTTCAGTGGCCGGAATGACCGGTGGGCTTGCGGACGGTGACTTCGGTCGTCTTGCCCGGGGCTTGCTGGCGCGGCATCGACTGGCCACCTTCGGCCGCAAAGCGGGCAGGCTCGGGCAAGGCGCCGGTCCATTCGAAGGCGACTTCACCCTTCGGGTGCTTGTACCAACCTGGGTCGCTGTAGTCGCCCGGTTTCTGGTCCTTGCGCACCTTCAGGATGGAGAACATGCCGCCCATCTCGACGCCGCCGAACGGACCCTTGCCGGTCATCATCGGCACGGTGTTGTCGGGCAGGGGCATCTCCATCTCGGCCATATCGGCCATGCCGCGCTCGCCCATCACCATGTAGTCGGGTACGAGCTTGGTGATCTGCTTGGCGACCTGGCGATGATCAACGCCGATCATCGTCGGCACATCGTGGCCCATCGCGTTCATCGTGTGGTGGCTCTTGTGGCAGTGGAAGGCCCAGTCGCCTTCCTCATCGGCCAGGAAGTCGACTTGGCGCATCTGGCCCACGGCCACGTCGGTCGTCACTTCGGGCCAGCGGCTGGTCTTGGAGGTCGGACCGCCATCGGTGCCGGTGACCATGAACTCGTGACCGTGCAAATGGATCGGGTGGTTGGTCATTGTCAGGTTGCCAACGCGAATGCGCACCTTGTCGCCCTTGCGCACATTCAGTGTGTCGATGCCGGGGAAGATGCGGCTGTTCCAGCACCACAGGTTGAAGTCCAGCATCGTCATGATCTTGGGCGTGGCTACGCCGGGGTCGATGTCGTAGGCATTGAGCAGGAAGCAGAAGTCGCGGTCTACCTCGTCGATCAGCGGATGCTTGGCCTTCGGGTGCGTGATCCACAGGCCCATCATGCCCATCGCCATCTGCGTCATCTCGTCCGCATGAGGGTGGTACATGAAGGTGCCCGGACGGCGAGCCACAAACTCGTAGACATAGGTCTTGCCTGGTTTGATGCTGGGCTGGTTCAAACCGGCAACGCCGTCCATGCCATTGGGCAGCCGCTGGCCATGCCAGTGAATGCTCGTGTGTTCCGGAAGCTTGTTGGTGACGAAGATGCGCACGCGGTCACCTTCCACCACTTCGATGGTCGGCCCGGGTGACTGGCCGTTGTAGCCCCACAGATGCGCATTCATGCCGGGCGCGAGTTCACGCACCACCGGCTCGGCCACCAAGTGGAATTCCTTGACGCCCTGGTTCATGCGCCAGGGCAAGGTCCAGCCGTTCAGAGTAACGACCGGGTTGTAGGGCCGGCCACTGCTGGGGACCAGCGGAGGCATGGTGTCCGGTTTGGACTGCATGACCGGTTCGGGCAGCGCGGCCATCGCCACTCGGCTGACGGCTGCGGCCGACACCGCCGCGGTCAGGGCGCCGGCACCTTGGAAGAAACTACGTCGAGAAACCATGTTCTTGTTCCTGAATCAGTGAGCGGGGCCGGCGCCGCCGGTTGCTATTGCGGGTGCTGTGCCGCCGGACAAGCGGGGCTTGCCAATCAGCGCCATATCCAGATCCGCTTGTGCCACCCAGAAATTGCGCAAGGCTTCGATGGAGGCGTTGACCGCGCTGATCTGCGCGCGAGCATCGGCCAGCAACTCGAACACGCTGATGAACATGCCGTTGTAGCGAAGCACGTTTTCGTCCGAAATGCGCTTGGCGGTGGGCACGATGTCGTCGCGATAGTGCTTGGCGATGTCATAGGACGATCGATAGCCCAGATAGGCTTCGCGCACCTCGGAGCGCGCCTCGACGGCAACTTGCGCTGCTCGCTGCACACTCTGCATATAGAGGGCCTCGGCCTTGGCGATCCGCGCGTCCCCCCAGTCGAACAGGGGAATTTCGAAACTGATTTCGTAACCCGTCTGGCGTGGCAACTCGTTGGAGCCGTTGCGCCGATAGCTGAGATCCAACACGTTCACGAACCGAGTGATCTTGCTGAGCCCGAGACTCTTGGCCATCGCCTCCGTCTGCTGCTTGGCCGCTTGAACGTCCAGGCGCTGGGCCATGGCTTGTTGCTCCACGTCGGGGCGATCCTGGGGCTCTTGCGGCAAATCGGGCAGCCGATCTGGCAAGGTGAACCGGGTTTGCTGGCCCCACAGACCCAACAGCCGGGTCAGGCGCTCGCGCGTAGAGACACGCGTTGCTTCGGCTCGCGCGGCATTGAGCACAGCCTCGGAGAAAAAGCCATGTTCGCGCGCCTGCTGCAGCTTGGTCCAGTTGCCCGCCTGCGCCAAACGCTTGGCAAGTTCGGCGCCCGCGTCTGCAGTGCCGCGAACATCACGCATGTAGCGAGCTGTCTGTTCGGCAGCCACCGCGGCGTAATACGCTTTGCGAGACTCGGCAGCCAGAGATAGCATCTCCATGGAGACGCTGCGTTGAACGGCGGCAAATCGCCGGTTCTCAAGCTGCCGGGTCAGGGGCAGAGCGATCAGGTGCGCCAAGTCGAAGCTGAACGAGCGCTCGATTTCACGCTCGTCACCGCGTCGAAGCTTCGCGATCGAGAATCCCGGATTGGGCAGACGGCTGGCCTGCACCAGTTCGGCTTCGGCGATGCCGAGTTCCTGGAAGCTGGCTTGCAACCCACGGTTGTTCAGCAGCGCGATCTGCACGGCGGCGTCGGCGCTGAGCGGCTTTGCCAGCAACTCATCGACTCGGTCGCCCACGACGTCCTGGTCGGCCTCGGATTTCACCAACTGGACGGTCTTGCCCAGATGCTGTTCGGCCGCCTGTTGGACCGGCTTGAAGCCGCCGTCGCCGCCCAGGCTGGCGCAACCGGCGAGAACCAGCGGCAGGGTCGCCAAGCCTAAAGTGCGCAGCCGCAACGCGGCCGGTCGCCGGTACTCAAATGTCTTTGTTGTCATGCGATGCCCTCAGTTCATCTTGTGACCAGCATGGCCCGCCGGCATCGTCTTGGCATCGGGGCTGGCTGGAGCCGAAGCGCCAGTGCCGGGCGCGGCGACATCGGGCTGACGGGCTTCTTTGGCGTAAACGCGCCAACCACCAATGCGTCCGACGTTGTCGTTGGCGTCCTTCCAGGGGCCCACCTCGACTTCGACATTGGGGCGATAGCCTTGCAGCACCGAGCTGTAGACGAGCGGCGGCACAGCCGCCTTGGGATCTGCCGCATCCGCACGCTTTGACGGCGAGGCGGATGGCTGGGCAGCAGAGGGCTGGTTTTGGGCAAACACAGGCAACGCCAGGGCTGCGGACGCGGCCATGAGCGCCACGCCATTGAGGACGAATTGCATAGATATCTCGCAAGCAGACACGAACGGCGGTCACCGAAGCTTCGTGCGTTCGTGCACGGGTTCGGCGAGCGGCTCTTGGCTGCGGCCGGGCGCTGTGGGTGCGCCGCCGCAGGTCAGGCGAGGAGGGGTCGCGGCGGGCGCTCGAGGCCGCCGATGGTGTCAACGGCGTTGCCCACCGGAATCGTTGCCACTACAGGCACATGCTGCCGGATCACTTCAACGGCATGTACGGATGCCGTGATGGCCGCTGCGCTGCAGCAAGAGGAACAAGCACTGCACTTGGTGGCGTGCCCCGGTTTGGCCATCTTGGCATGGTGTTTGAGCGAGGCATCCGGTGAACCTTTGACATCGCTGTGCGAGGGCACAGAAACGACCGGATCCGCCGCAAGATCGCCGTGATCATGAGATGCGTGATCGTGAATGGCCGCGCTCTCGTGATGAGCAGGACCGCACATCAGCATGGCTTGCGCCGCGTACCCTTGAATGGGCAGCGCAACGGCAAGCAGCCATGCCAACACGATCCGCGAAAACTTGCTCATCGTCAAAGTGTACGGCAATCGGCGTTCAGCAGTTGCGAGCTTGGTTGCTGTTCAAGCATTGCAGGCTGCCATCATCACGCGCCTGCTGCAGATCGCTCAACACTTGCTCACGGCTCAGGCTGCTGCGCGCTGTTGTCGAAGTGTCAGGCGTGTACGAATGGTTGCGGCTCATCTTGGCAAGCGAGCCGTCGTCGCGGGCGCGCTTCAGTTCGCTCAGCACTTCCGCGCGGGTGAGCGGCGACGCCCTGCGCGTTTCAAATTCGGGGGCGTACCCGGCTTCGCTGTTCATCTTGGCCAGCGAGCCATCCTTGATGGCTGCGGCCAGTTCTGCCTTGACCTCGGCACGGGTCTTGCCTCCGGGCATGGCGTGATAGCTGCCGCCAGAGTCGTTGTTGGCGGGCGTGAAGCCGTTGCCTGCAAAGGCGGGCGCTGCGAGAGTCGCAGCGAACAGAACGGAAGCAATGACATTGAAGCGGGGCATGAAGAACTCCTACGGTTGAATTGACAGCAAACTGACTGGACTGCTGAGGCGCAGTGGTTGCGCCATGGGAGTGACTGTAGGAATCTCGGCTGGACAGAAGGCCGACCCCGACATTACGGTTTTGTCATCTGCCAGCGGCGATGAGATCGTCCTGTGCACGCTTGACGGTGCTGTTGCGTGTCAGTGTTTCCGTGGCTACCGATTTACTGCCGATGGGCAGGTCAGTCGATGCCGTCAGCCAGCAAGCCACGGGATCGCGCGATTGTTTGATGGGGATCAAGTCTCACGACACCTCGAAGTCTGAACATCGGCTCCTAGACTCACGCAGCGGGCTGAGCATTGGAAGCTTCCATGACCATGATTCTTCGACCAACATCCAGGCGACGTTTTGCCGCTGTGATGTTGTTCGTCTGGATCTTCGCATTGGCTGTCGGCATCGCCAACGCCTGTGCCTCTGGTCAAGCTCATGGCGGTGCCGTGCTGCTGGCGGTGGCTGAGCATCGCCACGACGAGGCGACGAAAGAGCAGTTCCATGCCGGTGCGCCCTCGGGTGACGTGGCGCCATCCCCTGGCGTGCCGGACGCCGCCTGTCAGAAATTTTGCGACGACGAGCGCTCGACGCTGAATCTGCCCATCAAGGATCTGGGCAGCGCCGCCGATATGCTGCCGGTGTTGCTGCTGCAGCCCACCACCTTGGCCTGGACGTCGGGAGACGACCGGGCGGTGGAGTCCTCCAACGCCCCGGTTCCGGTTCGCGAAACCGGTCCGCCTATCCCCATCCGCTTCCTGCGGCTGACGATCTAGCCGCCTGCACCAGCGCCCCGGAGCCCGTGCTCCGGTTGGCGCCGCATCTGCACGCCTGACACAGCGCGTGCTGGATGGCGGGGCAGCACGCGTGCCTTCGACCAATTCCCTGGTCGTACCTCCCTGCCGCAATCTATCGGAGAACTCCATGAACAAGATCGTCATGACAACCCTCGCATTGCTTGTTGCCACCGGTCTCGCCGCGGCTCAGCCCAAAGATCAGGACCACACGGCTCACCACCCCGAGGGCGCTGCCTCGGCGCCGCCGGCCAAGGCGCCCGCAAAGGCCGCCGCTGTGGCTCCAGCAAAGGAAGCCGACATGGCCGTCAAGATGAAGGCGATGCAGGACATGCACCAGAAGATGATGGACGCGAAGACGCCCGAGGAGCGCCAGGCGCTGATGGGCGAGCACATGAAGGCCATGCAGGGCAGCATGGGCATGATGAAGCAGATGTCCGGCAAGGGAGGTGGTGCTCCTGGCATGAAGGGCATGGCGGCCGATCCCAAGGCCCGCATGGAGGCCATGGAACAGCGCATGGACATGATGCAGACCATGATGGAAATGATGATGGACCGGATGCCGGCAGCACCCGCACAGGGCAGCAAGTAAGTCGTTCACCACCATCGGGAGATCGTCATGGATCACGACTCAAAGCACCAACCAGAGCATCCGCCAGAACAGCCGTCGTTCTGGCGCTCGCGTTTCGGCATCGGCTGGATCGTCCTGGCCGCCGTGACCGGCTGGTTCCTCTGGGAAGAACACCGCGCTCATCTGCTGGGTTTCTTGCCCTATGCGTTCCTGCTGGCCTGCCCTTTGATGCATGTGTTCATGCATCGTGGGCACCACCATGGCGGGGAGCACCATCGCCATCGCAATGACCGCAATGAAGGAGACCGGCCATGACGCACGACGCACCGGCCTATGGCCTCTGGTCCCTGGTGATTCTGAACTCGGCCGTATTCCTGATGTTCGCGTTCAGCTTCTTCAAACCGCAGTCGGCGCGGGATTGGCGCAGCTTCAGCGCCTTTGCCGCCTTCATCGTGGCGCTGTTCGTCGAGATGTACGGTTTTCCGCTGACCATCTACCTGATGTCCGGCTGGCTGCAGACGCGCTATCCGGGGCTCGACCTGTTGAGCCACAACTCCGGCCATCTGTGGGCCACGCTGCTGGGCGAGAAGGGCGATCCACACTTTGGTGCTCTGCACATTGCCAGCTACATCCTGCTGGGCGGTGGCTTCTGGCTGCTGTCGAGCGCCTGGCATGTGCTGTACCACGCGCAGCGTCGCCATGGCCTGGCGACGGTCGGGCCCTATGCCCGCATCCGGCATCCGCAGTACGTGGCCTTCGTGCTGATACTGCTGGGCTTCCTCGTTCAATGGCCGACGCTGCTGACGCTGCTGATGTTTCCTATCCTGCTCGTGATGTATGGTCGCCTCGCGGTCAACGAAGAGCGCGACATGGAGCGTCAGTTCGGTGCCGAGTACCTGCGCTACGCCGAGAGGACGCCCCGCTTTCTGCCGCGCTTGTCGGCGAACGCCATCCCTCCCAGTCGGGAGGCTTGACCTTGTCACCGTGGCAAGGCTGATGCTGTGGTTAGCCTTGCCGGTGGCAAGTCAACGGACGCAAAGTGAGAGTCGCATGAAACAAGATGTCGAAGTGCCCGTCGCGGCGATGGTCTATGTCTGCCCTATGCATCCTCATGTTCGGCAGACTCAGCCGGGCCGGTGCCCCGAGTGCGGGATGAATCTGGTGCCTGAGGGCGAGGCGAAGCAGGGGGCTCACGCGGGTCACGCGCACCATCAGGCGGGGAGCGCACCGCAGGAGCATGGGCACCATGCCCACGCGCCAATGCCAGACCTTGCTGCTTCTGCACCAGCACCCGCAGCCGGTGCGCCAACGATCTACACCTGCCCGATGCATCCGGAGATCCGCCTGGACCATCCCGGCAACTGCCCCAAATGCGGCATGACGCTGGAGCCCCTGCTGCCTGAACTGGAGGCCGAAGAGAACCCCGAGTTGCGCGATTTTCAGCGGCGCTTCTGGTGGACCCTGCCGCTGACCGTGATCGTCACCATGCTGGCCATGGTCGGCCACCGGTTGCAGTGGTTCGAGATGGGCACGCAGAGCTGGATCGAGCTGACCTTGACGCTGCCGGTGGTGCTGTGGGCCGGCTTGCCGTTCTTCCAGCGCGGCGCTCAGTCGGTGCTGAACCGCAGCCCGAATATGTGGACTTTGATCGGCCTGGGCACTGGCGCGGCCTTTGTCTACAGCGTGATTGCCACAGTCGCACCGCAGCTATTCCCGGCGTCCTTTCAGGCGATGGGCCGCGTGGCGGTCTATTTCGAGGCGGCGGCCGTCATCATCTCGCTGACCCTGCTGGGTCAGATTCTGGAGTTGAAGGCACGCTCGCAGACCTCGGCGGCGATCAAGTCACTGCTGGGCCTGGCACCCAAGACGGCAAGGCGCATCGATGAGAGCGGCCAGGAAAGCGATGTGCCGCTGTCCCATGTGCATGTCGGCGATCTGCTGCGTGTGCGTCCCGGCGAGAAGGTGCCGGTCGATGGCGTCGTCGTCGAGGGCCGCAGCGCGGTCGACGAAGCGATGCTGACCGGCGAGCCCGTCCCCATCGTCAAGAGCCCCGGAGACAAGCTGATCGGCGCGACGCTGAATACCAATGGTGCCCTGGTCATGCGTTCCGAGCGGGTCGGATCGGCGACGATGCTGGCGCAGATCGTCCAGATGGTCGCCCAAGCCCAGCGTTCACGTGCGCCTATGCAGCGCATGGCCGACCAGGTCGCGGGCTACTTCGTCGTGGCTGTCGTGGGCGTCGCGCTGCTGACGCTGCTGGCATGGGGCATCTTCGGTCCCGAGCCCAGCTGGGTCTATGGCCTGGTGAACGCCGTGGCCGTGCTCATCATTGCCTGCCCCTGTGCGCTGGGCCTGGCTACGCCGATGTCCATCATGGTGGCCACCGGCCGCGGTGCGACCAGCGGGGTGCTGTTCCGCGACGCCGCAGCGATCGAGAACCTGCGCAAGGTGGATACGCTGATCGTTGACAAGACCGGTACCCTGACCGAGGGCCGTCCGGTGTTCGACCGTGTGGTCCCGGCGCCCGGCGTCGAGGTTGATGAGGTGCTCCGCCTGGCCGCCAGCCTGGACCAGGGCAGCGAGCATCCCTTGGCCGAGGCCATCGTCAAGGCGGCGCGCGAGCGCGGTTTGCCGCTAGCCAAGCCCGAGAGCTTCGAGTCCAGCACCGGCATCGGTGTGAACGGTGTCGTGGCCGGGCGCAAGCTTGCGCTGGGCAACACGGCGCTGATGCAACAGGCAGGCGTTTCCGTGGATGCACTGCTGAGCGAGGCCGAGTCGCTGCGCGCGGAAGGGGCCAGCGTGATGTACCTGGCCGCCGATGGCCACCTGCTCGGACTGCTGGCCGTCTCGGACCCGATCAAGGCCAGCACGCCGGAGGCCCTGGCCTCGCTGCGGGCGGCCGGCATCCGGATCATCATGGCCACCGGCGACGGCCTCACGACGGCCAAGGCCGTCGGCGCCCGGCTGGGCATAGCCGAGGTGCATGGCGAGGTCAAACCGGCGGACAAGCTCGAGCTGGTGTCGCGGCTGCAGTCCGAGGGGCGGATCGTGGCCATGGCGGGCGACGGCATCAACGACGCACCGGCCCTGGCCAAGGCCGATGTCGGCGTGGCCATGGGCACGGGCACCGACGTGGCGATGAACAGCGCCCAGGTGACCCTGGTCAAGGGCGACCTGCGCGGCATCTCGACGGCACGGGCGCTGTCCGAGGCGACGGTCGGCAATATGAAGCAGAACCTGATGTTCGCCTTCCTCTACAACGCCCTGGGCATCCCGATTGCGGCCGGCCTGCTGTATCCGTTCACCGGCTGGGTGCTGTCGCCGATGATCGCGGCGCTGGCCATGAGCCTGAGCTCTGCCTCGGTCATCGCCAACGCCTTGCGCTTGCGACGCGACTGACGGTGCCCAACTACACCCGACGCAGCGGCATCTAGGCCGAACGTTTTGCTCGGGGTGAAAAGGGCTTCGGCGATCTCGGCAAGACTCGCGGAGAAGTAACCCGCGCATGACGGAAATGTCATTTCGGTGACCAAGTTCCGTCGCTGCTGCCTTTCTAAAGTGATCCCTGGGATGAATCAACGGAGCGACTTGATGACCTTGTCGCCCATCCCATCAAACAGGAGATCACCATGCGCATTGCCAAAGTCTTGACCTCAGTTGCATTGACCAGCGCTGCAGCGCTCAGCGCCACCGGCGTCTTCGCCGCCAGCGATGAAACCTATGCCAATGGCCGGTCCATCTATGGTGTTCCGGCCAGCCAGGGTGCCGAGTCCAAGGTGCTGGACGTTGCAAACACCAAGTTCGCCAACATCAAGTGTGGTGACACCATCACCTTCCGCAGTGGCGACAAGACCTTCACATGGAAGTTCGACGTGGCCGGGCATCGCGCCGTCGATCTGCAGAAGATCGCGCCAGCCGGGTTCACCAAGCAACCCTTGATGGTGTACGTGAGCCGCAACGATGCTGAACGGACCTGATTGGGACAATCCAGCGTTACGACACATCACTCAGGTGCTCTTGCCTGGCGGGTCGTCCGAGGGGGCTTGCGGAAGAGGGCAGGAGCAGTCCAATTCGGGTGATGCCTTGATCGGAGCCCGCGAAGACGCTCCCGCCATGCATGCGCGCGATCGCGTCCACGATGGATAAACCCAGTCCGTGGTTCAGATCCGCGTGCGCGCGTGCGGGATCGACGCGGTAGAACCGATCAAACAATCGGGGTAAATCTTCGGGCTCAATCGTCGGCCCGGTGTTGTGCACTGCGATCGAGACGTCTCCACCAGGATGTGTCTCGATTCTCACCATCACGGCAGACCCTGCTCGTGCATAGCGCGTTGCATTGCCGAGCAAGTTGGAGAGCGCGCGGCGCAGCAGTCGCGCGTCAAAGCGACCGGCGGCGTCGCCCAGGATCTCAGCCGTCAACGTCGCTTCCTGCATGGCCGCTTCATGGAACTCGATCACTTCGCCGGCAAGGGCCGCGAGGCTGCCGACATTCACGCGGCGGGCGCCAGCGCCCCGATCAGCCTGTGACAGAAAGAGCATGTCGTTGACGATGCCCGACATGCGCCGGAGTTCCTCGAGATTGGAGGCCAGCACATCGCGCATGTCGTCAATGTCCCGCGACTTTCTGAGACTCAGCTCGCAGGCACTGATGAGCGTGGCCAGCGGCGTATTCAGTTCGTGAGCGACATCGGCGTTGAAGCCTTCCATCTGCGTGTAGGCGCTGCTCAGACGATCGAGCAGCGCATTGAACTGCCCGATCAACGGTTGCAGTTCCCGTGGTTGAGCAGAACCATCCAGGCGTTTTTCCAACTGGCTCGCGGTCAATCTCCGGGTCTGCTCGACCAGTTGGTGAACCGGCGCCAGCGCCAGCCGGACGAGCCAAAAGCCGCATACCGAAACCGCCAGCGATCCGACGATCGCGGCGGCGGTCAGCGTCCATCCGAGCCGGCGAAGCAGACTGGCATCTTCCTGTGTCCCGAGCGTCAGCGTGGCGCTGGCAGGCCCGGAAAAGTACATGGAGGACGCCACCTCAAACACGCGTTGCTTGACGGGTGGGGGCAGCGATGGGTGCGTGGTCGACGACGCATAGACCGTGCGCCCGTCTGGTGATCTCAGCTGCAGCGCCAATTCTTCGTGACCAGCCAGGAAGTCGTTGAGCTGATGTCGCAGGGCGTCAATGTCCGGCGCAGCACGGGCCTCGGACAGCAAGTGCCTGATCATGGTGGTCTTTTGATCGAGGGTCTCGTCCTGCCGCTGGGACAGCGTCATGGCCGTCACGAAATAGACGGCCAGGCAAACGAGCCCGAGGCCAATGAAGGTCTGCGTCGCCAACCACCAGGACAAACGATGGCCCAGTGAGCCTCCCGAGGCCGCTCGCTTCATGAATCCCGAGCCTCCAAGACGTAGCCCATGCCTCGGACGGTGTGCAGCAAAGGTCGCTCGAACGGTGCATCCAGCTTGCCTCGCAGGCGACGAATTGCCACTTCGACCACATTGGTCTCGCTGTCGAAATTCATGTCCCAGACCTGCTCAGCGAGTTCCGTGCGCGACAGCACCTCTCCTTGCCGGCGCAGCATCAGACTCAACAAACTGAACTCCTTGGCTGTCAGATCCAGACGCTGTCCGGCCCGAACAGCCTTGCGCCGAAGCAAGTCCATCTCAAGATCGGCCAGCATCAGTACGGTGGGTTCGGACGAGCCGCGCGCGGGGTTCGCCCGGCGCAGCAGAACTTGGATGCGCGCGACCAATTCAGAGTACGCAAATGGTTTCAGCAGATAGTCATCCGCGCCACTTTGCAGCCCCTTGACCCGGTCCTCGACCTGTCCGCGCGCCGTCAACATCAGCACGGGCGTCTGCTTGCTCAGTCGCAATGCGGCAAGGACGGCAAGGCCGTCGATGCCCGGCAGCATGCCGTCCAGCACAAGCAAGTCGTAGTCGACCTCAATCGCCAGGTGCAGCCCATCGATGCCGTTGTGCGCCACATCGACCGTGTAGCCTTCCTCCGACAATCCCTTGCGCAGATACTCCGCAAGCTTGGCTTCGTCTTCAATGACCAGTAGTTTCATATACGGCAATTGTTGCTTGCATGGCGATGAAACTCGATTACGAATTTGTCATCTGGCGGACCGATGGCTGACGGCCGTCGGCGGGTAAGGTGGCAGTCTGCGGATTGAGCACGCAAACCGCGGATTTACCTAATCCCACGCTCCTGCCTCCGAGCTATATCGCACGCAAAGACCTTGGTCAGCTATTCTCAATTACCTCTTCAGGCACGGCCCATCGGGCTTTGTGGAACTTGTTCTGGTCCCTGCGGCTGCGCTGCAAGCTAAACTCCAAACCATGCGTCGCCTTGTAATCGTATTTTTGTTGATAGCCATGCCTTTCCAGTGGTCCTGGGCGGTGGCCGGAGGCATTTGCGAGCACGAAACGGGCAAGGATGCCCAACACTTTGGGCATCACAGCCATGAGCACGATGCAAAGGCTGTCAAGGCGGGCAAGACGTCCGCCGAGTCCAAGAACCCAGGCGTCGGCATCGATGCGGACTGCGCATACGGCCATTTGCTTGTCGCCGAGCCGTCGGCACCTTCACTGGCCCCCGCCTCGGCGCTCGCTGATGCGTCGCACCGTGTTGCGACGCTGCCGCTGTTCGGTTCCCTGCTGGCTGATGAACCTGAGCGCCCCAAATGGCGCCCCGCGCACTGATTCGGCGCGGCCAGCCCACGTTCCACGACTGAGCCCTTGGATCTACGGACTTCTTCCGTAGACGCCTCCCGCGCTGAATCTCTTTGATCCTGGCATTTCGCTGGCCATTGCAGCGAAGCGACACCAAGGGGATTTCAATGCGCGTGCGTGCTTACGTCACACCATTTCTGCCGCTCACGCTGGCAGTCGCTATTTCGTTTTCATTTGCTCAAGCTGCGTTCGCGCAGGATTTGAGTGCGGTTTCGCCACCCGCGCTCGCGCTGTCCGGCGTCGTCGTTCCGGCCCGGCTCACGTTGGCGTCGGCCATCGACCTGGCCTTGTCACGCAATTCGGACATCGCCGCGGCTCAACGTGAGCTGGAGGCTTCCGAAGGTGCGTTGCAGCAAGGGCGGGCTCGGCCCAACCCCGAGCTGTCCTATCTGCTCGAAGACACGCGCCAAGCCACCCGGACCACCACCGTTCAGGTGAATCAAGCGATCGAGATCGGCGCAAACGCGCAGCGCGTGTCGATGCCGCTGAGCAGGGGCGCGAGGCCGCGGCCAACGATCTGAACGCGCGCCGGGCGGAAATTCGCGCGCAGGTCAGCAGCGCGTTCTATGAACTCCTGACCGCGCAAGAGCGGATCCGGCTGGCCCAGGACACGGTCGAATTGGCGCACCGCGCCGGCGAGGCGGCCGGCAAACGGGTGGCAGCGGGCAAGATTTCGCCGGTTGAGGAAACCAAGGCCCAGGTCGCGGAGTCGCGTGCACGGCTGGAGCTGGCGCAAGCACAGGGCGAACTCCGTTCGGCGCGGCAGCGCCTCGGGGCCATTTGGGGGGACCCGTCGCCTCGATTCGACATGGCCGATGGCTCCGCTGAGGTTTTACCCGTCGTCCCGTCATTGCCCAACGTTGACCAGAGGCTCGCAAATGCCCCGGGGCTCAAGCGTGCCCAGATCGAGGTGCAGCGCCGCCGCGCACTGGCCGACTTGGAGCGCGCGCGCCGGCTGCCCGACCCGACACTCAGTCTGGGCGTCAAGCGCTCGCAGGAGCTGGGGCGCAACCAGATCCTCCTGGGCGTTTCGATGCCCATCCCCCTGTTCGACAGCAATGCGGGCAATCAGCTGCAAGCCTTGAAGCAGTATGAAAAAGCTCAGGAGGAGCTCGCGGCGACCCAGACCCGCCTGTACGCCGACGCGCTGCAGGCGCGGGAACTGCTGAGTACGAATCGGCTTGAGGTTGAGACCCTGCGCCAGGACCTGCTGCCAAGCGCCCAGGCGGCCTATGACGCCGCCAGCAAAGGGTTCGAGCTGGGCAATCGGCTTCCTTGACGTTCTGGACGCGCAGCGAACGCTCTTCCAGGCACGGTCCCAGTACCGGCGCGGCGATCCAGCAAGCAGCATCGCCCATTGCTTTTGCGCAGCGGGTGCCATCGACAAGATGGCCACCCCACAGCTGAGACCGAAGCAAGCGCGAATCGCCCGAGTAGGAGTGTTCCTGGCAATTAAAGTCGTAAACGCAGAGTGTGGTTCCATGCGGTCCAGCTGCTTGGCGAATCGATGCGCTGTCGCTCAAAAGTCGTAAACAGCAGCCCCGGAGTACCGCTAGTCCGTAAGTTCCCCCGTCAAGTGGACAGTCCAGAAGTAAAGACTTCCTGGCTGAACACCCTGGGTTTGACCACCACCAGCGGCACGTTGCCCAAGGAGTCGAGCGGCGTGGCAGGTCCACGATCCTTCATCAGCAATCACTCTCGCCACGTCGTCTTCAAACCCTGCCTCCAAGCGTAGACCGCCGCCTGCGTGCGATCCTCCAGCTGCAGCTTGGCCAGCAAATTGGAGACATGGTTCTTCACCGTTTTCTCGGCCAGCGATAGCCGGGTCGCGATCTGGGCATTGCTAAGTCCGTCCGCTACCAGTTGCAGCACCTCGCTCTCGCGCTCGCTCAGGCCACCCGGCATCCCGGCGCGGGGCTGACTCAATGAGCGGACCATCGCTGCGGCCACTCGCGGATGTAGTGTGGCCTCACCCCGAGCGGCGCGTTCGATCGCCAGCACCAACTCTGCCGGTGGCGTATCTTTCAGGAGGTAGGAAATCGCACCAGCTTGCAAGGCCTCGAGAGCGGCCTCCTCGCCCTCATGGCTCGTCAGCACCAGAACCTAGCTGACGGGGCTCACGCGCCGGATCTCTCGGGTCGCCGTCACGCCGCTCGTTCCAGGCATCAGCAAATCCATCAGCACCACATCCGGGTGCTCACGAGCAGCGAGGTCAATGGCTCGTTCACCGTCTCCTACCGCACCCACCAGGCGAAACTCGCCGTGCGCCTCCAGCACGGCCGCAATGCCATAGCGAACGAGGGCATGGTCGTCACAGATAAGGACGGAAATCATGTCGGTGCTCCTGTCAGTTCCTGCGCCATGCCCGGCGCCGACCAGCGCCAGCGCAAAGTCAGGCGGCAGCCTTCGCCCATCCACGGGGGAAGGGATGTTGGGACCGAACATCGTTCGTAGCGCGCCCATCGCCCCCTGCACGATGGCCTTGTCATCCAGGGCCTCGAGCTTGCGCCCAAAGTCTGCCGCATTGAAGCCCATCAGCACCGGTCGACCTGTGGGACGGGCAAAGCTGACCCATTCCCCCCATTGCCCGGCTCGACCTTGTTTGGGCAGTAGATTCAGCCAGTCGATGCGCTCGTTCCAGAAGGTGTGAGGGAACAACAGACAGCATTTGTTGAGTACGCCGACGCCCATCCGCATGAGCAGCGACCACAGGCGCAGCTTTGCCCGATAGCCCTGGGCTTGATGGGCTTGTTGAACTGCGAGGTTGGCGAGCAATTTCCAGTAGCGCAAGGTGCGCCAGATGGGATGAAGTGCTGGGGTCATACGGCCTCCGTGTGGCAGTGATGGCATTGGCGCCACTGTGCCGCGGCCCTTGTTTCCGACTGTTAATTGCGACGAAGCAGCCAATCGCGACCATCAAACACAAAGGCAGTGTCACCACCCTGCCGTCACGGGAACGCCTTGCGAACTGAGGCCGATCTTTTGACGAACTCGCCATGTGGCGATCTAGGGCCATGGCCCACCGCGAGGGCTTCAATGCGACGCTGTTTGTGCTTGCGCGCCGGCTGCTGTTCGGGCGCTGCGGTGGGCCAGCCAATCCCGGGGAGGCATGCCGGTCTTGAGCACAAATGCGCGCGTCAGCGCCGAGGCGCTGCCATAGCCCACCTCGTCGGCCACTTGCTTGACTTGCCGTCCCTTGCTGAGCAGGCCTTGGGCCAGGCCGATGCGCCAACTGGCCAGGTAGTCACCGGGCGACTGGCCCACCACTTGCGTGAATTGCGCGGCGAAGCGGGCCCGCGACATGCCTGCCACGATGGCGAGTTGCTCCAAACTCCAAGCTCGCGCCGCGTCGGTGTGGATCGCGTGCAAAGCGCGCGCCAAACGAGGGTCTGCCAGGCCTCCCAGCACGCCAGACTTCAAATGCGCTTGCGCCAAGACTTCGCGCAACAAATGGATCAGCACCAACTCGCTCAGGCGATCCAGGGCCGCCTCCCGGCCCGGGCGTTTGGCAAAAGCCTCCTCAAACAAAAGTTGCAGGCTCAGTTGCAGACCGGGCTGTGCATCCAGCGGTACCACCAATATGGCCGGCAGCTCGGCCATCAGATGGCGGGCCAAAGGGGCGCCATAGGCGACTGATGCGCACACCAAATCGCTGCCTTCGGGCTCGGGTGCGCGCAGCCGGTGCGCTGTGGTGCGTGGGAAGAAGATGGCCGCAGGCGCTGTCACTTGGCGAGACGAACCATCGGGCATCAACACCTCGAGGTGTCCCTGCCGCAACAGATGCAAATGGCCCACGCCCTGGGCTTCGTCGAATTGCGCGATGCCGCAGAGCTGCCCTGAAAAGAACACCCGCGACTTGAGTTCGAAGCGTGCCAACAAGCTGTTGACTTCGTCTGTCATGATTGCTCGGCCCCTTGCCTTGAAGTGCCTGCATCATCGAACGCCGAGACTTGTGCTGCCAAGCCGTGTGCGGCGCAATGGCTTATTGCGCAGCGCGAAACAATCGCTGGGACAGGGGCGCATCGAGGGCCAGACCACCGCCACCTTTGACCACCAGCAAAGCGGCCAGGGCCATCCAGCTGAGATGAGTGGGCCAGGCATCCGGGTAGACAAAGACCTGGATCACCAGGCTCATCAGCAGCAAGCCGCTGGCCGCGTAGGGTGTGGCCAGGCCCAGCACCAAGAGCACGGGCAGCAGATGCTCGGCCAAGGCGGCCAACGCTGCAGCCCAAGCGGGGTCCAGCAAGGGCAGTTGGTACTCTTCAGCGAACAGGGCGACGGCGCTATCACTGAGGGTGAACCAGCCCTCGACCTTGGTCCGGCCCGAGCGCCAAAAAATGCCCGCCAAGGCCAGACGGGCCATCAGCAACAAGACGCTGTCAGAAAACAAGCGCTGCACCCAAGCACGAGCGGCGATGTGCGCATTGAGAAGGACATGGGAGAAGGTCTTCACAACAAATGACTCCGATAAGTTGAGCTGGTTTTTTGGGGGGGCGCAGAGGGCTTAGCGGTTCACGTAGTGTTCAGGGGCCGCTTTTAGCGCGCCATGGGCCAGCAAGGCGCCGAGCGCGGCCTGCAAATTGAAGGCTTCCGGTGATGCATTGAGTTCGCGGGCTTGGGTGGCCGCTTCGGCCAGGGCTTGCCCCGCCGCCAAGGCGTCCAGCAGGCGCAGGCTGCCAAGAGGAACCTCATGCACGCCCACGCTGTCCTCGGGCCGCGTCACCAACAATCCAATGCTTGATTCGGGGCTCAGTGACAAGTCGGCTTCGCTCCCGCGGGCCTGGTGCCAACGGTCGAGCACAGCTCCCTTGGACAAGACTCGCCAGTGGGTCGAAGGCGCGACTTGCAACTGCAGCTCGGGCAGCGCTTCGGCGGGCATGGCGCTCAAGTGCGCCGCATTCAGTGGCAGATGATCCGCCGCTGCATGGGCTTGCAGAACCATCCCATCGATGCACGCCAGCTCGCTCACTTCGACGTGAAGAGAAGCAACCTCCCGTGAGGCCAGAAATTCCGGGAAGCCCTGGCCGTAGAGAAACAAACGACCCTCGTACGGGGGATGGGTTTGTGCAAAGGTCCGTGCCAAAGGTTCAAACGCTGGGCCACCCAGGGCGTGAACGACGCTGGGGAAGTTTGCGGCCAAGGCGTCCATCGCCGCACGCAAGCCGGTGTTGGCGTACACCGCCCATGCGTCCGGGGCTGTGGGATTTGTCTGTTTGTGTGGGGCAGTGTGAGGGGCAGGGTGTGGGGCCGGATGCGCGTGTCCCTGGTCGATGTGCTGCAGGAACTGTGCGTAGAAATGCAAGTCATCAGTCATGGGCCATGCTCCACATGGGGGTGGCCGCCAAGACCCGCTCTCGCTCTTGCAAGAGGCGGTCAAAGTCCGGCACATCCCCGTCCCATTCGATCAAAGTTGGGCGCGGACCGATGCGCCGGCACAGGGCCGTGTAGAGGTCCAACACAGCGTCGGAGACCGGCCGGTCATGGGAATCGATGAGCAGTTGGGCACCCCAGTTCGGGTCTTCGCTGTGGCCGGCCAGATGGATTTCGGTGATGGCCTCCACATTGATTTCAGCCAGCCAATCGCTGGCTCTTTGATCGATATTGGCGGCGCTCACTGCGAGGTTGTTGACATCCACCAGCAAGGCGCAGGCCGTGCGTCGCACCACTTCATTCAAAAAATGTGGCTCGCTGAACTCGTGGCCTTGCAGCCGAAGGTAGTGGCTGGGGTTTTCCAAAGCCAAGCGCATGCCGGTGAATTGCTGCACCTGATCCACATGGGCGACCACACGGTCCAGCATCGAGGCCGTGCGCGGCACCGGCAGCAAATCGGGCACATAGCGCGAGCCCAGGCGAGACCAAGCCAAATGCTCCGACAAGCGGATGGGCTTGACGGTGTCGACCAATTGGCGCAGCCGGCGCAGATGAGCCAGATCCAGAGCATCCGGCCCCGCCAAGGACAGCGAAACGCTGTGCAACGACACCGGATGGCGACCCGCCAAGGCGGCCAGCATGCGGGGACGCGGGCCGCCATCGGCCATGTAGTTCTCGGGATGAACTTCGAACCACAAGCCCTCGGCTTGGGCCTGCATGGCGGCTTGAAAATGCTGTGGCTTGAAGCCCAAGCCTAGAGTTGTTGGCACGGTGTCACGCTGGTTTTGTTGGCGAGGCGGGCTGAGCGCAATCGCGCTCAGGCTTTCAGTGGGGTCAGTGAACCGTGACCCTTGGGCGTTTTAGTGCTGACGCAAGTGCCCGCGGGCACCTTCTTCCAGGCATTGCCTTGGTAGTCGGTCTTGGAGGTTCCGGCGCAGCTGGTGCCGGGCCCGGCTGCGCAGTCGTTCTGCCCCGCCAGAGAGATGCCATAGCACTTCTCCATCGGCACCTTGTTGGCGCGGGGCTGGGTCTCGGCCGCCAGGGCCGCGCCCTGCACGGCGGCGGCCAGCGCCAAGAAGGAAATGAGTTGTCGTCGGGTGCTCATGATGCGGGTCTTTCGCTGGAGCTCAGAAAAGGGCGCACTGCGCGGTCAAGCGGCGTGCGCCCGCTGTGTCTTAGGCCAGGGACTTGGGGGTCTTGGCCTTGATCGACGGCCAGTTGGCGTCCGCCTTCTTGTTGTTGCCAGGCACGTCTTCCAGCCACTTCTTCTGCACGTCTTTGTTCACGTTCAGATGCAGCTTGCCGTCGACCAGCTTCCAGGCCTCTGGGTCCCCGTCGAGCTTCTTCTCCAGCGCCACGCCCATGGCGCAAAAGCCACCGTAGGCCGGCTCGTACTTGTTGGGGTTGGCATTGAAAGCGTCACGATTGGCAGCACTGGCGAACAAATAGGTCACGCCTTTGTGCTTGGCTGAGAACTCGGCCTTGCCCGCGGTGGGGGCGCCCACCGTGTGGTAGGCCACCGGATCGTGGCCGCGCAGGCCGACGCCCTTGCTGTCGACATTGACAGCGGCCGTCGAATTTTCATCGTAGGCAAAGCTCAGCGAGGGGGCCAGACCCAGGGTCAATGTGGCGGCAGCGGCCACAGCCAACAGGGAAACACGGAAATAGCGCTTGGACATGATGTGCCTTTCTTTGGGCGTCATGGTTGGAGGGTTTGCTGGGCTTGTCTCAGGCCAACCCCTGGAAACAAGCCAATCGGTCTGACATCGCTGGCCGCGCTGCCTTCAGTGGCGGCGCTTGGGCTCGATATCACTGCATGGGGATTTGGCGTTACTTGCTTGTGCCAAGGGCCCCGAGTGCATGACTTGAACTTTAGGGATCGACGCCCTGGAGCGGGCGACCTTGCGTCTCATGCGCTTGACTCAGCGTCTCAAGTTCAATGACCGCATGCGGATAAAAAAAAGAGCCGCAGGGACTGCGGCTCTTGGGCAAGGCTTCGGGGCGACGGCCTGCAGGGCCAGATCAGGGCGCGATCAGCACCTTCACCAGCGTTTCCGGGGCTGCGAAAAACTCAGAGGCCCAACTCACTCAGCGAGGGGTGATCATCGGGGCGGCGGCCTTGTGGCCAATGGAATTTGCGCTCCTCGGGCTGGATGGCTAAATCGTTGATGCTGGCATGTCGCACCGCCATAAAGCCCGCGGCATCGAACTCCCAGTTTTCATTGCCATAAGCGCGAAACCACTGGCCCGCCTCGTCTTGCCATTCATAGGCGAAGCGCACGGCAATGCGGTTCTCATTCACAGCCCATAACTCTTTGATCAAACGGTACTCTTTCTCCTTGGCCCATTTGCGCTCCAAGAAGGACTGGATGGCTTCGCGGCCTTGGAAGATTTCAGCGCGGTTGCGCCAGCGGCTGTCCGGCGTGTAGGCCATGGCCACGCGTTGGGCATCGCGAGTGTTCCAGGCGTCTTCGGCGGCCCGAACCTTTTGGCGAGCACTTTCTTGGGTGAAAGGGGGCAGAGGTGGGCGCGCGGCTTCAGGGCTTGGGGTGTTCATGGTGGGTTCTCTTTCGGGTGGAGGCTGTGGATGATTGGGGGGGGCTTGGCGAAGGATCGCGAGTGGTTCAGGCGGCCCAAGGCGCTCAGCGTTTGAGCAGCGCTCGCTGGACTGCGGGGCGCGCATGGATGCGTTGAAGCCAGTCTTGCAATGCCGGGAACTCCTCGAGCTTGACGCCTGCATAGTCGGCCACCCGCAGCCAGCCGAAATGGGCAATATCGGCCACCGAGTAGCTGGCCCCGGCCAGCCAAGGCGCTTCTTGCAGACGCGACTCCAACACAGCACTCAGGCGGCGTGATTCGCTTTGGTAGCGTTCGATGGCCAAGGGGATGGGCTCGGCCTGACGCATGAACCAACCGGCTTGGCCAAACATCGGGCCCACCCCAGCGACTTGGAAGAACAGGTATTCCATGGCGCGGATGCGCTCGCGGGGCGCGCTTGGCAGCAAACCCCCGAACTTCTCGGCCAGGTACAGCAAGATGGCGCCGGATTCGAACACCGACACCGGCTCTCCATCGGGGCCCTCGTGATCGACGATCACTGGGATGCGGCCATTGGGGTTGAGGGCCAGGAATTCGGGTTGCTTTTGCTCCAGGCGCCCCAGGTCCACCGGGCGCAAGCGGTAGGGCGCCCCCAGTTCTTCCAGGGCGATGGGAATCTTGATCCCGTTGGGGGTGGGGGCGAAGTAGACATCAATCATGGGCTGGCCTTTTCAGGGCAAGGGAGAGTCAAGCGGGACGCAAGCGTGAATCACGCACCAGGGCCGCAGTCCAAACAGCGCTCGACCGGGGGCGGGCCCATGCGCAGATCGCGCTGCAATTGGCGCAGTGCGGTGCGCAGCCCTTCTTCAATGACGGGGTGATAAAACGGGCTGTCCAGCATTTGCTGAATGGTGTCGCCGCGCTGTACTGACCAGGCCAGCAGATGGCCGAGGTGCTCGGCGCGCGGGCCCAGCATTTCTGCACCCAGCAGGCGGCCAGTGCCGGGTTCGGCATACACATGCAGGGCGCCGCGGTTCAGGCCCATGACGCGGCTGCGCCCCTGGTCCTCAAATGACACCTGGCCGACCAAAAAGGCCTGGCCCGCGCTTTGCAACTCAGCATGGCTGTGCCCGGCAATGACCATTTGCGGGTCGCTGAACACCACCGCCAAAGGTGCGCGGCGGGGGCGCACGCGCACATCGGGCCAGCGGCCGGCATTGTCGCCAGCGATGCGGCCCTCGTCGGCGGCCTCATGCAGCAGCTCGCGTTCGCCGTTGGCGTCACCGGCGATGAAGACCGGGCTGTTGCCGACCTGGCCGGTATGCCGGTCGTAGGCCAAGCGCCCATCGGCTTGGAGGGGCAGGCCGCTGTGCTCCAGCCCCAAACCATGGAGGCGGGGGCGGCGCCCTGCGGCGGCCAGGGCATAGTCAAAGCGCTCGGTCTGCCCCTGCAGTTCCAGCAGCACTTCATCGCCTTCGCGCCGCAGCTTGGGGTTGGGCGTGTCCAGTTGCAGTGAAAGCTCTTCGCTGAACAGTTGGCGGCTGAGGGCTTGCAGCGCCGGGTCGGTGAGCGGGCCAACCCGCTGGCTGCGCCCCAGCACGCGCACGCGCACGCCCAGGCGGTGCAGGGCTTGAGCCAACTCCAGTGCGATCACACCCGTGCCCAGCACCAACACCGCCTTTGGCAGGGTCGGCCAATCAAAGAGCTCGTCATTGCGGATCAAGCGATCCCCCAGGGCAGCGGACCAAGCGGCTTCGACATGCGGCTCGGAGCCGGTGGCGATCACGATGCGCTGCGCCTGCACCCGGTGCATTTGCCCATCGTGCCCGGCCACCTCCAGGGTTTGCGGGGCAATGAAGCGCGCCCAACCCTGCAGGCGATGCTGCGTCGCCCAATGCTCGACGGCCTCGGTCACAAAGCCCACAAAGCGGTCACGCTCACTGCGCACCCGGGCCATCACGGCGGCACCATCGATGCGGGGCGGTGTGTCCCACTGGATGCCAAAGCGTGCTGCGCTGGTGGCCGCATGGGCGGCTTCGGCGGCGGCGATCAGCAGTTTGCTGGGCATGCAGCCGACGCGGGCGCAGGTGGTCCCGTAAGGACCGCCTTCGATGGCCAGGATACGGGAGCTGTGGGCCAAGGCCGCCCGGTAGGCCGACATGCCCGCTGTGCCACTGCCAATGATGGCCACATCGACTTGGTGTTCACGCATATGGGTCTCCTCGGGGTGTTGGGGTGGTGCATGGCGATCAAGATTCGCCATGGCTTGCCACTGTGCCCCCGAGGTGCGGCTCTGAGAAGCCGTGCCGCGCTCAATTCACCGATTCAGCCGGCGGAACAATCCCGGCCGGGCCGACCCCCGCTGTGTACGGCGCGCTAAGCTGGGTTCAAGGCCTCGCAGGCCCGCAGCCGCTCGATCGCCAGGTCCAGAAAGGCGCGCGCCTTTTTGGACGCATGGCGGCCTTCGCGGTGCAAGAGATGCACGGGCAGCGGCTCGCTCTCATAGGCGCCCAACACGGTTTCGAGCCGCCCCTCCCGCAAGAGGTCGGCCACTTGGTAGGACATCAGGCGCGTCAGGCCAAAGCCTGAAACCGCGGCGGCCAAGGCCGAATCGTTGGTGGTGGTGCTCATGCGAGGGTGTATGGTCACCGTTCTGGGGGCACCGTTTTCTTGCAGTCGCCACTCGGGCGTAGGCGTCACGCTATTGGCTGAAATCAGCGTGTGTGCGGCCAGATCATCGGGGGTTTGGGGGCTGCCGTGGCGTGCCAGGTAGTCTGGCGAGGCGCAAATGACCCGTCGCACCTGGCCCACGCGGATGGCTTGCATGGACGAGTCGGGCAGGGTGCCAATGCGCAGGGCGATGTCCACGCCCTCGTCCATCATGTTCACGATGCGGTCAAGGAACCAACAAGACACGTTTACTTCAGGGTAACGCTGCAAGTACTCGGTCACGATGGGCGTGATGTGCAAGGCGCCGAACAGCACCGGTGCGGTCAGTGTCAAGCGCCCGCGCGGCGCCCCGTGCAGGCCACTGACCGACTCGTCGGCCTCGGCCAAATCGGCCAAGATGCGCCGGCAGTCTTCCACATACCGAGCACCGGCTTCGGTCACCCGCACCACCCGGGTGGTACGGGTCAGCAAGCGCACGCCCAGGTGCGACTCCAACTCGCTGACGGCCCGTGTCACCGCCGGAGGCGAGATATTGAGCTTGCGTGCCGCCCCGGCAAAGCCCTGGGCGTCCACCACCGCAACAAAGACATTGATCAGATGCAATCGATCCATTGTTTCTCCTTGCGCAATGGTGAATTGGTTTTGCAGGGAATTCTAAGTGCGCGCAGATTCAAGGACAGTGCAGGCATTCGACAAATCCTGGGCGAACGCAACCGAGGCCGCTGCCTGCAGGTCTCAAGAACACCGGAGTTTGACCCTGTCCCGTCTCAGTATTCCCAGCGTTGAAAGCTCGCATGAAGCGGCCAAGCCCTTGTTGGCGGCGGTGCAGCAGCAATTGGGCGTGGTGCCCAATTTGATGAAGGTGATCGGGCACAGCCCGGCGGCCTTGGAAGGCTATTTGTCCTTGAGTGGCGCCCTGGCCAAGGGCAAGCTGAGCGCGCAGCTGCGCGAGCGCATTGCGTTGACGGTGGCCGAGTTCAATGGTTGCGACTATTGCCTGTCGGCGCACAGCTATTTGGCCACCCATGTGGCCAAGCTCAGCGCCGCGGAGGTGGAGGCGGCTCGGGCCGCTCAGTCGGAAGACGCCCGCAGCGCCGCGGCCTTGCAATTCGCCCGACGCGTGGCCGAACGCCGCGGCCAGATCGCTGATGCCGATCTTGCGGCTTTGCGCGCGGCCAATTTTGACGAAGCCCAGGTGGTCGAGATCGTGCTGAACGTCGCTTTGAACGTCTTGACCAACTATGTGAACAATGTGGTGGCGACCGACATCGACTTCCCGCAGGTGACGGCCAAATCCAAGCTTTGATGTCTGGGGTTGGTGAATCTTGGATGAGCGGTGCCGCAGCATGATCTGCTTGGCGCCGCTCTGAGGCTCGCTTCAAATGGTGGTGCAGAAGGTGCCCAAAAGCCGGTGCACTGCATACAGGGGCTGAGCGCAACGTGCAGCGTGGACCTGGCGCTATCCTTGCCCCCCATGCAGTTGCGCGCCAAATTCATTCTTCTTGCCGTTTTGCCCTTGGTGGTCAGCCTGATCTTGATCGCCCTGGCGGTGCGCCATCAAGAGCGCGAGCTGGTGCAGCGCGAACATGCTTTGGTGGAGCGGGCCTATATGGAGGCGCGCCGCGCTGAGCTGAAAGCCTATGTGGCGCTGGCGGTCAGTACGGTCAAGCCGCTTTACGAGGCGCCGGGCGATCCGCAGCAACTGCGAGCCCAGGCGCTGAAGCAACTGGCCTCGCTGGACTATGGGCCGGACGGCTACTTTTTTGTTTACGACTTGCAGGGCCATTCGCTGATGCATTCGCGCCAGCCCGAGCTGGTCGGGCGCAATCTGTGGGACCTGCGCGACCCGCGCGGGCAGCCCACCATTCAGCAGCTGATTGCCCAGGCGCGCCAAGGAGGCGGCTTTGTCGATTACCTCTGGCGGCGCCCGTCCAATGGGCAGGTTGAGGCGAAGCTGGGTTATGTGGTGCCGCTGGAGCGTTGGGGCTGGATGATTGGCACCGGGCTTTATCTGGGCGATATCCAGGCCACCATGGCGCAGCTGGATGCGCAAGCCAGCAGCAATATCGCCACCACCCTGCTGTGGATCGCCGGCATCGCGGTGTTTGGCGTGGCCTTGATCAGCAGCACCAGTTTGCTGCTGAATGTCAGCGAGCAGCGGGTGGCCGATGCCAAGCTGCGGCTCCTGGCGCATCAGGTGGTGCAGTCGCAAGAAGACGAGCGCGCCCATCTGGCCCGCGAGCTGCACGACGGCACCAGCCAAACCTTGGTGGCGACCAAGCTCTTGGTGGAGTCCGCCGTGGATGCTCTGGAGGCCGGGCGGCCCCTGCCCGCGCGGGTGCTGGCCACCGCGCTGGAGCGGCTCAAGGCCAGCTTGGACGAGGTGCGGCGCATTTCGCACCGCTTGCGCCCGGCCTTGTTGGACAGCCTGGGCCTGCCCGCCGCCCTCGAAACCCTGGGACGCGAGTTCGAAGACGATGGCGGTGCCGAGCAGGTGGAGGTGCGGGTGCAAGGCGCGCCGGTGGAGTTGCCCGAGTTGGTCAAGACAGTGCTGTTTCGGGTGGCTCAAGAAGCGCTCACCAATGCCGCCAAGCATGCCGCCGCTCGCCACTTGTTGCTGAGTCTGAGCTTTGAGCCGGGGCGGGTGCGTTTGCAGATCAGCGATGATGGCGCGGGCTTCGATGAAGCCGCCGTGCAAGAGCATCCGCGCCAAGGCATTGGTTTGCGCAATATGCGCGAACGTTTGGCCTCCATCGGCGGGCGTTTGCAAATCCGCTCGCAGCCCGGTGCGGGCACCGAGGTCCTGGCCGAGGTGCCGCTGTCCATCAATATTTTGATTGCCGCCAACGCATGAACTCCGCTGCCGCATTGCCGCCCATTCGACTCGCCCTGGTGGACGACCACCCGCTGGTGCGCGATGGCTTGCGCCTGCGTCTGGGGGCGGTGCCCGAGTTTGCGGTGGTGGGCGAGGCTGGCGATGCGCGCGAGGCCTTGGCCTTGCTGGCGCACACCGCGGTGGACATCGTCTTGATGGACGTGGGCATGAAAGAGATCAGCGGCATTGAATTGGCCGCCGCTCTCTTGCAGCGCCATGCCGGCTTGCGCGTCCTGATGCTCAGCATGTACGACAACCCGGAGTATGTGCAACGCGCTTTGCAAGCCGGCGCGCAGGGCTATGTGCTGAAAGACGCGCCGGCCAGCGAAATCGTCGCGGCCATTCAAGCGGTGGCCGGGGGCGGCACTTTTTTGAGCCCGGCCATCTCGCGGCGCTTGTTCCGCGCGCAGGCGCCTCGGCCCTTGCTCTCACCGCGCGAAAGTGAAGTGCTGGCGGCCTTGGGTCGTGGCGAGTCGAGCAAGCAGATTGCCAGCGCCATGGACCTGAGTGTGCGCACCGTGGAAGCGCACCGCCAGAACATCAAGCGCAAGCTGAATCTGGAAGGGCAGGCCGAGCTGATCAAGTACGCCGTCGAGCACGCCGGCCAACACTGAATCGGCGCCCCTAGGGTTGACCCTTAAGTACTCCCGCGCGCTGGTGCACGTGGTCTGACGGATGCGCGCCGCCGGCGCCTGGCCGAGACTGCGACCCACGTCGCGGTCCCCGAACGTTCAGCGTCTTGTTGAGCGTTTCTTCCTCCCTTGTCCAACAGCCAAGACCGCGCGGATCAGGAGACAAAACTCATGTCCTCGAACATCAAGCGCCACCTGGGGTGGCTACTGGTCGCGGTGCTGGGCGCTTTTGCGCTGGCCACTGTGGCCTTGGGCCGCGGTGAAGCGGTCAGCGCTCTGTGGGTGGTGGTGGCCGCAATCTGCGTCTACTTGATCGCCTACCGTTATTACAGCCTATTCATCGCCAGCCGCGTGCTGGAGCTGGACCCGCGCCGCCAAACCCCCGCCTGGCGGCACAACGACGGCTTGGACTATGTGCCGACCAACAAATACGTGCTCTACGGCCACCACTTCGCCGCGATTGCGGGCGCCGGCCCGCTGGTCGGCCCGGTGCTGGCCGCGCAGATGGGCTATCTGCCCGGCCTGCTGTGGCTGCTGGCCGGTGTGGTGTTTGCCGGTGCGGTGCAGGACTTCATCGTTCTTTTCATCAGCACCCGCCGCGACGGCCGCTCGCTGGGCGATCTGGTCAAACAAGAGATGGGATTGGTGCCCGGTCTGATCGCGCTGTTTGGCGCCTTCATGATCATGATCATCATCTTGGCGGTGCTGGCGCTGATTGTGGTCAAGGCCCTGGCGCATTCGCCTTGGGGTACCTTCACCGTGGCGGCCACCATCCCCGTGGCGCTGTTCATGGGCGTCTATCTGCGCTATCTGCGCCCCGGCCGCATCGGCGAGATTTCCATCATCGGCTTTGTGCTCTTGATGCTGTCCATCATCGGCGGCCAGTGGGTGCATGAGAGCCCGGTCTGGGGCCCGATGTTCACCTTCGAAGGCACGACGCTGACCTGGATGTTGATCGGCTACGGTTTCGTCGCCGCCTCGATTCCGGTGTGGCTGCTGCTGGCGCCGCGTGACTATCTGTCGACTTTCTTGAAGATCGGCACCATCGTGGCCCTGGCCATCGGCATCGTCTTCGTTGCACCGACGCTGCAGATGCCGGCCATCACGCAGTTCGCCGCCGGCAATGGCCCGGTTTGGTCGGGTGATCTCTTCCCCTTCCTGTTCATCACCATCGCTTGCGGTGCGGTCTCGGGCTTCCATGCGCTGATCTCTTCGGGCACCACGCCCAAGATGCTGGAGAACGAAACCCACGCCCGCTTCATCGGCTACGGCGGCATGTTGGCCGAAAGCTTTGTAGCGGTGATGGCCTTGGTGGCTGCCTCTTGCATTGAACCGGGCGTGTACTTCGCGATGAACAGCCCGGCCGCTCTGGTGGGCAAGACGCCCGAGGCCGTGGCCGCCACGCTCTCGACCTGGGGCTTTGTGATCACGCCGGAGATGCTGGTGCAAACCGCAAAGGACGTGGGCGAGAACACCATCCTGGCGCGCGCCGGCGGTGCACCGACCCTGGCCGTGGGCATGGCGCAGATCCTGCATCAAGCCATTGGCGGCAAGGCCATGATGGCCTTCTGGTACCACTTCGCCATTCTGTTTGAAGCGCTTTTCATCCTGACCGCCGTGGACGCCGGCACCCGCGCAGGCCGCTTCATGCTGCAAGACCTGCTGGGCAGCTTTGTGCCCGCGCTCAAACGCACCGACTCGCTGCCCGCCAATCTGATCGCCACCGCCTTGTGCGTGGCTGCTTGGGGTTACTTCCTTTACCAAGGCGTGGTCGATCCGCTGGGCGGCATCAACACCTTGTGGCCGCTGTTCGGCATCGCCAACCAGATGCTGGCGGCCGTGGCTTTGATGCTGGGCACCGTGGTGCTGTTCAAGATGAAGAAGCAGCGTTACGCCTGGGTGACGGCGCTGCCGGCACTGTGGCTGCTGATCTGCACCATGACCGCGGGCTATTTGAAGATCTTCTCGTCCGAGGCCAAGGTGGGCTTCCTGGCGCACGCCAGCAAGTACAGCAAGGCACTGGCCGAAGGCCAGCTGCTGGCCCCGGCCAAAACGCCCGAGGCCATGAGCCGCGTGATCTTCAATGACCGCCTGGACGCCGCCCTGTGCGTGCTCTTCATGTTCGTGGTGGTCAGTGTGTTGATCTACAGCGTGCGCGCCATTCTGGCGGCGCGCGCCGCGGCCAAGCCCACGGCGCAGGAAACGCCTTTTGTGGCGCTGGCCGCTGCTGCGAGCCGCTGAGTCGGGGCCCCCGCATGAGCGCCGCTGAAGAGGTGATCGGCCAAGCGCGTGAGCTGCGCGAGCGCGTCGGTCAAGCCGGCCGCTATCTGGCGCAGGGCTTGCGCCTGATGGTCGGCTTTCCCGACTTCGACACCTACCGCGAACACATGGCCCGCCAACATCCGGACCAGCCGGCCATGACTTACGAGCAGTTCTTCCGCGAACGCCAGGCGGCGCGCTACGGCGGCGCCGATGGGCGCATGAGCCGTTGCTGCTGAACGCGCCCAAGCCAAACTGAAACGGGCCTCGTCATCGAGGCCCGTTTGCTTTTTGTCGGCGCGGCTGGGGCTACTCAATAGCTGATGCGAAAGCGCTGGCCTTTGTAGGACAGCACCGCGCTCTTCAGTTCGATCTGCTCCAGTACCAAGTCAGGCGCGACCCGTGCCCCTTCCTGCAGCAGCTGACCGTTGATGATGAGCATGCGTTTGGAGGGCGTGTCGGAGTACATGGCGCCGCTGGCGCTGAGTGGGGGCAGCTCGCGGCGCAATGCCTCGGGCAGGTCTTTCAGCGCGGGGATTGGGGCCGGGGTGGCGGTCGGAGTGGCTATCGATGGCGTCGGCACCTCGGCCAAAGCCGGCTTGGCGGCTTCGCGTACCAGCGTCGTTGTCGGCCCGCTGGGTCTTGGGTTCGCGCCGGCGGGATTGGGCGTGCTGGCTGGGCTGGGGCTGGGCAGCGGGGCGGGCGGAATCACCCGGCTGGCCAGTGGTGGCACTGGGGCTTCGGTGCTCGCTTGGACGCCAGGCGCTGGGGCGGGAGGGCGCGGCGCGGCAGGTGCAGCCGGGGGCGCAGCGGCAAGCGTGGGCTCCGGGCTCTGCGCCGTGGCTTCAGGCGCGGCGGGCCCGCCGCCCAACCAAATGCCCAAGCCCAAAACACCCAGCAAGGCGGCGAGGCCCAGTGCCAGCTTCAGGCCTTGTGGGGACGTCGGCGCCGGGCTCTTGGCTGCTGGGGTCTCGACGGCCACGGTTTGGCTCATCAGCGTGGGCAAACTGCCGCGCTCGCGTTCGGCTTCGGCGCGTTTCAGGGCTTCAAGAATGTAGGACATGGCGCGATGAAGGTGGGCGAGGGCTCAGGGGCTGGGCGCTTTGGCGGGCTTGCTGGGGGCGGCTTGCAAACGCGGTTCCTCGACGCCGGCTTGTGCATTCAGCAGCATCAAGCTGACGGGGCCAATTTGACCGTCGCCGCGCAAGCCTTGGGCGCGCTGGAAGGCGGCCAGTCGCGTCTTGAGGTCTTGAGCATTCGAGGGCGCAGCCTCGCCAAACGCGCGGTCTAACTGGGTGTTGATCCAGGGCTGCAAGGCACGGTTGGGCCCTCGCGTGCTGTAGCCCGCCGGGGCGCGCCACAAGGTGTTGAACTCGCCGCTCCATTGCTGACTGAGCGCCAACAGCGAGATGCGCTGTGTTTGTGCGCCCAGGCTCAGGGTGGCGGTTTGATCGTCCAGGCGCAGCAAGAGCACATAAAAGGGCTGGCCCGCTTCATCACGCAAACTCAGCAGCGCCGGGCGATTGAGCAGGCGCAAGAGGCTCAGGCCATGGCCTTCGTTGGCCAGTCCTTTGTTATTGCTGCTGCTGCGAAAGCACTGCAGCTGCTGTTTCGCCAAAGCGGCGCATGGATCTGTATCCGGCGCCTCGGCGCCCCAGAGTTTGGCCAAGGCCTGCCAGGCTTCGTTTTCTTTGCGCAGCCCCAGGCTCAGGGCTGCGGCCGGTGCGCTGCGGCTGATGTCCATGCTGGGTTCTGCTGCGCCTGGGCTGGCCGCAGTGGCGCTGGCACTGCTGCTGGCGGATTCGGTCTTTGCAGGCAGCGCATGCAAGGCCGGCGGCAGAGGGGTGAGGGGCGCTTTACCCTTGGGACTGGCCGATGCGAGGTCGCTGCGCGATTGCCAAACCCAGGCGCCGCCGGCTGCGGCGCCCATCAGCGACAGGCTCAGCAGACCGAACAGGCCCCAGCGTGCCGTCGGGTTTTGGCGCCAGGGGCGCGGCAGGCTCTCTTGGCCAAACACCTCGGCGGCGGCCCGCTCGACGATGCGCGCATCGATCTGTGCGCGGCCTTGCGCGTAAGCGCCCAGCAGCGCGCGATCACACAGCACATTGATGCGGCGCGGCACACCGCGCGCGAGTTGATGCACTTTTTTGAGCGCCTTGGCATCGAAAGGCAGGGCGGCGCTGAAACCGGCCACGCCCATGCGATGGCGCACATAGTGGGCGGTCTCGGCCTCCGACAGTGCCGGCAAATGAAACCGCGCAATCACCCGCTGCGAGAGCTGCTCCAACTCGGGCCGCGCCAACATATCGCGCAATTCCGGCTGACCGATCAAGATGATTTGCAGCAGCTTGCGTTCGTGGGTTTCGAGGTTGGTCAACAGGCGCAATTGCTCCAGCACCTCGGCCGAGAGGTTTTGTGCCTCGTCGATGATCAGAATATTGTTTTGCCCGACTGCATGGGTGCGCAACAAGAACTCATTGAGCGCATCGACAAAGGGTTTGACCGAGCCACTGGCCTCGCCCTGCGTGGGCAGCGGCTGGTGGTGCTGGATGCCGTATTCCTCGCACACCGTGTGCAGCAACTCACTCACGCTGAGTTTGGGGTTGAAGATATAGGCCACATTGCAGCGCTTGGGCGTTTGCGCCAAGAAGGCGCGGCAGACCGTGGTCTTGCCGGTGCCGATTTCCCCGGTCAAGAGCACAAAGCCACCGGCCCCGCGCAGGCCATACAGCAAATGCGCCAGCGCCTCGCGATGCCGCTCGCTCATATAGAGGTAATGCGGGTCCGGTGCGATGGAAAAAGGCTCTTGCTTGAGGCCGAAAAAGTTCGCGTACATGGGCTGGGGCTGGCGTGTCCCGCGGGGAAAAGCTGCAATGGCGCCGATGGTAGCGGCTTGCGCAAGCACCTAGGCACGCTAAAGAAGAATTGCTACAGGGCAATCCAACTGACTCAGTGTCGGCCATGTGCCCGGAGCGGTCTTTGTTTGTCGCTATCGCTTGAGACCTTTGCTCTACTGGGACGATGCCGGGATTTCGCCCCGGCGGGCGACCTTCTTTCTTGGGCGCCCAAGAAAGAAGGCAAAGAAGCCGCCCCTGCTGCATGGCCCTTCGGGTTCGCTGCGGTGCTCGAATTTGCCGGGCCG
>CAMFGY010000001.1 GCA_945952065.1 uncultured Burkholderiales bacterium | reverse complement strand
ATTGTACGGCTTAGAAGCTAGTCGAGGTGGGGACTTTTTCAACAGAATAGGCACATTGCCGCAATTCAATGCCGACGCTTGTTTACCCTGCTGCGAGCTTGTCATCTCTGCCCGCACTTGGGCCGAAATCTCAGTTCTGCGCAGCGGGTAGATGGCGATGGGCGCTTCTTGATCAGGCTTGCACCCGCCCCTGTTCGAGGCGAATCACCCGCTGTGCCGAGGCAATGGTTTCGGGCCGGTGGGCGATTTGTACCCGGGTGATGTTCAGCTGCTTCAGCGAGGCGTTCAGCTTGCGTTCCAGGGCGACATCCAGCGCGCTGGTGGCCTCGTCCAGGAACAAAAACTGCGGTCGCTTGTAGAGCGCGCGGGCCAGCAGCAGCCGTTGGCGTTGGCCGCCTGAGAGGCTGTGGCCCATATCGCCAATCAAGCTTTGAAAGCCCATGGGCATGGCATCGATGGCCTCCAACACACAGGCCAGACGGGCGCATTCACGCACCCAGGCTGGGTCGGCATCGGGGTCGAAGAAGCTGATGTTGTCGGCAATGCTGCCGGCGAAGAGCTGGTCGTCTTGCATCACCGTGCCGATGCGCTGCCGCCAGGCTTGCAGCCCCAGCCGGGACAGCGCGTCCTCGCCCAGCGAAATCGTGCCGCTCTGGGCTTGGTGAATGCCCAGCATCAGCTTCAAGAGCGTGGTTTTGCCGCTGCCCGAACTGCCCACAATCGCAACGGACTCCCCCGCCTCAATGCGCAGGGAGCACGCTTGTATTACCTCGGGCTCCCCATCGGCATAGCGGAAGTGCAGATCCTTCAAGACCAAGGCCTGGGGTGCAGCCTGGGATGATGAGGCCGCCGCATGCGGCGCCCAGGGGCTGTGTTGCTGGGCTCCTGGGGTCGTCGCGGCAGCAAAGCTTGGCTCGGGGGCGCTGAGCACAATATCGGCCAGGCGTTGCGCCTGTAGGCCCAGCATGCTCAGCTCCACGCCTTTGTCGATCAGCCCCGCCAGCCGCAGGCTGAATTGCTCTTTGTAGGCGAGAAAGGCGATCAACATGCCCACCGAAAACTGCCGATCCAGCACCAGCAGGGCGCCCAGCCAAATGATGGCCACGCGCTCCAGGCCGAAGAGCAGCTTGTGGCCTACATCCATCCACATGTCCAGGCGGCGCACCGCCACCGCGGCGTTCATTTGCTCCACCACCCGGTTGGCAAAGCTGGCGCTGCGTTCGGCCTCGGCGTTGAAGAGCTTGATGGCCTGCGCGCCGCGCAACGACTCCAAAAAATGGCTGTTTTGCTTGGCTTCAAACACCAAGGCCTCTTCGGAGGCCTCGCGCAGCGGCTTGAAAAAAGCCCAGCGCAACAAGGCATAGCCGCCCACCGCCAGCAGCGCCACCGCGCTCAAACGCGGGCTGTAGATCAGCATCATGGCCAGGGTGATCAACACCATCAGGCCATCCAACACCGCCTCTGCAAAGCGGGTGGAAAGGGTGCGCTGAATCTGTTGCACGCTGCCAAAGCGCGACCAAATATCACCCAGATGGCGTTTTTCAAACCAGGCCAGCGGCAGGCGCAGCAAATGACCAAAGACCTGGGTCAACCACTGCACATTCAGTTGGGCAGAAAGATACAGCACCGCCCAGGAGCGCAAGGCGCCCACCGTCACTTGCAAACCCACCAGCAAGCCAAAGCCCAAACCCAGCGTGACCAGCAGGTCGCGGTCGGCGCTGACCAAAACACCGTCCACCACCCATTGCAGGAAGAAGGGCGCCAGCAAGGCCAAGGCTTCCAAAGCCAGCGCCAGGCCCATGATCTCCAGCAGCGAGCGCTTCAGTCCGACGATGGGCCCCAAGAGTTGGCGCCAGCGCAGGCGCGGGGCCGGGGCTTGAGGACGGAAGTCGGCCGTGGGGCGCAGCTCCAGCGCCACGCCGGTGAAATGTGAAGACAGGGCTTGGAGCTTCAGGCGGCGTTGACCATGGCCTGGGTCATGGATCCAGGCTTGGTCGCCGCGCACATCCACCAGCACCACAAAGTGATTGAAGTCCCAGTGCAAGATGGCGGGCAACTGCAGCTGCGACAAATGCTCGAGTTCGGCGCGCAGGGCGCGGCTGCTCAGGCCCAGCTCGGCGGCGATGCGCACCAAATCGGCCATGGTGCTGCCTTTGAGCGACACCGAAAACCGTGCCCGCAGCTGGGCCAGATCCAGATGCAGCCCGTGGTGTTGGGCCACCATGGCCAGGCAAGCCAGGCCGCATTCGGCCGCCTCGGTCTGAAGCAGCACTGGCGTGCGCGAACTTGGGTTGCGCCAGCCGAGATGCAGGCGTTCAAACAAGCGGGGTTCAGACACGATGGGCCAGGCTCAAGAGCGGCTCAAAAATCCACTCGATCAATCGCCGCCGCTCCAGCAGCACATCGGCCTCCAACTGCATACCGGCGGCCAGGGGCTGCGCCTCGCCATAGGCTTGCACCGATTGGGCATCGAGCCCCACGGTGACGCGGTACAGCGGTTCGCTGTGCTGGCTTTGGCTCAATGCGGCGGGCAGGTGCAGCGTGGCCAACTCAGCGGGCAACAAGGGCGTGCGCGAAACCTGCAGCACGCGGCCATATTGCAGGCCGAATTTTTGGTACGGAAAGGCTTGGTAGCGCAGATGCACGGCCTGCTGCGGCCGCAAAAAGCCCACCGCACTGGACGGCGCATAAAGCTGCGCCTGCATCTCGGTGCCGGCCGGCAACAAGCTGGCCAAGGAGGCGCCGCTGGCCACGCTTTGGCCGGGCTCGGCCAGCAAGGTGCTGACGATGCCATCTGTGGGGGCGCGCAAGACCAGGCGACGGCGGTTCTCGGTCTCCAAGCCGAGGCGACCCAGTTCGGCGCGGTCGCGGGCGATCTCGCCCTGCAGCACCTCGGCGCGCAAAGGCAGTTGGCGTGCTTCGCTCAAGGTGGCTTGCAAATCGCGCTGCAGCGACTCACGTTGGCGCTCCAAAGCCTGGCTTTGGGCCTTCAAGGCCAGCAAGTCTTCGCGCTTGCTTTGCAGCTGGGCGGGTGAAATGAATTGGTCGCGGCTGAGCTGCTCTTGCCGCGCCAGAGTTTCGCTGGCAAGCGCCAATCGCTCGGCCTGCAGCGCGGCTTCCGCTTTCAGCAATTGCAGCTCGCGCTCCAGGCCCTGCCGACGTTGCTGCAGCGCTTGCTGCTGAGTGTGCGCTAACTGGCGTTCTTGTTCAGCGGTGCTTTGCAAGCTGTCTTGGCTGGCCGATAAATTGCGGGCAATGCCTTCATTGCCGGGGCTGGTGTTGTCCAGGCTCAGCACGAACAAGACCTCGCCGGCCCTGACCGACTGGCCTTCCGCCACCTCGCGTTGTAAGACGGTCGCGGGCTGCGTGCTGCTGTTGTGGATGCGCAGCACACCTCGGTCGGGCACCAAACTGCCGCTGATGCGGGCCTTGCGGGTGGTCTCAGCCAGCGTCAAAAAGGCGCAGACCCCGAGGACCGCGGCAATTGCCACCGCACTCAGCAGCCTGTGAGAAAGCGGGCGTAGCAGTTCTATGCTGCCCAGCCAAGCTTGTTGTTGGCCTTGAAGAGCTTGAGGACGAAAAAGCATGGGGCCGGTCCGAGGCTGTGTCAGCCTCTAGCCTCCCCATGCAAGAGTGATGACAGCGAATACAAGCAAATTTACCAACCGCTCTTTGGCGCTGGGTTCGTATCGGAAAGCATGGCGCTCCAGCCACTCTTAGGGGCGCCGCCACTGACCTGTTGCAGCAGCTGAAGATCAATTTCAACAGGGCCCTTCTGAGCTTCTTGTGCTTGAAGGTCTTGGGTTTGCGCTTGAGAGTTCTGCATGGCCGGTTCCGAATGGGTTGCTGTGCGGGGGGTGCACAAGGTCCATTTCAGCAAGGGCAGGTGAATCTGGTAACTGTCAACTCTTACAGTGTTCAGACCAGAGCGGCACGAACTTTAGCGTATCAAACCAAGTCGCAAGGCTTTCAGAACAGCTTGATGCTTGTTGTTACATCCGAGCTTACGCATGGCATTGCTGATGTGCAAAACAGCGGTGCGTTCAGTGATGCTCATGATGGCGCCAACCTCCCACGCCGTCTTTCCATCCATGGTCCAGCGCAGTGCTTCCAGCTCCCGTGGAGTCAAGTGCGGTTGATCCAATTGCTGTTCAGGCGGCAACAGGACTCGCAGAGCCGTGTCCAGTGCATGAACCGCGAAAAGTTGCATATCGGCAACCATGCGGGTGAGTTTGACAGGGTCACTCGGTAAGTCTTCGCTACGGTCCATGCCCAAAAGGAAGTGCCGCCCCTCAGGCAAATGCAAGGCCATACAGATGCCCGTTCGATAGCCAAAGCTGGCTTGCATGTCCCACAACTCTGCAGCACCTTCATTCACATAGGTGCGCTGATTCCAAACGATAGGAACACTCTGGCGCTTGCAGTGCTGCATGACTGGGTCGCGCCGGTGAAGCAAAGGGTTATCCATTGCCTCTCTAAACCCGCTTGGACAGTTGTCCAACACGATGAACTCTGAGCGGCCCAGGGCATGGTCCACCACGGTGATGGCGGAATAGGTCTCGAACTCCATAGCTTTGGTGAACCGAGCAATTTCCTGGCTCAACGCCTCTCGGCTACGGGCCTCAAGCACCGACTGGTATCCCCCCTGCAGCATCACTCCGCTTCCGTCCAAAGGCTGTCGCATCTCGGCTAGAGCGAGCGACTTTACCGGTGTATCCCTGACAAGGTTTACAGCTAGCAAGCCGAGCTGCGCGTCTGCACACTGATGCTCAACGATCAGTGAACTTTAGACGAACAGTCGGAGACTGCGGCCTCCACCCCCCTCAACCACTATTTTTTTGACTATGACCCCAGCCTGGATTGTGTACGCGTGGCCGCGCGTATTGTGTGAAGCGCAAGGTGCTCCGAATCTGCAGTTCGCGCATTTGAGTACGCAAGTGTTGGTGGCAGGCGACGACCGCCGACCCTCCCTAGGGCAAACCCTGTGGCAAGGGGCCAAGGGTCAGGCGGTGGCGGGGGTGGCTTGGGACTGGATCAGTCTGCCGCCGGGTGTGGTGGCCATGGTGGACCCGATGGCCTTGATCACAAACCTGCAGTTCCTCAATGCCGACGGTGAAGTGCTGGCGCCGATGGAGTCGGTGTTGCAGCTCAATGAAATTGTCCATGCCTTGCCCTGGCAGCATGAGGTGCAGCGCGCCCTCGGCCTGCACTGAGGCCAATCCTGCAGCGCGGCCCTAGAGCCACAGGCAAAAGCTGCTGCCTTGGCCCAAGCTGCTTTTGATTTCCAGCCGGCCGCCCATCAGCTCCAGCAGTTCTTTGACAATGCTCACGCCCAAGCCGGTGCCGGGGATATGGCCCGAGGTGTCGGCACGGAAGAAACGCTCACCCATGCGTGCCAAATGCTCGGGTGACAGGCCTATGCCCTGATCCCGAATCTCAATGCCATAGCGGCTGCGCCCCTCGTCCGGCCCGCTGGACTCTTGCACCAAAAGCCGGATGCTGACTGGCTCGCCGCCGGGCGAGTACTTGTAGGCATTGGAGAGGGTGTTGAGCAGGATCTGCTGCATTTTTTGCCGGTCTACCGAAACCGGCATCGGGCCTGGCGCGGGGCCCACCTCCGGCAAGGCGCGGCCTTGCGGCGGCTTGTAGTCGCTCAGCACATGCTGCAGCAACTCGCCCAAATCTAGCAGTTCAAAGTGCAGGTCTGCCGCGCCGCGAGCTTCAATGCGCGCCAAGTCCAGCAACTCGTTCAAGATGCTGATCATCAGCTTGCTTTGCCGATGGATGCGGTTCAAGAGATCGACACGCTTGGCCTCGCTGAATTCGCGGTTGAGCAGCAGCTCCACAAATCCAAAAATGCTGGCCATGGGCGTGCGCAGCTCATGCGCGGCCAGTGAGAGGAACTCGGACTTCATGCGGTCCAGTTCATGCTGGCGGGTCTCATCGCGCACATACAGCACCAAACTCACCGCCGAAGCCGTGGGCTGGCGCCCGCTGATGGCCAAGACTCGGGGGCGTTCGCCGCGCAGGGTCAGGTTTTGCCCGCTGGGGCCAAAGCTGGCCGCCAGGCCTGCGAACTCGCTGGCATCGAGGGCACGTTCACGCAAGCGGGCGTCCAGGCCCAAATCGTCCTGGCCCAAGACCTCGTCTTCGCGCAGATCGGTCAGGCGCAAAAAGGCCTGGTTGGCAAACTCCACCTTGCCGGCCCGATTGAAGGTCAGCAAGCCATCTGGGCTGTTGGCAAAGATGGCGCCCAGTTGGTCGTTCTGTGCGGCCAGCTGACGCGACTGCGCCAGGTGCGTCTCCATGCTGTCTTGCAGCAAGATCAAGTGCTGCTGCAACAACACCGAGGTCTCATTCAGCGCGCGTTGCAATTGCACGAACTCCAAGGGCCCTTGCAATTGCAGCGGTGCGCGGTTCAGGTCGTCACTGAGCCCGGCGGCAAAGCGACGGGCCTTGTCCAACTCCACCATCGGGCGGCGCAAATAAAGCACCAGCAGCCCGTGGCATGCCGCGATGGCGATGATGGTCACGATGGCGGTGTTGCGCCAGATGCTGCGTGCTTGTTGCCGCTGCTCGCTCATGTCGTAGTCCACCCGCACCCAGGCCAGCACTTGCTCGCCCGATACCAGTGGATACCAGGCGATCAACCGCGTGTCTTCACTGGCGGGCTCGGTCTGCGGCTTGGCCTGCGCGGGCAGCGCTTGCTTGGACCGCGCCGCATCAAAGCTCACCTTGGGCGCTTGGCCTTTTTGGCTTTGCACCTCGGTCAGGGGGCGGCCCTTGGGGTCCAGCACCGTGATGTGCCGCACATTGGCCAGGCTGGCGTAGGACAGGGCCTGTGTTTCCAGCGCGTCCAAGCTGTCGGTGATGATGAGGTTGTAGCAGGCGGCGCCCAGGCTGGCCGCCAGCATCTGCGCCTGCGCTTCGACCGATTGGCGCCCCTGCGTGCTCTGCTGCCAGGCCGTGAAGCCGCCCAGCAGACTCAGCGCCACCAGCAACAACAAAGCAAAAATCAGCGTCAGCTGATGTTTGAAGCGTTGAGGCCACAAGCGCATAGGGCAGCTTCAGTCTTGTTGCGCGGCCAGGTATTTCTGGAGCTTGAGGCGGGCCAAAGGCCGGTAGTCGCGCTCTAAGTCGGCGCGCATCGGTTCGCGCATCGGAATGCTCTGAAAGAGCGGCTGCAAGCCCGGGTCGTTGGCCAGCTTCAGCATCGCGTTGGCCACCGCCTTGGCCTGCTCGGGCGGCACGCGCGGGTGGGCGCTGAAGGGGTGCGGCGCAGCGCCTTGCGTCTCCATCAGCACGCGCAAGCCGCGCCGAACCGCCTCCGCTTCTTTGTCCAGCGTGGACTGCACGCCCCCGCTGGCCGCGGTCTTGCCGGTCAGGGTCAGCCGGTAGGCATTGGTGTGGGTCTTGGCGTAGACCGGTTTGATGTCGATCTTTTCTTGCTCGGCCAGCTGCGCGCGGATCAGCAGCGAAGCTCCCAGCGCATTGGGCGCCGGAAAGGCGATCTCCTTGCCTTGCAACTCTTGCACTGATTTGATCGGGTCATCGTGGCGCACCAGCAGCAAACCTTGCAGCAGCTTGCGCTCGCGAAGCAGCGGCACATAGCCCTGTGACTCCTGTGCCAGCACCTGGTGGAAGGGGTTCATATAGGCAAAGTCGGGCCGGCCGGCGGCCAACTCGGCCTCGAAGCTCGGGATGTCTTTGACCAGCTTCAGGCTCAGCCGCACGCCCGCTTCCTGGCCGACCCGCTCCAAAATCGGCGCCCAAACACGCTGCAACTCAGCAGCCTGGAACTGCGGCACGACATAGACCTGGTAGCCCGGGGCTTCAGTTTGGGCACGGCTTAGGAGCGCGACCCAGCACATGGCGGTCATGACCCCAAAGGCGACCGCCCGCTGCTTCCAAAAACGCTCGCTGATGCCCATGCGTGCTCCTGAAAGGCCCTGGCTGGGGCCGCGCAGACCACGCGCATCAAGCCAGGGACGCAGGCATTATGAGCACGGCGCGAAAGGGCTGACAACTCGAACAAGGGCCGGATCAGCCCCCTGAATGCCTACTTCGCCACAGCGCCCCGCATGGAGCGCGCCACGAACAGCAGGCAGACCCCGGTTAGCACCAGGCCGATGCCAACACTGGGCAGCACCTGCATGAGGCTGAGCGGCTCGCCCTTCAAAACCAGCATCATCAAGGTGTTCTGGGCAAGACCTGGCACCCACAGATACCAGGGCGCATCGCCCCCCGGATTGAGCATGCTGACCATGGGCGCCAAGCCGACCAGGGTGATCACCAGCGCGCTGCTGGCCTGAGCTTCTTTGAAGGTTTTGGAGCGAATCGCAAAGGCCATCAAGAGCGCACCCAAGCCCGCTGCCAGCGGCAGTTGCAGCAGCAAAAAGGCCAGCACCTCGCGTCCGCCGAACTGGAACATCGCTTGCAGGCTGTCACTCTGGATCAACCATTGAGCCGGGATGAAACCCAGGCAAGCCAGCAGCGCCACCAACATGCCCAACAAAGCCACAGCACCCCATTTGCCCAGCACCAGGGCCAGGTGTTGCACCGGGTTCATCAACAAAGGCTCCAGCGAGCCGCGTTCGCGCTCCCCGGCCGTGCTGTCGAGGGCGGCGGTGAGCGCGCCGTAAAGCACCGCCATGATGATGAACATCGGAATGATGCTGGTGAGCCGGGTGGCGCGGGCCTGGGCGCTGGCCAGATCGCGTTCTTCCACCTGCACCGGCTGCAGCAGCTCGGTTGAAACGCCGCGCAGGGCCAGATTGAGTGTGGCGCGCTCGCGGTTGAAGCCGGTCATCAGCCGGTTCAATTGGCCCACGCCGCTGCTGGCGCGTTGGTTGGCGCTGTCGCTGACCAGCTCCACGGTGGGCTGTTGGCCAGCGCGCAGCTTGGCTTCGAAGTCTTTGTCCAGCGCCAACACCGGCTCCAGCAGCTGGTTGTCGCGCAGGCGCTTTTCATAGTCGGCGGGGGCGGCTTTGATGGTGTAGGTCTGGCGCAGCAAATAGTTTTGCAGCGTGGGCGCATGCTCGATGCCCGCCACCATGATTTCGCGCTTGTCGGCGCGCTCTTCCAGGGACGAGATCAGGCTCGACAAGGCCAGCAGCAAAAGCGGCCCCATCAGCACGGCCGGCACCAGCAGGCGCAGCAGGGTGCGGCGGTCGCGCAAGGCGTCCACCACTTCCTTGCTCAGCACCGTCCAAAAATGCCGCAGCATGGTGGCGTTCGTTGGCTGGCTCATGCGGCCACCTCCAGGGTCTTGTTGTGGGGGGCTGTTTGTGGCCCAAAAGCCAGCTTGACGAAGGCATCTTCAAAGCGGCGCTCGCCGGCCAGATCCAGCAGTTCTTCGACCGAGCCCTCGGCCACGCTGCGGCCCTGCGCCACGATCACCACATGCTCGCAGAGCAGTTCCACCTCTTGCATGATGTGGGTCGAGAAGACGATGCATTTGGCCCCCCCGGCGGGAGAGCGCAGGTGCCGCAAGGCCTCGCGCAGCGAACGGGTGGCCAGCACATCGAGGCCGTTGGTGGGCTCGTCCAGCACGATATTGGCCGGGTCATGCACCAGGGCGCGGGCCAAGGCGGTCTTCATGCGCTCGCCCTGGCTGAAGCCTTCGGCGCGCCGGTCGAGGATGGCTTGCATGTCCAGCAAGCGCGCCAGCTCTTCGGCGCGGGCATTGGCCGCCTCGGCTTCCATGCCTTGCAGCTTGCCGAAGTAGATGATGTTTTCGCGCGCTGACAGGCGTGGGTAGAGGCCATGCGCATCGCCGAGGATGCCCATGCGGGCCAGTGCTTGGCGCGGCTGCTCGGCCACGGCGATGCCGTCCACGCTGATGCGCCCGCTGTCGGGCGGGAACAGGCCGGCCAACATGCGCAGCGTGGTGGTCTTGCCGGCCCCGTTGGGGCCCAGCAAACCGGTGATGCGGCCGCTGGGGGCTTGCACGGTCACGTCTTTGACGGCCTGCACGATCTGCTTGCCCGGCCGCTTCAGCAGCGAGCCGCCGCTGCGCGAGACAAAGTGTTTGCTGACCTTGTCGATCTGGATCATGGCTCTTGTCCTTTGCTGGCAGCGCCACCCGAGGCCGCCATTTGGGGCAGCTGGAACACCGGGGGGCGTGGGATCTTGCTGGCGCAGCTGGCGTCTTGCGGCAGCGCTTGCGCATCGGTCTTGGCATCGATGAAGCGGAACAGCACATCGCGCATGCAGCCCAGCCCCATCACCCCATGGCCGGCCTCGGGCACGACGAGGTGCTGCACCCGTTCGGCGTGGGTTTGGCGCAGGGCTTTGGCGACGCGTTCGCCATGCCGTGGCGGGGTCACCGGGTCGGCGCCGCCACTGAGCAGCAGCACCGGCGAGGGGGCGGGCGGCACTTGGTAGAACTCCGGCGCGATGCTGGCGCGCGGCCAGTTCTTGCAGGCGCGGGTGTAGAGCTGCGCCTGAGCTTGGCCAAAGTCGGCGCCGGGCGCGTCTTTGCTCTGTGGCAGGCGCGGCATGTCTTCGGCGCACACCACCGAAAAGTGCATGCCCTCGGCCAGCTTGCCTGCGCGCCCGCCCACGGCGCTCGACAAGCCCAGCAAGCCCTCAAAGCGGCCTTGGCTGGCGGCCGCAATCGCCGCGGGCAGGGCAGAGGCCAGCGCTGGCGCATACAGCGGCAGGCGCACGGCGTGCAGCAGCATCTCGCGTTCAAGGGTGAAGCTCTCTGGCAGGCCGGTGAGCGGGTGCTGTACGCTGATTTTGCGCGGTAGGCTTTGCAGCAGGCCCGCCCATTGCTGGCGCAGCTGGGGGAACTGCGCCGCGCAAGCCGGTGCTTGTTCGCAGGCCTTGAAGCTGGCGTCCAGCGCGGCCTGGCCGTCGGTGGAGAAGCTCGCCGGCAAGGCCATGTCTGGGGGCGCCACGCCGTCGATCACGCTGCGCCGCACCTGGGCCGGGAACAGCCGCAGATACTCCAAGGCCGCGCGCGTGCCGTAGGAGCCGCCGATCAGGTTCCAGCTTGGCGCGCCCAGGGCCTGTCGCACCGCGTCAAAGTCCTGCATCGCCAGCGTGGTGGAGAAGTAGCGCAAATCGCCGTAGGGCAGTTGGCTGAGGTTCTGGCGGCACTGCTCCAGGCGCTGAAATTTGGCCTTGGTGTCCAGCGCCTCGGCCATGGGCAACTCATCTTCGCTGGGGCATTGCAGCGGGGCCGACTTGCCGGTGCCGCGCTGGTCGATGAAAACCAGATCGCGCCGGTTATTGAGCCGCGCCAGGCGGCTGATGATGAGCGGCGCGATCTCGATGGCGCTTTGGCCCGGCCCCCCGGCCAGCATCAGCACCGGATCGGGCTGCTTGTTGCGTGCCATGGCGGGCGCCACCACAAAATGGATGTCGATCTGCGGGCTTTGCGCGTCCGCCGGGTTCAGCGGGCGCTTGATGCTGCCGCATTGCAACTCGTTGGCGATGCCTTCGATGCGGCAGGGCTGGGTCAGCGCTGCCTTGGCTGCGGGGCCCGGCGCCGCGTGCGCGAGGGGCGCGCTGAGCGCCCCTGCCACGGCAAGGCCGACGAACGCAGCGCCTCGATTCCGGTGTCGGTCAGACATTGCTCACTCCAGTCTTGTTGTTTTGGACTGGGGCGGATTATGGGCAGCGCCGCATTTGCGGCTGCGAGAAAGCGGCGAGTGGCGGATACCTGGGTTGAATGGGCGCCGGCGATGCATCACTGGCCGGGGCCATGCGACTCAATCGGTGAAGCCCCGGTCTCGGGCGAGCTCGGGTTTGGCGAATTGGGCCATGGCGGTCTTCATGCGGCGAAAGCCCAGGTGTTGGTAGAAGGGCTCTTTGCCTGGGGCGGAATGCAGCATGGTGCTGGCGCCCCCCGCGCGGGCCTGCAGGTCTTGCAGGATGGCGCGGCCCAGGCCCCGGCCTTGGAACTCCGGCGCCAGCGCCAGGTCGAAGATCACGGTCCATGTCAGCCGGTCACTCAAGGCGCGCCCGGCGCCGATGATCTGACCCCCGTGATAGGCAAAGCAAACCACGCTGCTGTTGCGAAAGCTCTGTTCCAAGAGCTTGGGGTCGCGCTTGCCCAGCGGCGCGCGTTCGAACACCTCAATCAGTGCCAACCAATCCACGTGCTCGATGTCGGCGCACAGCCGCGTTGGGCTCGCTGCCTCAGGCCTGCGAAGGTCGAGCTTGCTCATGGCGTGCCGGTGTAGACGATGAAGCCGCCATGTTTGCCGACCTTGTCGTAGAGCTCCCGGGCGGCCGCGTTGTTGGTGTGCGTGTGCCAGTACACCCGGTCGATGCCGGCCTGCCGAGCGGCCTCACTGACCCCGGCGATCAGCGCGCGGCCGATGCCAAGGCCGCGCTGTGTCGGCGCGGTGAACAGGTCTTGCAAATAGCACACCGGGTTCAGGCGGGTGGTGCTGCGGTGAAACAGGTAGTGACTCAGGCCGAGCAACTGGCCCTCACGCTCGGCCACCAGGGCGAACACCGGTTCTTGGGGATCGAGGAAGCGGGCCCAGGTGGTCTCGGTGATCGCCGGGTCCAGCGCGGTCTCGGCGGCGCGGCCGTAGAAGGCGTTGTAGCCGTCCCAGAGTGGCAGCCAAGCGTCAAAGTCACTGGGCGCCAAGGGGCGCACAAGCAGGGGAGCCGTCATGTCTTTTACTTCGATGGGGTTGCGGGCTGTTGTGGGCTGATCAAGCGCGCAGCTTGGCCAGATGGGCTTTCACGGCCGGCCAATCGCTGTCGATGATGGCGAAGTAGACGGTGTCGCGCACCCGGCCGGTGTCGGTCTGCACATGGCGGCGGAAGATGCCTTCTTGCTGCGCACCAATGCGGGCGATGGCGGTGCGTGACTTCTCATTCAGAAAGTCGGTCTTCAACTCGACCCGGTGCGCGCCCAGGGTTTCGAAGGCGTGGGTCAACAAAAGGCTCTTGGCTTCGGTGTTGGCGGCGCTGCGCTGCCAGGGTTTGGCGACCCAGGTCCAGCCGATTTCCAGCCGCCGGTCGCGCAGCGAGATATTGCCGAAGCGGGTGCTGCCGATGACGGTGCCGGCGGCTTGGTCCGGGCCGGCCAGCACCAAGGCAAAGGGCAGGCTGCTGCCCGCGGCTTGCTCGGCCAGCGCTTGTTCCACATAGGCCCGCATATCGGCGGCGCTGCGCACTTGGTTGGGCACCCAGCGCCACAGCTCGGGGTCCAGGCCCACCGCGGTGAGGCCGGCAAGATGGTCGAGCGACAAGGGCTCCAGGCGCAGATGCGGGCCTTGCAAGGTGAGCGGGCTCACTTGCATGGGCGTGATGAGAGGCAGGCTCATGAGGGAATCCAAAGCAAAGGTTGAAACGGGAACAGGGCGGGCGCAGGGGCCGGCTGCGCGCGCAGGGGCCGGCTGCGCGCGCAGGGCTGCGGGCTCAAAGCCCCAAGTGATGCATCCAGACGGCCACATCTTGTTCGCTGCGCGAGCCTTGGGCCAGGGCCGCTTGAATGCGGGCGCGCTCGCTGGCGCTGCGGTTTTGGCTGAGTTTGAACTTGCCTTCCCAGCGCTGCACATGCAGGCGAAAGCCGACGATGGCGCCCAGCAGCTTGTGCTGAAAGTCCTCGGGCAGAGCGCGCCATTGTTCGGCGTAGCCGGGCTCGTGTTGTGCGATCAGGCGCTTGAGCAAAGCATCCTTGGCCTCGGCGTCTTGCACCAGTTCCAGGCGGCCATACAGGTGAACCGCGGCATAGTTCCAAGTCGGTACGTTCAAGGCGCTGTCGTAGTGGCTGGGCGAGATATAGGCGCCCGGGCCATTGAAGACCGCGTGCACATCCTGGCCTTGCGCATGCAGGGCCGCCAGCCAGGCCCAGTGCGGATTGGCGCGTGCCATATGGCCTTCCAGCACCAGGGCCTCGCCTTCGATGACGGTCAAGGGCACATGGGTGCCGAAGCTCTGACCTTGCGCATCGGGGCCGAGCAGCAGGGCCAGAGGGTAGGTGGCCATCAGGCGCTTGGCCAAATTCAGGTCTTGGGTGGCGAAATGGGCGGGCTGGTACATGGGCGGAGGCTTTCAGTCGGTGCGCGAGGGGCTGGATTGGCGCTCAGCATAGGCCCGGCCTTGGTACGATGAAAGATCCAATTTTGAGCAATTCAATGGAGCCAATTTCAAAAGCCCCGGCGCCCTTGCCCTTTGACGCCACCGGCTTGCGCCTGGAGGCGGGTGCCGGCCTGAGCCAGCAAGTCCATGCGCAGCTCAAGGCCAAGATCTTGAGCGCTGAGTTGAAGGCGGGCACCCAATTGCCCACCAGCCGAGCCTTGGCGCGCGCCTTGGGTGTGTCACGCAACACCGTGTTGCGCGCTTATGAGCAATTGAGCAGCGAAGGCATGCTGCTGGGCCGCATCGGTGCGGGCTGCTTCGTCGCCCCCATCGAGGGTTTGAGGGCCGTGGCGCACACCGCATCGGCACGCGCCGCGGCGCAACCCGCCACGCCACTCTGGCAGCGCCTGCAGGACTACCAGCCCACCCCGGTGGCGCCGCCGCTGCCGCGTGCTTTTCGCTACGGTCTGCCGGCGCTGGACCAATTTCCGCATGCGCTGTGGGCGAGGCTGCAGGCCCGGTTCTGGCGCCGTCAGGCGCAAGGCCGGGCGGGTGATGCGGCGCTGGCCAGCCTCAGCTACTCTGACGCCGCCGGGCTGCCGCGCCTGCGCGCCTTGATCGCCAGCTATCTGAGCCATTCACGCGGGCTGAGCTGCAGCGCCGAGCAGGTCATCGTCACGGCGGGTTCGCAGCAAGCCATCGCCATGGCCGCGCTGGCCTTGCTGCAGCCGGGCGACCGTGTCGGCATGGAGTCGCCCGGCTACCGCGCGGCCGCTGCGGCCTTGGGCTTGAGCGGCGCCACGGTGCTGCCCGTGCCGGTGGATGCGCAGGGCCTGCGCGTTGCGGCTTTGGACGCTTTGAGCCGGCCGGGTGGGGCGCAGGCGCTCAAGCTGCTCTACCTCACCCCTTCGCACCAATACCCCACCGGCGTGGCCATGCCGCTGCAGCGCCGCCTCGATTTGCTGGACTGGGCCGAGCGCCATCAGGCCTGGCTGCTGGAAGACGACTACGACGGTGAATACAGCTTCAGCGGCCTGCCGCTGGCGCCGCTGGCGACGCTGCATGCACGCGCGCAGCAGCGCACGCTCTACGTCGGCAGTTTTTCCAAGCTCTTGTTTCCGGGGCTGCGCTTGGGCTATCTGGTCGCGCCGGCGGAATGGCTGCCGCAGCTGGCGCGGCTGCGCTCGATGTTGGACCGGCAGTCGTCGATTGCCGATCAGGTGGTGATGGCCGACTTCATGGCCGAGGGCCACTTCTTGCGCCATGTGCGGCGCATGCGGCGGGCCGCCCGTCAGCGGCGCGATGCGCTGATGCAGGCCTGGAGCCAGCTCTTGCTGCCACAGCTGCCGCCGGCTTGGGCAGCGCTGCTCAAGCTGCAGCCGGTGGATGCCGGGCTGCAAGCCTTTTTGCCTCTGCCCAGCCGGGCGCTGGAGCTGCAACTGGCGCACGCCGCGCGGGACGCGGGCATCGAGGTCGGCAGCCTGGCTCAGGTGGGCGGCCTGCCCGCGCACAGCACGCAGGCCGGCCTGACCCTGGGCTTTGCCACCGTGGGCCCGGCCGAGATCCGCCGCGCCGCCCAGGCCTTGGGGCGGGCCTGGCGGCCGCTGCTGCAGGCTACCGCGCTGCCGGCCGAGCCGCCCGCGTCCTTTTCTTAAAAAGCCTCCACCGCCCGGCCCTGCGCGCTGTCCGCGGCGATCTGGCCGACCAGCCGTTCGATCGCGGCGCGGCCAAACATCGACACCAGCACCGGGGTCAAAAAGCTGTCCAGCAGGGTCGAGCTGATCAGGCCGCCAAAGATCACCACGGCCACCGGATGCAAGATCTCGGTGCCCGGGCGCTCGGCCTCGAACAGCAGCGGCGCCAAGGCCAGCGCCGCCACCAACGCCGTCATCAAGACCGGCGTCAGCCGCTCCAGCGAGCCGCGCAGCAGCAGGGCCGGGCCAAAGCGCTGGCCTTCAAAGGCGCAGAGGTTGACGTAGTGGCTGATCTTCAAAATGCCGTTGCGTGTGGAGATGCCGGCCAGGGTGATGAAGCCGATCAGCGCCGCCACGCTCAGCGGCTGGCCCGAGATCCACAGCGCCAGCACCGAGCCCACCAGGGCCAACGGCACGTTCGCCATGATCAGCAAACTCAGCCCCAGGCTTTGGTAGCGGCTGTACAGCAGCATCAAGACCAGGGCCGCCGAGGCCAGCGACAAAAGCCCAATCAAGCGGCTGGCTTCTTCCTGCGCGGCGAACTGCCCGCCCAGCTCGGTGTAGTAGCCCGGCGGCAGCGGTTGCGCGGCCAACACCTGGCGCACCTCGGCCACCACCTCGGACAAGGGCCGCTCCGAGGCATTGGCCGAGATCACGATGCGGCGCTTGCCTTCGTCGCGCAGGATCTGGTTGGGGCCATCGCTGTCTTCGATGCGCGCCAGGCTGGCCAAGGGCAAAGGCCCGGCCGGGGTCTGGATCATCAGCCCGGCCAGGGCTTCTGGCCCACGCGCCGATTCGGCCAGGCGCAAGACCAGACCAAAGCTGCGCTTGCCTTCCACCACCTGGGCCAGCTGCTCGCCGGCCACCAGGGTCTGCAACTGCGCCAGCAGCTGTGCGGGGGCCAGGCCGTGGCGCTCGGCGGCATTGCTGTCCACCCGCAGCAGCAGCTGCGGCGTGAGCACCTGTTTTTCGACCTCCAAATCGCCCAGGCCGCGAATGCCGGCCAGCGCCGTGCGCAGGCGCTCGGCCTCGGCGCGCAGCAGGTCCAGGTCATCGCCATAGAGCTTCAGCGCGATCTGGCTGCGCACGCCCGAGAGCATGTGGTCGATGCGGTGGCTGATCGGCTGGCCGATGCTCACGGCCACCGGCAGCGGCGCCAGCCGCGCGCGCATCTCGGCGTAAACCGCGTCATTGCTGCGCGCGCTGGGGCGCATCTTCAGGTCCAGCTCGGAGGTGTGCACGCCTTCGGCATGTTCGTCCAGCTCGGCGCGGCCCGAGCGCCGCCCCACATGCACCACCTCGGGCACCTCGGCCAGGGCCTGCTCCGCCAGCTTGGCGATGCGCACCGACTCTTCCAGCGTGGTGCCGGGGTTCAGGCGCAGGCCGACCAGCACCGCGCCTTCATTGAAGGGCGGTAAAAACGTGCGCGCAAAAAAAGGCAGGCTGGCGACCGCCAGCAGCACGGCCACGCCCGCCCCGGCCAGCACCCCTCGACCATGGCCCAAGACCCAGCGCAGCGCGCGCTCGTAGTGGCGCTTGATCCAGCGCACCGCGCGCGGCTCGGCGTGGTCCAGGCTCTTCATCTGCGGCAGCAGGTAAAACGCCAGCACCGGCGTCAGCGTCACGCTGACCAGCATGGAAGCCAAGATGGCGACGATATAGGCCAAGCCCAGCGGCATGAAGAGCCGCCCCTCGATGCCGGGCAGGAAGAACAGCGGCAGGAACACCAGCACGATGATCAAGGTGGCCAACACGATGGCCGAGCGCACCTCCAGCGTCGCTTTCAGAATCAAGTGCAGGGCCGCTTGCGGCGAGCCTTGCTGGCGGTTTTCTTTCAAGCGGCGCAAGGTGTTCTCCACGCCCACCACCGCGTCGTCCACCAGCTCGCCCAGCGCGATCGCCAGGCCGCCCAGGGTCATGGTGTTGATGGACAAGCCGAAGTAACGCAGCACCAGCACGGTGATCAAGAGCGAGACCGGAATCGCCGCCAGCGAGATCAGCGTGGTGCGTGCATTCGCCAAGAAGAAGTACAGCACCACCGCCACGATGACAGCGGCGCTGAGCAGCTTGGCTTGCAGCGTGCCGATGGAGGCTTCGATGAAGCTGGCTTGGCGAAAGCTCACCTGCGGCGCCGAGATGCCGGCGGGCAGGCCCGGCTTCATTTCAGCCAAGGCGCGTTCGATCTGTGTCGTCAGCGCCACCGTGTCGGCACCGGGTTGCTTTTGCACGCCCAGCATCACCGCAGGCTGGCCGTTGAAGCCGGCGTCGCCGCGCTTCAGTGCCGGCGCAAAACCGACCTGGGCGACTTGCTCCAACAGAATCGCCCGGCCATTGGCATAGGCCACCGGCAGGCGTTGCAGGTCTTGCAGCCGGCCTTGGGCGCCCCCTTCGCGCCCAATGTGGCGGATCAAGACCTCGCGCCCGCCCAGCTCCACATAGCCGCCCGAGCTATTGCCCGAGAAGCCGCGCAGCGCCGTGGTGAGCGCGTCCAGCGACACGCCCAGCGCCGCCATGCGCACCGCATCGGGCTGCACTTGGTACTGGCGCAACTCGCCGCCGATGGGGATCACCTGCGCCACGCCGGGCAGGGCCAGCAGGCGCGGGCGCAGCACGAAGTCGGCGTACTCGCGGGTGGCGAATTCGGGCTTGATCGCTTCGGCGCCTGCCTTCGCCTCGGGCTGGGCGTCGTAGGGAATCGCGATCAACATGATCTCGCCCATGATGGAACTCACCGGCCCCATGCCGGCGTGGCTGATGCCGGCCGGCAGCTGCTCGCGCACACTGCTCAGGCGCTCGGCCACCATCTGGCGGGCGCGGTAGATCTCGGTGTCCCAGCCGAAGCTGATGTAGACAAAGGCCAAGCCCACCGAAGAGACCGAACGCACCGAGGCCACGCCGGGCAGGCCGCCCATGGCGGCTTCCAGCGGCACGGTGATGCGCTGCTCCACCTCCTCGGGGGCCATGCCGCCGGCCTCGATCTGCAGCGTCACCTGCGGCCGGTTCAGATCGGGGAACACATCCACCGGCGTGCGTTGCAGCAGCAGGGCGCCCACAACCATCAGGGCCAGGGCGGCGACGAGCACCAGCAGGCGCTTGTGCAAAGAGAAATTCAACAGCCAAGCAAACATCGTCCTGACTCCTGATTTCAGCGCACTTGGCGCAAGAGGGCCGCGCCTTGCACCACCACGCGCTCGCCGGCTTTCAGGCCGTCTTGCACGCTCAGCAAAGCACCGTCCAGCGGCAGCCAGCGCACCGACCGGGGTTCAAAGCGCTGCGGCCCGGTCTGCACCCAGACCATGTCCAGATTGCTGGCGCTCTTGACCACGGCGGTTTGCGGCAGGGCGATGCCGTCTTGGCGTTCGCGGGTCTGCACCAGCACTTGCACCGTCTGGCCCAGGGCCAAGGCGGGGCCGCCCGGGCCTGTGGCTGCGAGGGTGCGGAACTGCAGCGGCAGGGCGCCCTCGCGCACGCTCAGGCCCGCGCCGACAAATCGCAGCGGCAGGCTGCGCGCGCTCTCGCCGCTGCCCACCCAGGCTGTGGCGCTGCCGATCTGACCGAGCAGCGCAGCGTCAAACGCATCGGCTTCGACGATCAGGCGCGCCGGGTCGACGATCTCAAACAGCGCCTCTTTGGCCTCCACCACCTGACCGGCCACCACATGGCGGGCCGCGATCACGCCGCTGACCGGCGCTTGCAGCGGCTCGCCGCCTTGCGGTGCCGTGGCCTGGGCTTGCAGGCGCTGGTGCAGACCGTCCAGCTCCAGCCGCGCGGCTTCGATCTCACGTTGCGGCACACTGCCTTCGAGCTGTTGCAGGCGCGCCAGCTTGCTTTGCGCCAAGGTTTCTTGCGCGCGCAAATCGGCCAGCGTGGCGCCCAAGGCGGCCTTCTCAGCGGGGCTCAGACTGGCGCGCACCCAGGCCAGGGTTTCGCCCTTGCGCACGGTCTGGCCCAAAGCCGGCAGGCCGCGCGGCCCGGCCTCGACGCGGCCGGCGAACAGGGCTTGCACCTTGCCGCCAGCGTTCGGGTCCATCAGCACCCGGCCGTTCAAACGGATGCTGCGCGGCAGGCTTTTGAGTTCGGCAGTGGCGCTGCGAACGCCCAGCTGGGCTTGGCTGGCGGCGGGCAAATGCACGCTGCCATCGGGCTGGCGGCTGGGCCGCTCGCCGGTGGCCGTGGCGCTGCTGCTGGGGGCCTTGGCCTTGGCCTTGGGTTCGTCCTCGTGATCGCCGTCGCCATGGGCGTGCGAGAGCAGCGGCGTCAAAGCGATCAGCAGCGCGGCCAGCCAGGGGGAGGCGTTTGGGGTGGGTTTCATAGCGGTGGCAGATTTATTGAAAGCGGTGGGCTTCATGGCATCAGGCCCAGGGTTTGGTTCAGGCGCGAGGCGCTGCGTTGTTGTTCGATGCGGGCGCGGGCGAGGGCCAGCTGGGCCTGGGCTTGCTCGGCCTCGGCGCGCAGCCGGGTCGGCAGATCGATGGCGCCCAGGCTGAAGGCGTGGCGTTGCAGGCTCAAGCTGTCGGCGGCCAGGGCCAGACGGCTTTCGGCCCGCGCGGCTTGCTCGGCGCTGCGCTGCAGCTGCTGGCGGGCCTGCACGATGGCGGCGGCTTGGCGCTCTTGGAAGCGCGCAAGCTCAGCCTCCAGCTCGGCCCGCTCGGTGGCGAGTTGGGCGGCTTGCAAATCCAGCTCGGGCTGGCGGCCCAGCGGCAGGCGCAGCGTCAGCCGCGCGCTGTTGGCGGCGGGCTCCAGGCTGGAGCCGCGTTCGCGCAGCAAGGCCAGGCCCACGGTGGGGCCGGCGTAGCTGCCTGCTCGGGCGCGCGCCAGCTGGGCGCTCAGCAGCGCAGAGCGTGCTTGCAGCAGGCTCAGGGCCGGATGCTCGGGGGTCGACGTCGCGGCGGCTGCATCGGTGGGTACCTCAGCGCTGGCGGGGTCAAAGCCCGAGTCCAGCGACTCAGGGCAGGTGCTGGCCGAACCCACCAGCAAGGCCCAGTTGCTTTGTGCTGCAGCCCTTGCCGCCTGAGCCTCGGCCCATGCGGCTTGAGCACTTTGCTCGGCGGATAGGGCCTGGTTCAGGTCCAGCCGAGCCAGGTCGCCGGCCTTCAGGCGCCGCTGCACATCGGCACGCAGCGCTTGCAGATTGGCCAGCTGCTGCTCGGCTGCTGTCTGCTCGGTAGCGGCCAAGCGCAGCGCCCACCAGGCCTCGCGCAGCTCGCCACTCAAGGCCCAACGGGCCGCGGCTTGGGCGCGGCTCCAATGCTGGCCCTGGGCCTCGGCACTGCGGCGCTCGGCCTGGCGCTCACCCGGCCAGCGCAGGGGCAATTCCAAAGCAGCTTCGTCCTCGCGCAAGCCTTGGGACGAACCACCCCAGCCATCGCTGCGGCGTGACAGTTGCAAGCTGGGCGGTGCGGCCAGCCAGCGCTCGGCGGCTTCGCTCTGCTGGGCCATCAGCGCCTGCGCCGCACTGGCGCTGCGCGCTGCCGGATGGCGCGGCCAAGCCTGGGCCAGGGCCTCGGCCAAGGTGGTGATCGCGGCTGGGTTTGCCCTGGGTGCTTCAGCCGCACGCAGCGGCAGGCTGGGCAGCGCCAGACAAAAGCCCAAGGCCAGGGCCGGCCAGGGCTGCTTCAAAAAAACAGGTCGTCGTAAAGACATGGACTTCTCCGTGAAGGTCGAAACGGGAGAAGCCGGCGAGCGAAACAAACACGCAGGAAGTGCTCCGCCTCAAGTCGAGGGCGGACGAATCACAAAAAATGAAACGGAATGGAGAGCTGCGCGTGGCCGGCTTCAGAACGAGGCTGAAGTCGGCGCGGCAAGCGGCACGCGCTCGATGGCCTCGGGCGCCATGCCGGCACGCGGCGGCGCGTCTTGGGGGCGCAGGATCTCGCGCATCCGCGCGAACTGCGGGGCGCAGTCACTGGGCACGCCCAGATTGCAAGCGAAATGGCACTGGGCGCAGTCGCCATGCTCCAGCGAGGCGGCGTCGGCCTTCTTCTGGCTGTCAACGGGCGGCTTGCTGGGCTGTGCATGCTGGTGCTCATGATGACCGGCGTGCACGGTCTGTTGCGGTGCACTGGATTCGTCTTCATGCAGGCAATAGCCCAGCGCCAAGGCCAAAGAACCTTGGAGCGGCAGGCAGATGGCCAAAAGCACAACGATGACCCAGCGGCGCAACATGGGCGGCAGTATAGGGTCGCGCCCCAAGGCCTTGCGCGGCCCGGGGCGAATGCCGAATCAGCCGCGGCGCTGGCTCCAGAAGTAACCCGCGATGTAGAGCGACACCAGCGCATCCATCAGCGCCCCGCCCAGGAAGCCGGCGGCGGCCGGCTCACCCCAATGCGCTGCCACCAGCAGCACCATGCAGGCTTTTTCCAAACCGACAAACACCAAGATCGGGCTGCGCCATTCGCTGCGCAGCGCCGCCAGCAGCATCGCCAGCCCGACCAACCCCACCATCGCCCCCCAATGCTGCGCAAGCACCGTGTAGGCCGGCACATAGTCCAGCTGAAAAATCGTCTTCAGCGTCCACTCGGGCATGAAGGCCAAAGCGCCCGCCCCGGCCGTGATGGCGCCGGTCAGCAGGAAGAAGGGGCGGAAGGTGGCGGCGAAGAAGCGGTGTGGCATGGGGGATGGGTGTAGCAGGGCCGGGGAGGCGGCACAACTGGCGTTTTTGCCTGGTACTGCTGGACGAGGCCTGTTGCTAGCGCCGCCCGTTCATGCCTCACGCCCCTTTTCGTAGGCCTCAAAGCCGCGGCAACCACATGCCCATCCAGGCGCCGGCAATGCCTGCGGCCGTGGCCAGGCTGGCCAAGAAGATGGCCGCGCTCAGGGCGTGCACCGCGCCAGGCCGCCAGCTCGGGGCTCGGAAGTAGGCTTCCAAAAAGGCCAGTGGCAGCAGGTACTGGCCCAGCGTCCATCCGGTCACAAAGGGGCCGGTAAAGGTGTTGGGGTCGAAGCCCACGGGCGCGCGCCAGATCAACATCCACAACATAAAACCGATGCGGAAGAACCAAACGCCGCAGACGGCGAACAGCAGCCGCAAGGCCCAACGGCGGTGCGCATCAAAACGGCGTGCGCGCGCCTCGCGCCAGGCCATGAGGGCAAAGCCCAGGATGAGCAGGCCATTGAGCGAGATCGCCAGGTGCAGGGACGCATCTCCCACCGTGCCGCGCACCCAGACCAGGTAGAAGCCGCTCAAACTCGCAGCCAGGGCCGAGACCATGAAGACGCGGCCCAGGGTCCGATGCAGGGCGGGCGCTCTGCGTCTGAGCGCGGGCAGCACTTGCATCACGCCCAGGCCGCTCAGCAAGAACGCGGCCAGCAGATGCAGGCCCAGCTGGCCGTTGCCCAAGGTGTCGCCCGCCTTCCAGGCCGACTCCCCGGGTGGCCCGCCCAGCAGCGAGCGTCCGTAGGACACCGCGATATAGAGCGCAAACAACGCCAAGCCTGTGGCCGCGATGCTGAACCACAAAACGACGCTGCGCCGCAGCCAGAGTCGGTGGCTGGGCAAGGGCATGACATGCGCTTGCGCATGGGCGGCGCTCAAGGGCAGGGCAGACATGGGAGCCTCCGTTTCGGCATGGGCCATCCGCGCAGTCTCGGGAGGGCGGCGCTGCTGTTCCAGCTTGCGGCGACAAAGCGTCGATTGGCTGGGATGAGCTGCAGATCCGCGGGGAGGAACGGCCCGACGGCCGCAGCGCCTGGGGCGGCAAGACCTGACCCCAGCACCGCCTCCGGCCCCCGGCCTGGTTGGCATGGCGGCTTCGCGCCTTTTCAAGCAGGGTATGACCGCAGACATACGGCGCCGCCACGCTCTAACATCGCCGCTTCCAATCACGGGAGCTCTTCTGATGCGTCGTTTGCTGATCGTGACGGCCTTGGCCGCCGCTTGTTTTGCGATGGGGGCCCAGGCCGACACCACGTCCGCCGGGCATAGCTACACACCACCCGAAGCCTTTGCGCTCAACCAGAGCGGCTCGCAGCTGCGTTTCACAGCACCCGAGGGGGACGCCACGGTCACCGTGCTGGAGTTTGGCAAGGACCAGGTCAAGGATGCGGCAGATGCCGTGGCGCAGGCTTGGCGGCAGGTGCAGCCGGATTTCAAGCGCACCCTGTTGCTGGCCACGCCACGCCCCAAGCGCAATGGCTGGGTGGACCAGACCGCTTTTGACTACGAGACCTCACCGAACGAGAAGCTGGTGATTCAGGCGCTGGCGCGGCGCTCCAGCACTGACGGCAGCTGGGTGGTCTTGCTGTTGCAGGCCTCGCAAGCCACTTTGGAAAAGCGCGGCTCGCCGATCGGCAAGTTCTACACCAGCCTGCGTCCCAAGGGCTATGAGCGTGAGAGCTTTGCCGGCCGCACGGCCAAGCCGCTGACGCCCGAGCGCATCGAGCAGCTCAAGGCCTTTGTGGCGGACGGCATGAAAAAGCTCGACGTGCCCGGCGTGGGCCTGAGCTTTATCGATGGCAACAAAGTCGTCTGGGCTGGCGGCCTGGGCGTGCGCGCGCTGGGCAAGCCCGAGCCGGTGGACGCCGACACCTTGTTCATGGCGGCCAGCAACACCAAGGCCATGACCACCGGCCTGCTCGCCAAGGCCGTGGATGCCGGCAAGCTGCGCTGGGATCAGCCGGCCGCCCAGGCCTACCCGGGCTTCAAGCTGGCCAACCCCGAGGTGACGCAAAGCGTGCAGATCAAGCATTTGGTGTGCGCCTGCACCGGCATGCCGCGCCAAGACCTGGACTGGATCTTTGCCAACGGTGCTGCCCCGGCCAAGAGCACGTTTGACCAGCTGGCCGGCATGAAGCCCACCTCCAAGTTTGGTGAAGTGTTCCAGTACAGCAATTTGATGGTGGGCGCGGGCGGCTATATCGCGGCGGCGGCTCTGAAGCCGGGCCTGGAAGTGGGCCAAGCCTATGACCAGGCCATGAGCGAGCTCTTGTTCAAGCCCCTGGGCATGACGCGCACCACCTTTGACTACAAGCAAGCACTCAGCGGCAACCACGCCGAGCCGCATGGCGATGCCTTTGACGGCAGCACCCGCCGGGCCAGCATGGACGTCAACTACACCATCGTGCCGGCGCGCCCGGCCGGCGCGGTGTGGACCAGCCCGCGTGACTTCAGCCAATGGGTGCTGATGGAGCTCGGCAAGGGCCGCGGCCCCGATGGCAAAGTGGTGATCAGTGAACCCAACTGGGCTGAGCGCTACAAGCCCCAGGTGATGGTGGGTGAAGACGCCTACTACGGCATGGGCCTGTTCATCGACAAGCAGTACGGCATCACCGTGGCCTCGCATGGCGGCGATATGTTGGGCTTCCACTCCAACATGAACTGGCTGCCCGAGTACGGCATGGGCGTGACTATTCTGACCAATTCCGATGCCGGCGTGCTGCTGCGCGGCCCCTTGCTGCGCAAGCTCTTGGAGCTGGTGTTCGACGGCAAGCCCGAGGCCGATGAGCGCTTGCAAGTCGCCATCGCCAACCGCAAGGCCGAGAACGACAAGCAGCGCTCGCTGCTGACCCTGCCGGTGCCGGCGCAGGCCCTCAAGCCCTTGGCCGCCCGCTACCACAGCCCCGAGCTGGGCTCGCTGCAGGTGAAGAAGGCCAAGGGCGGCAAGCTGATCTTCAAGTTTGCCCATTGGGACAGCGAGGTGGCCCTGCGCAAGAACGAAGACGGCACGCACAGCTACATCACCGTCGACCCGGGCGAGGCCGGCTTTGAGCTGGTGCGCGACGACAAGGCTGCCAAGCCGACGCTGGTGATGCGCGATGCGCAGCACGAGTACCGTTTCGTAGCGCATTGAGCGCTTTGCCATGAAGTCGGTGCGTGCCACGGTGCCCAGCTGTTAGGCTGGCGCACATGAACGCCTCGACTTCTTCTTCAGTCCGCAAGGTCAGCCTGCGCCCGGTGCACGAGGCTGACCTGCCTTTGTTGATTCAACTGGCCGGCGGCACCGAATGGCGCAGCGAGTTTGAGTCCGGCCGCATGAGCGGTGAGCAATCGGTCAAAAAGCGTTTTGCCGAAGATGGCTTTTGCAGCGATGCGAGCGAGCGCCTGCTGGTCTGCGATGAGAGCGGGGCAGTGATTGGCAGTGTTTCGCACTTTCTCGCGCACTGTTACTCCACCGCCCGAGAGATCGGCTGGAGCATCCACGACCCGGCGCTGCGCGGCCGCGGTTACGGCACGGCGGCGGCGCGCGCCCTGGTGGACTATCTGTTCGAGAACTTCGAGTCGGTACACCGCATCTGCTGCAACACCGACCCGGCCAATACCGCCTCGCGCCGCATCGCGGAAAAAGCCGGCCTGCAGTACGAAGGCCTGCTGCGCGGTGTGATCTTTGTGCGGGGCGCCTATATCGATGGCGCCGTCTACGGCATCCTGCGGCCGGACTGGCAGGCGCAGCGCGCTCAGGCTGTGTGAGGCGCGTGATGCAAAGGCGGGCGGTGGGCGATTGAGCTGGCGGGGTGTTCGGGCGTCTTGGGCCATGAAGTCGTGGCATCGGCCCTCATCCGGGCCGGCCCCCAAAGCGAACGATCAGGCGATCTTGAACGCCGCGTGCTGGCCCTCGGGGAGGCTGTTGGGCTTCTTCTTGGGGCTCCAGTTGAACAGCCAGGACAGCAGGCCAGAGGGGCGGGTGCTGCCCTGCGTCCGGGGCTGCTCAGGGGCTTGATGCTGTTGCGGCTCAAGCATGGCGCTGACCTCGGCCAATTCGGCATCGGCGACGAGTGCATCGGCAATGAAGAAGGGTCTGAAATCGGCGAGCTGGATGCGCGCGCAGGCCTTGCCCTTGCTGCTCTTGTTCAGCGCCAGGCGCCGCAGCGCGGCCTCCTTGATGGGGCCTTGGTAGCGCTCAAACACCTGCAGCAAGTCGCCGGCGGTTTTGTGCGATGAGAACCAGAAGGACAAGACCTCGCGATGCAATTGCAAGACCTGCGTGATGCCGTCTTGGCGCAGCGTCAGTTGCAGCAGATGAGCCTTGGGGGAGGGGGTGTGCAGCGTATCCATGGGCTGCATCTTCTGCGTCAGGGCTTGCCGGCGTCGCGCCTTGCGACAAAGCGGCACAAACCGGCAACGAAAGGAATCGAACTGGGATCGGATTCAAATCGTGTTCACAACAGCCGACCTGCTATCGGCCCTTTTGCCGCGCATCGCTCCTCTTGTCACCCATTTGTCCCGCGCCGTGCAAGCCCAGGTGGCTCGGGCTTGGTGCTTTTGGGCGGCTGCCCGCGGGAAGGACTTGCGGCCCCTGGCTCTCAAATCTTGCCGGTAAACACCCGCCCCAACCAGCCCAAATACCAATCCAGCACCCGCTGGAACAGGCTCTTGTTTTTCTTCTCCACCTCATCCGCTCCTTCCTCTGCCGGAACAGGCGCCGCCGCCGTCACCCCATAACGCCCCTGCAAAGCGGTGTTGAACGCCGAGAAGAAATCGCCGGCCATTTTTTGCGCGGCCATGTCCACCAAGCGGGAGCCGATTTGGGCGATCTTGCCGCCGACGCTGGCTTGCACTTCGTAGTGCAGCAGGGTTTGGCTGGGGCTTTGGGGCTCGAGTCGCACTTGGGCCGTGCCTTTGCCGTGGCCGGCGGCGCCGCCGTTGCCTTCAAAGGCGAGGTGGTAGCTTTCGGGCGGCTGCAGATCGGCGAGCTTGAGCTTGCCTTTGAACTTGGCTTTGACCGGGCCGATGGCCACGGTCAGCAAGGCCTCGAACTCATGCTCGCCGATCAGCGTGAGGCTTTCGCAGCCGCTGATGCTGGCTTGCAGCAGGGCGGGATCGTTCAGCGCTTCCCAGGCCTGGGCTTGCGAGACGGGCAGGGTTTCTTGGCCGGTGAGCTTCATGGGAGGAGGTAGGGCTTTTGGGTGTCAGCGCTTGAGCGAGGGGGAGCGCAAAGTGTGCCGCCTTGCCCTGGGGCAGGGGCTGGCGTTTTCCCGGGGCATCAGCGTGCTCATGGACGCCGGGGCTCTTGGGTGGGCGGCGTCTGCGGCTGGCGGGCTTGCAGATAGCGCCTCGGGCTGTGGCCCATTTCTCGTTTGAACATGGCCACAAAAGCACTGGCCGAGCCATAGCCCAGGGCCTGGGCGACGCGCGCCACCGGCGTGCCGGCGCTCAAGGCTTGCAGGGCGTGATTGAGCGCCGCTTGCTGGCGCCAGCGTGCGAAGCTCAGGCCAGTTTCCTCGACGCACAGGCGGTTGAGCGTGCTGACCGAGAGACCGGCCCATGCCGCCCAGTCTTGCTGGCTGCGCGACGAGGCCGGCTGGGCCAGCACCGCTTTGACCAGCTTGAGCAAGCGGCGGTCGGCGGGCAGGGGCAGATGCAAGGGCAGTTGCGGGCTCAGTGCCAGCTCGTCCAACAACAGCTCGCACAGGCGGTTTTGGTGCTCGCTCAGCTGGGTTTCCTGGGCCCAGCTGGCGGCACGTTGGACCAGGGCGCGCAGCAACTCGCTGACGGCCAAGACGCAAGGCTGTTGCGGCAGCTGAGTGCAGCGCTCGGGCTTGATGAGCACACTCCAGCCGCTGAGCACACCGCTGACCTGGACTTGGTGCTCCAAGCCAGCGGGGATCCAGGCGGCGCGTTGCGCGGGCATGACCCAGGAGCCGCGCCCGGTGCTGACTTGCATCAGCCCGCTGTCAATGCAAAACAGTTGAGTGCGGCGGTGGCTGTGTTTTGCGTAGTGCTGTGTGCCCAAGCTGAATTGGCTGCCGGGTGCGGGGTCGCTGCGCAGTGCGATCACCGCGGGGCCGTCCAAGGATTCGCTGAAGTCTCGGGGCGGTACGGGGCGCCGGCTCATGGTTTGCTTTGACAAAAATTCAATATTTAAAGGCAAATCATAGATATTTCATCACGGCGGGCGCCGCCAAGATCAAGGCTCTTGAAACCGAATGAAAAGGAAGTGCCTTGACCCAAGCCCACATCACCCACCCAGGGGGCCCACCGCCCATGCGCATCGCCATCGTGGGCGCAGGCCTGAGCGGGCTTGCCTTGGCCCAAGGCTTGCGCAAGCGCGGCATGCGGGCCCATGTGTTTGAGCGCGATGCCCACCCCTTGGCGCGCAGCCAAGGCTACCGCCTGCGCATCGACAGCGGTGGCCGCGCGGCCCTGCACGAATGCTTGTGCAAGGAGGGATTCAAGCGTTTTCAAGCGGCCTGTGCGCCAGCGCTGCCGCTGCTCGCCCATGACGCCCAGCTCCGCCCCATCACCACGCCCTGGACTCGCGCCTGGGAGCAGGCCGAGGCCGGTGACGAAGCAAGGGGCCGAGAGCTCAGCCCCGATCTGCGCGCCGACCGCGGTCTGCTGCGCGATGCCTTGCTGTTCGCGCTGGATTCACAAGTCCATTGGGCTCAGGAGGCGCTGGGCTGGCAGCGCTTGCCCGGCGGGGCGCTGCGTGTGACTTGGGCGCAAGGCCAGAGCGAGGACTTTGATCTGCTGGTGGTGGCCAATGGCGCCCATTCGGGGCTCATCGCGCAGCCGGCTTTGGCGCCGCCGCAAGCCGTGGCGAGCTGCGTCTATGGCCGGCTTGACCGGGAGGCGCCCGCTTTGCAGCAACTGCCCGCGGGATTCCTCAGCGCCACCCAGGTGGTGGTGGACCCCGCTGCGGTGGCGATTGTGGATGCCATGCATTTCCCCGCCGGGTCCGCGCTTGCAGACTATGTGTACTGGGCCTTGTTGCTGCCGGACGCGCCAGCGCCGGGCGCTGCGCTTGCAGAAGGGCCCAAATTGCAAGCGCACTTGCTGCAGCGTTGCCAGCATTGGGCCGCGCCGCTGCGGGCCTTGATCGAGAGCACGCGCCCCACGGCGCTTCGAGCGGTGCCGGTCTTCAGTGGCGGGCGCTTGGATGAAGGCGAGCGGGCGGCCGAGCCGGGGTTGCCGGTCATGGCCATCGGCGACGCCGTGCACCTGATGAGCCCGGCGGGCGGACTCGGCGCCAACACCGCTTTGCAAGACGCCGCAGACCTGGCGCGCACCCTGGCTGAGCTGACCCAGCAAGGAGCGGCCAGGGCAGAGGCAGGGGCTGAGGCACTGCGGCGCTGCCAACAGCGCCTCTGGCAGCGCGCCAACGCCGCCATGGCGGCCTCGGATGAGAGCCACCAAGCGCTGTGCCAATTCGCCCGCGTTGGCGCACTGAATGCAAGCCCGGCCTTCCCGGCCACCCCTGAAACTATGGATGAACCGACATGCAACTGAACCACCTGAATCTGCAAGTGAGCGATGCGGCGCAATGTGCCGACTTTTTGACCCGTTACTTCAGCGCGCACATCGTGCTGGAAAAACCCGACCGAAGCCTGATCGCGCTGCGTGCTGGCGACTTTGATCTGGTCTTGCAGCAAAGCGAGGGCGGCGCTGCCGCCGCCTACCCGGCAGGCTTTCACTTCGGCTTCATCCGGCCCACCAGCGACAGCGTGCATGCGCTGCACCGGGGCTTGCTGGACGCTGGCGTGCCCGGTGTCGGGCCGGTCGAGCGCAGCCGCAGAGGGGAGCAGTTCTTTGTGCAGGGCCCTTGCGGCTTGACGATCGAAGTGGGCTGCCATCAGCCCTTGCGCTGAGCGCCGGCCAGCAGCTGCACCAGCGCTTCCAGGCTGGCCAGATTGTGCGTCGGCAGGTGCAGGCTCACCTGCGGCAGCAGCGCCCGCACGCCGGCCGCTTTGGGCTCAAAGCCCTCAAAGCGCAACAGCGGGTTCAGCCAAATCAGGCGGCGGCAACTCAGGCGCAGGCGCTCGGCTTCAAAGGCCAGGGCGGTGCAGCGGGGGTCTGCCTCGCTGCCTTGCTCCAGGCCGTCGGTGATCAGCAGCACGGTGCTGTCGCTGTGCAAAAGGCGGCGCGCCCAGTGCTGGTTGAAGGCTTGCAGGCAGGCGCTGATGCGGGTGCCGCCGGACCAGTCTTGCACGCGGCGCGATACCGCCGCCACGGCCTGGTCCGGGTCGCGCTGCTTGAGCAGGCGGGTGATGGGGGTGAGGCGGGTGCCGAAGACAAAGCTCTCAACGCGCGGGGCCACTTTGCAGCCGCTGCGCTGAGCCGGGTTGCTCAGGCCATGGGCCAGATGCAAGAGCATGCGCGAGTAGCGGCCCATGGAGCCGGAGATATCAGCCAGGATCAGCAGCGAGCCCGGCCTGGTTTGCCTTTGCTGGCGTTTCAAGGCCGGGCTTGCACCTCGAGCCTGGGCGCGCAGGCTGGCGCGCCAGTCCAGGCGACCTTGTGCGGCGGGCGTCCAGCGGCGGGTCGGGCGCTGTTCAAACAGCAGGCTGGCTTGCAAACGCTCCAGCAAGCGCTTGGCGGCTTGCCATTCTTGGGCGGTCATGGTGTCAAAGTCTTGCTGGCGCAAGCGCTCACGGTCGCTCCAGCTCAGCCGGGCGTCGATCTCAAGCTCTTGCTCGGGCTCGGACTTTGGCTGGAGCGCTGGCGCATGCGGAAACAGCGCTTGGGCCAGGCGGCGGTTTTCCGGCAGCGCCGGCATGCCGGGCTTGGCCTGCGATTGCGGCAAGAGCATGCGCATCACCCGGCCCAGCAGATCGGGCTCGCGCCAGAAGATGTGAAACGCCTGCTCGAACAGGGCCCGGTGTTCGGCCTGGCTGATCAGGCAGGCGGCCAGGGTGGCATGAAAGTCTTGGCGGGAGGCAATGCCGGCCAGTTGCAAGGCCTGCAGACTCAGCAAGACCCGGTCGCTGCCCACCGGCATGCCGGCCTGGCGCAGCACGCGGGCGAAGTGCATGACGTTCTCCGCCAAATAACCCTGCGTTTCAGCGGCAGCGGGCTTGGCGCCGAACTCAGTCACGGCCCGCCACCCGCAGCTGCTCCAGCAGGCGCGCCGCCTCGGAGCCCTGCACCCGGGCGATATCGTCTTGGTACTTCAGCAGCACGCCCAGGGTGGACTGCAGCGTGGCCGGGTCCAGCACCAGGGCGTTCAGCTCCAGCAGGGCGCGCGACCATTCAATCGTCTCGGCCACGCCCGGCCGCTTGTACAGCTCCAGCCCGCGCAGGCTCTGGATGAAGGCGACGATTTGGCGCGCCAGTGTCTCGGGCGCTTGCGGCACGCGTTGGCGCAAGATTTTCAATTCGCGGGCCGCATCGGGGAAGTCCACCCAGTGATAGAGGCAGCGGCGCTTCACCGCATCATGGATCTCGCGGGTGCGGTTCGAGGTGATGATGACGATGGGCGGGCGGCCCGCCGGTGCGGCGATGGTGCCGAGCTCGGGGATGCTGATCTGGTAGTCGCTCAAGACCTCCAGCAAATACGCCTCAAAGGGCTCGTCGGCACGGTCCAACTCGTCGATCAGCAGCACCGGCGCGACCGGCTGGGTGGGGGCAATGGCTTGGAGCAGGGCGCGTGGGATCAAAAAGCGCGGCGCAAACAAATCATCGGCCAGGGCTTGCCGCGCTTCGCCCTCGGCCATGCGGATCTCCAGCATCTGGCGGGCGTAATTCCATTCATAAGCGGCATCGGCCAGGTCCAGGCCTTCGTAGCATTGCAAGCGGATCAGCGGCCGGCCCAGCCATGCGGCCAGGGCCTTGGCGATCTCGGTCTTGCCGGTGCCGGGTTCGCCCTCTAAAAACAGCGGCCGCTGCAGGCGCAGTGCCAGAAACACCGCCGTGCTCAGCTCACGCGGCGCCACATAGCCTTGCGCCCACAGGCCGGCGGCCGCCTCATCGATCGAGGCCGGCAGCGCACTCACCGCGCCGCCGCCACCGCCCGCCCGGCCAAGACCGGGATCAGCGCCGCGCGGTACTCGGCCGAGCCGTGCAGATCGCTGTTCAGGCCCTCGGCGCGGAGGCTCAGGCCTTGCGCGGCGGCTGGGCTCCAGTGTTGATTCAAAGCGGCTTCCAGCGGGCTGGCGCGAAACACGCCCGGCCCGGCGCCCGTGACGGCCACGCGCACGCCGCCGCTGGTCTTGGCGACGAAGACGCCGACGATGGAAAAGCGCGAAGCAGGTTGCTTGAACTTTTGCCAGCCGGCTTTTTCCGGCAGCGGGAAGCTCACCGAGCGGATGATCTCGCCGGGCTGCAGGGCGGTTTCAAACAAGCCGGTGAAGAAGTCGTCGGCGGCGATGCTGCGCCGGTCGGTGTGCACCGTGGCGCCCAGGCCCAGCACGGCGGCCGGGTAGCAAGCGGCGGGGTCGTTATTGGCCAGGCTGCCGCCCAGGGTGCCGCGGTTGCGCACCTGGCGGTCGCCGATTTGGCCCGCCAGCTCGGCCAGCGCCGGGATGGCCTGCTGCACCTCGGCGGAGGCGGCCACCGTCGCATGGGTGCACAGGGCGCCGATGCTGAGAGTGGCGCCGTCGCGGCGTATGTCTTTGAGCTCGGCCAAGGCGCTCAAATCGACCAAGGCTTCTGGCGCGGCCAGACCCAGCTTGATGGCGCCCAGCAAAGACTGGCCGCCGGCAATGATCTTGGCCTCGCTGGCGGCGGCGGCCTTGGCGGCCTCTGCCAGGCTGCTGGCTTGCAGGTAAGAGAAGGTGCTCATGGTGCTTTGCTCCTCGTCAATGCTCAGCGTTGCGCCTGGATGGCTTGCCACACGGTGTGCGGTGTGGCCGGCATGGGCAGGTCTTTCAGGCCCAAGGCGTCGCAGATGGCGTTGATGACCGCGGGCGGTGAGCCGATGGCACCCGCTTCGCCGCAGCCCTTCACGCCCAGCGGGTTGTGGGTGCAGGGCGTGCCCTTGGCGGTTTTCACCTGGAAGTGCGGCAGGTCATCGGCGCGGGGCATGGCATAGTCCATATAGCTGCCGGTCAGCAGCTGGCCGCTGTCCACCTCGTAAATGCCATGCTCCAGCAGCGCTTGGCCAATGCCCTGGGCGATGCCGCCGTGCACCTGGCCTTCCACAATCATCGGGTTGACGATATTGCCGAAGTCGTCCACCGCGCTGAAGCGGTCCACCCGCACCCGGCCGGTGAGCGGGTCCACCTCCACCTCGCAGACATAGCTGCCGGCGGGGTAGGTGAAGTTGCTCGGGTCGTAGAAAGCGTTTTCGTTCAGGCCGGGCTCCAGCGTGGCCAGCGGGTAGTTGTGCGGCACATAGGCGGTGAGCGAGACCGAGGCGAAGGGCACGCTCTTGTCGGTGCCGGCCACTTTGAACACACCGTTCTCAAACTCAATGTCGGTGTCGGCCGCTTCCAGCAAATGCGCGGCGATCTTCTTGCCCTTGGCAATCACCTTGTCCACGGCCTTGACGATGGCGGTGCCGCCCACCGAGAGTGAGCGGCTGCCGTAAGTGCCCATGCCAAACAGCACCTTGCCGGTGTCGCCATGCTGGATGTCCACATCGTCAAAGGGGATGCCCAGCTTGTCGGCCACCAGCTGGGCAAAGGTGGTTTCATGGCCCTGGCCATGCGAGTGGCTGCCGGTGAAGATGGTGACCTTGCCGGTGGGGTGCACCCGCACCTCGCCGGCTTCAAACAGCCCGGCGCGCGCGCCCAAGGCCCCCGCGATATTGCTGGGTGCCAGCCCGCAGGCCTCGATATAGGTGCTGTAGCCCAGGCCGCGTTTGAGCCCCTTGGCCTCGCTGGTGGCGCGGCGCGCGGCAAAGCCGGCCACATCGGCCAGCTCGATGACTTGGTTCAGCGTGGCCTCGTAGTCGCCCGTGTCGTAGCTCAGGCCCACCGGCGTGGCATAGGGGAAGCTGCGAATGAAGTTGCGCCGGCGCAGCTCGGCCGGGTCGATGCCCAGCTCGCGGGCGGCGGTTTCCACCAGACGCTCCACCACATAGGTGGCTTCGGGCCGACCCGCGCCCCGGTAAGCGTCCACCGGCGCGGTGTTGGTGAACACCCCTGTGACCTCGGCGTAGATGGCCGGCGTGGTGTACTGCCCGGCCAAAAGCGTGGCGTACAGAATCGTCGGCACGCTGCTGGCAAAGGTGGACAGATAGGCGCCCAGATTCGCCGTGGTGTGCACCCGCAGGCCCAGGAACTTGCCCTGGGCGTCCAGGGCCAGCTCGGCCGTGGTGGCGTGGTCGCGGCCATGCGCGTCGGTGAGGAAGCTCTCGCTGCGCTCGGCGGTCCATTTGATGGGCCGGCCCACTTGCTTGCTGGCCCAGGTCAGCGCGGTTTCTTCGGCGTAGAGAAAAATCTTGGAACCAAAGCCGCCGCCCACATCGGGCGCCACCACCCGCACCTTGTGCTCGGGAATGCCCAGCACAAAGGCGCACATCAGCAGGCGCTCGACATGCGGGTTTTGGTTGGCCACATAGAGGGTGTAGCTCTCATCGCCCGGGTTGTAGCTGGCATTGGCGGCCCGTGGCTCGATGGCGTTAGGCACCAGCCGGTTGTTGCGGAACTGCAGCCGCGTCACATGGGTGGCGCCTTGAAAGGCCGCGTCGGTGGCCGCTGCGTCGCCGCAGCCCCAGGTGTAGCAGACGTTGTCGGGCGCCTCGGCGTGCACGCTGCTGGCGAAGTCTTTGGCACGCGCGGTGTCCACCACCGGCAGCAGCTCTTCGTAGTCCACCTCGATCAGCTGGGCGGCGGCTTTGGCTTGCGCATAGCTCTCGGCCACCACCAGCGCCACGGCGTCGCCCACATAACGCACTTTGCCATCGGCCAGGATGGGGTGCTTGGGCTCCTTCATCGGCGAGCCGTCCAGGCTGTTGATCAGCCAGCCGCAGGGCAGGCCGCCCACGGCCCGGAAGTGCTCGCCGGTGAAGATCGCCAACACGCCCTCGGCGGCGGCCGCAGCGGCCGTGTCGATGCGGCCCAGGCGCGCATGGGCATAGGGCGAGCGCAGGAAGTAGGCATAGCTTTGGCGCGGCAAGACGATGTCATCGGTGTACTGGCCGCGCCCGGTCAGAAAGCGCCCGTCCTCGCGGCGGCGCACACTTTGGCCGATCAGGCCGGCTTGAGGGCTGGGGGTCGTGGTCATCACTGGCTCCCTTCTTGCATGGCTGCGGCGCCCAGTTGCACCGCTTTGACGATGTTTTGGTAGCCGGTGCAGCGGCACAGATTGCCTTCCAAGGCCTCGCGCACCTGGACCTCGGAGAGAGACGCCGGGCCGCCATGGTGTTGCACCAGGTCCACCGCGCTCATCACCATGCCGGGCGTGCAAAAGCCGCATTGCAGGCCGTGGCATTCTTTGAAGGCGGCTTGCATGGGGTGCAGCGTGCCATCGGCGGCCGCCAGCCCCTCGATGGTGGTGACTTCGGCGCCTTGGGCCTGCACCGCCAGCACCACGCAACTCTTCACCGCGCGCCCGTTCAGATGCACGGTGCAGGCGCCGCATTGGCCGGTGTCGCAACCGATGTGGGTGCCGGTGAGGGCGAGGTCTTCGCGCAGCAGCTGCGACAGCAGGCGGTCTGGCGCGATCTCGCGCGTCAGCGTTCGGCCGTTGATCTTGAGCGTGATCTTGTGCGTGCTCATGGCTTGTCTCCTGGAGGCTGGCACTCGAGTGGTGCTTGTGCATAGGGGGCGCAGGGGCCAAGGCCATCGTCGCCGCAGCTTTGGCGCGGCGCTACCCGCCGTTTACCCGCATGTATGTCCATACATGGGTGGTTTGCTGGGCGGGCGGCTGTGCCGCTTTGGCACAAGCGCCGGGCTGCGGCAGCGCGCAGTACGATGGCGCCATGGACAACGTCGATTTGCAAGTGTTGCGTCAGGTGCAGGCTTGGCAGGCGCAAGGCCGCCGCGTGGTGCTGGGCACCATCACCCGCACCTGGGGTTCGGCGCCGCGCCCGGTGGGCTCGGTGGTGGCCGTGCGGGACGATGGGCAGATTGCCGGCTCGGTCTCGGGCGGCTGCATCGAAGATGATTTGATCGCCAAGGTCCGTGAAGGCGCTTTGCGCTTGCAAAAACCCGAGCTGCTGCGCTATGGCGTGGGCGCGGAGGAGGCCACCCGTTTTGGCCTGCCTTGCGGCGGCACGCTGGAACTGATGCTGGAGCCCTTGAGGCCGGGCTCGCAAATCAGCGAATTGCTGGCGCGGCTGGATCGCGGCGAACGCGTCTGCCGCAGCCTCGACTTGGCCAGCGGCGCGGTGCAGCTGAGTGTGCCGGTGGCGGGCGCCGATCTGCTGAGCCTGAGCGAGCAGCAGCTCATCACCCACCACGGCCCGCAGTGGCGTTTGCTGATCATCGGCGCCGGGCAAATGACCCAGTACCTGGCGCAAATGGCCTTGGGGCTGGACTACCAGGTCTTGATCTGCGATCCACGAGAGGAATACGCCGAGGGCTTTGAGCTGCTCGGCTGCACACTGACCCGCGAGATGCCCGACGATGTGGTCAACGCCTTTGCGCCCGATGGCCACAGTGCCGTGGTGGCCCTCACCCACGACCCCAAGCTCGACGATCTGGCGCTGATGGAGGCGCTGAAGAGCCCGGCCTTCTATGTGGGCGCAATTGGCTCGCGCGTCAACCAGGCCAAACGCAAGGCGCGGTTGGCCGAGCATTTCGATCTCAGCCCAGAGCAGCTGGCGCGCCTGCATGGGCCGGTGGGCTTGCACATTGGCGCGCGCACCCCGCCCGAGATTGCGCTGTCGATCTTGGCCCATATGACGGCGGAGCGCTATGGCGTGCAAGTCAGCAGCTCGCAGCTGCGCTCGGGTGCCGAGAGTGGTTGTGCGATCTGAGCGGGGAGCGGCCCTGCTGCTGAGTCTGGGCCTGAGTCTGCTTCTGTCGGGCGCGGCGCGTGCCCAGCCCTCGGTGCGTGAGCAAGAGATTGCCGAATGCCGGCCCGGTGAAATCGCTACCTGGAACGATGGGCAGGACCGCCCGGCCCTGAGCAGGTCTTTGCGCTTCGTGTACTGGCACAGCGGCGCGCCGGCCTGGTTCTCTGCAGCGGATGTGATGGCCAGCTTGAAGCGCGCGTCCAAAGCGTGGTCGGGCTGCGGGGTTGAGAGCCGGGTGCAGCAGCTCGGCCCGGACGAAGACCTGCCCGCCGGGGCCATCGTGGTGCAGTGGAGCGAGCCTGGCAGCCGGGGCAATTTTGGTTTGGCGAACCTGGGCCAACGCACCTTGGCGCTGAGTGCGGCGGCCTTCCAGCTCTTGAAGACCCGCAATCCCAAACACCCCGCCGAGCAAACCTTGCAGATGGTGATTTCGCATGAGATGGGCCACTTCTTTGGCCTGATGGCGCATTCACGTCGCTGTGTGGACGTCACCTCTTACTACCACGACGGCAAGGGCGGCCAGTGTTATGCGCGCGACCGATCGCTGCTGAATTCGGTGACCGAGTACCGCAGCATCTTGCCCACGGCCTGCGATATCCAGCGCTGCCGTGCGGTCAACGGACAGGCGCTGCGTTCGCCTTGAGCCGCAAGGTCTTTTTCTTCTGGCACAGTGCCGGGGCGCGCTGAGGCTCAGGCCTTCGGCCCCTTCTTTTCACCCGTGGTTTCGATTCCTCCATGCAAAAGTTTCGCAAGGCCAAACCCTCAAGCACGCTCTGGCTGAGTGTGATGCTCGCATTGGGCTGCAGCAGTGCTGCGCCGCTGGCGCTGGCGGCGCCCGTCAAGAAGGCGGCGCCAGTTGCGGCCAAGCCCAGCGCCAAAGCGGCCAACAAAGCGAGCGGCAAGGCCGCGCCCAAAAAGGCCGCTGCGGCCAAAACCATGTCTCAGCCTCAAGCCTCCGACACCGCCTTGAAGATCGAGCGCTTGCTCATCCAGCAGGACTACCGCGCCGCCGCGCCGCTGATCGAAGCGCTGCAAAGCAAGCCGCAGCAGCTCAGCAATGCCGAGCGCAGCCAGCTCTACCAATGGCATTGGATTCGGCAAGATCTGGCCACCCTGGATGCGCAAACCCGCGCGGTGCTGGAGCCCAAGGCCCAAGGCGTGATGGCCGCGGATGCGCAGGCCGCCGGCCGCTTGGCGCTGGAGCAGCGCAATTTTGAGCGCGCCAAAGCCTGCTTCGAACGCGCTTTGCAACTGAGCACGAGCCCGCAAGACCGTGCCGCCGCTCTGCAAGGCCAAGGCCAGCTCGCCTTGCAGCTGCGCGATTACGAGGGCTCGCTGAAGCTGCTGGAAGCCAGCGTCAAGGCATACCCCCGGGCCGATGGCCTGATGGCCATGGCCGACACCTTGATTCGCCTGGGCCGCACCGACGAGGCCATCAGCGCCTCGGAGCGCGCCGTGGCCTTGAACCCGCGCCACGAGCAGGCGCATTACCACCTCGGCAATGGCTATGCGCGCAAGAACTACAGCGAGCTGGCCAAGCTCAATCCCAAGGCCTTTGCCGCCGCGCAAGACTTGACGCGCCAAGCCTCCGAGGCCTTTGTGCGCGGCGACTTCAAGGCCGCCGAAAGCCTCAGCTTTCAGGCGCTGCGCCAGCAGCCCGGCTATGGCCGCGCGCATGCGGTGCTGGCCAAAGCCATCGAGTCGCAACGCATGGCCATGGACATCCACCGCGCGGCGGCCGAAGCCCGCTTTGCCGCCACGCCCATGCCCGAGGTGCCCGGCATCGAACGCTATGTGCTGAACTGGGCCGAGCTGTCGCCGCGCCATCAAAAGCGCGTCGCCCTGTCGGTGGCGCCTTGGAAGGCCTACATCCCGGTCTTGCTGGAGGGCGGGCTGACGCACTTCATCAAGCCGCTGCATATGAAGCTGTCGGAGACGCCGGGCGCGCAGGCCTTGAAAGACGCACGCATCAACTACGACTCGCGGCTTTGGGACGATGTGCGCGGCGCGGGCGGCTTCAACACCGTCACCGGCATCGAGGATGTGGAGCGCTCCATCTTTGACCAATACAACACGGTGCTGCATGAACTCACGCACCAGGTGCATGGCATCTTGACGGCCGACCAAGCGCGCGAGATTCAAGAGCTGTACCGCCGCGCCAAAGCCCGCGACGAAGCCAGCCACGCGGGCTTTTTGTCGCGCTATGCCGGCGGCTCGGTGTGGGAGTACTTTGCCGAGGGCGCCAACAGTTATGACTCACCGCGCCGCGACGCCTATGACAACCGCGAGATCGTGCGCGAGCGTTTGCAAGCCATAGACCCCGACTTGATGGCCTTGGTGCAGCGGCATTTCGCGCGCAGCGATGTGCGCGCCAGCCTGCCGATTGCGCTGGTGAACGCCGGCAATCAAAAGCTGGAAGAGGGCCAGGCCGCGGCGGCGCAAGCGCTGTTTGCGCGTGCCGCCCAGGTGGCGCCGGAAGATGAACAGGTGCTGGCCGCGCTCTTGAATGGACACGCCATCTTGGGCCAACAGGCCGAGGCGCGCGCCGTGGCCGCCAAGGCCTTGAGCCGCCATCCCCGCAGCGGGCAGTTGCTGGTGGGCGCCCTGGAGGCCGGCTGGCATGGCGGCCAGCCTTTGGCAGCGCTGAGTCAGACGCTGAGCGCCAGCCGAGAACGCCTGGATGGCGAAGACCGCTACCGGGTCGACTTGGCCCTGGGCGAGGCCTACCGCAAGCTGGGGGATGCGCCGCGCGCCCTGGCCGCGTTTGAGGCCGCCTTGGGCTACCAGTCGGACAGCCCCGAGGCGCTGTGGGGCCGCGCAGCCGCCTTGGCGCTGGCCGAACGCTGGGACGAGGCTTTTGGGGTCTATGAGCAGGCGCTGCGCTTGCGCACCGGCGTTGTGGAGCTGCGCGCCGATGGGGTGCAAGACCTCTTGCGCGCTGGACGCCTGCCGCAAGCCCGCGCCCAGCTGAAAGAGGCACGCTTGCTGGACGAGCATGACCCCCGCCTGCTGGCGCTGCAAGCCTGGCTGACCTTGGCCGAGCGCGACGCCGCAGGCGCGGTTCGCACCGCCGAGCAGGCCTTGAAGCATGGCCCTTGGTGCGATTTGGCCCTGATCGTCAAGGCTGCGGCCCTGCGCGCGCAAGGCCAAGAGGCCGAGGCCCAGGCCACGGTGGCGCCGCTGCGTCAGCGCATCGCCGCCCAGGCGCCGCCCGAGTATCTCTACCGGGCCGACAAGTCGACTTGGATCTCGGTGCACCAGTTGCCGGCCGTGGAGCGCGACCTCTTGCGCCGTTGGTTGGGCGAGTGAGCGGCGCGAGAAAACAGGGTCAAGCCAGGGGGTTCAACAGATCACGTCACCTAGGGTGAAGCCTATCGGCGCTGCGGGCTGGCGCTGCCCATAATTTGCCACCCTCATCTCAGGAGTGCGCCCGCCATGAATTCCAGCGCCCCGCTGATTCTTGACCATGTCTACGACCATGAAGCCGCACAGCCGAATCGGGTCTATCTGACCCAGCCCATCGGCGGCGGGCAGGTGCTGGATTACACCTGGGCCGAGACCCTGAACCAAGCGCGGCGCATGGCGGCGCATCTGCAAAGCCTGCGCCTGGCCCCAGGTGCGCGGGTCGGCATTCTGTCCAAGAATTGCGCGCACTTCATCATGGCGGAGCTGGCCATCTGGATGGCCGGCGGCACCACGGTGGCCATCTTTCCCACCGAAACTGCCGAGACCGTGCGCTTTGTGCTCGAACACAGCGAGGCCAGTCTCTTGTTCGTCGGCAAGCTCGACACCTGGTCGACCCAAGCGCCAGGCGTGCCGGCCCATCTGCCTTGCATCAGCTTGCCCTTGGCGCCTGCCGAGGCCCAGGCGCGGCCCGACTTTGAGCGCTGGGACGCCATCATTGCGCGCACCCAGCCCTTGGCCGGGCGCCCGCAGCGCCGGCCCGATGACTTGGCCATGTTGATCTACACCTCTGGCTCCACCGGCCAGCCCAAGGGTGCCATGCACAGTTTTGGGCGCATCAGCGCGGCCACGGCCGGCTCGGTGGCCTTCATCCGCAGCCTCAGCGGTGAGTTGCCCGAGCAGCGGGTGCTGTCTTATCTGCCCTTGGCCCATGTGTATGAGCGGGCTTGCGTGGAATGCACCACGCTGATGGAAGGCAAAACCCATGTGTTCTTCGCCGAGTCGCTGGACACCTTTGTGCATGACCTGCAACGTGCCCGGCCCACGCTGTTTTGTTCGGTGCCGCGGCTGTGGCTGAAGTTCCAGCAAGGGGTGTTCAGCAAGATGCCGGCCAAGAAGCTCGACCGCCTGCTGAAGATTCCCATCCTGGGCGGCATCGTGCGCAAAAAAGTGCTCAAGGGCTTGGGCCTGGATCAGGTCCGGGCGGCCATGAGCGCCTCGGCGCCTATCCCACCCGAGCTGATCGCTTGGTATCGCCGCCTGGGCCTGAATTTGCTGGAAGGCTATGGCATGACCGAAGACTTTGCCTACTCGCACAGCTCCACCAACACCCTTCAAGAAACCGGTTATGTCGGCGTGCCGCTGCCGGGTGTGGAATGCAAGCTCAGCGAGGAGGGTGAAATTCTGATCAAGTCGCCGGGCCAGCTGGTGGGCTATTACAAGCGGCCCGATCTGGATGCGGAATGCTTCACCGCGGATGGTTTCTTCCGCACCGGCGACAAGGGCGAGCGCCGCGCCGGCGACGGCCTGCTCAAGCTGACCGGGCGTGTGAAAGAGCTGTTCAAAACCGCCAAGGGCAAATATGTGGCGCCAGCGCCGGTGGAAAACCGGCTGAACGCGCATCCGATGGTTGAGATCACCCTGGTGTCGGGTGTGGGCCAGGCGGCCGCCTTTGGCCTGGTGGTGCTGAGTGAAGACTGGCGCGCCAAGCTCAGCCAAGCCGCGCCCGGCTCGGCCCTGCATGCCGAGGTGGAGCAGGCCTTGAGCGCGCACCTGCAAGCCGTCAATGCCGAGCTGCCCGACTATGAAAAGCTCTGCATGTTGGTGATCGCCCAGCAGCCTTGGACGATCGAGAACGGCTGCCTGACCCCGACCATGAAGATCCGCCGCAACCGCATCGAAGCCGAAGTGGCCGAGCGCATCGCCGCTTGGTATGCCGCGGGTCGGGCGGTGCAGTGGGCTTGAGCACGGTGTTGCTGCACCGCTGCTCGCGGTGAAGAAAGCGGCGGTTGGTGCCGACACAGGTCGGCAAGAGGTTTTCCATGATGTTGAGCGGGCTTGGCGATGTGAAGTAGCGCCTAGCGACGCTTGCCAGCGCGCCTGGCGATACCTTGCCCGCTTGCTTTGACGCTCGCCCACTCGGCCAAGACACTGCCCTGTCCATACCAACAGGGAGTCCCTCCAGATGCGAACTCATCCGTTCGACACATGCAATCGCAAGCGTATCCTCGGCGGCACGCTTGGCCTGAGTTTGAGCCTGGCTTTGACGGCTTGCGGCGGAGGGGGCTCGGAAGAGCCCGTCCCAACCTCACGGATCACCGCCCAGAACATGGTGGAAGTCGCTGCTTTGAGTGAGTTCGAGAACAGGCAAAGCGCCTACGTTGGCCCCTTGTTGGCGATACAAAAGGAGTTTTCCAACGGCGTGAATGGCAGCGGCAAGAAGAATTGTTCGGTCTCAGGTTCGGTGAGCTTTAGCCAGAACAATGATGAGATCACCTTGCAGCCCCAAGCCTGCAAGCACCGCATAGAGTCCCGGGACTTGGAACTGAGCTCCGGCATCTACGCTTGGAAGGGCTCGCAACAAGTAGGCAAGCCCATCGCGGTTGCCAGCTTTGATCACTGGAAGGGCTCGTACAACTTTCTCTCAGAGGGGGGGTATGTGGGGGCGGATGCGCCGCTGCTCAACGGCATGAGCACCGTTCGAGCCGCCGCAGATGGTGCGTATGAACGCACGGCCAACTACAGCCTCAGCCGGGGCAGCCAGTCCATTGATGTCTCGATGGTGTATCGGGTGGACCAGAAATTCACAGTGCAAGGCGATACCGAGCAAATGCTTGTCGTGACCCAATCGACCGTTGCCAACAGCAGCTTTGCGCAGGCCTTGAAGATCAGCAGAACCGCCGTGGTGAGTCGGCCAATTGGTGCCGGCGCGGACAAGGAAAGCTATCTCGAACTGCCGGCGCGAGTCACTTCGGTTGACGGCGCCGAACTGACGATCACCCGTGATGGCGAGCTGCTGCAACTCTCATTGCGCAGCAAAGAGGGCGGGGTCACGACCAAGACGGTGCAAAAGCCAGAGCTTGAGGCGGCGCTAAAAAAGCTCTTGTAAGCGCGCACAAGCAGGGCCCGCTGCGCGCGGGTCTTGTCCTTCAGCGGGGCTCGGTATCATCGCCGCAGCCGCGCGCGAGTCAGCCATGGACTCATGCATTCCCCCAACGTCTCAGCCCAAGCCGATGCACAGACTGCTGCTGAACTTTGCACTGTTCGCCATGATGGCGGCGGGCCATGCCTCGGAGCCCAATTACCGGGTTCGCCTGGAGGGCGAATCGGAGTCGCGTGCCGCCGCAGAGCGCAGCCATGCCGAGCTGGTGAGCCAAATGCCCAATATTGCGGACTTGGACAAACCGCTCAAGACCTTGAGCTCGCCCTTTCCTGACTATCCGCAGCAACTCCGCGATGCCCATATCAGTGGGCGTGTGCGGGTGCTTTTCTGGGTCGGGGAGGACGGTCGCGTCAGCGATCCGACCGTGCTGGGCGCGCCGCCCCCGGCGCTTGCGGCCTTGTCGGTGGAGGCGATTTTGCGCTGGCGTTTTGAAGTGCCGCTGAAGAAGGGCCAGCCGACCAGGACGCGGGCCGCGCAAGACTTTATTTTTCAGGTGGGTTGATGGGCGCGCACACGGTACGGCCGGCCCCGCCTTTCATCGATCAAAGCCTTGACGCCTTGGAGCGCTGATGAGAACGATTGAAACCCCGCGCTTGCAGATCCGCCGGCTGGACGCCCAAGGCGATGCCGCCTTCATGCTGCGCCTGTTGAACGATGCGAGCTGGCTGCATTACATCGGAGATCGCGGCGTCAGAACGCTGGAGGACGCCGAGCGCTACATCCTCAGCGGTCCGGTGGAGATGTATGGGCGCCTGGGGTTTGGCTTTTGTGCGGTGGCGCTCAAGGGCTCGGCTGAGCTCATCGGCATTTGCGGTTTGGCGCAGCGCGACTACTTGGACGAACCCGATATCGGCTTTGCCTTGTTGCCGCAGTTTTGTGGCCAGGGCTATGCCTTCGAGGCGGCAAATGCGGTGCTGCAGTTTGCGCAGCATGAGCTGGGCTTGCGGCGCGTGTTGGCGACCACCCGGGACTACAACCAGGCCTCACAAGCCTTGTTGGAAAAGCTCGGCCTGCGCCGCTTGCGCGAGATCGATCACCCAGACGGCAGCCGCAAGCTGCTGCTCTATGGGATTGAATGGCCTTGAAGGACCTTGAGAGCCTGATGGACAGTGCCAGCGTTTTCTGAATCGATGTGAAGTTTTACCCGGGCCCGGCGCCGCATAATCGCCAGGCCTTTGATTTGGAAGTTAGCACCATGCCAGGACCCGCTCGCGCCGGCGCGATGATTTATGCCCACAGCCTGACGCGCTTGTCCGCGTTTTATCAAAAAGTTCTGGGCATGAAGCGCCTGCATGCCAGCGCCGAGCACCATGTGATCGAGTCGCCCGACTTGCAGCTCATCATCCATGCCCTGCCTGAGCTCATTGCGGCCAGCTTCAGCATCAGCACGCCGCCGGTGGTGCGTGAGGAGCAGTCCATCAAGCTCTTCTTTACCGTGCCCAATTTGGCGCAAGCGGCCGAGCAGGTGCGGGCCCTGGGGGGCGAGGTGTTTGGGCCCAGCTACCAGGGGCCAGGCTTCACGGTGCGCAATGCCTATGACCCGGAGGGCAATGTGTTTCAGCTGCGGCAAAACATCGATGCCCAGCGTGCCTGAGCCGCTGAGCGTTTTGGTGTTAGGGTAGGCCTTGCGATGTTGACCCCGATTCAGGAGCGTATGCATGAATGGTTTGGTGTTGTTGAAGCCCCAACGCAAGGCGCTGCTTGCGGCCGGCTTGGTGCTGACTTTCAGTTTCAGCGGATGTACCGCCATGGACAAAGCCAAGCCCGCTGAGGCGGCCAGCGTGCCGCCGGCGCTCGAAGGCACGGCCTGGGTGCAAACCGTGGGCGAAGCGGGCGGCGCCCAGAAGCAGGGCGCCACACTGCGCTTTGAGGGCGGGCGCGTGCAGGGGAGCGACGGCTGCAACCGTTTTTCCGCGCCCTACAAAACCCAGGGTCACAGCTTTGAGCTGGGTGGCCGCGGCCCCAGCACCATGATGGCCTGTCCGCCCGAGGTGATGGCTCGCGCCGAAGCCTTTGTGGCGGCCCTCGGCCAGGCCAAGTCTTATCGCCTCAATGCCCAGGGTCAGCTGGAGTTCTTGGCGGCGGACGGTAAAGTGCTGCAAGCCTTGGCGCCCCAGTCTTTCTCTCTGGTGGGCAATGCTTGGCAGGCCACTGGCATTAACAACGGCAAGCAGGCGGTGGTGAGCTTGGTGGCGGGCAGCAGCGTCAGTTTGAATTTCAGCGCCGAAGGGCGGGTGTTCGGCTCGGCGGGCTGCAATCAATTCCAGGGGGCTTACCGGCTGGAGGGCAAGACCCGTCTGGCCATTGGCCCGGTGGTCAGCACCCGCATGGCCTGCCCGAATGCCGAAGTGGCCGCCCAGGAGCGGGCGTTCTTGCAGGCCTTGGAATCGGTGTCGAGCTTGCAGATTGAAGGTTCTCGCCTCGAGCTGCGTCGCGCCGATGGTGCCCTGGCCGTGGCTTTGCAACGGGGCGAGGGCGCCTGAGCTGGTGAGGCTGGGCCCGTCACAGGCCCTCAAGGTTTGGGCGGGAACATCCAGCGTTCATAGATCTTCTTGGCGCTGCCGTCGTCCACCATGCTTTTGAAGACGGCGTTCACCTGCGCCTCGGCGCCCAGCTGCTTGGACTTTTTCGAGAAGGCCACGGTCAGGTGGGTGGTGTTGAGTATCAGCACGTCACCGAACTCGGCCTCCAGGCCGAATTTGTGAATCAGATGACCCAGGGTGGACAGTGAGCCTGCCACCGCTTTGGCGTCGCGGTTCGCCACCGAAATGCGGATGGCTTGGGTGTAATCCAAGACCAATTCTTTGCGCAGCGCCGGATCGACATCAAAGCGTGGGTCCACCTTGAGCCCACGCGGCGCCGCAGTGACGATGTTCAACAGGTCCTCATACGTTTTCAGGCGCACGCCCCGGCGTGCGATGACGCCAAAGTCCAGGGGCACCAAGGCCGTGCCTCGATTGGCATAGACGGCGCGCGCATCGCCCCAGGCCATGATGGAGAAGTCAATATCGCCCACTTGCAGATCGCGCTCCACGCGGGCGTAGGGTGTGAGCGTGCGCACGGTGCTGTGGCCGCTGCGGCGTTCAAACTCTTTGAGCAGGTCGACGATGATGCCCACATAGGGCTCTTGGGCGGCCTGCGCCGGGTCGGGGTTGGGCTTGGCCCAGGGGTCGAACTGGATCAGATCGACCTTGAACTCGGCAGCGCTGGCGCAGGGCAGGGCGCTGCACAGCAGCAAGGCCGCGAGGCAGCGCCAAAGCGGGCGGCACAGGGTTGAGACCAACGAGGCGCGGGAGGGAGACACGGACGCAATTTACACCAGCCTTTTGCTATTGCTTGGTCGGAACAGGGCTGCGCCGGGCCAGCTTCTCGCGCCACCCTCCCTGGCTTTCAGTCGGCCGAGAAAATCGCCTCGATGGGCATCTGGAACACCTTGGCGATATCGAAGGCCAAGGGCAGGCTGGGGTCGTAGCGCTCGTTCTCGATGGCATTGATGGTCTGGCGCGAGACCCTCAGCCGCTCGGCCAATTCGGTCTGCGACCAGCCGCGCTGGGCGCGCAGTTCACGCAAAAGATTCTTCATTTGTAGCGTTTTGACGCCAGCAGCAAGCCCAGCATCCACAAAGCGGCCATCAAGGGCCAGACCACGAACATGCTCAATCGCGGGTAGCCCAGGCCCTCGAGAAAGCCGTAGCTCAGGCTGATGAAGGCGGTGCCGGCAAAAGCCATGGCCAGCGCTTCAAGCTGCACCCGGCGCTGCAATTCGTCCATGCGCCTGAGCTGCCGCAACATGACCCAGACCATCAAGCCCGCCGGCAACATGGGGCTCAGGGCCAGCAGGTCGCGCCCCGGCGAGGCCATCTCGCTGTGGCTGTTCAGCCAGCTGATCGAGCCGATCAAGATCCCTGCGTAAGCGAGCAATGCCATACCGAGTTCTTTCAAGTACTGTGTGTGTTTCATGTTTTCTTGCTCCTTGGGGTGTAAAGCATGCTTTCCAATGTAGCGAGTTCTTTGGGGCTTGTAAAGCATGCTTTACATGGCCGGAAGCAAGCGCATTTGGAATGCCTCGGGTGCAGGCCATCCGGGCCCGGGCGATGGAGCGGTCACAATCGCCGATGTTTTGTGTGCCCGGTGGGTGATCCGGGCCTTGACCGGCCTTGGCGCGCAGTGAGCCCTTGGCTTGGCACTGTTCTGAACCGATCAAGGAAGCGTATGCATCGTTCTCGCCCGTTGATCCGCAACTCACTTGCGGCTGTGGCTCTCTTCGCACTTGGCCATTCGCCTCTGCTTGCGGCCGGAGGGCAATCCGGGCCCAAGGCAGGCACACGCAAGGCGCCAAGCGTCCAAGAAGCCGAGCGCTTTGTGCAGCAGGCCGAAGCGCGCCTGGAAGCGCTGCAGATCAAAGCGCAGCGCGCCGATTGGGTGGCGCAGAACTTCATCACGGAGGACACCCAGCAGATCAGCGCCGAAGCCAATGAAGCCCTGCTCAAAGCCAACGGTGAAATCGCCTTGGCGGCCAGGTCGTATCAGGGCTTGAAGAAGCTGCCAGAGGAGACCGCCAGAAAGCTGCAGCTGATGCAGCGCACCCTGATGATTCCGAATGACCAGGAGCGCGCCCGCTTCACCCAATTGGCCAGCCGCATGACCGGCGCCTACGGCATGGCCAAGTACTGCCCGCAGCCGAGCCCAGGGGCCGAGCGGGTGTGCCTGCCCTTGGATGCGCTTGAAAAAATCATGGCGGAAAGCCGTGATCCTGAGCAGCTGAAGGACGCCTGGATTGGTTGGCATGCGCAGGCCAAGGCTTACAAGCAAGACTATGTGGACTTTGTGGCCCTCGCCAACAAGGGCTCACGCGCCATGGGCTATGCAGACACCGGTGCGCTCTGGCGTTCAGGCTATGACATGAGTCCCGAGGCCTTCGCCGCGGATTTGGAGCGGGTGTGGCAGCAAGTCAAGCCTTTGTACGACTCGCTGCATGCCTATGTGCGCCACAAGCTTCGTCAGACCTATGGGCCGGACTTGGTGCCGGCCACCGGGCCGATCCCGGCGCACCTCTTGGGCAATATGTGGAGCCAGAGCTGGGAGAACATCTACCTACTGGTCAAGCCCGACACCCAAGCCGGCGATTTTGATTTGAGCCAAGCCTTGGTGCAGCGCGGCGTGTCCGCCAAAGCCATGGTGCAGTTTGCCGAGGCCTTCTACACCTCGCTGGGCATGCAGGCTTTGCCCCCGAGCTTTTGGGAGCGCTCGCTTTTGACCAAGCCGCAAGACCGCGAAGTGGTGTGTCACGCCTCGGCCTGGGACCTTGACTTGCAGCAGGACGTTCGGGTGAAGATGTGCATCCGCCCGAATGAAGAGGACTTCATCACCATCCACCACGAGCTTGGTCACGTCTACTACAACCTGGCCTACCGGGCGCAGCCTGTCCTGTTCCGCAACGGGGCCAATGACGGTTTTCATGAGGCCATTGGCGACACCGTGGCACTGTCCATCACCCCGAGCTATTTGCAAACCGTGGGTTTGATGAAGGCCGACGATCGCCCCGGCGACGACATCGACAACCTGCTCAAGCAGGCGCTCGCCAAAGTGTCCTTCTTGCCCTTTGCCTACAAGGTGGATGCGTGGCGCTGGCAGGTCTATGCCGGCCAGATCAAGCCGCAAGACTTTGACAAAGCCTGGTGGTCCATGAGTGAACGCTATCAGGGCATTTCGCGACCCGTGCCCTGGCAGGCCGAGGGCTTTGACGCGGGCGCCAAGTACCACGTCGCGGCCGATACCTCCTATGCACGCTACTTTGTGGCGCACCTGCTGCAGTTTCAGTTTCAGCGCGCCTTGTGCCGCGAGGCGGGCTACACCGGCCCGCTGCACCGTTGCTCGATCTTTGGCAATCAAAAAGCTGGGCAAAAATTTCAGGCCCTCTTGGCCCTGGGCGCCAGCAAGCCTTGGCCGCAAGCGCTGCAGGCCATGACGGGTGAAACCCAGCTCGACGGCAGCGCCTTGATCGACTACTTCGCACCCTTGAAGCTCTGGCTGGACCAGCAAAATGCGCGGGCCGCCCAAGGGCATTGAGTCAGGGCATTTTTTTCTTCGACACCCCCACAGGCCACCGGCTTCTTTTCACCATGATCCAACTGCACTACTACCCCAGCAATGCCAGCATGGCCCCGCATCTTTTGCTGGAAGAAATCGGCCAGCCCTTTGAGCTGAAGAAGGTGGACCGCGACAACAATGCGCACAAATCGCCCGAGTACCTGAAGCTCAATCCGAATGGCTTGATCCCGGTGCTGGTCGATGGTGACATTGTTTTGTACGAGACCGCCGCCATCCTGATGCATCTGGCCGACACCCACCCGGCCGCACAACTCGCCCCGGCCCTGGGCAGCGCCGAGCGGGCGCAGTTTTACAAATGGATGGTCTGGTTGACCAACACCTTGCAGCCGGCTTTGCTGGCCTACTTCTACCCGGACCGTTGGGTGAACGAAGGCAATGCCAGCGGCGCCGCCGAGGTCAAGGCCAAGGCCGAGGCGCGGGTGGTGGGCTTGCTGGACCAACTCGAAGCGCAATTGGCCGGCCATGGCCAGGCCTGGCTGCTGGGCGCGAATTACAGCGCGGCGGATGCCTTGGCCTTCATGCTGTGCCGCTGGACGCGCGGCTTCGCCAGCCGCCCGGCGCGCAGCTTTGCCCAGATCGGCGCTTATCTGCAGCGCATGGCCGAGCGCCCCGCCACCCAGCGCATGCTGGCCACCGAGCAGCTCAGCGCGCCCTGGTACTAAGCCGACGCTGATGCCGCGCCGCGGCGGGCGAACATGGTCCAGCCCTCCATGCTCAGCACCTGCTCATCGGCTTGGTTGAAGACTGCCCATTCCGAGCGCACCAAGCCGATCTGCGCCCGGCTCTGGCTGCCGCGTGCCGCCAACACCGTCATTCGGGCGCGCAGCGTGTCGCCGGGCCGCACCGGCTTGAGCCAGCGCAGGTTGTCGATGCCGGGCGAGCCCTGACTGGTCGAGTCGAGCAAATAGGCCTCGCACATCATGCGCATCAGCATCGCGCAGCTGTGCCAGCCGCTGGCCGACAAACCGCCCAGCACCGAGGCCTCGGCCGCCACCTCATCCAGATGCAGGGGCTGCGGGTCAAAAGCGGCGGCAAAGGTCAGCATCTCTTCGCGGCTGACCGTTTTCTGGCCCAGATCGAAGACGCGGCCGGGGGTGAAGTCTTCGAAGGCGTAGGTTTTTGCACTCATGGCTGGGCACTCTAGACGATCGATCAGGGCCTTTTGCGACGCCGATGCAGCCACCAAACCGTCAGCGCCAACGCCCCCAGCGTCGCATGCGCCCAGCCCAGCGGATCGCGCAGGCCCTCGGGGGCGAAGTAGTACAGCACATAGGCCGTCAACACCGTCAGGCTCAGCAGGGTGCTCAGCAGCAGGCCAGTATTGCGTTGCCGGGTGCGCCGATGCCTGCGGCTGAGCTTCCAGCCGGCTGGAATGTGCTGGCCGCCAATGGCGCCGAGGGCCAGCAGGGTGAGGAAGCTGGCCAGGCCATGCAGGCGCATCAGCCAAGGTTCGGCGGGTGAGGGCAGGGCGTCTTCAGCTCGGCCCAGATGAATCCACAACCAAGCCAGACCGCTGCCCAGCAGCAGGCCAAAGCCCAGGTAGAACCAGCGCTTTTGCCAGCGTGGGAGTTTCAGTAAGAAAAGCGGCGGAGTCACAGCGGAGATGGTTTACGGGGTCAGGTTTTGCCTGAGCCTCAGTGCAGCCAGGCTTGAGCGCCCAGGCGCGCCAACAAGGGGTGAGCAGTATCGCCGCTGGCAGCGACGACTTTGGTCAGCGCATCGGCCCAGAGGCAGCGCGGCGCGGCCACGCTGACATGGCAGGCGCTGCCCTCGGAACGCTTGCCGCTCAAACGGCTGCGGCTGCCGGGGGCAAAGTGGCTGGTCGCGAAAGCGCCTTGCTCGAGCCGCCCAAACTCGCGCACGCCGCCGCTGCGCTCGTCGCGCAGGCGCAGGCTGACGCTGCGCGGCCCGCTCACCCGCAAATCGCCGCCCGCGTTGACGCAGACCCAGGTGGCTCCAGCCTGGCGCAAAGCCTGGAGGGCGAGGTCCACGGCCCAGCCTTTGGCAATGCCACCCAGGTCCAGCTGGGTCTCGGCTTGCAGCTTGTGCAATTGGCCGGCGCACAGCTGCCAGCCGCAATCCGGGCCGAGGCCGCTGCCCTGGCTGAGGTCAAACAGGCCGTGGCTGGCCCTTTGCAGTGACTGGGCCACCCACAGCAGACGCAGACTGGAAGCCGGCACCGTCAGTGCCGTGCCGGCCGCGGCGGCATTGAAGCGCGCGATCAGGCTGCCCGACTCAAAGCGTGACAACGCTGTCTGCACCGCGGCGATGGCCGCAAAGCCCCGCTCAAACAAAGCGGCTGGCGCCTCGGCCGGCAGACTGATTTCCACCAGCGTGCCCAGCAGGGGCCGGGCGCGGCGCTGCGCCGCTGCGGCATCAAGGGGCGGCACTTGCATGGCCGGGGTTCAGGCCAAGAGGCCGTTGCGCCGGGCCAGGTCCAGCACTGTCACGATGCGTTTGACGCCTTCGGCCACATGGCTGCAGCTCAGCGTTGCGCCGCTGATATTGGCAATGTCTTCGCCAACCTGCAGCGGCGCGGCCGCGTTCTTGCCGACGAATTGTTTGCGCCAAGCGGGCAGGCGGATCTCATGGCCGTGGCTTTCGCGGTAAGACAGGATCTCGACGCCGCGCACGCGGCCGTCTTGCCCCAGGCCGACCGCATAGCTGATCAGCTCGAACTTGCCCAAGACCTCATCGGCCACCACCACGCCCAGCAAGTCTTTGCCGCGCCAGGCCAGACGCAGGGCCCAGCGGGCGCTGCGTGGCTTGATGCCGGTTTGGCGCAACTGCTGCAGCTGATCGGCATCCAGGTTCAAGTCGCGCGGCTCGAAGCGGTCCGCCTCCGGGAACAGCAGCTTGGCGGCCTGCTCGGCGCTCAAGTAGTCCACGGCAAAGGCGCTGCTCGGCGCCGTGGCCATGACCACGCAGGCGCTTGCCGCGAGCGCAGTGACCGGCGCCAGATGGAGGCGCATCAGAAGCTCCAGCCGACGCCGAGGTTGAAGCGGTCGCCCTCCTTGTTTTCGCGGAAGCGCTGCACATCGGTCTTCAGCACCACGCCCTGTGCAATTCTGAAGTTAGCACCGAGGGTGATGACGCGTTCATGGGGCTGAGCCGCCGGGGTCAGGCCCTGGCCCAAATCGGCGTAGCCGCTGGCAGTGTTGAATTGCTCCCAGCGCACAAAAGGCAGCAGCGCGTAGTTGGCGTGCTCCCACAGCTTGTAGCCCGCCTGGGCATACCAGCCCTCAAAGCTCTTGGGGATCAGCGTGTTGCCGCCGACCAGCGGCGCATTCAGGCGCGCGGTGTTGGAGATGCTGCCACGGCTGTAGAGCGCGCTCAGGTCCCAGCGGCCGGGCGTCCAGCGGGCGTGCAAGTCCCACAGCGTGATGCGGGCATCGGCGGCTGCCTGCTTGTGGCTGGCCTGGCCGCTGAACACACCGCCGCCCAGTTGCAGGCCGGGGATGCCGCGCCAGTTCAGCGCGCCGAACCAGGCCAGGTCATGGGCTTTGGCCAGCGCCATCTCTTGGTGGATGGCGCCCAGCGGCGACTCACGGCCCTCGCTGGCGCTGGCGTTCCATTTGTTCAGGTCAAAGCTGGTGGACAGGCCGCCTTGCACGGTGATGCCGTTGTCGAAATTGCCCACCAGCTGGAAGCCGCCTTCGCGCCAAGTGCTGGGGATGATGGCGGTCTCGACGAAATTGCGCTCCACGCCGAAGAAGGCCGGCGGCTCGTGGTTTTCGTTCAGCAGCCCCATGGGCATCAAGAACAGACCGCCGCGCACCGCCCAGGTGGGTGTCAGCTGATGTTCGACGTAAGCCTGCTCGATGGCCACCTCGCCTGGATCGCCCGCGCTGCTGACGCCGTGCTCCAGCTCGATCTCGGTGACGATTTTGGTCTTGGTATCGACGCGGTGCTGCAGCGACAAGACCAAGCGGCGCAGATCGGCCTGGGCATCTTGGCTGTGCGTGCGTGGGCGGTTGTAGTTCAGTTCGGCATAGCCGCCCAGCACGGTGCTGGGCTCGGCGCGCCGCTCGGCTTCAATGGCGGTGCTGGGGGCGGCTGCGGCGGCGCTGCTGGCTTGGGCCTTGCTGGCTTCGGCCGCCCGTTGCTGTTGCTGCTGTTGTTGTTGCAGTTGCCCCAGTTCGGCGCGCACTTTGTTCAGCTCGGCCGCCAACTGGTCGAGCCGGCGCATCAGCTCTTGTTCGCTGGCGCTTTGGGCCTGGGCATTCACGGCGCTCAAGCCCAAGCTGAGGGCGAGCACGAGGGGGGAGAGGGTCAGGCGGTTTTTCATGGGGAAATGCGGGGCAGACATAGAGAACGTGGCGCGCTCAGGGCGCTTATTTTTTGTAGCCATCACTGAGCGTGGCCAAGAAGGCCAAGACATCGTCGATCTCGGCCTCATTGAGGGCCGGGGCTTCGCCGGGCTTGCGGTTGTAGGGGCCTTCTTTGACGTTGACATTGGCCTTGTAGGCCTCGGGCACATCGTCGTAACGGTTGATGCTGCCGTCAGCATTGCGCGAATACCAGCGCGCCGGATCGGTGTCGCGGCTGACGTAGAAGTTCAGCACCTCTTTGAGCGAGCTGAAGCTGCCGTTGTGGAAGAAGACCTTGCGCAGCGTCACATTGCGCAGCGAGGGCACTTTGAACTTGCCGCACAGCTCGGGCTTGCCGGCCAAGTCGCCCCCATCGCGCGCACACAGACCCAAGTCGAAAAAGGCCGGGTCGGCGTTCTGGCTCAGCTTGAGGTTGCGCGGCACGCCCAGGTTGTCATAGGTGAAATCGGTGAACAGAGGGAAGCTGCCATCGGCGCCTTTGGCAGATGGGTGGCAGGCGGCGCAATTGCCCTTGTCTTTGGCGTTGAACAGGGCCAGGCCGCGCAGCTCCTGCTCGCTCAGGCTGGCGCGGCCGCGCAGCACCTCGTCAAACTTGCTGCTGAAAGGGCGGAACTCGCTGGACTCCAGCTGAAAGACCTGCAGCAACAGGCCGGCGCGTTGCAGCGCCTGCTCGGGCTTGTCAAAGAAGTCGGCGCCAAACATCTGGCGCAGCTCAGCGGCGTAATCGGCCTTGGCCAAACGGCGGGTGAAGTCCGCCGCGTCGAGATTGGCCATTTCCTTGGGGTTCAAAAAGGGTTTGGTGCCTTGCTCCTGCAAAGAGCCTGCGCGGCCATCCCAAAAGAAGCCGCCGCTGGGCGTGCCGTCGGCGGCAATCTGGAAGGGCTTGTTGCTGGCCAGATAGCGCATGCCGGGCGAGCTGCGCCCGCCTTGCTGGTCGAGCAGCGCGCCGCCCAGCTGGGCTGACAAGGTGTTGGCACCCGCGTGGCCGGTTTCCGGCGCGTGGCAACTGATGCAAGCCTGCCGCCCTGAGGCGGACAGCGACACATCCTTGAAGATTTTTTCGCCCAGCAGGGCCTGGGCGCTGCGCTCGCCGTCCTTGCTGGCGCTGCTGCTGCCGGTGCTGGGCTGGGCGTCGGCACTGGGGCCGCCGCTGCCGCCGCCGCAGGCCGTCAACAAGGCCGCCAGGGCAAGAGGCAGCAGACGGCCCGCCGAGCGGGCTTTCGATGGAAAAAGCTGCATGACAAAGAACTGAATTGAATAAAGCAATGATAACGATTCGCATCTGCATCGATTGACGGAACTTCGTGAAAGCTTGTCTTCCATCAAGTCAGCGTGGTGCCAAAGCATCGTTTCCCTCCGATTCAGCCCGGCTTGGCCCGGTTCGGCTCGGTTCGGTGAGCGTCAGGACCGGCGACCCTGGCTTGCCAATTCATCCAGTTTTATGGATACTTCATCCATCATGATGGAATTTGACCCCAATCAAGCGCTGAATCAGCGCATCGCCACCCGCTTGCGCAAGCTGCGCGCGGAGCGTGGCTTGTCTTTGGAGGCGCTGGCGAACTGCTGTGGTGTCAGCCGTTCGGCCCTGTCTTTGATCGAGCGGGCCGAAAGCAGCCCGACGGCGGTGGTGCTGAACAAGCTGGCCAGCGGCCTGGGCGTGACCCTGTCGTCGCTGCTGGAAGAGGCGCCCATGCCGGCAGACGACGCATCGAAGTTAGCGCCGGCTTCGCCCTTGGCCCGCCGTGATGAACAGCTGCTCTGGCGAGACCCGCTGAGTGGCTACCAGCGCCGCAGCGTCTCACCGGCGGGCGTGGGCTCGCCGATCCAAATCGTCGAGGTGCTGTTTCCGCCCGGACAAAGAGTGGCGTTTGAGAACGCGCCGGGCGCCTTGTTGCAGCACCAGCAGGTGTGGATCTTGGACGGCGAGATGCACTGTGGCGTGGGCGAGGCCACTTACCACCTGCGCGCCGGGGATTGTTTGGCCTTCAGCCTGGACCGCCCCAACTTTTTTTACAACCCGGGCGAACACAGCGCCCGTTATGCCGTGGTCATCGTGACCGAGGCCCAGTCAGGGAGAAAGTAAGTGAACGCTGTTGCAACGCCCCCCATCCAACGTCTCGAAGGCTTGAGCGAGCTTCAAATCGAACAGCTGAGCGAGGTGCTGCTGGACTGCGTCAACGGTGGCGCTTCGGTCGGCTTTATGCAGCCCTTGGACGCGGAAAAAGCGCGTGCGTTTTGGCGCCGCGTCGGCGCCGATGTGGGCCAAGGCCGGCGCGCCTTGCTGGTGGCGGAAGATGCGCAGGGCATCGTCGGCACGGTGCAATTGGTGCTGGACCAGCCCGACAACCAGCCGCACCGCGCCGACTTGTCCAAGATGCTGGTGCACCGTCGCGCGCGCCGCCAAGGTTTGGGCGCCGCGCTGATGCGGGCCGCCGAAGCGATGGCGCGCGACTGCGGCAAAACCTTGCTGGTGCTGGACACCGCCACCGGCAGTGAGGCCGAGCGGCTCTACGCCCGGCTGGGCTGGACCTCGGTGGGCGTCATCCCCGGCTATGCGCTCTGGCCCCAGGGCGGCCTGTGTGGCACCACGGTGTTCTACCGCCCGGTCTGAGCCGGCGCCAAGTGCCGGCCCTTGGCAGCGTCAGCGTCCGTCGCGCTTTTGCAGGCGGGTGCGGGCCAAGAGGCCGATCAGGCCCAAGGCGGCCAGCACGGCACTGCCGGGCTCGGGCACCGCAGCGGCCGCGCCTAGGTACTGGTAGCCGCTGTCTGAGCTGAAGCTGGCGCCCTCGCCCACTTGCAGGCCCAGATAGTCCGAGTGGCTGGCATCGCTGCTGAGGGCGCAGTTGGCCAGATGGAAGCAGCGCACCCCGTTGTAGGCGGTGTAGCTGAGTTCAATATCGGTATTGGTGGGCAGCAAGAGCGACAGCGTCAGCGCGCCGGTGTAGCGGCCATTGTCTTCATTGCCATTGGTGTAAATGCCGTTGGGCCCGCCCAGGGCCACCTCACGAAACAGGTCTTTGTTCAGCGATTCGCGCTTGGTGATGTATTGCTGGGTTTCGGGCGGGCAGTAGATGCCATCGCTGCCGTAGTCGATGCAAGTAGCGCCAGGGTCGAAATCGGGGTTGAGCACCTGGTAGCTGAGGTTCAGCGTCCGGAAGGAGCTGGCCTGCATGAAGTGCGAGGCACTGTCGCCCGGCTGAAAGGCTTCGAAGCCCAGGCCCGCGAACACGGTGTCGTAGTTCAAGGTCCAGGTCGCATTCACATGGCTGCCCGTGCCTTGAAAGCGCAGGCGGTCGTTGACATCCAGGCGGCTGTAGGCATCGGCAATATTGCTTGGGTTGGTGAAACCGTTCATGTCGACCTTGGCGATTGACTTGAACATGCCGGTGCTGGGGTCGGCCCATACATTCACCGAAGCGGCCACGCCGCCTGCGACCGCCTGAACCGGGCCGTTGCTGCTGAAATTGCCCGAAGTCACCGCGTCCGGGAAGTTGTAGACGAACTGCTGGGTCGCTTGGTTTTCGGCGGAGGAGCCAAAAGCCAGCGTGGCTCCGGCCTGGGCGCTGAGCGCTGAACAGCAAAGCAGGGCGGCGAGGGCAAGGCGATGGGAAGTCATGAAATTCCAATGCGGAGAAGGTGACGACAAGGCTCAGGGTTATAGCGAGCCTTGCACCATTCGGCACTCCCTGGCCTGCGGGATGCTGAAAGTTAGGCCGCAGCCTCAGACGCTCAAGGCCCGACCAGCATTCAAAACCCAGCGTTTAGCGGCCTCGTTCTTCGTTTCATCGCAGCGGCAAGATGCCGCACAAGTGTCGAGTTAAGCTCTCGGCATCGCGCGCTTGGAGGCTTGGAATCCGGCCGCGCGACACCATGTGAATGAAGTGTCACAGCCACAGGAAACTGCCATGTCTGACAGCATTGAACTTGAAAAACTGGCCGAACTGCACCAGCGCGGTGTTTTGAGCGCCGAAGAATTTGCGCGCGCCAAAGAGCGCTTGCTGAACGGCACGGCGGCCAGGCCGCAGGGGTCTGCGAGCGAGATCCCGGCCATGGCTGCCATCAATGAGCTGCGCCGCAGCCGTGAGGACCGCTGGCTGGGCGGTGTGTGCGGCGGCATCTCGCGCATCACCGGTATCGACGCCTGGATTTGGCGGCTCTTGTTCACCCTGCTGGTCTTGTGCGTGGGCACCGGCCTGTTCGTTTACCTCTTGATGTGGATCTTCGTCCCCGAAGATCAATAAACCAGGCTCATGCCGGTGTTTGCAAATCCGCGTAGGCTTACGCGTTTGTTCATCTGCAAGGAACCCTGAACCATGAAGCTCTACTACAGCCCCGGTGCCTGCTCTTTGTCGCCCCACATCGCGCTGCGCGAAGCCGGTCTGCCCTTTGAGCTGGTGCTGGCCAGCACCAAGACCAAGAAGCTGCAAGACGGCACCGACTTTCTCACCATCAACCCCAAGGGGTCGGTGCCGGTGCTGGAGCTGGACAATGGCGAGCGCCTGACCGAAGGCCCGGCCATCGTGCAATACATTGCCGACCAGGCCCCGGCCACCGGCCTTGCTCCGGCCCATGGCACTTTTGCCCGCTACCGCCTGCAAGAGTGGCTGAACTTCATCACCTCCGAGCTACACAAAGGCTTCTCGCCGCTGTTCAACCCGGCCACCACCGAAGAGTACAAGCCGCAGGTGCGCGCCAAGCTGGCTGAGCGTTTCGCCTGGGTCAATGCCCAACTCGAAGGCAAGTCCTACCTGATGGGCGAGCAGTTCACTGTGGCCGATGTCTATTTGTTCGTGGTGTCGAACTGGGGCCAGTATGTAGGCGTCGATGTGGCGGGCTACCCGAACTTGGTGGCCTTCCGTGCCCGCGTGGCAGCGCGCCCGACCGTGCTCGAGGCCATGAAGGCCGAAGGCCTGATCAAGTAAATCCTCAGGGTCGGCGGCTTCAGCCGCTGACCATGCCGTCGATCACCTGAATGGTGCGGTCGCAGCGCGCCGCCAGTTCGGGGTTGTGGGTGACGAAGAGGATGGCCGTGCCCTGCTCGCGGTTGACGCGGCGCAGCAGCTCAAACACCGCGTCGGCGCTCTTGGTGTCGAGATTGCCGGTGGGTTCATCGGCCAGCAAGAGTGCAGGCTTCATGGCCAGGGCGCGCGCCACGGCCACCCGCTGCTGCTGACCGCCGCTGAGCTTGCCGGCCAGATGGTCTTGCCAGGGCGTCAGGCCGACGCTGGCGATCAGCGCTTGCGCCCGCTCGTACATGGCCGCATCGGGGAAGCCCGCCGCGCCCAGCATGGGCATCATCACGTTTTCCAGCGCGGTGAAGGCGGTAATCAGGTGGTGATACTGGAACACAAAGCCGATGCTGTGGCCGCGCAAGCGGGTCAGCGCCGGGTCGTCCAGCGCGGTGGTCTCTTCCCCGCAGATGGCCAGGGTGCCGCTGCTGGGGCGGTCCAACAGCCCCACGATATTCAGCAAGGTGCTTTTGCCGGAACCCGAAGGGCCCATCACCGCGCAGAACTCGCCGCGGTGCAGCGTCAGGTCAATGCCGTGCAGGATCTCGGCCTCGATGGCGGTGCCGGGGTTGAAGACTTTGCGCACTGCATGCAGCCGCACGATCTCGTCGCGCTCGGCTGCCGTGGCGGCCAGCCCCGCAGGCATGGAGGGCGGCATTTCAAGCACGGATGGCCACCACCGGGTCCAGCCGGGCCGCGCGCAGCGCCGGTGCAAAGGCTGCGATCAAGCCGGTCAGGGTCGCCAGCAGCAAGGCAATGGCGAACAGACCTGGCTCGAACACCAGCGGAAACAGCGGCGTGCCATCGGCATTGCGGGCATAGCGCTGCCACAGCAACAAGGCGAGCGCGCCGATGGCGCTGCCTGCCAGTGAGCCGCCCAGGCCCAGCAAACCGCCTTGCAGCAAAAACACCCGCAGGATCTGCGCCTGCGAAATGCCCATGGCCCGCAAGATGCCGATTTCGCGCGACTTCTGCACCACCACCACCACCAGCACACTGGCGATGCCAAAGGCCACCGACAGGCCGACGAAGAATCGAATCGCCGTATTGGCCGTGGTCTGCGCGCTGATGGCCGAGAAAAACTGAGCGCTCGATTTGATCCAGCTGTCCGCCTCGACCCCGGTGCTGGCGGCAATCTGCTGAGCGATGCGCTCGGCCGCGTAGACATCGGCCACCGTCACATCCAGGCTGGTGACGCCGCCCGGCAGGCCCAGCAGGCTTTGCGCGGTGTGCAGGGTGACAAAGGTGCTGCGCAGATTGGCGCCCTTGTTGCCGAGGTCAAAAATGCCGGCAATGTTCAGGGTGCTGATGTTGACGGGTGCAGCGCTGCTGGCGCTCGTGTTGTTGCTCGTGTTGTTGCTGGCGGTGCTCAGCCGCAGTTTGTCGCCGACGTCGACGCCCAGGTCGGTGGCCAAATCCACCCCGATCAAGATGTCGGTGGCATTGATCTGGGCTTGGCCGCGCACCAGCTTGTCTTGCAGGTCCACGATGCGGTAGTAGAGCTCCGGCTCGATGCCGTTGATGGCGATGGCCCGGCTGGCATTGCCGCGCAGCAGCAGTGCCGAGCCATTGGCCAGCGGCGAGACCACATGCACGCCGGGGGTGCTGCGCACCTGCGCGGCCACGGCCTGCCATTGGTCCATCGATTTGAGCTTTTGCAAGGGCGGCTGAACGATGGCGCCCGGCTGCTCCGTGGGCGTCGCCGGACGCAGGGCCCGCGTCAGCTGCTGCGGTGGGAGCAATTGGATATGCGCTTGCGCCGACAACACGCGCCGGATGAAGTTGCCCTGCAGCCCCGACAACAGCGCCGACATGAACACGATCACGCCCACGCCAATGGCCACGCCCACGATGATGAAGAGCGTTTGCAAGCGCCCCTCGCGCAAAAAGCGCAGGGCCACGATCCATTCAAAAGGCAGATAGGACGGCAGTTGGCGGTTCATACAGTGCGGCTTCAGCCCAGCGGTTCAGGCGGCGACCCTCATGGCAGCTTGGCCAGCGGCGCGGCGCCGGGCTTGGCCGCTGCGGGCTTGGGGCGCACCCGTGCCCCGGCGGCCACGGCTTCATGGCTCAGCACCACGGTGTCGCCCTCGTCCAAGCCCGCGAGCAGCTCCACATAGCCGCCGCTGCGCAAGCCCAGGCGCAGCTCGCGGCGGCTCAGGTGCTGGTCGGCATCCAGCCGCAGCGCCCAGGGCTGGGCGCTGTTGGGCTCATGCACCGCGGTCAGCGGCAGCAAGAGCGCCTGCGGTTTGCGCGCCACTTCAATGTCCACCGACACCGTCATGTCCTGGCTCAGCGTGGCGGATGGCTGGGGGACGTTCAACTTCACTTCGACGGCGCCGGTTTGTGCATTGACGCCGGGGTTGATGTAGACCAGCTCGGCAGCAAAGCGCTGGTCTGGGTAGGCATCGGCTGAAGCCAGCGCCTTTTGGCCCGGCTTGATCAAGCGCAGATGGCGTTCGTCGATGCTCAACACCAGCTGGCTGCGCCCTTCGGGCGACAAGATCAGCAAGCGCTTGCCCGCCTGCACCACATCGCCCACCTCGACATCGCGGGCGATCAAGGTGCCGGCGCTGGGCGCCAGGATGCGGGCATAACGGCTGCGTGCAGCGGCGGCCTCGGCGCTGGCCTGGGCTTGGGCCAGTGCGGCTTCGGCCAGGGCATGGTCGCTGCCGCTGGGGCGCAGCGATTCACTTTGCTTTTGGCTCAGGCGCCACTGTGACTCGGCCAACACCAGGGCGGTGCGGGCTTGGTCCAGGGCGGCCTCGCCAATAAAACCTTGCTCAAACAGCGCTTGCTGGCGCCGCATCTGGGCCTGCGCATTGGACCAATTGGCTTGGGCCTGACGCAGCTGCTGCTCGGCCACCGGCGCCTGCAGCTCGGCCACCTGGCGCAGCCGCGCTTGGGCTTGGCGCACCGCCAGCTCGGCCTGGCGCTGGCTGGCGCGCAACTCGCTGGACTCCAACTCCACCAAGACGGCCCCGGCCTCGACAAACTGCCCCTCGGCCACGGGCACGCGGGCCACGGTGCCGGTGATCTGCGCGGCAATGTCCACCCGGTGCGGCGTTTCGACCCGTCCGCTGGCCACGACCGACTGCACAAAGTCGCGCCGCAGTACCCGCTCGGTGCTCACCTCCGGGCCCTGCCAGCTGCGCCAAGCGATCAGCAAGCCGCCCAGCAGCACGGCCAGCAGCGCCCCAGAGGATTTCCATCCCAAGCCGTGAAGCCATGTCGAGGGCGTCAATTTCATGCAGCGCAGTCCAGGGTGAAGCTGCCGCCAGTCTCGGGCGGCGCGGCCGGCTTGGTCTTGCGGTAGATCAAGACGGGGCCACAGAGCCGAGCGCCTGCGCAGACAATGCGCGCCATGTCTACACCGTCTCTTCGTTTGCAAGCGCAGCAGGTCTTGAGTGCTTATCTGGCGCAAAGTGCTGCCGCAGAAACCGCGCGCCTCGCCGCCCTGACTCAACAACTGGCTGACGAGGCGCAAGACCTGTTTTGTCGGCGCAATCTGCGCGGTCACATCACCACCAGCGCGGTGACCTGGGACCCGCTGGCCCAGCAGCTGCTGTTGATTCACCACAAAACCCTGGGCCGCTGGTTGCAGCCGGGCGGGCATTTCGAGCCCAATGAGGAGGCCGACCCTCTCTGGGCCTCGGCCCTGCGCGAGGCTTGCGAAGAAACAGGGGTGAGCGAGCTGCAGCCGCATCCGGCCTGGCGAGACCCGGCCACAGGGCTGGCGCTGCCCTTCGACATCGACAGCCACCCCATCCCCGCCAACCCGCGCAAGCAAGAGGGCCCCCACTGGCACCACGACTATGCCTATTTGCTTTTGGCCGACCGCCATGCGCCGCTGAACCCACAGATCGCCGAGGTGCACGCGGCGGCCTGGGTGCCGCTGGCCGATCTGGCGCAGCTGCCCGATCAGCGCATGCGGTTGCTGGGCGAAAAACTGCAGGCGCTGGTGGCGACCTGATGCCCTGACTTTCGCGCCCAGCCGGTGGATCACCTAGACTGCGCGGCTTTGCGCCAAGGCGCCCATGAACCCCAGGCGGCCGCGCCAGAGTCGGCCCGCAAACCTATGACGTTTCGATTTCCAGCCCCGGCCCTGCCGACGACTCTCGCCCTGAGCCTCGCGGCCCTGAGCCTGAGCGCCCAAGCCAATGACGCCGCCGTGCAAGCCGCCAACGATGCCTTTGGCACCAGCATTGGCCGCGAGACCATTGGCCTTTACACCAGCAGCAGCGTGCGCGGCTTCTCACCCACGGCGGCGGGCAATGTGCGGGTGGAGGGCCTGTACTTCGACCAGGTCTGGGGCATCAGTGCGCGGCTGCGCGAGTCCAGCCGGGTGCGGGTCGGTCTGTCGGCCCAGGGCTTTGCCTTCCCGGCGCCCACCGGCATCGTCGACTACAGCCTGCGCCGCCCGCATGAAGACGGGCGCAGCAGCGGCCAGCTGATGCTCACCGCCGACAGCTGGGGCGCGAAGTATTTGGATCTGGACTTCAATCAAAACCTGGTCGAAGGCCAGCTGGCCCTGACCGGCGGGGTCTCGCTGGGCTTGCCGGAGTACACCAATGGCACAAATGGCCGCTATGGCACCGGCAGCCTGGCCTTGTGGTGGCGGCCGCAGCACAACACCGAGGCCATGGTGTTCGCCTCCGCCATCGACACTCCGTTTGACCGCACCGGCCCGCAGGTCTCCAGCGCTGGCGCCGAGCTGCCGCCGCTGGGCGAGCAACGCAAATTTCAAGGGCCCGACTGGGCCAGCTACCGCGGCACCGGGCGCAATTTCGGGGGCCTGCTGCGCCATGCTTTTGATGCGCAGTGGCAAGTGCGGGCTGGCCTGTTTCACTCCGAGTTTGATGACCGGGCGGGCTTCAGCAATCTCTTGCTGAACATGAGCCCCGACGGCACGGCGCAGCGCCTGATCATTGCCGATGCACCCAGCAAGGTCGCCTCCGACAGCGGCGAAGTGCGTCTGAGCTGGGCCTTCAGCCCGGCGCCCTGGGCGCAGCGTCTGCATCTGCAGGCTGCGGGCCGCGCGCGCGACCGGCGCCTGGGGGATTCGCAGACTTTTGATTACGGCCGCGTGAGCCAGACCGCGTCCTTCCAGCCCCCCGAGCCGGTGTTCAATTTCTCGGACAAAAGCAGCCGCGACGAGGTGCGCCAGACTTGGCTGGGCCTGGCCTATGAGCTGCGCTGGGCGCAGCACTTGGAGCTGAACGCCGGCGTGCAGCAAACCCATTACCGCAAACGCGTCAGCCGCCCCGAGCAGCCGCAGGCCGAGACCACCGACCAGCCCTTGCTCTACAACCTCAGCGCCGCCTGGCATTGGAGCCCCACGCTGGCCTTTTACGCCGGCCTGACCCATGGCCTGGAAGAAAGCGGCGTGGCCCCGGGCAATGCCAGCAACCGCAACCAGGCCATGCCCGCCATCAAGACCTCGCAGCACGATGCCGGTCTGCGCTGGCAGCTGCACCCCAAGATGAAGCTGGTGGCCGGGGTCTTTGAAGTCAGCAAGCCTTATTACAACCTCGATGCCAAGCAGCTCTTCACCGAGCTGGGCGAGGTCCGGCATCGCGGCGTGGAGCTCTCGCTGAACGGCCAGCCGGCGCCCGAGTGGCAGCTGGTGGGCGGCGCGGTGCTGATGCGGCCGCGCGTCTTGGGCGAGGGCGTCAGCCTGGGTCGCGTGGGTGCCCGGCCGGTGGGCCAGCCCGAGCGGGTCTTCAAGCTCAACACCGTGTGGCGGCCCGCCGCCCTGGGCGGCCTGAGCCTGGACGCGGGTCTGACCCACAACGGCCCCATGCCCGCCACTCGCGACAACCAGGTCGAGCTGCCCGCCATCACCGAGCTGGACTTGGGCCTGCGCTGGCCCTTCCAGCTCGGCGCCCAGCCTTCAGCCCTGCGCGTGCTGCTCAGCAATGCCTTGAATCGCCGCAGCTACGAGCTGCGCGGCAGCGGCAGCTATGCCGAACGGCCCGGCCGCCTGCTGGCGCTGACGCTGGACACACGCTGGTAGCCCGACGCGTCTCAGGCGCAGCGCTCAGAACTGCGCCTGCAGCGAGACATAGCTGCTGCGCTGCTGCGTCTTGTTGGCGATCTGGCCCAGGTCCAGATAGGCCACGGTGAGGTTGAGGTTCGCCTGCGGCCACCAAGTCACAAACAGGTCCAGCGCGCGTGTTTCCGGCGCGGCGCTCAGCAGGCTGGGCTTGCTGCGCCACTCCAGGCCCAGGCCCAGGTTGTCGCGCGGCAGCAGCACCAAGGCCGCTTCGGCATGTAGCTGGCGTGAAGCCCCGCGGTCGCCGCCAAAGCCCAGCAAGCCCATTTGATTGGCGCGGGTGCCGCGCAGCGTCAGATTGCCCAGCAGATTGAAGCCCCCGGCAGCACCCAGCCAGAGCTTGGTAGCGGCGACATAAGGCTCGGTGTCTTGGTCTTGCTGCGCGCCCAGCAAACGCGGCACGGCGGGGTCGCGGTGGCGTTTGTGCTGCAGGCCCAGGGCAATTTGCGGCAGCCAGCTGTCCGCGTCATAGACCGCGTCGCCCATCACCCGCCACTTCAGCCCCAGCACCTCCAGGCCCAGGCTTTGGCCCGGCACGGTGTCAGACAGGCCAAAGCGCCAGCGCGCCAGTGAGAGCTCCAGCCGGTCATAAAAACCCACGGCCGCGCCGCCGGCTTCCAGCACATAGCCGCCGCGCGTTTGCACCCGCGTCGCAAAGGCCGAGGCGCCGATCTGGTCGCGGCTGCCGCTGCCGGCGATCAGGGCCCAGGGGCTCAAGCCTCCGCCTGCCGCACCTTCCACCTGGCTCACGCCCGAGCTGCCCAGCAGCCGCTCGCCGGCTCGGGCGAGCGGGGGGCTCGCGGCCAGCAGGGCCAGGCTCACGGCGCAGAACAATCGGGCGGGGAGGGCAAAAGTCGCAAGCATGGCGCACATGTCTCAAGTCAGGGGGGCGAGGGTCGATAAGAGGGGGCTGGGGGTGATGGCTTGCTGTCGCCTGCCCCGTGCCTCTTCCGTCATCGGACTTTTTCCCCGCGGCTGAAGCACAAAAGCGTCAGCCCCCACACTTTTTTCTTACGATTTTTGCCACCCACCATGTTTGCCGACCTCGATCGCACCCCCCGCCGCCAAGGCCTGCTGTATTTGATCTGCGCTGCTGTGCTCTTGTCGGCTTGTGTGATGACGCCGCCGCCAAGCGCCAGCTTGTACGAGCGTTTGGGCGGCCAGGCCGGGGTTTCGGCCTTGATGGGCAAGACCTTGGGCCGGGCGGCACAAGACGCCCGCACCCGGCGCAGCTTTGAGGGCATCAAGCTGGCACCGCTGCAAGAAAGCCTGACCGAGCAGCTCTGCGCGCTGGCGGGCGGCGGCTGCAAGTACCAGGGCCAGGCCATGGGGCCGGTGCACCGCGACCTGGGCATCACGCATGCGGAGTTCGACGCCTTTGTCGAGATCTTGCGCCAGGAGCTGGACGCCGCCGACGTGGCCGCGCGCGAGAAGAATGAGCTGCTGCGCCTGCTGGCGCCGATGAAACCGGCTATCGTCAAGCCTTGAGCTTGGCCTCCGCTGGCTTGGAACGGAAGATCATGCAAGCATCAGATCAGCGTCTGTCGCAGCCATGGCCCTTGCTGGCCCAGGGCTGCGCCTGGGGCCTCATCGCCCTGGCTTGCAGCAGGGCCCAAGCGTTGCCCTGGACGGTGCAAGTCAGCGACGCCGCCGGCAAGCCGCTGGCCGGTGCGGCCGTGGCGGTCGAAGTCGCCGGGCGCAGCAGCAAGACCAGCACGGCCAAGGCGGAAGTCGGCCAGCGCGACCGCCAGTTTCAGCCCGCGGTGTTGGTGGTGCAGACCGGCACGGCGGTGTCATTTCCTAACTTTGATGTGGTGCGGCATCATGTCTATTCCTTCTCGCCGATCAAAGCCTTTGACATCAAGCTCTACTCGGGCACGCCGGCCGAGCCGGTGGTGTTTGACAAACCCGGCGTGGCCGCGCTGGGCTGCAATATCCACGACCGCATGAGCGCCCATATCGTGGTGGTGGACACCCCGGTTTTTGCCATCACCGACGCCCAGGGCCTGGCCCGGTTCGAGCTGCCGGCGGGTGAGCACCGCGTCAAGGCCTGGCATGCCAGCCTCAAGGCCCCCGTCTTGCAGACCTTGCCGCAGCCCTTGACTGTGGCGCCGGACGGCCAGGCCAGTGGCGCGGCCAGCAAGCTGGTCTTGAGCGACTGATCCGCCGAATGAAACAAAGAGCCAAGGGAAGATGCCTGACTACCTGAACCTGCGCCGCCTGGAAGGCCGCATCGTTGCGCTGTTCTTGGCGCTGCTGCTGGTGGTGCAGTTCGCCAGCTTTGGCTTGATTCGTTCCAGCATTGCCCGCAATGCCGATGCCTCCATTGCCACCGAGCTGAAAACCGGCGAGCGCATCTTCCGCCGCCTGCTGAGCCAGCGGGCCGACAAGCTGCATGACGCCGCCGAGCTGCTGGCCAAGGACTATGGCTTCATCGACGCCGTGGGCCTGCCGCTGGCCGAACAGGGCACGGTGGAGACCATCAAAGACGCCTTGGGCAACCTGGGCGATCGCGTGGGCGCCAGCGTCGTGGCCTACTTTGACAATGACTTGAAGCTGGTGGCCGCCACCCGCGACGACGCTGCGCTGATTGCACAGCTGCAAACCGAACTCAAGCCCGGCGCCAAGCCCAGCGGCGAAACCGCCCGGCTGGCGCTGCTGGGCGGCCAGGTCTATCAACTGGCCTGGGCGCCGGTGAAGACGCCGGCCCAGGTCGGCTGGATCTTGATGGGTTTTGCCTTGGAGCGCGCCTTGCTCAGCGACTTGCAGCAGCTCTCAGAGCTGCGGGCCGTGGTGGTGCGGCAAGACCAACCCGGGCATTGGCAAAGCTTGCTCAGCCTCTTGCCCGAGGCCAGCGCCGCCCTTTTGGTGGCGCAAATCCCGGCCGACAGCGGCCTCTTCGCCACGGCGGCCGGCGGCGAAAACATGCGCGGCTTTCTGGCGCCGCTGTTGGACCCGGTGCAGGGCGCGCAGCAGCGCCTGGGCGTGTTGCTGCTGCGCTCGTTTGACGAGGCCGTGGCGCCTTACCGCGAATTGCAACTGACCCTGCTGGCGCTGACGCTCATCGGCGTGGCGGTGTTTGCGCTGGGCTCGGTGTTGATGGCGCGGCGCATCAGCGGGCCGGTGAAAGATTTGGCCCGCGCCGCCGAGCAACTCGGGCGCGGCGACTACCAAACCCCGGTCCAGCGCGCCTCGGGCGATGAGGTGGGCGACTTGGCCGCCGCCTTTGAGGCCATGCGCCAAGGCATCCAGGCCCGCGATGCGCGGCTCAACACCCTGGCCTACACCGATGCCTTGACCGGCCTGCCCAACCGCACGGGCTTCAGCGAAGGCCTGCAGCAGCGCTTGCGGGGCGATGGGGCGCAGCCGCTGGCCGTGTTGCTGCTGGGCCTGGACCGCTTCAAGCATGTCAATGATGTGCAAGGCCATGACTTTGGCGACGCCTTGTTGTGCGCGGTGGCCGAGCGCTTGCAGCGTTTGTTTGCGGGCCGCGAGCACCGCTTGGCGCGCCTGGGCGGCGATGAATTCGTGTTGCTGCTGGCCCCGGCTGACGAAGCCGCCGCCCGCGCCGCCGCCGAGCAGATCCGCAAAGACTTTGAAACCGCCGTGTCCTTGCAAGACCAGACGGTGGACCTCAGTGCCAGCATCGGCATCGTCTTGGCGCCGCTGCACGGCCAAGACGGCAAGCAGCTGCTGAGTCGCGCCGCCCTGGCCATGTATGCGGCCAAAAAGCGCCAAAGCGGCTGTGTGGTCTACACCGCGCAGCTGGACGTGGGCAGCCAGGAGTCACTGTCATTGCTGGGCGATTTGCGCCGTGCGGTGGAAGGCCATCAGCTGCGCCTGTATTTGCAGCCCAAGGTGGACTTGCAAAGCGGCCGAGTCATCAGCGCCGAGGCCTTGGTGCGCTGGCTGCACCCGGAGCGCGGCCTGGTGCCGCCCATGCAGTTCATTCCGTTTGCGGAGCAAACCGGCTTCATCCGCGAGCTCAGCCGCTGGGTGATGGCCGAGTCGGTGCGCGCCTGGGCGCAGCTGCGGCAGCAAGACCTGGCCCTGCGCATCAGCGTCAATCTCTCCACCCGCGATTTGATGGACGTGGACCTGCCGGCCAAGATCGCCGCTCTGCTGGCCGAGCACCAAGCGCCCACCGAGGCGCTGTGCCTGGAGATCACCGAGAGCGCCATCATGGACGACCCGCAGCGCGCGCTCGACACGCTCAATGAGCTGCACGCCATGGGCTTCAAGTTGTCGATTGACGACTTCGGCACCGGCTACTCCTCGCTGGCCTATTTGAAGGGCCTGCCGGTCTCCGAGCTGAAGATCGACAAGAGCTTTGTGCTGGCGATGGAGCGTGATGTGGGCGACGCCAAGATCGTGCGCTCCACCATCGAGCTTGCCCACAATATGGGCCTGAGCGTGGTAGCCGAAGGCGTGGAAACCGGCAAAGCCTGGAAGATGCTGGCCGAGCTGGGCTGCGACGAGGGGCAGGGTTACTTCATTGCCAAGCCCATGCCGCAAGAGCAGCTGGCCGCGTGGCTGCAAGCCTGGCGCGCGCCCGACCTGAGCCAGGAATCGGTCGAGACCCTGCTGGGCGCCTTGGGTTGAAGAACGAGGCTGAGGCCAGCCTCGCCGTTCAGCCTCAGGGTTAGGCCTTTTTGCCAGGCGCCTTCAGCAAGCCTTCGCAGGTGGCGCGCTGCTTGTCGGCGCTGTCCACCTTGCTGCAGATGCCGTCCAGCTGGGTCTTCAGCCGGGCGATGGAAGCGTCATGCTTGCCATCGGCATTCCACTTCAGCAGCGAGCTGCCCACGCGCTGCAGCGAACGGGCGCTGCGCTCGTAGAAGCTGCCCTTGTCTTGCGCGGCTTCGTTGAAGAGTTGCGCGGCGGCTTTTTCAATGCGGGCGGCGTCTTGCGGCGCCAGCTCGGTCAGCGCGGCCACATAGCCCGAACCCCATTGCAAGCGCGTGGCCGGGCCTTCGCTCTTGTTGAAGGCCTGCTCGTACCACTGCAGCGCTTCGTCCTTGCGGCCCTGCTTCTTGGCATTGCCGCCCAGCGAGCTCATCAGGTAGTAGGGCGAGTGGCTCTTGCTCAGGCTGGCCTTGAGCAAGTCATCGCTGTCTTTCCACTGGCCCACTTGGCCCAGCAGGTAGGCGGCCGAGGTGATGACGGCTTGGCGCTCGTAGCCATCGGTGATTTCGCGGTCTGCCTTGGCGGCGGCGTCTTTCACTTCTTTGACCAAGGCCGGGCTCAGCTTGGGATGCAGCTCGGTCTTGGCGACGTCCAGCCGGGCCAAATCAACCCGAGCGCCCAAAGCGCCCAGGCGGTCGGCGCGCGACAAGCTGGCGTCGGCTTCCAGGCGCTTGAGCGCCACTTCAAATTCGCCGATCAGTTTGTTGCGGGCAGCGCCGGCTTCTGGCGCCAGCGTTTTGACGATATCGCCCGCGCCGTTGCTCAGCACGTCCATCTGCGCGCGCGCCTCGGTCGGGTTGGCCAGCACCTGATGCACCAAGTCGCTCAGCTTGGCATCGACCTTCAAGCCGGCCTTGCCTTCGTTGTTGGCGGCCAGGGCCTTGAGCCACAAGCGGGTGGTAGTTTCGGCGTCCACGCCTTGCGAAGCCACCGCCAGCTGGCCCAGCAGCGCCGGCAGCTCCGCCGCGGGCACCAGCTGCGACTCGCCGGTTTCCCAGGAGTAAAAGCCCAGCAAGCGCCACTCATTGGCGCTGAGCTTTTTGCCGGCCTTGGCGTCGGCCAAAACATCACCCACCGGGCGGCCACCAGCCAAGCCCAGCTGCAACACCTTGATCACCTGCGGCGCATCGATCTCGCCCGGCAGACGGGTGATCTCGCGGCCATCGGCGCTGAACAAAATCATGGTCGGGTAGCCGCGCACCTTGAAGCGTGTGCCCAGCTTTTGCGCACCGGGCGAATCGCCGTCGATATGCACCGGCACGATGGCCTGCGTCTGCTCGATGAAGTCTTGCCGGTTGAACAGCGTGGCCTTCAGCTGATTGCACGGCGGGCACCACTTGGCACCCCAGTACAGCAGCACCGGCTTCTTCTCGGCCTTGGCCTGGGCAAAAGCCTTCTCGATGTCCGCATCGGCACTGGCCGCCTGCCAAGCCACGCTGGCCGTGGCGCTGGCCGCCATGGCCGCCTGTGGCAGCAGCAGGCCCCCGGATAAAGCAGCAGCCAAGCTCAAGGAGGCAATGGCCAGCACAGTGCGGTTCGGTTTCTTCATGGTGAGCATCGTTCCGGTCTCGGTTCAGCCCGGATGGGGCCGAATTTCAAAAAATGGCGGTGCCGCATTGTGCGGCCAAGTCGGCGGCGGGGATATGAGGAAGATGACTGAGCTTATGAGGTGGGCTCGGGGTCTTGGGTTTATCGCCCACGGGCTCGTGAGCTGCGAGGATCAGTGTCGTAACGGGCCCGACACTTGCTGGCCTATGCAAGTCGATGCTGCGAGGGGCGTCTAAGCGAAGGTTGCGTTGAAACAAATGTGGCTCTGTTTCATCCCGAGGAACCCGTGGCGCGCAGATTTTGGTGGAAGCTAACGTCATAATCTGACGGCAAGATGCTTACCTGCTTCCCCCTGTGTGGGTCTCGCGTGCCGGGCGGGCTGTTTGTAATAGCTGCGGTTTTTGTCGGGAAAATTAATACAGTTTGAAGTCGCATCGAAACAGAAGAATATTCAGCCAAATCAAGCAGTTGCCTCAGTGTTTACAGAGTCTGTTATTACGACACTGACTTTGTTATGCGGCATTTGCTGTCGATATACAACTAGTTAGGCATACACAACTCAAAGGAGCAACGCACGTGCTGAATAGGGACGTTAACTCGCGCTTCGAAGACTGGCTTCTCAGTCCTTCTGAGACTCTAGACTTCGAAATAAAGCAATGGCTAGACATGTCAGATGCGGAGTCACACGGAATAGTGGCCAAGGCACTCATTGCGCTAGAGAATCATGGCGGGGGCTTTCTCCTATTTGGATACAAAGAGGATGATTCGAAAAAGTTGGTGCCGGACGATAACCGCCCAGCATCGTTGGAGCCGTACCTTTCGGACGCCATAAACGCAATACTAAAAAAGCGTGCTGAACCCGCATTTCAAGGGGCTAGAGGGTCAGGCCTTAAATCTGAAGCCCCTATGGGCCACAAAGCAATTGACCAGGATCTACGAGGACTTGAAACTCAAGGTCGGACCTCGCGCTTACCACCGTGAGTTTGGCGCGCCATTGGATCGGAAGCAAAAGGGCTTTTTTGGTTTCATCGGCTGTGAGGCAGACTCCCTCCCAATCGGTGTCGGAAGATCGGCTGGCTTGACGCTTGCGCTCCAGTCCCGTCGCTTCACAAGCCCACCCCAGAGAACCCGCCGACTCAGCACCGGGCATCGACCGAAGGCATGCGATTTATCACCATGAACACCCCGTTCCCCGCTTCAACCGAGGCCGAACTCAAAGCCCTCGATGCCTTGCTGCTGGGCCAAGGGCAAGATCGATGGGATACGTTTTATGCCCAGAGAGCCCGGCCTTGTGAGTTCTTTGGCGGGGCGCCGGATGAGAGCTTGGACGCTTGGCTCCAGTCGGGGGTTTTGAAGGCCGGCCGCGCACTGGATCTGGGTTGCGGCAATGGCAGAAACGCCATTCATCTGGCGCGCGCCGGTTTCGTCGTTGAAGGGCTGGACTATTCGCCCACGGCGATTGCTTGGGCCCAAGAGCGGGCGCTTGAAGCGCAAGCCCAAGCCCAAGCGCGGCTGACTTGGCATTGCCAATCGGTGTTGGACTTCAAGGCGGCACCGGGTTCGTATGACTTGGTCTATGACTCCGGCTGCTTTCACCACATCGCGCCGCATCGGCGCCCGCAGTACATCGCCGCCGTTGGCACATTGCTCAAGCCGGGCGGGTGGTTCGGCCTGACTTGCTTTAGGCCCGAGGGGGGCAGCGGTTATTCGGACGCCGAGGTTTACCAGCACCGCTCGCTGGGCGGCGGGCTGGGCTTCACCGAAGACCAGCTGCGAGAGCATTGGTCGGGCTCGCTACAGATTCACAGCATTCGCCCAATGACGGAGCCAGCGCCCGACTCTGGCTTGTTCGGCAAGTCCTTTCTTTGGACGCTCTGGGCGCAGCGGGCGTAGCTCTTCGTTTGCTTTTCTGCGTGCCGCCGCCGGGTCAGGGCGAGTGCATGCGCGTGACAGCGCTTGCGCTGCAAGCCTCGCGGCTCAGCGGGGCGCCAAGAGCAGGGCGGTTTGCAAGAGCAGGGCGATGCTGTTGGTGACGATGATGGCCGTGCGCTTGAAGAACAGGCCATAGGCCAACCAGAAGGCGAACGACAGCCAATAGGCCACCACAAAAGGCAGCAACAAGCTGCTGGGGCCGCTGCGCTGCCATTCGCTGATCACCTGGGTTGACTGCGCCAAGCAGCCCAGCAGGCCGATCAAGACCCCGGCGCGGTCCCAGTACTTTTCAAACAAACGCTGCCGAGCGGGCGCGGCGGCAGCGGCTGGGTTTGTGGGCTGATGAGCGCCCTGGGCATGGGAGGAGTCGTTCATGCGCATGGCCTCGCAGGTGCGGGCAGATGGTCCAGCAGGCCGAGATAGTTGCGCAGCGTTGCTTGAATCTGGCGGTGTTGAGCTTGCAGGGCTTGGGTCCACACGCGGCTCGAGGGTCAGGCCTTAAATCTGAAGCCCCCAATGGGCCACAAAGCAATTGATCAAGATCTACGAGGACTTGAAACGCAAGGTCGGACCTCGCGCTTAACTCCGTGAGCTTGGCGCGCCACTGGATCGGAAGCAAAAGGGCTTTTTTGGTTTCATCGGCTGTGAGGCAGACTCCCTCCCAATCGGTGTCGCAAGATCGGCTGGCTTGACGCTCGCGCTCCAGCCCCGTCGCTTCACACGCCCACTCCGAAGAACCCGCCGACTCAACATCGGGCATCGACCGAAGGCATGCGATCTATGACCATGAACACCCCATTCCCCGCTTCAACCGAGGCCGAACTCAAAGCCCTCGATGCCTTGCTGCTAGGCCAGGGGCAGGATCGATGGGATACGTTTTATGCCCTGAGAGCCCGGCCTTGTGAGTTCTTTGGTGGGGCCCCGGATGAAAGCTTGGACGCGTGGCTCCAGTCGGGGGTTTTGAGGGCCGGCCGCGCGATTGATTTGGGTTGCGGCAATGGCAGAAACGCCATTCATCTGGCGCGCGCCGGCTTCGTCGTTGAAGGGCTGGACTATTCGCCCACGGCGATTGCCTGGGCCCAAGAGCGGGCGCTTGAAGCGCAAGCCCAAGCCCAAGCGCGGCTGACCTGGCATTGCCAATCGGTGTTGGACTTCAAGGCGGCACCGGGTTCGTATGACTTGGTCTATGACTCCGGCTGCTTTCACCACATCGCGCCGCATCGGCGCCCGCAGTACATCGCCGCCGTTGGCACATTGCTCAAGCCGGGCGGGTGGTTCGGCCTGACTTGCTTTAGGCCCGAGGGGGGCAGCGGTTATTCGGACGCCGAGGTTTACCAGCACCGCTCGCTGGGCGGCGGGCTGGGCTTCACCGAAGACCAGCTGCGAGAGCATTGGTCGGGCTCGCTACAGATTCACAGCATTCGCCCAATGACGGAGCCAGCGCCCGACTCTGGCTTGTTCGGCAAGTCCTTTCTTTGGACGCTCTGGGCGCAGCGGGCGTAGCTCTTCGTTTGCTTTTCTGCGTGCCGCCGCCGGGTCAGGGCGAGTGCATGCGCGTGACAGCGCTTGCGCTGCAAGCCTCGCGGCTCAGCGGGGCGCCAAGAGCAGGGCGGTTTGCAAGAGCAGGGCGATGCTGTTGGTGACGATGATGGCCGTGCGCTTGAAGAACAGGCCATAGGCCAACCAGAAGGCGAACGACAGCCAATAGGCCACCACAAAAGGCAGCAACAAGCTGCTGGGGCCGCTGCGCTGCCATTCGCTGATCACCTGGGTTGATTGCGCCAAGCAGCCCAGCAGGCCGATCAAGACCCCGGCGCGGTCCCAGTACTTCTCAAACAAACGCTGCCGAGCCGGCGCGGCGGCGGAAGCTGAGCTTGTGGGCTGAGCGCCCTGGGCGTGGGAGGAGTCGTTCATGCGCATGGCCTCGCAGGCGCGGGCAGCTGGTCCAGCAGGCTCAGATAGTTGCGCAGCGTCGCTTGAATCTGGCGGTGTTGAGCTTGCAGGGCTTGGGTCCAGGCGCGGTCATCGCTCATCACCACCAGGTCGCAGCCGGCGGCCAGGGCCGATTGCACGCCGTTGCGTGAGTCTTCAAAGGCCAAGCACTGCGCGGGCGCCACACCGAGGCGAGCGGCGGCAAGCACAAAGGGCTCGGGGTCGGGTTTGCCGTCTTTCACTTGTTCAGCGGTGATCAGCACCTCGGGCACTGGCAAGCCCGCTTCGTGCAGACGCAAGCGGGCCACGGCCTCCACGCTGGAGGTGGCAATGCCCCAGGGCAGGCCGGCTGCATCCAGGCCGTCCAGCAAGGCGCGCGCGCCGGGCAGGGCGACGATGCCGGTGCGCTCCTGGGCTTCGGCGGCATTCAGCTGGCGTTCTTCCTCCAGCGGGTCGGCATGGGGCAAGAGTTGCCCCAAAAAATTGCGGACGGGTGAGCCATGGCAGAGCGTCAGCACCCGGTCCACGTCCAAGTGATGCTTGGCGCACCAACGACTGAACACCGCGCGCAAGGCCTGGCTGGAATCCAGTAGCGTGCCGTCCATGTCAAAGATCAGGGCTTGGTAGCGGCCCAGGTCAAAGCCGGGGGAGATCATTTGGCGTTCCTTGGTGTGAGCTCAGCGAATTTACGGCTTCATGCATGAGTTTCAAGATAAAGCCGCATAAACAAGCAAATTCGCGCGGATGTTAGCAGCGGAATTCCGCGATGCACAAGTAAAATACGCACAAACATGCAAAAACAGGAGCAAGCAAGCATGCTGCTGGCGGAACGACAAACCTTGATTCTTCAAGAGCTGACCCGCAAAGGGCGGGTCTATGCCGCCGACCTGGCGCAGCAACTGGGTGTTTCAGAAGACACCATGCGGCGCGACCTCAATCGCTTGGGCGAACTGCAATTGCTGCGCCGCGTGCACGGCGGGGCCCTGCCCTTGCAGTTGGAGGTGGCGGACTATGCCGACCGTCTCGAAGACCAAGACCCTGCCAAGCAAAAGCGCGCCGAGGCGGCCTTGGCCTTCATTCAGCCGCGCCAAACCCTCTTGCTCGATTCCGGTGAAACCTGCCGTTATCTCGCCCGAGCGCTGCCGCGAGACGTGCCGCTGACCGTGGTGAGCGCCTGCCCCTTGATTGCCAGTGAGTTGGTCCATCACGACAAGGTGGAGGTGATTCTGCTGGGCGGCAGTTTCTTCAAACCAGCCCTGCGTTGCGTGGGCATTGCCACCACCAACGCGCTGCGCAAAATGCGCTTCGATATTTACTTCACCGGCGCCTGTGCGCTGCACCCTGAACGCGGGTTTTCAGCCAAGTACTTCGAAGAGGCCGAGATCATGCGGGTGTCGATGGAGCAAGCGGACCGCACGGTGGTGATGGGCGGCGAAGCCTGCCTTGGCGTGATTGCCAATCACCAGGTGGCGAGCATCCGCGAGTTGAATGTGTTGATCACCGACCAGGGGGCCAAGCCCGACACCCTCCAGGCGCTGCGCGAACTCGGGCTGGACGTGGTGCAGGTCTGAGCGCGGACCACGCAATCCAGCCCCGCAACTGACACACCGGCACGCCTGTTGCGGGCGCCGCTTGCGCTCAAACCCGGGCCGCGGGCCGGGTGCGATAAAACGTCAGGGGCTCGGCCTTCAGCTGCTTGAGCACGTTTTTGCGCATGGCGCCCACCACATGCATCTCGCAGGGCTTGCAGTCGAAACGCAGCGTTAGGCGGTCTTCGCCATGCTGCAGCACCAGGGGCTCGGCGCGCACCGTGCCTTGCACGCCGGTCACGCCCTTGGCCTGTTTGGGGCACAGGCTCAGGCTCCAGCGCACGCAGTGCTTGGTGATCATCAGGCTGACCTCGCCCAGCTCCTCGTGGCTTTCGTAAGCCGCGCCAATGACCTTGACGCCGTGCTTGGCGTAGAAGGCGGCCGCCTGGCTGTTGTAGACATTGGCCAGATAGCTCAGCGTGTCTTCGGGGTAGGGTACGGGCGGCTCCACCGGTGTGGCACGGGGCAGGCGTTCCAAGCCTTGTTCGCGGGCCTCTTCCAGCGCACTGACGGCCTCGCGGCGCAGCTGGTTGACCAGGGAGGCGGGCAAGAAACAGCTCTCGCGCCAAGCCAGGCGCACGCGCCGGGCTTCAAAAATGGTGGTGCCCAGCTTGCACAGCTGCTCTTTGAGCGTGGCCTCGGCCTGCTTGGCATCGCGGGCGGGCTCGTGGGCATGCTGGACGCGGGCCACGCCACGGTGGCCGTCTTCGTCCTTCAGGCTGAGCTCAAAGCCGGGCTCGCCATCCACCCAGGTTTGCGCCAGGCTCAGGTCCACGGCGATGCGGCGCTCGGCCGATGGCTTGGCCAGCAGGCGCTCCCAAGCCATGTCGCGGTTGCGGCTCAGGGCCAAGTCGCGGCGCAGGTCTTTCAAATCGGCCACGCTTTGCGCGGCTTGATTGCCGTGCAGATTTGGCGTTATGCGCCAGCGGGTGCCGCCCAGCGGCTCGGCGGTGTTGATGGGCACGCCTTGCAGCTCGCCTTGGCGGTCCCACCAGGTGAGGGCGTCGCCGTTGTTCAGCGCCAGGGTGGCGTCGCCGGTGTCCACATCGAAATGCTGCTCGGCCACGGCCACCACATGGCCTACCGGCAGGCCGGCGTGCTTGGGGCTGTCAAAGGCGCCGATGTCGATCTTGCGGCCGTTGACGAAGTAGTCGGTGCCGCCGCGGTTGAAGCCCTGCTCGGGCTGCGGTGTGAAGCTGAACTTGCAATGCCCGCTGCTGCTGCGGCGGTACTCGCTGCGGCGCTCCATCAGCGCGTCCAGCAGCAAGCGGTAATGGGCGGTGACGTTCTTCACCGTGGCCATGTCTTTGTAGCGGCCTTCGATCTTGAAGCTGCGGATGCCGGCATCGGCCAGCAGCTCCAAATTGGCGCTCTGGTCGTTGTCTTTGAGGCTGAGCACATGCTTGTCGTGTGCAATCACGCGGCCTTGCGCATCGGTCACGGTGTAGGGCAGGCGGCATTCTTGCGAGCAGTTGCCGCGGTTGGCGCTGCGGCCGCTGTGGGCATGGCTGATGAAGCATTGGCCGCTGTAGGCCACACACAGCGCGCCGTGGATGAAGAATTCCAGCGTGGCCTCTTGCACCTGGGCGCGGATGGCGCGGATCTGGCCCAGGTCCAGCTCACGCGCCAGCACCATTTGCGAGAAGCCCACGTCCTGCAAAAAGCGCGCCTTCTCGGGCGTGCGGATGTCGGTCTGGGTGCTGGCGTGCAGCTGCAGCGGCGGCAGGTCCAGCTCCAGCAGGCCCATGTCTTGCACGATCAAGGCATCCACACCGGCTGCATGCAACTGCCAAGCCTGCTGACGCGCGCCCTCAAGCTCGTCATCGCGCAAGATGGTGTTCATGGTCACGAAGATGCGCGCGCCGAAGCGGTGGGCATGGCGGCACAGGCGCTCGATATCGGCCACGCTATTGGGCGCTTTGTCGCGCGCGCCAAAACCGGGGCCCCCGATGTAGACGGCATCGGCGCCATGGTTGATCGCTTCGATGCCGATATCGGCATCACGGGCCGGGGCCAGGAGTTCGAGACGGTGGGCTTGCATGATGGGGCGCGATTTTATTGAAAGAAGCCCGGCGCGGGCAGGGCGCGGCCCTGTGCTGTTCACTGGCTCGGGTGCTCGGCTGGGCACTCGGCGGGGGGCTGCCACGCGGTCTGGGACAATGTGCCCCCTCGCGCTGAGCCGGGCCCTCGTGGCCGCCGGCAAGCGCGCAGGATGGAATCTGTTGTTGTCCTTGTTCTCGTTCTTGCCTGTTCTTGTTGTGCCCGCGTCCCCGTCTCTGATCCGCCCCATGCAGCCCGCCGATCTGGCCGAGGTGCTGCGCATCCAAGCCGCCTGCTTCACCGAACTGGTGCCTGAGTCCGAGGCCTCGCTGGCGGCCAAGCTGTACGCCGCGCCCGCGCACTGCTGGGTGGCGGCGGCCAGTGCCGAGGCTGGCGGCTCCTTGCGTGCCTATCTTTTCGCCCTGCCTTGGCGGGCCGAGGCACCGCCCTTGCTGGACGCACCCGATTGCGTGCTGCCCGCGCAGCCCGATTGCCTGTATCTGCACGACCTCTCGGTCGACCCGCAGGCGCGCGGTCAGGGTTTGGCGCAGGCGCTGGTGCAGCGGTTTTTAGACGGGCTGCACACCAGCGGCCTGGACCGCGCTTGCTTGATCGCGGTGCAAAACTCCTCGGCCTTTTGGGGCCGCTGGGGCTTCCAGCCCTCGCCCTTGGCGGCTTCCCTGGCCGACAAGCTGGGCAGCTATGGGGCGGATGTGGCCTATTTGGAGCGCGGCGCCTACTCTGCGCATGTCTTGGCCTGAGCAGCCCATGACTTCAAGCGGGCAGTCGCGCTGCTGCTCCAATGGGTCTCTTTTTGTGCATTGCTCATCAACTCAGAAAGGACCGGCAGACGCCCTGCTGAGCTGTCGGTGAGCCCCATTTTCAGGAGTGGCCCATGGCGCAGCCTTGCTTTGTCATCGTTCAGTTTGATGTGAAAGACTTCGCGCAGTACTTCGCCGACTACGGCTCCAAACTGGGGGCCCTGGCCGCGAAGCATGGCGGTGAGTTTCTTGCGGCCACGCCAAACTTTGTGGTGAAAGAAGGTGTGGCGGCGGGCAATTTCACAGCGATTCTTCGCTTCCCCTCGGCGGAGCAGGCCCAAGCCTTGTATGAGTCTGAGGACTATGCCCCCTTGAAGGCCAAACGCATCGACGAGCTGACCCACGGGGGGCAGGTGTTTTTTGTGCCGGGCCTGGACAAGGCAGCGTAGCCGAATCAGCCCTGGCTGTGTTCTTGGCTTGGACCGCCAAGGGTCTATCAGCAAAGGCGCCCCGCAGTTGCTCGGTGTTAGCATTTGCATCGACGCAGCCAACGAGGGGATAGCGCCGCAATTGCTTAGGCGGTAGTTGGCCCGTTCGATGGCTGCGTTGCCCTTTCAAATGCGACGAGTCCTGCTGCAAAGCTCAAACCGAGGTGTTAGCGATGAAACGCGTCACAGGCATTGGTGGAGTGTTTTTCAAGGCCCAAGACCCCAAGGCCATGCACGCTTGGTACAAGCGCCATCTGGGCATTGATGTGCAGGACTGGGGCGGCGCGGCCTTCACTTGGGCCGATGCCGAAGGCAAGCCGAGTGGGGGGACGACTATTTGGTCGGTGGGCCCAGCCGACGGCGATCAGTTTGCGCCGAGCAACGCGCCCTTCATGATCAATTACCGGGTGGCCGATTTGCGGGCCTTGGTGGCGCTGTTGAAAGCCGAGGGTTGCCAGGTGCTGGACAAATTCGACGACGGCGAATACGGCAAGTTCGCCTGGGTCATCGACCCCGAGGGCAACAAGGTCGAGCTGTGGGAGCCGCCCCCAGGCCAATGAGCGAAGCAAGCACCATGTCATCACCAACACCAGCCTCACTTCAAGGCAGCTGCCACTGCGGCGCGGTGCGCCTGACCCTGCCCTGCGCGCCCGAAACCAGCTTGCGCTGCAACTGCTCCATTTGCCGCCGGCTGGGCGCGCAATGGGCTTATTTTGAATTCGGCAGCGTGCGCATCGAGGGTCACCCCGAGCACACCGTGGACTACATCCAGGGCGACAAGACCCTGCGCACCGTGCGCTGCAAGACTTGCGGGGTTGCCACGCATTGGGAACCGCTGGATGGCCAAGCCGGGGCTCGCCACGGCGTCAATCTGAACAACTTTGACCCGGCCTGGGTCGCCACCCTGCCGCTGCGCCACTTTGATGGCGCGGACAGCTGGACTTACCTCGATTGAGTGCTTGACCGCGAACCGGCCCCAGCAAACTCAATCAGCCAAGCTCAAACACTCCTTTTCCTTCTTCTTCTTCATGTCCAGCGTCGTCGCCGAGTTCCTCCGCTTCAGCGCCGCCGACCCTGTAGCCTTGCAAGGTCAAATTGCAGCGATGCGGAGCAAGCTGGCAATGGCGCTGCAGACGGGCGATTCTTTGGCCAGCGTGGATGCCGCGGCCGATCTGGGCAGCCTGCTCACCACGGCGCGCTTGGAGCTAGAAGCTGTGGATCTGCTCGAGCAGCAGCGGCCGCAAGCCGAGCGCCATGCCGCTGATGAGCCGGCGGGCTGGTTCTGGAACAGCTATGCCACGGCGCTGCAATACAGCGGGCGTCGCGATCAGGCCGAAACCTTCTTCACCCGAGCGATTGCAGTCGCCAAGCAGAACGGTTGGCGTCGGCTGGAGGCGCTGGCCTCGCATCACTGGGGGCGCAGCCTCGCAGAGCAGGGGCGCTTGGACGAGGCGCGAGCGTGTTTTTCCAGCGCGCTGGCGATTCGTGAAGAGCGGCAGGATGAGTCCGGTCAAGCGTCCTCGCGCCGGGCTCTGTTGGCGCTGGAGGCTTGGCAAGCTGGCGTGGCAGCTGATTCCGTCCGGATCTGCCGCTAGAGCCCCTCAGCCCATGATATTGGCCCCGCCGTCCACATAGACCGTGTTGCCGGAGAGATGGCGTGCATAAGGCGTAGCCATATAGGCGCAGGTGTAGCCCACGTCCATGATGTCCACCAACTGGCCCAGCGGGGCGCGGGTCTCGGTTTCGTGCAGCAGCGCGTCGAAGTCTTTCAGGCCCGAGGCGGCGCGGGTCTTCAACGGGCCGGGGGATATCGCGTGCACGCGAATGCCTTGGGGCCCCAACTCATAGGCCAGATAACGGCAGCTGGCTTCCAGCGCGGCCTTCACCGGGCCCATCACGTTGTAGTTGGGCACGACTTTGTTGGCGCCGTAATAGCTCATGGCAAACATCGAGCCGCCCTCGGGCATCAGCGGTACGGCCAGCTTCGCCATGCGGATGAAGGAGTGGCAAGACACATCGATGGCTTTGCCAAAGCCCTCAGCCGAGCAGTGCAGCAGGCCGCCTTGCAGATCGTCTTTGGGCGCGAAGGCAATCGAGTGGACCAGGATGTCCAGCTGGCCCCAGCTGCGCTGGATGTTCTCGAACACTGCCTCCAGCTGCCCCGGCTGCGACACATCCAGGGGCAGAAAGAGCGGCGCTTCGAGCTGCTCGGCCAAGGGCTGTACATGGGGCTTGGCCTTCTCGTTCAAATAGGTGACCGCGAGCTCGGCACCCAGCTCGCGAAAAGCCTTGGCGCAGCCCCAGGCGATGGACGCTTCATTGGCAATGCCGACCACCAGGGCTTTTTTGCCTGCCAAAGGCTGGTTGACGGCTTTGTCGATCATGTTCATTCGAACTCCTGGGGCTGTTGCAACAAGTCCAGCGTGTGGCTGGCGATCATCAGTTCTTCATTGGTGGGGATGACCCAGGCCGCGCAGCGGCTGCCCAGGCGGCTGATCAAGGGCCCTCCGCTTTCATTGGCCACGCTGTCGAGCTCCACGCCCAGCCAAGCGGCTTGCTTGCAGACGGCTTCGCGGATCTTGGCGCTGTGCTCGCCAATGCCGGCGGTGAAGACCAAGGCATCGAGCCCGCCCAGTGCGGCGGCCAGCGAGCCTAACTCCCGAGTGATGCGGTACACAAACAAATCGATGGCTTCTTGGGCGCGCGGCTCAGCGCTCTCGCTCAGCACCCGCATATCGCTGGAAATGCCCGACACGCCCAGCAGGCCCGATTCTTTGTAGAGCAGGCGTTCGATGGCGCGGGCATCCATCTTGAGCTCGTCCATCAGGTAGAGCACCAGGCCGGGGTCCAGGTTGCCGCAGCGGGTGCCCATCATCAGGCCGTCCACCGCGGTGAAGCCCATCGAGCTGGCGATGCTGCGGCCAGCCTGCAGCGCACACATGCTGGCGCCATTGCCCAGGTGCATGACCACGGTCTTGCCGGCGGCCGCGTGGGCATCGAAGCTGGGCAAGGCGCGGGCGATGTACTCGTAACTCAGGCCATGAAAGCCATAGCGCCGCAGCCCTTTTTGGCTCAGCTTGGCGGGCAGGGCGAAGGCTTGCGAGACCTCGGGCGCGCTGCGGTGAAAGGCGGTGTCAAAGCAGGCCACTTGCGGCAAGCCAGGCAGGCGCTGTTCGATCAAGCGAATGGGCAAGAGGTTGTGCGGCTGGTGCAGGGGCGCCAGCGGACTCAGGGCTTGCAACTCACCCAGTACTTCGGGCCCCAGCAGCACTGGGTTGGCATAGCGGACTCCACCATGCACCACCCGGTGGCCCACGCCGATCAAGCGCATGCCGCCGCCGTTGTGCTCGCGCAGCCATTGGGTCAGGAAGTCAATGGCGCCGCTGTGGCCCAGCGGGCCGGGGCCGGGGGCGGGCGCCGGTTCGGGCCAGGCCAGTTCATCCAGCATCTGGCCTTGGCTGTCTTTGACATGGAAGCGTGCGGCATGGCCCAACTCCTCCAACACGCCGCTCACCAGCAGCTTCAGCTTGCGCTTGGCGTCAGGCCCTTCGGGCGCCCCGACTTGGTAGACGCTGAACTTCAGGCTTGAGGAGCCTGCGTTCAAGACCAGCAGGGCCTCGTGGCTGCTGCCCGGCGGCAGCGCTGTGGCGGGCGCGGCGCTCATGCGTTGGGGCCGGCCGCCAGCGTCTTGCGGTGCTTGGCCAGCAGAACCGCGACGGCGCAAGAGGCCATGCGGGTGATGACGGAATCGGCGCGGCTGGTCAGGATGATGGGCACGCGGGCGCCCAGCACAATGCCCGCCGCATCGGCCTCGGCCAGGAAAGACAGGCTCTTGGCCAACATATTGCCGGCCTCCAGATCGGGCACCACCAGGATGTCGGCCTGGCCGGCCACCGGCCCGCCAATTTTTTTGATGGCGGCGGCCTCGGGGCTGATGGCGTTGTCCAGCGCCAGTGGGCCGTCGAGCACGCCGCCGGTGATCTGACCCCGGTCGGCCATCTTGCACAGGGCTGCGGCTTCGAGCGTGGAGGGCACTTTGGGGTTGACGGTTTCCATGGCCGACAAAATCGCCACCTTGGGGCAGGGGATGCCCAAGGCATGCGCCAGGCCGATGGCGTTTTGCACGATGTCGATCTTGTCTTCCAGCGTCGGCAAGATGTTGATGGCGGCATCGGTGATGAACAGCGCGCTTTCGTGGTGCGGCACATCCATGATGAAGCAGTGGCTCAGGCGGCGCTCGGTGCGCAAGCCGGTGTCGCGCTTGACCACGGCGGCCATCAGCTCGTCGGTGTGCAAGCTGCCCTTCATCAAGAGCTCGGCGCGGCCGGCGCGCACCAGGGCCACAGCGGCTTCGGCGGCGGCGTGGCTGAAGGGGGCGTCGACGATCTCATAGGCCGAGATGTCCAGGTCGGCTTCGGCGGCGGCGGCCAGGATGCGATCACGCGGGCCCACCAAGATGGGGGTGATGATGCCCATCTTGGCCGCATCCACGGTGCCGGCCAGCGAGGCGGCGTCGCAGGGGTGGGCCACCGCGGTCAGTGCCGGTGGCAACTCTTGGACGGCGGCAACCAGGCGTTCGTACTTCTCACGCTGTCTTGGGGCTTCACTCATGGGGCACTCCTGGGGATGCGGGGGCGGGCGGTCTTGCGCGGGGCGCTGCGCCGGGCCGCCGGGCGGGGTTCGCTCGGCGTGGCACTGTTGTCGAGGGCATGCGCTTCAAGCTCGGCATCGGCAATCACCGGCAGGCCCAAGATTTCGGCAATCTCACACAGGCGCTCGGCTCTTTGCTCGCTCAAGGGGCCTTGGGCGCGGGCGATGCGCTTGACCAGCTCAAACGCATCCCGTGCAGATTCGGCGTCACCCAGCAGCTTGGGCAGGGCGGCCAGCGCACGCTGGCGGTCCAACAAGAGGGCCAGGTGTTGCGTCTTGGCGCTTTGTTTCAGGTCCGCCAGCGTCAGCTTGTTTTGGCCGGCGGCATGGGCCTCTTGCAGCATTTGCTGAATCATGCGGAAGGGGCGCTCGTCTACGCCGGCGCTGTCAGAGGCGATGTGGATCAGCATGCGCATGCCCGCATCGAGCGCGCTGCCGTGTTCGATGGTGGCTTCGGCCTGCGCTTGCTTCATGCGCAGCAGCTCTTCGTAGGCCCAGCCGGTCTTCTTGTCGCGCACCTTGCCTTGCTGGCTCAGGCTCAGGTCTTGCAGGCCCACCGCGGCTTTCAGCCAGGGCGAGCGGTAGAGGTTGATGAAGAGCCGCTCCTGGGCCGCGTCGCGCAGCTCGCGGTATTGGTCGAGCCCGCGCACCATCCATTCGGAGAAGCTCTGTTCGGCGGCCAAGAAGGGGTTGTCCGCGCTGACCGGCTGACGGCGCTGGCGCACCGTCTCGGCCAGGCTCTTGACCGGCCACAGCGCCGGGTTGGCGTCCGACACCAGCCAGCGCTCCATGCGCGCCGGGTTGAGCGCGCGGGACACCCGCGCCGCCGGCTCATTGGCCACGGCTTTCACCAGCGGCGAGAGGAATTTGTCGTAGTTGGCTTGGTTGATCTCGGCCACGCGGCGTGCCACTTCAAAGTCTTGCTCGTCGTCGCGGCCATCGTCCAGCGCCAAGATATCGCTCACTTCACGGGGCTTGAACACCGAGAGATAACGGCCTTGGATCAGCTCGCTGTGTGCCATCTCCGGGTGCTTGTCTTCGATCACCATCTCATAAAGCCCGGGCGGCAGCAGATCGATCAGATCGAGCGCGCCGGCGATTTCGGTGGTTTCTTTCTTGGCCACACCGGCCGAGACAAAAATGCCCAGGTGTCCCACGCTTTCATGCAGGCAGTAGACGATGGTCTGCTCATGGGCGCGGATCTGGTCGGTGTTGTCGTAGAGGTCGGCGATCCAGTTCAGCGCCTGTTGCGGTGGCGTGATGTTGTCGCCCCAGGACGCAAACACCACGATGGGCGAACGGATCGCGCGCAAATCGATTTGCAAGCTGCCGTCCGCCGTTTGCACGCCGCCGCGCGAGAGCTTGTTGCCGACGAACAGGTTCTGCACGATCCAGTCCATTTCGGCCTTGTTCATCAGGTAGTGGCCGCCCCACCAGCGCTCAAACTCCAAAAAGCGCTCGCGCTCGGTGTCTACCTTGGAGTAAAGGTTGTAGAGCTTGCTCCAGTAGGTGTTGGCGGGGTTGAGGTTCTCGAAATTGCTGACCAGATGGGCGCCGTCAAACTTGCCGTTGCCCAGGTCGCCGCTCAGCGAAGCCAGCCAGGAGCCGCCCAGCAGTCCGCCCGAGTAGCGCATCGGGTTCTTGCCCTCCACGCCAGCCCAGTAGGACACCGGCGAGCCGGCCAGCAGAATCGGGCCCACTGACTCCGGTTGTGCGGCCGCAATCAGCATCAAGGCCCAGCCGCCCTGGCAATTGCCAATCACAAAAGGCTTGCCTTCGGCCTTGGGGTGCAGCTCGTTGATCTTGGCCAGAAAGCGCACCTCGGCGCGGGCCACGGCCTCGATGGTCTGGCCGGGCATGGGCTCGGGCAAGAAGGTGAAGAAGTAGCAGGGGTGACCGGCGCTCAGCGCGATGCCGATCTCGCTGTCGGGCTTGAAGCCGCCGATGCCCGGGCCATGGCCGGCGCGCGGGTCGATCACCACAAAGGGGCGCTTGTTGGGGTCGGTGGGGCGATCTGGCAGCGGCTTGATGCGCACCAGGCCGTAATTGGCGGGATGCTCAAACTCGCGTGCATCCAGAATGGTTTCGTAATCGAACACCAGCACCGGCGGCTTGCCCGATTTGGCGTGCTCGGCATACACATTGCCGCGCTCACGCAGCACATCCCAAAACAGCACCGAGCGCTGCGCGGCATCCACCCAGTAGTCCAGTGCCTGTTGGGCCCAAGTGGCTGCAGGCCCCGTGGGCTGTGCCGTAGGCGGGAAGAAACTCGACAAAGAGGTCTGGGGCAGTGGGAAGGGCAACATCGTCGGCTCTCTTTTCGGGGCCAAACCCCCGGTTCAGCAAAGATACTAGAAATGCTGCACCGCAGCAAACCCATGATGTGCAGACTTTGTTTCCTTTGTGTGACGGCCGGGGCCCGTCTGACCCAGGGGCGGGCAGCGGCGCTGCGCAGGCCGCACACCCGGGGCTGAAAAGGCGCTGGTGGGGCTCAACAGGCGCTGAACGGAGGCTCAGAAAGCCTCGGTTGGCGTGCCCTGATGAAAAATCATCTGCCAGTCCAGCGCCTCGTTCTGGCACCAGACCGAGGAGCGCCAAGTCGGGCAGCTCAGCAGCATTTCCTGGCGCTTACGTCGCTGAGCTTCAACGCGCCCGGTGCAAGACCATGCCGCCCAGGGCCAAGACCGGCTCCACCTGGCTGAAGCCTGCATCCCTCAGCGCTTGGGCTTGCTCGTTCACGCTCATATAGAGCTCATCATTGGCCATGCCGCCGGGGCCGGCCCAGTGGTCGCACACCCAGTAGCTGCCGCCGGGACTCAGCAAGCGCCTGACTTGGCGATGCAGCGCACTGGCATGGCGTTTGTGGCGCAGCTCATGCACCGCTTGGTGGGTCAGCACATGGTCAAAAAGCCCCAAATCTTGAGGCCAGTCCGGCGCTTTGAAGCTGCGTTCGATGAAGCGAACCTGGGCCGCCAGCGGCCCCAGGCGTTCGCGCGCCAAGGCGTGCATGGCGGCAGAAAAATCCAGCGCCACATAGTCCAAGGCCAGCTCCGGCAAGGCCTGCAGCAAATGCTGAGCCAAAAAGCCGGGGCCGGAGCCTAACTCCAAGACACGACGGCCCGGTTGGTCGCCGGCCTCGCGCAGGCCCTGGGCCAGGCGGGCGAAAAACACCGGCCGGTCAGGGCGCTTGCTGAGCGCGGTTTGCGCCCAGGCCTGCGCATCGGCAGGCTGGCGCAGGTCGATGGGGCTGGGAACGTCCTTGAGCATGGCGGCTGCTCAAGCGCCCTCAAGCAGCGGTTTGGGCATCCAGATCAGCGGGCAGATCGGGCTTGCCATGGCCCCGAGGGTCTTGCTTTTCCAGGGCGGTGCTGAGGGCGCGTTTGAGCTTGCGCATGGCCCCGTCAAGCGCTTGGTGGAGATTGCCGGCTTCTTCCTTCACGACCAGCGGGTCCAAGCCCTTGAGGCGAGCCTCCAGGCTGCACAGCACGGCGTTGTCCGCAGTCTTGGCATGGCCTTTGACATCGGAAAGATGCGCTTCGATGCGGGTGATGCGGTCGCCAAAACGGTCCAGCTGCTCTTTGGCCAGGGCGCTCAGATGATCACTGGTGCCTTGGGTGGCGGCGATATGGGTGTCGGAATGAAGAAGAACTTGCATGATGCGGACTTTCCTTTGCTTCAAGTGAGTCAGTCGTCCGGCCCCTCCGATCAGGGCTCGCGAAATAGGCGCTGCGTCACGGCCCTACCTTAGCAGAGCGCGCCAGCCCTGACCTTGACCTGCGCCAAGGCCGAGGCCCGGATGCGCTGAGCTTGAGCGTCAGCTTGCCGGGTTCGGCAGTGCCTCCAAGAAGCAGCTGGGGGCAGCTCGCCCGCTTGCAAGCCCTGTGGCAGTGAAGAAAACGCGCCCTCAGGGCTCGAATGCCGAGACTCTGGAAAAAGCCAAGCCAGCCCGAACCTTGCGCCTCTACAGTGCCGCCCACCATGCAATGCCTTTTGGCGGCACAAAAGATGATGATCAAAACAAACAGCGAGTTCACGGCCCCGATGGCTTCCTGGCGGCGCGCTGGTGTGGGCGCTTTGCTGCTGACGCTGGGCTTGGCGGGGTGCAGCCATTTGCCGACGGAGATCCAAGCACCGCTGGGCTTTGAAGGCCAGAGCTTGAGTCTGCCAGCGGCCAATCGCAGCCGCGCCACTGGGTGGCTGGTGGATGAGTCTTTTGATCTCGGCCCCTATCGCGTGACTGGCATCGAAGGCAAAGCCAGCAGCTCGGGCGACTCCGTGCAAATCGACGGCCTCAAAATCGAAAAGCGCCGCAGCAGCTTCAGCTACCACCTCTTGGGCGGCAATGCCAACCGCAGCGATGCGCAAGCGCATTGCGCCAGCAATTCTCAGGACACCCGCTTGCCGGTGTTCAATGCCGTCACCGTGCAGCGCTACAAGGTCAATTTCAGTTGCGACTGCCGCACCCAAGACGGCCATGTGGCCAAGTTGAGCATTGCCAGCGATTCAGGCTGGCAAGGGGCGGCGGGCTCCAACCCGGTGCGGCTCTCCATCACCGTGGATGAGGTCGAGTACCCCTTGGGTCGCTTCAATGCCCAAGGCCGAACCGTGCCAGACGATGAGCCCTTTGCCGGCTACCGCGTCGATGGTCCGTCGGGCGCGGTGGCCGCCTTAGGCTTGCGTTACCCGGGCACGGTCTGGCTGCATGAGCGCCTGCCTGCTGCCAAGCGCGAAGCCATGACTTGCGCACTGGCGGGCTTGATGCTGCACCGCGGCCCTTGAGGGGGCCGCAAGGTCCTAGCGACTGACAGGCTGGCGCAAAGCCTGCACGGCGAGGTCACCCATCTCCAACACCGCATTGCTGTCGGACTCAATCAAGGCAATGATGGCTTGGCGGGGTCCGGTGCGCCAAGCCGGGCTGGCGTAAAAGGCCTCTTGCGAGGCTTGCAGATCGGCCAGGTCGGCAAAGGCCCGGATCAGCACGTAGCTGTCCTCATCCAGCAGCGAGGGCCCGAAGGCCAGCACGTCCATGCCCGCGGCCTGCATCAAGGGCAGGCTTTGCTGCGCGACCAAGTCGTGGAAGCGCGCTCGGCTGCCGGGCTGCAGCCGATAGCTGCGAATTTCGACCACGCTCATGCGGCCGCCGCGCGTTCGAAGTCCATCACCCAGTTGCTCTCCCAAGTTTGGCCGCCGTCGACGGAAAAGGCCTGCTCCCAGCGTGGCCGCTCGGGCGTGGGCAAGGTCCATTGAAAGCGGACCGTGATGGCGCGGCCGTCGAGTTCGTCCTCAGCGTAGAAGCTGCCGACACCGTCTTTGAAGCGGCCCACCACCGGCACATCCAAGCGACCGGGCGCACGGCCGTCCAACCACCAAATCGACCACTGACCGCTGCTGGGGTCAAAGCTGCGCAAGGTCACGGCGCGGTAGCTGCCGCCGGGGAATTCGAGCAGGTTGTCATCCACATTGCCCAGGCCGCCCAGGGTCTTGCGCATCTCGCTGTAGCCCATGAACTCTTCCCAGTCTTGGCAGCCCTTGAGGCGCTCTTTGAGGCGGCGGTGGCGCACGGTCCAGCGGCCGACGAAGAAGTCAAAGTCCTGCGCCGATCCTTGGGGTGCGGCAACGGTAGGGGCAAGGGTTGCGGTCATCATGAGCCATCAAGTCGTTGAAGTTGCCCTTCAGTCTAGGCAGCGGCGACGCCCTCGCTTACTACGTTTTTGCAAAGCAGAGTGTCAAAATTGCAAGCTCATTGAACACAAACCAAGGCAGGACTTGTATGAAGCCCCAAGCCAGCAGCTGGGATGACTTGCGCAGCTTTTTGCATATTGCGCGCGGCGGCTCGCTGACGGCAGCGGCGCAAGCGCTCTCACTCAGCCATGCGACCTTGTTCCGTCATTTGCAGCGCCTGGAGTCGGGCTTGGGGGTGCGCTTGTTTGAGCGTTCGCGGGCCGGCTATGCGCTGACTGCCGCCGGCGATGAGTTGCTGCAGGTGGCCAGCGCCATGGAATTGGAGCTGGGCGTGGTGACACGCCGTCTCGGCAGCCGCGCCGCTTGGCCCGGCGGTGTCTTGCGCCTGACCACCACCGACACCTTGATGCATGCGGTCTTGCCGCCGCTGTTGACTGCCTATCAACAAAAAGCGCAGGTGCAATTGCAGATCAACACCAGCACCACCTTGCATGACCTCGGCAAGGGCGAGGCCGATGTGGCGATTCGCGCTGGGGGGCGGCCACCCGAAACCCTGGTGGCAAGGCGTTTGTGCCGCATCGAGTCGACGGTTTACCGCTCACGCAAGATCGGCGGTGTCACACCGAGCAATTGGGCCGACTACCCATGGATTGCGGGGGACGAGAGCTTTGCCCATTTGGACTCCACCCAATGGCTGCTGAAGCAGGGCTTGGATGCCTCGACCGTTTTGCGCAGCAACAGCCATGTCCACATCTTGGGCTTGGTCAAGGCCGGGGCGGGCTTGGCGGTGCTGCCTTGTTATTTGGGGGACACCGAGCCGGCGCTGTGCCGGGTGCTTGCGACGCCCCCCAAGGCTTGGCGCAGCGACCTGTGGTTGCTGACGCGCCCTGAGCTGCGCCAGGTGCCGCGCATCAAGCAGTTGTTCGACGCTGTCTATGCCGGCACGCGCCCGCTGCAAGCGCTGTTTGAAGGGCAGCAGCCCGTCTTGGATTGATGTCGCTGCTTGCGCCTTGACTTGAGTCAAAACGCCTCTCGGCACCTTGTTCCAACTTGGCACATCGCAGCGGTCTTGTGCGATTGGTGCTGTGGGACTAACCCCGGATTCACTGCTCATCCCCCCGAATCCAGGGGGCGTGATCTTGCCGGCGCGCCATACCCTTTTGGGCGAAATCGTGCATCTCGCGATGAGAGGCATTGTTTCGCTGCTGGCGACACCACTCGGGTGCAAGGCTTCGATTGGCGTTCGCCGAGGGATGGTTTGAGATGAAATTGAAAGGGATGAAGCCATGAAAAATATCAAACTCGCTGGGCTGGCGATTGCAGCCGCTCTGGCCAGCGTCGGTGCCCAAGCCGCGCCGGCCCTGCTGGTGGACCGGGGTTTGCCCACCATCAACTTGAACAACGCCGCTGGCGCGGATCGCAGCAATGTGAGCTGGACCGAGCCGACCGGTCCGAATGGCGAGCATTGGGTCGATGGGGACAGTTTTACCAACACAAGCGCGCAGACTTGGCGTTTGTCATCCATCCGTGTGTGGGCGGTTGAGCCCAATATCACTTCGGCCTCGCTGTGGGGTGGCATTGCGGGCTCAACCGTGGCCTTGCTGCCGGGGGCGGGCACCATTTCCAACACCAGCTATGTGGGTGGCGCCGATTACCAGGGCTATTCCGGCAAGTTCTACAAAATCCAGCAAATCGACTTTGCGGTGGACATCACCCTGGCCGCCGGTGAGACCTTCCAGTTCTTCTTGGATGGGGCAGGTGGCGACTATCCCTCGCCGTTCTCACATGCCTCGAACGCAGGCTTGAGCGGCTCGCCGCAAGACGGCGCGGACGGCAAGCTGCTGTGGGGCACGATCAATGGGGGCAGCTTCACGGTCGGCGGGGAGTGGACCTCGCTGGGCAATGGCTGGGACAAAGCCAGTGACATCAATGTCCAAGCCTTTGGCAATGCCGTGCCCGAGCCCGCGAGCTTTGCCCTGAGCGGCGTGGCTTTGCTGGCCCTGGGCGTGGTGCGCCGCCGTCGCAGCCGCTAAAGTTTTTGCCTGGAAAGGGCCCAGTTCTTGAGACTGGGCCCTTTCTTCTTGGTCCGGGCCTGCAAGGTGGAAAGAGCGGGGCAAACCCAGGAGTTTTTTGACCGGAACGCAAGAAAACTGCGCTAAGCTTTCTCGCTCCGACGGCTGCAAAAGCGGCCGTCGAGTTCAGGGTTCCTCAAGTCCATCCGCTTGAAAGCTTGCATGAACGCGCAACACCTTCTTGGAAAAAGGCCAACGCTGCTGCTCGTGGACGATTCGTCCGAGATGCTTGATTTGATGGAGGCCTTGCTCAGCGAGAGCTACAACATCCTGACGGCTTCGAGCGGCGCTCGGGCGCTGGAGCTGGTCGACAGTGACACGCCGCCGGATTTGATCTTGCTGGACTGTTTGATGCCCGGCATGGATGGCTATGAGACCTGTCGCAAGCTGCGCGCCTCAAGCGCGGCGGCCACGCCGGTGATCTTTTTGTCGGCCTTGACCTCCATCGACGAGCGGCTTTTGGGCTACTCGGCCGGGGGTGACGACTATGTCTGCAAGCCTTTTGATATGGCCGAGTTGATGGCCAAGATCGAGCGGCAACTGGCCTCATCGGCCTCCAAACGTGAGTTGGGGCAGCAACTCAACGAAGCCGTCAATGCGGTGATGAGCAGCGCCGATATGGTGGGCGAGGTGGGCGTGGTGTTGGACTTCCAGCGCAAGCTCAACACCTGTGTGGATTACGCCGGAATTGCCGCCAATTTGTTTGAGTCCCTGGAGCGCTATGGCCTGGATGGCTGCATCCGCATCCGCGGGCAAATGGGAGTGATCTCCATGAACAGCAAGGTGGCTTGCACCGCCTTGGAGCAGTCCATTCTTGAGCACCTCATCGCGCAAGGGCAAGACCCACACATACGCCCCTTGGGCCCCCACACCGGCTTCAATTTCGGCAGCGTGGTGTTGTTCCTGCGCGATTTGCCGATGACCCGGCCCGCCGGCATGGACCCCGAGTTGTCTGAGCGCTATGGCCGCGCCATCGACAATGTGGCACTGCTGATCGAAGGGGCTTGTACCAAAGTGGCCGCGCTGGACAATGAAGTCGCAGTACGTCAGCTCAACGACAAGATCATCAAAATGGTGGCCATGACGCGCGTGGCCCTGACCGATATTTCTTCCCGCAACCGAGATCAAGCCCGTGAGGTGAATGAATTGTTTGAGGCCTTGGCCCGGGACATGGAAGACAGCTATATCCACCTGGGGCTGATGCAGCAACAAGAAGACTTTCTGAGCGGCTTGGTCAAAAACTACAAAGAATCCGCCGTACGGACCTTGGCCAAGAGCAAGGAAACCGAAAGCCGCCTGATGCAGGTGATTGACCAGTTAGGGCAGCTGAAATAGCCTCCCTGGGTGGGCTTGGCCCAGTAAAACCGCCTTCCCCTAACTTTAAACTTGAGCTCATTCAAACCCCTGCAAGCGGGAGCAATGGATGATGAGCACAAATCTGGTTGCCATCGGCAGCTATGGCAGTTTGGTGGCCGCCTCTGTGGTGCTGCTGTTCGGGCGCTTTTTGGTGGAGAGAACGGCGCCGCTCAAGGCCTTCACCATTCCGGAGCCGGTGGCAGGCGGTTTGGTGGTGGCTTTGTTGATGTTGATGGCCCAGCAGTTTGCCGGGCTCAGCATCAAGTTCGACACCAGCATCCAAACGCCCTTGATGCTCGCCTTTTTTGCCACCATCGGCTTGTCCGCTGATCTGTCCAGCCTGCGCTCGGGCGGGCGGGTCATCGTCAAGTTTCTGGCGGTGGTGCTGGGCCTTTTGCTGATGCAAAACATCATCGGCGTCAGCCTCGCCAAGCTCTTGGGTTTCGATGCCCATCTGGGCCTGTTGGCGGGCTCGATTTCGCTCTCCGGTGGGCATGGCACCGGCGCGGCCTGGGGCAAGGTGTTCCATGAGCAGTTCGGCATTGCCGGGGCCACCGAATTGGCCATGGCCTGCGCCACCTTCGGGCTGGTGCTGGGTGGGTTGATCGGTGGGCCGGTGGCCAAGTATTTGCTCAAAACGGTGGCTGCGCCCGGCGCGCAGCACAATCAAGACCGCGACCCCAGCATGTTTGAGGAGCCGCAGGCCACGCGGCTGATCACGGTCAACTCCTTCATCGAGTCGCTGGCGCTGATCATGCTGAGCTTGGCCGGCGGCAATGTGCTCGCCGAGCACTTGGCGGGCACCGCCTTTGAACTGCCCACCTTTGTTTGCGTCTTGTTCAATGGGGTGCTGTTGCGCAATGTGCTGTCGGGCCTGGGCTGGTACGAGGTCTTTGACCGCGAGATCTCGGTGTTGGGCAATGTCAGCCTGGCGCTGTTTTTGGCCATGGCCTTGATGAGCTTGCGCTTGTGGGAGTTGGCCGATCTGGCCCTGCCCATGTTGTTGATCTTGGGTGTGCAAGCAGCCGCCATGGCGTTCTATGCGGTTTTTGTGACCTTTCGTGTGATGGGGCGCAATTACGACGCCGTGGTTTTGGCCGCTGGGCACTGTGGCTTCGGCTTGGGCGCCACGCCCACGGCCATTGCCAGCATGCAGGCCGTCACGCATCGCTTTGGCCCCTCGCATCTGGCATTCATCGTGGTGCCGATGGTGGGCGCCTTTTTCATCGACATTGCCAACGCCTTGGTCATCAAGCTCTTCATGGCCTTGCCGATCTTTTGAAGGTCGAAGTCGGTGCAGCGAATGATCGGGTCGGCCAGCTCGAACCGTCCCTGTCCGTCTGGACCGACAGTGGCCCGGACTGGGGGTCTCTTTGCAGCCCCAGGGCAACACCGCTTGTGGAGAAGGGCGTTTTCGGAGACAGTCGCGGCTTCTTAATATATTTAGACCCCTGCCGTGATCTCTTCCACCTCTGATGCCGTGCGCGCCCGCAGCGACCGCGCTTTTCTGGGCCATCCGGCCGGCCTTGGCTGGCTGGCCTTATGTGAACTCTGGGAGCGCTTCTCCTACTACGGCATGCAGGCGCTGCTGGTGCTCTACCTCAGCAACTACCTGTTCTTGCCGGAAAACATCGGCCATGTGGCCGGCATGGACGCCTTGCGCGCCCAGATCGAGCGCCTGATTGGCCCACGCTCCCCGCAGCAACTGGCCTCGGTGGTGTTTGGTCTGTATGCGGGCCTGGTCTATCTGACCCCGCTGTTTGGTGGGCTCTTGGCCGACCGCTTGTTGGGCCGCACCAAGACCGTGGTGATCGGCGCCAGCCTGATGGCCGTGGGTCATTTCTTGATGGCGTTTGAAAGCAGCTTTTTGGCCGCTTTGGCCTGCCTCTTGCTCGGGGTGGGCTGCTTCAAGGGCAATATCGCAGCCCAGGTCGGGGCGCTGTACGGGCCCGGTGACAAGCGCGCGGCCAGCGCTTTTCAGATCTTCATGCTGGCGGTGCAAATCGCCGTGATTGCCGCGCCCATTGTTTGCGGCACATTGGGCGAAAAAGTCGGTTGGCACTGGGGCTTTGGTGCAGCGGGTGTGGGCATGGTGATCGGTTTGATCGTCTATTTGGCCGGCCGGCGCTATCTGCCCCCCGAGGCGCCAAGGCTCGCCCAAGGCGCGGCTGCCGCGGCGCCCAAGCAGCCCATGAACCGCGCGGAAAAAGCCCGGCTGGTGCTCTTGCTGGCCATGATTCCGGTCTTGATGCTGTCTATCGTGGGCAATCAGCAATACAACAATGCCTTCCCGCTGTGGTCGCAGCAGCATATGGACCTGCTCTTGTTCGGCTGGCAAGTGCCGGTGACCTGGCTGCAGGCGGTGGATGCGCTGACCAGCACCGGCACCATGCTGGCCTCGCTGGCTTTTTGGCGTTGGTGGGCGAGCCGCAGGCGCGAGCCCGATGAGTTGACCAAAATGGCTTGCGGCTCTTTGATTGCCGCCTCGGGCCCGGCTCTCTTGGTGCTGGCGGCGGCTTCGATTGCCGGCACCGATCAAAAGGTCAGCTTCATCTGGACGATTGGCTACACCCTGCTGAACAACCTGGGCTTTGCCAATATCTTGCCGGTGGGCTTGGCGCTGTATTCGCGTGCCGCGCCGCGCCAGCTGGCGGGCTTGATGATCGGCGTGTACTACCTGCACCTGTTCCTGGGCAATTCCTTTGTGGGCTGGTTGGCGGGTCTGTTGGAAGAAATGCCCGGCACCCAGTTCTGGGCCTTGCATGCCGCCTTGGTGGGGGCAGCGGGCCTGATGCTGCTGACGATCAAGTTCTTGTTTGGCCGCATGCTGCTGCCGGATGATGAGGACTCGGGCTCGGCAGCGCAGCCAGGCCCTGCCGCAGCGGGAGCGCCCGCCGCCGCGTGATTCAAAGAGGCCTCTACACTGGCAGCTTCAACTCCGAGGAGGCCTCATGAGAATCACGGTTTCAAGTCAGGTTCAAGCGCCACTGGCCGAAGTCTGGCGCGCCTACAGCTCGCCCGAAGACATCAAGGTGTGGAACACCGCCTCGCCCGATTGGCACACCACCGCCTCGACGGTGGACTTCCGCGAGGGCGGCCAGTTTTCCTCGCGCATGGAAGCCAAAGACGGTTCCTTCGGCTTTGACTTTGCCGGCGTCTACACCCGCATCGTGCCGATGCAGTGCATTGAGTACCGCTTTGGCGATCGCGAGGCGCAGGTGACTTTTGAGGAAGCCGGGCAAGGCGTGACCGTGACCGTCAGTTTCGACGCAGAGCAGACCCACACCGAAGAACAGCAGCGCAGTGGCTGGCAGTCGATTCTGGACAATTTTGCGCGGCATGTGAGCGCCGCCAAAGCCTGAAGGTCCTCATGTCGCTGTACGAACTTCGGGCCGAAGACACCGTCGAGATTGCCCGTGTGGCGGAACGCATGCGCGCCACCCTCATCGAGGTCGAGGGCGCGGAGACTGGCGCCGCCATGTATTCGATGGATTGGCTGCAAGACCGAGTGCGTTTTCACCTCGACCCGGCGCAAAGCCAGGCCCGGGTCTTGATCGCGCGGGACGCGCAGGGGGCCAATGTCGGCCATACCATTTTTCGTATCGAGTCAGCAAACGATCGCCGTTATGGCTTGATTTCGACCACCTATGTGCTGCCCGAGGCGCGCCGCGCCGGCTGGGCGGCTCAGTTTCTTGCGCAGGCCCATGCTTGGTTCTTGGCCCAGGGGGTGAGCGAGTCTTGCACCTGGACCTCGTCCACCAACACGCCGCTGATCCAGCTCTACAGCAAGCACGGTTACCGTATCGTCGAACAAGGGGCGAATGATCTGTCGGGCACCATGATGGTGAGGCTGGCGCGGGATCTGCGCTCTGACGAGCCGCCAGCCCATGCTTGAAGCCGCTTGCTACTGCGGCGCGGTACAGCTGCATTGCAGCGCCGCGCCCGAAAGCGTCATCCACTGCCATTGCGGGCAATGTCGGCGTTTGAGCGGCGCGGCCTTCAGCACCTGGGTCAGTCTGCCGCGCGAGGCCTGTGTGCTCAGCGGTGCGGATTCGCTCTCGGTGTACAGCCCCACCCCGAACGGGCGGCGCCATTTCTGCCGAGCCTGTGGCACTCATGTGTTTACCGAAGATGCGCGCATGCCGCAGATTTATGGGGTGCCGGCCGGCCTCTTCAGCGAGGCGGCGGCGCTGCACCCCAGCCAGCATTTTTTTGTGTCACACAAAGCCGCTTGGCACCAGATCGGCGACGCGCTGCCGCAGCGGGGCGGGGCGTCGGGTTATGAGCCCTTGGCCTCGGGCTGATCGGTTTTGTCTTTGCGTTGGCCGGCGCGCAGCATGGCTTGTTGCGCACCGGCCCAGCCTTGCAATCGCTCGCGCAAATACTGCGCCAAGCGGGGCTGCTGGCTGAAGGCCGCATTGAAGCGGATGTAGGCATCGAAAGCGCGGTCCGCCGAGAAGGTGGCGCCACGCACCAGCAAGATCTTGTTGCGGTAAGCGTCTTGCACCAGCAGGTTCAAATCCACCTCGGGGGGCACCGAGCCCCACAGAAAGAGGCCGCCCTCGCCAGGGTGGTCGAGCCGGATGCCGGCCTCGCTGAGTTGTTGCGCGCTGCTGTGGCGGGCCGCCATCAGCTTGGCGTTCAAGCGGTCCAGATGCTTGCGCCAGCGCCCGGCTGCCAGCACTTCCAGCATCACGTATTCCTGCAGCGCCGAGGTGGTCAGCACCGAGTAGATCTTCTCCCGCATCAGCACCTTCAGCAGCGCGGGTTCTGCGGCCATATAGCCCAGGCGCAGCGCCGGGCTCAGCGCCTTGCAAAAGCTGGAGTAGTAAATCACCCGGTCCAGGCCTGAGAGGCTGGCCAGCCGGGTGGCGTGGCCGGGGTGGAAGTGGCCCTGCACATCGTCCTCGGCAATCAGCAAGCCATGTTGTTGCGCCAGCACCAGCAGCTTGTGCAGATTGGCGGCACTGCTGCCCCAGCCGGTGGGGTTGTGCAGCACGGTTTGCACAAACAGCAGGCGCGGCCGATGCGCCAGACAGGCGGCCTCCAGCGCTTGCAGATCGAGGCCGTCGGGGCGGCGCGGAATGGGCAGGATGCGAACCCCCATCAAGCGCAGCCGGTCAAACATCAGAAAGTAGCCGGGGTCTTCCACCAGCACCGTGTCGCCGGGCTGCAAAAACGCGCGGCAGATCAGGTCGATGGCATGGGTGCCGCCATAGGTGGTGAGAATGCGGCCGGCGTCGGCGGCAATGCCCATGCCGCGCAGAATCAGCGCTATCCGCTCGCGCAGCTCCGGCACCCCCTGCGCGGGGCAGCGCGTCGCCATGCCGGCACTGGCGCGGGCCATGCCTCGCTGCAGGGCGGCCAAGGGCACCGCGTCTTCCAGCCACTGGGGAGGCAGCGCACCACTGCTGGCCAGCAAGACGCCGGCGCGTTGATCATTGGCCTGCTGGGCCAGCCACACGCCTTCTTGCTCTTCGCCGGCTTCCAGTGCGGCGGCGTCGGGGGGCGCAGTGCGGCGGGTTTCGCAAACAAAATAGCCCGCCCGACCGCGCGACTCGATCAGCCCCAGCGCCACCAGCCGGTCATAGGCGGTGACCACCGTGTTGGGGCTGACCGCCAACTGGCTCGCCAGCTGGCGAATCGAGATCAGCCGCGCTGCCGCGGGCAGGCGGCCGTCGGCGATCAGCTCGCGCAGGCGCAGCTCGATCTGGTCAGACAGCGGGGTGGAGGTGTCGCGCTTGAGAGAAAACACAGGGGCGAGATTAGCGCAAGAAGCTCAAGGCCAGCAGCACCAGGGTGCCGCCCATGCTCAAGTTGAAGATTCGGCGCTTCAGCGGGTCTTGCAAAAAGCGCCGGATCGCCACGCCAAACAGCGCCCAGGTGGACGACACCGGCAAGCCGACGATGACCGCTGTACCGGTCACCAGCAGCGCGCCAATCGTCACATTCATGCCCACCGGCATGAACACCGAAGCCAGGGTGATGGCCTTGACCCAGCTCTTGGGGTTGAAGGCCTGGAACATCAAGGCCTGCATCAGCGTCATCGGCTGTGCCGCCTCGGCCACCGACAGCGTGCTGAGCTTCCATGCCAGCCAGATCAGGTAGATGGCCCCGCTGACGCGCAGGATCTGGTGCAGCACCGGAAAGGCGCTGAACCAGCTGCCCAGGCCCAGGCAGGTGAGCAGGGTCAGCAAGGCGCCGCCGGCCTGGATGCCCAGAATCAAGGGCAGGGCGCGCCGGTAGCCAAAGTTCGCCCCCGAGCTGGCCAGCAAGACATTGTTGGGCCCGGGCGTGCCCGACATCACAAAACAGTAGCTCGCCAAAGGCAGCCAATCGGCAGGGGACAGGGATGACATCAACAAGACTCCGAAGACAGTGCCTGAACTGTCAGGTCGCCGCGGGTTTTGGCCAAGATACAAGCGCGGCAGACACAGACTGCGCTGTATCAATGCCGGCAGCCCTACAGCCCTACAGCCGTCCAGGGCGGCCTTGCCACTCTGGCAAGATGCGGCCAAAACCCAAGGGAGCTGCCGCAATGGCGATGACACTGCCGCAAGTGATGGCCCTGCTGCAAGCGCAGGCCCGGCCGGAGCAACTGCCTGCGATGGCGCGCTTTGGCCTCACCGGCGCGAGGCGCCTGGGCCTGTCGGTGCCCAGTCTGCGCGCCTTGGGCAAGCAAATCGGCCCGGACCATGCGCTGGCTCTGGCCTTGTGGGACAGCGCCATTGAGGACGCGCAAATCCTCGCCAGCTTGGTGGCCGAGCCTGCGCTGCTGAGCGCCGTACAGATGGACCACTGGACCCTTGGCATGCAGGCCTGGGATGTGTGCGACCAGGCCTGCCTGAACGCGTTTCGGCGCAGCCCCGAGGCCTGGGCCCGCATTCCCGTGTGGGCGGGGGCGCAGCCCGAATTCGTCAAGCGTTGTGCGTTTTCGCTGTTGGCGGTGCTGGCGGTGCATGACAAAAAGCGCCCCGATGCCGACTTTGCCGCGCGGCTGCCGCTGATTGCGCAAGCGGCCGATGACGACCGCAACTTCGTCAAAAAATCGGTCAACTGGGCTTTACGCCAAATTGGCAAACGCTCGGAGCGCTTGCGGGCTGAGGCCATCGCCATGGCCGAGACCTTGCGTGAGCGGCCGGAAAAAAGCGCCCGCTGGATCGCCGCAGACGCTTTGCGCGAGTTACGGCCACGGCCGTAGATTTGGGGCGCAGGCCCGCTCAAAGCGGCTCAGGGCAAGGGGCGGTCGCTGTGCGAGACCTCATAGCCATCGGCCACATAGGCTGGCCCCTTCATCATCCAAACGATGACGCAGCCACAAGTCAGCGTCAGCGCCAGTGACCAGACGGTGAACACCAAGCCCCACATGGCGTAGTCAAACAGCTGCAACTGGCGCAGCTGGGCATTCAGCGCTTGCACCGTGGGCGGCGCCTCTTGCAGCGCCACCCAGCCATGCATGAACAGGGCCGCCAGCAGGGGCCCAAAGGTGCCGGCCGCCAGCCAACGCGGCAAGGCCTTCAACAGCCGCCATTCCAAGCCGGCGGGCGAACGTTGTTGGTAGCCAGGGAGTTTGCGCAGCCAGTCCATGCGCCTATTTTGCGCGAAGCGGGTCCTCGCGGCTTCGCCGGCACCGAGAACCCCTCACTTTTTTGAAAAACAGCTTGTGGCGCCCGCTTTTCAAAAAATTAGAGTCCCGCACTCAAATCGAAAATCCGGGCCGGAAAAACCTGAGCCTAACGCCAGGGATGAGCGCATGAGCACCTTGAGTGTGCGGCGCCAAGCCCATGTCTGCAGGCTGATTTGTGATTTGGAGTGCGTTGCAAGGCGGCGCAGAAGGGGGTTCATGAAAACGACATCAAGCAATAAAACTGGCTTGAAGAGCATGAGGCGATGGGCCTCGTTGGCCAGCATGCTGTTGCTGCTGAACGCCTGTGGCGGTGGCAACGGTGGCGCGTCTCAAGGGGACGCCAGTGGCGGCTCGGCCGGCAGCGCAGGTGCGGGCACGGGCGCGGCGGACAGCAGCGCGCCGGTGGGCGTTCTGGGCTTTACCGGCGCGCAGATCGAAGCGGCCAAGAGCTTGCCGCATATGGCCGGCTTGGGCATCTTGGCCGGCTCGACGGTCGAGGTGCGTGATGCCTTCGACCCGGCCGGCAAGGTCTTGTTCAGCACCACCACCGATGCGGACGGTCGCTTCAGCGTCACCTTGCCCGACTATGGCAACTACGGCATGTTCCTGGTCACCATCTCGGGTGGCCAAAACTGGGATGTGGCCGGCACCGGCACGCGCGATGCCAAGGGGACCGACTTCAAGGGCTCTTTGAATGCCGTGGTGGACCCCAATGACTTGGTGCAAGGTTCCATTGCGGTGAGCGTCTTGTCGGATGCGGCCTTCCGACTGTTGGGCGGCGATCTGTCGCGCTTTGACGCCTCTGGCCTGAACATCGAACTCAATCGCTTGGCCGGGCTGTTGCTCAAGTCCAGCTTGAAAGGTAGCAGTGCTGTCACCTCGAGTGACTTGCTGTCCTTCAATGCCACCGACAGCCAACACCGCGCGGCGCTGGCCATTGATTACGAAAGCCTGAACCGGCCTTTGGCTGAGGGCAGCGATACCAGCACGCTGATGAGCAAGTACCACAGCGGTGCCAATGACATCACCCAGGCCTGGCGTGCCTTGCTGGGCAATGTGCCCGGGCTGACGCCGACTTTGGCCGATATGGAAAACAAGACCCGCGTCAAGCTGCAGGTCAGCGTCTCCGGCAAGGGCAGCATCACCGGCAGCAGCCTGGCCAAAACAGTGGACGACGCTGCGCCATGGTCTGCCGTGGTGGCGCGCGATGGCAGCACGGTCAGCTATGTGGCCAAAGAGTCCAATTTGGACTGGCGCTTCGACTCCTGGGTGGGCTGCACCCAGGTGGTGGGCAACCGCTGCGATGTCACGGTGGACAAGGACGTGGCCGTGGTGGCCCGCTTCCGTCTGGCTCAGCCGACGCTGCAGCCCGAGGTCAAGTCCCTGTACCGCATGGTGCCCAAAGAAGGCGTGACCGGCATCCGTTTTGGTGACGCCAACAATGGCAGCGCCACCATCGTGACCACCGATGCCGCGCTGAGCAACTTTTTGAAGACGGTGGAGCCCGGCGCCATCATCCAGACGGGCACTTTGTCGCACCCCATGATCAAAGTGACCCAGGTCACGGTCAAGCCCAGCAGCGTGAGTGTGCGCCCGGCCAGCGGCAGCAGTGTGCCGGTGACCAGTGTGACGATGAACTATGTGGATGCCGCACCCCACGAGGTGTACAGCCAGGCCAGCTTGGTGGCGGACGCCACCTCGTTCGCCTTCCAGGAAGTTCGAGCCATCACCCTGGGGGATGAGGTGGGCGGCAGCGTGCGCACCGTCATGCCCGAACCCGACTACACCGCCAGCGTGATCGAGGGTTCCATCCAGGGCAATCGCCCCAATTGGTACGTCACCTTGAGCCGTGACGGCCTGAGCTGCCGCGGCTATGGCGTGGAACTGAGTGACCGTTCGGCCCTGAAGTCGGCCTGGGAAGCGGCGCCCAAGACCTACCCCTTCACCGAAGGCGCATTGGCCAATTGCGTGGGCTTGAACAAATTTGAAGTGGCCGGCGATGCCACCGATTACGTCTTGGCCAAGGCCAATGGCGAGGTGGACCAGCTCTCCGGTCGCAGCGATGGCAGCGGCAAGCTGGCCATGCGCCTGCCCAAGCTGAAAGATCGCGGCTTCAACCGCCAATTTGCGCGTGGCGAAAAGGCCGAGCAAGTGGCCGAACCGGTCTGGGTGGCGGGCGTCGGTGTGGCCGTGCCGCTGGGCAACAGTCTCTACTTGGCAGCGCGTGACAACCGGGCCGAAGGCTTCCGCCTCTTGCACTTGGAAGACACCCGCGCCGTCACCTCGGCCCAAGCCATCGCGCGCGCCGATTCGGACTGCTCCTTGAAGGGCTTGTCGAGTGCTTGCGCCATGTTGGCCAGCTTGGACCGCGAGCGCGCCGGTCTGACCAGCGTAGGCATGATCCCTTTGCTGACGCGCCCGATTTCGGTGACCCTGAAAAAGGGCGCCTTGGAAGCCAAGATCAGCTTCAGCCTGAACATTGACCTCTCGCCCAAGGCCAGCTTCAACTTCAGCATCCCGGGCACCTGGGTGTCGGCCAGCGTGGGCGCGGACTATCAAATCGAGCCTGAGCTGGGCCTGGAAGTGCAGCTGGGCGCCAATCAAGACAGCTTCAAGGTCGACCCCAATAAGAAAAAGCGTCGCTTCGACAGCAATAACGCGCGCCGCGCAGCCAGCAAGAACAAAGAAGCCCTGAAGAAGACCTTGATCCACATCGATCTGGGCCGGGCGATTCCTTATGCCGGCGCGGTGCTGGACCTGGGATTGAACCTGGATGTGGGTGTGGACATCGGCGGCAATGTGTCCGCTTCGGTCAAGCCCAAGCTGACCTTGGGCGGCGACTTTGGTCTGCATGCCCGTTACGAGTGGCACGCCTTCCGCGCCAATGACCGCGACATTTGGGCGCACTTCAATATGCCGGTGGTGCAGCCGAGCATGGAAGCGGCGCTCAAGGGCACTTTGGAAGTGGAGCCCTATATGGAAGCCAATCTGGCAGCCGGCATTCGTGGCATTGCGCCCGAGGTGGGCAAGGTCTATGTGCGTGGCGGGGTGCTGTTCCGCGGCGAAGTGGCCACCAAGCTGACCTATGCGCAGAAGTTCCGTCGCCAGCCTTTGCCCGACATCTTTGTGGAAGGCCCAGTGTTCTACAACTCGGCCAAGTATTGGGAGAACTGCTCGCTCGACACCCGGGTGCGCAACCCTGGCTCTTGCACCTGCCGCAATGACATCACCCACACCGAAGGGCGCTGGTGGTGGAAGCGCACGGTGGTGGACCTCAAGTGCGTGCAGCGTGGCTTCCCGCAAGTGATTGGCAATCAGTTCCGCAATGTGCCGCAGCGTTGCGTGGAGTCGCCCGAGTTGAGCCTGGGGGTGTTCAAGCACCTGAAGGCGGGCTTGGCCGTGTCCTCGGGCCGCTTTGCCTGGCCTTTCAACGGATGGCTGAGCTTTATCAACCGGGAGTTCACCTTCTTGGACGCCGAATGGCCGATCTGGGAGTACCCGCAACGGGACAACCAGCCTGAAAACGAATTGGTCGGCTGCAAGGACCTGTGATGATGCGCAAACAAAAATTCTTCCTTCATAGCGCGCTGGCCCTGGCTTGCTTGGCCAGCCTCGGTGCCTCGGCCCAAACCGCGCCCACAGCGGGCAGCCCTGCGCGCCCCTCGGACGCTGCTGCAGCCGCCCCCGTGATTCTTCAGCGCGTCGAGCTGGCAGGGGCGCAGTCGCTCAGTGCCGCACAGCAAGAGGCCTTGCTGGCCCCTTGGCTGGGGCAGTCACTCACGCCGGCACTGCTGCGTGAATTGCGCCAAGCGATTGAGCGCAAATACCTGCAAGACCTGCGCCTGATCGCCGTCACCCAAGTGCCGCAGCAAGACGTCACCGAGGGCGTGCTGCGCATCGAAGTGGCCGAGGCCCGCCTGGGCCAGGTGCAGGTGCAGGCCCCGGCCGGCCGCAGCCTGAGCCATATCGACGCCGAGCGCGCGCAAGCGCTGTTCAGCACGGCGCAGGCTGGCTCGGGTGCTTTGAATCTGGACGGTGTGGACCGCGCCACCAGCCTCTTGAACGAATGGCCGGGCCTGGAAGCCAGCAGCAGCTTGCAAGCGGGCGCCAAGCCAGGCGAGACCGATGTGCTGCTGGCGCTGAGAGACAAGTCGGCGCTCTCCGCTCAAGTGCGCGCCGACAACGAAGGCGCGCGCGGCACCGGGGCCAATCGCCTCAGCCTGGATGCCAACTGGGTGCTGCCCGGCGGCAGTGGCAGCAGCGTGGCCCTGGGCTTGGTCAAGAGCTCGGGCAGCAAGATGGCGCGCTTGAGCGCCGAAACCGCCCTGGGTCTGAGCGGCTGGCGCGGCTCGCTGTATGGCTCGGCCATGGACTACAAGCTGGTCACCGACGACTTCAATGCCTTGGATGTGAAAGGCCCGTCCAATGCCTGGGGTGGCAGCCTGAACTGGGCCATGCATCGGTTCGCGGGCTTGTCCACCAACCTGGGCCTGAACGCCGAGCAGCGCAAGTTCGACAACCGCATTTTGGACACCGTGCTGTCCAAATACAGCATCCAAGCTTTGACGGCGCGTTTGAGCCAGCAGTGGCAGGCGCCGGGCAGCAAGACCTTGATGCAGTACGAGCTGGGCCTGAGCCGCGGCCATGTCAATCTGAATGGCTCGCCCAATCAAGAGAGTGACGCCCAAGCTGCACGCACTGCCGGTGCCTACTGGGTGCTGCGCCTGAGCTCGCAAATTCGCCATGCCTTCACGCCAGCCCATGCGCTGCAACTGCGTGCCAGCGTGCAGACGGCGAACAAGAACCTGGACGTGGCGGAGCGCATGGCGATTGCCGGCCCCAGCGCGGTGCGCGCCTATCCGGTGGGTGAGGCCACCGGCAGCGCGGCCATGGTGCTGAATGCCGAATGGCAGCATGCCTTGGCCGGCTACGGTCTCAGCGGCACCACCGTGGCCTTGTTTGCCGACCATGGTCAGGCCGGCCAGCTGATCGACACCCGCTTCGAGGGCGCGCCGGTCAACAACCGCATCCGCATGTCGGGCTTGGGGCTGTGGCTGGAATGGCGCGCGCCGAACCTGCCGCTGAGCGCTCGCCTGACCGTGGCGCAGCCGCGTGGGCCGCAACCGATACCGGGCGAGCCCCAGCGCAACCAAGATGGCAGCCGCATTGGCACGCGTCTTTGGGCGCAGGCCCAGCTGGCGTTTTGAGAGGGCGCATGACCATGCAAACCCCACGCCCATCCACGCACAAGAACTCAATGAACTTGCCTGAAGGGAGCTCCCAATGAGCCGGCATGCAAATATCAACAAAGCCTACAGGCTGGCCCGCCGGGCCGATGGACAGATCGCCCCCGTGCCCGAAACCGCCCAGCGCGGCAAGCCCGCGCGCAGTGTGCAAGCGCTGGCGGTGCTGGCGCTGTGTGGCAGCCTTGCCAGCACCGTGGCTGCGGCAGCGCCGCCGCCTGTCAGTGCCCAGCAACTGCCGTCGGGCGGCGCCTTGGCCGCGGGCCAGGCGAGCTGGAGCAGCCAAGGCAATACCTTGACGGTGCAGCAGAACAGCCAGCGCGCCGTCATCAACTGGCAAAAGTTCGACCTGGGCAGCAATGCCCGTGTCGTGTTCAACCAAGCCCAGGGCCGCAACGCCGCCATCCTGAACCGGGTCTTGGACAACCAGCCCAGCCAGATTCTGGGCCGTATGGAGGCGCCCGGGCAGGTCTTCATCAGCAACCCCTACGGCGTCATCTTCGGTGCCGGTGCACGGGTGGATGTGGGGTCCTTGGTGGCCACCAGCTTGTCCAGCAGCGACGCTGACTTCATGGCGGGTGGCCGCGTTTGGCAGCGTCAGGGCGCGCTTGGTGCGGTCAGCAATGCCGGTCAACTCACCGCGCAAGATGGTGGTTATGTCGCCCTGCTGGCGCCCGAAGTGCGCAACGAGGGCGTGGTGCTGGCGCGCGCTGGCACCGTGGCCTTGGCCGCGGGTGAATCCGTGGAGCTGCAGTTCGCAGGTCTGGGCCTGAGTGGCATCAAGATCGACCCTGCTGCTTTGAAGACCTTGGTCGAGAACCGTCAGGCCCTGTTGGCGCCGGACGGCATGGTGCTCATGTCGGCCCGCAGTGCCGACCAGCTGCGCAGCGGCGTGGTCAATCAGCAGGGCCGTGTTTCGGCCGACAGCCTCAGGGCACGTGGCGGCCGGGTGTTCTTGGAAGCCGATCAGATTCAGCTCGGCGAGGCCAGCCGCATCGACGCGCGCGGCGCCACGGGCGGCGGCCAGGTGCTGGTCGGCGGCGGCTGGCAGGGCAGCGGCGATCTGCATCAGGCCAGCAGCGTGAGCATGAAGGCCGGTGCGCAAATCGATGTCAGCGCGACGCACAAGGGCGACGGTGGCCAAGCCGTGCTGTGGAGCCGCGTCGGCCAAGCCGGCGCCCGCACCGAAGTGCAGGGCCGCATCTTGGCGCAAGGTGGCGAGCAAGGCGGCGCCGGTGGGCAGGTGGAAACCTCCGGCCATGCGCTCGAGTTCAGCGCGGCCCAGGTCAAGGCATCGGCCCGCGTCAAGGGCGAGAAGAGCGGCCAGTGGCTGCTGGACCCAGGCAATGTCAACGTTGGCACAGCCGAAGCGGCCAGCCTGGTGAGCGCCCTGCAAGGCGGCACCGACACCGTCTTGGCCGCCGTGGCCGGCGGCGGTGAGGCGGGCGATCTGACCGTGGCCAGCAAGATCAGTTGGAGCAGCGCGGCCAAGCTGACGCTGAGCGCCGACCGCCATTTGACCGTCAACGCGCCGATTTCCGCCAGCAGCGGCAGCCTGGTGCTGAACTATGGCCAAGGCCAGGTGGCGGCGGGCAATACCGCGCAGCTGGGGATCAATGCGCCCATCGATCTGTCCGCCGGCCCCAACTACAGCACCAAGCAAGGCAGCAATGGCAGCACCCTGGTGCACACCGTCATCACCAGCTTGGGGACGGCCAGCAGCAGCAATGACGGCAGCCTGCAAGGCCTGGTCGGCAATCTGAGCGGCCGCTTTGTGCTGGGCGCCAACATCGACGCCAGCGCCACCAGCGGCTGGAACAGCGGGGCGGGCTTCAACCCGATTGGCTTGACCGCCAGCCCCTTCACCGGCAGCTTCGACGGCCTGGGCCATGTGGTCAGCAATCTGACGATCCAGCGCCCCGGCGCTACCGATGTGGGCTTGTTTGGCTCTCTGGGTTCGGCCGGCAAGATCAGCAATGTGGGCGTGGTCAACGCCAATATCCGTGGCTATGAGCAGGTGGCCACGCTGGTGGGCTTCAACCAAGGTCTGGTGACGCGCAGCTTCGGCACAGGCACCGTGCAGGGACGGCATTACCAAGTGGGCGGTCTGGTCGGCCACAACCTCGTGGGCGCAACCGTCAGCTACAGCTATGCCACGGCCAGCGTGACCGGCCAAGACGCCGGCAATTTGAATATTGGCGGCCTGGTGGGCGGCAATGGCGGCGTCATCAGCAACTCTTTTGCCACCGGGGCGGTCAGCGGCAACAGCAATGTGGGCGGCCTTACCGGCTATCAAAACGGCTGGTCGGGCGCCGGCGGTCCGGTGCGCATCATCAACAGCTTTGCCAGCGGCACGGCGACGGGCAGCTCGGCGACGGGCGCACTTTGGGGTGCCGGTGCCGACAATGGCAGCGTCACCAGCAGTGCGGGCGGCATCAACCCGCTCAACGCCGCCAGCTTCACGGGCTGGGACTTCACCAAGGACTGGGTCATCTACAACGGCCGCACCACGCCCTTGTTGCCGGTTTTCATGCGGCCCTTGACGGTGAGCAGCGCGGTCAGCAGCAAGACCTATGACCGCACGGCGAATTTGCCAGCCGGCAGCATTGTGTATTCGGAGGCCAACACCGCCGGCCATCTGCAAGGCAGCGTGGTCGTCAGCGGCTTGGGCAGCAATGTGGGCAGCTACAGCCTGGGCTTGAGCGGTTTGTATTCCGACCAGCAGGGCTTCAAGATCAGCTATGAACCCGTCAGCAGCTTCACCGTCACACCGGCACCTTTGACGGTCAGCGGCGCCGTGGCTGCCAGCAAGACCTATGACCGCAGCCCAGCGGCCACGGTCAGCGGCGGCAGCCTGCAGGGCGTGATTGCCGGGGATGAGGCCGCGGTCAGCCTGGTGGCCGGCAGCGCCAGTTTCGCCAATGCCAATGCCGGCAAGGCCAAGGCCGTGAGCACCGGCTTCACGCTGAGCGGCAGCGCTGCGGGCAATTACAGCCTGAGCCAACCGACCGGTTTGAGCGCCGACATCAACCCCGCCGCCTTGACGGTGACGGGCGCCGTGGCTGCCAGCAAGACCTATGACCGCAGCCCAGCGGCCACGGTCAGCGGCGGCAGCCTGCAGGGCGTGATTGCCGGGGATGAGGCCGCGGTCAGCCTGGTGGCCGGCAGCGCCAGTTTCGCCAATGCCAATGCCGGCAAGGCCAAGGCCGTGAGCACCGGCTTCACGCTGAGCGGCAGCGCTGCGGGCAATTACAGCCTGAGCCAGCCGACCGGTTTGAGCGCCGACATCAACCCCGCCGCCTTGACGGTGACGGGTGCGGTGGCCGCAAGCAAGACCTATGACGGCAGCACGGCCGCCACGATCAGCGGTGCCAGCTTGCAGGGCTTGGTCTCGGGCGATCAGGGGGCGGTCAGCCTGGTCGCTGGCAATGCCAGCTTCGCCAACGCCAATGCAGGCACGGCCAAGCCGGTCAGCGCTGCATTCACCTTGAGCGGTGCGGCTGCGGGCAACTACACCCTGAGCCAACCCAGCGGTTTGAGCGCCGACATCCGACCCGCGCCGGTCAGCATCGTGGGCGCTCAAGTGGCCAGCAAGGTCTACGACGGGCAGACCAGTGCCACCCTCAGTGGCGCCACGCTGCAAGGCGTGTTGCCGGCCGATCAGGCCTTGGTGAGCGTGCAAAGCAGCAATGCCCGATTTGCCGATGCCAATGTCGGCCAGGCCAAACCGGTGACGGCCAGCTTCGCCCTGCAGGGCACGGCGGCGGGCAATTACAGCCTGCAAGCCCAGCCCAGCTTGGCAGGCGACATCACTCAGCTGGCGCAAGTGCAATGGGTGGGCGCCAATAGCGGCGACTGGTTCACCGCCAGCAACTGGGCAGGCGGTGCGGTGCCCACTTTGTCGAATGTGGCCAAGGTCATCATCCCTGAGCAGGTCAGCGTCACCCTCAGCAGCAGCGGGGCCAATGCCCAGCCGGCGCCCAGCCTCAGCAGCGTGACGGGCGGTGGCAATCTGCTGATCAAAGACACCGGCCTGAAGCTCAGTGGCGGGATGGCTTTGAACGCGCTGACGCTGTCGCCCGAGGTGAGCTTGACGGCCGGCAATCTGGCTCTGAACCAGCTGCAGCAAGAAGGCGGCCTGATCAATGTGGCGGGCAACACCAAGATCAGCCAGTCGATCAAGCAAAGCGGCGGCACCTTGATCAGCCATGGCGTGGCGCAAATTGTGCAAAGCCAAGGGGATGCGCAGATCCGCACCCTGGCCGCGAACGGTTTGAGCATCAAGGTCGATGCCGGCAATCTGCAGTTCCATCAACTCGCCAGCGCGGGTGATGCCCAGCTGAGCGCCAGCGGCAGCGTGCAGCAAGGCGCGGCAGGGGCCCTGGTGGTGCAGGGCAAGACCAGCGTGCAAGCCGGCGCTGCCATTGCCTTGGATGCAGGCAGCAACAGCCTCGTCGGCGGGGTGGACTTGAAGGGCGGCAAGATCGCCCTCAAGCAAAGCCAGGGTGACCTGACGCTGGGCGCGGTGCAAGCCAAAGAAGCGCTGAGTGTGCAGGTGGACAAAGGCCAGTTGCGCCAAGCCGAGGGCGGCTCGGTGCAGGCTCAGACGACGGCCGAGTTCCGCGTGCCGCAAGGCGCTATTGATCTGTCCGCCAAGGGCAATCAGTGGGGCGCTGCGCTCACGCTGCAAGGCGGCGACATCAGCGTCACGCAAGCCAGCGGGGATCTGAAACTGGCGGCTGTTGCGGCCAGTGGCAATCTCAGCTTGAGCAGCAGCGCGGGCATCGCTCAAAGCGCAGCTTGGACGGTGGCCGGCCGAACCCAGCTCGATGCACCGCAGGGCAAGGTGGACCTGTCGAACTCGGGCAATGACTTTGTGGGCCCGGTGTCCGTCAAGAGCGCTGCATTGCAGCTTCAGGATGGTCGCGGTGGCTTGAGCCTGGGCTCGGTGTCCAGCGCCGGGGCTTTGCAAGTGAACTCCAGCGACGGCAGCATCCAACAGCTCGAAGGCGCCACCTTGGGTGTGGCACCCGGGGAAGTGGCGGTGTTGAACGCGCGTCAAGCCGGGGTGTATGTGCCCGTTCAGGTCTTTGCCAATGGCCCGGTGATTGTAAATGGTGAGCTCTTGTCTGCGCCGGGCACGCCCTCGCTGACCACGGCCAGTGCTGCCGCTGTCAACAGCGCGCCACGCCCTGCGGCGGCGGCTGCCGCCAGCATGCCGCAGCTGAAAACCAGCGCGGCTGAAGCCAGCGCGGACAAGTCGGATGGCAAGGACAAGAGCTCGAGCGAGCCGGCAGAGAAGGACCAGCCCAAATCCTGAGTCGGGCGCCGCGCGGTGGGTCGCTGACTCACCGCGGGCATAGACCCAGATGGGGGCCAGGGCCTGGGCACATGCGTGCGCCCAGGCCCTTTTTCTTTGCGGCAGACCGACCACATGCCGGGCGGCATGCCCGGCCCCGGCCCTCTTAAAACTTTTAGATGCGAATAATTCTTGTTTATAATGAAAATCTGCCGCGATGAGGTGAGCGCTTGGCCGCTTCATTCGCCCAACTTTTTGCACAAGCCAGCAGCCATGCCAGCCCGTGTCTTCACCCAAGGACTCGTTCATGTTGCTGCTGCGCAAGACGCCGCTCGCCCTGGCGCTCGTCGCTCCTTTCTTTGCTTCCTCTCTCGCCCCGCAGTGGGCGCATGCTGAACCGGCGCCGGCCGTTGAGCCGCAGGCCCACCGTCTGCGTGAAATCACCGTCAGCGCCACCCGCACCGAGCGGGCTCAAGATGGGGTGCCGAACACCGTCACCGTCTACGACAAAAAGCGCCTGCAGCAACGTGAGGCTCGTGATCTGAAAGACCTGCTCGAAGGCGAGGTGGACCTGGCCGTGCGTGCGGTCGCCCCGCGCTTCAGCGCAGCCGGCGCCTCCACCGGCCGCGCGGGCAATGAAGGCATCAATATCCGCGGCCTGGAGGGCAATCAGGTCTTGATGATGATCGACGGCATCCGCCTGCCGCAGAGCTTCAGCTTTGGCGCCTTCTCCAGCGGACGCGTCGACTTTGTGGACCCTGCTGTGCTGGCCAGCGCCGAGGTCTTGCGCGGGCCGGCCTCGGCCCAGTTCGGCAGCGACGGCTTGGCGGGCGCCTTGAGTTTGCGCACCTTGGCGCCGGAAGACCTCTTGACGCGGGGCAAGACCCAAGCCGGTTTTGTGACGGCCAGCGCTTTGACGGTGGACCGTTCGAGCGCACTCACGGGCGCTTTTGCCGGGGCCAGTGGCGCTTGGCAAGCTTTGGTGATGGCCACCCTGCGCCAAGGGCATGAGACCCGCAATCAAGGCGACAACGATGCCGCCAACAGCAGCCGCACCCGGCCCAACCCCAGTGATATCCGCAGCCGCAGTGTCATGGCCAAGGCGAATTGGCAGATCGACAGCCAGCATCGTCTGCAAGCCACGGTGGACGCCCGACGCCGCCAGGTGGACACCGAAGTGCTGAGTGCGCGTGCAACGAGTTTGGGCCCGAGCACGCCCACCGCCGTGGTGGATTTGGACGCACAGGACCGGCTCGAACGCACCCGCCTCTCGCTGGCGCATCAGTGGGAGAACCTGAATGCCGACTGGCTGCAATCGCTCAAGACGCAGATCTATGTGCAACACAGCAAGACGCGCCAGTACGCCAGCGAAGACCGCCATATCTCGCCCGACCGCATTCGCGATGGACGGTATGAAGAGCAGCTGATCGGCCTGTCGAGCCAAGCGCAGACGCAGCTGAGCGGGCACCGCCTCAGCTATGGCATCGATCTGAGCCGCAACCGAATCAGCGGGCTGCGCGACGGCACGGTGCCGCCGGCCGGTGAGAGCTTTCCGAGCAAGCCTTTCCCCGATACCGACTACACGCTGAGCGGCGCTTTTGTGCAGGACGAAATCGAAGCCGGCAACTTCAGCCTGATCCCGGCCCTGCGTTTCGAGCATTACGCGCTCAAACCCAAAGCGGCTGGCTACAGCGGGGGCGCCTTGGTGTCGCTCTCGGACCAAGCGCTGACGCCCCGCTTGGGCCTGATCTGGCGCGCAAGCGCAGGCTTTGCGCCCTATGCGCAATGGGCGCTGGGTTTTCGCGCCCCCACCCCGGATCAGGTCAACAACGGCTTTGCCAACCCCGCACAGGGCTACCGCAGCATCGGCAACGCCCACTTGAAGGCCGAGCATGCGAACAGCTTGGAGCTTGGCCTGCGCGGCAAGCTGGCCGAGGCCTTGCGTTGGCAATTGAGCGCCTATGAGAACCGCTACCGGGACTTCATTGGGCAGGAAACGGTGAGCGGCAGCGGCACGCCGGCCGATCCGCTGGTCTTCCAGTACATCAACCTCGCCAAGGCCCGTATCCATGGTGTCGAAGCGCGACTGATGTGGCAGCCGATCCACGGCCTCCAACTGAGCGGCGCCATCGCCAAGGCCAGCGGCAATACCGAACGCGACGGCGCCAGCAAGCCCTTGGACACGGTGCAGCCGCTGCGCGCCAACCTGGCTGCGCGCTGGGAGTTGGGCGACTGGGACTTGCAAGCGGCCTGGCTGCACAGCGCTGCCAAGCAGGCCAATGCCAGCAGTTCGGCCAACAACTTCCTAACGCCCAGCTTTGACGTGATTGATCTGGGCGCAGCCTACCGAATTCAGCCCGGCCTGCGAGTCTTTGCCTATGTGAGCAATCTCACGGACAAGAAGTATTGGCGTTGGTCGGATGTGCGCGGCATCGCGGCCTCGAGCCCGGTGCTGGACGCCTACACCGCGCCGGGGCGGCAGCTGCAGCTGTCGATGCGCGCGGACTTCTGAGCCGCCAGCGCGAACACCTCCAAGGAACAGGCAGAGTCAACATGAATCGTGTGGCGCTTGGCTTTGCCGTGGCTGTGCATGGCGGGCTGCTGGCCTTCTTGCTTGCTGCGAATCTGGGCGGCCGACCATCGCCTCTTCGCGAGGTCTCGATCGGCGTGCGCTTGATTGCGCCGCCCGCCGCGCTGGCGCGCAGGCCCGACGCGCGCCCGCTCGCTGCCACAGCCGATCTGCCCATGCCGCAGGCCGGGGCAACTGCTACGCCCAACTTCTTGATCCCGGCTTCACCATCGGCAGTGGCGACAGATCCGCCCCAGGGCCCGGTGGCCGCGGTGCTCCCCACGAGCGAGAACGTCGCCGCGCCGCGCCAAGCGCTGGCCGAAGCAGCAAGACCCCAGGAGGCCCGCGAGCAACTCGCCGCACTGCCTCCGGACCATGGCGCCTGCAGCGCACGCGGCGTCGAGCGGCTTTACCCGGCGATGCTGCGCGAGCGCGGGGTCGAGGGCCGGGTGCTGCTGCGCGTGCAGGTGGACGAGCAGGGCAGGGCGGCGGAAGTTGTCGTTCAGGGCGGGAGCGGCTGGCGGCTTCTGGATGAGGCCGCGCGCCAAGTGGCTTTGGCTTGCCCTTTTTTGCCGGCACGCCGGGGCGATCAGCGTGTCTCGTCCTGGGTCGAGTACCCGGTGCAGTTCGCGCTGGGGCGGGCCGTGCAGTGAAAAGCGCCACGCCCAAACGCCGGACTCAACACATCACAGGGTCTTCTTCATTCTTTCTTTTTCCAACAGTCATCAGCAAAACCATGCATCCCATCAAGTCAAAACAACTCGGCCTTTGGCTGACCCTGCTGCTTTGCAGCGCTGGCGCTCAGGCGCACTCGCCCTATCTCAAGCCCAATACCTTCAACGCCGAAGAGCAGCGCAAGCATGTGACGGTCGAAGCCTCGTTTGCCGAGGGCGACCTGCGTCCGGACGTGGCGATGAAGTCCGAGGCTTTTCACCTGATCGGCCCGGATGGCAAGAAGCTGCCCTTGGTGGCCGCTGCGCAGTTGAAGGACGCCAGCTACCTCGAAGTGCCACTGGCTGCCGGCAATGGCACGTATCTGATCTCCTCCGGCGTGCGCAAGGGGCGCGTGGCCAAGGCGGTGCTGCGCCAAGGCAAGGTGCAGTTCCTTGAGCGCAAGGACGATGTGCAAGCCGGCGACACGCCGATCGAGGTGCAAAGCATTTCGCGTGCCGATGTCTACGTCAGCCGCGGCCGTCCCAGCCCGGTGGACTATGACACCGAGGGTCTGGAGATTTATCCGGTCAGCAAGCCCTATGACCTCTATGCGGGCGAAACCGTCACCGTGCGGGTGCGCGAGAACCGCAAGCCCTTGGCAGGCGAAACCCTCACCTTGATCGCCGACGGCCAGCACTACGCCAAGCAAAAGCAAGCGGAGCTGGACTTCAAGACCAATGCGGCGGGCGAGGTCAGCTTCAAGCCCAAGGAGGCGGGGCTGTATCTGCTGCAGGTGCGGGTGCGTCGGCCCGCCGCCGATCAGCCGGCGCTGTGGCTCAGCCACACCGCCACGCTCACCCTGGAAGTTTTGCCCCAACCTTGAAAGCCGTTTGTATGCATCCACGTTTTTTCACCACTCTGGGTCTTTCGCTGGCCGTGAGCTGCGCGCTGGCCGCCTCGCATTCCTCCACTGTCTTCATTCAAGAACAAGACCTCAATGGGGACGGCAAGGTGGGCCTCGAGGAGTTCAAACTCAGCCGTCAGGTGGAGTTTGTGCGCATCGACTTCAATGCCGATGGCCTGCTCAGCGAGGCCGAATACCTGGCCGAGTTTGAGGGCCGCCTGATGCAGCGCATTGGCAAGATCGCCGATGCCGAGCGCCGCCGCGAGGAGCAACAGCGCCAGATGCGCCAAGCCAAGGTGCGCTTCGGTGTGCTCGACACCGACAAGAACGGCAGCATCAGCGCGGAAGAATTCCAGGCTGCCGGGCTGCGCATGTTCAAGCTGCACGACCGCAACCAAGACGGCGTCGTTGATGAGGCCGATGTGAAGATCGCCGAGGCCGAGCGCAAAGCCGGTAAAGAGAGCTTTGTGGCGCCCTGAGCGGATCAGCCTCCACTCAAACGCACTTGCAAGCCCCCCAACCGCTCGCTGCGCTGCGCGCTGAGGCGGGCGCTGCGGCGGGTGCTGTGCAGCTCGGCCAGACAGAAACTCAGCCTATTTCGGTAGTCGCGACACGCCTTGCCTCTGTCGCGCCCTGGTGTTCAAGGCGCACCCAAAGCCAAGTGAACCGACATGTTCAGTCGTGTCAGTAGTACGACAAGAAATAGGTGCCCGACGCTTGCACATCGCCTGCAGTCACTGTAGTTGCAGTTTGAACATAGGCCGCGCTGATGGTCGCGTCGTAGGTCGTCGCTGCGATTGAAGTCGTCAGTCGAACAGGGGTACCGGAGGTGATGACGTTGCCGCTGCGGTCATACAGGGTGATGCCCACGCCAGTGGCCGTGCCGGTTGTGCTCATGATCGCCCCCCCGCTGGACCCAGATGGATTGCTCTGAGGGGTGAAGATGACATACATAGACAAACCCACCGCGGCCGCAGCGGTCGGGCAACTAACGCTCAAAGCGGCTCGGGTCTTGGCCGCGATCGTTCCTATGCTTGGAAAGGTCGCGGTGCTGACCTTTGGCAAGGCGATGGTCAGACTGTTGGTACTCAAAGCGCATGTGTTCGCCAGGGTCTGAATGGCCACAGTGCTGGGCGCGTTCAAGCTCGCCAAAGCAAAGCCAACGTTGCCGGTGCAATCCGCATTGCACAGATTCGCGTTGGCCCAACTGTTTGGATAGGTCCCTGGAAACTGGGTGGGAAGGGCCAAAGGTAGGGTCCCACTGGGCTGACCGCCACTTGCTCCAAAGGTAATGCCAAATGTTGCTGAACCCAGGCAGGTGCTGTTTGCGTTGAACCGGATATAGGGCTTGGGGTGGTAGCTACCAGTACATGCCCCAGAGATCACGGTGATCGATGAGGCCCGGGCGCCCAGTGGTGAACCTGCGTTGGTCGCTACGGTGTTGGGTGCAACTAATTGCGGAGTGCTGTTGAATGGTGCGCCGAATCGAATGGCTTGCCCCGAGTTGGCGGTGCAATTGAAGTCAACCGTGACATTGGTTGAAAAAAATGGCTCACCCGAGGGAATGCTGCCTCTGACATACAGCGTCGAGGGCAGCCCTGGGCTGGCTCTGAAATTGCTCAAACTGCAGCTTGCGGCCATAGCAGGGGCCGCGAATCCAGCGAACACAAGGAGCCAGAGTGCAAGGCGTGAACGACGACTCAATGCAAGTGCTCGCCAATCCACGTTTCTTTGGGACTTCAAACCCCGGGGAAAGCGTTCGAAAACTGTTTGAAAAAGCAACATGGATAACCTTTGAAGCCGCCAGGTCAGTACGTAATCCATTGGGAACTGCGCCGAGTAGGCTCCTAAGCCCCAAGTGGTTCAATGATGAAACAAGCCCGACCTGACAATTGACATGCAGTATCGGGAGTCATGTGTGCCGGCGTCAAAAAGTTGATGAATCAGCTTGGCTTGACCTTCAAGCGCCTCTTTGCAGGCATGAGTTGTCGCATCGCGGCGGTATCGCTCGGTTGATGTCCCTTGGAGTGGCGCCCTGAGCGGATCAGCCTCCACTCAAACGTACTTGCAAGCCCCCCAACCGCTCGCTGCGCTGCGCGCTGAGGCGGGCGCTGTGCAGCTCGGCAATGCGCTGGGCAATGGTCCAGCCCAGGCCGCTGCCGCTGGCCTCATGGCCGAGCACGCGGTAGAAGCGCTCGCCCAGGCGCTGCAGCTCCGCCTCGGACATGCCCGGCCCGCTGTCGTCCACTTGCAGCAGCCAGCCGTCTTGGGCGGGGGTGTGGGCCTCATCGCGCAGCAAGCGCAGTTCGATCCGGGCGCCGCGGGGGCTGTAGCGCAGGGCGTTGTCCACCACATTGCGCAGCAGGGCGGCAAGCAGGGGCTCATTGCCTTGCAGCAGGCATTGAGCCGGCGCTTCTTCCAGGCTGAGTGTTTGCTGGCGCTGCAAGGCTGTGGGGGCCAGGTCGGCCAGCACCTGGCGCAGCAGCGGCGCCAGGTCCAGGGTTTGCAGGGCGGGGCGCTCGCCCGCCTCCAGCCGCGCCAGGGTCAGCAATTGCTCGACCAAGCGGCTGGCGCGATCACAGCCGAGCAAGGTGGCATGCAAAGCGTGTTGACGCAGGCCCGCATCGGGCTCGGCCAGAGCCACTTGGGCCTGGGCGCGGATGGCGGCGATGGGCAGTCGCAGTTCGTGGGCGGCGTCGGCGGTGAAGCGCCGCTCGGCCTGCATCAAGGCATGGATGCGCGCGAACAAGGCATTCATGGCCTGCAACATGGGCTGCATCTCGCGGGGTGCGGGCTGGGGCAGGCTCAGCGGCGCCAGGTCCAGGGCACTGCGTTGCGACAGGGTCTTGCTTAACGTGCGCAGCGGCGCGGTGCCGCGACGCACCGTCCACCACACGGCCAGGGCCAACAAGGGCAGGCTCAGGGCCATGGGCCAGAGTGCGCCGCGCAACACCGCCCAAAGAATCTCTCGGCGCGAGTCCAGGCGCTCGCCCACATAGACCTGCACATCGCGCTCCGCACCGAAGGCGGCAAAGACACGCCAGCGGCGCCCGTCGATCTCGGTGCTGCGCAAGCCTTCCCGAAAACCCTCTTCAAAGCGCAGCATCGGCGCGGCCGGCGCTTGCGCCGAGCGCTGCACCAAGCGGCCTTCATGAAAGACTTGGAAGGCGACCTTGTTGGCATAGCGGTGCAGGGTGGGGGCGTCGATGGCGCGCTCCGTGGCCTCGGGCTCGGCTGCGCTTTGCTGTGCCACCAGCAGCGCAGCGGCCTGGGCGAGGTGGCCGTCCAAGAGCTCGTCGAGTTCGTGGCTGGCATCCCAGCCGATGGACAGGCCCAGGCCTAGCCAAAGCGCCAACACACCGCTCAGCACCCAGGCCAGCACGCGGCCTTGCAAAGAAACGGGTGTTCTGAAGCTCATGCGCCGCTGGCCTCACGCATCAGCACATAACCCACACCCCGCACGGTTTGGATCAAATCTGAACCCAGCTTGCGGCGCAGGTGGTGGACGTGCACCTCGATGGCATTGCTCTCGACTTCTTGGCCCCAGCTGTAGAGCTGCTGCGCCAGCTGCTCGCGCGACAGCACCCGGCCCGCAGCCAGCATCAGCACCTGCAACAAGTCAAACTCGCGGGTCGACAGGGGCACGGGCCTTGCCCCGCGCTGCACCGTGCGCGCGGCCGGGTCCAGCACCAGGTCTTGCACCCGCAGCAGCTCTTGAGTCTGTCCATGGGCGCGCCGGACCAGCGCGCGCAGCCGCGCACCCAGCTCCTGCAAATCAATCGGTTTGACCACATAGTCATCAGCCCCCAGATCGAGGCCGCGAATGCGCTCGGGGACGGCGTCACGCGCTGTCAGCACCAGCACCGGCAGCGTGATCTGCTCATGACGCAGCCGGGCCAAAACGTCCAGGCCGTCCTTCAGGGGCAAGCCCAGGTCCAGCACTGCGGCGGCATAGGGCTGGCCTGGGGCGCACAGTTCGCGCTCGGCAGCCAAGCCGTCGCGCACCCAATCGACCACAAAGCCTTGCTGCCGCAGACCGGCGCGCAGACCGTCCCCCAGCAAGACATCATCTTCGGCAAGCAAGATTCGCATAGGGGCATTATTGGCTGGACTCAGTCATCGTCGCCGCCGTCTTTGGCGTGGCGCTCACCGTGCTGATGGCCGCTGTGACCGTGCCGATCGGCGCTGGGCTGGGGCGGCTGCTGCCACTGCCAGACCCAAAACCCCAGCACCGTGGCCAGCAGCAGCGCAGCCAGCCAGGACCTATTGTGTTTCACCAAATCCGGGCCGGGGCCGGGGCTGCGGCCACTCCACATCGGGCCGGCATGGTTCTGGCGGCGCAGCAGGCTGATGCCGGCAAGCAGGGCCAGATGGGCCAGCACCACGGCCAGGGTGGCATTGCCCAGGCCCTCGTGCAGTTCTTCCAGCACATCTTCGAGCGGCGCGCCGCCCCAGCCCTGCTCCAGACTCAGTCCGCTGAGGGCGGCGGCCAGGGCCGCCAACAGCAGCGCCGACACCAGCAAGGTGTTCAGCCCCTGGAAGCTGGCCAAGGCCTGGCCCCGCCCTTCGGGCCAGGCGCGCAGCTGTTGCGGCAGGCCGGCGAGCTTGCGGCCCCAGCTGCTCCAGCGCACCCGTTTGGGCCCCAGCAGGCCCCACAGCACGCGGGCCAGCACCAGGCCGATGACGGTGTAGCCCAGGGTGATGTGCAGCGCATGCCAGGCCTCGCTTTCGGCGCTGAGGTAGGCACCGCTGAAACTGAGGGCCAGCAGCCAGTGCAGCATGCGGGTGGGGGCGTCGATGACCCGACGGCCTTGGGCCTGAGGGCTCGCGCTCGGTGTGGGGGTATGCAGTGTCGTGTTCATGGCAGTGATCTTGCGCGGCTCAGCTTAGGGCAGTCTTAAGGAGCCTGAGCAACGCATGCGGCAAGGTGCGAGGGGCTTCCTCGCCGGGTCTTGCGTCATATCAGGCCGGGCGGGGCCAAGCCTTGCACAATGGGTCAGATGAATACGCCTGCCCGCCTCGATGACGAAACCGGTCTGAGTCAAGCCCAGGCCGAGCAGCGCCTGGCTGAAGACGGGCCCAACGAGCTCAGCCCGCCCCAGAAGCGCCGCGCTTGGCACATCTTGGGCGAGCTGGTGCGCGAGCCGATGTTGCAACTCTTGCTGGCCGCCGGCGCGGTCTACCTGCTGTTGGGCAATCGGGGTGAGGCCTTGATGCTCTTGGCCTTTGTGGTGCTGACGGTGATCATCAGCGTCAGCCAGGAACAGCGCACCGAAAAAGTCTTGGAGGCGCTGCGCGATCTGAGCAGCCCGCGTGCCTTGGTCATCCGTGACGGCAAGCCTCAGCGCATTGCCGGGCGTGAGCTGGTCTGCGGCGATCTTTTGCTTTTGAGCGAGGGCGATCGCGTGGCCGCCGATGCGCAGTTGTTGCAGGCGAATGATTTGCAATGCGATGAGTCCTTGCTCAGCGGTGAATCGCTGGCGGTGGCCAAACGCAGCCCGGCAGCTGACGAGGCCGTGGGGGAATTCGGCCGCGTGTTCGCCGGCACCTTGGTGCTGAGTGGCCAAGGGCGAGCCCGGGTCAGCGCCACCGGGCCGCGCACCGAGATGGGGCGAATCGGCAAATCGCTGGCCGACATCAAGACGCCGCCTACGCCCTTGCATCAGCAAACCCGGCGTTTGGTGCGCATCTTCTCGGCCTTGGGTTTGAGCCTGAGTCTTTTGCTCTTGCTGATTTATGGGCTGGTGCGCGGCCAATGGCTGGACGGCTTGCTGGCCGGTATCACCCTGGCCATGTCCATGTTGCCGCAAGAGTTCTTGCTGATTCTGACCGTCTTCATGGCCATGGGGGCTTGGCGTTTGTCGAGCCAGCGGGTCTTGACCCGCCGCGCCGCCACTCTGGAGACCCTGGGCTCGGCCACGGTGCTGTGCACCGACAAGACCGGCACCCTGACCCTCAACCACATGGCAGTGGCCGAGTTGGTGGCCTGGCCCGCGGGCGCGGCGCTTGGCGTGGCGCGGCAGATCGGCGCGTCTGGCGAAGCAGCACTGTCCGAAGCGCACCAGGGCCTGCTGGAATGGGCGGTCTTGGCCAGTGAACGCGAGCCCTTTGATCCCATGGAGCGCAGCTTGCTGGCGCTGGCCCAGGCCCAGTTGGCGCCCGAGGCTTTGCACCCCAGCTGGGTCTTGGTGCATGAGTACGCGCTCAGCCCGGCCCTGCCCGCCATGACCCATGTGTGGCAAACCGGCCCGGCGAGCCATGCGGTGGCCCTCAAGGGGGCGGTCGAGGCGGTGCTGGACCTGTGTGCGCTGGATACCGCTGCGCGGGCGGCGGTGCAGGCCCAAACGGCGGCCATGGCCGCGCGCGGCTTGCGTGTGCTGGGCGTGGCGCGGGCCCTGAACGCGGCCCCGCCCTGGCCGCAGCAGCCCAGCGGCTTTGCCTTTGAATGGCTGGGACTGCTGGCTTTTGCTGACCCCTTGCGCCCCGAGGTCCCGGCGGCGCTGGCCGAGTGCCGGGCGGCCGGCTTGCGAGTGTTGATGGTGACGGGAGACCATCCGGCCACCGCCCTGGCCATCGCGGGCCAAGCCGGCTTGCTGCCCGTGGGCGCGACGGCTCGGGCCTTGACCGGCAGCGAGATGGTGGGCATGAGCCCGGCTGAATTGCAGCGTCAGGTTCAGCAAGAACAGGTGTTTGCCCGCATACGCCCGGCGCAGAAGCTGGCCTTGGTTCAGGCCCTGAAGGCCCAGGGCGAGGTGGTGGCCATGACCGGCGACGGCGTCAATGACGCGCCGTCCTTGAAAGCAGCGCACATCGGCATCGCCATGGGCGGCCGGGGCACCGATGTGGCGCGCGAGGCCTCCAGCCTGGTTCTGTTGGATGACAACTTTGCCTCCATCGTGCAGGCGGTGCGCCTGGGGCGCCGCATTTTTGACAATCTGCGCAAAGCCATGGCTTTTGTGTTGGCGGTGCATGTGCCGATTGCGGGCTTGTCGCTGCTGCCCTTGTTGCTGGGCTGGCCCGTGATTTTGTCGCCGGTGCATATTGCGTTTTTGGAGCTTTTGATCGACCCGGTGTGCTCGGTGGTCTTCGAAGCGGAGGCCGAAGAACCCGATGTGATGCGTCGCCCGCCGCGTGACCCCGCCGCGCCTTTGTTTTCGAATGCCTTGCTGCTGTGGAGCCTCTCGCAAGGCTTGATCTTGCTCTTGGCCGTGGGGGCTTGGTTCGCCGTCCTGCTGGAGGCTGGCGTGGCGCAGGCGCAAGCGCGGGCCCTGGCGTTCAGCGCTCTGGTGGCTTGCAATATCGCGCTGATTCTGGCCAACCGGGCCAGCTCGGCGGGCATGGTGAAGGGTTGGTTGCGCCCCAATCGCATGCTGTGGTGGATGTTGGGGGGCACGCTGGTCCTGCTGGGCTTGGCCTTGGGCGTGCCCGCCTTGCGAGAGGTGTTTGGCTTTGCGCGGCCACCGCTGACTTTGTTGGCTGCGGCCTCGGGCTTGGGCCTGGGGGTCTTGCTCTTGCTGGAGGCCTTCAAGCGCCTGATGTGGCGCGGGTTGCCGGTGCGCTCTGCGATCTGAGGCGACATGTCGCTGTGCTAAAACGAAGGGTGAGCCAAACGAAGGCGCGAACGGCGCCCTCTTCAACAGCGGATTCAAAGCCTGTGGCGATGTGGCAGCGTCGAGATTTTTGTAAGCAGCTGGGCAAGACGGCATGTCTGCCGCTGGCCGCGCCTGCCCTGGCGGCAGAGGGCCGGCGCCTGCGTGTGCTGGCCTGGCCCGGCTATGCCGAGCCCGAGGTGGTGCAGCGCTTTGAGCAGCGCAGTGGCGCCCAGGTGGCGCTGACCGTGATCGATTCCGATGTGGACTTGTGGCAAAAGGTCAATGCCCGGCAGGGGCGCGACTTTGATGTGTTTGCGGTCAATACGGCGGAACTTCGGCGTTATGTACGGCAGGACCTGTTGGCCGAACTCAGGCCCGCTTTGATTCCCAATCTGGCGCGTCAATTGCCGCGCTTTCGGGCCGGCAGCGCGCTGGCCGGTTTGAGTGTGGATGGGGTCCGCTACGGCGTGCCCTTTGCCTTTGCGGAAATGGGTTTGATCTACGACCGAAAGCGGGTGCAGCAGCCGCCGGACTCCATCACCGCCCTGTGGGACCCGCGTTACCAGGGGCGCGTCATTGCCTACAACGGCGGCACCCACGCCTTCAGCCTGGCTGCGCAAAGCCTGGCCTGGCCCAAGCCCTTTCAGATCGCGGGCCAACAGTGGCAAGGCAGCGTCGAACGTTTGGTGGCTTTGCGCCGCAATGCAGGGGGCTTCTACACCGGCCCGGAGGAATCGGTGGCCTTGTTCAAGCGCCGCCACGCCGCCCTGATGCTGGCCAATTTCGGCCGCCAGCAATTGCTGCAGCTGCGCGCCGCCGGTGTGGACGCGGGCTATGCCATCCCCAAAGAAGGGGCGCTGGCGTGGCTGGACTGCTGGGTGCTGACCAAGGCAGCCTCAGACCCGCAGCTGGCCCATGCCTGGATCAACCATTTGCTGGAAGATGAGGCCAGCCGCTTGCTGGGCAGCCGGCAAGGCCTGGGCAACACCACCCTGGCATCGCCCGACTACCGTGCCGAGGACAAGCTGATCTGGCTGGAGCCGGTGGAAAGCGAAGAGCGGCGCAACCAACTCTGGGCGCGCATCATTTCGGGCGACCGCGTCGCCAAGGTGTTGGCGGCATGAGTGGCGCTGTGAGTGGCAGCAAGGGCTTGGGTCAGGGCCTGGCCGTCAAGCTGGGCTTGTTGTTGGCCAGCGTGGGCGTGTTGGCGGCCGGTTTGACCGGCTTTTATGCCTATCAGGCCAGCCGTGAGATGGTGGTCAATGCGGCCAAAGAAGAGTTGCTGACCTCGACCCGGGTGCTGGCTCGGCGCATCTCGGTGAGCCGGGAAGAGATCAGCCGGCATTTGCAGGTCTTGAGCAGTCACCCGGCGGCCCTGGCCGCTTTGCAGCAGCCCGGCGAGTCGGAGGCGGCGGCGCAAATGGCCACGCTGTTCCGTCAATTCATGGCGGCCAACCCGGCGTACTTCCAGCTTCGCCTGGTGTCGGCCCGAGACCATGGGCTGGAGCGGGTGCGGGTCGATCGGCGGGGCCAAGATTTGCTGCGGGTCAGCGAGCCCGATTTGCAGGAGAAGGGCCACTACGACTATGTGGCCGACACGCTGACCTTGGCCGCGGGTGAGACCTATATGTCCCGCATCAGCATCAATCACGAGCTCAGCGCCAATGCGGGCCAAGACCAGCCGACGCTGCAACTGGCCATGCCGGTGCGGGCCGCCAGCGAGGCGGGTCAGGCCGGGTCGGAAGCGGCTTTGGGGCTGGTGGTGGTCAATGTGGATCTGCAGGGCTTTTTTGCACTGCTGAAGGCCGATCTGCCGAGCAGCTATCAGGTGTTTCTGGCCAATGCTGAGGGTGATATCTTGATCCACCCGGATGCCAGCAAGACCTTTGGCTTTGATCGCGGTCAGCGTCAGCTGATCCAGGACGAGATGCCGCCCAATCGCGCCTTGGTGCAGGGCCACAAGAGCGAGGTGGTGTTCGAGGCGCGTGACAAAGCCTTTGCCAAGGCGCCCATCGTGGCGGCCTTTATTGCGCAAGACCTGCGCGTGCGGTCCAACGAGGCCCAGCTGGTCTTGGGCCTGGGCCAGCCGCTCGAGGATGTGCTGGCGCGCAGCCGCGAGCTGGCTTCCTCCACCTTGCAAATCGTGGCCGCTTTGTGCCTGTTGTGCCTCTTGCTGGCCGCGGGTCTGGCGCGTTACTTCACCCGACCCATCAATGCCGTCAGCGAGGCGGCCCAACGCTTTGCCCAGGGCCTCACTGCCGGCCCTTTGCCGCTGGAGCGCCAGGACGAAATCGGCAGCTTGGCCCGCAACTTTGCCCAGATGCAAGCGCAAATCGAACGGCAGATGGCCGATCTGGTGCGCAAGCAAGCGGCCCTGGAACACCTGGCCCAGCATGACACCTTGACCGGCTTGCCGAACCGGCGGCTGCTGGAAGCGCGGCTGGACGCCGCCTGCGCGCATGCCAAGCGCCATGGCGGCGGCGTCTGCGTCCTGTTCATTGATCTGGACCGCTTCAAGCAGCTCAATGACCGCTACGGCCATGACGCTGGCGACGCCGTGCTCAAGATCGTGGCCGAGCGCTTGCTGGGCATGATGCGCGAGGTGGACACCGTGGCGCGCTTAGGGGGCGATGAGTTCGTGGTTTTGCTGGATGCGCAAACCGATATGGCGCACATTGCCGCCATTGCCGAAAAGCTACTCAATGGCCTGACCGCCCCGATTGCCTACGAAGGCCATCAACTGCAACTCGGGGCCAGCATCGGCATCGGCCGCTACCCGCAAGATGGGCAGACCCGTGCCGAGATCATGGCCAAGGCCGACCAGGCCATGTACGCCGCCAAAGCCGTGGGCCAGGGCGGGCTGCGCTTTTACTCAGACCTCAAAACCTAAAACCTCAGTTCGGCAGCTTCAGCGTGCCACTGCTGTTGAAGCGCACGGTGCCAAACAAGCCGCCCGCCAGCTTGCCGCTGAGCTCGTAGGGCAGCTCGCCTTTCTCGGCCGCGCCGGGCAGGCTGATGGCCTGGCGCACCGCGGCAAAGGCCGAGACCGTCAGGGGCACTTCCAGCACGCTGTCGCCAAAGCGCGGCACCACGCCTTTTTGATCGCTGACGCCGCTGGCAAAGCTCTTGCCATTGAGCGCCAGATCCAGCGCCACACCGTCGTACTCGATGGCGGCGTCATTTGGGTTTTGCACCCGCAGCTTGACCAGAAAACGCAGCTCCAGCCCCTCGCCACGCATCGACTCGATGCCGGCCACCTGCACCTTCAGGGCATCGCGATGCGGCAGCACCGCGCAGCCCGACAGGAGCAGCATCAGCAAACAAATGGTCGCCAGCAGCCAGGCGCGAAAAGCGGTGGAGGCGGGCGAAGCGAGGGGGTGTGAAGCAATCATGGCAATGCGCTCGTGTTTGGCAGGCCGCCAGCATAAGCCGCTATTTCAAGACCTGCAGCAGCCAGCGATTCAAGTCATTGACTTCTTCCATGCACATCGAGTGGGCCATGGGGTAGTCGTGCCAATCGATGCGGTAGCCCAGCGCGGCCAGCGCGTCGCGTGCCGTGCGGCCGCGCTCGATGGCCACCACATCATCCTGGCTGCCATGGGCCATGAAGATGGGCACTTGCGCATTGGCCGGGTGGCGCTCGGCGGCGGTGCTGGCCATCAAGGGCAGATAGCCCGACAGGCCCACTAGGCCGCCCAGGCGCTCCGGGTAGCGCAGCCCAGCCAGCAAGGTCATGGCGCAGCCCTGTGAGAAGCCCGCCAGCACGATGCGATGAGCCGGCACGCCGCGCTCGCGTTCGCGGTCGATTAAAGCGTGAACCTCACGCAGCGAGGCCCGCAGCCCGTCTTCGTCCTCGCGGCGATGGGTCTCCAGGCCATAGAGGTCGTACCAGGCCCGCATCACATAGCCATTGTTCAGCGTCACCGGCCGCTCCGGCGCGCGCGGCATCACGCAGCGCAGCGGGCCCACTTCGCTGAGCCGTAGCGCGTCGACCATGGCGACGAAATCGGCCCCATCGGCGCCCAGGCCGTGCAGGATGATCAGGCTGGCTCGGGCGGCGTCGGCCGGGTGCATTTCAATGGTTTGCAAGGTCATGGGCAGTGCGTTCTAAGCGGGTCAGAATGATGCGGGCATGGTAGCGGCTTGCGCACGAGCCGGCACGGCGCCTCAATCGAGGGGCAAGCTGGAGTCCAGGGCGGGCCGGGCGCTTTGGGGTGAGAACTGCGCCCAGGCCACGCCGGCCAAGGTGAGGGCGGCGCCCAACAATTTGGGTGCGGTGAACTGTTCGCCGGTGCTGAGCCAAGCGGCCAGGCCGGCAATCGGCGGCATCAGATAGATCAGCGGCGCGGTGCGCGCCACGCCGCGCTCGGCGTTCACCCAGCCCCAGGCCAACCAGGTCAAAAAGCCAATGCCAGCCACCGCCCAGACCGTGCCCAGCCACAGCAGCGGCGTGATGGCCGACCAATCGACCGCCCGCGCCACCGGCCAGGCATAGGCCAGCACCGGCAGCGTGGCCGCCAGGCTGGCATAACACATCACCAACACGGCACCATGCCGCGCGATCAAGGGCTTGGCGGCCACGGTGTAGTAGCTGAACATGGCGGCGGCCAGCAGCAAAATCGCGTCGCCGCCGCTGGCGCGCCAGTTGGCGGCCAAGAGCTTGTCCGACATGAAGAGCAGCGCCCCGGCCGCGGCCACGGCCATGCCGGCCAGCTGGGTTTTGCGCAGCTTCTCGATGCCCAGGGCACGCAGGATCAGCAGGGTGAAGACCGGCCCGCAGGCCAGCAGCACCGAGCTTGAAAACGGCGTCGAGAAGTGAATGCCATAGCTGCTCAGGGCCAGATGCAGGCCTTGACCCAGCAGGCCCAAGCGCACCAGCGCCCAGGCATCGGCACGCGAGACCTTGGGCCAATGCCGACCATAGCGATGCAAGAGCAGGCCCGTCACCAACAGCGGCATCAGCGCGAAGCGCAGGAACAAAAAGCCCTCGGGCTGCATGGCCGTCAACAGCGCCTTCTGCAGCGGGAAGTTCAGCCCCCAGGCGAGCACGATGGCCAAACCGACCGCGAGGCTGTGACGCGAGGCTCGGCTCTGGGGCGGTGGGCGAGGGGTGGGCGGGGCGACAGTGGCGGACATGCCGCCATCTTGCCTCAGCTCAGCCCCCGTCCGGGCGCGCAGGAGTTGAGACTCAGCGGTCGTCGCGCACCAATTGTCCGACCGGTGCGGCCGGGTCGCCCATCATGAAGAGGCTGAACACCGCGCCTTGGGGCACCACCAAGCCGTTGGCGCCGAACAGTGCAGTGGAAGAACTCGGTGAGCTGACGGTGAGCAAAGAACTGCTGGTGGCTGGGATCACGGACAAGGCTGAGACGCTTCCGGGCAGCACATTGCTGGCCAATGTGCTGTAGTCCAGCGTCAGATTGATGCCCGCAGCGCCAGAGGCGAGCCCATTGATCATGCGGATCTTGGCGCCGCTGCTCGGCAGGTGATTGTCATCCGTCAAGATGCTCAACTGTGGGGCGCTTGGCGTTCCCCAGACCAGCAAGGTGTAGTCGCCGCCGGCCTTCAGCGCCGCAGTGCTGACGCTCATGGGGCTGCCATTGACGAGCAGGTTCAGGCTTTGTGAGCCTGCGGTGTAGCCTTGATACTGGCCCACTTGAGGGGCGACCAAGCTGGGCAGTTTCGAATCGCTGCCCAATGCGCCCCCCACCGTGGCGCTGCCCGAAAGCGCCGCCGCAACGCGTACGCGCGCCAGCGGATTCGGGATGTTCAAGACCGCGCCTTGCTGCTTCAAATGCATGGCGTTGACCAAGTGCCCGCCGACCGAGGCGGTGACGACCAAGGAAGACACGCCGGTGGAATCCAGCGTCAGCGCAGGCACGTCGAGGCGGATGTCTTTGGGTTGCCCAGCGCCCGTGACCGTCACCCGGAAGCTGCCACTGTTGAGCTTGATGTAGCCGCTGCTGTAGCCGCCGGCGATGCTGGTGGCCACGGGCGTGAAGTTGCTCAAGTCCTCGCTGTTGTTGGCGCTGCTGACGTAAAGATCGAGCGCACCGGCATCGGGCGCCAGATTCAGCATCAGCAGCTTGGACTTGTCGCTGTCGGCGGCGGCCTCGGCCTCTTGCAGCAGGCTGGTGTGCACCGCGCCGCTCCAGCCATAGGCGATCAAGGTGTAGTTGCTGCCGGCGCTCAGCGTGGGCGTGAGTGAGGCCACCACGGCGCCCACGCCGCTGGTCTGCACCTCGCTGGCGGTGGCGTCGGTGCTGACCGAGCCATAGGCGCCGACGCTGCCATAGGCGATATTGCTGTTCAGCGCGCTGCTGTTGACGCTCAGGTCCAGCGCGCTGTAAGCCGCGCTGGCATTGAGCAGGCGCAGCTGGGTGGTTTTGCTGTCGCTGCTGCCACCGCCGCAGGCGCTCAGCAGCAAGGTGGCGGCCAGCATCAGGCCGCTTGTCCAGTGTTTCAAAGGCATCGAGAAAAAACTCCGTGTCGAGAGAGGCAAATGCTTGGCCGTGATTGGGCAGGCCGCGCGTTGCTGGCCGATGTGGCAAGGTTTCCGCTGCATAAAGCTTTGTTGCTGCGGCGGTTGCGCTGCGAGTAGGGCGAGCTCTCCAAAGCAGGGCAAGCCCGGGGCAGGCAACAGGGCTCGACTGCTAGCATCAAAAATTCTCTTGCCCCGGAGCCCCTCCATGTCCTACCCCCATTTGCTTGAACCCCTGGATCTGGGCTTCACCACCCTGAAAAACCGCGTGCTGATGGGCAGCATGCACACCGGGCTGGAAGATGGGCGCAAGCATTTCGAGCGCATGGCCGAGTACTTCGCCGAGCGCGCGCGCGGCGAGGTGGGCCTGATCGTGACCGGCGGCTATGCGCCCAATATCGAGGGCTGGGCCAAGCCTTTTGCTGGCACGCTGGCCACCTCTGGCGCGGCGCGCCGCCACAGCTTGGTGACCCGCGCCGTGCATGCCGAAGGCGGCAAGATCGCGCTGCAGATCCTGCACACCGGCCGCTATGGCTACCAGCCGTTTTGCGTGGCGCCCTCGCGCATTCAGTCGCCGATCTCGCCCTTCACGCCGCGTGAGCTGAGCGAGCGTGGCATTGAGCGGCAGATCCGCGCCTTCATCCGCTGCGCCAAGCTGGCCCGTGAGGCCGGCTATGACGGCGTCGAGGTGATGGGCTCGGAGGGCTATTTCATCAACCAGTTCTTGGTCAGCGCCACCAACCAACGCACGGACCGCTGGGGCGGCAGCTATGCCAACCGCATGCGGCTGCCGTTGGAGATTTTGAGCCGCATGCGCGAAGCGGTGGGGCCCGACTTCATCATCATCTACCGGCTCTCGATGCTGGACCTGATCCCCAACGGCAGCTCCTGGGACGAGGTGCTGGAGCTGGCGCGCGGCGTGGTCAAGGCGGGTGCCACCTTGATCAACACCGGCATTGGCTGGCATGAGGCGCGCATCCCCACCATTGCCACCAGCGTGCCGCGCGCCGGCTTTGCCTGGGTGACGCACAAGCTGCGCAGCCAGCTGCGCGCCGAAGGCATCATGACGCCGCTGATCACCAGCAACCGCATCAACAAACCCGAGGTGGCTGAGGGCGTGTTGGCCGATGGTTCGGCCGATATGGTGAGCATGGCGCGGCCCTTTTTGGCCGACCCGGATTTCGTCAAAAAGGCCCGTCAAGGCCGCGCCGACGAAATCAACACCTGCATCGCCTGCAACCAAGCTTGTCTGGACCACGCCTTCGAGCAAAAGATTGCCAGCTGCTTGGTCAACCCACGCGCGGCGCATGAACAGGAGATTCGCGTCATTGCCTTGGCCGCCAGCCCCCAAGCGCGCAAGAAAAGAATCGCCGTGGTGGGCGCCGGCCCAGCCGGCTTGGCGGCCTCCACCACCTTGGCCGAGCGCGGCCATGAGGTGCATTTGTTTGACGCAGCGGCCATGATCGGCGGCCAGTTCAATATGGCGCGGCAGATTCCGGGCAAGGAAGAGTTCTCGGAGACGCTGCGCTACTTTGCCCGCCGCCTGGAGATCACCGGCGTGCAGCTGCACCTGAATCGCCGCGTGGCCGCTGCCGATTTGATGGGCTATGACGAGGTCTTGCTGGCCACCGGCGTGACGCCACGCAATCCGCGCATTCCGGGGCAGGAGGAAGGCGCCGCACGGGGTCAGGTCTTGAGCTATATCGATGTCTTGCTGCACAAAAAGCCGGTGGGCCAGACGGTGGCCTTGATCGGCGCTGGCGGCATTGGCTTTGATGTGGCCGAGTATTTGGCCGAGCCGGGGGTGGAGCAGGGGCATTCCTTGACCCTGGACGCCGCCGCTTGGCGGCGCGAGTGGGGCATTGCGGACCCCATGGAAGCGCGTGCAGGCTTGGTGCGGCCGCAGCCGAGCGCACCGGCGCGCAGCATTTATTTGCTGCAACGCAAGGCCGGCAAGCCGGGCGCCGGCCTGGGCAAGACCACCGGTTGGATCCACCGGGCCGCGTTGAAGATGAAGCAGGTGCAGATGCTGGCGGGCGTCAATTACGAGGCCATCACGCCCGAAGGCCTGTGGATCAGCCATGGCAAGGAGCGCATCGACCGCCAATTGCTGGCCTGCGAGAGCATTGTGCTGTGCGCGGGCCAAGAACCTTTGCGTGAGCTGGAAGCACCGCTGAAGGCGGCGGGCCGCTCGGTGCATCTGCTCGGCGGCGCCCTCGAGGCTGGAGAATTGGACGCAAAACGTGCAATCCTGCAGGGAACTCGGCTTGGCTGCTCCCTGTAAACCCTAGTCAGGCTCAAGTCGGCCACAGACACTACCGAAACGACGAGAACGAGGGGCTACCCGCAGCCGAGCAATGGCGGCGGGTGAGCTGGAAGGTCAAAAACGCGAAGCAGCGTCACCCCGCTTGGGTCCAGAAGAGAAGCGCGGGGAGGGGGCTGTGAAAGCAAGAGATTCGGTAGCTGATGACACATTCACTCCACCGCTGGAAAGCGGCCATGGGCGCCTTGCTGGCGCTCTGTGCTGCTGCACCCGTCCGGGCTCATAGCCTGGACGTACGCGGCATCAATCCGTCCGATCCTGTCACCTGGCTGGTCGCTTTCAGCTTGCTGGGCGCTTTGGCCATGGGCTTGGTGCTGGCCTTGGTGCAGTCGCAGCGCCTGCGGCTGCGCCAGCGCCGCACCGAGTTGGCGCGGGTGCGGCGCGAGCGCAGCAAGCTCAGCGCTTTGCTCAATGCAATTCCTGACCCGGTGTACTTCAAAGATGCCAACGGCGCTTATGAGGGCGCGAACCCGGCGTTTGAACGTTGCACCGGCTTGACCGAGGCGCAGCTGATCGGCCGCCGGGACGATGAGTTGGATCAATGCCCCGAGTGGAGTTCAGCCCTGGCAGGCGCCGGCACGACCCAGCGCACCATGGCTTGGGTGAACCAGCCCGGCGGGCACCGTGCGTGTTTGGATGTGGTGCAGGCTCAGGTGTTTGACGAAGGCCAATGCCTGGGGCAGATCGGTGTGGCCCGCGATGTGACGGCGCTGCGTGAGGCCACCACCAAGCTGCACCGGGCCATCACCGTGTTCGAGCATTGCGGCGAGGGCATCATGATGATGGACGCGGATCTGTTGATCCGCGACGTCAACCCCGCGCTCAGCGCCATCACCGGCTACGCCTGCGATGAGTTGCTCGGCACCATGCCGCACTATCTGCAGCTGAGTGAGCAAGACCCCGAGGTGCTCAAGCAGCTCTGGGCCGAAGTGGGCAGCACGGGTAAATGGAGCGGCGAGTTGATCGACCGCCACAAAGACGGTCGTTGCATCCCGCTGTGGGTCACCCTGGTGTGCGTGCCACCGGCCGAGCAGGGCGGCGAGCCGCACTACTTGGCGGTCTTGACCGACATCTCGCGCATCAAGCAGACCGAAGCCGAGCTGCTGCATCAAAAGCTGCACGACCGTTTGACCGGCCTGCCCAATCTGGCCCTGCTGCGGGACCGCATCGAGCAGCAACTCAGCCAAGCTCAGCGCGACCACACCTGTGTGGCGGTGCTGTATGTGGACTTGGATGGTTTCCGCGAGCTCAATGACATTGCCGGCCACAGCGCCGGCGATGCCGTCTTGAAGGCCGCGGCCGAGCGCTTCAACCAATCGCTGCGCACCAGCGACACGGTGGCGCGGGTGGGGGCAGATGAGTTTGTCATCGTGCTCTCGGGTCTGGTGGATGAAGAAACCTCGATGCGCTTGGGCGAGCGCTTGATCGATGCCATGCGCGAGCCCATTTTTGACGGTGCGGTGGAGATCAGCAAACGCTTCAATCTGGGCGCCAGCATTGGCTTGGCCCTGTTCCCCACCGATGGCGAGAACGTTGACGATTTGTTGCGCAATGCCGAGGCGGCCATGGTGCGTGCCAAGGCCCATGCCCGCAACACGGTGCAGGCCTACCGGCCGGAGCTGACGCAGGCCGTCAAACACCGCTTCGAGTTGACCCATGCGCTGCGCCATGCCACCGAAGTGGCCCAGTTCAAACTCGAGTACCAGCCGCAGGTGCGCCTGTCCGACGGTGAGCTGATTGGCGCCGAAGCCTTGCTGCGTTGGCGGCACCCGACACGCGGGCCGGTGTCGCCTGCTGAATTCATCCCTTTGGCGGAAGAAACAGGCTTGATCATTCCGATTGGTCGCTGGGTGTTGGAAACCGCTTGCGCCCAGGCGGCGCGCTGGCAAGGCGTGGCGGGCAAGCCGCAACAGGTGGCGGTGAATGTGTCGGCGCGGCAATTGCGCCAGCCGGACTTTGTCGCCTCGGTGGACCGCATCTTGTCGGAAACCGGCTGCCCGGCCCAAGCGCTGGAATTGGAAGTCACCGAGAGCTTGCTGCTGGAAGACGCCGAGGGTGCCATTGAGCTGCTGGGTGCCTTGAAGTCGCGCGGCGTGCGCGTGGCCATCGACGACTTTGGCACCGGCTATTCCTCGCTGTCTTATCTGCGCCGCATGCCGGTCAACACGCTCAAGATCGACCGCAGCTTTGTGTCGGAGTTGGGGCAGGACGCCAACGTCGCCGCGATTGCCCGCACCGTCATCGTGCTGGCGCGCAGCCTGCATCTGGATGTGCTGGCCGAGGGGGTGGAGACCGCAGAGCAAGCGGCTTGGTTGCAGCGCGAAGGCTGCGACTGGGCCCAGGGCTGGCACTACGGCCGCCCCATGCCGGCCGAAGACTTTGCCTTCAGCGTGCAAGCCCTGCCGCTGGGCCCCAAGCGGGCGGTGTTGAAGCATTTGCAGCTGGCCTGAGCATTTTCATCGGCGTGTCACGGTCTGCGGGCAGGCTGGCTTGATTGCAGAAATGCTGGGTCTTCTTCTTCAAGCGCCTTCCCTATGAGCAGTGATACCCCCCGCCCCGCGCCGAATGGCGCGGTGGACCCCCATGCCGAAATGATGCAGCGCATGCAGGCCGATCTGATCGACAGTTACGACGAAGAACTGGAGATGGAGATCGACGACCGCGCCTTTGGCGAAGGCAGCGGCTCTTTCAGTGCCGAGCAGCGCCTGCAGCGCCGGGCCTATTTCAAAGAGCTGTTTCGCCTGCAAGGTGAGCTGGTCAAGCTGCAGGACTGGGTGGTGCACACCAAGCACAAGGCCGTCATCATTTTTGAAGGCCGCGATGCCGCCGGCAAAGGCGGCGTCATCAAGCGCATCACCCAGCGTTTGAATCTGCGCGTCTGCCGGGTCGCCGCGTTGCCGGCGCCGAATGACCGCGAGCGCACCCAGTGGTACTTCCAACGCTATATTTCGCACCTGCCGGCTGGCGGTGAGATCGTGCTGTTTGACCGCAGCTGGTACAACCGTGCCGGTGTGGAGCGGGTGATGGGTTTTTGCAGCGACGACGAGTACGAGGAGTTCTTCCGTTCCGTGCCCGAGTTCGAAAAAATGCTGGTGCGCGCCGGCATCCAGGTCATCAAGTATTGGTTCTCGATCACCGACGAAGAGCAGCACACCCGCTTTCTGGGGCGCATTCACGACCCGCTGAAGCAGTGGAAGCTCAGCCCCATGGACTTGGAATCGCGCCGCCGTTGGGAGGACTACACCAAGGTCAAGGAAACCATGCTGGAGCGCACCCACATCCCTGAAGCGCCGTGGTGGGTGGTGCAGGCCGTGGACAAGAAGAAAGCGCGCCTGAACTGCATGGCGCATTTGCTGGCGCAAATGCCCTATCACGAGATCGAGCACGCGCCCGTGACCCTGCCGCCGCGGGAGCGTCATGAAGACTATCTGCGCCAACCGGTGCCGCCGGAAATGATCGTGCCGGAGATTTACTGAAGCTCCGTGCTCCCCATTTGGGGCGATGGACCTTGCGGGTAGCGGCGGGGTGCAATGCGCCCGCCCTTCACTCTGCTCGACAACTGAGCTTTCACCATGCGCATCAAGCGAACGTCTAATGCCAGCGCACCCCATGGGCTGCGTCGTCCTCACGCGCTGAGCAGCGCAGCTTTGGCCCTGAGCCTGGGTCTTTTGCAAGCCTGCGGCGGTGGCGGCAGCAGCTCGCCCGAGCCTGAGCCGGTCAAGCCCAGCAGCTATGACCTGCAGGCCACCATGAGCCAGTACTACACCAAGGCGCAGAGCTGGACCTTGAGTGGCAGCTCCGGCAGCGTCCCTGTGACCATGACTCTGAGTTTGACGCCCAAAACGGGGACCGCAATCTTCCCGGTCAACGGCAAGTCCTACGCCTACACCTTGCAAGAAATGAAGCTGACTGCCAATGGGCTCAGCCAGACATCAAGCTCGGAGTTGTTTTTTGATCCGGCGGTGTTTCAGACCGAAGCCAACAGCGCGCGCAGCGATAACGCCTGCGAAATGGCGCAGACCAAAGGCAGCTTTCCGCGCAGCGCCAAAGTGGGCGACAGCGGCTCCAATGGCAGCGGCGTGGAATACGTGAGCTGTGCTTTCGGCGCCGCGGTGGAAGCCAACTATGTCGACACCTGGCAGCTGAAAGAAGAAGCCGGGCGGGTCTTGCTGTGCTTGAACCGCAAGTCCAAAGTGGTGGCGAGTGGCTTCACGCGGGAAGGCTCGCAATGCCATCAAGTCTTGACCGATGGCAGCTTGGGCGCGTTCATGAGCGTCAGCTATATGACTGAAGAAGGCTCGGTGTCGGTCAAGACGCCTTGAAGCTGGGGCCCGGCGCCGCTGCATGGATTCGTCATGACAAGCGGCTAGCATGGGGCCCATGAGTCCAGGCCCCCTATCCCTCAGCGTGCCCATGCCCGCTTGGCAGTTCTTGACCCGGCTGGGTGAGGTGCAGCTTTTGCTGCCCATGGCTTTGTTGGCGATGGCCGGGCTGTGGATGCAGCAGCGGGCGGCCCCGTCCTCTGGGGCGCGAGTTGATACCGCTTGGCGTTGGCTGCTGAGTTTGAGTCTGGCCATCGCTCTGACGGCGGCCAGCAAGCTGGCGTTCTTTGGATGGGGGCTTGGTGTGGCCGCCTGGGACTTCACCGGCATCTCCGGCCATGCCATGGCTTCGGCGTCCATGCTGCCGGGCCTGGCCTGGGTGGCGACTCAAGGCCGCAGACGGTGGCTGCAGCAAGCGGCGGTGGGCTTGGCGTTGGGGCTGGCAGCGCTGGTGGCGTACTCGCGACTGAAGGTCGGTGCCCATTCGCCCTCTGAATCGATTGCCGGCTTTGTGCTGGGCTGCGCCGTCACGGTTTTCAGCCTGCGTGAGGTGCTCACGCGCCCGGGACCGCTGCTGGCGTTGCCACTCTACTGGCCCGCCGCCCTGGGTTTGGCGCTTTTGCTCCTGCCCTTGGGCGCGCCCAAGTCGCGTACCCATGATGTGGTGATGCAATTGGCGATGAAGCTCTCCGGCCGACCGGCGGTGTACACCCGGGATGCGCTGCACAAGCAGTGGCCCGCGCCTTCGGCATCGGCACCAGCAGCCACGGTGCCCAACCGTTCTTGAGCTCTGCGCCCGGGCGCGGCCTCAGTGCTTGTGCACCCCCACATCGAAAGCCAAGGCCCACAGTTGCAGCAAGCATGGGTCTTGTTCTTCAATCACTTGCAAGCCCGCGTGGAGCTCGAAACTCGAGTCATACCAGCCGCAGGGCAAAGGCTTCTGCGCATCGACCGGCGCCACAAGGGCTTGCGGCAGACTGCGCCCGAGGGCGGGGCTAGGGGGAAAGGGCGTGGTGGCTTGAATCCCGGTTTGCATGGTGAGTCTCCTTGATCTCCTGCCCTGAATTTCGTGCATGGGGGTCTAGATTCCCATCACACCGGGGGTGGGGCGAAGGGGGGGGCAGCACCCCCCTGGGCTGACCCTTCCCACCAAAGTGGGGAGCGGGCAACAAAAGCTCTAGAAAGGCAGCGCCGTGGTGTTTTTGACTTCCTCCATCACCGCATAGGTGCGGGTTTCGCGCACGCCGGGCAGGGTCCAGATCACGCTGCCGATGAACTCGCGGTAGGCGCTCATATCGGACACGCGGGTCTTCAAGAGGTAGTCAAAACCACCGGCGACCAGATGGCATTCGAGGATTTCGGGCCGGGCCTGCACAGCGGCCTTGAAGTTGTCCATCACGTCTTGTACCGTGCGATCGAGCAAGATCTCGATGAAGACCAGCATGGCGGCGCCCAACTTCTCGGGGTTCAGCCGGGCTTCATAGCCCAGGATGAAGCCCTCGCGGGTCAGGCGTTTGACGCGTTCAAGCACGGCCGTGGGTGAGAGGTGCACCGCCTCCGCCAACTTCAGATTGGAGATGCGCCCATCGCTTTGCAGCACCCGCAAGATGCGCATATCGATCTTGTCCAGGCTGGCAGATTCGTCGTTCATGCTGGATTTTTAACTGCTGAATTGGAAATCATCTGAATTTAATCCATCTGGATCATTTTTATAGTTCGGAACTTCGCTAGAAACCGCCCATCAAGGGGAATTCCATGACCGCATTCGCTTTGCCTCCCGAAGCCGCCCGCCTGCCCGACCCCTATCGCGAGGAAATCGCGGTGGTTCATGCCCTGGCCCAGTCCGTGCACGCGCAGTTGGATTGGTCGGCCGTGTTGAGCTTGGCCGGCCCCTGGGTGCAGCAGGTGCGCGCCAACCCAGCGCCCTTCTGGGCCATGGAGTCTTTGCTGCGGGAGTACCCGATCAGCAGCGCCGAGGGTCTGGCCCTGATGCGCTTGGCCGAGGCGCTGTTGCGGGTGCCGGACGCGCCCACCGCCATCGCGTTGACGGCCGACCAGCTGGGCCGTGCAGACTTTGCTGGCGCCTCGGACGGCCCGCACAAAATGCTGGCCAGCCTGTCGGCCTCGGCCATATCTTTGTCCAAAAAGTTCTTGCCCGATGCCGAAGGCCAGGGCGGCTTGATGACCCGCCTGGGCTCGCAGACCGTGGTGGCCGCCACCGTGCGAGCCATCCAGTTGCTGGGCCGCCAGTTTGTGCTGGGCCGCAATATTCAAGAAGCGATGGGCGAAGCCGCCAGCGCCCGCAAGGTGCAGCCGCAGCTGAGCTTCAGCTACGACATGCTGGGCGAGGGCGCCCGCACCGAAGCCGATGCGCGCCGCTACCACGCCGCTTACATCGGCGCCATCAAGGCCATCGCCAGCGGCGCCCGGGCTGACGCGCCGGAGAGCGCCGATGGCATCTCCATCAAGCTGAGCGCCTTGTTCTCGCGCTATGAAGTGCTGCAGCGCGAACGGGTGTTTGCCGAGCTGCTGCCGCGCGTCTGGGAGCTGATCACCCTGGCCGCCCAGGCCAATATCAACCTGACCATCGATGCCGAAGAGGTTGACCGTCTGGAGATGTCGCTGGACGTGCTGGACGCCCTGGCCGCCCGCATCGCCAGCCACTATCCGCAGTGGCGCGGTTTCGGTCTGGCCGTGCAGGCCTACCAGACGCGCGCCTTGAGCGTCATTCACGAGGTGGCCGCCATCGCCAAAAAGCATGGCCTGCGCTTCATGGTGCGCTTGGTCAAGGGCGCTTATTGGGACGGCGAAGTCAAGCGCGCCCAAGAACAGGGCTTGGCCGCCTACCCGGTGTTCACCCACAAGCAGCACACCGATGTCTCTTACCTGGCTTGTGCCCAGGCCTTGATCGGCCATGCCGATGTGATCTACCCGCAGTTCGCCAGCCACAATGCCGGCACCATCGCCGCCATCGTGCTGATGGCGCGCAAGGCCGGGGCCAAGTTCGAAATGCAGCGCCTGCACGGCATGGGCGAAGGCGTGTACCGCGAGGTGCTGCGCGACGGCTCCATCCCCTGCCGCGTCTACGCGCCAGTGGGCGAGCACCGCGATCTGCTGGCCTATTTGGTGCGCCGCCTGCTGGAGAACGGCGCCAACTCGTCCTTTGTGCACCAGTTGGCCGATGTGAATGTGCAAGTGCCGGAGCTGCTGAGCTCGCCGCTGACCCAGATTCAAAGCGTCAGCGCCTTGCCCTTGCCCAAGGCCTTGTACCTGGACCGCGTGGGCCATGGCCGACTCAACTCCACCGGTGCCGATCTGACCGATCTGGCCCAGCGCCAGCCCTTGCTGCGCGCCTTGGCCGAGGTGCAGGTCTTGCCCGTGGCTGAAGCCTCGCCCGGCTATGTGGCCTCCACCATGGCCGGCCTGCAAGCCGGTTTTGCGGGCTGGAACAGCACGCCGGTGCAAGAGCGTGCCGCCATCCTGCGCCGCGCCGCCGATGCGCTGGACGCCCGCTTGGCCGAGTTCTGTGCCCTGCTGGTGAAGGAAGCCTTCAAGACCCAGGGCGACTGCGTGGCCGAGGTGCGCGAGGCGGTGGACTTCTTGCGCTACTACGCCGATCAGGCCGAGAGCGACGCCAGCCGCATGAACGGCCGTGGCGTGTTCGTCTGTATCAGCCCCTGGAACTTCCCGCTGGCCATTTTTGCCGGTCAGGTGGTGGCGGCGCTGGTGGCGGGCAACACGGTGGCGGCCAAGCCGGCCGAGCAAACCCCGTTTGTGGCGAAGCAGTTTGTCGAGTTGATGTATGCCGCTGGCGTGCCGCATGACGCTTTGCAACTGCTGCACGGCCCCGGCGAAACCGTTGGCGCGGCCCTGGTGGCCGACGAGCGCACCGCCGGTGTGTGCTTCACCGGCTCGACCCAGGTGGCGCAGATCATCAACCGCACCTTGGCCGCCAAAGAGGGTCAGGTCCTGCCTTTGATCGCGGAAACCGGCGGCTTGAATGCGATGCTGGTGGACTCCACCGCCCTGCCCGAGCAGGTGATCGATGCGGTGGTGCAGTCGGCCTTCCGCTCGGCCGGCCAGCGCTGCTCGGCGCTGCGTTTGCTGTGCGTGCATGAAAGCATTGCCGATGGCGTGATCGAAATGCTCAGTGGCGCGCTGCAAGAGCTGTGGGTCGGCCAACCGGCCGATTTGGCCACCGATGTGGGCCCGGTGATCGACGACGAGGCCTATGAGAACGTGGCCAAGAACGTCGAGCGCCTGAAGCGCGAAGCCAAGCTGATCGCCGAAGCGCCGGTGCACGACCAACTGCCCCGCTTGATTCGCCCGGTGGCCTTCGAGCTGCCCAGCATCAGCGCCTTGCGCCAGGAGATTTTTGGCCCGGTCTTGCATGTGGTGCGCTGGGGTGGGGATGCCGATGCGGTGATCGAGCAGATCAATGCGCTGGGCTATGGCCTGACCTTGGGCATCCAGACTCGCATCGACAGCCGCGCCCTGCGTTTGGCCGACAAGGCCCGCATCGGTAACGTCTATATCAACCGCAACATCATCGGTGCGGTGGTGGGTGTGCAGCCTTTCGGTGGTGAAGGCATGTCCGGCACCGGCCCGAAGGCGGGCGGACCGAACTATCTGTACCGCTTCTGCGCTTTGGCCGCGGCCCCCAAAGCCGAGACACCCGCGAACGCAGCCCCCGCGGCCCTGCCCGCCGTCGCTGTGCCCGCGGCAGTGGCGGCCTTGTCGGCAGGCCATGAAGTCTGGGGCGCCAAAGCCCTGGCCGAGCGCGCCGCTTTGCTGAGCCGGGTGTTTGAAGGGCCGGCGCTGCAGCGCCTGAGCCAAGCCGAACGCCTGTTGGAAGAGCAACAGCTGCCCGGCCCCACCGGTGAGAGCAATGCCCTGCGTTTGCACGGTCGTGGCGTGTTGGCCGTGCAGGTGGTGGGCGCCGCCCCCGAGGCCTTGCCCTTGGCCCTGGCGGCGACCCTGGTGGCGGGCAATAGCGTGGCCTTGCTTTTGGACGCTGCTGTGGCCGCGCAGGCCGAGGCCTTGCAAAGCTGTTTGCGCGCTGCCGGCTTGCCCAGTGAGGCGCTGATTCTGTTGCCGGCTTCTGCGCAGACCCTGAGCGCTTTGCTGGACGATGAACGTGTGGCCGGGGTGTGCTTGGCCAGCGGCGATGCAGCCACCGAGCGCGCCGTGCTGCGCCAGTTGGCGGCGGACGATGGTGCCATTCGCCCCTTGATCACCGCCAGCGAGTTGTTTGATGTGCGCCAGCAATACCGCTTCAGCGCCGAGCAGACGCTGACCATCAACACCGCAGCGGCTGGCGGTAATGCGGCCTTGCTGGCAGGTTTGCACTGAGCCCGGCTTGCGGCTTTACTCGAAAAAGGGCGCTCGGCGCCCTTTTTTCTTTTGTGCGGATTTGTCAGGCACTGCACACAGCAATGCTCGCTAAGGGTAAATTGACGCGTGCGCCCGGCCGTCCCGGGCAGGTGTTGAGGATTTCAGCCCGAGGTGGGCGCGAACAGCGCCATGGCAAAGGGGGAGGCAATGCCGGATCCGGATCAGCGTTCACAGCAGTCTGTTCGTGGAGAGCTGCCGATCAATGGGCCGTGGCTGGAGGCCTTGATCAAGCATGCGCCAGTCGGGGTGGCCGTGATCGCAGAGGACGGCACCTATCTGGTGGTGAACCCGGCTTATTGCGCCATGTATGGCTATGCCCAAACCGAAATGTTGGGGCGCAGCTTCATGATGGTGTTTCCGCCCGATCAGCAGGCGGCCATCATGCGCCGTCACCAACAGTTTTTGCACGACTGCGGTGAGTTCCAGGGCGAATTGGACGTGCTGCGGCGAGATGGTCAGCAGCTGCGCGTCTTGTCGGAGTCGATCGCCGTGGTCGGTGATGACGGCAGCAAGAGCCGTTTGGTCTATGTCTTGGACATCACCGCACGGGCCCAGCTGGAGCAAGCCAAAGAAGAGTCGCGCCGCATGATTGTGTCGGTGATGGACGCCTTGTCGGCTCATATCTGCGTGCTGGACGAAAACGCCACCATCGTGAAGGTCAACCAAGCTTGGCGCGACTTTGCCGCAAGCCAAGGGGGCAAGAGTGACGATTGCTGTGAAGGCGGCAATTATTTGGCCGCGTGCGAGCGGGCCAGCTGCTTGCCGGCGCCCGTCCTGCCGAGCTCGGAGGCCGAATCCTTTGCGGCCCGCTTGAAAGCAGTGTTGGCGGGGCGCACGGAGGGGTTTCAGTTTGAATACCCTTGCCCTTCGGGCGATCAGCCGGCTTGGTATTTGGCGCGGGTGTCGCGGGTGCGCGGCGTGGAGCCCCCGCGTGTGGTGGTGGCGCATGACAACGTCACCGAGCTGAAGCTGGTGCAAGAGGTGTTGCGCCGCCACGAAGCCGAATTGCGTGACCTGACCGACTCAGTGCCTGGGGCTTTGTTCCGCATGCAGCGTGGCCCCAGCGGGCGGCCACACTTTTTCTACTTCAGCCCAGGCATTGAAGCTTTGTTTGGATTGAGTCCGGCGCGGGCTTGTGGCGACGGCCGCAGCCTTTGGCGCTGCGTTTTGGCGCCTGCGCGGCCCGAGGGCAAAGCGCTGTTGCGGCAGGCTTTGCGCAGCGGGCAACATTGGGAATGCGAGCTGCAGATCCGCAGCCTGGACGGCGCGTTGAAGTGGGTGCATGTGAAGGCCCATGCCAAGGTGCAGGCCGATGGCGGCCTCTTGTGGACCGGCATGTTGACCGACGTCAGTGAGCGGCGCCACGCGCAAATCGCCCTCAAGACCAGCGAGGAAACCTTTCGCACCTTTTTCGAAACCGTGCCCTTGGGCGTGGTCTACCACGACCGCAGTGGGCGCATCACGGCGGCCAACCCTGCGGCCGGTCGCATCTTGGGCTTGGAAGTGGCGCAGCTGGTGGGCAAAACGCCGTTCGACTCGAACTGGCATGCGATGCGGGAGGACGGCAGCGACTTCCCGGCGGAGCAGCACCCGGCCATGGAGGCATTGCGCCTGGGCCTGCCGGTGCGGCAGGTGGTGATGGGGGTGCACACCCCAGATGGCGCCCTCGTCTGGCTGCAAGTGCATGCCACGCCTTTGTTCAAGCACGCCGAGCTGACCGAGGTGCATGCCAGTTTTGAAGACATCACCGAGCTGGTGCGCACCCGGCAAGAGCTGCGTCGCCAAGCCAGCACCGACTACCTCACCGGCGCCTCCAACCGCCGCCAATTCATGGACCGCTTGCAGGCCGAGTATGGGCGTATCCAGCGCAAGAACGATATTTCCAGCTGCGTGGTGGTGCTCGACCTGGATCATTTCAAGCGGGTCAATGACAGCTTTGGCCATGCGGCCGGTGACGCGGTGCTGCGCCATGTGACCCTGCTGATGCGGCTGGGAACCCGGCCCTTGGATGTGGTGGCTCGCATCGGCGGTGAAGAATTTGCCCTCTTGCTGCCCGACACCAGCAGCGAAGACGCACTGGCCCTGGCGGAACGATTGCGTTTGCGCGTGGAGCAAAACCCGGCGCAATACCGCAGTGCCGTGATTCCGGTGACGGTCAGCATCGGGGTTAGCGCGATGCGCTGGACCGATGGCAGCGCCGAGACCGCCTTGCTGCGCGCCGACCGGGCCATGTACGCAGTCAAAAACGGCGGCCGCAATGGCGTTAATTTGGGGCAGGGCGACGATGAAGAACGACTCCGTCAATAGCCGGGGTCGGCCTGCGGTCGCTTTGAACGCATGGCTGCGGTGCAGATCCAATCGTCTCGCTCTTCCTCTGCCCCGCCGATTTGCGGACAAGTTCTAAGCCTCGCTGGCAAGTCTTGACTTTGCTCAAGGGCTCGCGACGGGGTGCCGCCACAATCAGCATCAGCCAAGTCACTCAGGACGGAGACCCCACGATGCATACAGCCAAACCCCATCGCGCCAGCGGCTTGAGCCTCGCGTCCACGCTGGCGCTGCTGGCCCTGTCCGTGGGCGGGTGTGCCGTCGAGATCCAAAACAAACAAGGCGCTCAAGAGATCGCCCAGGCGGCCAAACTGCCGGGCTCGGTGGCGGTCGGCTGGCGGGTGTTTCAAGACAACTGCGCCGCTTGTCATGGCGCCGCCGCCAGCGGCACCGTCAAAGCGCCCAATCTCTTGCCTCTGGTGCAGCAAATGGGGGCCGAGCGCTTTGCCAATTTGGTGCTCAAGCGCTATGACTGGGCTGCAACGCCTGGCAGCGGCAACGCCGCGGGCCTGAGCCCGCGCTTGCCCGGTCAGGCGCAAATGCCGGCTTGGCAAAGCGACCCCGTGGTGAACGCGCATATCGTCGACCTCTATGCCTACCTGAGCGCCCGCTCCGAGGGCACCCAGGGGCCGGGGCAGCCGCAGCGCTAAGCAGCCGGCTGAGTTTCAGCCCACCGCGCCTCAGTTCTGGGCGCGGGACTGGGTGAACAGCTGCCACACCGCGGCGGCCATGGCTGCAATCACCGGGCCGATGACAAAGCCATTGAGGCCAAACACCGCCATGCCGCCCAGGGTGGTGATCATGATCACGTAGTCGGGCAAACGGGTGTCTTTGCCCACCAGGATGGGGCGCAGCAGGTTGTCGATCATGCCGATCACCAGCACGCCAAAGGCCATCAGGCTCAGTCCCTGCCAGACCGCGCCGGTGAACAAAAAGTACAGCGCCACCGGGGCCCATACCAAGCTGGCCCCGACCGCCGGCAAGATGGACAAAAAGGCCATCAACACGCCCCATAGCAGCGCGCCGCGCACATCGAAAAACCAAAACGCCAAACCGCCCAACAGGCCCTGGATGGCCGCCACCAGCAAATTGCCTTTGACGGTGGCGCGAATCATGGTGGCGAACTTGTCGTACAGCTCGGCCTTGTGGACTGCGGCCAAGGGCAGGGTGCGGCCGAGTTGGGCGACGATGTGCTGGCCGTCGCGGATCAGAAAGAAGGACAGGTACAGCGTGATGGCCACGCTGGTGGCAAAGCCAAAGGTGTTTTGCCCCCAGTTGTAGACCTGGGCGGCCAAGAACTGGCTGGTCTTGGCCAGGCCGCTGCTGAGTTGCGCCTGCAGGGCGTGCAAGTCACCCAGGCCCAGGCTTTTCAGCAGGCTCAAGAGGCCGCTGGGCAAGGCGTCTAAAAGCCCGCGCAAATAGGGCAGGGGATTGAGCTCGCCCGATTGCAGCCGCAGGTAGAGCGCGGCGACCTCATTGACCAAGGCGGTGGAGATCAGGATGACCGGCAAGATGCCGATCACCAGCACCAGCGACAAAGTGATCAAGGCAGCCGGCGTGGGCCCGATGCGCAAGCGCTGTCTCAGGCGGCGCTGCAAAGGGGCGAACAAGAGCGCAATCACCACGCTCCACAAAATGGCACCGTAAAAGGGCAGCAAGATCCAGATCAGCGCTGCCGTGATGGTGAACAGCAGGATCAGCAGACTGGTTTTTTCCAGCGGGGTGTGGGGCCGGTTGCGGCCCTGGATCTGGGGAGGATTCATGGGCTGCGATGGTAGCCCCTGCGCTCAAAAAGCATGTTCCACGCGGTTGCGCCCCTCGCGCTTGGCTTTGTACAGCGCCGAGTCGGCCCGGCCCAGCAACTCTTCCACGCCCTCATTCTCGGCGCGCGGCATGGCCACGCCGATGCTGACGGTGGCTTGGATGGGGCCCATGGGCGTGTCAAAACTGAGCTCGGCCACACTCTTGCGCAGGCGCTCGGCCAGGCCCTGCGCCTGCGAAGCATCCACCGCTTGCCACACCACCGCAAACTCTTCGCCGCCCATGCGCACGGCCAGGTCATTGGGCCGCACATGGCTGAGCAGCAGCTTGCCCAGGCCTCGCAGCACCGCGTCACCGGCGGCATGGCCGAAGCGGTCGTTGATCGATTTGAAGTGATCGAAGTCAATCATGGCGACCACCAGGCCGCTGCCACCGGGCGTGTCACTGGCGCGTTGTTGCAGGCGCTCCAAGCGGCTCTTCAGGCCGCGCCGGTTCAGCAAGCCGGTCAGCGGGTCCAATTCGATCAAGGCCCACAAACTGCGCTGCAATTCGCTGTTGATGAGCAAGAGCACGGCCAAGCCTTGCAGCATCAACAATGCAATGAAGAGCAGCAGCCATTGGGCGTTGACCACGCGGGCCATGTCCAAAGAACCGGCCAAACCAGGGGTGACCGTGCTGCCGCGCAAGAAATAGGCACCCACCCACAGGCCCATGTCCAAGAGCATCAGCAGCAAAGGAAAGCCGCCGTCGCGCCGCCATGCGCGCCACAAAGTCGGCAAGGCCCACAGCCGCAAGACGCCGCTGGTGATCAGCGTCAATGAAAGGGAAGTCCAAGCGGGCCAGCCCATGAAGGCGGTGCTGACCGAAGCCAGGGCACTCAGTCCGACCAGAACCAGCACCGGTCGGGCGCGAAGAGGCAGGCCCAAAAAGGTGCGCAAACCCAGCAGCACCAGGCCGCTGGACAGCACGCCGCCGATATGCCCGATGGTTTGCATCGCGGTGGGCGTGCCAAAGGCCAGGCCCAGGCTGCGCAGCAGCTGGGCCAGCGCGATGGCTGCAAACGCACCCGTCCAGTACCAGAGTCCATAGCGTCCGCGAGCCTGCCAGGCGCTGCCGGCGGCGATCACCATCATCAGCGTCGCCACCAATTGGTAGACGATCAGCAGCGTTGGCAGGTGCAGGTCGGGGAAAGGGACAAAATCACGCATGGCAATATTGCCAATATTGTCCACGCCCCCGCCTCGGTTTTTGCCTGGCGCCCGGAATATCTCCTCAGCGCTAGGTTTTGAGCGCCCAGCCGCCGCTTACAGCCAGGTGCTGATTTGCTCCAGCGGCTTTTTGATGCCGCCATGCACCGGCACTTGGCAGCCCGGTTTGGGATAGCCCACCACCAGCAAGATGACAGGCTTTTCGGACTCGGGGCGGCCACAGAGCTTGCTCAAAAAGCCCATCGGGCTGGGCGTGTGGGTCAGGGTGGCCAAGCCGGCGTCATGCAAGGCGCTGATCAAAAAGCCGGTGGCAATGCCCACCGACTCGGGCACGTAGTAGTGGCTGTAGCGCTCGCCTTGCGCATCGATGCCGTACTTTTGGGCAAAGATGGCAATCAGCAGCGGCGCTTCTTCCAAAAAAGGCTTGTGTTCATCGGTGCCCAGTGGCGCTAAGGCGCGCAGCCATTCTTCGGGCGCCCGGCCGTTGTAGAAGCTGCGCTCTTCTTCCTCAGCGGCCGCGCGGATTTGTGACTTGCGCTCGGCATCGGTGATGACCACGAAATGCCAAGGCTGTTGGTTGGCCCCCGAGGGCGCGGTGCCTGCGGCCAGCAGGCATTGCTCGATGACGGCCCGCTCCACCGGCCGGCTGTCGAAATCCCGCACGGTGCGGCGCCGCAACAGGTTTTGATAGTTGGCGCGGGCGCGCTCCAACATGGTGGGGGGCGGCAGTTCGCGGTAGCCGGTCAGGGGTTCCAAAGCGGGTGCGGGCAGATTGAGCATGATCAATGGAGTGAATCAAGTGATAGCAAAACGTGGGCAAGCACTGGCTTGTGGCCAGCGGTCGCGGCACTTCGACGCAGCGACGAAGCATAAGGCCCGGCGGGTGACTTTGGTGCGCCTGGGCTCGGGCTTTTGCCTTGCTGGGCTTCATCAATCATGCGCAATCAGGCGTTAGAGTCAGGCTCAGTGGGCTCGCCCGGTGTGAGCCGATGGCATGTTTTGTTCAAGGAGAGTCGAGATGTCTGAGCAAGCCAATTACCGAACCGGCCGTTGGGCCCTGCACTTTGAAGAGATCGACAAAGAAATTGCCACCTTGGCTTTGATGTGCGAAGTGCCCTTGATCCAGCCGGGCGTGATCGAACGCGTCTTGCATGGCGACATCCAGGTTTGCGGCAAGGAGAAGCCGGCAGCCTTTGGCAAGCTGCGGGGCTTGTTGATGATGCACTACTCTGATCAGGCCAAGGCGATAGAGGCACTGGGCCCCGAGCAGGCGCTGGCCATCGTGCAGCAAGTGGTGGAGCGTTTGCGTGAACGCTTTGGAGACCGGCTGGGCGACCCGCAAGCCTGAGCCGATACCGCGGCAGGCCGCCTGCGTTGGTGGGCAGCGCGCGACTATGATGGCGCGCTTTGCCTCCGCTTGATTTGGCCGTCATGCCGGCTGGCACATTTCGGGTTCGCCGCGTGATGGCGACGCGCTTTTACTTTGGATCGGATCTCGCACATGACCGTGGTGGAACGTCTGGGCCGTTTGCTGCTCGCCCTCTTGTTGGGCGCGGTTGCCGCCTGGAGTTGGGCCGCTTTGTTGTGGACCGGGCTCGCGGATCCGACCTGGCGCTATGCGAGTCTGGCAGCGCTGGGTTTGAGCACGCTGGCCGCCTTGCTGAGCCTGCTGCCCAGCATCCCGGCTTTGTCGCGCAAGTCGGCCCTGCTTGCGTTTGCGGCGATGGTTGCCTTCAGCTTGCTGCAGTTTTTTGAGAAACAACCGTCGAACGATCGCAACTGGCGCGATGAGGTGGCGCGGGCCCCTTATGCCACCATCAACGGCAATAGTGTGACCGTGCACGAGGTGCGCAACTTTGACTACCGCAGCGAATTTGACTTCACGCCTGCCTGGGAAGATCGGCGTTATGACCTGAGCAAGTTTGAGGGCGTGGATCTGGTCACCTCGTATTGGATGGGCCCGCACATTGCCCATGTCTTTCTCAGTTTTTCCTTTTCAGATGGCAAACACCTGGCCATGTCCATCGAGACCCGCACCGAAAAGGGCGAGGGCTACTCCACCTTGAAGGGCTTCTTCCGTCAGTACGAGTTGTTCTATGCGGTCGGCGATGAGCGCGACTTGATTCGGGTACGCAGCAACTACCGCCAAGACCCGCCGGAAGATGTCTATGTGTACCGTCTGAAGGGCAGCCTGGAAGGGGGGCGTCGCCTCTTTCTTGAGTATTTGCGGCAAATGAATGAGTTGAAGGAAAAGCCGGCCTTCTACAACAGCTTGCTGACCAACTGCACCACCAATATTTGGTTGAATGCGCGCATCTACCCTGCGCAGTTGCCCATGAGTTGGAAAATCATCGCCAGCGGCCATGTGCCCGAATACCTGTTTGAACTTGGCATGCTGGACGCGGAGCCGGGCCTGGATCTGGAAGGCTTGCGCCGCCGCGCGCACATCAATGCGCGTGCGCAGGCCGCCGATCAAGCCAGCGACTTCTCGGCTCGCATAAGGGCGCCCGCGCCCGCGTTGCGTTGAGCGTTTGGCGAGTTCTTGCTTGAGCTGATGCCTGTTTCGCCTGTTTTGCCGCCCTTGGATTGCGAGCTCGTCTTCCTATGTCAAGCCAGATGAAGTTCTTTTGTTCGACGCGCCTGAGTCTGTTGCTGGCGCTGTGTTGGGCCAGCCATGCCGGTGCTGCTGGGGAGCCGCTTGTGGCGCCAAACCCATCGACGCCTGCCAGCCTGGTGGCGGCGGCGCCCGAGGCTGCGGCCACGCCCCGTCAACGGCCGAAGATTTGTTTGGTGTTGTCGGGCGGTGGCGCGCGCGGGGCGGCGCACACCGGGGTTTTGCGGGTGCTTGAAGATTTGCGCGTGCCGATTGATTGCATTGCCGGCACCAGCATGGGGGCCTTGGTGGGGGGCGCCTATGCCACCGGCATGAGTGTGGATGAGATGGATGCCGTCAATGCCGGCATCACCGTCGAGAAGCTCTTCAAGGAAAAGGCGCCGCGCAAAGAGCTGACCATGCGCCGCAAGAACGATGACTTCTACAACTTCGTCGGCCCAGAGATCGGCGTGGGGGCTGAGGAGGCGGTGGCGACCAAGGGCTTTGTGTCCGGAGTGCAGCTCGAAACCGTGTTGCGCCAGCTGACCAAAGTGCGGGGCTACCGCGACTTTGATCATCTGCCCATTCCCTTTCGCGCTGTGGCGACGGATTTGGTCAGCGGCAAGCCGGTGGTCTTCAGCGAAGGCGATATCGCCAATGTGATGCGCGCCAGCATGGCGGTGCCGGGGGCGGTGGCGCCGGCCGAGATCGGTGGGCTGCTCTTGGTGGACGGTATGTTGACCAGCAATCTGCCGGTCGATGCGGCGCGGGCCATGGGGGCCGATGTGGTCATTGCGGTCAACGTCGGCACGCCCTTGCTCAAGCGCGAGCAGTTGAACGGCGTGCTGGGTGTGGCCAATCAGATGCTCAGTATCTTGACCGAGCAAAACGTGCAGGCGTCTTTGGCGTCTCTGCGGCCAGGCGATGTCTTGATTTCGCCCGATCTGGGTGACTTTTCGACGGCGGACTTTGACCACTTGAGCCAGATCTCGCCCAAGGGCGAGATCGCGGCCCGCTTGGTCGCGCAGCAACTGAGCCGCTACTCGGTGTCGCCCGAGGAATATGCCGCCCTGCGCCAGCGGCAGCAGGCCACGGTAAGGGCCGATCTGCGGCCGGTGGATGAGGTTCGGTTTGTCAGCCTCAAGCGCGTCAATCCCGAGTCTGCCGCCTCGCTGATGGAAACCAAGGCCAATACGCCGATCAATCAGGAGGTGCTGGACGCCGATATGCGCCGGCTGTACGGCAGCGGCGACTTCGAGCATGTCAACTACCGCATGCTGAGCGAGAAGAACAAGCGCATCCTGGCTATCGAAGCCTTGGAAAAGAGTTGGGGGCCGAACTATCTGCGCTTTGGGCTGGGCATGAGCAGCGACTTTGGCAGCGAATCTCAGGCCAGCTTGTTTGCCACCTACCGCCGCACTTGGATCAATTCTTTGGGGGCGGAATGGCGCACCGATTTGCGCTTTGGCTACAACCACAGTCTGAGCAGTGAGTTCTATCAGCCGCTGGATGCGCGCCAAGACTGGTTCGTGGCGCCCAACCTCAGTATCGGGCGCAGCACGGTGTCGGTGTATGCCGGTGACGCCCGCCAGTCCATCTACAACTTGGTGTCGAGCCAAGTGGGCTTGGATCTGGGGCGGCACTTCTACCAATACGGTGAGTTCCGCCTGGGCGCGCAACGCGGGCGGGTCAGCGCCAAGCTCGACACCGGCGACGGCATTGGCGTGCCACGATCGGCCCAGGTGGCTACCGGCGGCTTGAACGCGCGCTTGCAACTGGACCGGCTGGACAGCGTGCTGTTCCCGCGCTCCGGGTGGCTGGCCGGCTTGAATGTGTTTCGCTCCATGAAGGCGCTGGGCGCAGAAGACGCCTTCACCAAATGGGATGCCAGCGTGGCCGGGGCCTACACCTTTGGTGATAACACCCTGAATCTGGCCCTGGTGGGTGCCGGTCCTATGGGCCATGGCCTTTTGCCGGCCCAAAGTCTGGTGCAATGGGGCGGCTTTTTGCAGCAATCCGGCTATGCCCAGGGGCAGTTGCTGGGCCAGCGCTTGGAGTTCGCTCGCCTGATGTACTACCGCCGGGTGGCCCCGGGTCAGCTCTTGGAGGGCGCTTATGGCGGCCTGTCGCTGGAGCTCGGCCGTGTCACCCAGCCTCTGCTTTGGCTGAACTCGGAGGCCTGGCGCAAATCGGTGGCCGTCTATGTGGGTCTGGACACCTTTGTGGGCCCGCTTTACTTGGGCGCAGGCCGCGCAGCCGATGGGGCCAGCAGCTTCTATCTGGTGCTGGGCAGTGTGCTCACACCGGGGCGTTAACATCGCCCCCGCACGTCAGGCGGGGCGATCCGTTTCGACGACTCCGGACGCCTGCCGTGGCGAATTTGTACGCTGACTCTCACCTCAAGCGATTCCTAGATCATGACTTTCAAACGTGTGTTTCTCGCCCTGCTGGCGCTGGCCTTGCTGGTGACGGTCTATTTCTGGGCTGCGCTGAACTGGAGCTACTCCTCGGGCGAGCGGGCCGGTTGGATTCAAAAGCTCTCTAAAAAGGGCTGGATTTGCAAGACCTGGGAGGGCGAGCTGGCCTTGGTCTCGATCCCGGGTAGCGCGACCGTGGAGAAGTTTCCCTTCACCGTGGCCAATGATGCGGTCGCGGCCGAGCTGACCGAGGTGATGGGCAAGCGCGTCACCTTGCATTACGAAGAAAAAGTGGGCTTGCCCACCTCCTGTTTTGGCGAGACCCGCCATTACGTGACCAAGGTGGCCGTGGCCAACGACATCTCGCTCTCGCCCGGGGTGGTGGTGCATACCAATCCGGCCGCACCCGCGGCCTCGGCGGCCAGCGCAGGGGCGAACTGAGATGAATCATCCGGTCTTGGCCTTTATCGGGGGCGGCAATATGGCCAGCGCCATCCTCGGCGGCCTGTTGGAGAGCGGCCATCCCCGTGAGCGGGTGATCGTGGTGGAGCCCTACGCTGCGCAACGCGAGAAGCTGGCGGCGCAATTCGGTGTGCAAGCCTTGGCGCAGGCCGAGCCTGCTTTGGCGCAGGCGGATTTGTGGCTGTGGGCCGTCAAGCCGCAGCTCTTTGCCGAGGCCGCCGCACCCTGCGCAACGTATGGCGCGCAGGCTTTGCATTTGTCGGTGATGGCCGGCATTCGCTGCGAGGCCTTGCAAAAAGCATGTGGCGCCGCGCGCATTGTGCGGGCCATGCCCAACACCCCGGCCTTGATCGGCCGCGGCATGGCCGGCTTGTACGCCCGCCCCGAAGTCAGTGCCGCAGACCAGCAATTGGTTGAACGCGTGCTGGCACCGACCGGCCAGCTGATGTGGCTGAAGCAAGAGTCGGATCTGGATGCGGTGACCGCCTTGTCGGGCTCCGGCCCGGCCTACTTCTTCTATTTCGTCGAGGCCATGATGGCGGCGGCGGTGGAGATGGGCTTGAGCGCCGAACAGGGCCGCCAACTGGCGCTGGCCACCTGTGCCGGTGCGGCCGCCTTGGCGCAGCAGTCCGACGAGTCCCCCGCGGTCTTGCGCGAACGCGTCACTTCCAAAGGCGGCACCACCTATGCCGCGCTCAGCAGCCTGCAGGCCGATGGGGTGGGCGCAGCTATACAGCGGGCCGTCAAAGCCGCCCAGCAGCGCGCCCGCGAGTTGGGCGACGAGTTCGGTCAAGCCTGAGCGCGGGCTGCGTTGTTATGGGGCTGGCCAGTCGCTGGAGTCTGCGCGCTTGGTTGCGTGCACCGGGCTCGCTGAGCCGCCGTTTGGCGCAGCTGGGCGAGCGCTTTGACGTGCAGCTCTTGAGCCAACGCACCGCACCTTTGCGCAGCCGCGAGTTGGCCGCTCTGGGACGCCCGCGCCGCGGCTGCACCTTGGTGCGCGAGGTGATTCTGCGCGTCGATGGTCAGCCCTTGGTTTGGGCGCGATCGAGCTTGCATTGCACCGCCTTGGCTGGCCCATGGCAAGCCCTGAAGGGCCTGGGGCCGCGCCCTTTGGCCGATTTGCTCTACGCCGACCCGCGGGTGCACCGCAGCGAGTTGCAGCCCGTGCGGCTGGCACGCTATGGCCATACACGACGGCAGATGGAAAAGCAATGGCTGGCCGCCACCGGCACCCCCGCCTCCAAGCAAATGCTGTGGTCCCGCAACTCGGTGTTTAACCGCTGCGGTGCTCAGTTACGTGTGATGGAGTTGTTCAATCCGGAATTGGCAGCGTATATACCGACTATTGGACGCGTTAGGGGACGTGGAAAACTGAACAATAGGCCGTAGAATTACAAATTAGGGGGGTTCATCAGCCGTATTGAGGAATCTCATGAAAACACGAGACGTTGTAATTTTTAGCGGTGAACAGTTTGCTGTTCCCCAGTGCATCCAGCGCATTGACCACCAGAGCACACATGGTTGGCAACTGCGATACGGTGGCACCAAACTCTTCTCCGACCATTCGCAAGACGGCAGCGGTGCCGCCGCGGCACTGGCGCTGGCAACTAAAGAGTTGCTGAGCCGAATTGCCAAGCTGCCTGCGCCCTCCAGGCTGCAGCGCAAGCCCAGCGGCAACAAGGGCAATGACCTGCCGGTCGGCATCTCCGGGCCTATCGTGCGTCAGCGCGCCAGCAGCCGCGTGCGCGACTGCAGCTTCGCCGTGTCTTTGCCGCGTTACGGCGCCGCGCCGCGAGGCCGCAGTGTTTACATCGGCACCGAGAACACCTACACGATTGAGAAGTACCAAGCCGCTTTGGCCCGGGCCGTGGAATTGCGCGCCAAGGCCGAGGAAGCCTACCAACGCGCCGCCACCCGAGCCAAGCGCGCCGAGGGCAAGGCGCTGAAGGAACTGCTCAAAGCCTCCAAGGCTTGAGTTGGCAATGAGATGAGGTGGGGCTGAGCGCCCCATGCGTGGGGCACCGCCCGAAGGGGCGGGCGCCCTCGTGCGAGCGCGCCTTCTTCGCTGCGCTCAACGCAGCGCCAAGTCGAGCGCCGTGCCCGCGAACACCGCCAAGCCCAGCCAGTGGTTTTCGCGGAAGGCTTTGAAGCAGCCCTCTCGGCTGCGGTCTTTGATCAAGCGGTAGTGCCACAGCACCTGAGCCGCCGCCACCGCGATGCCGAGCAAGAAGTACCGGCCCAGACCGAGGCGCAGGCCCAAGGCCGTCCACAGGCCCAGGTAAATCGCATAAAAGGCCATCACCCCGGCCACGTCAAAGCGTCCCAGGGTCAGGGCTGAGGTCTTGATGCCAATGCGGATGTCGTCATCGCGGTCCACCATGGCGTACTCGGTGTCATAGGCCAGCACCCAGAACAGATTGGCCACCAGCAAGGCCCAGGCCGTCAGTGGCACTGCCGCCTTGATGGCATTCAAACTCCACTCCGTGCCGCCCAAGGCCGCCGAGAAAGCCATCGGGATGCCAAAGCTGAAGGCCACGCCCAGCACGGCCTGGGGCATGTTCACCACCCGTTTGGCATAGGGGTAGAGCAGGGTCACGGCCAGTGCGGCGAAGGACAGCAAAATCGTTGGCGCATTGGTCGTCAACACCAAGCCGAAGGCCAGCAGGGCAAGACCTGCCCCCAGCGCGAGCGCCTCTTTCACCGACACCGCGCCACTGGTGACCGGGCGATTCGCCGTGCGTTTGACGTGCTTGTCGAAATCGCGGTCGGCCACATCGTTGACGCAGCAACCGGCCGAGCGCATCAGCACCGTGCCGAGTGTGAACACGATCAGCAGATGCCAGCCCGGGAAGCCATCGGCGGCAATCCACAAGGCGCAAAGCGTGGGCCAAAGCAAGAGCAACCAGCCGGCAGGGCGGTCCCAGCGGATCAGGTTCAGGTAGTTGGAAATGCGGGAAGCAGAAGGCGACATGGCGGCAGTTTAGCCAGCCTTTGCTGGCCGGGCCGTCCTACAAGGCGCGCATCTTCTGGGTGTACTCGCGCATCGTGGGCGATTGTTGGACCGCCGCGGCCCGGATCTTGGCGATATGCGCCAGCGCCTCTTGACTGACGGCGGGCGGCAGATAGCGCGCTGGGCCAATCCCTTGGGAAGGGAGGCGGTTCAAGCCCGCCAAAATGTAGAAGTAGTTGCCGGAAGCGAAGAGTGACTGCTTGCGCTGAATATCGGTGTTATGGGGCAGCTTCTCATTCCACAGATCGAGCAGCTCTTGCAGGCTGGGCGGAACCGCCACTTCCTCGGTGTAGTCGCGCCAGAAGGGCGTGTCGCGCCGGCCCGAAATGATGTAGTGCAGCAGGATGAAGTCGCGCAGCTCGTCGTAAAGATCGCCCATCAAGGCATTGAACTTGCTGCGGCCTTGCGTGGCCGAAGGGGTGGCGGGCAGATAGTCCAAGAACGATTGCAAGGCCCGCTCGATGAGATAGATGCCTGTGGACTCGAGCGGTTCAATAAAGCCGCCGGCCAAGCCCAGGGCCAGACAGTTTTTCTCCCACATGCGGGCACGGTGGCCAATGCGCATCTTCAGCAAGCGGGGTTCCGCCATCGGCACGGCCGAGCCGTGCAACTGACGCAATGTGGCCAGGGCCTCATCGTCGGAGCAATGGGCGGAGGAATAGACATAGCCCGTGCCGGTGCGGGTTTGCAGGTCGATTTCCCAGGTCCAACCGGCGCCACGCGCGGTGGCGGTGGTGTAAGAGCGCAGCGGCTGTTGCGCATCAGGGTGGGCGATTGGGCAGGCGACAGCCCGGTCGCACAACAGGCTGTCGGCGTAAGACACCCAGGGCACGTCCAAGGCCTTGCCGATCAACAGGCTGGCAAAGCCGGTGCAGTCGATGTACAAGTCGGCCGTCAGTCGTTGGCCGTCTTTCAGCCGCACGGCCTGGATGCCCGCTTCCCCGACCTCTACCTCGGTCACTTCACCCTGGCTGTGCTGCACGCCACGCGAGGTGGCCACCGTGCGCAAAAGCGTCGCCAGCTTGATGGCGTCCAGATGGTAGGCGTAGGTGATGGGGGCTTGGTAGTCGGGCGAATTCAAGAACTTGGGCGACAGGTTCTTCTCGTACAAGGCGGTTTGCACGCCGCCGGCTTCGTCAAAGGCCTTGGTGCTCAGGCCGCGCTGATGCAGGTTCATCCAGTGCACCATCGTCGAGTGGCCGGCCAGCGTCACCGGGGGGTCGAAGGGATGGTCATAGCGGTCCGAGGCGGCCGAGCCGCCGTGCTTCCAGCCGACAAACCGAATGCCGTTCTTCAAGGTGGCGTCCGCCTGGGTGAACAGCGCGGATTCGGGGATGCCCATCGCTTGCAAGGTGGCTTGCAGGGTCGGCACGGTCGCTTCGCCGACGCCGATGCTGCCAATCTCTGGTGCCTCGACCAGCCGAATTTGCACCGGCAGTTCGGGGTTGCTTCCCAGCACGCGTTGCAAATACGCGGCCGCCATCCAGCCGGCAGTGCCGCCGCCCACAATCAAGATCGAACGATAAGGAACCATTGGGATGAATAAAGAGGGTCAAGGTCGGCCAAGCCGGTCACAGCATCGAGTTTCGGCATTCACGCGCGGCACTTGACCCGGCAAGCGTGAGGGACTGCCGAAAGTCGAGGCCATGACCGATGCGCATTGCGCGAGGCTCAAGCCTTGCCGTCGTCCTTCACCTTTTTGCGGCGCCGTGTTGTCATGGCCAAGCCGGCGATGGCGCTGCTGGCCAAGAGAAGCGATGCAGGTTCAGGCACAGCGGCGGCTTTTTCAACCAGCAGATCGAAGCTGATGGCATTGAGCTTGAATTGCCCGGCCGTCGCTTGGACGCCCACCCCCAACACGCCGTCGCTGCGCACGTCCATCAAGGCGGCTGCATCCAAGTTCAGGCTGGCATCGAGCCCGCCGAAAATCGCGCTGTAGGTATCGCGCTGGCGGGAGAAGCGGTTGTCGTAACTGCAATTGCCATAGAAATCGGTGCTTCGGCAATCACGGCCTTCATAGGCTTCAGCCCCATAGCTGCCGATGGAGCTGCTGCGGGTCTCGGCTACATCGCTTGCGTTGCTGGTGCCGATCAGCAACTTCATGCTGTCCGCCACCAAATCCTCGTGTTTGATGTCACGCCAACGGGTGGTGTTTCGGTCTGAGATTGTGTAGTTCACATATTCAGTGTGCGCATTGTTGCAAGCGCTACGACCCCACCAGCCGCAGTTTTGTGTGTCTGGCACATAGTAGGAGTAAGTCGCCATGTGGCTGGCGCTGCCGGTCACTTGGTAGTCGCTGTAAGGCGTCGCCGTGGCGGCGCCATACTGCAGATCAGAGTAAGCATGCAGGGTTGCATTGCCGGAGACGATGTCCTTGGCCCCATAGCCCTTGCCGGACAAAAAGCTGCCCAAGTCGAAGTTCAAGCTGACGCTGTTGCGATCCAGCAGATTGTTGAGCTGGAACGTCTGGCTGAGCAGCACCGGTGCGCAAAACACCGGCGTGCTCGCCAAACAGCCGGCGGCGGCCAGCGCCAGGCTGAGGCGATTTTTTCGTTTCACAGGATTCCTCCTCAAGGGGATAGCGTCGCGCGGCAGATGTGCTGGCGATCGGAGGCGCAGTGTCTGCGTGGATGCCGCTCCATGGGGGCTTACCCTGCGCACGCGGTTTTCAATCGCGTGAAATGAGCACGAGAAGTGCGCCAAATCTAATCGTCTTTCTGGACGGAGCCGGGCAAAGCGGAGCGACCACTTCGGCGCAGGTGGCCTTGGACGCCGAGCTTGGGTTGTGGCAGTCAAGCCTTGGACGCCGGCCTAGGCCGGTGGCAATCGAAGGTTTGGCGCGACGCCGCTCGGGCCCACCTTCGTGAGTTCAAGAGCAGCCCCATGCGGCTCACCACCAGCGCGGGTGCAGCGGTGTGTTTCATCACTGGGCCAAGCCCAGTGCCGCGCATGCGGCCATCGTGCGGCAGCGTTGGGGGCGCCGACCTATAGCCGGCAGGCTGGTGCAGGGCGGGGCGGTGTGGTGTGGTGTGGTGTGGTGTGGTGTGGTGTGGTGTGGTGTGGCCTTCAGGCTCGATTTTCAGTTGTCGGCAGTGCAGGCTTGCGCTACCCTGCGGTCAGCTTGGGTCGTATTGACTCTCACACGGGAGTGGGTGCATGACGAAGAAACGGGTTCTCATCGTTGACGACAACGCCGACATCCTGGCTTTGTTGCACGCGACCTTGGATTTGGCTGAGGTCTTCGAGGTGCATGAAGCCCGCGATGGAACCGCGGCGGTGGCGGCTGTGGCCACCTTGCAGCCCGAGATTGTCTTGATGGACATCATGATGCCTGGCCCCATTGACGGCGTGGAGGCCTGCCGTCAGATCAAGGCCGCGGGCGGGGCCGCTGCCCCCAAGGTGGTGCTGATCAGCGCCAAACCGGTGGATCAGATCAAAGAAGGCGCTAAATCCTGTGGCGCCGATCTCTTCATTGCCAAGCCCTTCGGGCCCGTGCAATTGGTGGAGAGTTTGTCGGCCCTTTATCGGAACTGAAGCTCGGCAGCTGAGGCCCGGCAGCTGAGGCCCGGCAGCTGGGCCGGGCCGCTGGCGGCGCCTCAAGCGCTGCGCCGCTTTTCGAACAGGGCCAGGGCCTCGCCCACCACGCCGCGGCGGAAGGCCAGCACGCACACAATGAAGATCAGGCCGGTCACCAGGCTGACTGACTCGCCCAGGCCGTTGAACCAGCTGATGCCGCTGAGCTCGGCCAGGCCCTTGCCCAAGTCACCGATCTTGTTCTCCAGGGCAATGATGATGAGCGCGCCCACCATGGGCCCGACCAGGGTGCCCATGCCGCCCACCAAGGTCATCAAGATCACCAGCCCCGAGGTGGTCCACAAAGCGTCGGTCAGCGTGGCAAAGCCCAGCACCAAGGTTTTGGTGGCACCGGCCAGACCGGCCAGCGTGGCCGACAGCACAAAGGCCAGCAGCTTGAATCGATCCACGTCATAGCCCAGCGAGATGGCGCGTGGCTCGTTCTCGCGGATCGAGGTCAGCACCTGCCCGAAGGGCGAATGCACGGTGCGGTAGATCAGCCAGAAGGCGCCAATGAAAATGGCCAAGACCACGTAGTACAAGACCAGATCGTTGGACAAATCCAGGCCCAAGAATTGCCCGCGCGGCACCGATTGCAAGCCGTCCTCCCCCCCGGTGAAGGAGGCTTGCAGGAAGAAGAAGTAAAGCATCTGGCTGAGCGCCAGCGTGATCATTGAGAAGTAAATGCCGGTGCGGCGAATCGCCAAGATTCCGATGGCCAGGCCCACCACGCCCGCGGCCAGCGCCCCGAAGATCAAGCCCAGTGGCGCCGACAAGCCCCAGACCTTGAGCGCGTGGCCGGCGCTGTAAGCGGCGGTGCCCAAGAACGCCGCGTGACCAAAGCTCAGCAGGCCGGTGAAACCGATCAAGAGATTGAAGGCGCAGGCAAACAGTGCAAAGCACAGCACCTTCATCACAAAGATGGGGTACACGCCCAGGGCCGGCAGCAGGGCGATGGCAGCGAACAGTGCGGCATAGCCGAGGAGAGGGTTCTTCTGGAGGCTCATTTTTCTTTCCCGAACAGACCCGCAGGACGGACCAGCAGCACGATGGCCATGACCACAAACACCACGGTGCTCGAGGCCTCGGGGTAGAAGACCTTGGTCAAGCCCTCCACCAGCCCCAGGCCCAGGCCGGTCAAGATGGAGCCGAGGATGGAGCCCATGCCGCCGATCACCACCACGGCGAACACCACGATGATCAGATTGCTGCCCATCAGCGCGCTCACCTGCAGAATCGGCGCCGCCAGCACTCCGGCAAACGCGGCCAAAGCCACGCCGCCGGCATAGGTGAGGGTGATCATGCGCGGCACATTGATGCCAAAGGCTTGCACCAGCTTGGGGTTCTCGGTGCCGGCGCGCAGCGTGGCGCCCAGCGAGGTTTTTTCGATCAGGGCCCAAACGGCCAGGCAGACGGTGATGGAGGCCACCACCACCCAGGCGCGGTAATTCGGCAGGATCATGAAGCCCAGATTGGTGGCGCCCTGCAAGGCCTCAGGCACCGAGTACTGCTGGCCCGACACGCCGTAAAAGCTGCGGAAGACCCCTTCCATCACCAGCGTGATGCCAAAGGTCAGCAGCAGACCGTAAATATGGTCCAGCTTGTAGAGCCACTGCAGCATGGTGCGCTCGATGACGATGCCCAGCACACCGACAACGGCTGGCGCCAACAGCAACATCACCCAGTAATTCAAGCCCAGGTACTCCAGCCCCATCCAGGCCAGAAAAGCGCCCATCATGTAGAGCGCGCCATGGGCGAAGTTGATGATGTTGAGCATGCCGAAGATCACGGCCAGGCCCAGCGACAGCATCGCGTAAAACGAGCCATTCACCAGGCCAAGCAGCAACTGGCCGAGTAGGGCTGGGAGCGGTATTCCAAACAGATCGGTCATGGTAGTCCTGTACTGAACCCTGGGTGCCCGCCAGGCCGCTCCAGAGGGCGGCCTGGGCCGAGGTCGATGCAAGCGTGCGCCAGCATTGATCGGCGTCCCCGGGGGGACTGCACCAAGGCGCGCGCGTTCAGCGTCGCGCCTCGGGCGAGGGCTTTACTTTTTCACTAGCGGGCATTTGGAGTCCGCCAGTTTGGTGAAGGCTTCGTCGCCAGGGATGCGGGTCACGACCTTGAAGTAATCCCAGGGTTCCACGGAATCCTTCTGCGACTTGACCTGCAGCAGGAACATATCGTGGACGAAGCGACCGTCTTCCTTGCGGATCTGACCCTTGGAGAAGAAGTCGTTGATGGGCGTGGCCTTCATATGGGCGATCACCTTGTCGGCGTCGTCGGTCTTGGTCGCTTCCACGGCCTTCAGATAGTTCCAGGCGGCCGAGTAGTCGGCGGCTTGCAGCGAAGAGGGCATGCGCTTCATCTTCTCGAAGAAGCGGCGGCTCCAGGTGCGGGCTTCTGGGCTTTGGTTCCAGTACCAGCTGTCGGTCAGGTACATGCCTTCGGTGGTCTTCAGGCCGAGGGAGTGGATGTCGTTGATGAACATCAGCAAGCCGGCCAGCTTCATGCTCTTGGTGACGCCGAATTCATTCGCCGCCTTGATGGCGTTGATGGTGTCGCCGCCGGCATTGGCCAGGCCCAGGATCTGCGCGCCGCTGCCCTGCGCTTGCAGCAAGAAGGAGCTGAAGTCACTGGCATTGAGCGGATGCTTGACGGTGCCCACCACCTTGCCACCCGAGGCAGCCACCACCTTGGCGGTGTCGGCTTGCAGGGCTTGGCCGAAGGCGTAGTCGGCCTGCAGGAAGTACCAGCTCTTGCCGCCGCCCTTGGTGACGGCAGCGCCCGTGCCATTGGCCAGGGCCACGGTGTCATAGGCGTAGTGGATGGTGTAGGGCGTGCACTTGTCATTGGTCAGTGCCGAGCTGCCGGCGCCAATGGAAATGAAGGGGCGCTTCTTCTCCGCCGCCACCGTGGCCATGGCCAGATTGGCGCCGGAGTTGGTGCCGCCGATCAGCAGGTCCAGGCCCTGGGTGTCGATCCACTCACGCGCTTTGCTGGCGGCCACGTCGGCCTTGTTTTGGTGGTCAGCAAAAATCAGCTCGATCTTCTTGCCGGCGACCATGCCCTTCATGTCGGCAATGGCCATCTTGATGGCTTCCACGCCACCCGCACCGTCGATGTCGGCGTAGACGCTGGACATATCGGTGATCAGGCCGATTTTGACCACATCACCGGAGATCTGCGCCTGCGCGGCGCTGCCCATGAGGCCGCAGGCGGCGAGGCTGGCGAGGGCGATGCGTTTGAAACTGGGGGTCATGCTGGGGTCTCCTTCAAGGGGTCAATCAGTCGGGCAAACGGTGCGTCAAACACTCAACAGCTCGTCGAGCTTGGCCTGCTTGGCGGGCAGCTCGGCAGCGGGGAAGGACTCCACCACCTCGCCGTGCTCCACCACCATGAAGTGATCGGCCAGCGGGGCGGCGAAGCGGAAGTTTTGCTCCACCATGATGATGGTGAAGCCCTGCGATTTCAGGGTTGTGATCATGCGCGCCAGCGCTTGCACGATCACCGGGGCCAGGCCTTCGGAGATTTCATCCAGCAGCAAGATGTCGGCGCCGGTGCGCAGAATGCGCGCCACGGCCAGCATCTGCTGCTCGCCGCCCGAAAGCCGGGTGCCGGGGCTGTGGCGGCGTTCGGCCAGGTTGGGGAACATGGCGTAAATCTGCTCATCGCTCATGGGCGTGCCGCGGCCACCGCTCAGGCGTGGCGGCAGGTGCAGGTTTTCCTCGGTGCTCAGCGAGGCAAAAATGCCCCGCTCCTCCGGGCAATAGCCCAGGCCCAGATGCGCGATGCGGTGGGTGGGCATGGCGATGGTTTCCACGCCGTGCACCTTGATCGAACCCTTGCGGGTGCCGGTCAGGCCCATGATGGCGCGCAGCGTGGTGGTGCGGCCCGCGCCATTGCGGCCCAAGAGGGTCAAGACCTGACCCTTGTTGACGCTCAGATTGATGCCGTGAAGGATGTGGCTTTCGCCGTACCAAGCGTGCAGGTCGGTGATTTGTAGCGCGACGTCGGCCATCATCAATGCGCCCCCTGCAATTCGGCGCTTTCGCTGCCCATATAAGCTTCCAGCACGGCCGGGTGTTTGGACACCTCGGCATAAGTGCCTTCGGCCAGCACCGCGCCGCGCGCCAGCACGGTGATGCGGTCGGCAATCTTGGCCACCACTTTCATATTGTGTTCAACCATCAGCACGGTGCGACCTTCGGCCACGCGTTTGATCAGGTCGGTGACGCGGTCCACATCCTCATGGCCCATGCCCTGGGTGGGTTCGTCCAGCAACATCAGCGTGGGCTCCATGGCCATGGTGGTGGCGATCTCCAAGGCGCGCTTGCGGCCATAGGGCAGATCGCCGGCCTTCAGCTGCGCCATTTCGCGCAGGTCCACCAACTCCAGCAAGGCCAGCACCCGGGCGTCGAGTTGCTTCAAGCCGGTCAGTCCCTTCCAGAAGTGAAAGGAGGTGCCGGTGAAACGCTGCAGGCCGATGCGCACGTTTTCCAGCACCGTCAGATGCGGGAACACGGCGGAGATCTGGAAGGAGCGGATCACGCCCCGGCGGGCGATTTCGGCCGGCTTTTCGGCGGTGATGTCCACACCGTTGAAGTGAATGCTGCCGCGGGTCGGCTCCAAGAACTTGGTCAGTAAGTTGAAACAGGTGGTCTTGCCGGCCCCGTTGGGGCCCAGCAAGGCATGAATGGCACCGCGTTCCACCCGCAAGTTCACGCCGTCAACGGCGGTGAAGCCCTTGAAGTCCTTGCTGAGTCCGCGTGTTTCGAGGATGAGTTCGCTCACAGTGACGGGCCGCACCGACAAAGGGCGCAGCATGAGTTGAAACGCCAATGTAGGGCGTTCTGCACCGCACTGGCACAGGAGTTACCTGTGCGTAGCATTTCGCCAGGGTTAACCCTGGGTTTACAAAGATTCGCTGGGCTAACGCCTTATTTATTCGGGCAGACTGCTCATCAGTCGGCCGAGCAGGCCGGCGGCGTTGTGCACGCCATAGCGCTGCCTCAGCTTGGCCCGCAGCTTTTCCACGGTGCGCGGCGACAAGCCCAGTTGCTGGGCGCATTCTTTGGCCGTCTGGCCCGAGGCCATGGCCATCAAGACCTCGCGTTCGCGTGGGCTCAGGGTGTCGGCGTCGCCGCCGCCCGGGATGGGCTCAAAGGTCCAGGCGGCTTCCAAGAACGGGGCGTTCAAATGGCGTGCCTGCCCATGCACGCGAAACCAGCGCATGCTGCCATCGCGATGTCGCATCAGCCGCTCGTCGCGGTAGCTGCCGCTGCCCAGCATGGCGTTTTGAATACGCGGGCCGATGCGGCGGAACTCCAGCTCGGTGGGGAAGAGGAGGGCAAAGCTTTGGCCGTAGAGCTCTTCGGGGGCGTAGCCAAACATGCTGGCAAAGCCTTCATTCACCCAGGTCAGCACCCGTTCGCTGGACAGGGCCAAACCCAGCGGACACAAGGCGGCAAAGGTGTCGGCCGGGGAAAACCCGGGGGTAGTTTTGGGGCTAGGCGCAAGGCTCATGGTTGCGTAGGCTAACCGAAAATCACAGCGCTTTGGTGAAGCACGGTGGGCCGCCGGTGTGGGCGGCAGGTCGCGGTGCGACAGGCGCGCGTTCAGGTCCTCAGGACAAGCCGCGCGAGAAGGGCTGTTCGGAACCCGCGCCCTCAGTGTGCGCCGAGGTAGCAGCTGCGGTCCGGGCGGTCGGGCTTGGCGCCATCGCCTTCATCTTCTTCGCTGCACAGCGCGGCGATGAAGGCGGCGTCGACCGTCTGGCCGGGCAAGAGCAGTTCTTCGTGGGTCCAGCGCTTGACCAAATGCCCATTGGCCACGCCACCTTTGTGCTCGTGCTGGTAGGCGCGACGGTGCTGCATGGTCACCCCGGCATTGGCATTGGCGATGAAGCGGCTCTCACCCAACTGCCAGGGTTCGAAATAAGCGTCGGCCGCCCGGTCCACGGCGCGGAAGTAAGCGCGCGCGCCTTCGGCATTGAGCTTGCGGCGCACGGTGCGGGTGATCAGGCCTTGCAACTGGTCCAGCGCTTCGTCGCTCATGCCGGCCACCGCGCTTGGGGACAGGTCTTGCCCGGCCAGGGCCTCGGCCAGCGCGGGTGCGGCCGCCAGCTCGGCCGGCAGCACCTGCACCATGGCAGCCACCACGGCATGATGGGGCGCCACCGCGGTGGCAATGCCGCGGGTTTGCGGCTGGATGGGGCAGCGGATTTCAACAAAGCGGGGCTTGGTCGGGCCCGAGCAGCCGTCGTGGTGGTAGTACTCGCCCTGGCTGAGCCGGCCCTTGCTGGAGCGCCCGCGCACATCCCGATACGTGGGGTGTGCGGTGGCCACATTCAGGCAGACCACCAAGCCGGTGGCGTCCACCAGTTGATAGAAGGCTTCGCGGCAGCTGGGGTCCAACAGGTGCTCGTGCAGATAGTCACTGGGCTCAGAGGTCTGCGCGCCGGCCTCGCCTTCAATCACCAACACAAAAGACTTGGGGCGGCGCACACGCCATTGGCGGCCAGCAAAGGCCAACAACTCAGTGGCTGGAGCGCGGGCGTCGGATTCGGGGCGGGCGATGGGACTCATGATGGGCGGAATTTTAGGGCTTCGGGCCTGCGCAAGCCGGCTCTCCTCGGGCATAGTGGGTGCTCTTGCTCGCTCAGGAATCCGCGCTTATGCAATCTGCTCCGCTGCGTGATGAGGAAGCCGCCAGTCTGGCGGCGTTGAGGCGTCTGGAGGTGCTGGACAGCGGCCCCGAGGCCGAGTTCGATGCCTTGGTGCGCGCCGCGTCCATGGTTTGCGGGGTGCCGATTTCCTTGATCAGCCTGATCGACACCGAGCGCCAGTGGTTCAAGGCCAATATCGGTCTGCCGGGCGTCAGTGAAACGCCCCGCGATGTGGCGTTTTGTGCCCATGCGGTCTTGGGCGACGAATTGTTTGAAGTGCCGGACGCCGCGCTTGACCCTCGCTTCGCCGACAACCCCTTGGTGAGCGGTCAACCCGATATTCGCTTTTACGCCGGTGCACCGGTCAAGCTCAGCGATGGCTCCCGCATCGGCACCTTGTGCGTCATTGACCGCCAACCGCAGCGGTTGACTGCCAGTCAGCGCCAGGTGTTGTGCGAACTGGCGCTGGCGGCGGCTCAGGCTTTGGAAGGCCGGCGGGCGCTGCGCGAGGTGCAGCAGGCCTCGCGCCAAGTGGCGCAAAGCGAAGCCCGGTTTCGAGCCTTGAGCGAGAGCGTGCCCATCGGCGTGTTTGAGGTCGACGCCCAGGGCAGCTTCACCTTTGCCAACCAACGCTTGCTGAGCATCTTTGGCTTGCGGCGCGGCCAAGCCTTGGCGTGGACCGATGTGGTGCACCCGGAGGACCGCGCCAGCGTGAGCGCCATCTGGGCCCAAACCTTGGCCGCGCCCCGTGATGTGGAGGGGCAGTTCCGTGTGCAACTGAGCGATGGCAGCGTGCGCCATGTGCGTGTGCTGGCCAAACATCAGGTCGATGCATGCGGGCAGTTGCTGGCCTTTGTCGGAACGGTGCAAGACATCAGTGAAATGCTGGCGCAGCAAGAGGCGCTGCGCACCAGTCAGGCCTTTCTGGACCGCACCGGGCGGCTCGCGGGCGTGGGCGGCTGGGAGCTGGATCTGCTCAAGTCCAAGTTGTATTGGTCGGACGAGACCTGCCGCATACACGGCCTGCCACCCGACTATGAGCCCAATTTGGAAGAAGCCATCGCTTTCTATGCCCCCGAGTCCCGGCCCATCATTCAAAAGGCGGTGGAAGCGGCAATCGAAGAAGGCAAAGGCTTTGACTTGGAGCTTCGCCAGGTCTTGCGCGATGGTCGCTCCATCTGGGTGCGGGCCGTCGGCGGCGCTGAGTTTGAAGCCGGGCGGGTGGTGCGCGTGGTGGGTGCATTTCAAGACCTCACCGAGCGGGTCAATGAGCGCATCGCCTTGCAAGAAGCTCACTCCGTGGCGCGATTGGCCACCGAAAGTGGCGCCATCGGCATTTGGGTCTATGACTTGGTGCAAGGCGGCTTGAGGTGGGACGCTTGGATGTACCGCCTGTATGGCCTCCCGCCCGCCGAGGGCCTGGCCCCGTATGACTTGTGGGCGCGTCATCTGCACCCCGAAGATCGAGCCGCCGCTGAAGCCGCGGTGCAAGACGCCTTGCTCGGTCGGCACCCTTTCACGACCGAGTTTCGAATCATTTGGGCCGATGGCAGCGTGCACCACATCCGAAGCTCGGCGCTGATCACGCGCGATGACGGCGGCCGCCCCTTGCGCATGGTCGGGGTCAACTGGGACACCACCGAACATCACCGCGCGCAGGCCGAGTTGAGAGAGGCCAAGCAGGCGGCTGAGGCGGCCAGTCAGGCCAAGAGCCAGTTCCTGGCGAATATGAGCCATGAAATTCGCACGCCCATGAATGCCATTTTGGGCATGTTGACCCTGTTGCGAAAGACGGCGCTGAGCGAGCGTCAAGCCGACTATGTGGTCAAGACCGAACGAGCCTCGCGTGCATTGCTGGGCCTGCTCAATGAGATCTTGGACTTCTCCAAGGTCGAGGCCGGCAAGATGAGCTTGGACTTGCAGCCGATGCGGCCCGAGCAGCTGCTGCGCGACCTGGCTGAGATTGTTGCCGCAGCTGTGGGGACCAAGAAGCTCGAAGTGGTGTTCGACATCGACCCGGCCTTGTCGCATGCCTGGCTGGCAGATGCGATGCGCCTGCAACAGGTCTTGGTCAATTTGCTTGGCAATGCCATCAAGTTCACCGAGAAGGGCGAGGTGGTCTTGCGCATGCGTGTCACCGCGCAAGAAGCGCAGTCCCAGCAGGTCTTGTTTGAGGTGCGCGACAGCGGCATCGGCATTGCGCCGGAACACCAGGCGCGCATCTTCGCCGGCTTCACCCAGGCCGAGGCGTCCATCACCCGCCGCTTTGGCGGTACCGGCTTGGGCGTGGCCATCAGCCAGCGCTTGGTCGCTTTGATGGGAGGCGAACTCCGCCTGCAAAGCGAACTGGGGCGAGGCAGTTGTTTTGAATTCACCTTGAGCCTGCAAGATGCCGAGCCTGCATCAGCGGGGCAGCGCCTGGGCCTGACCTCGACAGGGACCTCGACCCCAGGCCCCGAGCCCCTCGCCCAACGCGTGCTGATTCTGGACGACCATGCATTGAGCCGCGAGGTGCTGGGGCGTTTGTGGGCGTCGCAAGCCTGGCAGGTGACGCTGGCGGCGAGTGTGGACGAGGCGCTGGATTTGTTGAGCACCCCGGCCGACCGCCCGCTCTATCAGGCCTTGTGCATGGATTGGCGATTGCTGGGCCTGGACGGCTGGCAGACCCTGAGCCGCCTGCGCGAACAGGGGCGGCTCGAAGCGGCAGCGCTGATTCTCTTGGCGACTGCACAGGAGCGCGAGCAACTGGCGCAGTGGCCGACGGCGGAACCGGCTGGGTTCCAAGGCGTCTTGGTCAAGCCCGTCACCGCCTTGGCCCTTGCGGAAATATGGGCTGAATTGAGCGCGCCGCAAGCCAAGCCCGCAGCGCTCCCGGCTTCGCAGACCGCAGCCGAAAAGCCCTTGGCCGGCCTGCGCCTGCTGCTGGTGGAAGACAACCCCAACAACCAGCAAGTGGCCTGCGAGTTGCTGCAAGACGAAGGGGCGCAAGTTCAGATTGCGGGCGACGGCCAGCAGGCCCTGGAGGCGCTTCAAGCGAGGCCGCAGTGCTTTGATCTGGTGCTGATGGATTTGCAAATGCCGGTGATGGATGGGCTCACGGCCGCCCGACACGTGCGCGAGGTCTTGGGGCTGCGGGCGCTGCCCATCGTGGCCATGACAGCCAATGCCCTGCCAGCCGACCGGCAGGCCTGCCTGGCCGCCGGCATGAACGAGCATGTGGGCAAGCCTTTTGATTTGGCAGAGTTGTTGCGGGTGCTGCGTCAACAAACCGGGCGAGAGGCGCTTGCCAGCCCGCAATCAAAGCACGCCTTGCCTGCGTCGTGGCTGCAAGCAGCGGCTCAATCAGGGGTGGACCTGCCCACGGCCTTGCGACGCATGGGCGACAAGCCGGCGGTGTATCAACGCATGCTGCAGAACTTTGTGGCGGATTTGCCGGCGCTGCAGAGCGAGTTGAACGGCTATTCGCAGCGGCACGATCCCGCCTCGGCCCGGCGCCTGCTGCACACCGTCAAAGGCTTGGCCGCCACCTTGGGCGTGCAGGCCCTGAGCCGTGTGGCCGCGCAAGGGGAAGCGCAACTGGGCAACGCCGAGGCCGACTTGGCCGCGGTGGTCGCTCCGGTGCAGCGGGCCATGGCAGAGGCTCAGCCCAGTCTCAAGGCCTTGGCGACTCAGATGCAAGACGCAGAACCCCCGCTGGGGCAGGGCCCGGGGCTGGCTTCTTTGCGGGACTTGTCCAAGGCCGACCAAGAATCGCTGCGCCGCCTTTTGCAGCAATTGCTAACCCTCTTGGGCGAGTTTGATCTGGAGGCCTTGCAGCTGCTTGCCCAGCTGCAAGCGCAGTTCGACGCTCCGCTGGGCGCGCGGCTGCAGCCATTGGACGAGGCTTTGGCGCGCTTGGAGTTCGCCCAGGCCTGCCCGCTCGTGCAAGCGTGGCTGGATGAGCTGAGGGCGCCCTAAGCGCTTATCCGAGAACCGTCGGGGTCGAGAAGCTCTAGGCTGAGGTGTGGATGAACACTGTCAGCGCGTCGGGCGGCGGCTGCACGCCGGCTTGGAAGAGGATGCGACCGACCGCTCCGCGGTGGTAGCTGCCATGGGTGAGCACATGCAGCAGCATTTCGGCGCGTGTCATGCGGCCGGGCTTGCCATCCACAAAGCGGAAGTCCACCGCCTCGCCCAGTTCGGCGCTGCTCAGGCCTTGCACATAGGTCGCCAGCCATTGGTCCAGCGCTTGTTGCTCGGCGAACAGGGCGTCCAGGGCGGGAGTCTCGGGCGTGTTCAAACCGGTGTAGCCGTGCGGCTGGCCTTGCAGATTGCCTTGGAAGATGCGGTCCACCACATAAATATGGTTCAGCAGGCGGGTGGCGTTATGCCGCTCCTGACTTTGCGTTTCAGCGGACAGTGTCATCGCCAAGGGGAACAGGTCCCGGTTGGCCCAGGCTTTGAAGTCAATCAGTTGCAGCAGCAGCGGTTTGGCATCCATCTTTCGGGTCTTTCATGATCGGGGGCGGGTATAGCCCCAGGGCAAGAGCTAAAAACTCAGCAGGTCTTTGAGCGCCAAAGCCTGCCGACGCGAGATCTCCAGTTTGCGATGATCGCTCATGGTAATTTCATAGCCTTCACGGATCGTTTCCGCGATGCTGCGTATGGCCTGCAGATTGACGATGTATTGGCGGCTGGCGCGAAAAAACGGTGGGCTGGGCAGGCGCTGCTCAATCTGGTTCAGTGAGCGTTTGACATAGGCGCTTTGCTGCGCGCCGAAAAACACCCGCGCATAGTTCTTGCAACTCTCCAGGCAAACAATCTCTTCCAGCGCAATCAAATGGCAGCGCTCGCCGTCTTTGATGAAGATCTTGCTGCTCAGTTCCAGCTTGGGCTTGAGCTGGGCTTCGGGCTCGTCCTCGCTCGGGTCATTCGGCTTGATCGAATCACTGGCGTCACCGGCGTCACCGGCGTCGGGCGAATCGAATGCATCGCTGCGGCTGGTCGCGGGGGCGATAGGGGCTGCCGTCAGCTTGGCCATGGCTTGGGCCAGCCTTTGCGGGCTGATGGGCTTGAGCAGATAGTCGACGGTGTTGAAGTCAAAAGAGCGGATGGCGTAGTCCGAGTAGGCCGTGGTGAAGATGATGCGAGGCATGGCGCGCTCGGCGGGCAGCTGCGCCAGCAAGGCCATGCCGCTGTCGCCGGGCAGATGGATGTCCAGGAACAGCACATCGGGCCGCAGCTGCTCGATCAGCTGCAAGGCCTGGGCTGCGTTCTCCGCTTGACCCAGCACTTCGATTTGATCGGCAAAAGCCTGCAGCATGCGCACCAAGCCCTGGCGCGCCAGCCGCGAGTCTTCAATTACCAAGGCCTTCAGCTTCATGGGGGTCATCACTCCTTGGGCAGGCGCATCTCGACCTGGAAGAACTGGGCCTGCTCGTGCACCTGGAGACTGGCCCGCGCGCCATACAAGAGCTGCAAGCGCCGCTCGATATTGGGCAGCCCCAGCCCCAGGCCTTGGCGCGCAGTGCCGGGCTGGGTGAGCGGTTTTTCATTGCCGATGCGCAGCAGCAAGTCCTGACCCTCTTCACCCACCTGCAAGAGCAGCCGGCCCCCTTGCGGCAAGGGCTCAATGCCATGCTTGATGGCGTTTTCTACCAGCAGTTGCAAAGCCATGGGCGGCATTTTGCAGGCCAGCAGGCCGGGGGCCAGTTGCAGCTGGAAGTCCAGCCGCTGTTCCAGCTGGCTGCGCATCAGCGAGATATAGGCCTGCACCACCTCCAACTCTTGACCCAGTGTGCTGCGGCCGCTTTGGCTGCTTTCCAGCGAGTAGCGCAGGATCTCTGAGAGTGACACGATCATGGCGTCGGCGCGCGCGCCGTCTTCATGGATCATGAAGCGGATATTGTTCAGCGCATTGAACAGAAAGTGCGGGTTCAGCTGCTCGGCCAACTGGCTCAGCTGCGCCGCTTTCAAACTCATTTGCAGGCGCAGGTTTTGCAGCTCGCCTTCCCGCGCCCGCTCGGCCGCTGCGGCACTGAGGTAGACAAACGCCCAGGCGCTGATGAAGAGCTGGGCCTGCAGGCCATTGCTGAGGACTTGCCGGGCCAAGTGGGCCCAGGCCGCGCTGCCGCTATGCCCGGCGCTGAGTTGCGGCCAGAAGAAGGGGGCCATCAGCGCACTCACGCTGAACATCACCGCCATGCCGCTGGCCAAGCTGTAGAGCACGACCAGGGGGATCAAGCGCCGCATGCTGTAAGCGGCCCAGCCGCGCTGCAGATACAGCCAGCGAAAACCCAGCACCGCTAAGGTGTAGGGCGGCATCCAGATCAGGGTGGCGCTGCTGTTGAAGGCGTCCAGCTGGCCGAACAGCACAATGCTGGCCAGCGTCACGCCCACCACAAAGCCCATGGCCGCGAGGTGGTAGCGCCAGAACTGTGCGTGGCGCGGAAAGAAGAAGTGCGCTTGGCTTGCGTTCATCAGGCTTGCATTGTGGCCGGGCTCACCAGAGCCGGATGCGGCTGCTCACGGGTTTGAACATGGCGTCGCCCGGGGCGGTCTGGAAGGCCTCGTGAAAAGCGTCCAAGTTCATCGCCGGCACATTGGCGCGAAACTCATTCGGCGCATGCGGATCGGCACTGAGCAGCTGCAAGCTGCGCTGCTCGCTGCGCTTGACGCGCCAGCTCCTGGCATAGCTCATGAAAAAGCGCTGCTCGCCGCTGAGGCCGTCGATCAGTGCAGAGGGCTGGCCGCCCAGGCTGGCTTGGTAGGCTTTGAAGGCGATGTGCAAGCCCATCAGGTCGGCCATGTTCTCGGGCAGGGTCAGCTCGCCATTGACGGTTTTGCCGGGCAGGGCTTCCAGCCCGTTGAACTGCGCTTTCAGCTGAGCCGCCTTGCCTTCAAAAGCCTTGCGGTCCTCCTCGGTCCACCAGTTGCGCAGGCGGCCCTGGCCGTCGAACTGCGCGCCCATGCTGTCAAAGCCATGGCTGATCTCATGGGCGATTTGCGCGCCAATGCCCCCGAAGTTGGCGGCCTCATCGGCGGCCGGGTCATACAAAGGCGCTTGCAAAATGGCGGCGGTCAGCAAAATCTCATTGCCCATGGGGTCGTAAAACGCGTTGACCTCCAAGGGCGACATGGCCCAGGCCTGTGGGTCCATGGGCTTGCCGGCGGCGGCGGCCTTGAGGGCCCATGCCGCGCGGCGTGCGGCTTGCAAATTGCCAAAGGCATCGCCGGCGCGCACCTGCCAGCGCGGGCCTTCGGGCCATTGCTCGGGGTGGCCAATCTTGGCTTTGTAGCGGTCCAGCTTGTCGAGCGCGGCGGCGCGTGTGGCTGGCGCCATCCCGCTGTGGGTGCTCAGCACCTCACGGTAGGCGGCCAAGACCTTTTCATAAATGCCTTGCACGCCTTGCTTGTGAGCCGCTGTGAAATAGCGCGCCACATATTGCTGGGCCAGGGCATCGTTCAAGGCTTCGCTGAGCTGCTCCAGTGCGCGCTGCGCACGGGGGCGCTCCGTCTTGGCGCCGCCCAAGGCCTTGCCATGAAAAGCGAAATGCGCCTGTCTGAAAGCCTGCGGCAAGACTTGCGCGTGGGCATCCAGGCTGCGCAGTCGGAAATAGGTCTTCCAGTCGGCCAGCGGCAGTTCAGCAAACAGCCGCGCGGTGGCGATGGCGGTGCCCAGCTGGGTCACATTGACCTTGTCGGTGGCCGACAACTGTGCGGCCGCAAAAAAGGCCGGCCAGTCAAAACCGGGGGCTCGGGCCTGCAGCTCGGCCGGGGTCAAAGGGTTGGCCATCTTGCTGGGCTCGCGGGCTTCGCTCAGCGGCACATGCACGGCCGCCAGCCGGGTTTCCAGGGCCAGCACGGTTTGGGCGCTGCGGGCGGGGTCGCGGTCGCCGGCCAGTTCAGCCAAGCGCTGCAGATAAGCGAGGTAGGCGCTGCGGGCCTGAGCGAAGCGGGGCTCCTCGAGCTGCAAATAGTAGTCACGGTCGGGCAGGCCCAAGCCGCCTTGCCAAGCCATGACACGGTTCAGATTCGGGTCCATGAAGTCCGCAAAGCCGCCCCAGAACCAGATCGGCGTTTGCAGCAGGCCCTGGGCGCGGCCTTGCCAAGCGGCCAAGGACCTGACGCTTTGGATCGCGTCGATCTCGGCCATCAGCCTGCGCACGGGCGCCATGCCCGCAGCGTCTATGGCCGCGGTGTCGAGATAGCCGCGGTAGTAGTCCGCGATCTTTTGCTCAACGCTGCCCGGCCGGTGCGCTTTGCTTGCGGCCAGCTCTTGAACCATGTGCTGCAAGCGCTCATTCACCACCGCGGGCATGTCCACGCCATAGACCTCGACCCGGTCCGCAGGGATTTGGACTTGGCGCAACCAGCCGCCATTGACGGCGCGGTAGAGATCGTCCTGCGGGCGCACTTGTGGATCAAAGCCGCTGCGGTCAAAGCCTGGGGCGCGGGCGGGTGCGGTGGGGCTAGCGCTGGCGGCGGCGTTTATGCCTTGTGAAGCGAGGGAAGAGCTGGCCAGACCAGCGAGTTGCAGCGCCAGCAGCAGCGCGCTCAAGGGGCGGGTGAGGGGTGTCATGGGCATCCTTTCGAGTGGGGCGGGCCTGTTGCAAGGCCGGATGCCCGCAGTCTCGGCGCGGTCGCTTGCGCGCGGTAAAAAAGGTGCCCAGCGGCGCTGGCTGGGGATGAGCGGCGCCCCCGCGAGCTGCGGCTGGGCGTGGACCCGCGCGGCCCGCGGCGGCGGGTTTCCTCGCCTGCAAGGCGGCCAGGGGCGCCGCTATGATTCCGCCGCTTGCGGCCCGCTGCCTGCTCAGCGCGCCGCGTCTTGCTGCCCATTCCTGGAGCCATCTTGTCCACCGCAAAACCCACTTTGACCGCCGTCCCACAAGGCGCTGGCGTCCTCTTTTTCATTCAGATTTTTTCGACGCTGGCTTATGCGGTGCTGTATTCCAGCTTGGTGCTTTATGTGACCCAGCACCTGGGCTTTGCCTCCGAGAAGGCTTCGATGATGATGGGCGTGTTTGGCGCCTTCAACTACGGCCTGCATCTGTTCGGCGGCTATTTGGGCGGGCGCTTTTTGAGCAACCGCAATCTGTTTGTGGGCGGCATGGCCCTGCAGGTGCTCGGGTGCGCGGCGATTGCTGGCGGCACCGCTGATTTGCTTTACTGGGGGCTGGCCTTGTTCCTGGTCGGCAGCGGCTTGAACGTGACCTGCCTGAACATGATGCTGACCCAGCGCTATGCGCCGGAAGACAGCCGCCGCGAGAGCGCCTTTTTGTGGAACTACGCGGGCATGAATGTCGGCTTCTTTGTGGGCTTCACCATGGCCGGCCACTACCAGCTGAGCCAGAGCTACAACAGCTTGTTCCTGTTCGCCACGCTGGGCGGCGGCTTGGCCATCGTCTTGTCCTTGATCTTTTGGAAGACTTTGGCGGATTTGGACACGCCCTTGATGCAGGCCAGCCCGGCGCAGTTTCGCTTGCGCTTTGCCGCAGGTTTGGCGATCTTGATCGGCCTGGTGCCCTTGCTGTGGCTACTCTTGCAAAACCCCAAGGACACCGGCGCTTTGCTCAAATGGGTCTGTGCCGCGGTGGCTGTGGCCTTGCTGTTCCTGACGATCAAACACCCGGATGCCGCGGAGAAAAAGCGCATGTGGGCCTATTTGATCTTGACCCTGGGTTCGCTGATGTTTTGGTCGCTCTACCAAATGGCGCCCAGTGGCCTGCAGTTGTTTGCCGTGGGCAATGTGAAGCTGGAGTTGTGGGGCGTGAAAGTTGCGCCGCAGTGGGTGCAGAACATCAACACCGTGGTGATCGTGATTGGCGGGCCCTTGCTGGCGGCCTGGTTCAAGCAGCTGCGGGAGCGCGGCTGGCCGGTGGATGTGCCGCAGCAGTTTTCGGCCTCTTTGGTTTTGATGGGGCTGGGCTTTTTGGCCCTGCCGCTGGGCATTGCCCTGGCCGACGCGCAAGGCCAGGTGGCCTTTGTCTGGCTGTTCGTCAGCTATGTCTTGCAAAGCGTGGGCGAGCTGCTGATTTCGCCGGTGGGCTACGCCATGATCGGCCGCTTGGCGCCGCGCCAATACCAGGGCGTGATGATGGGCAGCTGGATGCTGGTGACAGGTCTTGCCTCGCTGTTCGCCGCCGACTTCTCCGGCATGGTGGCCCAGCCGCCTGAGACCACGGCCCTGGTCAGCAACCCCGCCTACAGCTTGCTGTTCACCCAATTGGGGCTGGGCAGCGTGGCGGTGGGCGCGGTGCTGGCGCTGTTGATTCCTTTCCTGCGCCGCTTGATCACTGAGCCCGCAGCGGCGCGCTGATGCGCCAAAGCGCTGGCTGGCCTTGCCGCTGAAGTGAGCGGTCAGCGCAAGGGCGCCGCGCCGGAACGCGGCGCGCGCGTGAGATGTCAAATTGATGAAGGGGGCCGCCTGTTCCGTTTGGGTTTTGGCCCGCTCAAAGCGGTGTAAAGTGGCAAGCAAAGCGAGTGGTGACTCAGGCGATATGCACCGCTCATCTGCAGTAGCGCTCAGGGAAGGACGCACTGCAGGCGGCAGGACAATATGAGAAGGAAGTTGCCATGGGCCATCATCAATACCGCTCGATGAAGCGTTGCTTGCTCGCCGCCGCGGCGATCTTTGCGCTAGGAACCGCTCAGGCCCAACAGGCCGCCAAGCCGCTGTGGGCGATGCAGTCGGGAGATCTCAGCTTGGATGCCGGGCTCGACACCTACAGTGCTTACTACTCGATGCGTGGCACTTGGTGGAATTTGGCAGCCAGTTCGGCCCCTCGTTTTGAAACCGATCGCAGCTTCGCCGAACTGTGGGTGCGCCCCAAGCTCAATGGGGTTTTCAAACTGGGCGCAGATTGGCAGGCCTATGGCACCTTGTCGGTGGGCGCCAGCAAAAACCTCGGTGGCGATGCCTTTGACTATCACAACCAAGGCACGGTTCGCATGGACGCGAGCTTTGTGGGGCTGCGGGGCAAGTCGGGTGAGGTGAGTTACGACCTGTCGCTCGGTCGTCAGCCTTTTGTGTTGGGCAGCGGCATGTTGCTCGCCGCGGGTTCATCGAATGGTTACAGCTGGGGCGGCGGCGCTTCCACACAGCGCAAGACTTGGGCGCGCAGCGCCATCGCCAGCGCTTCCATGGGCGAGTTCAAGGCCAGTGCGTTTGCGCTGGAGCCCGATGAAGTGCCCGAGGCTCGCACCCACACCCGCGTCGAAGGCTTGGCCCTGCAATGGGACAAGCCCAAGATGGGCAAGGCCGGAATCTCTTGGTTCCATGTGCCGAAGTCGGATGCGATTTATCCCGGTGACTTAGCGCCCTTGGTCTTCATTGAAAAAGGCCGCGAAGGCTTGTCCACCTGGCATGGCTGGGCGGACATCACCGGCTTTGTGCCGGGCCTGCCGACCTTTGGTGTGCGCGCCGAGTTTGCCCAGCAGCGCAACACCATCACCCGTGCGGATGGCAAGCGCGACCCGATGAAAGCCAATGCCTGGCTGCTCGGCGCCAGTTGGTGGGGTCAGTCCTTGCCTTTTGCGCCCAAGTTCAGCTACCACATTGCGCAGTTTTCGGGCGATAAGCCGGGCACCTCAACCTATGAGCGCTTTGACCCGATGTTCTGGGGCAATGGCCTGGAGAACTGGTGGTTTGGCGCGAACGGCGCTTATTCCTGGCTGAACGCCAATCTGCGTGCCCAGCGCTTCATCATCGACGCTTATTTGTCCCCGCAAGACATCTTGCAGTTCCAGCACGTCAGCGCCAAGGTGGACCAGCTCAACAGCGCGGTCCAGTTCGGCCAGGGTGTTCGTTTCACGCAAAACGGCTTGCTGGTGGGGGTGCCGGAGGCCAAGCTGTCGGATGAGCTGTATTTGCAATATGCGCGCGTCTTCAATCCGCAGTTGGTGGCCATTGCCTTTGTGGCCCGCAACTCACCGGGCGCAGGCTTGAAGGCCACCGCTCCGCAAGGCACGCAGGCCTGGACCACCATCGGCGTGGGTTTGACGGCTAACTTTTAAGTTCAGCAACAGTCCGCATCGCGCCGCGCCAACAGGCGCTGCCGATGTGAGCAGGGCGGGCCAGGCCGAGAGCGCTTGAAGCAAGCGCTGGGGCGCAATCCATCTTGAAACAAGGGGACGCACGCGATGAAGCAAAACGACAATGCGTTGGAGGCCGACCAGCCGCAAGTGCAAGGGGCTCGGCGACGCCTGGCTCTGGGCCTGAGTGGCATGGCTGCCGGCCTGATGCTGGGCGCATGGCCCTGGGGCGCGCAGGCCCGACCGGATGATGACGATGGCTTTCGCGTCGGCGGCAAACCGGGGCGTGGTTGGCGCAAACTGGGCGAGAAGCAAGCCAGTCGCAGCTTGGATCGAGACGAAATCCGGGTGCGCGCCGATCGTGCCTACAGCGCCATTCGGCTGAGGGTCTTTCATGCCCCGGTTGAGATGCTCACGGTACGTGTTCGCTTTCGCAACGGCGAGAACCGCGAGATCGAGGTGCGCCAATTGATCGAGCGCGGCGGCGCGACGCGCGTCATCGATTTGCCCGGCGAGCGCCGCTTCATCGAGAGCATCATCTTCTGGTACAAGACGCCCTTGGGCGCCAAGGAGCGCGCAACAGTACAGGTGTGGGCGCGTGGCTGAGTCGATTTCTATGGACAGCTCGAAGACCGCTGGGCCGCAGTGCCAACTGCCGCCGCTGCCGGCGGGCCGGCAGTACCGCTTCCACACCATGATCAAGCCGGCCGGTGCGCTGTGCAATCTGGACTGCCCTTACTGCTTTTATCTGCACAAGACCGAGCTGCTGGGTCATGAGAGCAATGCGCGCATGGCGGCGGAACTGTTGGAGCAGCACATCCGCCAGTACATCGAGGCGCAGACCGGGGACGAGGTGGTGTTCTCCTGGCAGGGCGGCGAGCCCACGGTCATGGGGCTGGGTTTTTTTGAAAAGATCGTGGCCTTGCAGGCGCGCTGGCGCAAACCCGGTCAGCGCATCGAAAACGATCTGCAGACCAATGGCACGCTATTGGATGAAGATTGGGCGCGTTTCCTCAAACAACATGGTTTCCATGTGGGCCTGAGCCTGGACGGCCCGCAAGCGCTGCATGACAAATACCGCCCCACCAAGGGCGGCACGCCCACCTTTGACAAGGTCATGCAGGCCGCCCGTTTGCTGGCCGAGCATGAGGTGTCGTTCGCGCTGCTGTGTGTGGTCAACCGGGATGTGGCGCGCCAGCCCCTGGAAGTGTGGCGTTTTTTGAGCAGCGTGTCCGGCACATACCGCATCCAGTTCACCCCTTGCGTGGAGCCACGCGGCTTCAAGGAGCAAGGCCCCGCGCTGCAGGACGCCACTGCGCCTCGCTTGGGCAGCCCGCGCACGCGGCCCGATCACCCGCTGTCTTTGGTCACCGAGTGGTCCGTGGATGCGCGAGATTATGGGGAGTTCTTGTGCACCGTCTGGCGCGAGTGGCTGGCGGATGGTTTTGGCCGGGTGCACATCAATGTGTTTGAAAGCGCTGTGGCCCAGTGCTTGGGCCTGCCGGCCCAGATGTGCACCAGCTCGCCGATCTGCGGCAAGGCCATGGCCCTGGAGCATGACGGCAGCCTGTACAGCTGTGACCATTTTGTTTACCCCGAGTACAAGCTGGGCAATATCCGCGACACCCACGAGGGGGATCTGGCTTTCTCCAAAAAGCAGATCGCCTTTGGCCTGGCCAAGCGCGACAGCTTGCCCGATTACTGCAAGACCTGTCCCCAGCTCGCCTTGTGCTGGGGCGAATGCCCCAAGAACCGTTTGATCGCCACCCCGGATGGCGCGGCGGGCTTGAACTATCTGTGCGAAGGGCTGAAGCGCTTTTATGCCCAGGTCCAGCAGGACATGCCCAAGATTCGCCAACGTTTGGGCCGCTGAAGGCCTAACACCGACTTTTTGCACCACCCACCGACAGAGGAGCTAGACCCATGATCCAGAACCGTCCTCAATGGCGCCGTGCCGCGATCGCGGCCGCCGTCGCCGCCAGCAGCGCGGGCGCCATCGCACCCGCACTGGCGCAGCAAAACGCCCAGCGCCCCAATATCCTGGTCATCATGGCCGACGACGTTGGCTATTGGAATGTGGGCGCCTACAGCAACGGCATGATGGTGCCCACGCCCAATATCGACCGCATCGGTCGCGAGGGCATTTTGTTCACCGACCACTACGCCCACCCCAGTTCCACCGCCGGGCGTGCCGCCTTCATCACCGGGCAGTTGCCCATCCGCACCGGCATGACCACGGTGGGCCTGCCGGGCTCGCCCGTGGGCATTGACCAGCGCGACCCCACCCTGGGCAAGGTGCTCAAGGAGTTGGGCTACCGCACCGGCCAGTTCGGCAAAAACCACTTGGGCGACCGCAACAGCCACCTGCCCACCGTCAATGGCTTTGATGAGTTCTACGGCAACCTCTACCACCTCAACTCCGAAGAGGAGCCCGAGCTGCGCATGTGGAACAAAGACGCTGGCTTCAACCAGCGCTACCGTCCGCGCGGCGTGATTGACTCCGTGGCCACGCAAGAAGACGACGCCACCGTGGACCCGCGCTTTGGCAAGATCGGCAAGCAAAAGGTCAAGGACACCGGCCCGCTGACCACCCAGCGCATGGAGACCGTGGACGAGGAATTCCTCGACCGCACCAAGAAGTTCATCAGCAATGCGACCCAGGCCAAGCAACCCTTCCTGGCTTGGTTCAACCCCAGCCGCATGCACATCTACACCCACCTGAAGCCGGCCTCGCGCAATCTGGCCAGCGACATCTCCAGCGAGTTTGACACCTATGGCAACGGCTTGATGGAGCATGACGGCCACGTGGGCCAGCTGCTCAAGCATCTGGATGATTTGAAGATTGCCGACAACACCATCGTGGTCTACACCACCGACAACGGCGCCATGGTGTCTTGGTGGCCCGATGCCGGCACCACGCCCTTCCGCGGCGAGAAGGCCAGCACCTGGGAAGGCGGCGTGCGCGTGCCCATGCTGGTGCGTTGGCCGGCCAAGATCCCCAAGGGCAAGGTTTCCAACGGCATCCAGACCCACGAAGACATGTTCACCACCCTGGCCGCTGCCGCCGGCTATGGCGATGTGCGCGGCAAGCTCAAGTCGCGTGACAAGGTCTGCATTGACGGCATCGACAACCTTGCCCACTGGACCAGCGAAGCGCCTTCGGCCCGTAACTCGCTGATCTATTACGACGAGAACAATATGACCGCGGTGCGCGTGGGCCCTTGGAAGTCGCACTTCCAAACCCGCGAGGGCTTCTTCGACTATCACAAGCCCAGCTCCTTGGTCTTCAATCTGCGCATGGACCCCTTCGAGCGTCACGGCGGCCAAAAGAGCAATGACTTGGCGATGAAGATGGGCGTGGCCCTGGGCGGCATGATCCAGGACACGGTGGGCGCGCACATGGCCACCTTCCAGGAATGCAAGCCGCGTCAGAAGAGCGGCTCCCTGCGCATGGGTGACACGCGAGGCCTGGATTGAGTCAACAGGCGTTTCAGGCCTTTGCCCAGCTGCGTGAGCGGCTGGGCGAGGCCGTCATTGGCCAGCCGGCGGTCGTCGAAGCCTTGTTGATGGCTTTGCTGGCCGACGGCCATGTGCTGCTTGAAGGCCTGCCGGGTCTGGCCAAGACCCGTGCCATCAAGGCCTTGGGGCGCGAATTGCGCGCGCCCTTGGCCCGCATTCAGTTCACGCCGGACTTGCTGCCCTCCGACTTGGTGGGCGCCGAGATTTATCACCAAGGCGGGCCCGAAGGCGCGCGCTTTGTGTTCCAGCCCGGGCCGGTGTTCGCCCCCTTGGTGCTGGCAGATGAGATCAACCGCGCCCCGGCCAAGGTGCAATCGGCCTTGTTGGAAGCCATGGAAGAGCGCCAAGTCACCGTGGCTGGGCAAACCCATCGCCTGCCGCAGCCCTTTTTGGTGATGGCGACGCAAAACCCCATCGAGCAGGAGGGCACCTACCCCCTGCCCGAAGCCCAGAACGACCGCTTTTTGATGAAGGTGGTGATCGGCTACGCCGGCCGCGAGGCCGAAGGCGACATCATGCGATTGGTGCGCGCCGAAGAGGGGGCCAAGCTGGCGGCTGCGAGCGCAGCCAGCGCTGCCAATGCAGCGAGCACGCCAGCGCCCACTGCCGCGGCTGTTGAGTCCGCCGCCGAAGGCTCGGCCCTGGTGCATCTGCTGGACGCCCGCCGCGCTGTGCATGGCCTGCATGTGGCGGCAGCGGTGGAGCACTACATCGTCGACCTGGTGCAAGCCAGCCGCGAGCCCGCTCGCGTGGGTGAAGACCTGGGGCGCTGGATCGAGGTGGGCGCCAGCCCGCGCGGCACCATCGCCCTGGACCGTTGTGCCCGCGCCCATGCTTGGTTGCAAGGCCGTGACTTTGTCGGCCCGGACAATGTTCGCGCGGTGGCCCATGCCTGCTTGCGTCACCGCCTCTTGCTCAGCCACGAGGCGCTGGCCGCCGGCGTGCAGGCCGATCAGGTGGTGGACCGACTGCTGGCCGCCGTTGCCGCCCCATGAGCGAGGGCGCCTTGGCTGGCCTGCGCAGGCGATGGCCTTGGCGCCGCGCTGCTGCGGCCGAGGCGGCCGATGCGCAGGGTGGGGCGGCCGGCGTTTACGTGGATTGGCAGGCCTTGCTGGGCCTGGAGTTCGCGGCGCGACGGGTGCGCTGGCCCCCGCAACAGGCCTCGGCGCGCAGCTTGCTGGCCGGTCGCCATCGCTCCCGGGTGCGCGGGCGCGGCTTGGATTTCATCGAGCTGCGGCATTACCTGCCGGGTGACGACACCCGCAGCATCGACTGGCGCGCCAGTGCCCGCACCGGCCATACCCATGTGCGCGTCTACGCCGAAGAGCGCGACCGCCCCACTTGGCTGGTGGCGGACCAGCGCCTCTCGATGTTTTTTGCCCGCAGCGGATCGCTGCGCTCGGTGGTGGCTGCCGAAGCGGCCGCGGTTTGGGGCTGGCGTGCTTTGTCCGGCGGCGATCGCGTGGGCGGCCTGGTGATCTCGGATGAGGGCTTGGATGAAACCCTGCCTGGTCGCGGCCGGCGTTCTTTGCTGCAATTTCTCGAACAGCTGCGCCGCCGCAACCATGCTTTGCGCGCCGAGTCTGCGGTGCCGCCCGCTCCTGCGCAGTTGGACGCCGCCTTGCAGCGCTTGCTGCGGCATGCGCCGCGCCAGGCGGTGATTGCGGTGTTTTCGGATTTCGACGGCCTGGGCGAGGGCAGTCGCTCATTGCTGCTGGAACTGGCCCGGCACAACGATCTGGTCTTGCTGCCGATTTGGGAAGACCCCCGCAGCACCACACCGGGGGCGCGCCTGGTGGTCAGCGATGGCCGGGCCCAGCTGCCCATCGACCATGGCGACCGCAAAGTCATCGAGGGCCTGGCCCGGCTGGCGCATGAGCGCAGCGAGCGCCTGCGTGGCCTGCGCAGCGAACTGGGCTGCGCGGTGCTGCCCCTGCTCAACACCGAGCCGGCGCTCTTGCAGTTGGCGCGTGGGCTCGATCAGACACCGCCCACGGCGGCGCGGCTGTGAGGGTCAGCCTTGGGTGATGGCCATGATGAGCCCGCGTGAATCCTTGCCGGCTGCCGCTGCCGAAGCGGCGTCCTCGGTGCTGCAAGACCTGCATCCCTTGATGCAGCCTGCGCCGCCGAGCTGGATGCCGCAGACCTGGGGCTGGGCGGTGCTGGCGCTGCTCTTGCTGCTGCTCGGTGCCTGGCTGGCTTGGCGCGCCCGGCGGCGCTGGCAGGCGCGGCGCTTTCGGCGCTTGGCGGCGCAGCGCTTGCGGCAGCTGCGCCAGTGTTTGCAGTCCGACGCGGCCACGGCCGAGCAGCGTCTGGCGGCAGCGCGCGAACTGCCTGCGCTGGTGCGACGCGTGGCGCTGGCCCACGCGCCGCGCGCGCAAGTTGCCGCATTGCAAGGCCAAGACTGGGCGCGCTGGCTGGATCGCAGCCTGCCCCAGGGCCAGGCAGCTTTCGAGCACGGCGCGGGCCGCCACCTGGCCGATTGGGCCTATCGGCCGTCTGCGGCCCTGCCTTGGGCCGAGCTGGACGGGCTGCTGGCCTTGATCGAGCGATGGATCCATGAGCACCAGCTGCCGGAGGCTGCACGATGAGCGCGCGCTTGCTGGCCAGCCCGGCCGAGTTGCTGGGCTTGTGGAGTCAGCTGGAGTGGGCCTTGCCCTGGGCCGCAGTGTTGGCGCCCCTGGGGCTGTTGATGCCGCTGCTGCCGCCATACCGCAGCCGCCGCACGGCTTTGCGTGTGCCCTTCTTCGAGTTGGCGGTGCAGGGCAGCGGACAAAAGCCGCGCAGCGGTGCTGTGGTGCTGCCGCATGGCGTGCTGGGCTGGTGCTTGCTGGGCATGGCTTGGTTGGCGGCGGTGCTGGCCTTGATGCAGCCGCAATGGGTGGAGCCGCCCATCACCCGCATCAAGCCGACCCGCGACTGGCTCTTGGCCGTGGACTTGTCGCCCTCCATGCAGACCCGCGACTTCCGCGACGCCCAAGGCCGACCGCAAGACCGCTTGAGCGTGCTGCGCGAGTTGAGCGAAGACTTTCTGCAGCGCCGCAGTGCCGACCGCATCGGCCTGCTGGTCTTCGGGCAGCAGGCCTATGTGCAAGTGCCCTTCACGCTGGACCATGAGGCGGTGCGCGCTTTGCTGGCGGAGTCGCGCATCGGCATGGCCGGCACGCGCACCATGATTGGTGACGCCATCGGCCTGGCGCTGCGGGTGTTTGAGGAATCCGAAGCGCGCCAGCGCACCCTGGTGCTGATGACCGACGGACGCGACACCGGCAGCCGTGTGCCGCCGGCCAAAGCCGCCGAGATTGCGGCTCAACGGGGCGTGCGTCTGTACACCGTGGCGATCGGCAGCGCCGCTGCCAAAGCGGGGGAAGAGGCCGATCTGGCCGGCTTGCGCGCCTGGGCCGAGGCCACCGGCGGCAAGGCCTATCAAGCCAGCGACCGTGAAGGCCTGCGCGCCATTTATGCCGAGCTGGATGCCTTGACGCCGCGCGATCATGAAACCCTGTCGGCGCGACCGCGCCGCCCCTTGTTCCACTGGCCGCTGGGTGCGGCCTTGCTGCTGCTGGGCGTGCATGTGTTGCAGCGCATGCTCGCCAGCGCCTGGGCCGCGTGGCGTGAACGCCGGGAGTTGGCCCATGGCTGAGGGCGTCTGGACCCTGCTGCCCCTGCACTGGCTGCGGCCCCAGGCTTTGTGGGCGCTCTTGCCCATCTTGTTGTTGCCGCTGTGGGGCCGGCGCGATTCGGCCCGTGCCGTGCCGCGTGGCGTGATCGCCGAGCATCTGCTGCCCCATCTGCTCTTGGGTGGCGGGCGCCGCACGGGGCTGCGACCCGGCGACACCTTGGCGCTGGCCTTGGCTTGTTTTTGCATCGCCTGGGCCGGCCCGGCTTGGCAGCGTGAACCCGCGCCCTTTGCTCAGGAAGCCGCGCCGCTGATGCTGGCGCTGGATTTGTCGGCGGCGATGGACGCCGTGGACCTGCCGCCGCGCCGCCTGGACCGGGCGCGCGACAAGCTGCGCCAGTTGCTGGCGCAGCGCGGAGATGCGCCCACGGGTTTGCTGGTCTATGCCGGCAGCGCCCATCTGGTGCTGCCGCCCACGGCCGATCGGCAGGTATTGCTGGGCTATTTGGACGCCTTGTCCACCGATTTGATGCCCACGCCGGGCCAAGCACCCGCGCAGGCTTTGGCCTTGGCCTTGCAGTGGCTGGACCGCAGTGCGGTGCCGGGCACGGTCTTGTTTCTGACGGCCGATTGGCCCGCGGCTGAGTTGGCCCGCAGCGCGGCGTTGTTGAAGGGCTCGCGCCAGCGCCTCTTGGTTTGGGCCTTGGGCACGCCCGAGGGCGGGCTTTTGCGTGACGCGCAGGGGCAACTCATCACCGACGCGCAAGGCCGCTCGCGCAGCGCCCGTCTGGACGTGGCTGGGCTGCAGGCCTTGCGCGAGCGCAGCGCTGCGGCCTTGATCAGCCTCAGCTCCGACGGGACGGATTTGCAACGCATCCAAGCCCTGATTGCCAGCCAAAGTGCCCAGGCGCAGGAGCAAGACCAGACGCGTCGCTGGCGGGACAGTGGCCCCTGGTTCATTGGGCCGGGCTTGCTGGCTTTGCTGTTCTCTTTGCGCCGAGGCTGGGTGCTGCCGTCGCCGGCCTTGTGGCTGCTGGCGCTGCTGATCTTGGGCGGCGCCAGCCCCAGCCCGGCCTGGGCGCAAGCCGAGCCCGGGCGGGCGCCATCAACAGTTGCGCAGCGCTTCGTCAGTTGGTGGCTGACCCCCGACCAACAGGGCCGCTGGTGGCTGGAGCGCGGCGACCCGGCGCGCGCGGCGCAACATTTTGCCGACCCCTTCTGGCGCGGCCTGGCCCATGCGCGTGCCGGCCACTGGGCCCAGGCGGCGCAGGATTTCGCGCGGGTGGACTCGGCCGCGGCCTGGTTCAACCAAGCCCAGGCCTTGGCGCATCAAGGCCTGTATGTCGAGGCCGTGGCGGCCTACGACCAAGCCTTGCTGCGCCTGCCCACTTGGGGGCAAGCGCAACAAGACCGTGAGCGGGTGCGCAGCTTGATCCCGCGCGAGCCCGAGCAAGCCGCGGACGACGGCGACCCGCAAGCCGGCGAGGGGGATCGCGAGGGCAAGAGCCCCGGCAAGCGCAGTGCCCGCAAGCCTGGGCCGGCGCGTCGGCTCAGCGAGGCGGAAATCAACAGCCTTTGGTTGCAGCGTCTGGACACCAGCCCGGCCGGCTTCTTGCGGCGCAAGTTTGAGATCCAGTCGCGCGAAGCGCCGCCGCGGCCTCAGGAGAGCCGGCCATGAGCCGCAGCCTGGATCGCCAAGCGTTGGGCGCTGGCCGTCGCCGCCGCCGCGTGCTGGCCTTGTTGACCGGCGCCTTGCTGCTGCCTGCCGCCCGGGCGCAAGCCGCGCCAGCGGCCCGCTTGCGTTGGCGTTTGGACGGCGCCGCCCAGCGATTGGAGGTGGGCGAGGTGCTGATGCTGAGCCTGGAGGTCTGGGTCAGCACTTGGTTCCAGGCGCCGGTGGAGTTTCCGTCCACCTTGGCGGCGGAAGGTGCTTTGGTCGAGTTGGTGGGCGGCTCTCCCGATTCGCGTTTTGAAGAGCAGGGCGGCCAACGCTGGACGGGTTTGATTCGCCGCTACCGCCTGCTGCCGGTGCAGCCGGGGCAGATTCGCGTCAGCCTGAGCGAGCCCCTGCTTGTGCACCCGGGCGGTGGCAAGCCGATGCGCTTGCAGCCGCCTGCGGCGCTGAACCTGCAAGTGAGCGTGCCTGCCGGTGCGCAAGACATCCAGCCCTTTGTCGCGGCCCGGCGTCTGAGCTTGCGTCAGCGTTGGTGGCCCGAAGCAGAGAGCGAGACCGGCTTGCAAGTGGGGGAGTTGCTGCGCCGCGAGATTGTGTTGGAGACCGACAGCAGCTCGCCGCTCTTGCCAGCGCCGGAGTTTGGCCCCGCGCCGGGCACCCGCTGGCATGTGCTGGCGCCGCAGCGCCAGGAGCAGCGCTTGCATGCCGCGGCCACGGCACAACTGAGCCTGCGCTATGAGGCTGTTTACACGCTGGAGCAGGCCGGTCGCGTCGAGCTGCCGGCGGTGGAACTGGTGTGGTGGGATGTGCAGGCACGGCGTCGCCGCGTCAGTCGGCTTGAGGGCCGCGTGCTGGAGGTGCGCCCCGCGCAGCCGAGCCAGGACCCTTTTGCGCTGCCCGCCGCTGCGCCCGCCGAGGCCGCGCCAGAGCGCCCTGGCCTCGGCGCTTTGTGGCCGAGCCTGGGCTGGCCAGCGGCTGTTTTGGCCACCGCCAGTGGGGCGGCCTGGGCTTGGCGGCGCTACTCGGGGGGCCGGGATGCTGGCGCCGCCAGCGCGCAGCCGAGCGATCCGGCCCGGCGGTGGCGCCGCTTGCGACGGGCCTGTCGGCAGCACCGGGCCGAAGCCGCCGAAGCCTTGTTGGCAGCATGGCTACAAGGCCTGCCGCGGGACGAGGCCGCGCATTGGCATCAGGATGCGGCATTGAGCCAAGCGGTGCAGCAGTTGCAGCGCCTGCGCTTTGGCCAGTCGCAAGGCTCACAAGCGCCCTGGCGAGGCGACGACTTGTGGCAGGCCTTGCAAGGACTGCATGCGGCGGCGACCCAGCGCGCCAAGCTGGCGCAGGCGGACTTGCCCGCCTTGCATCCCTGAGTCGATGCCAGCCATGCGCAAACCGGCGACGCTTCACGCATCAAACATTCGTTGATTCACTCACTCACTCACTCATTCCTGCAAGCAAGCCAACCCTTAAAAGATTCAAGGAGCGACGACGATGGACCTCATGTGGGTATTGATCCAAGGCCTGATGGTGATGGGCTTGATTGCGGTGGGGGTGCACTACAAGGGCATGGCCATTGGCCTGTTCGGCGCCGTGGGGGTTTTGGCCTTTGTGCTCTTGTTCAAGATCGCGCCGGGCAGCGTGCCCGTGAGTGCCATGCTCATCATCATGAGCGTGGTGACGGCGGCCGGAGCGATGCAGCTGGCCGGTGGCATCGACTATCTGGTCAGCTTGGCGCAAAAGCTGATCCGGCGCTTTCCGCGCCAGATCACCTTTGTGGCGCCGCTGACCACCTATGGCTTTTGCGTTGGGGCGGGCACCGGCAATATCTACTACTCGCTGATGCCGGTGATCTACGAGGTGTCTTATGCCAACAAGGTGCGGCCCGAGCGACCCTTGGCCCTGGCGGCCACAGCCGGGCAGCTGGCCATCACCTCCAGCCCAGTGTCTGCCGCCACGGCCGCCATGGTGGGCCTGATGGCGCCGCTGGGCTTCAAGATCACGGACATCTTGGCCATCACCGTACCGGCCTCCATCCTGGCCATCATCGTGGGCGCCTTCATCATGAACCGCCGCGGCAAGGAGCTGGAAGACGACCCCGAGTTTCAGGCCCGTTTGGCGGCAGGCGAGTTGGCGCCGCCCAATAGCGAGCTCGAGGCCAAGGCGGTGACGCCCGAAGGCAAGCGTTCGGCGCTGATCTTTTTGGCCGGTGTGGCCTTCATCGTCTGCGCGGGCATTTTTGAAGAACTGCGCCCCTTGGTGAAGGCCAAGGGCCAGATGATGGAGGTCGACCTCTCGCAGCTGATCCAGATCTCCATGTTCACTGTGGCGGCGGCTATCACCGCGCTGTGCCGCATCAAGGCCGGCGAGATCGTCAAGAGCCCGCTGTTCGATTCAGGCATGGTGGCTGTGGTGGCCTTGTTCGGCGTGGCCTGGATGGCCAATACCTTCATTGCCGCGAATGAGACGGTGATCGTCGGTGGCCTGGGCGAGCTGGCCAAGCAAACGCCCCTCATGATTGCCGTGGCGCTGTTTGCCGTGGCGGCCATCACCACCAGTCAATCCAGTGCCACTTTTTCCATCATCCCCATCGGCATTGCCCTGGGCCTGTCGCCGGCCACGCTGGCCGCCATGTGGCCCGCCGTGGTGGGGGTGTTCTTGCTGCCAACCAATGGCGCGCAGATCGCCACGGTGGAGTTGGATCGCACCGGCAGCACCCGCATCGGCGCAGCGGTGATCAATCATTCTTTCCTATTGCCCGTGCTGATCTACACCGTGGTGTCCGTCGCGGTGGGGCTGGCGCTGGCGGCCCTGAAGTGAGGTCATCATGAGTGAGGCATTGCTCTGGATCGAGGCCGGGCGCCGCTTTGGCGCCGAGGACTTGGTGTTTTGGCAAGGCCGTGGGCGCCAAAGCTTGAGCGAATGCGCTGCCACGGTGGACACCTTGGTGCTGGGCCCGCATGCCAGCGCGGCATTGCCCGCCGAGTTGCGCCCATTCATTGCGCCGGGCTGGACCCGTCGCAAGCAATGTGATTTTTCTGACTGCCTGACTGCGGATCTGGGCCGAGCCTGGGCAGCCGCCGACGCTGGGGTGGTCTATATCGAAAACCCCGTCTCGCGGCTGGTGCAGGATGCCAACCGTGCGCCGCCCGCCGATGCCTTGGGCGGCTTGCACGAGTTCTTCCGGCGCTTGGAGCTGCAGCGCGCCGGCGTGGCGCAGAGTTTTGCCGGTGTGGATGCAATTCGCCCCATCAGCTTCAGCGGCGAACAGGTCTTGCTGGAGCCTCGCTCAGAAGCGCAGTGGCAGGCCCTGGGCGAGCTGCTGCAAGATGCGGCCGAGCGCACTGTGGCGGTGTACCGGGCTTGCTGTGAAGAGGTCTTGGCCATGCTGCTGGACAAGCGCCCGGCCGCAGCGCCGCTGCGTGTGATCAGCCTGCACGACACCATGAACACCCAGATGCGCGCCGATGGCGCCATCGTGGTGGAACGCCCGCTGGAAGACCGTTTGCCGGACTGGATGAATCTGGGCAATCGCGGGGACGAAGCAGGCAATGAGGCGGGTGAACCATTGAGCTTGCCGGGCGCCGAACTGCGCCGCATCGCCACGGCCTGGGCTCGGGCCTTGGGCCTGAGCGAGGCGCAAGGCCAGCGCGCGATTCTGCTCAACAAGCCCTACAAAGGCGCTTATGAGACCCAACACTTTGGCGCTTTGTTGCGGCCCAGGGGGCAGCCCCAAATCGGCGCTTTGCAGCTGGAGTTCCGCCGCGAAGCGCTGCTGAGCCCCATGGCCCTGGCCCAGCTTCATGCGCCGGGCTTGGATTGGCCCGCGCCAGAGCCCAAGCATTTGCAAACCCTGGCTGAGGCGCTTGCACAGGCGGGCCGGGCCTTGCGCGGCGCCGCGGCCTGAAGAAGGCGCCGACGGAGCTCGGCGGTGCGCCGAAGTCAGAAGAAGTACTTCACCGCCGCCGAGTAGGCGCCGCGGTCTTGGCGGTCGCCGAAGTCGCGGCCCGCCGAGAGCGAGGCCGCCCAATGCAGATCAAACTGTTTGTTCAAGCTGACTTCGGCGCGTTGCCAGCGGGCTTGGCTGCCGCGGTGTTCCCAGGTCTGGCGAAGCTCGCCAGTGATGGCCCAGCCCTCCGGCAGGATGAAGACCGGCACCACTCGAAAATCGGTATTGCTGAACTGCTCGCGGCTGCTGTCACCGCCCACCGAGGTGCTTTGCTTCAGCACGGCAGCGGCCAAAAAACTGGCTGAAAAAGCGCGCACCACCAGGGCCCCGACATTGAGCTGGTAGCGGCCGGTTCCCAAGGGGTCTTTGCTTGCCACCGGCAACACCGTCTCCATGGAGGCCCCATAGGTCCAGGCCCCAGCCGGCACGATCCAACGCGCACGCGCAAACAAATCGCCATTGCCGCTGCTTTCAAATCCGGGCTGCGAGAGCCGGCTGTACACCGGCAGCTCAAAGTTCAGGCCCCAGCGATCGTTGAGCTTGTAGTCGTACTTGAGGGTGGCGCTGCGCACATGGCCGCCGGGCTCTAGATTGACCTGCTTGACGATCAAATCAAAGCGGCTGTCGATTTCCGCCGGGTTGACGCCGCGCGCCTGTTGGGCCTGGGCGCTGGTGCCGAGCAAGATGGCGCTTAGCAAAATGGCCGCAGCTGGGGCTGCGGCTGTGAGTTTCTTGGATGACATGGGGGAAGCTCCTGCAGATCAGTATTGGCAGCCAGTCTACCGGCAACCCCTGTGCGCTTTTGTTTCAATCTTCTTGGGCGTTGATGATGGCGGCTGTGACGCCAACGACCGCGGCGCCAACCACCAAGCCTTTGATCAAGTTGGCGCCGCCGTCATCGTCGGAGTTGCCGTAGTAGCGGCGCATATAGGCGTCGCGCTCCCAGTAGCGGCCATCGCGGTAGTAGCGCCCGTCGCGCCAGTACTGGTCGCGCACGTCTTCTCGCACCTCGCGGCGGATTTCTCGGCGGGCTTCGCGCCGCTCTCGGTTGACCTCGCGGTAGCCTTCACGGACTTCACGCCGCGCGCATTCCTTGGTGGTGCAGCGGCTCAGTTCGCGGGCGGCTTCGCGCTTTTCGCGGGCGACTTCGCGCGCGCCTTCGCGGACTTCGCGGCGCACTTGCCAGCTCTGCGCCAAGACCTCAGAGGGCGCACTCAGGCTCGTGAAGGCCAGCGAGAGCAGCAGGGCATGCAGCGCGGCCTTCATGACTTGCCACCTTTGCTTTGGCGGAACTTCAGAACCCGCGCTTCATAGCGTGTCAGCACGGTCTTGCAGTCTTCGACTTTCAACTCCACACTGGTGCCGTGGCCAAAACCCGCGGTGAACAAAAAGGCGCGATCAATGCCGAGCAGGCGGCTGATCTCGGCATTCAGGTCCATGGCCTCGCGTTCCAAGGCTGGGCGCTGTTCTTTGGCAACGCAGCCGAGGGCAAGCCCGGTCATATAGCCAAAGCCTTTGAGGCCTTCGTCGATCTGCTCTTCGGGGTCAGCACTTGCTGCAGTGGTAGGTGCGGCAAAGCAGGCGGGCGCGGTGGAAAGCCCGGCGCACAAAAGCAGCGCCAAGGCGCCCGAACGGAGGGTGGTGCTCATCAATTGCTCCTGAGTGGCTTGGGAGGTGTTTGTGAAAACGGGCCCCTGGCAGGCCAGTCTGGTTTGTGGCGCAAAAGGCCAGATCGCGCGAGCAGCCGGGGCGGCTTCAGCGCTCCATCACCTGCACGACATCGGCCTTGAGGATGGTGGTCTTGCGGCCCTCGGAGTCTTTGTAGGTGTAGGTGTCGCCCTTGTCATTCAACTCGGGCTTGCCGTCGCTGACGATCAAGCGGCCTTCTTTGGTGCTCATGATGTATTGCGTGCTGCTGCAAGCAGTGAGCAAGAGCAAGGCGCCGGCAAGCCATGAAAACCGATGAGGAAACTTCATATCACTTCCTTTCGAGTCAATGGAGATAGCGGGCTATGAGAGCTGGCCCATAGCCGGGGCAGCGTAACGGGCTGGTGGGCTCTTGTCCAGTCAGCCGCCCGCCATGCCCAGCCAGGGGCTGCGGGTCATGGAGACCCCCATCATGTAGGCCAGCGAGAGCAGGGCCAGCAGATAGCTCTGTAGATGAAAGGCGTTACGGCTCATGGCCCAGTGTGCGAAAAAGGTGTAGCTGGCCAAGCCGATCAGCTTGGCCATCAGCCAGCCGTCATACATGGGGTTGAGGCGCTGCAGCGCCCACAAGCTCAGGCCGGTGATGGTCAGCACAAAGTCAATGCCAAAGACCAGCACACTCAATCGGCTGTCGAGCTCCCAGACCGCGCCGAACTGGTAAGCCAAGCCGCGCACCAGAAAAATGGTGACGCTGAACCAAGCCAACAGGGCGTGGATCTGGCCCATTTGAAAGTCGAACGAATATTCCATCCCAGACAGCCTCCAATCGCTCCTTCAGCGCAGAGCTTGGGCCCGCTGGCGCGGCCCTGTCAAGCGGGGCTGCGCTGAGGTGTTGCGCTGAGTTGAACCGCCAGCACGCTCACCAGCACCACGCCCAAACCGATCAAGGCCTGACCCCGCAGCGTTTGGTTCAGCAAGGCCCAGCCCAGCAAAACCGCCGCCAGCGGGCTCAGCAAGCCCAGCGAAGACACCGCCACCGGGCTGAGCCGCTGCACGCCACGAAACCACAGCCCATAAGCCAGCAGGCTGCCAAACAAGCTCAGATAGGCATAGGCGGCCCAATGCCTGGGGCTCAGCGGCGGCAGCGGTGGGTCCAGCAGAAACACCAGCGGCAGCAGCATCAGCCCACCGAGCAAGAGCTGCCAGCCCGTCAGGCTCAAGACCGAGAGCGACAAGCGCCAACGGCGCGTCAGGAAGGTGCCGCAGCCCATGCACAAAGCGCCGCCTGCCGCCGCCGCCATGCCCACGGCGTCAAAGCGCAAGCCCGGCGCCAGCAGCAACGCGGCCATACCGAGCACGCCCAGCAGACTGGCCGCAATGCCCGACAAAGCCGGCACCTGCTTGCCCACCCCCCAAGCCAGGCCCATCACCAGCAAGGGTTGAGTGGCCCCGATCACGGCGGCCAAGCCGCCCGGCAGCCGGTAGGCCGCGACAAACAGCAAGGCTTGAAAGGCGCCGATGTTCAGCAAGGCCAAGGTCAGCAGGCGCAGCCATTCCTGTCTCTTCGGGCATTGCCTGCACAGCAACACCAGCAACAGTCCGGCCGGCAGACTGCGCATGCAAGCGGCCGTGATGGGCAAACCGGGCGGCAGCAACTCGGTGGTGACGATATAGGTCGAGCCCCAGATCAGCGGGGCCAGGGCCGTCAAAGCGGTGTCGGTGAAGCGTTGGGAGGGTGCGTGGCTCATGCCGGCAAACTATCTTGAATTAAAGATAAATTGTCCGATGAGATAATCTTGAAGTCAAGATAAATGCGGAACCCTGATCATGACGAAGGCCAAGCACGGCGGCGGCGATGCGGTGGACAAAATCTTGGGCCAGTGGGCGCGCGAGCGGCCGGATCTGGACGCCAGCCCCATGGGGCCCATCGGCCGCTTGCGGCGCTGCTCTGCGCTCTTGCAGCGCCGTCTGGAGGACACTTTTGGCCAGTTCGGGCTGAGCGCCTGGGAGTTCGACGTCTTGGCCACCTTGCGCCGCTCCGGCGCGCCCTATTGCTTGGCGCCCACGGCGTTGTTTTCCACGCTGATGGTCAGCTCCGGCACCATGACCCACCGCATGCGCGGCTTGGAGAGCCGCGATCTGGTGCAGCGCTTGCCTAACCCCGAAGATGCGCGCAGCGTGCTGGTGCAGCTGACACCCGCGGGCTTGGCGCTGATCGATCAGGCGGTGGAGGCGCATCTTGAAAACGAGCACCAAATCCTGACCGACTTGAGCGCCAACGAACTCGCCGCCTTGAACCGCAGCCTGGCGATCTTGCTGGCGCATTTGGAGCCCAATCCCGAAGCCGCCTGATGCGGAGCTTCAACAGGGCGGCAGCAGTAAGCAAAACCGATGAATTCCGACCCGCCTCTCGGCCACGTGAGCTCGGCTCAGCGCCATCAGCATGGGCACGCGGACCCGCGCATGGAGTGGGCCGTTTTGGAGATGACCCGGCGCTTTCGCGAGCCCTTGCCCTTGCAGGACTTGGCGGCGGCGGTCGGCTTATCGCCTCACCATTTCCATCGACTGTTTCTGGCGGCGCATGGCGAGACGCCGATGGCCTATTTGCGCCGCATCAGACTCTCGCATGCCGACCATCTGCTGGCAGCCTTGCCCGACGCCTCTCTGGTCGCCGTGGCTATTGAGAGCGGCTTCAGTTCACCGGCTTGTTTTTCCCGGGCCTACCGACAGGCTTACGGGCAGTCCCCGGGCCAGGTACGGGCGAGCCTGCAGCGCAGCGCGCTAGCGCCGAGCGCCTCGGCCGCCCCGCGGCCGAGGCTGTGCCATATCCCGACCCGTCGACTGCGGGTCATGCGACAAACTCTGGACGACGAGGCCATCAGCCGCGTTCTGGCCGCCATGGCCGAACAGCAGCCCGGCTTGATGCCCCCGGTGTTGGGCATCTTTGTCGACGCGCCCTTTCATGTGCCGGCCGCGCAATGCCGCTATTTCATGGCTTGGGAGCGTGACTTTGCTGGCGAGGAGGGGCGCGATGTCTTGACGCTCCCCGGGGGCTATTACGCGCGTTTGGAGTTCACCGGCCCGACCGAAGCCTTGGGTCGCGCGATATTCGCTTTTCATGACCAGGTGTTGCTGCCCTCGGCCTATGCCTTGGCTTCGACTCTGTTCTTTGAGCGTTTGCATCCGCAGCAAGACCGCGCGCAGGGTTACGCGCATTGCAAGCGTGAGTTGTTTCTCAAGGTCAGGCGCAAGGGCGAGTTGGTGATTTAGGCCCGTGCGCGCAATAGCAAGATTTGCAAAGCAAGCTGGCAGACGGCTGGCTAGCATGCGCCGCATGTTTCGCTCGAAGCCTTTGTCATGCGACGTTTCGTCACCTATGGTTTTTATCCTCTCATTGCGGGCCTGACCGTGGCTTTTGCCTGGCTCAACTTCAGTGCCCACAAGGAATTGCAAACAGCTTTTGCGGTCTTCACGGCGCTGCGCTTTCTTGTCTTCATCATCGCGGAACTGGTCTGGCCTTGCCGCGAGGAATGGCAGATGACGGGGGCCAGCGTCTGGCGTGATCTCAAGTACATGCTGGCTGGCGGCGTCTTGATGCAGTCCGCCAAGTTTGCGACCGCCTGGCTGGCCATCGGTGCAGCGAAACAGCAGCTGTCAGGTCTGGCCACTTGGCCCCTGGGTCTTCAGGTTCTGGTGGCTTTGCTGGTGTATGAGTTGCTGCAATACGGCCTGCATCGCTACAGCCATGAGGGGCGCGGAACAGTCGCGCAATTCTTGTGGCGCGTTCATGCCGTGCACCATTTGCCGCGCCGCATCTATTTTTTGATGCATCCTGTCATGCACCCACTCAATGTGCTGATGGTGATGGCTATCGGCCTCGTGCCCTCTTTTCTGCTGGGCATCAGTCAGGAGGCGGTGTTCTTGTTCAACCTGATTCTCGGCATCCAAGGCCTGTTCTCGCATTTCAATGTGGACATACGCGTCGGCCCCTTGAACTATTTGCTGATTGGCACCGAACTGCATAGGCGCCATCACAGTGCAACTCTGTCAGAGGCCGGCAATTACGGCGCAGTGACGCCGATTTGGGATTTGGTCTTTGGCAGCTTTTCCTACGCCCCAGGACAACTGCCTCGCAGACTTGGCATCGCGGGCGACGAGCCCTACCCCAGCAGCAACAGCTATTTGGCCTGCCTGGCCCTGCCGTTTTTCAAACCGCGCGCGATTGAGTCCGACAGTTCGGAGCCCTGAGGTCTGATTCACAGACCGAGCCGAAGGATTGGGCCGAAGCCTGCATCTCAACGCCCCGGCTCGTAAGCCTCATAACGCGGCAATTGAGCGTCCAGGTCTTCCCAGCAGGCTTTGGAGGTGACGAAGTTGTGCGACATCGGGCGTTCGCTGATGTCGGAATCGAGCACACCCAGACGCAGCCGCACACGGCCGGGGTCGGCGCTGTTCTCGCTGTACAAGGGCGAGCCGCATTGGCCGCAGAAATGCCGATAGCGTCCGGGCGAACTCTCGAAGCGCCGAATCCCGGCCTCGCCCTGTGTGATTCGAAAACCGCTGCGCTGCACAAAGCCATTGGTGGCAAAGGCCGTGCCGCTGGCCTTGCGACATTTGGAGCAATGGCAATGGATGATGGACGTGATGCCGCCTTCCACCTCAAGGGCCACCGCCCCGCAAAGACAAGATCCGAGATAGGGACTCATGGTGTGCTCTCCATAGGCTTTTGACGGCCTGATGCTTGCGTCTGGACGTATTGGGCGGCGATGTCGCTAATCGGCCAGCCGCGTGTTTTGGTCGTGAACCAAGCGCCAGCCTCCTGCTTCTTGGCTGAACACCAGGCTGAGCAAATAGTGCAGTTTGTATTCGACACCCGCAGCGTCTTTGTCGGTGTAGTGGACGTCCAGGACTGCCACGCCGGTGTGGGCATGCGAATGGGCGCTCAAGACCTGATAGGACCATGACCAATCCGGGTCGGCCAACCAAGCCTGGGTGCTTTTTCTGAAGTCAGCTTGGGTTTTGGAGAAACGGCCATGGGGCAAGACCAGGGTCAGTGTGTCAGAGGCCGTCAAAGTGGAGGCGAAGCGGGGCCAATCGCGTGTTTGGATCGCTTGCAAATGGGTGTTGAGTGCGGCGTCAAAGCTGCTGGTGTCTGCCCAGGCGGGTACTTGCGCTGCAAGGAACCAAAGTGCGGCGTGAACCCAAAAGCTGCGTTTGACCATCATGGGACTCTCCTGGTTAGCAAGGGCAAGAGTGTGCCCGAAGGTCCATCTCGGCTTGATGGAGGAGTGTCAAGCCTCGCCCATGGCCTGCAGGCGCCTCGCCGACTCGGCCATTTCCGCATGCAGCCACTCGCACAGCGTGCGCAGCGCGGGCTCTTCCCGCAGCGCAGGCGGATAGACGATGTGATAACGACGCTGGCTCACGCCGGTCAAGGTGGGGCCGGGCAGGCGTTGCAGGCGGCCCTCCAGCAGGGCGTCGGCGCACAGCAGCTCGCGGGCCAGGGCCACGCCCATGCCTTGCTCGGCAGCTTGCACCAACAGGCCGCCGTCATTGAAGCTGGCGCTGGGCACCACGCGGCAGGCCAGGCCGGCTTGGGCAAACCACTGTGTCCATTGCTCGGCATCGCCCAACAAGGACTCCCCCGCCAAAGTTTCCAAAGAGGCGTTCATCAAGCGCTGGGCCAGGGCCGGCGCGGCCACCACGATCTGGCGTGACTCCATCATCACCTCATTGACCAAGCCCGGCCAGGGCCCTGCACCCTGGCGCAAGGCCAGATGAAAGCCCTCTTGTTCGAGGTCAATGACGCGCTGCAAGGTGAAAAGCTTGAGCGTGATGTCTGGGTGTGCCGCCTGCCAGCGCCCCAGGCGCGGGATCAGCCAGCGCTGGGCAAAGGAGGGCGTGCAGGTGATGTTCAGGCTTTGCATGGTGCTGCCATTGGTGGCGCTGGCGGCGCGCAGGCCCAGTTCCAACTCGGCCCAGGCTTTTTCGAGCCCGGCTTGCAAAGCGCGTCCGGCGGCATTGAGCTGGATGCCGCGCCCGGCGCGCTGGAACAAAGGGAAGCCAATCTGCGCCTCCAGGGCCCGGATTTGCTGGCTGACGGCGCTGTGCGTCAGATGCAGTTGCTCGGCCGCGGCGCGCACGTTTTCGCTGCGCGCCACCGCGCGAAACGCGGCCATGTACTGCAAGGGGAGTCGAGGATTTTGTGCCATCTGGGCAGTTTAACTTTCCAAACAGGGCAGAAATCAGCGCTATTCAGCCGCTGACTGAAAACCCAAAATGCCCAGCATGGCAACAGCCTTGGGGCGCGCACTCAGGCTCGCCGACCCCGGTCTCTCTTGAAAGCATCGCAAGTTTATGAACACCAAACGTCCTGTTTTGATCGCGACCTTGCTGGGCCTGACCCTGGTCCTGGCCACGCAATTCCCGCAAGTCCGGGCCACCGATTTGCTGCCCGATGCCGCGTCCAGCGCCCAGTCTCAAGCCCCAGCCCAAACCTCAGCCGCAGCCCAAGTCGAAAAGTCCGAGGCCCCCTGGTCGGAAGTGCGGTTCAAGACCGAGGACGGCATGCTGGCCTACACCAGCCTGGGTCAAGGGCCTGTGTTGGTGGTGGTGCCTGGCGGGCCGGGCGGCAGCGGCTACGGTCTGCGGCAAGCCTTCCGGCCCTTGGCCAAAGATCACACCGTGGTCATTCTGGACAATATCGGGCGGGGCCGGTCTTCGCGTTTGAGCGATCCGCAGCGCTACACCTTGGCCCGCGATGCGCAAGACCTGGAGCGCCTGCGACTGCACTTGGGCGTCAAGACCCTGGCGGTCTATGGCCACTCCTACGGCGGCATGGTGGCGCAGGCTTATGCGACCCAGTACCCGCAAGCGGTGAAGCACCTGATTCTGGGCAACACCTTGCACGGCGCGCGTAGCTGGCAGGCGCAGATTGATTTCTTCAACGACTGGCTGCGCAGGCAGGACCCCGAGCGCTGGCAAGCCTTGCTGGCGCTGCGCGAGCAGGGGCGGCTCAGTGGCAGCGCCGAGGCGCAAGACTTGTTCAGCGAGGCGGCCAAACCCTTGTACTGGGCCGACCGCGCCCATCCGCCGGTCAAGAGCAAACCCAGCCCTGACCCGAATGATCAGAACAATCTGCAGGTCTATTTGGCCATGTTGGGCCCCGACCCCGAATGGCGGGTGGGCGGCACACTTGGCGAGGTGGAATTGCTGCCGCGCCTGAAGGCGGTGGCTGCCCCGACCTTGCTGTTGACCGGCCGCCATGACCCGGTGGCGCCACCCAGCGTGATGCAAGACATGCTGCGCGCCCTCAATCCGGCGCTGAGGCTGCAAGCCCAGGTGTTTGAGCGTTCCGGCCACCGCCCCTTTTTCGAAGAGCCCGAGTCTTGGGTGCAAACCGTCAGCCAGTTCCTGAAATCTTGAAACCCGCCCTTTGAGCACCACACCGCCATGAAGCAAGCAAGCAGTGTTGATCCCATCGCCCTGATCCAAGCCCAGTTGGACGCCTACAACGCCCGCGACACGGCCGCATGGCTGGCCACCTATGCGCCCGATGCCCGCCAATACGCCTACCCCGACACGCTGTTGGCGCAGGGCCATGCCGAGATGGCTGCGCGCATCCAGGTCCGTTTTGCCGAGCCGAATCTGCACGCCCGGCTGAACAGCCGTTCGGTGCTGGCCACGGACTCAGGTCACACGGTGATCGACCATGAAACCATCACCCGAACTTTCCCTGAAGGCCCAGGCGAGCTCGACTTTGTGGCCATCTATCAGGTGAACCAGGGCTTGATTCAAGAGGCGCGCTTCATCAGCGGCCCGCAGCGTTTGTTCTCGGAGTAAGGCTGTCTCAGGCGACAGGCGCGGGCCACTGCAGCAAGAACTCGTGCTCGTTCTCGCCCGTGTCGACAAAGCCGAGCCGGCGGTAAAGCGCTTGCGCGGGATTGTTCTTCAAGACCCCAAGACTAAGGGCTGCGCCCGCATCTTTGGCTTGGTCCATCAGTTCGCGCATCAAGTGGCCACCAAACCCTCGGTTTTGCAGATGGGGGCTGATTTGCAGCTGATAGATGTGCCAGCGCGACGGATGCTCAGCCTCGCCGCGGCTCATTTTGAGCAGCCCCACGATGCGGCCACCAAGCAGCAAGACCTGTGCCTTGTCCATCTGGAATCGCACCCGCATCAAGTCGGTGTCGGCATCGATGGCCATGCCGGCCTCCGCCATATAGCGGTGAAAGGTTTGGCGCCGCAAGTCCAGCAGGGCAGGAATGTCGGCCTCGGTCGCGGGGCGTCGAGCCAAAGCTTGGCCGGGGCGAAGCGCCTGCTCAAAAGCCGCGCGGGCGTGAATCAGGCTGGTGTTGATGTAGAGCGCCCCCGCATGTTCAAAGCAGGCGCAGTCCAGCTGAGCCGGAAATGCCAGGGGCAGTTCGGTGCAGGCCAGGCCGATCGCGCGCTGGCCGTAGGGCGGCGCAGCCACGGCGTCGAAAGCCCGCTCCGCCATGGCGCCTAGAGCCTGCGCGGCCGAGCTGACTTCGCCCGCCTGCAACTGGGCAATCAAACGGGCCAATTGGCGGCGATCCGCCGGGTCTTGCGGCACGCAGCTGGTGATGCCGTAGCGGGCCAAGACCTCGGGCAGGGCCTGCCCCTGCAGGGTGGGTTCGGTGCCCAAGATCAGCAGCTGTGTGACGCCGGCGTTCACGCATGCTTGGGCCACCTCTTCAAAGATACTCACGATGGGCAGGTTGACCCCGCGTCGAATCGCCTCCAGCCGGTTGTGTGGGGTGTTGCTGGCGATCAGGGCAAAGTCGGCGCCACTGGCCTGTAGGCGAAGCAAAGCAGCACGGAAATAGGCGTCAAAGTCCGCCCAGGAGGCCTCGTCGCCGGCGACCCCGCGCCGCCCGTGGGATTCGGCGATGTTCACCGATTCGATCGCGAACTCGGGCATGTCTGGAGTGCCCGCACGGCCCAATTCTTGATGCCTTTGCTGGCTCCATTGGCAGATCAGCCGATAGTAGGTGAGGGTCGACGCCCAAGCCACGCCGCCGACCATGCCGATCTTTCTGTAGCCGCTGTCCATCTGCTTTGTTTCTCCCTGAGGCTTTGTTTGAAGCATTGTGCAGGGGTTCGAGCCCCGCAGCGCTAGCCACTGGGGCGCACATGGGTGACACTTGCTGACCCGCGGATCGAGTTGCATGACCGGCTCTTGCGGCAGCGACAGGAGTGCGCATGAAGAATTTCGCCAAAGCTTGCAAAGCCTGCTTCTTGATGCTGATATGGAGCAGCTTGACGCTGGGGGGCGCTTCAGCACGCGCGCTGGAGCTGGTCGGCTTCAGCGAAGACCTGCCGCCCTTTGCCTATGTGGAGAATGCCGAACACCGCGGCATGGCCAATGAGCTGATGGATCGCATCGCGCAGCGCCAAGGCCTGCAGCTCAAGCGCTTCAATATGCCCTGGGCCCGCTCCATCCGCGAGGCCGCCTTGGAGCCCAATAGCGTGCTCTACATCACGGTGCGCAGCCCCGAGCGCGAGTCCCAATACCTGTGGGTCGGCCCCATCGACGCCTGTGACATCGTGCTGATGAAGTTGCGCCGCCGGGGCGAGATCAAGTTCGACCCACAGCGGACCCCGGTGCCTTTGCAAATAGGCGCCGGCCGAGGCGCGCCCTCGGTGCAGCTGCTGCGCGATGCGGGCGTGGCCGAGGCCGATATCTATCAAACCTCACGCAGCGAGATCAGCGTGCGCATGCTGTATGCCGACCGCCTGGACTTGTTGGCCGGCTTGATGCTGCCCAGCGCATTTCAGGCGCAGCGCAATGGCTTTGACCCGGCCGAGTTGCAAGTGACGCATGTGTTGAAGCCCGGCTATGGCTGCTACTTTGCCTTCAACCCCAAGGTGGACCCGCAGCTGCTGGCGCAGTTCCGCAAAGGCTTTGAGGAGATTCGCAGCTCCGGCGAGTTGCAGCTCTTGCGCGATATGTATTTGCGCAACCCCGGTCAGTTGCATCGCTGAGCGTTCGATGGGGCTCGCCTGAAGCTGGCTTGTGCACGGCCTTGCACGGCCTGTACCACGGTTTTTGCAGCTGGTCGCAAGCGGCCCGCTGCGCAGCGCAAGGCTCTCTACAGTGGCGGCACCATGTGACGACAGGGGAGTTGACCGCTCATGAACGCCTTTGCTCCAACCATAGCCGCAGGTCTGCATGCCGGGCCACGGTCCCACTCATCGCCCTGGGCGCATCGAGCCCGCTGCTTGGGCCTGCTGCTCAGCCTTGGCTTGGCTCTTGGGGCTACGCAGGCGCACAGCGAGGAGCTGCGCCTGGACGGCAGCCTGGAACTCAGTGGCACGGAAGGGGCCAAGCCGGTCAAACAGCGCTTCACCGCCGGCCTGAGCGTGCAGGAGCAGGCCAAGCTGCAAGAGATGGGTCTGCCGCTCTACCCTGGCGCCGTTGTGCAGCGCGACAGCAAAGACGACAAGGCCGGCGCCACCGTGGGTTTGTCGTTTGGCCCCTTCAAGTTCAAGGTGCTGGTTTCCAAATTTGCCAGCAGCGACGGCATGGAGGCGGTGGACCGCTTTTATCAAAACGCGCTGAGTGCTTATGGCCCGGTTTTGAACTGCAGTGCGGGCAGCCGGCCGGCCAAGCTAGAGACCAAGTCCGAGGGCAAGTCCGGCAGCGAGGGCATGGCGCGGCTCAGCTGCAATGAGATCAGCGCCTCGGTCAGTGAACGGGTCTACAAAACCGGCACGGACAAAAACTTCCGACTGGTCAGCATGAAGCAGGTCGGCGAGCAGGTGCACTTCCAGCTGGTGCGGCTGGAGCTCATAGGCTTGTGAATCCGGCGCAGCCGCTGGGGAGGCCCTGCGCGGCCCCAGCGGCCCCAGCTGCTCAGGCGGTTTGGCGCCCGCCCTCTTTGTGCCTGTCGATCACATAACCGACATTTCGCACGGTTCGAACATAGCCTTCGCCGAGCTTTTTGCGCAGCTTGGAGATTTGCACATCCAAGACATTGCTGGCTTGGCCGCTGACGCTGGAGCCCATTTGCTCTTCCAGCACACGACGTGGCTGCACGCGGTCGGCGCGTGTGGCGAGCGCGCTGAGCAGCAGATATTCGCTGCGTGACAGCTCCAAGGGGCGCCCGTCAATGCTGGCTCTTTGGGCGCTCAGGTGCAGGCGCAGGCCGCGCAGCTCCAGGCATTCAGGGTCGGCGCCACCGTTGCGTCGCGCCAGCGCACGCAGGCGCACCCGCAACTCAGCCATCTCAAAAGGCTTGAGCATGAAGTCGATGCAGTGATGGCCGTCGCTGCCGATGAGCCGCTCGTCCAGCAAATGCTCGCGGGTGCACAAGCACAGCACCGGTGTTTTGGGCCAGTCGCGCCGGACTTTTTGCAGCAGCACAAAGCCTGCGTCATCGGCCACGCTCAGGTCGACCAGCAGCAGATCGATGCAGCCACTTTCCAGCTGCGATAAGGCACTGCCCAGCACGCGCACCCAGGTCGAACGGTAGGCCCAGGTCGCCAAATCCTGACGCAGCTTTTGCGCCAATTCGAGTTGATCTTCAAACAGCAAGACATTCATCTGAGCATTCAAACCCGAGCCAGGGGCCCGCGCCAGAAGTCATGAGCCATTGAGCCGCCCGTGTACGGTGGCCCTTGGCAAGTTCTTGCCGCCGAAGCTTTCGGAAATGTTGGCGAGGGACCACGTTTGTGGGCCCGATGGGCTCGCAATTTAGCTGCCGTTTAGCTGCCATGAAGCTGCGATTTAGCTTGGCGTGAAAGAGTGAATTTGCTGTTTTAGAACGCGGTCAAACGGGCCAAGAGCCTGTTGCAGTACCGCCACGCAGCGCTGGCTTCGACGAGGTCGTCGAGTCCCAGCCCGCGGCCCCAAACCGAGTACTGCGATGCAGGGGCCTGATTGTTTTTCGGTGAGTGAGGAGATCGTTATGAAGAAAAGAAGTCCCATCAGCTTGGCCGTGGCCTTGCTGGCCGTTCTGGGCACGCAGGCACAAGCCCAGGCGCAAGGGCAGCAGTTGGAGCGTGTGGAAGTGACCGGCTCGGCCATCAAGCGCATTGATGCCGAAACGGCCAATCCGGTCACGGTCATCAAGATGAACGATATGAAGAGCGAGGGCGTGACCTCGGTCGAGCAGATCTTGAGCCGCATCTCGGCCAGCCAGACCACCCAAAGCGGCAGCCAGGCCGTGGGCGCGGCCACCGGTGGCGCCACCTTTGCCAACTTGCGCGGGCTGGGTCAAGACAAGACCCTGGTGCTTTTGAATGGCCGCCGCATTGCCAACAATGCCCTGGACGCCACCGCACCCGACTTGAACATGATTCCCTTCGGCGCCATTGAGCGCATCGAAGTGCTGCGCGATGGTGCATCCGCTCTGTATGGCACCGACGCCATCGGCGGCGTGATCAACTTCATCACCAAGAAGAGCTACACCGGTGGCGCCATCACCCTGGGCTATGACTCGCCCAAAGAGGTCGGCGCCAAGGCCAAGAATTTCAATATCGGTGGCGGCTTCGGTGATCTGAGCAAAGACCGTTTCAATGTCTTCGCGGTGTTGGACTACAGCCAGCAAGACAAGCTGTCGGCCAGCCAGCGCCCTTATGTGAATCGTGGCACGCCCAAGACCTCGCCCACGCCCTTCCCGGCCAACTACTACCAAGACGGCGACAGCGCCAACCCTGCGGCCCCGGCTTGCGCTTCGCCCATGTTGGTGACGGACGGCGCAACAGGTTGCAAATACCTGTTCTCGCGCGTGGTCGATCTGGTGCCAGAAACCAAAAAGATCTCCGGCTTGGCCAAGGCCAGCGTTCAACTCAGCAATGACCATTTGCTGAGCTTTGAGTACTTCCGTGCAGAAAACACCAACAAGACGGTGATTGCCGGTGTGCCTTATGGCGCGCTGACCATGGACCCCGGCACCAAGTACTACCCCGGCAATGGCATCACGCCTGCCGCCCCGGCCTCGGCCAAGATCGACCCCAAGCTGCCCATCACCGTCAAGATGCGTGACGAGATCAGCGGCGGCCGTGCTGACTCCAGCGTCAACACCCAGCAGCGCTTTGTGGCGGCACTGGAAGGTACGCTGGCGGGCTGGGACTATCAAACCGGCTTGTCCTACAACGAGAACAAGATCGAGAACACCTTGACCGGTGGCTACACCGACGGCGCGCAAATCTCGGCCGGCGTCAAGTCCGGCGTGATCAACCCCTTTGGTCCTCAAGATGCGGCCGGGGCAGCGGCGGTGCAAAAGGCCGCCGTGAATGGTGTGCTCTACACCGGCTTGGGCAAGGTTACTTCTTTGGACATGCGAGCCAGCCGTGAACTCGGCAACTGGCTGGGTGCGGGCAATGCCGGTCTGGCCCTGGGCGCGGAGTACCGTCGCGAGGACTTCACCAACAAGGCCAACACCGCGTTCGCCGAGAAGGTGGCGGCCAGCACCGGCTACGACCCCAGTATCAACAACCATGGCACCCGCAATGTCAGCGCGGTCTACGCGGAAGTGTCGGTGCCGGTCTTGAGCACCTTGGATTTGGGCGCGGCGCTGCGCCACGACCGCTACAGCGATTCGGGCAACACCACCAACCCCAAGTTCACTTTCCGCTTCCAGCCGAACAAGCAGGTGCTGGTGCGTGGTTCTTACTCGACCGGCTTCCGCGCGCCTTCGCTGTATGAGCTGAATTCGCCGCAAACCTATGGCAACACCGGCGACACGCACGATGACCCGATCCGCTGCCCGAATGGGGTGCCGATTCCTGGCGCATCGAAAGCCGCCAACTGCGAACAACAGTTCCAGCAGCTGAGCGGTGGCAACCCGAATCTGAAACCCGAAACCTCGGTCAACAAGACCTTGGGCTTTGTCTTTGAACCGATGGCAGACGCCAGCTTTGGGCTGGACTTCTGGTGGGTCAGCTACAAGCACAAGATCGATGTCTTGCCGGAGAACGCGGTGTTTGCCGACGCGGTGAAGTACGCCTCGCTGTTCAAGCGCGCCGCAGACGGCACCTTGGCCACCGACGGTTCGCTCTGCCCCGGTGTGAAGTGCGGCTATGTGGAACTGCTGACCAAAAACCTCGGCGGCGTGAACAGCAACGGTGTGGACCTCAGCGCCAACTACCGCCTGCGTACTCAAGCCCTGGGCACCTTCACCACCAGCTTGAACGGCACTTACGTCAGCAAGTACGAGTACCAAAACGAAGAGGGCGGTGTCTGGATTCAGCGTGCCGGCGTTTACAGCGGCAACAACGGCCCGATCTTCCGCTGGACCCATGCGCTCAGCCTCAACTGGAAGCATGGTGACTACGGTCTTGGCCTGGTCAACCGCTACAAGTCGGGCTACACCGACCAAACGCCTTCGCACAAGGTGGACAGCTATTCGGTGTGGGACTTGTACGGCACATGGTCGCCCATCAAGGCCCTGGGTCTGACGGCCGGTGTGCGCAATCTGCTCAACCAAGACCCGCCGTTCTCTAACCAGACCCGCACCTTCCAGACCGGCTTTGACCCGCGCTTTGCCGATCCGGTGGGCCGCACCTACTACGTGCGCGGCACCTACAGCTTCTGATCGAGCCGTAGGCGGTGAAACCCGCGGGGCGTTGGGCTTGAAGCGCCCGCCCCGCTTGGGATGAAGAACCATGGGCGGGCCGCTCTCTGAAAAGAGCGGCCCGTTTGTTCGTCAAAAGATTGCAAAGGGGAGATGAACGATGACAAAGAATATGAAGACTGATCGGGCGCACGCAGGGATGTCGCGCAGGGGAGGGCTTGCGCTGCTGGCCTTGTGCGGGCTCGCCGCGGGCTGCGCTGCACCGAGCGGGCCAGCCGCCGACAAGGCAGTTTATGAGGCCCCGGAAACGGTCACCGGCAGCATGTTGAAACGTAGCAATAACAAAGCGCCGACCGACCCCGCCGAAATCGAACAAGCGCGCCGCGAGGCCCAGCAACAGAAGGCGGTCGGCATCGACAAGGGCGGCATGTCCCGCTAGGCCATTTCTTCAGTCGGTCACTGCGGGGCAGCTTGGGCTGGGGTGGAAAGCGGCAGAGGCTGCGGCCGGCTCAGCTCACCAAGCGAGGCTTTGCTGCGGGGTCTCGGCCTGGGCGCCGTGGCCGTTCAGCCATTTCGCCTCATGGTCCAAGAGCCACTGCTTGCGGGCCAGGCCGCCGCCGTAGCCGACCAAGCGACCGTCTTGGCCGATCACGCGGTGGCAGGGCACGATGATGGAGACGCGGTTCTGGCCGTTTGCTGCGGCCACTGCGCGCACCGCCTCCGGTCGCCCCAGGGCGCGGGCTTGCTGGCCATAGCTGCCGGTGTGGCCAAAGGGAATCGCTTGCAAGGCCTGCCAGACGCTTTGCTGAAAGGCGCTGCCCGGCGTGTCCAGCGCGACCTCAAACACGCGCCGTTCGCCGCGAAAGTATTCATCCAGCTCGCGCACCGCCTGCCGGGTGTGGCTGTTTTCGCCCGGCACGATGCGGGCTTTCAGCAGGCGCTGCAAATCGCGGAACTCGGTTTCCAACATGCGCCGGCTGACAAACTCGACCAAGCACACGCCGGCCTCGGTGGCGCAAACAAACATGGGCCCCAGCGGCGTGGTGAAGCGGTGCAGCAAGAGGGTGTTGAGGCCTTGTTCGTGTTGAGATGGCGAGCTGCCCATGATGCGTTTGAAGGTATAGCCAAAGCCACTCAGCGAGTCATAACCCGCATCCATGGCGGATTGGGTGGCGCTGTGGCCGGCCTTGAGTTGTTCGACGGCGGTATTGATGCGCAGCTGGCGTTGGTAGGCCTGGAAGGTCATGCCGTGATGGCGCAAGAACCAGCGCCGCAGGGTCTCGGGGCTGAGCCCTTGTTCGCGCAGCAAAGCGTCGCCGAGCTTTTCTTGCGGATGGGCGCGCAGCCATTGCAAGGCCTGCAGAACCGGCTCCGGCGGGCTGTAGGCATGCTCGGTGGGGCGGCAGACCTTGCAGGGCCGGAAGCCGTGTTGCAGTGCGCCTTGCGCATCAGAAAAAAAGCGCACGTTGTGCCGCTTGGGCTTGCGCGCCCGACAAGTAGCAATGCAAAACACCCCGGTGCTGGTGACGGCTGCGAAGAACACGCCGACATGGTCTTCCGCCCGGTCCAGCAAGGCCTGGTAGTAGCGATCCGCGGTGCTGTTTTCGGTGATTTCCATGCGTGCCCATTCTCACAAGCATCAGGCCCAAAGAGGCGCTAAAGACTGTGCCGCTTGCATTTCGCCATGCCAGGCCCGCAGCGCTGACTGCTGCCGCGCGTGCAGGCTGTTGCCAGTGCTGATGCGCTTGACGCCCAGTTGGCTGAGCTGCGCGAAGTCCACCATGCCCGGCATGCCCATCACATTCAAGGGCAGGGGCACGGCTTGGGCCACCGCCGCGATGTCGTCCAGCGCCTGGATGCAGGGGACAAAAAAGCCATCGGCTCCCGCCGCCTGGTAGCGCAGACCGCGCTGAATCGCATCGGCGCGCGCTGCCGGCTGGCCCAGCAAAAAGCTGTCGCAGCGGGCGTTGATGAAGACCCGGGTCCCGCTGTCTTGCAAGGCCTGCCGAATGGCGCGCAGGCGCTCGGCAAAGACCTGCATCGGTTCTTGGCTGCGCTGGCCTTGGTGGACGCGGCTGTCTTCCAAGTTGATGCCCACCACGCCCAGGGCGACCAGGCGGCGGATATTGTCGGCAATGGCTGAGGGCTCGCTGGCATAGCCGGCCTCCAGGTCCACACTGAGGGGCAGATGGGCCGCGCTCATCAAGCGCTGCACCATGGTCAGCAAGAGTTCAAAGGGCAGGGCTTCACCGTCTGCATAGCCAAACAGGGAAGCCAGCGCGGCGCTGGAGCTGCCCAGGGCGTCCACGCCCGCTGCTTGAGCGGCCAAGAGGCTGGGCACGTCCCAGACATTGCCCAAGATCAGGGCGCGGGTTTGGTGATGCAGGGTTTGAAAATCCATGGCTCGGTCTCGTGTGTTGAAGCAGAGCGCATTGTTCAAACCCCGGCCTGCAGCGGCAACCGAAAACTGGACAGGTATTTTTCGCTGCCCTTTTCTGTGCTGTGCTGCGCTGCTGAGCTTCAGCCGTCCAAGCGCTGCTGGAAGACCAAGCCGGCGTGCTCGCGCAGCGCATGGAACTTGATCTTGGGCCAGTTGGCTTCGATGGCGCGCAGCTCGGGCGCGTATTCCACCAGCACGGTGGGCGCGTCCACCGCGTCATAAGCCATGCGGTGGTCGTTGGCGTCGATGAAGCGCTTGAGCTCTTTCTCATCGTCACAAGTCACCCAACGTGCGACTTGGAAACGGCTGCCGCTGATGCGGGCCTTGCAGCCGTATTCATGCTCCAGGCGGTGTGCCACCACTTCAAATTGCAGCTGACCCACAGCGCCCAGCAGCAGCACACTGCCGGCGATAGGGCGGAAGACCTGGATCGCGCCTTCTTCGCCCAGCTGTTGCAGGCCGGCCTTGAGTTGCTTGGTTTTCAGCGGGTCGGCCACTTCCACGCTGCGGAACATTTCCGGCGCGAAGAAGGGCAGGCCGGTGAACTGCAGGGCCTCGCCTTCGGTGATGGTGTCGCCCAGCTGCAGCACGCCGTGGTTGGGGATACCGATGATGTCGCCGCCAAAGGCCTCGTCCAGCAGCTCGCGGCGCTGGCTCAAGAAGCTCACCACGGTGTTGGGGCGTAACTCTTTGCCTGAGCGCACCACCTTCAGCCGCATGCCGCGCTCGAAATGGCCGCTGGCCACGCGCAAGAAGGCGATGCGGTCGCGGTGCGAGGGGTCCATATTGGCCTGGATCTTGAACACCACGCCGGTGAACTTCGATTCTTCGGGCTTGACCACCCGCTGCATGGCGGTGCGATCGCCCGGCGCCGGGGCCAGCTCGACCAGAGCGTCCAGAATTTCCTGCACGCCGAAGTTGTTGACGGCGGAGCCGAAGAACATCGGCGTTTGTTTGCCGACCAGGAATTCCTCGTGATTGAACTCGGCGGCGGCATCGCGCACCAGTTCGATCTCGCCCTCGGCCTGCTCGTACTGCATGCCGAAGCGCTCGGCGTAAGCCGGGTTGTTGAGGCCTTGCAGGATCTCGTCGTCACCGCCCACGCGGTCTTCGCCGGGCGAGAACACCCGCATCTGTTCGCGGCGCAAGTCCATCACGCCGTGGAAATGCTTGCCCATGCCGACCGGCCAGGTGAAGGGCACAACGGTCATGCCCAGCTCGCGCTCGATCTCGTCCATCAGGGCCAGCGGGTCTTGCACCTCACGGTCCATCTTGTTGACGAAGGTCAGGATGGGCGTGTTGCGGGCGCGGCAAACCTGCAGCAGGCGGCGGGTTTGCGGCTCCACGCCGTTGGCCGCGTCGATCACCATCAGCGCCGCGTCCACCGCGGTCAGCACGCGGTAGGTGTCTTCCGAAAAGTCCTGGTGGCCGGGGGTGTCGAGCAGATTGATCACGCAATCGCGGTATTCCATCTGCATCACCGAGGAGGCCACCGAGATGCCCCGCTGCTTTTCGATCTCCATCCAGTCGGAGGTGGCGTGGCGCGAGGCCTTGCGGGCCTTCACCGAGCCGGCGATCTGGATTGCGCCCGAGAACAGCAGCAGCTTTTCGGTCAGCGTGGTTTTGCCCGCGTCCGGGTGGGAAATGATGGCGAAGGTGCGGCGGCGCTTGACTTCGGTCTGGATACGGCTGGGCAGATCGGCGGACATGGCAGGGCTTTGGAACACGGGGCGCAGCGCAAACGGCCCGATTCACGGGAGCTGCGGCGCGGCATGTCGGTTGGATGAAGGGGGCGATTATCGCTGCTGGCCCGTGGCCCAGCCCAAGGGCCGCCCGCTTGGGCGATCAGCGCCCCTGGCATGCGATTATCAAATGAGAATTACTCGCATTTGAATACAATGCCGCTGTGCCCGCTGCACTGCGGGCCCTGTTGCTCGCCAGCTTCAAGCCAGCCCGGATTCGCAGCATTTGCTGCATCAGTCCATCCCCTCTCTTTTTTTGAACAGCAAGCCTTTCTTGCGCGCCGAGCCTTTCGCTGCGCGGCCGGGCCCTGTTCGCGCCTGGCGGGCCCGCACACAAGGTGGCGTCTGCCGGCTTCACCGCCTTTTGTGATTGTCATGCCGCCCGTCCCATCCATTCCCTTCGTTCTGGCGAGTTCCCCCCAAGCTCGCCCTCGTGTTGTCGTCGCCCCGTCCCTGCTGGCTTGGGGCCTGGCCACCTTGCTGCTCAGTGGGCCGGCCGCCCAGCCCGCTTGGGCGCAAGAGCCGCAGGCCCCGGCCTCGGAGACCGCCTCGGGGAATTTGCCGCGGGTGGAAGTGCGGGCCCGCAGCAACACCGGGGCCTTGCGCAGCCCCAGTGCCACCGGCTTGGACCTGAGCTGGAAAGACACGCCGCAGTCCCTGCATGTGCTGGGCGAGCAGGCCATGCAGGACTACCGGCTTTACAGCGTGGGCGATGCCCTGGGCAGCTTGCCCGGCATTTATGTGGAGCGCTTTGAGACCGACCGCAGCAGCTACTTCGCGCGCGGCTTTGAAATCAATAACTTCCAAATCGATGGACTGGGCCTGCTGCCCGGGCGCTTCACCGGCCTGGAGGACAAGGGCGACACCGCCATGTATGAGCGCATCGAGGTCTTGCGCGGCGCCGGCAGCTTGCTGATCGGGGCGGGCAACCCCTCGGCCACGGTCAACTATGTGCGCAAGCGCCCGGGCTCACGCTTCCAAGCGCAAAGCAGCTTGAGCCTGGGCAGTTGGCGCGAGCGCCGCCTGGACGTGGACCTGAGCAGCCCACTCAACCGCGGCGGCACGGTGCGCGCCCGCTTGGTGTTGATGGGGCAGGGGCAAGACAGCTATCTGGACCGCTATCAACAAGACAAAACCCTGGCCTACGGTGTGTTCGAAGTCGATTTGGGCGAGGACACCTTGCTGACCGTGGGCGCCTCCAAGCAACAGCGCAAGACGCGCGGCGGCATGTGGGGGGCGGTGCCCTTGGTCGACAAAAACGGCACGCCGCTGGACTTTGATCGCCACGTTAGCAGCGCTGCAGCCTGGACGCGCTGGGATGTCAGCCAAGACGAATGGTTTGCCGATCTCTCACACAGCCTGGGCGGCGGCTGGCAGGCCCGTGCCACCGCCATGCGCATGACGCACAGCGGCCGCTCGCAACTGCTGTGGTGGAGCGACAGCCCCGACCCGCAGGCCGGCAACGGCGGCCTGGCCTGGCCTTCGCGCTATGACCCCGATCGCAAAGAAAGCTCCGTGGACCTGCGTTTGAGCGGCCCGTTCGAGGCGCTGGGCCGGCGCCATGAGCTGGTCTTGGGCGCGCAAGCCGGCCGCAGCGAGCTCTTGGAGCTCAGCACCGAGGGCGACAGCCTGGGCACGCCCTTGCCCCCCTTGGCGCAGTGGCAGGGGCAGTTCGCCTTGCCCGTCTTCAACGGCACGCGCAGCGGCTCGGACTTGAAAGACCGCCTGCAAAGCCTCTACGCCGCCGTGCGCCTGCGGCCCAGCGAGCATTTGCAACTGATGCTGGGCGCCAACCACAGCCGGCTCAAGACCGAAGGCAAGAGCTACGGCAATGCGCAAGATGCCGACGCCGCCCACACGGCGCCCTATCTGGGCGCGGTCTGGGCCCTGACGCCGGAGCTCTCGGCCTACGCCAGCCACACGGCCTTGTTCAGGCCGCAGGGCGAGCTCGACGCGCAGCTGCAGCGGTTGCAGCCGGTCCAGGGCCGCAACGATGAGTTGGGGCTCAAGGGCGCGGCCTTGGGCGGACGGTTGACCCTGGCCGCCGCCGCCTTCCGCAGCCAACAAAACCATCTGGCCACCTACGCCGGCCAGCACCCGGTGCAGGAGGCGGTGGCCATTTATCGCGGGCAGGATACGCAGTCGCAAGGCGTGGAGTTGGAGTTGCAGGGTCAGGTCTTGCCCGGCTTGAGCCTGCATGCCGCCTACACCCAGCTGGCGCTGAAGACCCGCCAGGGCGAAGCGGCCCGCTTGAACACACCGCGCCAAACCGCGCAGCTGGGGGCGCAGTGGCAGCCGATGGACGGCTTGCGTTTGGGCGCCCAGTTCAATTGGCGCTCGGAGGTGCGCAATGAGCAGGGGCGGCGCCAAGCCGCGTTTGGCTTGCTGGACTTGATGGCCAGCTACGCCCTGAGCCCGGCGCTGCGGCTGGGCCTGAATGTGCGCAATCTGGCCGATCAGGACTATCTGCATTTCAGCGGCGCCAGCCAGGGCTACCACGGGGCCCCGCGCAGCCTCAGCGCTTCGCTGAGCTGGCGCGTCTGAAGCCGCGCGCCGCCACACCATGCAAGCCCTTGCGCTGCGCCGCTGGACCTGGGTGCACAAATGGTCCAGCCTGATCTGCACCGTCTTCATGCTGCTGCTGTGCCTGACCGGCCTGCCGCTGATCTTCCATCACGAGATCGGACATTGGCTGGGCACGGAAGTGGAGGCGCCGCCGCTGCCCAGCGACACGCCCATGGCCAGCCTGGACCGGGTGGTGGCCGCTGCGCTGGCGGCCGAGCCCGGCATGGCTTTGCAATACCTGTTCCAGGAGGCCGAGGAGCCCGCGCTTTGGCACGCCACCTTGGGGCCGGATGCGGCCGCCACCGAGGGCACGCGCCAAGTGCTGATCGACGCCCGCACGGCCCAGATCCTGGCCCAGCCCAAGCCGGATGAAGGGCTGATGTACCTGATGTTCCGCCTGCATGTCGACTTGTTCGCCGATCTGCCCGGCAAGCTGTTTCTGGGCGCCATGGGCGTCTTGCTGCTGGCCGCCTTGGTGTCGGGCGTGGTGCTGTACGGGCCGTTCATGCGCAAGCTGGACTTTGGCACCGTGCGCCGCCAGCGCTCGCGCCGCTTGTACTGGTTGGATCAGCACAATTTGCTGGGCATGGTCACCTTGGTCTGGGCCTTGGTGGTGGGCGGCACCGGGGTGATCAACACCTGGGCCGATCTGCTGATCAAACTCTGGCAGGTCGAGCAGGTCAGCGCCATGGTGGCGCCCTATCAAGGCCAGGCCCGCCCCAAGCAACTGGGCTCTCTGCAGCAAGCCGCTGAGCTGGCCCGCGCTGCCGAGCCCGACAAGCAGCTGGGCTTTGTGGCCTTCCCGGGCACGATGATGGCCAGCCCTTATCACTATGCTTTGTTCATGCGCGGCCAAACGCCGCTGAGCGCCAGGCTGTACCAGCCGGTCTTGGTGGATGCACGCCATGCGCAGTTCAGCACCAGCCGGGAGCCGCCTTGGTACATCACCGCCTTGCTGATTTCGCAGCCCCTGCATTTTGGGGACTACGGCGGCTTGCCTTTGAAAATCATCTGGGCCGTTTTGGACCTCTTGACCCTGGTGGTCTTGGGCAGTGGCCTGGTCTTGTGGTGGGGCAAGCATGGCCGCGCACGCGCGCCGGGGCTGCCTTCTGCCGCGACCTTGGGCACGGAAGGGGGCCGATGAAGACGCAGCCGCGCTTCAATTGGCAGCTGTGGGGCTGGCCTTTGGGCTTGGGCCTGCTCACGCTGCTGGGCCTGCTGCTGGCCTTGGTGGCGGACGGTTGGGCCGACCTTTTGGCCAGCGCTGCCTTGGCGGTTTTGCCGACCGTGGCGGTGGTGTTTGGCCTGCGCGGTCGGCGCCGCCGAGACAGCTCGGGCTGAGCTATGCTCGCCCGGGCTCGGCCGGCACAGCGACCTGCCGGGCACAGGCAAAAGACCATGCTCGGGGAGGGCACGATGCTGTGGAAATCCAGGGTTTGGCGCAAGCTGTTGTCCACGCTTGCGCTGCTGCAGTGCGCAGCGGGCGGCGCCATTGCGGCCGAGGGGCCGGCCGCGATTCCGGTCGAGCGCTTTTTTCAATACCCCGCGATCTTGGAGGCCAAGCTCTCGCCCTCGGGCAAGCTGCTGGCCTTGACCACCTCCAAGGGCGGCACCCGCATCGGTTTGGTGGTGCTGGATCTGAGCCAGAACTACAAAGCGATGCGAACCGGCAGCTTCAACGATGCCGACATCTATCAGTTCGATTGGGTGGGCGACGATCGACTGGTGTTCAGCGTGGTGGATTTGGCCGCAGGGGGCGGAGAAGACCGGCGTGTCGCCCCGGGGCTGTTCTCCGCCAAGCCCGATGGGAGCGAGCTGCGCTTTCTGGTCAAGCGCCAGGGCAAAGCCTTCATCAGCAATGGCAATTCCTTTGATCGCAGCTTGGAGTGGAACCATATCCTGCTGAAAGTGCCTGAGCCGCAAGAGGGTGTTGCGCCCGACGAGGTGGTGATCGGACGCATGGACTTTGGCGACAACCGATTGCAGTCGCTGACGCCGATGTGGCTGAATGTGCGCAGTGGTCGCACCCGCGCGCTGGACATTGTGGGCGCACCGGCACGGGTCGTTGAATGGCTGTTTGACAGCAAGGGCGAGCCGCGGGTTGCCATCACTCAAAAAGACCAGCGCGCCGGCGTGTATTGGCGCGGGCCGACCGACAGCAGCTGGCGACAGCTGCTGGACAGCGATCTGATGAACCTGCCCTTCCAGCCCTTGGCGGTGGACGATACAGGCCAGTTGTTCGTCAAAGACAGCCAGGGGCCACAAGGCTTTGGCGTGTTGAGCCGCTATGACTTTGCCAAGCAGCAGCCGCAGCGCCCGGCCCTGGTCAGCGCGCCGGGCTTTGACTTCAACGGCAGCCTGATTCTGCGCGCCGGTGGGCAGGCCTTGGGGGTCAGGCTGGACACCGATGGGGAACAAACCGTCTGGTACGACGAGGCGATGAAGCGCACCCAGGCTTTGATCGACGATGCCTTGCCGGGCCGAGTCAACCGCTTGAGTTGCCGTCGCTGCGGGGCTGAAGACATGGTGGTGCTGGTGCGTTCTTTCTCCGACACCGAACCGGGCCGCCTGTATCTTTTTGAAGCCAGCAGTCGGCGCTTGCAATTGATCAGCACGGTGATGGACGGCATCGAGCCCCAGCAGATGGCGCGCGTGGACTTGCACCGCATCCAGGCCCGTGATGGCCGCGATCTGCCGGTCTGGCTGACCCAGCCGCGCGGCCTGAAGGCGGGCCAGCCGGCGCCGGCGGTGGTCTTGGTGCACGGTGGCCCCTGGGTGCGGGGTGGCCATTGGCGCTGGGATCCGATGGAGCAGTTTTTGGCCTCACGCGGCTATTTGGTGATCGCGCCGGAGTTCCGCGGCAGCACCGGCTACGGTGACGCGCATTTCCGAGCGGGCTGGAAGCAATGGGGGCAGGCCATGCAAGACGATGTGGCCGATGCCTTGCTGTGGGCGCAAAAGCAGGGCTTGGCCAGCAGCCAGGCCTGCATTGCCGGCGCCAGCTATGGCGGCTACAGCGCCTTGATGGGCTTGGTCAAACATCCGGAGCTATACCGTTGCGGTGTGGCCTGGGTGGCGGTGACCGACCCCTTCTTGCTGCTGAAGGGCTCGTGGTGGGTGGAGGACGACACCAGCAGCGTGCAGCGCAAGCATTTGCTGCCCGAGATGGTGGGGGATGTGGAGAAAGATGCCGCCATGTTGACCGCCAACTCACCGCTGGCCCAGGCCCAGCGCATCAAGGCCCCCTTGCTCCTGGCCTTTGGTGAAAGCGATCTGCGGGTGCCGCTGGCCCATGGCGAGCGTTTGCGCGCGGCCCTGCGCGAGGCGGGGCGCCCGCCGGAATGGGTCAGCTATGCCAATGAGGCGCATGGCTGGCGCATGCAAAGCACGCAGCTGGACTTTGCCAAGCGCCTGGAAAAATTTCTGGGCCAGCATCTGGCGCCGGCCGAGGCCCGAACCGGAGCGCCATGAGCAGCGAGGCCCTCACACCTGCGGCGCGCAGCCGGCACGAATACACCCAGCGCATGAACCGGGTGCTCGACCACATCGACCGGCATTTGGATCAAGCCCTGGCCTTGCCTGATCTGGCCGCCGTGGCGAATTTCTCGCCCTTTCACTTCCATCGCCTTTTTGCGGTCTGGATGGGCGAGACCCTGGGGGACTATCTGCGCCGCCGACGCTTGGAGGTGGGTGCCTTGATGCTGCGCCGCGGCCAGCGGATCTCGGTCTTGGAGGTGGCCTTGGCGGTCGGCTTTGGGTCTGGCGAAGCTTTTGCGCGCGCCTTCAAGCAAAAGTTCGGCCATTCGCCCACGGCTTGGCGCAGCCAGGCTTTGCAGCTGGGGCCGAGCGCAGTGCAGAGCAATTTGGATCAGGCGATGCGCAAGCGGGATCAGGCCTGGGGCGGCGGCGCCAACCATCATGCGGACTCCATTCAACAGGAGTTTCAAATGCGTGTTTTGACTGAAGTGCGAGTGCAGAAACTGGCCCCGGTCCGTGTGGCCTATATGCGCCATATCGGCCCTTACGGCCCCAGCATCAGCCGATTCTGGGCCGAGACCTTTCTGCCTTGGCGGGCCGCCCAGGGTTTGAACGAGCACGATTGCTACGGCATCGGTTTGGACGACCCCAGCGTCACGCGCCCGGCGCAATGTCGCTACGACGCCTGCGTCGAAGTGGGGCCCGACTTTGTCCCGCGCAACCCGGTCAACCTCTGCGACTTGCCCGGCGGCGTTTACGCGGTGGCGGAGTTTCGCGGGCGGGCATCGGACATGCCGGCCGCTTGGACCGAGTTGCTGGGCCAATGGCTGCCGGCCAGCGGCATGCAGCTGGACGAGCGCCCCTTCTTTGAGCGCTATGCGGCCCAGGCCCAGAAAGACCCGGACAGCGGCGTCTTCAGCTGCCAGATCTGCATTGCCGTCAAACCGCTGTGAGCAGGCGCAGTGGCTTTATGAGCCCATGAAGGGCGCTACCACGCCCAGCAATTTCTGGGCGTAAGCCGCCTGCTCGCCCACCGGTGCCAGCTCATGCAAGGCCGCCAGGGTGGCTGCCGCACCGGCCTTGTGCAGCATCACCCAGGTGGCCAGGTACTGGGCTGCCAGGCAGCCGCCTGCGGTGGCAATGGGGCCGTGGGCGTGGAAGGCTTCATCGTCCAGCACCCGCACCCCGGCCTCTTGCACAAAGGGCTTGCTGATGAGATCGGTGCAGACCGGCTGCTCACCCAGCAAGCCCAAGCGTGCCAGCAGCAAAACGCCGGAGCTGTGCGCGCCGATCAGCTGGCGCAGCGGGTCCAGCTGCAAGCGGTCCAACAAAGCCGAGTTCTCGGCAATGGCGCGGTGGTAAAGCCCTGCGCCAAACACCACCACCTCGGCCTCATTGGCCCATTCCAGGGGCCTTTGCAGCGTGACCGTCACCCCCTGCTGCGCGGTGAGCGCATGGGCCGGGCCGCACAGCTCGGCCCAGCAGCCCTGGGCGCGCAAGCGGTTCAACATGCCCAGCAGCAAAAAGCTGTCCAGCGCGTCAAAGCCTTCAAAGCTGACAATGGCGATTCGCGTGCTGGCCAAGGTGTTCATGGCCGCATTGTGGACCTCCAGCCCTGCGCTGCAAACCTAGCTCGACGATGAAGCCTGCTGACCCTGTTCCTGCGGATGTCGCCATCACGGCCTTGCATCCCTTGTCGGCCGAGGCGGCGTATTTGCTCGCCGCTTCGGACGCGATGATGCGCGCGCTCTATCCGGGCATTGAGGCGCATCTGGAGAGCGCTGCCGCCTTGGCCGCAGCGCCCGGCCTGATGCTGGGCGTCTGGCAGGGTGGGCAGTGCGTGGCCTGCGGCGCTGTCAAACACCTGCTGCAAGAGGACGGCCAGCCGGTCGGCGAGATCAAGCGGGTGTTTGTGCTGCCGCAGGCGCGCCGCCAGGGGCTGGCCCGGCGCCTGATGCAGCATTTGGAGCAAAGCTTGTGCGAGCAGGGCATCGGCTGGGCCCGCTTAGAAACGGGCGTGCATCAGCCCGAAGCGCTGGCGCTGTATGCCAGCCTGGGCTACCAGCGCTGCGCGGCCTTTGGCGCTTATCAGGCCAATGCGACCGGGGTGCTGATGCTCAAGCGCCTGAGCGCCGCGCCCGCCACTGCAAGGCCCAGGCCGCCAGCAGGCTGAAGCCCAGGGCCTGCAAGACCAGCAAGCGTGCGTATGGCCACACTTCGTCCAGGCTGGCGCCCATTTGGTTCAAGCGCACAAAGGCCTGAATGCCCACCACCGCCGGAATGCCCTCGCCCAGATTGAACAGCGCCGCAGGCAAGGCCTCGCGCGGCCAGGAAAAGCCACTCAAAAAAGCCATCGGCAGCGAGGTGCACAGCAGCGCCTGCATGGACCGCTCGCGGTCGGCCAAGAGCGCGCCCAGGGCGACCCCCAGGGCCGCAATCGCCCAACAAAACGGCAGCAGCAAGAGACAGGCCGCGCCGACATTGCCGCCATAGCTGTAGTCGAAAAACCGAAACACCGGGCCGAAGAACCAAGCCGCCGAGAGCAGGCCCAGGCCGGCAAAAGCGGTGGTGCGCGCACTCCACACGCCCAGCAGCGGCTCCCGCGGTCGCGGGCTTTCAAACCAAGTGCCCACCCACATGGCGGTGCCAATCAGCAGCAGCTGCTGCACGATCAGCACGGCCACGGCCGGCACCACATAACTGCCATAGCCCTCGGTCTTGTTGTAGAGCGGCACCAAGCTCAGGTTCAAGGGGCTGCGGTTCAGCGCGGCCTGATGCTTGGACGCCCCCCGGGCTTGCAGCTGGCGCAGCTCCGCGCCGGCCGAGACCGTGCCCAGCACCTCACCAAAGCCGCTGAGCACCACTTTGTTGATGAGGAAGTAAGCGCCATCGGCCAGCACCGGCACCACCACGCCCTGGCCGCGCAGCACGTCGCGCTTCAGGTCTTGCGGCAGCAGCACATAGCCCTCGATCTCGCGCCGCGCCATGGCGCGCCGGGCCTCGGCCTCGCTGGCGGTGACGAAGCGCAGATCCAGGCGCGGGCTGGCTTGGGTGAAGCGGCCGATCTGGCGGGCCAGATTGCTGTGGTCTTGGTCCACGATGGCCACGGGCACACGGCGCAGCTGCTGTGTGGTGTAAGGCCAGGGGTAGAAAAAGGCGTACAGAATCGGCGCGATGATGAACATCAGCAGCGTGCCCTTGTCAGACAAGGCCGCGCGCCAGGTTTGGATCAGGGTGCTGAACCAGGTGCGCATGATCAACGCCTTCCCCAGCAGGCCGGTGTGAGCGCAGCGCGCTTGAGCAAGGCGGCACTGGCCAGCAGCAAAAGCGCACAGGCCAGGCTCAGCCAGCCGCTCAGCGGCACGAGCTCAGCGGCCGCGCGCCCTTGTTGCAGCAGGCCGACCTGGGCCTCCAGCACCCAGGTCAGCGGCAGGGACTCGGCCCAGAGGCGTGCCCCCGGCGGCATGGCCATCAGCGGATACGCCAGGCCCGAATAGGCAAAGGCCGGCGCGGTGATGAAGCCCGCCGCCGACAGCGCCATGCGCAGCGAGCTGCCCGCCAGCGCCGCAAAGGCGCCCAGTGCCAAATACACCGCCAGCAGCAGGCCATGCAGCCCCAGCAGCACCAACAAGCTGGCCTCGGGCAGCAGACCGAGCTGGCGCATCAACAACCACAGCAGCAGATTGACCGCATTCAGCAGCAGCCAGGCCGGCGCGAGCTTGAGCAATAAGGCGCGCAAGGGCCGCTGCGTGCTGCTGGCCAGCCATTGCGGCACGGTGGCGTCGCGCAGCTCGGTGCCTGTGCTCCAAGCGCCCGCCACCATGGCCAACATATGCAGCAGGGCCGGCAGCAAGGCCGCCGCCAAGAATTGCTGGTAATTCAAGGCCGGGTTGTAAGCCGCCTGCAGGCTGGCGCGCATGGGCTCAAAGCCGGCCTTGGCGGCCTGTGGGCTTTGGCCGCGCTTCTCGCGGCTGGCGATTTCGATGCCCACCGACAAGGTGCCCACCATGCTGCGCACATCTTTTTGAATCAGGCCCGAGTGGGTGCTGAATTGGGCGTTATGCAGCAGCGCCAGTTGCGCGGGGTGGGAGGGGTGGCCGCGTTTGATATGGGCGGCCATGCCAGCCGGAATCACCAAGGCGGCATACACATGGCCGGCGCGCAGATCGCGCTGCATCTCGGCTTCGTCGCTGTATTGCGCGGCCAGCCGCAGGCCCGGCGCCGCATCCAGCATGCGCAGCAACTGGCGCGACAAAGCGCTGTGGTCGGCGTCCAGCACGCCCATGGGCAGCCGCGTGGGCTGGCCGGCGGCGAACACCCAGACCAGCAGCAAGCCCATCAAGAGCGGCAGCCAAGACAAGAGCGCCAGATCGAAAGGGCTGGCCCGCAGCCGGGCCCATTCCCGCTGCCAAGTCCCTGCGCGATTCATTGCCTTACTTGACCAGCACGCTCATGCCCGGCCTTGCGCCGGCAATGGGCTTGAGTGGCTGCGCCTTCACTTCAAAAGTGCGCAAGTCATAGCCCTGGTTGCTGCGCGTGCTGCGCCAGGTGGCGAAGTCGGGCAGCACCTGCGAGGCGGTGACCTTGAAGCGCACGCTGGCGCCGTTTTTGTCGGCCAGCGCGGGCAAGATGGCGTCAAATTCTTGGCCGATGGCGAAGCGTTTGAGCTGGTCTTCGCGCACATTCAGCAACACCCATTGGTCGCTCAAGTCCACCACGGTGAGCACCGGCACGCCGGCGGGAGACAGCTCGCCCGCCTTGGCCAACAATTTGCTCACTTCGCCGGCCACCGGGCTCTTCAGCTCGGTTTCGGCCCGCGCGGCCTCCACTTCTTGCACCGCGCCCGCCACTTGGCGCGCTTGGGCGGCGGCGGCCGCCTGGTCTTCGCTGCGGGCGCCGGCGCGGGCCATGTCAACTTGCGCCTTGGCGGCGTCGGCCTGTCTTTGCGAGGCGCGCCAATTGGCCTCGGCTTCGTCGCGCTTTTGCGCGGCCACCAAGCCTTCTTTGAAGAGACCGTCGACCCGCTCGAAACTCTTGCGCGCCAAATCGGCGCCGACCTGGGCGCGCTCGTAATTGGCCTGGGCCATGCGGATCTCTTCGGGCCGTGCGCCGTTCTTGGCCTTCAAGGCCACGGCGGATGCGGCAGCTTCGGCATTGCTGGCCTGTGCCATTTTGGCGGCCACCTCGGGGCTGTCGATGCGCAAGAGCAGGGTGCCTTTTTCGATGCGCTGGCCTTCTTGCACCAACAGTTCAGCGATGCGGCCAGTGAGCTTGGGCGCGATATCGGTTTCGCGCGCTTCCATCATGCCTTGCAGCTGCTCGGGGGCGGGTGGCTGGTGCTGCCACATGACGTAAACCGCAGCGCCAAGCGCCGTCAGGCCCAGCACGGGAACCAGCAGTTTCGGGAGTTTCATGGCTGCGTTTGCTCTCTCAATCAATCTTTCTTTCACTCATTCCAGGCGCAGATCGGCGCGGGCCAGATAGTCGCCCAGGCTTTCGATCTGCCCGCAGGCTTGCAGCAAGCCGACCAAGGCCATCACATGCTCGTAAGCGACCTGGGCGCGCTCGGTGCGCAATTTGGCCAGGTTCAGTTCGGCGTCGATCAGGTCCAGCGCGGTGCTGCTGCCTTGCTTCAGCCCGACGCGGCGCAGGCGCAGCAGTTCCAGTCCCAATTCGTCCTGCGCCGCCAGGCTCAGGTATTGGTGGCGGGTTTGCTCGGCGCTGCGCCATTGGCGTTCCACCAGCAGCGCGATGTCATTGCGGGCCTGGGCATCGGCGGCCTCGGCTTGGCTGATCAGGCTTTGGTGCGAGCGCTCCAGCGCGGCGTGGTCCAGCGAATCCCATAAATTGACTCTGACCCCAATACCGGCGAGCCAGTCGCCGTTGTGGGTGAGGGAGCGCTGGCCAAAGGCGAACACCTGCGGTTTGTTCAGCGCTTTGGAGCCGGCCTTGAGTTGCTCGGCCTGGGCCTTTTTGGCGGCGACCTTGGCCAAGCCGGGGTGCAGGGTCAAGGCGGTGCCGATGAAGTCCTGCAGCGGCGGCAGCGGTGTGGAGCTCACTGCCAGCGGCGTGCTGGGCGTGGGGATGGCGTCGAGTTTGACCGTTCGGGCCAAGGCTGCGGCCACCAGCTCGGCATCACTGCGGGCCTTGCGGGCTTGGTATTGGGCGTCTTGCAGCGCTGCGCGCGCTTGCAGGCGCTCCAGCTGCGACGCCACACCTGCCTTCAGCATTTTTTCGACGGCTGCATCGTGTTCGGCCACGCCGGCGGCGGCGGCTTCGCGCAGCGCGGCGGCGCGGCGCGCCATCTGGGTTTGGAAATAACGTTGAGCCAGCACGGCCAGCGCTTCTTCTTCGCTGTGCTGCAAATCGGCCTGGGCTTCGGCGCCCTGAGCGGCAGCGACACCACGCAAGGCATCCGTGGCGCCCCCCAGGTAAATCGGCCAGACCGCGTTCACCAAGGCCGTGTGGCTGCTGTTGCGCCGCTCAATCGTGTAGTTAGAGGGCAGCGGCGGCAAGGGCGGCAAGAGGCCAGCAATGCCGGGCGGCAACATATTGACGGCATTGCCCAGGCCTTGCTTGAGCGGATCAAGGTCCAGATCCAGGCTCGCTTTGTAGCTGTAGGCCGCGCCATAGACGCTGACGATGGGGCCGCCCGCCTGGGCAATGCCTTCTGCCTGAGCTTGCCGCTGGGCGACCAGGGCGCGCGCGCCAGCCAGTTGATCAGAGTTTTGGTGCAGACGCTGGGCTGCGTCGTGCCAACTCAGAAGGTTGGCCGGGTCTGCGCTAACGCTGCATGCCCACAGCAAGGGCAGGGACAGCATCAACTTCGGAAAGGCGTTCATGCGCGGCGCTGGATTCGAATGAAAACAAAAGGGCTGTAGGGTAGCCGATTTGAAAGACAGTCCTTTGACGCCCCCCAGGGGGGCGAGAACGCCAGCTTTTGCAGACGCCGACCGGGGCTCACTCTTCCAGCAGGCTTCTGAGCATCCAGGCCGTTTGCTCATGCACGGTCAGGCGTTGGGTGAGGAGGTCAGCGGTGGGCTCGTCGGAGGCTTGGTCGGCAAGCGGGAACAGCGCCCGGGCGGTGCGGGCCACGCCTTCGTGCCCTTCCACCAAGATGCGCACCATCTCCAGCGCCTTCGGTGGTGTGGCCGGGGCGTCTTTCAAGGAGCTGAGCTTGGCGAACTGGGCATAGGAGCCGGGCGCCACATGGCCCAGCGAGCGGATGCGCTCGGCGATCGGGTCCACCGCATTCCACAGCTCGGTGTACTGCACCATGAACATCTGATGCAAGGTGTTGAACATCGGCCCGGTGACGTTCCAGTGGAAGTTGTGGGTGGTCAGGTAGAGCGTGTAGGTGTCGGCCAGCAGTTTGGACAGGCCCTCGGCCATGGCGGCGCGGTCTTTGTCGCTGATGCCGATATTGATGCTGCTGGGGTTGGCAGTGGATTTGCTGGTCTTCTTGGCCATGAGGACTCCTGAAAGAAAAAGGACACTAGCTGCATGCAGGGAGAAGAGGTCTTTCACTATAGACCCACCGACATCGGCCTGACACCTGCCGCTTGCACAATCGTGGCCCCAACCAAGCCACCATGATGACGATCCAGCAGCTTCTCCAATGCTTTGAACAAGGCGGCGCCTTGGCCTATTCAGGCGAGCCGGTAACCCAGCTTCAACATGCGTGGCAATGCGCGCGTTTGGCGCGTCAGGCCGGGGCCTCCGAGGCCTTGCAGCTGGCCGCATGGCTGCACGATGTGGGCCATTTGATGACCGACTTGGAAGGCTCGCCGACCGAGCGCGGCATTGACGACGCCCATGAGGAATTGGCCGCCCGTGTGTTGCTGCCCTTGTTCGGCCCGGCAGTGGCCGAGCCTGTGCGTTTGCATGTGCAGGCCAAGCGTTATCTGGTCAGCCACAAGCCCGGCTATGCCCAGAGCTTGTCGGCCGATTCGGTGCGCAGCCTGGCCTTGCAAGGCGGGCCGATGAGCGAAGCGGAATGCACGCAATTTGCGATGCTGCCCGCTGCGCGTGAGGCCCAGCGCCTGCGGGTCTGGGATGACTTGGCCAAAGACGGCGAGCTGCCATGGCCGAGCGAGGAGTTGGTCTTGGCCGAATTGGAGGCCTTGATGGGCCGCTGCCTCGGCGCGGCGGAGGGGCCGCCGGCCTGAGTGTTTCAGCACACGCTGTGACGCATCCACAGGCTCAGGTCCTGGGCCAGCAGGGTGCTGCCGGAGCCGGCGATCAGCAGGCCCAGGGCCAGCTGCCAGCGGGGTTTGTGACTCGTTCGAACGGGGTGGGCTTGCATGGCATGGGTCTTTCTTTGCTCTTCAGGCGGGTCAACAAAGCCTGAGCGTGGGGGCCACGCCCCCGGCTCAGGCCCGCCTCAAATTCAGGCGAGATCGAAGCGGTCCAGATTCATCACCTTGGTCCAGGCGGCGACGAAGTCGGCCACGAACTTGGCTTCGCTGTCGGCACTGCCGTAAACCTCTGCGATGGCGCGCAGCTGCGAGTTGGAGCCGAACACCAGATCGGCCCGCGTGGCGGTGCCGCGCAGCGCGCCGCTCTTGCGGTCACGGCCCTCGAACAGCTCTTGGGCTGCGTCCACAGCCCTCCAGACGGTGCCCATGTCCAGCAGCTTGACGAAGAAGTCGGTGCTCAAGCTTTGCGGGCGCTCGGTCCAGACGCCATGCGGGCTGCTATCGGCATTGATGTCCAAGACCCGCAGGCCGCCCAGCAGCACCGTCATCTCCGGCGCCGTCAGGGTCAAGAGCTGGGCTTTGTCCACCAGCAAGGCCTCGGTGGCCACGCTGTAGCGGCCCTTTGCTGGGCTCAGATAGTTGCGGAAGCCATCGGCGATGGGCTCCAACACGGCGAAGGAGGCCACATCGGTCTGCGCTTGCGAGGCATCGGTGCGGCCCGGCGTGAAGGGCACTTCAATCGCGTGGCCGGCCTTTTGCGCCGCCATCTCCACGCCCACGCCACCGGCCAGCACGATCAAGTCCGCCAGCGACAGCGCCTTGCCCGGCTGCCGCGCCAGGAACTGGGCTTGCACTTGCTCCAGCTTGTGCAGCACTTCGGCCAGCTGCGCGGGGCGATTCACCGCCCAGTCTTTTTGCGGGGCGAGCCGGATGCGTGCGCCGTTGGCGCCGCCGCGTTTGTCCGAGCCACGGAAGGTGGAGGCCGAGGCCCAGGCGGTCGACACTAGCTGCGACACCGTCAGGCCACTGGCCCGGATCAGGGCCTTCAGTTCGGCCAAGTTCGCCTGCGTTAGCGGCGTGCCGCTGGCCGCTGGCAAAGGGTCTTGCCAGAGCAAGGCTTCAGCCGGTACTTCGGGGCCGAGGTAGCGGCTGCGCGGGCCCATATCGCGATGCGTCAGCTTGAACCAAGCGCGGGCGAATGCGTCGGCAAACTGCTCCGGGTGGGCCAGGAAGCGGCGCGAGATCGCTTCATAGGCCGGGTCCATGCGCAGCGACAAATCGGTGGTCAGCATGGTGGGCCGCTGGCGCTTGCTGGGGTCAAAGGCGTCGGGGATGGAGGCCGGCGCGTCCTTGGCCACCCACTGGTGGGCGCCGGCCGGGCTTTGGCTCAGTTCCCACTCATAGCCGAACAGGTTTTCGAAAAAGTTGTGGCTCCACTGCGTGGGCGTGCGGGTCCAGGTGACTTCCAGGCCGCTGGTGATGGCGTCGGCGCCCTTGCCGCTGCGGAAGCTGCTGGCCCAACCCAGGCCTTGCGCTTCGATGCTGGCGCCTTCGGGTTCCACGCCCACATGGCTGGCCGGGCCGGCGCCATGGGTCTTGCCAAAGCTGTGGCCGCCGGCGATCAGGGCCACGGTTTCTTCGTCGTCCATGGCCATGCGGGCGAAGGTGTCGCGGATGTCGCGGGCGGCGGCGATGGGGTCGGGCTTGCCGTTCGGGCCTTCCGGGTTCACATAGATCAGGCCCATCTGCACGGCGGCCAGCGGCTGCGCCAAGTCGCGGGTGCCGGGTTCCTTGCCGTAACGCTGATCGTCCAGCCACTTTTTCTCGGCGCCCCAATCCACATCTTCCTCGGGCTCCCACACGTCGGCCCGGCCCCCGGCAAAGCCGAAGGTTTTGAATCCCATGTCTTCCAGCGCCACATTGCCGGCCAGAATCATCAAATCGGCCCAGGAGATGGCGCGACCATACTTTTGCTTGATGGGCCAGAGCAGGCGCCGGGCTTTGTCGAGGTTGCCGTTGTCGGGCCAGCTGTTCAGCGGCGCAAAGCGTTGCTGGCCGGCGCCCGCACCGCCGCGGCCATCGCCGGTGCGGTAGGTGCCGGCACTGTGCCAGGCCATGCGCACGAAGAGCGGGCCGTAGTGGCCAAAGTCAGCCGGCCACCAGTCCTGCGAATCGGTCATCAGCGCGCGCAAGTCCGCCTTCAGCCCGGCGTAGTCCAGGCTTTGGAAGGCCTTGGCATAGTCAAAGTCGGGGTCCATGGGGTCCGACTTCGCAGAATGCTGGTGCAAGACCTTGAGATTGAGTTGCTCGGGCCACCAATCGCGGTTGCTGGTGCTGCCGCTGTTGCCGGCGGCATGGTGGAAGGGGCACTTGGCTTGTTCGGACATGATGGGCACTCTCCTGAGATGGTTGACGGGTTGGGATGGGCTGGGATGGGCTGAACTTTAGGATTTATCTATCTACTTGGCTAATTGAATAGATTTAATGCATTGATAGCCAAAAGCTTGGCGCGCACAGGCAAGACGCACAATCCCTCTCTTTTTTTGAGCAAACCCATGCGCTGGAGTCCTTTTTTGTTCCGTTGGCATCGCTGGCTGGGCTATGCCGTGGCTTTGCAGGTACTGGCCTGGATCGTGGGCTGGCTCTTGTTCGCTTGGATGCCGTTTCAAGCCTGGGTCAAGGGCGGCGATGTCTTGAACAAGCCCCGTCAGGTCTGGCCCGCGCAATGGGCGCAGCGCATGCCGCCCATGCCGCAGGACCGGGGCGATTTGCTGGCTTTGCAGAGCGTGGCCACCGCGCAAGGCCCGGCCTTGAAGCTGCGCTTCAGCCAGGGTGAGTGGCTGTTGGGGGCGGACGGTGCGGCGCTCGGGCCCGTGGACGCCGCATCCATCGAGGCCTTTGCCCGCAGCTTGTACAAGGGCGAAGGGCGCTTAGCTGCCGTCACGCGTCTGGATCAATCTCCCACCCGCTGGGGGTGGGTGCGGGAGCTGGGCGACAAGCAAGACCTCTGGCTCGCGCAGTTCGATGATCGATTTCAAACCCGGCTGTACTTCGATGGCCACAGTGGCGAGTTCTTGACCCTGCGCAACGAGGCCTGGGTGCTGTACGACTTTTTCTGGCGTCTGCACCTGATGGACTACCGCGGCGGGGAAGATTTCAACAACGGCTTGCTGCGGGCCGCCTCGGCGGCGGCCCTGCTCTTGGTGCTCAGCGGTCTGGCCCTCAGCACCCTGGCCTTGCGCCGCGCTTGGCGTCGCAAAAACTCCAAATCAAGCTAGCTTGAAGCGAAGCCGGCGCTAACTTCAGCTGTCCGCTCCCCGCGCGCCAACTCCAGTCCCAGCAAGGCCCGTTTGGTGCGCGGGCCCCAGCGGTATTCGCCAAAGTCTGCATTCGCGCGGATCACCCGGTGGCAGGGGATCAGATAGGCAATCGGATTGGCCGCCACGCAGCTGGCCACGGCGCGTACCGCCCGGGGCGCGCCCACCTGCCGTGCCAATTGGCCGTAACTCAAGACCTGACCCTCGGGGATGCGCAGCAGCGCCTGCCAGACCTTCAGCCGCAACGGGCTGCCCGCCAGCGCCAAGCCAATCGGGCGGCTGGGCCCCAGCCCGCTGAGGCGGCGCTGCACTTCGGTCAAGATGGGGGCCAGGTCTTGCCGGGCTTCTTGCCACTGGGCTTGCGGCCATTGGGCGCGGGCTGCGGCCAACAGGGCCGCGTCGTCGGCGCCCTGGGTGAACACCAGCGACATCACGCCGCGCTCGCTGGCGGCCAACCAAACCGGCCCGAGCAAGGTGTCGGCGCTGCTCCAGCGCAAGCGCAGCCCGGCCGCGCCGGTTTTGAATTCGCCGGGGCTCAGCCCCTCTTGGCCGACCAGCAAATCATGCAGGCGCGAGGGCCCGGACAAGCCGGCCGACAGCGCCGCCTCCATCACCGAATCCGCCTGCGCCAGGCTTTGCTTGGCGCGTTGCAAGGCCAGCGCTTGGCTGAACTCCTTGGGCGTGACCCCGGCCAGGCTGACAAAGCTGCGCTGGAAGTGAAAGGGGCTCTGGCCGGCCGCCTCGGCCAGCTCCTGCAGGCCCAGCGGTGCCTCGGCGGCACTCAGCTGCTCAATGGCTTGGCGCACCCGTTGAAAGCGTGTGGCTGCGGTATTCATGGTGCTTCCGCCTTCTCAGCGGGTTGGAAGCGCAGGGCACGCGCCGCATAGCAGCCCGCGCGTGCGTAGTGCAGGTTGACGAAGGCGCAAGCGGGCGTTTGCAGCATGGGCATCAACACCGACTCCAGCGCGTTGCCAGGCGTGACATCGCAGGCCAGCATCCAGCCCGCGGCGTCGTAGGCGCGCAGGGCCAGCAAGCGGCGGCGCAAGGCTTCCGGCACGGCCCCAGGGGCGGGATGGGCTTGCTGGGCACCGCGTCGCACAAAGATGGGGCCGCTGCTGCGGTAGGGCGTGGCCGCCTCGTGATGGGCGTAAGGCAGCAGCAGCACTTCTTCGCCGGGCTCGGCGTCTTGCAGGCTGACCCGGCAGGGCGCCTCGTGCGGCGCGTCGATGATGCGGCGCTGGATGCAATGCGCTTGCAAGCGCTGATCGTCCCAGGCAAACATGGGCGCAAACAAAGTGGCGGGCAGGGCGTGGATTTGAAAAGAGTCCATGGGGGGCAGGGCGCGAAAGCCGGCGCAGCGAGTGGCGATGGGGGCATTCTCAGCAGCCCGCTTGCGCCTGCCCACCCGATTCTTGCGCTGACGATGCGGTCTTGGCCGTCGGCGCTTGCAGCGGCAACACCATCACAAAGCAAGTGCCCGGCCCAGGCTTGGGGTCCAAGCTCAGGCTGCCGCCCAGCAAGGACGTGACGATGTTGTGGCTGATGGACAGGCCCAGGCCGCTGCCGCCTTGGCCGAATTTGGTGGTGAAAAAGGGCTCGAAGATGCGCGCGGCATGGTTGGGGCTGATGCCCACCCCATCGTCTTGAAAGCGCAACTCCACCCGGCTCTCGCTCAGCAGCCGGGCGCTCAGCCGCATTTGGCCGCCTTTGCGCTCGCCAAAGCCATGCAGCATGGCGTTGTTGACCAGATTGCTGATGACCTGACCCAGCGGCCCCGGGTAGCTGTCCATCACCAGACCGGCGGGGATGTCGGTCTCGATGTGGTGGCCTTGTTTACGGATGCCGGCGCGCAGCGTTGCCAGCAACTGTTCGCACATGCCGGCCAGCTCAAACTCGCGCTGCTGCTCTGCGGTTTGGTCCACCGCCACTTGCTTGAAACTGGTGATCAGGCGTGCGGCGGTCTCCAAACCATGCATGATCAGCCGGGCCATGGCCCGGGCCTCGCCCAAAAAGCCCTCCAACTCGCTGCGCCGCAAAGACTTGTCGGCCGCCGCCCGCTCGACCTCGCCGGTGCGTTGCTCCAGGGTGCTGGCCATCAAAAGGCTGTTGCCCAGGGGTGTATTCAGCTCATGGGCAATGCCGGCCACCAAGGCGCCCAAGGCGGCCAGCTTTTCTTGCGCAATCAGCTGGTTCTGGGCTTGCTGCAAGCGCTTGTAGGCTTGGGCGTTGTCCAGCGCGATGGCCAGATAGGCGTTCAGGGTGCGAAAAATCATCCGCTCATGTTCGCCGTAAGCATGGGCCAGCGGCGACTGCACTGTCACCACGCCCAGCAAGCGCTCGCCAATCAGCAGCGGCGCAAACAGCGCACTGAGGGTGCGCATGGTGCCGGGCACTTGGCTGGGGTCGCTGCCATCGGGCGCCAGCTGCACGGACAACTCGGCGCGCTGCAGCGCGCAGCGCACGGCGTTGGAGTTGGGGTCGCTCAGCGCGAGGCGGTCCGGCGGCAGGGGCTGGCCGTCTTCCAGGCCAAAGATGGAGTCCAGCGCCTGCTTCTCGGCATCCAGCAAATAAACCTCGAAAGCGCGCGCATCCAGCAAGGCAGGAATGTGCCGGGCCAGGGAAGAGAAGATCGAGCCGAGCTCCAGTTGCTGGGTCAGCTCTTGGCCGATGCGGCCCAGCAGTTCCAGCGTGTCGCTGTTGCGTTGCATCAGCAGCGCTTTTTGCCGCTCGGCCTCGGCCATGGCTTGCAAATGCTCGGCCTGAGCCCGGGCGCTCTCGTTCAGATTGCGCAGCTGCAAGGCCGCCAGTCGATTGGCGGCCTCCATGCTGAGCGATTGGGCACGCGACTGGGCCGCTGCTTCGCTGGTCTCATAGGCTTCCACATAACGGCCCACCTGCGCGTAGGCCTGTGCCAGCGCTTGCAGCAGCTCGCCGCCACCTTTGAAGCCGCTGAGCGTGGCCGCTTGTTCACGGGCTTCTTGCAAATAGTGCAAGGCCTGCTCGGCGTCGGGCACGCTGCGGCTTTGGGCGATGCGCGCCAACAATTGCCCGACTTGCACCACCACCTCGGTAGCGCCGCGCTGCTGTGCCAGGGCCAGGGCCTGTTCGGCCTTGGCCTGCGCAGCCTTCAAGTCGCCCAGCTGCAAAAGCGCTTGGCCCTGCCCCCGCAAGGCGCTGAGCTGAAGGTCGGCAAAGCCGCCGTAGGCCTGCAAGGCATCAAAGGTCTCGGCGGCGCGCTGCGGCTGGTTTTGATTGAGCGCCAGCCAGCCCAAGTAATTGAGGCTGACCGCGTGGTTGCGGCTGCCGGGCCAACGAGAAAAGCACTGCAAAGCCGCATCCAACTGTTGTTGGGCCAGGTCCAGCCGCCCCAGCTTGCGCAGGGTCTCGCCCAGCTGCATCTGGCAGGTGCCGATGCTGAAGGGCCACGCCTGTTGGCGTGCCAGCGCCAGGGCTTTTTCCATCCATTCCAGGGCGGCCTCGGGGTCGTCGAGGTCGTTGAACACACTGCCCAGATTCGCCTGGGCGGCAATCGCTTCACGGATGCAGCCCAGCGCCATCAGGGGCTCAATGACGGCCGTGAAGCGCTGAATGGCCTCATTCAAGCGGCTGGCCCGCATGGCACGGTAGGCGCCATAGAGCGCAAACAGCGGCGCCACGCGCGCAGACAAGTGGGCCTCAGCGATATTGAACTGCTCACCCCAGCGGGCCTCGGCGGCATAGCGGTCGATCACGCCTTCGAAGCGCGCTTGGGTGCAGGCCAGCAGTTGCTGGCGCTCGAGGTCGCCGCAGCGTTGAGCGAGTTGTGCGCCGGCAGCCAAGCACGCACAGCATTGCTGGGTGTTGCCCAGGCTGTTGGCGATGTGGGCCAGCACCCAATAGACGTCAACAGCCAGAGCGCCCTCGTTCGCGTCTTGTGCTGCCTGCAAGAGGCTTTGCGCCGTGGCTTCGTCTTGCGCGGTGCTTTCATTGCGCAGCCGGCGGACCTCTATGCCGGTGAGTTGCAATCGCCAGCGCAGGACCTGCCCGAGGGGCTGGCTCTGGCGCGCGGCCGGCCAGCTGCTGAGTTGCTGCTCGGCCTGTTCGATCAGGCGCAGAGCTTGGCTTCCGTCGCGCTCGCGCAAAGACCAGGCCCAATGCACCTGGGCGATCAAGCGCTCATCCGGATCGGCCCCCGCCGTCGCGGCTTGCGCCAAGGTTTCGACCGCGGCGTTCGATTCGTACAGCGCCGGTGCGGCTTGCTTCATGACAGGCGCTTCACCCCGTCCAATGGGCAGTCGTACACCGCATTGCGCAAAGCCGCGATGGCCTCGTAGCGGGTGAAGGTTTTGCGCCAAGCCAGCACCACCCGGCGGCTCGGCGCGGTGCCTTTGAAGGGAATGAAGCGCAGATGCGGCTGCGCCTCTTTGGGCACGCTCAAGGCGGGCACCACGGTCACGCCGATGCCCGAGGCGACCATGTGCTTGATGGTTTCCAGCGAGGAGCCCTCAAAGCTCTTGCGTATGCCTTCGGTGTTGCTGCTGCTGAAGCGGGCGAACTCGGGGCAGACCTCCAGCACTTGGTCGCGGAAGCAGTGTCCGGCGCCCAGCAGCAACATGGTCTCTTGCTTGAGCTCTTCGGCGCTGACTTCGCTGCGGCTGGCCAAGGGGTGGTTGGCGGGCACGGCGATCATGAAGTCTTCGTCGTACAAGGGCGCCACGGCCAGGCCGCTGTCGGGGAAGGGCTCGGCCATGATGGCGCAGTCCAGCTCGCCGGTGCGCAGCATCTCCAGCAGTTTGACGGTGAAGTTCTCCTGCAGCAGCAAAGGCATTTGCGCGTACTGCTCGATCACACCCTTGACCAGGGCCGGCAGCAGATAGGGCGCAATGGTGTAGATCAGCCCCAGGCGCAGCGGGCCGGCCAGCGGGTCTTTGCCGCGTTTGGCAATTTCTTTGATGGCGCTGGCTTGCTCAATCACCGACTGCGCTTGGCGCACGATGTCCTCGCCCAGGGCGGTGACGCTGATCTCATTGGCGCCACGCTCGAAGATCTTCAGGTCCAGCTCCTCTTCGAGCTTTTTGATCGCCACGCTCAAGGTGGGTTGCGACACATGGCAGGCCTCCGCAGCGCGGCCGAAATGCCGTTCGCGGGCTGCGGCGACGATATAGCGTAGCTCGGTCAGGGTCATGCTTGGCTCCTCCAGAGCTTGCATTGTGCAAGGCATTGGAGCATTTCTCGTCCACCTGAGGGGCAAAAGCTCAGGGCTGCCGACTCAATTCGTAGCTGAAAGCAGGGCTCAGCGTCGAGGGCACACCTTCGGTGGCTGAAGGTGCAGTGCGCAGATACTCGACGCGAACCTTGTCGGGGCCGACCAGCACTTTCAAGCGACCGGAATTGGGAAGGATGTCGCCGCTCTTGAAGGCTTCTGGAAAGTAAAGCGTACCGTTGGGGTCGGCCGGTTCTGGGACGGTTTGGTAGGTCACGCCGTCCAATTGCTGCCGCGCGAACACATGGTCGTGCCCTTGGAAGAAGATGGTCACACCGGTTTTGGCCATCAAGGCATGGATGGGCAAGGGCCAGTTGGGTCGCCGGGCTTTGAATTCATCGTCACCGCGCTTGTTGCGCCCGCCCCATTCGTACAGCCCGGCCATCTCGATGCCTCCCCGGCCCGTGCCCAACACATGGTGGGCAAACACAAATTTGAAGCGGGCGGGGCTGCCCTCCAAGGTTTGTCGCAGCCACTGGTACTGGGCTTCGCCCAAGCTGATCTGCCAAAGATCACGAGCGCCTTTCTTCTCGCGCTTGCCGAGTTCGTTGTCCACAGCCTGTTCGCTGTGCCAATAGGGGTCGATCACGACAAACAGTGCATCGCCCCAGGTCCAGGCGTAGTAGTCGCGCAGCAAGCCGATATGAGGCACTGGTTCGGGGTTGCCGCTGTAAAAAGCATCCGGTGCGGGCAGTGAAAACAGCTTGTTGCGAGCGGTTTGCGCCCACACGGCCACATTGTCGGGACTGCCATCTAAATTCGCCCGAGACGCCTGCTCATGATTGCCGTTGACCAAAAACAGCGGCGCCGTTTGCCCCACCAAGGCGAGAAACGGCCGTTGCAGCAAATAGCGTTGGGTGACGTTCTCGCGATTCCAACTGGGCAAGGTGTCGACGCTGAAATCATCGCCCAGGGTCAGGTAGAAATCGGGCCGGTCCGCTGCCGCAGCCCGCAAGGTTTGGGCGTAAAGCCCCGCGTCAAACTGATGGGGCCGCTCCGGATGGGAGTCGCCTTGCAGCTGAAAAGAAAAACTGCTGCCCGGCGCCCGCTGGGTGTGGAAGTGCTGGCTTGCCAGCTTGGCGAAGGGCGTGGCCGGGCTGGCCTCCGTGTCGCGGTGATGCAAGCGATAGACATAGGCTTGATTGGCCGCAAGGCGGTCCAAGAGCAACTCCTGTGGCACGCCAGCGGCCAAGCGGATGCTGGCGCTGCGATGCAGCGGGCCTTGGTCGGCCAGCCCGTATTCGACATACACCTCGCTCGCCCGGGCTGCCAGCAGATTCAGCGTCACGCTGTGCTGGGTCGGTCGTCCAAGCACCACCGAGAGCTGCTTGAGTTCGGCCACATCGGCGGGTAATTGCAAGGGCTGACGCGCCCGGCCTCGCCCGGCGCCCTCGGCCCTGGGCTCTTGTGGTCTGTCCGCGTAGGCGCTCGATACGGGTGCAAGCAGGAGCAGGGCCAGCAGCAAGGCTTGCTTGCCATGGCCTCGAGGGCTGGGCCTCATGGCCGCTCCTTCGCCAACTGCTGGTGGTGCAGCAGTCTTGGCCTAGCGGTTTGGGCTGTGCCGAAATAGTCCAGGCTCACGCCTTGGGCGTCGACGGACACCCGCAGATAGCCGCTCTCACCGTGGATCACCCCTTGCCGGTAGCCGTATTCGGCGGCAGAGTTTTGGTGGCCATCGCCGGGGTGAGCGGGTTGAGGCACTTCGATGTAGTGAATGCCCTCGAGTTGCTGCGCGGCGAATACATGGTCGTGGCCGTGGAAGACAGCGTTCACGCCGGTACGACGCAGCAGCGCATGCACAGGCTCTTCCCAAGCCGGGCGATGGCGGCTCAAGCCTTCGCTGCCATCGGCGTTCTGGCCGCCCCATTCACCGAAAGGCGCGGCCTCCACGCCGCCGCGCCCTTGTCGCTCCCGTCCCCCAATCAATTGGTGAACGAAGATGAATTTGTAGCGAGCCTGGCTGCTTTGCAGCGTATCGCGCAGCCATCGGTATTGCGCCTCGCCCAAGGACAAGTGCCAGGGTTCCTGGGTGCGCCGGGCTGGCGCATGCCAATATGGGTTCAAAACGATGAACTGCGCGTCGCCCCAGGTCCAGGCGTAATAGTCCTGCAAAAAACCGTCGACCCAGGGGTCCAGGACTTGGTTGCCTTTGTAAAAGCCGTCGGGTTGTGGGTTGGGGAAGAGCTGCCTGCGCATCTGATTTGCCCAGACGCCCAGGCTTTGCGGGCCCTCTTTCAAGAGCTTGCGGTCTTCGCCATCATGGTTGCCAAGCACCAGATAAAGGGGCAAGCCCAGCATGCCGAAGTAGTGACGCTGCGCCAGATATTGGGCCGCTGCCGCATCACGCCCAGCATGTTTGTCGACCATGAAGGTGTCGCCCAGGTCGATGTGGAAGTCGGGGCGTTCGGCGCGCACGGCTTTCAAGGTGCGTTCATACAGCGCGGGGTCGGTGTTTTGATCCAGATGCGAGTCAGCGCTGATCGTGAAGCTGAACTTGGCGCCTGGCAGGCGCTGCGTGTGCAGGCGCCCTGAGCTCAGGGTCTGATCGGCCTGGCGCAGCTCATAGCGGTATTCGGCATCGGCTTGCAAGCCCTGCAGATGCAACTCCTTGGGCTGGCCTTTTTTCAAGCTCAGCCCCTCGCGCCTTACCGTTGAGGCGCCCGCGCCGCTGTCTTGCAGCAAGCGCAATTCAAGGCCCGCTTCGTCTTGCTTGTGCGCCAGCAGATTGAAAGTGACGCTTTGAGGCGAGGCACGACCGAGGATGAGGTCCAAGCGAGGTTCAGCGGTGAACGGGGCCGATTCATGCGCGGGCCCCTGGGGCTTGCGCTCTGCCGCAGGCGCGCCGCCAGTTTGGGCCAAAACGGCGGCAGCGCCCGTGCAGGCCAACACCATCAGCAATGCCAACAGGTGCAGTCGATATTCGCTAGGCCACTTCATAGTCAATCTTCACTCATCAGGCTCGCAGTATGAAGGCATCAAGCGCCGCTGCGCTCAGGGCCTGGATACAAGCCAGCGGTCATCGACCTGCCGATTCTTGCGCACAGCGGTCTCGCTCTTGGGCAGCCAGGCGCGCACATACTCGCTGCTCAGGCCCTCGGGCCCGACCGTCACCCGCAGATGCCCGGAACTGCTCAGCAAGGTGCCACTGCTGTAGTGATAGTCCTTGGCCAAGCTGGGGCCGCTGCTGGTGTTGGCCGCGCTGGGTTGTGGGACTTCCTGGTAGACGATGCCGTCGAGCTCTTGCTTGGCATACAGATGGTCATGGCCATGAAAGACTGCGCTGACCTTGTATTGGCGCAGCAAGGCATGGATGGGCATGGCCCAGCCGGGGCGATGCGTGGCAAAGCCATCGCTGCCATCAAGATTTTTGCCGCCCCACTCGAAGAAGGGCGCCGCTTCGACACCGCCGCGCATTTGCCCATCCAAGCCGCCCACCAGGTTGTGGATGAAGACCAGTTTGTAGCTCGCGGTGCTGCGCGCCAAGGTGTCTGCCAGCCAGCGGTATTGGCGCTCGCCCAGGGTCAGGTTCCAGCCGTCCTTGCTGGCCTGTGCCAAGCTGTTCCAAAACGGATCGAGCACGATGAACAAGGCATCACCCCATTGCCAGCTGTACCAGGCGGCGCGCTCGCCGACCCAGGGTTCTTGCAGGCTGTCGCCGCGGTAGAAGATGCCGGGCTTGGGGTTGGCGAAGTGACGCTGACGCGCCTGGGTGGCCCAAACGCTGAGGTTTTGTGCACTGCCGTTGGCCAGCCAGCCCAGTTCACCCTCATGGTTGCCGTTGACCAGAAACAGCGGGATGGAATGGCTGATCAGGCCGAAGTTGCCGCGTTCGTAGACATAACGGCGATTGACCGTGGCTTCATCGGGGGCCATCTGCAGCACGGCGCTCAAGGGATCGCTGTGCTTTTCGGTCATGAAGGTGTCGCCCAGATCGATGTGAAAGTCGGGCGAATCGGCCAGCACATTGGCGAGTGTGCGGCGATACAGCTCAAGGTCGGAGTTCTCATCCAGATGCGAGTCGGCCTGCAAGGTGAAGCTGAAGCTGCGACCGGCCGGCGCCGCGGTCTTGAAGCTGTAGATCGCGCCGGCCACGCTGCTGCTCGCGCCCTGCGCTTGGAAATTGACACGGTAGTAATAGCGTTGCCCGGCCGAAAGATTGCCCAGGATGAATGCCAGCGAGCTGCCGGCCACCAAGGGCTGAGCACTGCTCTGCTGGTCGAGCTGATCTGCGCTGAGGCCGTAGCTGACACTGGCCTGGCCTGATTGCTCGGCGGACAAGAGCTTCAGCGTGATGGTGCTCATCGTCGGCTCGCCCAGCAAGAGACTGCCGTTGAAGCCTGGGCCGTTTGGCGCAGGCGTTGGAGCTGGAACTGGAGCCGGGGCAGGGGCAGGAGCAGGAGCAGGAGCAGGAGCAGGAGCAGGAGCAGGAGCAGGAGCAGGAGCAGGGGCAGGGGCAGGGGCAGGGGTGCTGCCGCCCCCCGACCCTCCGCCGCCGCAGGCCGTCAGACCCAGCAGCAAGGCCGCCGCGAAGCAGTGTTTTGAAGTGTTCATGAAAGTGCTCACGGCAAGCTGTAGCTGAAGGCAGTACTGCCGTGGACGCGACTGGTGTTCTCGTCCTTGGGCAGATAGCTGCGCACATAGTCGACCTTGACGCCCTTCGGGCTGACGTTCACCCGCGTGTAGCCACTGCTGGGGAATTTGTCGCCGCTGCTGTAGGCCTCGGCGTTCCAGAGCGCGTAATTGGGGTCGGCCGGCTCGGACAGCGTTTGGTAGGTCACCCCATCGAGTTGTTGTCGGACCCAGACATGGTCGTGGCCCTGGAAGAAGATGGTGACGCCGGTGCGGGCCATCAATTGGTGGATGGGTTCGGTCCAGTTGGGGCGCTGGCTGAAGAACTCCACCGCGCCGTTTTGATTTTGGCCGCCCCATTCCCACAGCTTGGCCAATTCAATGCCGCCGCGCCCGGTGCCCATCACATGATGGGCGAACACGAATTTGTATTTGGCGCGGCTGTTTTCGAGTGTGGACTTCAACCAGGCGTATTGCGCATCGCCGTGGGTCAGGTCCCACATGCTGGCGCGTTTGCTGCTGCCGCCCAACACATTGTCAACGGCCACGGGCGAGTGCCAATAGGGATCGATCACGACGAACAAGGCGTCGCCCCAGGTCCAGGCGTAGTAATTGCGCAAGAGGCCAATATGGGTGACCGGCACGGTGTTGCCTGTATAGAAGGCCCCGTCGGGCGCGGGCTGGGCATAGTGGCGGTTGCGCGCCGTTTGTGCCCAGACGGCCACATTGTTGGGTGTGCCATCGAGCAAATAGGCGGCGGCCTGCTCATGGTTGCCATTGACCAGAAAGACCGGTGATTGGCGCCCGATCAGGCCCAGGAAGGGGCGCTGCAAGGTGTAGCGTTCGGTCACCTTGGCGGCATCAATGGTGGCAGGGTCCAAGGTGTCGACGCTGAAGTCGTCGCCCATCAGGATGTAGAAGTCGGGGCGCTCGGCGGCGGCGCTCAACAAGGTGCGGCTGTACAGATCAGGATCGAATTGGGACTTCAGTCGCTCCGGGTGTGAGTCGCCTTGTAGCGCAAAGCTGAAGCTGACGCCCGCTGGCCTTGCCGTGGTGAAGCTGTATTCCTCGCCCGCACCGGCCACGCCGCTTGAAGCCTCCTGAAAGCACAGGCGGTAGTAGTAGCGGGTATTCGGGCTCAAGCCCGTCAAGCCCACTTGAACGGGCTGGCCGGCTTGAATGGCTTGGGGACGGGTCTGGCCACTGTAGTTGCCGGAAGTGCTGCCGTAGATCAACCAAACTTGCCCGCTTTGGTCCGGAACAAACACATTGGCTTGAATGCTGTCTTGGGTTGGAACGCCCAGCACCAAATTGCCGCGAAAGCCGCTGCTACTGCCAGGCGTGGGCACCGGGCTTGGTGCAGGTGCAGGTGCAGGTGCAGGTGCAGGTGCAGGTGCAGGTGCAGGTGCGGGAGCGGGAGCGGGAGCGGGAGCGGGAGCGGGGGGAGGCGTAGGGTCAGCGTTTGTTGTGCTGCTTGCGCCGCCGCCACAAGCGACCATGCCCAAGAGGACGAAACAAACGCAGGCGCTGGCCGCCGAGTAACGCAAGCTCACCGAGCACGATGAGGCCAAGCTTGGCGGGGCTGGAGCAATGGGAGCAGGCATGGCGATTCAAACAAGGGCTGCAGGTCTGGGGCGGCGCAGGGTCCGACAGGCGGCGCGTGCGGTACTTGCATGCCATGCTAGGCAGGCCCGGGCGGCGGCGAATGACAAGTTCGTCATCCGTGCCCATTGATGTGCCCAGCCGCAATGACAAAGATGTCATCCCGGCGGCGCGCGCTCTGGGTCTAATTTCAAGGGCGCAAGTTTGGGCCGCCCACTTGCCCACTTGCCGACTTGCCCGACCTCTTTTCACTCTCATTCGTCCCCGGAGACCTACATGCAAAAGACCCCTTCTTTCCATGCCCCGTCCGCCCTCACGCTGGCTGTGTCCTTGCTCGCATGGGGATGGGCTGCGCCGGTTCAGGCGGGTGGCGGCAAACAGGCCAGCGCTCATGCCGCCATTCAGCAAGACAAGCAGAAGCTGGCCGCAGACAAAGCCCAACTCCAAGCAGACAAGGCGGCGGGCAACAAGGCCGCAGTGCAGGGCGACAAGGCACGGCTGCAACAAGACAAGCAACAGCTACAAGCCGATCGAGCCGCAGCCAAGGCGGCAAAACCGGCCAAGACGGCGCCCTGAAAGCAGGCGAACTCGCGCAGCAGGCGAAACGACTGCTGCCGCTGCGCTCAAGGGGTGCCCGGCGTGCTCAGGCCAAACAGCGCGGCGACCTTGTCGGCCTCTGCCAAGCCAGCGGCATCCAAAGGCGCTGCATAAAGAAACGGCCCCTTGGGATCGCGCGCATCATGCGGGGCGCTGTCACGCAAGCGTTGGAGCGATGTGCCTTGTGCGGCACTCAAGCTTTGGGCAACTGCGGCAAAGGCCTGCGCATAGAGCCACGCCAAATCGCCGTCCAATTCGCCATAGCGGCGTGAATTGAGCAGCACGCCTTGCAGGTGCGGCGTTTCTGCGCGCAAAAATCCGCGCAGCTGTGTAGCGATCTGCTGCCGCAGTCGCGCAATCTCTTGCAACTGGACTCGCTGCATATCAGGCAGGGCCGTGATATGGGCGCGTTGGGCTTCGTTCAGCAAAGCCAGGAAATTGGCGCCTGCATCGCCGGTCAAGGCCGTGCTGATGGCGAAGTCTTGCCGCCCCAGCGCTGGCGCCGTCTTGAGGCCAAAGCCGCCAAAGTACATGGCATGCCGTTCCGGGCAGAAATAGGTGTCGGCGTCGATGGAGCCACCCTGCCAGGCAAACATCTCGCTGGCACAGCTCATGACGGCCACATCAATCTCATGTGGCCAGCTGCGCCGTTCGATCGGTTCGGCAGCTTCGGGCCAGCTGCGCGAGTCGCCGAACTTCAATCGTTGCAGTCGCTCCTGCTGCGCGGCATCAAGGCTGCGCAGCAGTTGCGCCATGACTTCGGCGCGGCGCCAGGCAATGCGACCGTCAAGTTCATACAAGGCGGCCGAATGGGCGCGCACAGCCTCTCGTTGCAGCCCCTTGCTGCCTTGAGGCCAGCGCCGCTCGAGGTTGAGCCGGAAAGCTCGTATCAAAGGCAGGCGCAGCAAGGCAAAGCGCCGCACCAGTTCCTGCTGCTCGCGGGCCAGCGCCACCAGTTGGGCGCGCTGTGTGGCGCTCAGGATGTTCAAAACATTGAAGGCAATGCGGGTCAAGAAAGCCGGGCTGTGCCCGCCTTCAGCGGCATCGATGTCGCGCAGGTATTGAAAGCCAAAATAGTCCGACACCTTGCCCGGTGGCAAGAAGGTGTCGGCCGCGAAGTCGCCAGTCAAGAACGCCAAGCCGCTGAAGGCAATCGTATGCAGCTGTGCTTGATCCGACATGGCCTGTTGCAAGGAATAGCGTTGCGCGCGTTCGCGTCCAGGGCGGGGCGGGCGTGGGCGGGGCGAGGGCTCCCGCGACTCCTGTGCAAAGGCGGGCCGCATCCGCAGCGCTGTGCCTGCAAAGCCCATCAAGCAGGCGCGAACCATCCAGTGGCGACGTGATCTGAGCAGCGGGTTCATGGCGAGGCGTGGGTGTCGGCGGAATCAGGGAATCATCACGGTCTTGGCTGATTCTCCTGGCTCCAGCCAAGTCTGGCGCGGGCGGTAGGACACCAGCAGCACCCGCTCAAAAGCCGCAGGGAGCTGAACCTGCAGCTCGGTGGCCGCGGGCCTCAAGCCCGCTGACCACACGCACTCGGCTTGAATCTCCAGCACTTCGGGATGGGCATGGCTGGGCCGCCCCGAGGGGCCGCCAAGGCCTGGGCTCCGGGTCAAGCCTTCCATTACACGCTGCTGCAACAGCTGTTGAACGCGAGCTGCGCTGGGCCAGCGCCAGCTGATTCTCGCGGGTGCCGCATTCTTGGCTTCGCTCACCACCCGCAGCTGGGTTTCCATTTGGAACTGGGCTTGGGCCTTCGCCAGCATCAGCTCGAGTTCGGGCAAGGGAAGGCTGGCGCTCAGCGCCAAGAACTCGGCATCGCTTTGCTTTGCCGCCAAGGCGCGGTGCAGGGCCGCCGGGTAGTCGAGCACAAAGTTCAGGCTCAGATGCCCGGCGTCGCGCTGTATCAGGGTCAGGCGATTGGCCGGCAGTTCATGGGCTTGCAGCGGCAGCAGCGCAGCCGCAGACAGCAGGGCGGCTGCGCAAAGTGCTTTGAGGGTGTTCGGCATGGGTGAGCTCATCGGCAGTAGTCGATCTCGGGCTGTGTGCTGACGCCGGCCGTGGTGCTGAACTGGAAGTGCCAGCAGGCCGATTTGCCTTTGTGGGCGTTTTGGGCCAGCAGTGCCTCCAGGGCCGCACCGGTGAGCGCTTTGTAGCGGATCTTGTAGCTGCCAGCAGGGTTGTTGTAGCTGTCGCTGCCGGTCTCGGTGCTGCTGAAACTGCGGTTGCTGCTGAACTGCAGCACTTGGTAGCCGTCGCTGCTGTCGGTGCTCAGCGTCATCGCCGACACCGCAAACGGCGTCACCGGGGGCTGGCGCATCGGTGAGTACTTGGCGCTTTGGCCCGCCAGGTCGGGGCTGGGGCTGCCGCGGAAGCAGCTCAAGACATAGGGCGAGACATCGCTCACATGGTAGCTGTAGCCCTGCGGTGCATTGCTGACGGCGGCGCTGTTGCCGCCGCAAATGCTGTCGCGCGTGGCCACCGTGCCGTCTTGGTTGTTGTAGCCGAAGATCGCAAAGCCATCGAGCGCCCAGCCCAGTGGGTGGGTGTCCCAGTAGTTGCTGGGCTTGCCGGCCATCAGGCAGGTGGGGGCTGCGTGATAGTGGTAATCGTCGGCCCGGCCGGCATGGCCATTGCAAACGTCCAGTTCCCCCAGCGCCTTGGTATCGCCGTTTTGGCAGCCGCCCTGTTTGCAGGGGTTGAAGATGGGCACCCCATTGATGGCAATGCCGATCGGCCCGTCCACGGCGCTGGTGGTGCTGCTGGCTAGGGTCGGGTTCAAAGGGATCTTCCAGGCATTGCTGCCGAAGAAGTTTTGTGCCGTGGGTACCTGCAGATTGGTGGCGGTGATGCCGTCCATCATGCGATGCGTGGCCAGGCCATCGCTGCTGACGTAGGCATAGCTGTTGTCGCAAGCGACCCCTGCCAGCCCGCTGTTTGATGCCGTCACCGAGGCGCGCACATACCCGCAGTTGACGCCATTCGCAGCCGATGTGCTGCTGCGTGTGTAGCTCAGATTCAGACTGGCCGTACCGAGGGTGAGCGGCGCCATAGCGGCCGCGAGCGCCGCCCCTGTGACCGGGCTGACACTCAGCATCGGCGCGGCCGACAAAGCAAACAGGGTGAAGGTGTAGGTTTTGGCGCCGGGGCCTTGCGAGCAAGGCGGCTGATAGGCCTTCATGGGCCCGTCGCTGCCGACTCCCAGGGTGCCGATGCCAAAGCTGTCTCTGGGCAAAGCACTGCGTGAGAGCGGAATGTTGTAGAGCACCCAGTTGTACTTGGTGCTGCCGTCGCCGGGCAAGGTGCTCATCAACAGGGCCAAGGACTGCGTGCCCGTGGGCAGATTGCTCCAGCTCAGCGGCGGCGACGATCCAGGGCCGTCACAACTGTAGTCGGCGGGCATGCTGCCCCCTTCGGCTGCGATTGTGCTGCTGAGGCTGAAGCCGCTCGGCGCGGGTGCTGGTGCGGGTGCGGGTGCGGGTGCTGGTGCTGGTGCTGGCGCTGGCGCCTGTGCGCCTCCGCCGCCGCATGCACTGAGCAGCGCTGCGCTCAAGCCCATGGCGGCCAACAGCGACGGGCAAAGGGGAGATATCGCCGGCAAGGCTGAGTTGGGGGGCGGAGGCTGGTCCATCGATCGGGCTCCTGGTGGTGTTGCAGCGGGCCCCGCAGGGCGTCTGGTTTGAATACTAGGGCTGCACCCGGGCCGGAAAATGACGCTTTCGTCATTCGATGGCGCGCCAGGCCTTGCGCTGATAGTTCAAGCGGGCAGCGTCAATTGCAAAGCCACCCAGTCTTCGCGCTCCAGCGCTTGCAATTGCAAGTCGCCGCCATGGGCTCGTGCAATTTCCCGCGCCAGCCCCAGTCCCAGACCGGTGCCATCGATGCGCCGACTGTGGGCGCCATCGGCGCGGTAAAAGCGCTCAAAGAAGTGGGCGCGCTGCTCGGCGCCCAGGGGCTCGCTGTCATTCGCAAAGATGAGTTCCAGCCAGCCTTGGCCGTTTTTGTTTGGGGTTTGACGGGCCATGATTTCCAGTCGCCCTTGCGGCAGGCCATAGCGCAAGGCATTGCTCAGCAAATTGTTGAGGGCTTGGCGCAGCAAAATTTCGTCGGCTTGCAAGCGCAGGCCCGGCTCAATATGGCTGACGATCTTTCGGCCTTCGCCCGCGATCATTTGCGCATCGGCCAGCAGGTCTTGCAAGAGCTCGGAAAGATCCAGTTCACCCAGGTGCAGCGCCAGCTTGCCGGCGTCGGCCTGCGACAACATCAAGAGCTTGCGCGTGATGCCGGATAGACGGGCCACTTCATCGAGGATGCTGCCCAACTCGACTTGCACCGCGCGGCGGTCCGAGGCCTGGATCGCTTGCTCCAGGCGTCCTTGCAGAATCGTCAGCGGGGTGCGGAGTTCATGCGCCGCATCAGAGGAAAACCTCGAGGCCTGATTGAAGCTGCGTTCCAGCCGGTCCAGCATCGTGTTGTAGGTCGAGATGAGCGCTTGGAATTCGCGGTCTTGCCCATGACTCGAAAGCCGTTGCCCCCAATCGCGCGGACTCAAGCGCCGCATGGCTTCTTGCAGGCGAACCAGCGGGCGCATCGTCATCGCCGCAATTAACCAAGCACTCAAGGCACTCAAACCCAAGGCAAGTGGCAGCACGCCCCACAAAGCGCGTTGCAAAGCCGCTTGCACATCGGCTCTCAAGGCGTCCAGGTCCGCGGCCAACCAAGCCTTGCCTTGCTGGGTTTGCACACGCGCAATGCGCCAGTCGTGCGCGGCCACCGACGAGCCCGCCAGCTGGCAACGCCCGCGCGGGTCGTCGGCTCGGCCCGGACGCGCTCGGTTCTCCGTTGAACCGGCTTCGTCTTGCCAGTTGGGTGTTGAAGGCCATTCGAACGAGGTCGCGTGCGCAGCGCCCGCTGCTGCGGCCCCCGGTGTCGCTTCTGCCCGCGTTGGCTCGACCCGCAAGCGCAACTGCGCGACGTTGTCCAGATGCAGTTTTTGCGCGATGTCGTCCGCCAGGCGATTCGGGTCTTCTCCCTGACCCCTCAAGCTTTGTTCGGCCACGCGCCGGGCCTCCATGCAAAGGCGTTCGTCTAAGCGAGAGACCTCATACTCCAACACTTCGCGCCATGCCATGGTCAACACCACAGCGAGCACCGTCACAGTCAGCGCGCTCGCCCCAAGGAACAATCGCAATCGAAAGCTGAAGGCCGTGTTGGGCGAGGCACTCGCTTGCTGCTTCACGGCTCGACCCTGAACCGGTAGCCGGTGCCGCGCACGGATTCAATGCACTGGGGCGTTGCCGCTGCGTCACCGACCTCACCGGAGGCCAGTTTGGCGCGAATCCGCTTGATGCATACATCCACCACATTGGTGCTGGGGTCGAAGTCATAGCCCCACACATGTTCAAGAATTTGTGCGCGGGTGAACACCTGACCCGCTGAGCGCATCAGGTACTCCAGCAGCTTGAACTCCCGGGTCGTCAGCTCAATCAATTGGCCCGACACCTTGGCGCTGCGTTCGATGCGATCCAACAAGACCGGGCCCACCTGCAAATGGTTTTGTCGTTCGCCCGAAAGACGTCGCAACAAAGCCTGGATTCGCGCCGCGAGTTCTTCGACGAAAAACGGTTTGGCCAAATAGTCATCAGCGCCAAGGCCGAGGCCGGTCAAGCGGTCGCCGAGCTCATTGCGAGCGGTCAGCAAGATCACCGGCGTCTGTACATCCTGGGCGCGCAAACCCTTCAAGACGTCCAGCCCATCACGGCCTGGCAGCATCAAATCGAGCACGATGGCATCAAAGCCTCCCTTCAAGGCCAACTCATAGCCCTGTTGGCCATTCTCGCAATGCTGGACCTCAAAGCCGCGGCTGCGCAATCCGCTGCAGACGAAGTCGGCAATCTGGCTCTCATCTTCAATCAACAAAATGTTCACGGTGATTCAGGGCTGACAGGGGGGCGCCGCAGCACGCGCGCGCGGGGCGTATCGCAAGCGATTGGAGAGGCATTCTTCGGGCTGCAAATGACATTGATGTCATTTGAGCAAGCGTATCGCACAGCCGCCAAGGGCTCAGCGGTGCGTACGCACGCGGGAAGGGGCTGATTGTTGCGACTTGCCTGCCAGGGCTCGCTTTGCAGTGGCTGGCGCTTGAGGGCGCAGCACCGGGAAACTCGCTTTTGTGAAGTTCGCTTTCGTGAAGTTCGCTTTTATGCGCTGTGCAGTGGGCGGCTTGCGGGCCTGCGGCTGCTTGCTCAGAAATTCCAGCCAATCTTCGGGGCGTGGCGCTTGCCCGCCACGGGCCAGCCGATTTGCCCAGTGGCGGGCGGCGACCGGGGCGGCCACACTGGTGCCGCCCATGCGGGCCTGGCTGCCTGAGAGCACTCCGGCGGCAATCAAGCCATAGGCCAAAGGCCCTTCGTCCGCCACGGCACGCACCAGCCGGTGGCGGCGATCTGTGGGTGAGAGGCGGGCGCTGTAGAGCGAGTCCCGCTCATCGTCGGCGTGGGCCGCCCCCACCAGCAAGGGCAGCTGGCCGGTGGCCAAACCGTTGAGGCTGCCGGCGCCGCCCAGCTGCAGGCCTTGCGCTTCGACCAGCACCGACTGCACCGGGGCGGGGTCGGTCCAGCGCGGCAAATCGCCCTGGATGCGCGCTTCGATCTGCAAGGCGTGCTGGCCGGCATTGCGCAGCTCCAGCAGCCAACGCCCGGCGGGCAGGCCGCCGCGCTCGCCCCGCACCGGCGCCAAGGACAGCTGAGCGCGGCCGCGCTCGGCGTCCAAGGCCTGCAGGTGCAGGCGGCCGAGCAGGCGCCGGCCCAGGGTCAAATCCAGCTGTTGCCCCGGCTGCAGCCAGGCCGAGCGAAAGGGCGCCACGACGCGCAGTTGCAAGGCCTGGGCGGTTTTGCTTGGCTGCGCCCGAGTGCCAACAGGCCTTGTGGAGGCCTTCCACCAGAGCTCCAAAAAGCTGTCGGTGGGATCGCCGGGTTGCAAGCGCCAGGTCAGCTGGGCGCTTTGACCTGCCGCCAGCGACCCGGCCGCATTGGTGCCGCAGGTGGGGTCCAGCAGCAGATCGCCGCCACTGTTGCCGGCGGCAAACACGACCAAGAGCCGCGGACGTTTGCGCATCAAGTCGTCAATCGCTTGCTCCAGGGCCGAGCTGCCATCGTGCGGGCCGCCCAAGGCGCCCAGGCTGATGTTCACCACCACGGCCGCTTCGGGGGCGTGGGCCTGGGCTTGGTGCAGGATGTGATGCAGGCCGTCGAGAATTTGCGCCACGCAGGCGGCACCGGTGGTTTGGCCTTCCAAGCTACCGGGCACGGAGACCATCACCAGCGGGGCGTGGGCGGCAGCATCCAGCTGCTCGGGCTTGGCATTGGCGGGGTTGCGGCGGCTGGCGGGCAGACCGGCCAGGGTGTCGAGCACATGGGTGGCGTGGTCGGGCTGATTGCAGGCTGCGGCGCGCAGCAGCTCCGGCAGGCCCAATTCCTGATAGATCGCCGCCTCCGCATCGGGCCGGTGTTGGCTGCGTTGATGCAAGGCCTGCAGTGCCGAGGCGCTGAGTTCGCGGCCATAGCCCGCCGGTGCGAGCTGCCACGCAGAACCGGGTTCCAAAGGGGGCAGCGATTCCTGGTCCCAGTAGGACAAGAGACGGCAGGTCCCCTGCCGGCCCGGCGCTTGAAACACCTGGTTCAAAAAGGCGCCGCCGCGGTCGATGCTGCCCAGAACCAAAGGGATGCTCGGGCGCCCGCGCTTGGGGCTGAGCGGGCGCGCCGCTTCAAAGCGCACCGGCAACACCTGCGACAACTCGCAGCCGGGCACGCTTTGGCGCAGCCGCTCAACAGCGCTGCGGTGAACCCAGAGCGTGAGCCAGGCCACGTCCGGCGGACACATGGGGTTGATGCGCAGCAGCGCCTTGTCGCGCCGGAGCAGGGCTTGCAAGGCCGGCCCCCTGGGCGCGATCAGCGGCACCCAGGCATCGGCGGGATAGGCCTGCGAAGCCGGGCCACTTAGCGTGGGAAAGCCCTGCCATTGGGTGGCCAGGGCCCAGTCCAAATAGGGGTCGCCGGGCAGGCTGTGTCGGCTGCGTGCTTGCCATGCAGGCGCCGCAGGCCGGGGCACTGGGCCGGGCGGCTGCGCGCTCAATGACTTGGCTTGGGCCTTCATCAGGCGGCACTGGCCGAGTTGCCTGCGCTGCTGCTGCCGGGCGTCAGTGCCCATTCTTTGCAGACCAGGTCCCAAAGCCGGGCGAGGTCTTTGAGCAGGGGCAGTTGCGGGTCGGCGCCGGAGGCCGCGAGCTCTTTGCATTCCGGGCTGTGCCAGGGCGCCTGCGCTTCCGTGGGCTGGGCCAAGGCGGCAGGGCCAAAGGCATCGCCGCCAAATTGCAAAAGCGCGGGGGCGGCCGTGGTTTCGCCCACGCTGGCCAGAACAAAGCGCGCCACGCTCTCGCCCAGCAAGCGGCCCGCCAAGCTGTCCATGGGGTAATGCACACCGGCGACCACCCGGTTCTCGGCAATGCGCAGCGCCATGCGCACCAACATCTGGGTCTGCACGGGGGGCAACTGGGCTTTTTGCATCAGGTGCATCAACAGGGCCGCCACCAGGTGCGATTCGCCGGCATGTCCGCTGGGCAATGTGCCGTGGTTGGGCACATCGATCATGGGCATCAAGCTGGGCCGAATTTGATGCGGCCGCGGGCAAGCCAAGATTTGTTTGAAGCGCATTTGCACCGCCATTTGCAAGGCCAGTGCGGCAGCGATCAACTCCAAGGTGCGTGGCAAGCGATGCCAGGGCAGTTGCGAGGCACTCAGCAAAAAGCTCAGGGCGTCATTGGCCTGGGCATGGATTTCTTGCAGGCGCACTTCGCGCAAAGGCAGCAGGTCATCCACCAGCCGCGCTTGCGCGACGAAATACGGCAGCGGCGGCCGCTTGATGCTGAGCAGCGGCCGCCACGCCAGGCCTTGCGGGCCTTCGCCCAGTTGTTCCAGCACGGCGGTCTCGCTGCTGCTCTCCAGGGCACGCACCCGCAAACCGCTCAAAGCCTCCATCAGCAGCGACTGCGCGCGCGGCGCTGCGCCGTAATGCAGCCAGGGCGCGGCATCAAAGCCCGGGCAGGGCGCCGGGGGATCGGGATCGGCCAGCCCTTGGGTCAGATAACCCTGAGTGCGCACCAAGCAGGCACTGCCCAATTCGTTGTCACCGGCACTGCTGTAGTTTTTGAGGCCGCCGCCAAAGGGGCCAACGCCCGCGAAGGGCCCCACCCCGGCAAAGGGGCCCACGCCAGCAAAAGGGCCGACCCCCGCGAAGGGCCCGACACCTGCGAACGGTCCGACGCCAGCCAATCGATCAACGACGCTCAAGGTCTGCATAGCGTGTTCGTCCTTCCAAAAAGTGAGCCAGAAAAGTTAGAGCAGCGGCATGCCGGCTTGGGCCAAGGCCTGCGCAAAGTCTTCGGTGTGCTCGGCCTGGCGTCCCCAATAGCGGACACGGAAGGCCGCAACCGTCGAGCTCGGCCACAGTTGCAGCAGGCTTTGCATCGAGGCTTCGGCTTGGGCCTGCAAGCCCAAACGGACTTGTGCAATTGCCATGTAGAGCAGCGTGGGCCCATGGCTTGCGCACAGGCGCAGCGACTTTTGTGCATGGTCCAGTGACTCCTGGTACTGGCCATGGGCCAGCAGCGCATGGGCCAGCGCCGCTTCAAGAAAATACTGCCAGGGGTCTAAAGGCGACAGGGCCAAGCCCAGTCGGGCCGACTCACAGGCTTCACGGCTCAGGTCGGAATAGGTTTGCGCCAAAGCTTGAAACGACCACGCCAAGGCGCAGCTGGGGTTGTGCCGCAGGGCGAGCTGGTGGTGTTGCAAGGCGAGCTGCAAATCACCGCCCCGCATGGCCAAGGTATGCCCAAAAAAGGTGTGGGCCAGGGCATGGCTGGGGCTCAGGGCCAAGGCGGCTTGGGCGAAGTGGGCGGCTTGTGCCGCGGCCTCGTCAATCGCCTCCTGACCTTGAACGCCCTTCAACATGTGCCAAAACGCCAACCATGCCAGCGGCTCGGCCGCTTGCGGCTGTTGCTGGCTGAGCCAGCTCAACATCTGGCCGGACTGCTCCAGGCAGCCGGGTGAGAGCTTGTGCATCAGCTGGGTGGCGGCGCTGAAGATTTGGTAGTTCTCCATCGAATGCCAGACCTGGGTCTTGCTGACCGACAAGCTCTCATGCAGCAAGAGCCGGTGAATGTCGGCACAGGCTTCTTGCAGGCTGAAGGCCTCGCCGTACAGCAGGTCTTCGAGCTTGCATTCGAGGCGTTCTTGCCAAAGCGCTGGCGACGCAGGCCCAGCATCGCTGCGGGCGTGCAAGGCCAGTTGCAAAAACAAGCGCTCGCCCACGCCCACGCTGCCGGTGCACACCACCACATGGTGGGCGTGCAAATGCTCGAACGCATCGCTCAAGGCCTGGCGCGAATGCCGCAGGCCGCGGCTGGACCGTGCCGACACCACTTGGAGCTGCGAGGAGCGAGACAAGGCCACGATCAAGGTGTCGGCCACCAGATCGGCCATGGCTTGCAGTCGTGGGCTGTTGGCGCCCAAATTGGGGGGCAGCACGGCCAGGATGGACCCGAACGCGGCGCCAGCTGAAGGCGTGGGTGCAGACATTTCGGGCTCGATACTGAAGACATGCATGTCGAGACCGGCAGCGTCGGGCTGGTGGCCACGGTCACGCAAGGCCAGGCTCCAAGGTTGCGCAAGTTGGTCCACGGCCTGGGCGCTCAGGCATACGCCCCCCAGCTCCGCGACCGAGGCCAGGCGTCGCGCCAGAGCGAGCTCCTCGGCCTGGGGTTGGGTGGCATCTTGCAGGGCATGAATGCCGCAGCGCACGCGCAGCTTGTTGCTGCCCTTGCCGAGGTCTTGTTGCTTTTGCAAGCGCAGCGCCGCTTCCACCAGGGCTTGGGTCTGCTGGCTGGTCACGGCCAAGCCGATGCCGTCAGAGGCCAGCGTCAGTTCCCGCGGAGGCTTGGGCAAGGTGGCGAGCACAGCCTCGCTGAGCTGATGGCCACTGGCGTGGGCATGCAAGGGGTTGAGCAAATGCCGGCTGTCAAACAAGAGCTCCATGACGGCGGCGTCTGCCGCGCTCATGCGCTTTGCCCAATCGCGATCCAATTCGGCCATGCTGCTCCTTTTCACCCGGGCGGGCTGAGGCGGCGTGCGCTGGCATTATGTGCACAGGGGCTGGATCGTGACAAATTGCACAGTCAGAGAGTCCCGGTGTGAAAGGGGCCTAGTCAGCCCGCCCTAGACCCGTCCTAGAGCAAACCCTGGGGCACCCGGCTACACTGCGCCCGAAAAGCGAGCCCGCCCAGGGCCTGCGCACGAGATTCGACGACCGAGGTGAACCCATGACTGAACGTAAACCGATGAGCCTGCAGCGCCTGTTGGACATGCATGCCAGCGGCGACAAGATCGCCATGCTCACCTGCTATGACGCGGCCTTTGCCAGCGTGCTGGATGAAGCCGGTGTGGATGTGATGCTGGTCGGCGATTCGCTGGGCAATGTCTTGCAGGGCCACAGCAGCACGGTGCCGGTGACGTTGGAAGAGATGGTCTATCACACCCGCTGTGTGGCACGCGGCCGCAAGAGCGCCTGGATCATTGGCGATCTGCCCTTTGACAGCTATCAAAGCTCGACCGCCGAAGCCTGGAAGAGCGCCGCGGCCTTGATCAAGGCGGGCGCTCATATGGTCAAGCTTGAGGGCGGCGGTTGGACCGCGCCCATCGTGCGCTTTTTGGTCGAGCGCGGCATCCCGGTCTGCGCCCATCTGGGCCTGACGCCGCAAACCGTCACCATGCTGGGCGGCTACAAGGTGCAAGGGCGTGAAGAAGCTGCGGCCGCCTTGATGAAGCAGCAGGCGCAAGAGCTGGTGGCTGCTGGGGCGCAAATGCTGGTGCTGGAAATGGTGCCTTCCGGCTTGGCGGCAGAGCTGACCCAGACCCTGGGCATTCCTGTGATCGGCATTGGCGCCGGCGTGGGCTGTTCGGGCCAGGTGCTGGTCTTGCACGATATGTTGGACGTCACACCGGGCCGCCGCCCGCGCTTCGTCAAGAACTTCATGCAAAGCGCCTCCTCGGTGCAAGACGCGGTGCGTCGCTATGTGGGCGAGGTGAAGGCGCAGACCTTCCCGCAAAACGAACTCCACGGTTATTGAAGAGGCCCCGGCTGTAGAGAAGCCCGGCGCCGGCGCCGCGAAAACCAATACTTCTGTTATGCAAGTCATTCACACCATTTCGGAGCTGCGCCAAGCCCTGGCCGGCCACAGCCAACGGGCCTTCGTGCCCACCATGGGCAGCTTGCACGACGGTCATCTGGCCTTGGTGCGCCAGGGCCGCACGGCGGTGGGCGAGGGCGGCGTGGTCATTGCCAGCATCTTCGTCAATCGCCTGCAATTTGCGCCGCACGAAGACTTTGACCGTTACCCACGCACGCTGGAGCGCGATGCCGGGCTCTTGGCCGGCGCAGGGTGCGACTTTGTGTTTGCGCCGGCCGAGGGCGAGCTCTATCCCGAGACCCAGGGCTACAAAATGCACCCGCCCTCGGAGCTGTCCGACATTCTGGAAGGGCATTTCCGCCCTGGCTTTTTCATCGGCGTGTGCACCGTGGTGGCCAAGCTCTTCAATATCGTTCAGCCCTCCATCGCTCTGTTTGGCAAAAAGGACTACCAGCAGCTGATGGTCTTGCGCCGCATGGTGGCGCAGATGGCCTTGCCCATCGAGATCATTGCCGGCGAGACCCAGCGCAGCGCCGAAGGCTTGGCCCTGTCTTCTCGCAATGCTTATTTGAGCGAGGCCGAACGGGCCGAGGCTTTGCGCCTGAGCCAGACTTTGAAGACGCTGATCGGGCGTTGGCAAGCCGGCGAGCGCGACCTGCCCAAGATGGAAGCCGAGGCCATGCAGCACCTGCGCGCGCATGGCTGGCAGCCCGACTATGTGACGCTGCGCCGCCAGCATGATCTGGGCGCGGCGGTGGAAGGCCAGCCCCTGGTGGCGCTGGCCGCGGCCAAGCTGGGCGCCACCCGCTTGATTGACAATCTCGAGGCGTCTTGACGAGGGATCGCGCGCCCGCTGTTTCATGCGAGGCGGGCGATCTGCAATCAGCCGGGCCGCTGGCCCGCCCCGCCGCCTCGCCGGAAGCGGGGATACTCCCGAGCGTTTGAAAACCTGTCGCCCCCCGACTTCCATCCAGGTCCTGATTTCAGTTTTAGATTGATACCCAACACCATGTCCAAGTCTTTTGTTCGACCCTTCTTGATCGGCGCTGCGATGGGCGCCCTGACCTTGTTGAGCGCATGCGGTGGTGGCGGCTCGGATGCCGGCACGCCGATTCAACCCACGCCCGATATCAAACCGGCGGTTGAAATGACCGTCACGCATCGGGTCCGTTTGACCACCAGCAAAGGCGTGATTGAACTGGGCTTGGACAACGCCCACGCCCCCATCACCACGGCCAACTTCCTCAAGTATGTCAACGAGGGCTTCTACAACGGCACCATCTTCCACCGCGTCATCAAGGACTTCATGAGCCAAGGCGGTGGCTATACCCGCACCACGGGCGGCTTGGTTGAAAAGACGCCCACCTCGGCGGCCATCAAGCTGGAAAGCAATGTGGGCTTGCGCAATCTGCGCGGCACCATCGCCATGGCCCGCACCTCGGTGCCGGACTCAGCGACCGCCCAGTTCTTCATCAATGCCAAGGACAACGCCTTCTTGAACTACAAGGATGCCAACGCTTCGGACCCCAATGGTTATGCCGTTTTCGGCAAGGTCTTGACCGGCCAAGACATCGTCGACCAGATCAACACGACGGCGACGAACGCGAATGACATCCCCTTGGTGGACGTGGTCATCATCAAGGCCGAAGAGATCAAGCCGTAACAAGAAGTAAGCAAGTCGGCCTGCTGTCATCACAGGCCTGATCGAGCGCGTTGAGCCAGGGACTGTGTTTCAGGAGTCCGCTCAATGCGCTCTTTTGTTTTGCGTGCGCTCAGCGCCGCTGCTGTGATTCTGTTGGCTGCCTGCGGAGGCGGCAGCGGCGAGGATGACCATCGCCCGCTGCCCTTGCCTGTTCCCACGCCCAACCCTAATCCCTACCCCAACACTCAGAGCTGCAGCAACGAAGGCTTGGCCAAATCGGCGCAGAGCAAGCTGCCCACGGTGTGCATGTTGACCAGCAGCGGCGAAATCGTCTTCGAGTTGTTCTCGGACACGGTGCCCAATACCGTCAACAACTTCCTGCGCTATGTGGCCGATGGCGCCTACAAAAACACGCTGTTCCACCGCGTGGACCGCGACTTCATCATTCAGGGCGGCGGCTACACCAGCGGCATGGTGGAGCGCTACCCCAGCTATGCGCCCATTCCGCTGGAAGCGCGCGAGTACAACTTGCCCGGCACCATCGCCATGGCGCGCCGCAGCGACCCCAACAGCGCCACCAACCAGTTCTTCATCAACGTCAGAGACAACCCCAGCTTGGACTACCAATCGGCCGACAAACCCGGCTATGCGGTGTTTGGCCGGGTGATCTCCGGTATGGCCACGGTGGAGGCGATCAATGCCGTGCCGGTCTATGCCTACAGCGATGTAGATCTGCGGCCGCGTCAAGAAGTGCTGATCTACTGGGTGCAGCGCTTGAAGTGAGCCTTGGATTGTTTGACGCCTTGTTGATCTGCGGCAAGGCGAGTGCGGTGGGCTTTTCCTAGACTGGTGGGTTGTTTGTCACCAGCGCCCCGACCATGTCTTTGCTCAAGTCCCCTGAACTGCTCTTGCCTGCGGGCGATCTCGAGCGCATGCGCGCGGCCTTCGACTTTGGTGCCGATGCGGTTTACGCCGGTCAGCCGCGTTACTCGCTGCGCGCGCGCAACAACGACTTCAAGCTCGAGAACCTCAAGATCGGCATTGCCGAGGCGCATGCGCGCGGCAAAAAGTTCCTGGTGGCCAGCAATATCTTGCCGCACAACGGCAAGCTGAAGAACTATCTGGCCGATATGGCGCCGGTGGTGGCGATGCAGCCCGACGCGCTCATCATGGCCGACCCCGGCCTGATCATGATGGTGCGCGAGCGCTGGCCCGAGCTGCCGATTCACCTCTCGGTGCAGGCCAACACGGTCAACTATGCCGGGGTGAAGTTCTGGCAGCGCCAGGGCCTCAAGCGGATCATCTTGTCGCGTGAGCTGAGTCTGGACGAAGTGGCGCAAATCCGCCAGGAATGTCCCGATATCGAGCTGGAGGTTTTTGTCCACGGCGCTTTGTGCATCGCCTACTCCGGGCGCTGCCTGCTCTCGGGCTATTTCAATCACCGCGATGCCAACCAAGGCACTTGCACCAATGCCTGCCGCTGGGATTACAAGCTGGGCGATGCCTTCGAGGACGAAGCGGGCCAGGCTCAGCCGATTCAGTTCGACTTCCACAAGGCCGTGCAGCAGGCCGAGCAAGACTTTGTGGCCGCCGCTGGCGGCACGCCGCGCCATCCGCTGGCCGACCGCACTTATTTGATCGAAGAGTCGCAGCGCCCGGGCGAGCTGATGCCCATTCAAGAAGATGAGCACGGCACTTACATCATGAACTCCAAAGACCTGCGTGCGGTCGAGCATGTGCAGCGCTTGGTGGAGATTGGCGTGGATTCGCTGAAGATCGAGGGCCGCACCAAGAGCCGCTACTACGTCTCACGCGCGGCCCAGGTCTACCGCCGCGCCATCGACGACGCGGTGGCCGGCCGCCCCTTCAACCCCGCCTTGCTGGGCGAGCTCGACGGCCTCTCCAACCGTGGCTACACCAGCGGCTTCTACCAACGCCATCGCAGCCAAGAGCTGCAGAATTATCTGGACGGCCATTCCAAAGCGCACCGCAGCCAGTTTGTCGGCGAGGTGCGCCAGATCGATGCCCAGGGCTGGGCCCAGATCGAAGTGAAAAATCGCTTCGCTGTGGGCGACCGCCTGGAGATCATTCACCCCAGCGGCAACCGCGAGATCACCTTGCAAGCCTTGCGCGGCCGAGACGGTGAAGCGGTGCAAGCGGCGGCCGGCAATGGGGTCCAGGTCAGTCTGCAATTGCCGCCTGAGCTGCAAGGCGCTTTGATTGCTCGCCTGCTGGATGAGGCCGAGGCCAGCGCCTGAGCCCAGGCTGGCGCTGGCCCCCATCAGTGGGGCATCGAGGCGGCAAACCTAAGCGCCATAATCAGCGCATGGGGCGCGACCACACCTGTTCAAAACTGAGCCGCAAGCCAGCTTGGCCGAGGGCTGCTGGCGCTGCGGTATGGGTCTTTGCCTTGGTGGCTTGTGGCGGTGGCGCTGGCGGCGGGAACTCCGGCGCGTCCGATGCCACGGCCGCGGCTACTGCCGCCAGTGCTGCCTCCAGTCCAACGCCGCCGGCCTCCGCCGCTTCACAGCCGCAGCCGCCCAGCCCCCCCGCCAGCAGTGCGGCCCTGAGTGCCAAGGCCTCGCTCGGCGAGCAAATTTTTCATGACCCCAGCCTCAGCGGTTCGGGCCGCATGTCCTGCGCCACCTGCCATGACCCGGCTTTTTTCCACGGCCCGCCCAATGCCTTGGCGGTGCAGCAGGGCGGACGCTCGAGCAGCGAATTTGGATTGCGGGCCGTTCCATCGCTGCGCTACTTGGAGCGTGTGGGCGCTTTCACCGGCACATCGAGCACCGCGCCTGGGGACTATCGTGGCGGCTTGATGGCCGACGGCCGTGCCGACGACCTCGCGGCGCAGGCCCTGCTGCCTTGGTTCAATCCGCGTGAGATGGACAATGGCAGCCGCGCCGATTTGGCGCGCAAGCTGCGCGCGGCTCCCTATGCCGCCGAATTTGCGCGCGTCTTTTTGCATGCCAGCGCAGCGCAGGTGCCGGATGACGCCACATGGGTCGCGCAGGCCAGCCAAGCCTTGCAAAGCTTTCAGCTGGAAGACGCCCGCATGCACCCCTATGACGCCAAGTTTGACTGGGTGCAGCAAGGCAGGGCCCAATTCACCGCAGCCGAAGCTCGGGGTTTGGCGGTGTTCAACGACCCCAAGCGGGGCAATTGCGCCGCCTGCCACCCTTCATTGAGTGTGGATGGTCGGCCACCGGTTTTCAGCACTTTTGGCTACGCCGCTTTGGGCGTGCCGCGTAACAGCAAGATCCCGGCCAACGCAGACGCCCAGGCCTATGACCTGGGCCTGTGCCAGTCGCCACGCAGCGAGCTCAAGGGCCGGACCGACAGCTGTGGGTTCTTTCGCATTCCTAGCTTGCGCAACACCGCCCAGCGCCCGGTCTATTTTCATAACGGCCAATTCACCAGCCTGGAGATGGCCCTGCGCTTTTATCAACTGCGGGATGCCGATGCGGCCTTTTTCTACCCCAGCCAGGACCGGCAGGTGCAGCTCTATGACGACCTGCCCCCGGCTCTGCGTGGCAATGTCAACCGCGACGCCCCCTTCAGCGCCCGCCCCTTGACGAATGAGGTCGAACAGGCCGAGCTGCTGTGCTTCTTGCACACCCTCACCGACGGCTACCGCCCGGGCGGGCCGACAGCGCCGGGTTGTTCCTGAGGGCGCCCCTGCCTGTCGCGGCGTCAGGGCCTGTGTTCAGGGCGCCATGGCGATCGACGCGGCAAACTGAAGTGTCATCCTTGCAAGGACAGAGTCGAATCGAGCCCCAACTGAGCATTCGAGTGCAACACGCGGTGCTTGATGGGGGATGACGTCGATCACTTCACCTCGCCGCTATCAGTCAGTGCAATCAAGCGATAGCTGATGGGGAAATTGGGCGCGCTGACCTTGTCCATGGCGAACAAGTGACGGCCGTTCTTCCCCACCATCTTGATTTGATGCCACTCACTCGTTTTGCAGTCGGGGTTGGTGGTCGGCGGGGCGGTTTGAATCCACTCTTGAGTGCATAGCTTGCCATCGCTTCGCCGCGCGGTGTAAAGCATCACGCTACCGTCGGCCTTGAGATCCCACGTGCCGTACTGGTAGGTCGGGGCGTATTCCTGCTGCTTGTAACCCAAGCCCACCAGACCCACCGCGCCATCGGAGCGCAAAGAGAAGAAAGTATCCTGCCAGCTTTGGGCGTTGACATTGGAGTTCCATTTCCTCGCCATCATCGGGGCATCGACCTTCAGGTCTACCGCTTCGACGGCCATGATCTCGGCGACGCTTGACACCACGCCGTTGACGCTCTGCTCCACCAGCCAGCGTTCGGCCCCGCTGGGATCTTTACCCATGCGCTGATAGCGATAGCTGCCGTCACTCAAACGAGCCAGCAAGTCTCCGTCCTCGATCGACCAATTGAAGTTCTCGCCGCTGCGCTCCATGCGCCCTGTTCCGGGGCCGGTGATCAGCATTACATCTTGATAGCTGCCCTGTCCACTCTGCATCGAGGTTCGTGCCGACAAAGGCCCAGCCCAGCGCTTGCCTGCGGCAAAGTCTTGCGTTGAAAACGGCTGTTTGGCCTTGTATCGCCAATTCGCCCACCATTGAGCTTCGCTTGGAATGCGTTGGCCGCTTGATGATCCTTCCAAGACTTCGAGATAGCCGATGGAGTTGATGGCAGCCAGTATCCGGCTACTGGGCATGCCGCCCATTTCACGGATCTGGAAACCTGTGACGACGTTGTTCGCGCTGGCATTTCCTAGGCCAGGATAGCCGGCCTTGCTGCCCGTCGTCTTGTAGATCAGTGCTTCGTCATAGAGCACCGTGATTTGATTGGACTCATGAGTCCAGCGGCCCTTTTTGACGCTGCTGTCCACAACCAAAGCGGAGCCGTCGGCTTGTAGCGTTATTCGCGACGCTGGGATTGCCCCACCACCCAGGCCGCTCACGTACAACAGGGTCAATCCGTCCGTCGCTGGTTTGGGCATGGCTGAAGAGAGTGCCGGGTCAGCTGATAGGCCCTGCTGAAGCTTCTCAATCCGTGTGTCGTAGGTCTTGAGAGCAAGGCTGCTGAATGCTGGGTAGAGCGAAGCCGAGTTGAGCAGTTCCTGCGTGGATTTGGCGCCAGCAGGCAGGGGCACTTGGTCATCGACAAGCAGCTTGATCAGCGCGGCGGCGTCGAGAATTTCAAAGGCGCTGATGCTGGCGATTCGGGTGCTGAGCTCAGCATCAGAGCTGGGCAGCGTTCCTCTTTGCGTCAGCAGTCCGACCTGCGCGCTGCTCAAGTGGGTGATGTTGAGTGCGGGCCATTGCGCCGCGCTGACTTTGCCAGTTGGACTGACTGCGGCCAAGGACTTGGCTTCTCCGACCAAGCTCTCCAGCACCACATGGCTTTGCGTGCCTTGGCCCTGGGCAGAGAGGCGGACAAACGCCCCAGGCTCGGCGGTTTTGAATACCACGCTGTAGCGTCCATTGGCGTCGGCGTCGGCAGTAACGCTTTTGCTGCCAGCGTTTAACTGCACTTTGGCGTTGGCGATCGGCGCATCGCTGACGACGCCTTCGACGGTCAAACTGGCTTCCACACTGAGTTTGACTGCCGCTTCACTGCTGGCCGTGCCGACCGTCAGTCGGTAGCGCAAACTGTCTTCACCGAAGAAACCGGCCTTGGGCGTGTAGAGCAAGACCCCGTCTTCAACGGTGGCCGTGCCATTCTTGGGCGACTCGACGAGACTGAGCTTGGCGATGCCACCAGAGCTGCTGTCGTTGTCCAGCACGCTCAAACGCTTGGCGGCATTCCAATCGAGCGTGTAGCTGTCCGCCACAGAGTTGGCGGTGGGCAGGGGTTCTGGGGGCTTTTCTGTACCCCCGCTGCCTCCGCCGCCACATGCCGATAAAAGCCCGGCACCAGCGATTGCTGCCGCTGAGAGGCCATAGGGAAACTTTTGCATGACGCACCCTCCTGATATTTTTTGGAATTGGGGCGAGTCTAGTCATAGCTAGAGGGTTATCAACTGTGACCGCAATGGTGAAAAATCCCTGGCCACGCCAGAGTCCCTCAGGCTTTCAAGAACTCCGCTTTGGAACCCAGCCAGCGCTCCACCTGACGGCGCGCGGCCTGGGGGTGCTTGTCCAGCAGTTGCGGCGCGAGGCGGCGGGCGGCTTGCAGCAGGCCGGAGTCTTCTTGCAGATCGGCAAAGCGCAGCAGTTCGGCGCCGCTTTGGCGTGCGCCCATGAATTCGCCCGGGCCGCGAATCTCCAAGTCGCGCCGGGCGATCTCAAAGCCGTCGTTGGTTTCGGCCATGGCCCTGAGGCGCGATTTGCCCGTGTCGGACAAGGGCCCGGTGTAAAGCAGCACGCAGACGCTGGCGACGGCACCGCGACCGACCCGTCCGCGCAACTGGTGCAGCTGGCTCAGGCCGAAGCGCTCGGCGTGCTCGATCACCATCAGGCTGGCATTGGGCACATCCACGCCCACTTCGATCACCGTGGTGGCCACCAGCACGCTGATGCGCCCGGCCGAAAACTCCGCCATCACGGCCGCCTTCTCGGCCGGGGCCATGCGTCCATGCAGCAGGCCCACGGCATAACCCTGCAGCGCAGCGGAGAGCTCGGCATGGGTTTCGGTGGCATTGTTCAGGTCCAGGGCCTCGCTTTCTTCGATCAAAGGGCATACCCAATAGACCTGCGCGCCCTTGTTGGCCACTTCGTCGAGGATTTTTTCGATCACATTGAAGCGCTTGCTGTCGGCAAACACCTTGGTGACGATGGGCGTGCGCCCGGGCGGCAGCTCGTCGATGGTGGAGACCGCCAGATCGGCGAAATACGTCATCGCCAAGGTGCGCGGAATCGGCGTGGCGCTCATCATCAAAAGATGTGGTTCTAGGTCCATCGACGCCAGCTTTTTCCGCAAGGCCAGACGCTGGGCCACGCCAAAGCGGTGCTGCTCGTCAATGATGGCCAGCCCGAGCTTGGCGAATTGCACCTTGTCTTCGATCACCGCATGGGTGCCGATCACCAACTGGGCCGAGCCATCGGCGGCAGCGTCCAGCATCTTCTGGCGGGCCTTGCCCTTGACGCTGCCGGTCAGCCAAGCCACTTTCAGGCCCAGCGGCTCCAACCAGCCGACCAGCTTCTTGAAGTGCTGCTCGGCCAGAATCTCGGTGGGCGCCATCAGGGCGCATTGCCAACCGGCGTCAATGGCCACCGCAGCCGCCAGGGCGGCCACCACGGTTTTGCCCGAGCCCACATCGCCTTGCAGCAGGCGGTGCATCGGTTGGGGCAGGGCCAGTTCTTGGGCGATCTCCTCGCTGACGCGTTGTTGCGCGCCGGTCAGACCAAAGGGCAGGGCGGCCAGCAGCCGCTCCACCCAGCCGCCGCGCTGGGCCTTCAGCGCCGGTGCCTTCAGCAGCGCGCGTTCTCGCTGGGCTTGCATCTGGCTGATTTGCTGCGCCAGCAATTCTTCAAACTTGAGCCGCTGCCAAGCCGGGTGGCTGTGGTCTTCTAGTGTGCTGAGGCGCGCCTGAGGTGGCGGATGGTGCAAAAAGTTCAGCGCATCGCGCAAGCTGGGCAGGCTGGGTGGCACCACGCCGGGCGGCAGCAGCTCGCCCAGATCGGCGCGTTTGAGCCCCGATGCGATGGCGCGGCGCAAATAGGTCTGGGGCAGGCCGTTGCTGGCCGGGTAGACCGGGGTTAGCGCGGTGGCCAGCGGCGTGTCTTCACTGACGGCCTTGAAGCTGGGGTGCACCATCTCGCGACCAAAAAAGCCGTGGCGCAACTCGCCCCGCACGCGGATGCGTTGGCCCACGGCCATGGTCTTTTGGTGCGAAGGGTAGAAGTGTATGAAGCGCAGCAACAGATCGCCGCTTTCATCTTCCATGCGCACCAGCAAGACGCGGCGCGCGCGCGTCTCAACCCGGCATTCGATCACTTCGCCTTCGCACTGCACCGTCTCGCCCTCGCGGGTCTGGCCAATCGGTATCAGGCGGGTCTCATCTTCATAGCGCAGCGGCAGGTGCAGGGCCAGGTCGATGTCGCGCAGCAGGCCGAGCTTCTCCATCGCCTTTTGCGGCGCGGATTTGGCTTTGTGGGCGGGGGAACTTGCGGGAGCCTCGGGCATGGGCGGCATTCTGCCTTGGGCGGCGAGACATCCGACAGCGCTGGCTGTTGATTCGCGTCAAGAGCGCTGCGCTTGCCAAGTTTCGTACTAACCCTCTCCCTCTTTGGAGTGGGCTGGGCATGTCATGGCCGATCGATACACTCCGGCGCGCCTGGGCCCGCTGGGGCGCCTTGGGTGAGAGCAAGAATCAAATGGGAGAGGAACTATGAAACAGACCACACAGGTTTTGACCGTCTCGGTGTTGTTGGCCAGCCTGTTGAGCGCCTGCGGCGGCGGCAGTGATGGCGGTTCGTCGGTTGACACGAGCAAGCCCACAACCCCCGCCACGGCGATTCCCGCGAACCTGGCCATCAAGGCGGCGGCGAGCGCAGATATTGGCACGGCGGCCAGCTTTGACAACAGCGCTTCAGCACTCACGGGTTTGAAGTTTGCCTGGACCTTTGGGGACGGCAGCAGCAGCACCGAAGCCAGCCCCAAGCATGAATACGCCAAGGTCGGTGACTACGACGTGAGCTTGAAGGTCAGCAACGAAGAGGGCAGCTACAAGGAGCTGAAGTTCCGCGTCAGTGTGAACAATCGCGCGCATGTCCGGGGCCTGGCTTGCTCCGGCGTTGAGGACAGTGGCTGGTGCTGGCAGCAGCCCAAGCCCAGTGGCAACAGCCAGTCAGACCTCTTTTTCTTGGACGCCAAGACCGTCTGGTCTGCGGGCGAACAAGGCGAAATTCTCAAGTCGGTGGATGCCGGAAAAACTTGGGTGAAGCAGAACACTGGCCTGCGTTCACCTTTGACGTTTGTGAAGTTTTTTGATGCCAACAATGGCTGGGCCATCGGTAGTTTGGGCGCGGTTGTGCGGACCACCGATGGCGGGGCCAACTGGATTCAGCAGGCGCCCTGGCACAAATTGGACGCAAGCTGGCAAGGCACGCCCACTGCCTTGCATGTGCTGGGCCCCGGCACCGTGATGGTGGTGGTGGATGACTATCTGAGCGTGAGCACCGATGGGGGGGCCAGCTGGGTTCAGCAATCGGTTCGACCGAGCCGTGTCGCCGCAAACGGCACGCTGTGGATCCAGTCTTTTGACAAGCTCTACAAGTCAACGGACTACGGCAAGACGCAGCAAGTGGTCTACAGCTCGCCCAACGGCTTCTACGGTTTGCCGGTCTTGCTCGGCAACACAGGCATTGTGCTCAGCCGTGTCAATTCAAACTGGGACAGCAATGCTGGGCAATGGCGTTCGAGCCTGAACCTGATGCGCAGCACAGACGCGGCGGCGACTTGGGAGAGCATTGAAGCCCAGGGACTTCCGAGCAACGAGTACTTCTACAGCTTGCGAGTGGACTTCATGGATGCCATGAACGGCGTCTTGATCACTGGCAATTCTGCTGTGTATCGAACCGTGGATGGGGGGCGCAACTGGGCCTCGGTCACTCTGCCAGCCATTGCCAACGGCTATGTCGTCGAACTGCGCATGCTGCCCGGCGGAAAGCTCTATCGCTTGGTTTCCACCTCATCGGGTTATGAGCACAACTTCAGCGAGGACGGCGGGCAATCCTGGCGCAAGATTGCGTTGCCCAAGGGGCTGTACAACTTGGGTGAACCGAAACAACTGAGCGAAAAAGCTTGGTTGTTGCAGTCCAACGGCAGCTACAACCTCAGCCTTGACGGCATGCAAACCTGGACCCAAATCGCGGGGCCGGATCCGGAAACCGCACAGCGGTCCTTCCGCGCCACTTGGTTTTTTGACGCCAAAAAGGGCTTGGCGCTGAATGCGGCCGGCGAATTGCAAGAAACCCTCAACGGCGGTTTGACTTGGCAAGTGAAGCTGAAAGACTTGGTCGCGCCTCAGTACGGTGACACGCGCTTCCAGTTCCGCTCCTCGAACAAGGGTTGGTTGTTGGCCGGCGATGGCAAGGTCTATCGCAGCGAAGATGGTGGCGCCAGCTGGTCGGCGCCTTTGGGCAGCAGTCGGCGCATCAGTGCCTTTCACTTTGTGGACGACAAGACCGGCTTTGCCGCCTCTAGCGAGTTTGTTCAGGACGAGGGGCTTGAAAAGCCGGTGCTGCTGGCGAGCACGGATGGGGGTCAGAGTTGGAGCAAGGCCGGTCGCTTCGTGCCGAACATCAACAGCCTTCAATTCAACTCGGCTTTGAAAGGTGTCGCTGTGGGTTCTGGCGGCCGCATCGCGGTGACCGAGGATGGCGGCAAGACTTGGGTCAACCGGTTCAGCGGTGTTTCAGCGAATCTGAATCGTGTGATTTACACCGATGCCAACACCATTTGGGTGGTCGGTGACCGGGGCGTGGTGCTGCAGTCCGTGGATGGCGGCGTGAACTGGGTTCTGGCCCAGCAAGGCGATTCGATGGACCTGCAAGACATCCAGTTCCTGGATGCGCAGCGTGGCTGGATCGTTGGAAGCCTGGGCGCAATGCTCGCGACGCAAGACGGAGGCAAGACCTGGCAGCGCCTCTACACCGGTACCCAAAAGAAGCTGAACAAGGTGTTTTTCGTGGACCCTCGCACCGGGTGGATTGCGGGAGAAGACGGCAGCTTGCTCGCCACCGGCACGGGGGGCTTGTAAGTCGGGGCCTTGCCTGGCGTCAGGCCGGCAAGTCCGGCTTGCTCAGGCTTCAGAGGCCGGCTGTCACGCAGCGTTCAGCGGAAGTACTGCTGCCGCAGCGCGGCGTAGCGGCCATCGCGCTTGATCTGGTCGAGCGCGGTCTGCAGCGTTTGCTGCAGGGCAGGGCGGGTGTCGGGGTGCAGGCCGTACCAGTAGGACTTGCTGCTGTCCAATTCGAACACCGGCTGCAGCGTGGCAAAGGGCAGCTTCATTTGCTGCAGATTCCAGGCCGCGGCCCAGTCCAGCATCACCAGCAGGTCCATGCGGCCGGCCAGCAATTTGCGCAGATTGCTGGCGTCGTCGAGTGCGACTTCTAACTCGACATCGGGCCGCAAGCCTGCGGACAAAAGCAATTGGGCGGCCGCCGATTCGCGCACCACGCCCAGCTTGTGGCCGTTCAGATGACGGATATCGCTGGCCTTGACCTCGGTGCGCGCGCTGAGCCGATAGACCACGATGCGGCGCTCGCTGATGGGGCCGAGCCATTTGAAATGCTGCTCGCGCTCGGGCTGGCGTGTCAGCGAAAACAAGACGCTGCCGGGCCGGGCTGCCGCGCTGCTGGCAGCGCGCGGCCAGGGCATGACCTCCATCGTCAAAGGCAGCTTGGCTTGCTCCGCGATCATGCGCAACAACTCCACCGCAAAGCCGCTGGGTGCTTCGCCGGGGCGCTGGAAGTTCAAGGGGGGCAGATGCTCACTGAAGCCATGCAGGCCGGGTGTGGCGGGCTCCCCGCCCGCATCCTTGCGCTGGAGGGCTTGCGCCATGCTTGTGGAAAGACAGGGGCCGAGGCCGAGACTCAGCAGCGCAGCGGTGGCATTGAGTTGGCGGCGTTTCATAGGCACAGATTCTGCACGGCCTGGCTCGCAATAAACAGGTCTTGGACATGCATTGATTGAGCGGCCTGTGGCAGGTCAAGCCTGCGGACTTCATCGTCGAGCGGAGGAAGCAACTTTTACCTTGGACGCGACTTGCGAAAACCAAGGGGCCCTCGGACACTTGCGGCCTTGCTTCATAGAAATCAGCGAGGTACCCCATGATTCGTTCCGCAATGCTTGTGGCATGCCTGGGGCTGCCCTTGGCCGCCTGGGCGCAGGAAGACCTGCTTTCGCCGCAAGAGATTCAACAAGCCTGGGTGGGCAAGGCGGTGCAGGTCAAGACCGCTGCCAACGATGTGCTGCTGTTGAAGCTCCATGCCGATATGACGGCCAGCATCGAAGGCAGCCGCATCAATGACCAAGGCACGTGGCGCTTGTGGGACAAGGGCTATTGCGCCAAATGGCAAAAAATCCGCAAGGGCGAAGAGCGCTGCTTGACCGTGCGGCGGCAAACGCAGGAGATCGTCAACCCCGATGGCAGCCTGAACGCCACGGTCATCGAGGTGCGTTGAGTCGAAGTTTCGGACGGCCGCCCCAAGGGGCGGCGCGCACATTCACTCACTCATTCATTCACATCGGCGAGGGCGTGCCCACCATGCGGTCGTACTTGAGGAAGTACTTGCGCGCCATGGCGACCAGTTGATTGTCGGTGGGGTGGTCGACGGTTTCATAGCCGACGATGTGCTTGGCCGTGTTGGCGCGGTGCTTCTCGGCGTAATGTTTAAAGTCGGTTTGCGCGGTGGATGAGCCCACCACCAGCACTTCTTCAATGCCGTTCAGCGCGTCGCAGACTTCGCCGAAGAACTCATGCTCGCTGCGCACCGCGCTGCCATGCTGCTTGGTGTGATGGGTGTGGGCCTTGACCTTTTCGGCCTGCACATGCTCGGCATCGAATTGCAGGACTTTGGCGCTTTGATGGTCGAGCCAGACGACGGCGTGAAACAAACTCATGGTGCTCCCTTGGGGTGGATGAAACAGGAAATTCAAATCGGGGCGCGGCCGGGGCCTCAAAGGCTGTGCGCGGATGCCCCTGAATGCTGGGATTTTTCAAGCTGCTCTTGGCAGCTGATGCAGCGCAACACTTCGGGGCTGTGGCGCAGGCGATCAAAGGCGATGGTGTCGCCGCAAGCGATGCACAGACCATAGTCCGGTTGCCGCAGGCGCTGCAGCGCTTCGTTGACCTGGCGCAAGGCCTCCAGGGTCTGATCACTGCGGGCCAGGTCGACTTCGCGGTCGGTGGCGTGGGCATGTTCACCGTCGGCGTCTTGCAGCAATTGCTCTCTCGCATGTTCAACGCGGCCTTGCGCGCCCAACTGTGTTTGCAACTCATGCTCAAGCGATTGTTGTCGCTGCAACAAGGCAGATTCCAGCAAGGCGTGCTGGCCTGGCGTTAGGGAATTGGAAGGCTTTGATTCGCTCATGCGCTTGCTCCTTGGGGTCCATATTCGCACCCGATCGAGGCGCGTCGATTGACCTGCATCAAAAGCCCGCGTGGGACAATTCAGGCTTCTTCGTTTGGTACGGGTCCGTCCGGCCCTCAACACTGCATGTCTCATCCCAGCGATTCCGTCAGCCACTCCGTCAGCGATTTCGATTTCGAATTGCCTCCCGAGCTGATTGCTCAACACCCCGCCGCCGAGCGCAGTGCCTCGCGCCTGCTGGACGGCCGCAGCGCCAGCCCTGTCGATCGGATTTTTCGGGCGCTGCCCGATCTGCTGAACCCGGGCGATCTGCTGATCTTCAACAACACCAAGGTCATCAAGGCCCGTCTGTACGGGGCCAAGCACAGCGGCGGTGCCGTCGAGGCCTTGGTCGAGCGGGTGATACCCGGCACCTGCGAGGTCTGGGCCCATGTGCGCGCCAGCAAGTCGCCCAAGCCGGGCAGTTTTGTGCGCTTCAATGAGGCCTTTGACGCTGAGGTGCTGGGGCGCTGCGGCCCAGACCAGGGCATGTTCCATCTGCGTTTGCCCAGCGACCCCTTTGCCCTGCTGGAGCAGCATGGCCATGTGCCGCTGCCACCTTATATCGAGCACGCCGACGAAGCCGATGATGTGCGGCGTTATCAAACCGTGTTTGCGCGAGAGCCCGGCGCCGTGGCCGCGCCCACGGCCGCTTTGCATTTCGACGAGGGCGTGCTGGCCCGTTTGGCCGAGCGCGGTATCGAGACGGCCCATGTGACCTTGCATGTGGGCGCGGGCACTTTCCAGCCGGTGCGGGTGGAAAAGCTGTCCGATCACAAAATGCACAGCGAGTGGTTCGAGGTCAGTGCGGCCACGGTGGCCGCCGTGGCGGCTTGCCGCGCGCGCGGTGGGCGCGTGATTGCGGTGGGCACCACCACGCTGCGGGCGCTGGAGTCCGCCGCGCAAAGCGGCACCTTGTTGGCTGGTGCGCGCGAGACCGAGATCTTCATCACACCGGGCTTTCAGTTCCGGGTGGTGGACCGGCTCATCACCAACTTCCATTTGCCCAAGAGCACCTTGATGATGCTGGTCAGCGCTTTTGCGGGTTACGAGCACATCATGGCGCTGTACCGCCATGCGATTGCGCAGCGCTATCGCTTCTTCAGCTATGGCGACGCGATGCTGTTGGAACGCCGCGTTTGAAGGGTGTCCGCTCATAGCCTCGGGCTAAGATCTTGAAGTGCGAGCGACAAGGTCTGGCCCTGAGCCACTGAGCCGCTCGAGTACTGCAGGAGGGTCGGGATGTTGGCATCCAGTGCGTGGGGTCCAGGGTTTCGGCGCCGGCGCTTCGGGCTGGCGGTCTGCGCATTGTGGGTGCCGCTCTCTTTTGCGGTGCAAGCGCAGGCGCCTGTTGCCATGGCCGCGGAATTGCGGGTGGTGGGCAGCGCCGATCCGCCGTACCGGATCTTTGGCCCCGGTTCTCCTCGCGGCCTTTATTTCGATTTGATGTCCGAGGCGGCCCGTCGGCTGGGTTGGCGGCTGAGCTTTCTTGAGGTGCCCTCGGCGCGGGCCTTCAGGATGATGGAGCAGGGCGAGGCCGATGTGATGCTGGGCCCCTTGATGACGGCCGACCGCATGCGCTTTTTGCGGTATTGCGAGGTGCATTTGCCGGTCGAGGACAAGGCTTTTTATGCCTTGCCGGATGCGGCCCCGGTGAACAGCCTGTCGGATCTGGATGGCCGCAGCATCGCCGTGCATCGTGGCAAGCGCTATGGCAGCGCGTTTGATGATCGCACCGGCCCCGTCCGTCAAGAAGTCAATGACTACCGCGTCGCGCTGGAGATGGTGGTGCGCGGTCGCTTGGAGCTGGCCATCGTGCCGGAGCGCCAAGGCGATCTGCTGCTGCGCCAACACGGCTTTCCCTTGCGCAAGCAATCGCTGCGCTTGGCCGGCGAGCTCCCCTATGTGGTGATCTCCCTGCGCTCGCCCTGGCTGAGCCGCCAGGCTGAACTGGAGCGCACATTCAAGCTGATGCGTGAGGACGGCAGCTGGCAGCGCATTGAGCGCAGCTATTTTTGATTTCCGATCGCTGGGCGTGGTTCGCGCCGACGCATGGTTTTGCCCGCAAGCCGGTCGATAATGCGGCCAACCCTTCTTCTGTCTGGAGTCTTGACCATGTTCCATCACGTTGACGCCTACGCCGGCGACCCCATCCTCAGCCTCAACGAGGCGTTCCAGAAGGACCCCCGTCCTGGCAAGATCAATCTGTCCATCGGCATTTATTTCGACGACGAAGGGCGCATCCCGATGCTGGACTCGGTGCGCAAGGCCGAGTTGGCCGTGGTGGCGGAAGCCGGCGCGCGCCCTTACCTGCCGATGGAAGGCGCGGCCAATTTCCGCTCGGCGGTGCAGGCCCTGCTGTTCGGTGAAAACCATCCGGCGCGCGAGCGCACGGTCACCATCCAAAGCGTGGGCTCCAGCGGCGGCCTGAAGGTGGGCGCGGATTTCATCAAGCGCTATTTCCCCGACAGCGCCATCTATGTGTCTGACCCGACTTGGGACAACCACCGCGCCGTCTTCGAAGGCTCCGGCATCGAGGTCAAGACCTACCCCTACTACGACGCGGCCACCGGTGGCGTTCGTTTTGATGAACTGCTGGCCACGCTCAAGACCCTGCCCGCCAAGAGCGTGGTGCTGATGCACGCCTGCTGCCACAACCCCACCGGGGTGGATCTGACGCCGCTGCAGTGGGACACCCTGATCCCGGTGCTGAAAGAGCGCGAGCTGCTTCCCTTCCTGGACCTGGCTTACCAAGGCTATGGCGATGGCATTGAGGAAGACGCTTTTGCCATCCGCGCCATGGCCGACGCAGGCCTGAGCTTCTTCGTCGCCAACAGCTTCTCCAAGAGCATGAGCTTGTACGGCGAGCGTTGCGGCGCGCTGAGCGTGGTCTGCCCGGATGCGGCGCAGGCCGCCAATGTGTTGGGCCAGCTGAAGTTCCTGATTCGCCGCAACTACTCCAACCCGCCCATGCACGGTGGCCAGTTGGTGGCCCGTGTGTTGACCGACCCGACCCTGCGCTCGCTGTGGGAAGGCGAGGTCAACGAGATGCGCGAGCGCATCCACGCCATGCGCAATGCCTTGTACGAGGTGCTGACCGCCAAGCTGCCGGGCCGCAACTTTGATTACTTCCTGACCCAGCGCGGCATGTTCAGCTACACCGGCCTGAGCGCCGCGCAGGTGGACCGCCTGAAGGACGAGTTCGCCGTCTATCTGGTGCGCTCGGGTCGCATGTGCGTGGCGGGCCTCAACAACAAGAATGTGGAAGCCACCGCCACGGCCATGGCCGCTGTGCTGGCCTGAGAGGCTGAGCGCGCTCAAGTCTGAGCCGGGGCGCCTGGGTTAAGCTCAGGCGCCCCTTTTTCATTGAACTGGCCCTGTGCCGGCCCACAGTTTTTGATGCCGCTGGAAACCGTCGACGACGCTCTGCCCTCCCAGCTGGATCAGCTGGATGCCCATTTGGCCGCCGCCGAGGCGCGCTGGGCCGATGTCACCCCGGGCGCTGAAAAGCAAATCGTCTGGGGCCCCGCCGGACGGGTTCGCGCACCTTGGGCGGTGGTGTATCTGCATGGCTTCACCGCCAGCCGCCAGGAGATGGCGCCGGTGCCTGAGCTGCTGGCGCAAGCCTTGGGCGGCCATGTGTTCTACACCCGCTTGGCCGGCCATGGCCGACCCGGCGACGCCATGGCTGAGATGTCGGTGACGCAGTGGAAGGCCGATGCCTTGGAGGCCCTGGCGCTGGGCCATCGCCTGGGCGAACGCGTCTTGGTGATGGGCACGTCCACTGGCGCCACCCTGGCGGCATGGGCCGCCTTGCAGCCCGAGGGGCAAGCGGTGGCGGCCTGGGTGATGGTGTCGCCCAATTTCGGGCCCAAAGACCCGTTTGCCGCCTTGATCAACTGGCGTTGGGGGCGGGCGCTGATCCATTGGGTGCATGGCGGCAAGATGCGTTTCAAACCCCGCGATGAGCGGCGTGCCCGCGTCTGGACCCATGAATACCCCACCTCGGCTTTGCGGCCGATGATGAGCTTGGTGCGGCATGTGCGCGCCAGTGCATTGGAGCAGCTGAAGAAGCCTGTGTTGATGTTTGTGTCGCCGCGCGACAGCGTCATCAATGTGCGGCAGGCGCGTGCCGCGTTTGCGCGCTTTGGCAGCACCCACAAATGCCTGATCGAGGTCGATTACAGCGAAAGCCCGGGCCAGCATGTGCTGGCCGGCGATATCGAAGCGCCGCGCGCCAACGCCACCATGGTGGCGCAAATGCTGGCCTTTGTGCGCGGATTGGGAGGAGGCTAGGCCATGCGCGATGTGTTTCGAGTGGCGGCCCTGGCGGCCTTGATGCTGGCCAGCCAAGCCCAGGCCCAGGCCCCCGATTCCGGCACCATTCACAAAGGCGCCGAATCGCGCCGCCTGCCCTTGCCGCCCGAGCTGCGCCAGGCCATGGCCAAGACCGGTTTGCCTGTTTCGGCGCTGGCGCTGCAGGCCTTCCCGCTGGATCGCCGCAGCCAGGTTTTGAGCCTGAATGGCGAGGCCCAGTTTCAGGCCGGCTCTTTGATGAAGCTGCTCACCGCCGTGGTGGCGCTGGACCGCTTGGGCCCAGCCTCGCGGGGGCGCACCGATCTGCTGATTGATGGCCCGGTGCAGGGCGAGTTCTTGAATGGCCCGCTGTATCTTCGCGGCGGTGCCGATGCCGAGCTGGACTGGGGCGCCTTGTGGTTGATGTTGCGCCAGCTGCGCGAGCAAGAAGGGCTGCGCGAGCTGCGCGGCGGCGTGGTGGTGGACCGCAGCCTGTTTCGCCCCGCGCGGCCCGAGCTGGGCCAGCCGCCCTTTGATGCCTCGCCGGAGTGGCCTTACAACGTCATCCCCGATGCCTTGCATCTGAACAGCAATTTGCTCGGTTACCTGCTCAGCGCCGACACGCAGCGCCTCAGCGCGCGCAGTGTGCCGGCCTGGCCGGGGCTGCAGATCGATGTCAGTGGCATGAGCCTGGTCGACAAGCCTTGCGTCGACTGGGAGCAGGGCTGGCGTCTGCCCGAGGTGCGCGCCAGCGCGGGCGAGATGACGGTGCTGCTCAAAGGCAGCTTTCCGCGCCAATGCCAGCAGCGCTTGAATCTGAATCTGCTGGACCGCCAGTGGTTGACCGAAAAAGCCCTGCGCCAGATCTGGGCCGAACTGGGCGGCACGCTGGGCGGCGAGGTGCGCGAGGCCGCCACGCCGGCCACAGCGCGGGTGCTGGTCAGCCATCGCGATCGCCCCTTGGGCGAGTTGCTGCGTTCCGCGCTCAAGCAGTCAGACAACCCGGTGACCCGTCTGGTCTATCTCCGTCTGGGGGCCAGCGCAGCCAGTGCCGAAGAGCTCACCGCGCAAGCGGCGGAGCGCGTGGTGCGCGAGTGGCTGGCCGCCAAGGGCATTGCCGATGCGGGCTTGGTGCTGGAAAACGGCTCCGGCTTGTCGCGCAGCGAGCGCATTGCGCCAGCGCAGCTGGCGGCGGTCTTGGCCGCAGCCTGGGACTCGCCCCTGGCGCCCGAGTTGCTGAGCGGTCTGCCGCTGGCGGGGGTGGACGGCACCTTGACGCGTCGCTTCAAAGGCAGCGTGGTTGAAGGCCGGGCGCGCTTGAAGACGGCTTCTCTGCGCAATGTGGTGGGCGTGGCCGGTTTTGTGCAAGACGCGCAGCAGCGCCATTGGGTGCTGGTGGCCCTGGTCAACCATGAAGAAGCCGCCGCGCGTGGGCGCCCAGTGCTCGACGCTTTGGTGGAGTGGCTGGTCAAACGCCCTTGAGCCCTGCGGGGCTAGGCCGCCCCGGGTTCGAGCCCGCTGCAGCCGGGCCATCCACCCGATATGCGCTTTCGAGTTACGCTTGGAGCGCGACCCGGAGGCGCTGCGATGGAGTTGTATGTTCGCAATGAGGTGGTGCAGGCTTGGCAAGCGGAGTTGCTGGCGCAAGCGGCCTTGACGCCGCCGCGTCGCCGTGAGCTCTTGCGCCTCTTGAACTGGCATCTCCGTCAGAGGGAGCCGGTGCTGGCGCAGCGCCTGGGTGCCGAGCTGAGTGCGATGGGGCCGATGCCGCAGGCCGAGGCGGCGCGCTGCCGCTTGGTGGATGCGGAAATTGCGCTCTTGCTGGCCCGGCTGGACGAGGCCGCTGCAGCCCTCAGCCAAGCCCAGGCCTTGGCCCAGACCGAGGTGGATCCATGGCTTGGGGCGGATGCCGCTTTGCTACTGGGCCAAATCGCCGTGCAGGCGGGCCGTAGCGAAGAGGCGGTGGCGCATCTGCAAGAGGCTGAGCGTCAGGCAAAGGCCCTGGGCGATGGCGTTCGCAGCGAGGTCGCGCGGCTGCTGGCGGCGATCTATACCGCCTTTCGTGACCCGCTTGTCGCGCGCGCCCGAGGCGGTTTGGCGCCTGAGGCCTTGGCGGCTTTGCCTCGCGAGGCGCAGCCCTGGGCACATGAATTGAATGGGGTGCTCGCCGCCCAGGACAGCAACTATGGGCTGGCCGCCACCGAGCGCATGCGGGCCTATGAACTGGCCTTGGCTTATGGGCAAATTCAGCGAGCGGTTTTGGCGGCCATCAATGCGGCCGATGCTTTGCTCAGCTTGAACGACCATGAGCTGGCCCTGCAATGGATGGAACAAGGCTTGCAATTGGCGCGGCCCCGCGCCTGGCCCGGCAGCCTGGGCATGTCCTTGGCCAAATTGGGCGAAGTGCTGCGCCGCATGGGGCGATGGGACGAGGCGGAAGAAAACCTTCGCGAGGCCGCCTTGGTTTTGGCGTCCATGACGCGGTCGCGCAACTATGGTTTGCTGCTCAAATACCAAGGCGATCTCTGCCTGGACCGTCAGCAGTGGCCGCAAGCGCTGGCCTTGTTTGAGCAGGTGCTGGACCTCAGCGAGGCCGATGTCCAGCCGGATCAACAGATCAATGCCTGCCGCGGGCGCTCGCTGGCCTTGGCGGGCCTGGGGCGTTTGCCCGAGGCCGTGCAGGCGGCCGAACGGGCCTTGTTGCTGGCGCAGCGCAGCCAGCATGTGCTGCGTCAGATTGAGGCCCTGACGGCGCTGGCCGATTTGCATCAGGGTACCGAGGCCAGCCTGCATTGTCTGCAACAGGCCTTGCAATTGGCGCAGAGCATTGCAGGCTTTCGCGTGCCGAGTGAGTTGCTTGACCGACTCGCGCAAACCCATGCCCAGCGGGGTGATATGGCGCAGGCCTATGCCTTGGCTTGCCAGTCGGCCGAGGCGCGCCGAATCATCCAAAGCGAGCTGGCCAGCAAACGACTGATGGCTTTGCAGCTCATGCAGCAGACCGAGCGCACGCGCTTGGAAGCCGCGCATATGCGTCAGCTGGCCGCCGAGCAAGCGCAGCGCGCCGAGCTGCTGGAGCGCAGCATGGCCACGCTGGAGCAGCTCAGCCAGATGGGCCGCAACATCACCGCCTCGCTGGAGATGAGCGCCTTGCTGCAGGCCTTGGGTCAGGCCTTGTCCTTGATGTTGGGCTTGGCGCGTTGGACCCTGGTGCAGCTGAGCCCGGGCGGCGCGGTGCAGCAAGTGCACCGCGCTGGCGAGGCGGTGGACCCAGCACAAGGCGCAGCCCCTTTGAGTGCCCAAGAGCAGGCCTTGTTGCGCCAGCCCACCTTGCCTGCGCAGTCTGCGGCCTCGCACGCGGGAGGGCTTTGCATGCAGCTGCATCTGGGCGAGCGATGGCTGGGGGCTTTGCTACTGCCGCCGCGGCCGGGCCTGGGCTATGTGGCGCATGATTGCCTGCTGCTGCACACGCTGTGTGCCTACCTTGCGATAGCGCTGGACAATGCAGCGGCGCACCAGCGTTTGCGCGAAGCCCAGGCTTTGTTGGTGCAGCAAGAGAAACTGGCCGCCTTGGGCAGCTTGGTGGCCGGTGTCGCGCATGAGCTGAACACCCCGATTGGCAACTGCCTCTTGGCGGCCAGCACCTTGCAGGAGCGCACACTAGGTTTTGCTCAGCACCTGGATGCGCGCGCGCTCAAGCTGCAAGACCTGCGGCAGTATGTGGCCGATGCGGGCGAGAGCAGCGCCTTGCTGATGCGCGGCCTGGGCCGTGCCGCCGAGCTGGTGCAGCGCTTCAAGCAGATTGCCGCCGATCCCCAGCAAGAACAGCCCCAGGTCTTCGCCCTCAAACCCCTGTGTGAGCTTTTGTTGGCGGCCATGCGCGAGCCGGCCCAGCAAGCCGGGGTGCAACTGCAGCTGGAGGTGGCGGACGACTTGCAGATGCGCGGCTATCCGACGGCGCTGCAGCAAGTCTTGTTGCAGCTGCTGGGCAATGCCTTGCAGCATGGCTTTGCGGCGAGCCAGGCCAGCGCCACGGCCGCACCGCCGGCCTGGCTGCGTTTGCGCGCAGAGTGGCAAGACGAGGGCTTGCGGGTGCAGGTGGTGGACAACGGCAAAGGCATTGCGCCCGAGCATTTGCCGCGCATCTTTGACCCCTTTTTCAGCACCCGCTTTGGCCAAGGCGGCAGCGGCCTGGGCCTGCATATCTGCCACAACCTGGTGCACGGCCTGATGCAGGGCCAACTGCGCGTCAGTTCTCAGCCCGGTGCGGGTTGCTGCTTTGAGCTGAGCCTGCCGCACAAATAGGTCCAGACCAGCTGCGCGGCGGCATAACTGGTGAGTTCGGCGTGGTCGTAGGCGGGGGCCACTTCCACGCAGTCCATGCCCACAAAGTTCAGCGTCGGCACCAATTCCTCCAGAATGCTGAAGACCTGGTTGCTGCTCATGCCGCCGGGCTCGGGCGTGCCGGTGCCGGGGGCGAAAGCGGGGTCCAGGCAGTCGATGTCCAGGCTCAGATACAGCGGCGGGTGGCCATGCGCCGCCATGCGCTCGCGCACCTGTTGCAAGATCGGCGCCAGTTGGGCCGGGCTCTCCAGGCCGCGCAGCGCGCGGGCGTTGAAGATCAGCCCGCCCTGGTCGGCCACATATTCACGTGCTTCGCGCAGCCCAGCCGAGCGGATGCCAAACTGCACAAAGCATTCTTTGATGACCAAGCCTTCTTGAATCGCTTCATAGACCCAGGTGCCGTGGCCGCTGGGTTCGCCGAAATGGTCTTCCCAGGTGTCGCAATGGGCGTCGAAGTGAATCACCGCCAGCGGCCGCCCGTGGTGGGCTTTGTAGGCGCGCAGCAGCGGCAAGGTGATGGAGTGGTCACCGCCCAGCCAGGCCATGTGGTGCTGCGCAATCATCGGCGCGATCAGCGGCATCATGGCGGCGCGCATGGCCTCCAGGCTGGTGTTGGGCAGGGCCAAGTCGCCCAGATCGGTCAGGGCGGCTTCCGGCGTGGTGTTGAACCAGGGATGGATGCCATCGCAGAGCATCTGGCTGGCTTGGCGAATGGCGCTGGGCCCAAAGCGGGCGCCGGGTCGGTTGGTGACGCAGCCGTCCCAGGCCACGCCGGCCACGGCGAAGGGACGCTGGGCCTCGTGCCGAGGCACGGCCATGAAGGCGTTTTGACTCAGAAAAGCGAACTGACCCATGGCTTGTGCTCTCTTGGCGTCGAGGGGTTTAAGGGCAGATCCAAAGGAACAAGCGATGCCCTTGCGCCGCCGCACTGGCGGCAAAGGCCGACATATCGCTGAGCAAGAACTCCAGCAATTCGGCGCTCCATTGCGGGCGGCGATCAATCTCGGCGGCCGCCCAAGCGCGCGCCAGCGGCGCAATTTGGTCTTCCGAGACCTGGGCCAAACGCAGGCCCAGGTCTTCGGGCAAGAGCACCAGCCAAGGGTCGCCGATCTCTCCTGCGGCGCCGATGCGCTCAAAGTCCTGCATGGCGTGGCTGAGGGCCGCCGGTGCGGCCTGGGCGCCCGGCATCGCCTGTTGCTGTTGCAGGATCAGGCGCAGGCTGGCCCACTGGGTGGGTTCGACGCTGGGGACCTCCAGCGTCGGCCAAATCGTGGCGTGGCCCGGGGTGTGGGGGATGACCGCGGCGTCTTCGGCGGAGGCGGCAATCAAATCGGTCAGCATAGGAGGAGGGGGCTTTCGTGCGGGGAGGAATCAAAAGAGCTGCAGCAATCACCAACGCGCGGTGTAGGGCTGGGCCAGCGGCTCGGCGCCGGGCTTGATCATCCACAGGCCATTGGGCGAGGTCAGCACGTCCAGCAGCGCGGCGGTCTCGGCATCGCCAAAGCCGCTGTAGTTGCTGGGCCGGTACTTGCTCTGCAGGGTGGACAAGGCGGCAATGGTGGCGGCATCAAAGCTGCCGCTGCGCGCCACGTTGTAGCCGATGCGGCTGAGCTTGTCTTGGAACCAAGCCGCGTCGGGCGGCAGACTCTCATACAGCGCCAGTTTGGCGCTGACTTGGGCCGCGTCCGGCCAGGGGATCACGCCGGCATCCGCCAGCTGGCGCCAGGGGAACAGCGGCCCCGGGTCTTGCTTGCGGCCCGGTGCGATGTCGGAGTGGCCGACGATGCGCTCAGGCTTGATGTTATGGCGAGCGACAATGTCTTTCACCAAGGCAATCACGCTGTCGATCTGGGCCTGGGGGTAGGGCGCATAGACCCGCCCTTTGGGCGTATCGGTATAGCCCGCGTTGACGATTTCAATGCCGATGGAGGCGGAGTTCAGCTGCGTGTGGCCCGCCCAGGAGCTGATGCCGGCATGCCAAGCGCGACGGTTCTCATCCACCAGCTGATAAATGCTGGGCGGTTCATCGCGCACCAGGTAATGGGCGCTGACTTGTTGGGTGCTCAGCACCGTCAGTGAGCGCTCCCAATTCAAGGCGGTGTAATGCAGCACCAAAAACTGCGCGCGGCTGTCTTGGCCCACGGCGCTGTAGCTGCGGTCAATCTGCAAGCCAGCCGGCACTTGGGGGCCGCTGGCGCAGGCGCTCAGCAGCAGGGCTGCCGCAGCGCTCAAAAGAGTCTTGTTCATGGGCTGCAATGGTAAGGGCTGCGCGGCCTGTTTGCGGCCACGCCAAGGCTTGCGCGCTACAGTCAGGGCCATGTGCAATCTCTACCATGTCTCGGCCAAAGAAGAGATCGAGCGGCACTTTCGCGCTCGGGTCAAGAGCGAGTTGCCGCAGGGGCCCGTGGGGCCTTTTGGACGCGGGGTCTTGATCCGCGCTGACGCTCAGGCCGAGGGCGAGCGCGAGGCCTTGGCGGGGCAATGGGGCATGATCGCGCCGCGCGCCCGGCAGGCCCGGCCAGCATCCCGCGCCATCTTGACCAATAACGCCCGCATTGAAAGCGTGGCCGAGCGGCCCACCTACCGCGAGGCCTGGGCAGCCGGGCGGCGCTGCCTGATCCCGGCCCAGAGCTATCAAGAGCCGAACTGGGAGACCGGCAAAAACATCTGGTGGCAGCTGCGGCGTGCCGATGGCGCGCCCTGGGCGCTGGCCGGCATCTGGTCGGAGTGGGTCGACCCTTCGAGCGGCGAGCTGCTGCCGAACTACTCGATGCTGACCATGAACTGCGACGGCCATCCGCTGCTCAGTCGCTTGCACAAACCCGATCCCCAATTGCCGGCGGATGCGCAAGACAAACGCAGCGCCATCCCCTTGGCGGCTGAAGACTGGGATCTGTGGCTGAACGGCTCTTTGTCCGCCGCCATGGGCTTGCTGCGCTTGCCGGAGACGGCGTTGTTTGATCTGCGCCCGGCCCAGGAGACCGATGCCTTGTTGGCGCGCCTGCGTCAAAGCAAGCCGCCGACGCCGGAGCAAGGCAGCCTGCTCTGAGCTCGGCGCGCAGGGTTCAGTCTTGCGCCTTCAACCAGCCGACGCGGCCCTGGCCGGCCTCGTTGATGCGAGCAACAAAGCCGGTGACTTCGCGCTCGGGCAAGGCAAAGCTCAGCTCGACCTGGCTGCCATGCTGAACCTTCAAACGCTGCGCCGCAGCCGCCTCGATTTCGCGGCGCAACAGGCCCTCAAGCGCATAAGGCACGGTGCAGCGCAGCGTCTGCAGTCGGATCAACGGCACTTTGTCGGCCTTCAGCAGCGCTTGGGCCACCGCATCGGTATAGGCCCGCACCAGGCCTCCGGCGCCCAGCTTGCTGCCGCCCCAGTAGCGCACCACGGTGGCCAGCACGCCCTCTAAATCTTGGTGCCGCAAGACCTCCAGCATGGGCCGGCCGGCGGTGCCGCTGGGCTCGCCGTCATCCACGGCGGCGGATTGCCCGCCCGCCAGCAGGGCCCAGCACACATGCACGGCGCCGGGGTGCTCGGCGCGCAGTGCGGCCACGCGCTCGCTGGCACTGTGGCGGTCGCTCATGCTTTCCACGCAGGCGATGAAGCGGCTTTTCTTGATGATGATTTCGCTGTGGACAGGGGCGGCGAGTGAAAACGGCATGCCGGCATTCTCGCTGCTGGCGCTGGCTTGGCAGTTCGGCGTTTGGGCTCAGCGCAGTGGATCCGGGCTGGTATCCAGGCGCATGCCCTGAGCCAGTTCGGGGCCGACATGCTTTTTGAAGATGGCGTCCAGCGTGCCGTCTTTGCGCATCGTCAGCAGGGCTTGGCGCAGCCGCTGGCGGTCGGCCTCGCTGACGCGTTGGCGCGAAACGATCAGGCCCGCCAAGATTTGGTCTTGTGGGGCCCAGTCTAGAAAATCAAACTGTTGGCTGACCGCCTCGCGGCGCATCAGCAGGGACCAGGTGGTGGGCAGCGCCAACATGGCATCGGCCCGGCCCGCTTTGAGAATGCGCCAAGCGGCCTCCAGGTCCGGGGCCTCCAGCACCCGCTGCTGGCTGCGCAACTGGTCGAGCCAGGCATCCAAGCTGCGACCATGTTTGAAGCTTTTCACCACCACCACCTGCCGCTTGGGATCGGCCAGGAATTCGGCCATGGAGTTCAGTGATTGGCGCAGGCCTTTGCGTATCACCACATGGTTGTGGCTTTGCATATAGAGCATGAACTCGGCATAGCTCTCGCGCTCTGCGTTCGGGATGCCAGAGACGCTGATGTCCAGCTGATGGCGAGACAGCTGATCCCAGATGCGCACACGCGATTCGAGAATCGTTTTGAACACGCAGCCGGTGCGGCCGGCCAATTCGTTGACGATGTCCAAGTCAACCCCCGCCGCTTGGCCTTTGGCATCGCGAAAATACAGCACGCCGTGCTCGTAAAAGGCCAGGGTGTAGGGGCCGCAGGGGGGCTCTCCGGCGAGCGCGGGGGCTCGCCAAAGCAGTGCCATCAGAAGCAATAGAACGTGAGCCGCAGAACGCATGGCTGTGTTGGGGGGTCAACCATCATGCCCGGTCCGTGGGGCGGATCTTGGGTCTCCCTGCGTTGGGCCAGTGTACGGCCGGATCACAACTGCGACAATCGAGCCACTATGCTGAAGTTCGAACTGCTCAAAACCGAGGGCCATGCACGCCGTGGCCAGATGACCCTCAACCATGGCGTGGTGCAAACGCCCATCTTCATGCCGGTGGGCACCTATGGCACCGTCAAGGGCGTGATGCCGCGCTCTTTGGAGGAGATGGGGGCGCAGATCATTCTGGGCAATACCTTCCATCTGTGGTTGCGCCCCGGCATGGACATCATCCGGCAGTTCGGTGGCTTGCACCGTTTTGAGAGCTGGAACAAACCCATCCTGACCGACAGCGGCGGCTTCCAGGTCTGGAGTCTGGGCGAGATGCGCAAGATCAGCGAGGAGGGCGTCAAGTTCGCCTCGCCGGTGAATGGCGACAAGTTGTTCCTGACGCCCGAGATCAGCATGCAGATCCAGACCGCGCTGAACTCCGACATCGTCATGCAGTTCGACGAATGCACGCCGTACGAAAGCAAGGGCCACATCACCACCGAAAAAGAGGCGCGCGCCTCCATGGAGATGAGCTTGCGCTGGGCCAAGCGCTGCGCCGATGAATTCAATCGCTTGCAAAACCCGAACGCCTTGTTCGGCATCGTGCAGGGCGGCATGTATGAAAACTTGCGCGACCATTCGCTGGCCGGCTTGGCCGCTTTGGATCTGCCGGGCTATGCCATCGGCGGCCTCTCGGTCGGCGAGCCCAAGGAAGACATGCAGCGCGTGCTGGCCCATATCGGTCACCAGCTGCCGGCCAACAAGCCGCGCTACCTGATGGGCGTGGGCACACCGGAAGACCTGATCGAGGGCGTGACCCGCGGCATCGATATGTTCGACTGCGTGATGCCGACCCGCAACGCGCGCAACGGCCATTTGTTCACCCGCTTTGGCGACCTGCGCCTGCGCAATGCCCGCTACAAAACGGATGAACGGCCGGTGGACGAGACCTGCAGCTGCTACACCTGCAAAACCTTCAGTCGCGCCTATCTGCACCACCTCGACCGCTGTGGCGAAATGCTCGGCCCCATGCTGACCAGCATCCACAACCTGCACTACTACCTGAACCTGATGAAGGAAGCGCGCGAGGCGCTGGATGTGGGGGGCTTTGAGGCCTTCCGCCTCAAGTTTGCAGCGGACCGGGCGCGCGGGGTCTAGTGCAATGACCGAAGCCTTGAACGTGGAACTGGGTTGGTCGCTGGACGATATCGGTCTGCTGGAGGACTTTTTGTTCGCCGAAGACAACGGCCTCGATCAGCCCATGGATGTCTCCATGATCGATGGCTTCTTTTGTGCCCTGGTCAGCGGGCCCCATTTGATCAGCCCCGCTCGTGCCTTGGCGTGGGTTTTTGATTTTGAGCATGGCGAGCAACAGCCCGCCATCAAAGATGCAGCTCAGGCCCAGCAGATCATGAATCTGCTGATGAAACAGTGGAACGCCACGGCGGCTGAACTGATGTCGCCTGACTGCGCTTATGAACCCCTGCTGGGCTGTCGCGAGCTGGACGATGGCCGCCAGGTTTTCATCCTGGACGAATGGTGCAAAGGCTATTTGGTCGGCATGAGCTTGGACCAAGCCGCGTGGGCGCCTCTGCAGGTGGCTGAACCTGCATGGTTTCAAACCATCGTCACCTATGGCAGCGAAGAGGGCTGGCAACAGATGGAACGCCATCCGCCCAGCGATGCCGAGCACGACGCGGCGGCGGCGGGCTTGGGCCTTCAAGCCCTGCAGATTCACCGTTATTGGCTGGAGCGGCGCGGCGGCATGCCTGAGCCTTTGCAGGCGCAGCAGCCCGGACGCCGCAGCGAAGCCAAGCTGGGGCGTAACGAACCCTGTTACTGCGGCAGCGGGCGCAAGTACAAAGTGTGTCACGGCGGCCACTGAGCACAGGCCCGCCATGTTGCTGCGGTTTGCCGCTTGCCCATGGCCTTTGGCACGCTCCGCCTTGGGCTGGTGGCCGCATGATGTACGCATGCAAGCCTGGGCTACTTCATGAAAGCGATCCTTCGCATGCTGCTGGCCGCGCTGCGGGGCCTGCTGCGTTTTGTGCTGGCGCTGCTGATTCTGTTCGAGGAATGGGGTTGGGCGCCGCTGGCGCGCGTGATGGCGCGACTCGGCAGGCTGCCGGTGTTTCGGCAGCTCGAGCGCTGGATTGGCCGGGTGCCGCCCCCCTTGGCTCTGCTGCTTTTGTTGGCGCCCACGCTTTTGCTCTTGCCGGTGAAGCTCTTGGCCTTGTGGCTGATCGCTGCGGGCCGCGCCGGCTATGGCCTGCTGCTGATTCTGGTGGCCAAGCTGCTGGGCACCGCGATCGTGGCGCGCTTGTTTCAGCTGACCCGCCCGGCGCTGCTGCAGATGCCGTGGTTTGCGCGCCTGTATGCGCGCTGGACGATTTGGAAGACCGGCCTGCTGAACTGGGTGCACGCCAGCGCCGCTTGGCGCTGGGCGCGTGCCTGTAAATGGCGTGTTAGGCGGGCGCTGCGGCGTTTTACTTGATCAATCGCGCCGCCCGCTGATGACGGCCACAAAGCGCTGCAAGTATTCAGGCACGCGGATGAACACATAAAGACTCACCGCCAGATTGGCCAGCCCCACCGCCAAAAAGAGCTCGGGGATGCTGAAGCCGGCTTGCCCCAACAAGACCCCTGCCAACAAGGAGCTGGCAATCATGAACAAGGCGTTCAAGATATTGTTGGCCGCAATGATGCGGGCCCGGTGGGTGGGCTGGGAGCGCAGCTGGATCAAGGCATACATGGGCACGCTGTAGAGCCCGGTGAACAAGGCCAGCAGACCCAGATCGGCCAGCACACGCCAATGCGCGCTGTGGCTGAAGAAGGCGGCCATGCCCATCAAATCGGGCTTGGCTGACAAGCCTCGCGAGGCAAAGTAGAGCTCCACACTGAACAGCGTCATGCCGATGGCGCCGATTGGCACCAATCCAATCTCGACCTGCTGGCGCGAGAGCTTTTCGCACAGCAAAGAGCCGACGCCAATGCCCAGCGAGAACATCACCAGCAGCACGGTGGCGACTTGCTCATCGCCATGCAGCACCTCTTTGGCGAAGGCGGGGAAATTGCTCAAGTACACCGCGCCAAAAAACCACATCCAGGAAATGCCCAGCAGCGAGCGAAACACCACCGGCACTTCACGCGCCAGTTTCAGATTGCGCCAGGTTTCGGTGAAGGGGTTCCAGTTGATTTTGAGTTGCGGGTCGGTGGCTGGGCAGGGCGGGATGTACTGCGCCAGCAGGCGCCCCAGCAGCGCCGTCAGCAAGCAAGCGATGGCCACATTGCGAGCCCCCACCTCAGGCACGGCGATCAAGAGACCGCCCGCGACCTGACCCAGCAAGATGGCCACAAAAGTGCCCATCTCCACCATGCCATTGCCGCCCATCAGCTCGCGTTCGTTCAGCTGCTGTGGCAGGTAGGCGTATTTGACCGGCCCGAACAAGGTGGAGTGCAAGCCCATCAGCAGCACGCACAAGAGCAGCACCGGCACTTGAGTGCTCAGATAGCCCCAGGCCGCCAGCGCCATGATGGCGATCTCCAGCGACTTCACAAAGCGCATCAGTTGGTGCTTTTCCAGCTTGTCGGCCAACTGGCCGCTGGTGGCAGAGAAAAACACATAGGGCAGGATGAACAGCGCGTTCACCACCAGCCCGGCCTGCGAGGCGGGCAACCAGCTCAGCTGCAGCTGGTAGGTGATCAGGATGATGAGCGGGAACTTGAACAGATTGTCATTGCCCGCATTGAGAAACTGCACCCAGAAATAGGGCGCGAAGCGGCGCTGCTTGAGCAGCGCAAACTGTCCGCTGTGTTCGGGCGTGGGTGAGCTCATGGAGAAGGGCTTTGCTTGGCTAAAGAGGAGGCAAGGAGGAGGCAACAGGGTCAGGTCTTGCGCTGTGGTCCAACACAGGCTTCACCAGAACTGCCATTGGCCGCTGTGTATCACCCACAGGCCCAGCACCCCATTGGTCACGGCGTGCGCGATCACGGCAGTCCAGAGCTTGCCGGTGCGCACATACAACCAAGCATAGGCCAAACCCGCCACGATGGCGGCCAGCCACAGCGTGTGGGCCAGCATGAAGACAAAGGTGGACAGCACGATGGCCTTGGGGCCCACGCGCTGCGGGTTGACGGTTTCGAACTGTGGGCTCTCAATCCAGCGCATCAAGTAACTGCGCCAGAACAGCTCTTCCATCACCGGCACGATCAGGGCCGCGCCGATCCAGCGCAGGGCGATCAGCGGCCAGATCAGCCGGCCCTCGGCATCCAGCGGCAAAAAGCTTGCGCTGGGTTCGCCCAGCTGCATCCAAGAGGCATCCAGATGGATCCACAGGCCAAAAACCAGCAAGCCCACGCAGATGGACCATTGCACCTCGCGACGGCTTGGCAGGTTTTGCCGCACCAGCTCGCCATAGTCGCGCCAGAACCAAGCCAACAAGCCGCCCACGATCAGCACGCTCAGGCCATAAATCCAGCGCGGATCGATGCTTTGGCTTTCCGGCAGGTGGCCGCGCAGCGCCAGCAAGCCCATGAAGGCGGCGAAGGGAATGATGCGGGCCAGGGCGGCGGAGCTGAAGTTCATGCTTGCGTCAAAGAAGGCGCCCGAGGCCGGGCCAACAAAGGCGCAAGCCTAACGCGAAGATGATGACAAACGATGCGGTGAAAGCCCGGGTGAGCCCGGCGCGCCCTTGGAGCGTGCGCTTGGATCGCGCGTTCAGATCGTGCGCTCAGGAGGTGCGCTGTTCCAGCAAGAAGTTGGCGCCGTCGTACTGGCCCAGCTTGTCCACCAAATAGGGCATGCAAGTCTGCAGCTCATCGTGCAAGGTGAAGGGCGGGTTGATGACGAACATACCGCTGCCCAGCATGCCAAAGCCGCGCACATCGGATTGTTGTTGCACCGTCAGGCGTACATGCAGCCAGCCTTTCTTGGCGCCGGCGTCGGCAGCGGCTTTCAGTCTTTGCGCCAACTGGGCCGACTCCAGCAGTTGCAGCTGCGGATACCAAATCAAGAACACGCCTTCGGCAAAGCGCTCCAGGCCTTCACGCACCGCGCTGACGACCTTGCCGTAATCGGTCTTCAACTCATACGAGGGGTCCATCAACACGACCGCACGGCGCGAGGGCGGCGGCAGCTCGGCGCGCAGGGCGCTGAAGCCGTCTTTGTCGCTGACTTGGGTGTTGGGTCGGGTGGAGAGGTAGGTGTCGAGGATGCGGTAGTCCGTTGGGTGCAGCTCGTAGACGCGCAGACGGTCTTCGGCGCGCATCAGCAAGTTGGCGATGGCGGGGGAGCCGGGGTATTGGCGCAGTTGGCCGTCGCTGTTGAAGGCGCGCACTGGTTCCAGGTAGTGGGCCAGCGCTTCCGGCAGGTCTTTGGCGTCCCACAGGCGCGCAATGCCCTGGGCGTATTCGCCTTTTTTCTGGGCATACTGACCTTCAATCGAGTAGCCGCCAGCGCCGGCGTGGGTGTCGACCAGGGTGTAGGGCTTGTCCTTTTCGCCCATATAGCGGAGCACCTGGGTCAAGATCAGGTGTTTGAGAACATCGGCATGGTTGCCGGCATGGAAAGCGTGTCGGTAGGCGAGCATGTGCGAACTGTAGCCTGATGGGCGCTGGCTTGTGCGATGGAATCGGCTTAAGGCGTCTGCACAGCGCCGGGATGGCGCGCCGCCTGCGTCAAGGGCAGGGTGCTGCGGGGATGTTGGTATTGCTGGGTTGGACGCAGGGCCATGCCCAGCGCTTCACCGGGCTCGACCGCCTTGCCGCGCAAATGGGACTGCGGCCGCAGCGCGTAATTCTCACGCGAGGCCAGCACGAATTCATCCAAATCGATCAGGTGGTTGCCGGCCAGCTCCCAGTGGCTTTCGGGCTTGAAGTTGCGGTTGCCGGCCAGCAGGTTGTTGATCAGCCTGACCTTGGCCGGACCGGGTTTGACGCGCAGGTAGACGCCCTGGCTGGGCATCAGATCGACCCAGGTGTTGTGCACCAAATGCAGCTCTTGCTTGGGCCAGGTGTAGCCTTCGGCGCCAAATGAGACCATGTGGGCGTTCTCAGAGCTGGAACTTTGCTGGATCAAGTTGCCCAGCACCAGCGCTTGGCCGCCATTGGGGAACTCCAACTCATAACTGGCGCTGCCGCCGATTTCGTCCGTGAGGCGGTTGTAGAGGATGTGGTTCAGCGCCGCGCGGCTCTTGATCAGATGGCCGCGCATGCCGTGGTGGAAATAGCAGGCGCTGACCGAGAGTTTGGCGATGCTGCCGGCGTAAAGCAGGTGGCTGAAGCTGCCGGCCCGCTCGCCATGTGAGAACTCGCAGCCTTGCAAGCTCAGTTGGGTGTTGGGCTCGTTATTGGTCAGCAAGCCCATTTCGCAGCGGCTGAAGCTGCAGTTGATGACGCGCAAAGAGCCGCGCTCCAAGCGGATGCCCGCGCCATTGGTGTCCGGCACGCGCGCGCCGATGAAGTCAAAACCTTCCACGCTGACTTCTTCGCCGCTCATCACAAAGATGCCCTTGCCCTGGGCGGCCGCGCCATTGGCGAGCATGCGCACGCGCCCGCCCACTGCGCGCAAGCTCAGCTGGCTTTGCGGCCATGCGGCGACGTCGGCGGGGTAGTCCCCAGCGTCTACTTCGATCACCATGCCGTCACGCGCAATCCTGGCCGCCTCCGCCAAAGTTTTGACGGCTTGCAGCTTGCCGACCCGCAGGACGGCGTTGGGCTTGTCGCTGAGGGCCAGGCGCCAGGGGGCGATGGCCCCCAGGCCTGCCCCCAGCCACTGCAGGCCTTGACGGCGATTCAGGCGGCTGGGCAAGAGGGCCTTGTGGGGCGTGTTGAAGGTCTTCGGCATGGGCGGGGCCAGTCGTCAGGGTTGGGGTGGAGCAGGGCTGGCCGGGAGTCTAAGGCTGCTTGCCCCTTGGCTCATGGGCGGCTGCAAGGCCTTCAAGAAGCGGCTACGCTTCGCGCCTGCGCAGCCCTGCCTCTTGAAAGAAAGACCTCGAATTCATGCCCCAACTCTTTGACCCTATTCAACTGGGCGACTTGACCCTGGCCAATCGCATCGTCATGGCCCCTTTGACCCGCAGCCGCGCCAAGGGCTTGTTGCCGGGCGACTTGGCGGTGGAGTACTACCGGCAACGCGCGACGGCCGGTTTGATCATCAGCGAGGGCACGCAGATTTGCCCCGAGGGCCAGGGCTATCTGGACACCCCAGGCATCCACAGCCGCGAGCAGGTGGCGGCCTGGAAGCGAGTCACCGATGCCGTGCATGCCGAGGGCGGCAAGATCGCCGCGCAGCTCTGGCATGTGGGCCGCATCTCGCATGTGATGTTCCAGCCGGAAGGGCGCGCGCCGGTGTCTTCCACCGCGCGCGCCGCCAAAGGGCAGACCTTCACCGGCAGCGGTTTTGTGCCAGTGTCGGCGCCGCGGGCGCTGGCCACCGATGAAATACCCGCGGTGGTGGCCAGCTTTGCCCGTGCGGCGGAATGTGCCATGGAGGCCGGTTTTGATGCGGTGGAGGTGCATGGCGCCAACGGCTATTTGCTCGATCAATTCATGCGCGACAGCATCAATGACCGCCATGACGACTACGGCGGCAGCATTGCGCACCGCGCCCGCTTCACCGTGGAGGTGATGACGGCGGTGGCGGCGGCCATCGGCCCGGGACGCAGCGGCTTGCGTCTCAGCCCCGTCACGCCCAGCAATGATGCCGGGCCTGACAGTCAGCCGCAGGCCTTGTTCAACCATGTGGCTGAGCAGTTGTCGCCGCTAGGTTTGGCCTTTTTGCACGTGGTGGAGGGCCAAACAGGCGGCGACCGCGACATTGCCCCCTTCGACTACCAAGCGATGCGCCGCTGCTTTGGCGGCACATGGATGGTCAACAACGGCTACACCCGCGAGATGGCCTTGAAGGCGGTGGCCGAGGGGCAGGCCGATCTGGTCGCCTTTGGTCGGGACTTCATCGCCAACCCCGATCTGGTGCGGCGTCTGCGGCTCAATGCCGCCTTGCAAACCTTGGATCGCGCCACGCTCTATGGCGGCGATGCCAAGGGCTACACCGACTATCCGAGTCTTTGAACGAACTCAGCTGCGTTTGCTGCCGCGGATCTTGGCGCGGAACACTTCGGTGATGGAGACCTCGCGCGGCCCGGGCAGCAATTCAAAGTGCTCGCCCGGAGTGAGCTGGCCGGGTGTTTTCACGGCCAGGTAGAAGCCGCACCAAGCGCTTTCGCCCATCAGCTTGACCGCCTTGTTGAAGCCCATCACCGCGTTGAACTTGAAGCAAGGAAAGCGCGGCTCGCTGACCCGCAGCTCGCAATCGGCAAAGCGCAGCACATCGCCGATCCAAACGTCTTTTTCAAGCAAGCCCGTGAGACTCAGGTTCTCGCCCATGGCACCGTGGGGCAGGGGCTGCTCCCAGTCAGCGGCCTTGGCTTGGGCGCGCACGGTTTGCCAAAACGGGTAGTGCTCCAGCGGGTAGGCGTACAGCGCCTTGCTCAAGCCGCCATGCACGCTGAGGTCGGCTTGCTCATCGCCCGCCAAGCCCAAGGGCTTGACCTCCTGTGGGCCCACCACGCTGCGCTTGCAGATGCCGCTTTTGACGGTTTCACCCTCCAGGGTCGGCAAGTCTTGAGCGCGGGCCAGATTGATGCTGATCAGTTTCATGGGCTGAAGTGTGACAAAAGTCGCGGCCTATCGCGCGGCATAAGCCTTCGGGCATGACTTCATTCTGCAAATGCATAACCACGGGTTCCTCGCAAGTTACGAGCTGGTTACATTGGGGTGACAATTGAAGCCCGCGCGAACAGAGCTTGGCTTGCCAATGCAGCGAGCGCGCCGCTTGAACAGGGCAGAAGGGGCGATGGAGTCAGCATCTGGCGCTCAAAAGGCACAGTTTGATGAGTGGCATTGGGTCAAGTCCGAAGGCAGCACCGGCCAATGAGGTGAGTGTTTGCTTACGAGCTTGACCCAATACTGCTTTTATATTGATGGGAACTGCCATGAACCAACCCCTGATGGAAGGCCTGCGCTTGAATGTGCCGGCCCATGTGAAACATGCTCGCCTGATTGCCTGGGTGGCCGAAATTGCAGCGCTGACTGAAGCGCGTGACGTTTACTGGTGCGACGGCAGCCAAGCCGAGTACGACCGCCTGTGCGCTCAACTGGTGGGCGCCGGTACCTTCAAGAAACTCAATCCGGCCTTGCGCCCGAACAGCTACCTCGCTTGCAGCGACCCCAGCGATGTGGCACGCGTGGAAGACCGCACCTACATCTGCTCGGCCAAGAAAGAAGACGCCGGCCCCACCAACAACTGGATGGCGCCTGCCGAAATGCGTGAGCTGCTGCAAACCGGCGACAAAGCCCTGTTCAAGGGCGCAATGAAGGGCCGCACCTTGTACGTGGTGCCCTTCAGCATGGGCCCGATCGGTTCGCCGATCGCGCACATCGGTGTGGAGTTGTCGGACAGCCCCTATGTGGCCGTCAATATGCGCACCATGACCCGCATGGGCCGGGCGGTGCTTGACGTGCTGGGTGAGGACGGCGTTTTTGTGCCTTGCGTGCACACCGTGGGTGCGCCCTTGCAAGAAGGGCAGGCCGATGTGAAGTGGCCTTGCAACCAGACCAAGTACATCGTCCACTACCCCGAGACCCGCGAAATTTGGTCCTATGGCTCGGGCTATGGCGGCAATGCGCTGCTGGGCAAGAAGTGCTTTGCCCTGCGCATCGCCTCGACCATGGGCCGCGACCAAGGCTGGTTCGCTGAGCACATGCTGATCCTGGGTCTGACCTCACCCGAGGGCAAGAAGTACCACTTCGCGGCGGCCTTCCCCAGCGCCTGCGGCAAGACCAACTTCTCGATGCTGATTCCGCCTGCCGCGTTCAATGGCTGGAAAGTCACCACCATTGGCGACGATATTGCGTGGATCAAGCCGGGTGCCGATGGCCGCCTGTACGCCATCAACCCCGAGGCGGGCTATTTTGGTGTGGCGCCGGGCACCAACACGCTGACCAATTTCAACTGCATGGCCAGCTTGAACAAGGACGTCATCTTCACCAACGTCGGCCTCACCGATGAGGGCGATGTCTGGTGGGAAGGCATGACCGACACTCCGCCCGCGCATTTGATCGATTGGCAAGGCAAGGACTGGACGCCCGCCATCGCCAAAGAAACCGGCGCCAAGGCCGCCCATCCGAATGCCCGCTTCACCGTCTCTGCGGTGAACAACCCTGCGTTGGATGCGGATTGGGACAACCCCGCCGGCGTGCCCATCGACGCCTTCATCTTCGGCGGCCGCCGCTCCACCACCGTGCCCTTGGCCACCGAGGCGCGCGATTGGGTTGAAGGGGTTTATATGGCTGCCACCATGGGCTCGGAAACCACCGCCGCCGCTGCTGGCCAGCAAGGCGTGGTGCGCCGCGACCCCTTCGCCATGCTGCCCTTCATGGGCTACAACATGAGCGACTATTTCCAGCATTGGCTGGATATGGGCAAGAAGCTGCAGGCTTCTGGCGCTAAATTGCCGAAAATCTACTGCGTCAACTGGTTCCGCAAAGGCGCCGATGGCAAATTCGTCTGGCCGGGCTATGGCGAGAACATGCGCGTGCTGAAGTGGATGCTGGACCGCGTGGAAGGCACGGGCCAGGGTGAAGAGCATGCCTTCGGTGTGACGCCGCGCTACCAAGACATCAACTGGACCGGCCTGGACTTCACACCCGAGCAGTTCAACATCACCACCCATATCGACAAGAACGCTTGGGCCGTCGAAATGAAGCTGCATGAAGAGCTGTTCCAGCAGTTGGCCTATCGCCTGCCGGCGGAGTTGCCTGCCACCAAGCTGAAAATTGAAGCCCGACTCGCAGCCGAATAAGGCGAATTGAACGCAGAAGGCTGAAAAAAAGAAAAAGCCCGCTGAGTCAGCGGGCTTTTTTGTGCCTGTCGCCTGGGCTCAGGCGCGGGCGAGAGCCGCTCAGCGGCGGCAGTTGGCGGCGCGCAGCTCGGCTGCAAACGAAGGCATGCTGGCTTCGTATTGCTGAGCCAGGGCGAGCAACTCGCGCTCGGCGCGGGCTTCGGCCGCTGCGGCCAGACGCGCCTTGGCGGAGGCGATCACATGCATCCACAGGCGTGCGCCGATGGAGGTGAAAGAGCCGCCGTGGCGGATGCTGCGAGACATGGGCAGACCAAAGGTTTGGGTAGCAACGCTCATGGAACTTTCCTGATTGGGGTGGGCTCTTGGCCCGATGGCTGAATTATCGGGTAAACCCTAATCATGTAGCCAATGAATGTTTTGAATTGGATATATAAACGAGGTGAATATCGAGGCGCCCACGCATGAACTTCCGCCAACTGGATCTGAATCTGCTGCGAGTGTTTGATGCGGTGATGGCCGAGCGCAGCCTGACACGAGCGGCCCACCGACTGGCGATGACGCAGCCGGCGGTCAGCCATGCTCTGAAGCGTTTGCGTGAGGCCTTGGGTGAGGAGCTGTTCGTCCGCCAAGCCTTTGGCATGAAGCCCACCTCGCGGGCCGAGGGCATGTGGCCCGAGGTGCGCCTGATCTTGCAGCGTTTGCAAGCCTTGCTGGTGCCCGGGGAGTTTCGGCCCGCCGAAGAGGACTACACCTTCCGCATCGCAATGGCGGACGCGACTGCCGCCTTGCTGCTGCCGCCCTTGGTCGCGCAACTCGAAGCGGTGCAGGCCTTGGCCAATGTGCATGTCTTGCCCCTGACCACCCGCGACCCACGGGCCTTGTTGGATCAAGGCGAGGCGGACTTTGCGGTCGGCTACTTTCCTAGCGCGGTGGCTGCCTTGCGCGCCCAAGGCGGCCAGTCGGTGATTCGGCAACACCGGCTGTACGACAGCGAATATGTCTGCGTCATGCGGCGCGGCCATCCTTTGGCTGAGCGGGCTTTGGATCTGGACGCGTTTTGCTCGGCCCATCATTTGCTGGTGAGCTTTTCCGGGCGGCCGCATGGTTTTGTCGACGAGGCTTTGAGCGCGCTCAACCGCAGCCGCCGCATTGTGTTGACAGTCAATCAGTTTTTCACCGCCGGGCGGGTGGTGACCAAGTCCGATCTTTTGACGGTTCTGCCCGCTTCCTTTGTGGAGGCCACCGGCTACCAGTCCGAGTTGATCGAGCGGCCCCTGCCCGTGCCCTTGGCGCAGGTGCATGTGGACATGCTCTGGCATCTGCGCAGTGAGAGCCGCAGTGCCCAGCAATGGATGCGCGAGCGCCTGATTGAAGCCGCCCGCATGGCCCAGGCTGGCGCTGCGATGACAACAGAGGCGACAATCGCCCCATGAGTACACAAGACCTGACCGATGCCGAGTTCGCCGAACTCGATGAATTGCTGGCCACCACACCGGCGCCCTTGCAGGCGCTCGATGCCTCCATGTTGGATGGCTATCTGTGTGGCGTGCTGGTGCAACCGCGTTTGATCGAGGTCGACGAATGGCTGCCCAATATTTTTGATTACGACGGCGGCGTGCTGCCCGATGACGTCGATGCCCACTGGCTGGCGCGCATCCGCGAGCTGGTGGAGCGTCGCCATGCGGCGCTGAACCGGGCCATGGTGGAAGACGGCTGGTTTGACCCGGTGGTGCTGGATCTTGACGATGCGCCTGAAGCTGAAGCGGCTGCGTCGGATGAAGCGCTTGACGATGATGAGCGCCAAGCCCGCGCCACCTATGAAGGCATGAGCCTGATTTCACGCACGCTGATGCCTTGGGTGGCCGGCTTTCAGCATGCCACCTTGTGCTTCCCGGAGCTGTCGGATCTGCCGGATGATGCAGTGATGGCGGCGCTGGCGCGCCTGTATCGGCACTTGCCGGCCGAAACCGAGGAAGAAAAAGAAGTGGTCGCCACGCTGGATCGTGAGCATCCCTTGAAGGATTTGGACGATGCCATCGAAGAATTGGTCGTCACGGTGGCGGATCTTTGCGATTTGACGCAGGAGCAACGCTATCGGGTGGAGACCTTGCGCCGCGAAGGACCGAAGCTGGGTCGCAATGACCCCTGCCATTGCGGTTCCGGTCGCAAGTACAAGCAGTGCCACGGCGCTAACTGATGCGCTTGCAACTGCTTTCGGATCTCCACATGGAGACCGAAGCGTTCGAGCCTGAAGTGGCGCCAACCGCCGACTTGCTGATTCTGGCGGGCGACGTCGACAGCACGTGGCAGGGCCTGCGCAAGTTTCGAGATTGGCCGGTGCCGGTGATTTTTGTGCCCGGCAATCATGAGTACGACGGTCGCGACTTTGACGCCGCTCGCGCGGGCTTGCACGCTTTGTCTGAGGAGCTGGGCTTCATCATTCTGGACAACGCGGTCTGCATTCGGACGGATGCGCAGGGGCGTCGAGTGCGTTTTGTCGGCAGTACGCGCTGGAGCGACTTTGATGTCTTCGGCCTTGGTCAGCGCGAGCGCGCCATGCGGGCCGCCAGTTACTTTCAGCGCGTCATGGCGGCCAGCAGAGCGGGCGTGCCCTTTGATGCCGCTGCGGTGCGCGAGGAAGCCTTGCGCTGCCGCGAATGGCTGACGCAAACCCTGGCTCTGGGTGATGCCGGCGCGGACTGGGACGCGACCGTGGTCATCACCCACTTTGCCCCCAGCTTGCGCAGCGCCGATCCTCGCTATGGTCGGCAACCCGGCACCGCGAGTTTTTGCAATGACGACGAAGCCTTGTTGCCGCAGGTTCGCCTCTGGCTACACGGCCATTTGCACTGCCAGCATGACTATCTGTTTGAGGGCGTCACTGGAGCGGGCACCCGGGTGATCTGCAATGCGCGCGGCCATGAGCGCAAGGCGGAGCCGGCTCGGTTTCAGGCGCAGCAGCTGATCGATGTCTTTGCCTGAGGCGGGGTAGTACTTGACCGATATCAAGCGCGCTGAACTTGGCTATGTCAGACTTGACCCAAGGCATGGTGCCCAAATAAGGAGAGACCGATGAAGATTCTCGTTGCCGTCGATGGAAGCAGTTACACCAAGCGCATGTTGGCCTATTTGGCCGCCCATGATGAATGGCTTGGGCCAGAGCATCAGTACACGGTCTTGCACGCCGTGCCTGCCGTGCCGCCGCGCGCCGCTGCAGTGCTGGACAAAGAACTGCTCAAGAGTTACTACGCCGACGAAGGCGAAAAAGTGCTGAAGACGGTGCGCAGCTTTTTTGCCAAGCAAGGCATCAAGGCCGAATTCATCAACAAAGTGGGGCCTGCGGCCGACGTCATTGCCGCCACTGCGGACAAGGGCAAGTTTGGCCTGCTGATGCTGGGCTCACACGGCCATAGCGCGCTCGGCAATTTGGTGCTGGGCTCGGTGGCCACCAAAGTGATGGCGAACTCGAGCGTGCCGGTTCTGCTGATTCGCTGATTCAGCGGCTCAGTTGTTGCGCTTGGACAGCCAAGCCAGGGGCGACTCCAGCGCGCGGCGTGCGCGCTGTGATTCGAGTTCGACCTCGGTCACCGAGGCGCGATAGTCATCGCCCTCTTGCAAGCTGGCTTCCATGCCAAAAGCCGTGCCCAAGTCGGCCGGGTCTTGTTCGTGAGTCGTCGCGGGGCTTCGGCGGAAAAAACGCAATGCTGGAGCGAATCGCATATCAAACCTCGCATCTCAGAGAAAGCTGGGGGCCGTGCGCCCTTGGCATGCTGGGTGCGTCCAGTGTGCGCGAAGGCTGCGGGTTTAGAACCCCTGAACTGGGTGGCTTTCACGGTTTAGTTGGAGAAATGTCACGCATTGAGTCCGGCACATGGGCTGACCCAGTTTTTGAACTCGACTACCAGATCCCAGCACAGATTCGGGAAAGACCCAATATCCCACTTAGGAAGGACTTGAACTAGTCCTTTCGACTGGGTATTCTCCGCAGCCCTTTTGTCAAATTTGTCACGGATTCCAATGAGCACCATGTTTATGAAATGGTTCGCCTATGGCGTCATTGGCTTGGTGGTGAGCTGCGCGGTGTGGCTGGGAAGCTTGGTCGATCAAAAGGAAAAGCATTCCTCGCCGTACCGTTGGGTCGCAGACGCCAGCACTCAAGCGCTGCGCATCCGTACCTTGCATACACCGTCTGAGGCGGCTTCCGCAGCGCAGCGCCCGGTGAAAGCCTCAGCCCGCTTCGAAACTCAATGAGCCAAGTCGGCCTTGGCGCCTGCCGCCAAGGCCTGGCCAATTTGGTCCAGCAAGGCCACACGCGTTGGCGCAGCCACCAGATCGGACAGCAGCTTCCACTGGTGCCAATACAGCGTGACGTCCACGCTCAATTCCGGTCGCAGTGCCAACAAATCGCCGCTGGCAATCAAAGCCCGGACCTGTAACTCAGGCACCACCCCCACCCCCCAGCCCTTGCAGACTGCGCGCACAATCGCCTCGCTGGAAGGCACGTAGCGCTCTTGCAATCGGGGGGTGCGCAAACCAAAAGCCTTGGCGACCCATTGCACTTGGCAGTCGTCCTTGCGGTTGAACACCAAAAAAGGCGTGTTGGCAAAGTTGCTGCCATTGAGCCCCTCTGGCAGCCGTTTGCGCATGAATTCCGGGCTGGCCACGGCCACATAGCGCATCACACCCAAAGGCTGCACCCAGCAGCCTCGCAGGGCTTGGCGCACGGTGCTCACGCAGCCCAGCACTTCCCCTTGGCGCAACCAGTCATGGGTGAAGTCTTGGTCGTCGACCACCAACTCCAGGCCGAAGCCTTGTTCCAGCCCCTGTTGCACCACCGCGTCCAGCGCCGGCAGCACCCAGGTGGCAAGGCTGTCGGCATTCACGGCAATGGCGATGCGTTCATTGGGTGTGGCGGGTGCGCCCAACTCCCGGGCCACATCGGTGCGCAAGGCCGCCAGCTGGCGCGCAAAGCGCAGCAAGATCTTGCCCGGCTCGGTCAGCCGCAAGGGCCGCGAACGCACCACCAAGAGCTGACCCACTTGCGACTCCAGGCTGCGCAGGCGTTGCGAAATCGCACTCTGGGTGATGTTGAGGCGCTGGGCGGCGCGTTCAAAACTGCGCTCGTCGGCCAAGGCCGCGAGGCAATCGAGGCCCGCTGAGTCAAGGTCTTTCATAAGTTCTTCTAATGTATCCAGAGAAATATTAATTCGTCTTCTGGTTTCACCGGAGCCTGCCGACAATCCGCCCCCATTCGCCGGTACAAGAGGCTGCAGAGCAGGCAGGGCTTGGCCGATATTCCTTCTGGGTTTAAAAACAAGCGTGGTCCACAAGGGGCCGGCAGGAGTCGCTATGAAAGTCGTCGTATTGGGTGCCGGCATCATCGGTGTCAGTACCGCTTGGTACTTGCTGGAGCAGGGCCATGAGGTGACGGTGGTGGATCGCCAGGCCGATGCAGCCTTGGAAACCAGCTTTGCCAATGGCGCGCAGATCTCGGTGAGCTTTTGCGAACCCTGGGCCAATGCGGGTGCGCCCTTCAAGGTCGCCAAATGGCTGCTGCGGGATGACTCGCCGCTGCTGTTTCGCCCCAGCTTGGATCCCAAGCAGTGGATCTGGGGCTTGACCTTTTTGACCCAGTGCACCACGGCGGCTTTTGAGCGCAATGTGGAACAGTTGGTGCAACTCGGCCGCTACAGCCATGAGTCTCTGAAGGGCTTGGTGGCTCAAACCGGCATTGAGTACAACCGCCTGGAACGCGGCATCCTGCACTTCTTCTCCTCGCAGGCGGATTTTGAGGCCGGCGCAGCGGGCGCCGAGATCATGCGCCGCCATGGCGTGGACCGCCGTGTGTTGAACCGCGACGAGGTGCTGAAGATCGAGCCCGCGCTGGCGGCTTTTGGACGCAGTATCCACGGCGGCACCTTCACCCCCAGCGATGAGTCCGGTGACGCCTGCGTCTTCACACAAAAGCTGGCCAAGCTCTGTGTCGAACGTGGGGCGACCTTCTTGTATGAGCATGAGGTCTTGCAACTCTCTCGCCAAGGGCAAGCGATCGATGCGGTGCAAATTGCAGATGTGCGCAGCGGCAAAAAGCGTGAGCTCAAGGCCGATGCGTTTGTGGCGGCCATGGGGTCCTACACCCCGGCTTTGGTGCGTCCGCTGGGCGAGTTCTTGAACATCTATCCCGCCAAGGGCTATTCCGCCACCTTGAAGCTGAAAAAGCCCGAGCAAGCCAGCGTGGTCAGCTTGCTCGATGACACCCGCAAGATCGCCATCTCGCGCCTGGGCGACAGCATTCGCATCGCCGGGACGGCTGAGCTCTGTGGCTTTGATTCCGATCTGAGTCGGCCCACCTCGCGGGTGCGCTGCGAGGCCTTGGTGAAGCGCTATGAAGAGCTGTTCCCTGGCGTGGCCGACCTGAGCGAAACCAATTACTGGACCGGTTTGCGGCCCAGCACGCCGACCAACATCCCCTACATCGGCCGCAGCAAGAAGGCCTCCAATTTGTGGATCAATGCCGGCCATGGCACGCTGGGCTGGACCCATGGCGCGGGTTCGGGCCATGCCATGGCTGAGTTGATGGCTGGCCGCCGCCCCCCTTTGGATTTCGGCTTCTACGGCGCTTGATGCCTGCGGCAGTTGGCTGCGGTAGGCCGGGCGTGACCGGGGGGCGGCGTACAATCCGCGCCCCTTTCGCCCCAGCCCACCATGCCCAGCACCCCGCCCACATCTTCGTTTTGCGCCATTGACTTTGGCACCTCCAATTCCGCCATTGCTGTTCCCAAGCAAGACGGCAGCGGTGGCATGCGCTTGGTGGCGTTGGAAGCGGGCCAGGTCACCATGCCGACGGCGGTGTTCTATTTCGTTGAAGGTCGTCACGATGCCGATGGCCCGCCGCGGGCTTTTGGGCGGGCGGCGATGGCGGCTTATGTAGAGGGCATCGACGGCCGCTTGATGCGCTCGATGAAGAGCATCCTGGGCTCCGGCCTGATCGATCAAACCACCGATGTGGGCGGCGGGCGTGGCGTCAAATACCTAGACATCTTGTCGGGCTATCTGAAACGCTTGCGGCAAACCGCCATGGCCTCGGCCCAGGCCGAAGGGCGCGCCCTGGGCTTGAATCAAGTGGTGCTGGGCCGTCCTGTGTTTTTTGTGGACGGTGAGCCGGCGCGTGACGCGGCGGCCCAGGCCTCTTTGGAGCAAGCGGCGCGCGCTGTGGGCTTTGAGGAAGTGCAGTTCCAGTTTGAGCCCATCGCTGCGGCCTTTGACTTTGAGCAGCACAGCCAGCGCGAACAAATTGTCTTGGTCGCAGACATCGGCGGCGGCACCTCGGACTTTTCTGTGGTGCGTGTGGGGCCGCAACGCATGCAGCGGGTGGACCGGCGCGACGACATCCTGGCCAATCATGGCGTGCATATCGCGGGCACGGACTTTGACCGCCACGTCGAGCTGGCCAGTGTTTTGCGCGAATTCGGCTATCGCTCGTTTGGCCCCGAGCGTCCGGGAGCGCCGGCGCGTGAGGTGCCCAGCGGCGTTTACTTTGACTTGGCGACCTGGCATTTGATCAACACCGTGTACAGCCCGTTGCGGGTCGCAGAGTTGCGCAATATGCGCAGCTTCTACGGCAATTTGCAGCATCACCAGCGTTTGATGACGGTGGTGGAAGAGCATCTGGGTCATGAATTGGCCGCACGCGCTGAAGCCGCCAAGATCGCTGTGGCCCAGGGCGGCGACACCCTCATCGACCTCGGTGTGGTGGAACAAGGCTTGCAAATTACCTTGACCGAAGCCGTGGCGGTGCAGGCCATGGGGGCCGATATCGAGCGCATCGCTCAAGCGGGGCGCGAGGCGGTGGCGCAAGCGGGTTTGCAAGCCTCGCAGATCGACGCCCTTTATTTCACCGGGGGCTCCACCGGCCTGCGCTTGTTGGCCGAGCGGATTGCGGCGGACTACCCAGCGGCAGTGCAGGTGCGCGGCGATCGTTTCGCTTCGGTGGCAACAGGCTTGGGATTGCACGCTGCGCGAGTGTTTGGCGCCTGAGTTCGCCGCAGATGCGGCGGCGCCAGCGTTATTTGTTCGACCCCGCGCTGCTGAAATTAGAGCTAGCTCTCCATAGGATTTGGCTGTTTTCAGGCAAACTCAGGGTTAACCCTTGATGAGGAGTTGCATGAAAGCGTCGATCCGCCCCTTCACCACTTTTCTCTCTTTGACGGCAGTGGCCGCCACGGCCTCCGCTGCAGCGCCCCTGTCGGCACAGCAAATCCTGAGCCAGTTCAATTTGGTCACGCTGGGCAATGCAGTGTCCAGTCAGCAACAGGTGGACGGGCGTAGCTTTATCGGCGGCAGCCTGGGCGGCGGTAAGTTCGGCATGTGGCCCGGCGCTTTGGGCAGCTCTGACTATGCCGGGCTGACTGTGATGGGCTCAGCCAACGGGGTGCAGGTGCACCACCAGGGCGCCGTGGTGATGGGCAGCATGAGCGACAGCCGTGTTATCCAAGGCAGCAGCTCGGTGCTCGGCGCGGCGGCCAACAATCACTTCAACGGACCGAGCTATGTGGCCGGGCCCAGCGCCAACAACCAGTTCAATGGCGGCAAACTCAGCCAGGCCACGGCTGCCGCTCAGGCCGCCACCAGCACCAACTTTGCGACCGAAATCAAAAACCTCTCCAGCGCCTTGAGTCAGCTGGGCAGCACGGGCAGCACTGTGAACATCAACGAGGGCGGCCAGGGCCAACGCGTGACCTTCAGCGCCGTGGCCAACAGCCAAGGGCTGGCCGTGTTTGACCTGAGTAGTCTGGACAAACAGGTCTTCTCCAAAGGCGAGTTCGCCTTTGACTTGAAGGGGGCCAACACGGTGATCTTCAATGTGGACGAGACCAGCCTGGACTTCGCCAGCAAATTCTTGAATGGCAGCGCTTCAGAGCTGGGCAGCAAGGTGATTTGGAACTTCCACCAAGCCACCGATCTCACCCTTCGCGACTCCTTCGGCGGTGTGATCCTGGCACCCTATGCCACGCTGAATAATTTCGACACCATCCAGGGTTCGGTGCTGGTCAATCAGCTGAACCAAGGCGGCAAGATCACTTGGAACGGCTTCACGGGCAACATCCCCAGCGCCATTCCGGAGCCCGCCACCTATGCTCTGTGGCTCAGCGGTTTGGCTCTGCTGGCCTGGGTCGCTCGGCGTCGCCAACCCGCTTGATCTGAGCTTGCAGGCCGCCAGTCAGCCAGCCCTCCCGCCGAGGTCGGGGTGCTCAGTACCGCCCGCGCGGCGGTGGGCCGCGGCGTACCGGCGGGCGCCGTGCTGCTTCGGGCTTGGCCAGGGGGCGTGACACATCGGCCAACATCAGGCAGGCGCTGACCAAGCTCTCCACCGCTTCTTCCAGATTCGCGGCGGGCTCCAAGGACTCGATCTCTTCGAGCAAATCGTCGGCGTCTTCCAGGTCTTCGGGGTCGATATGGCGAAAGATCGCTGCCAGCGGCTCCAAAAGATCGGTCGCGTTTTTGTGCATCAACTCGGGGAAGAGCTCGCAGGCCAATGAAAAGCCGGCGACCCAGGGGAACAGCACCTCTGAGGGGTCGGACTCTTCTGGCTCGCCCTCGTCCTCGTCTTCGTATTCACTGGCCAGCTCAAACACCCAGGGGTCAAACCATTGGCGCTGGGTGATGGCCTGATTCAATTGCTGATAGCGGCGCTTGACCAGAGCCATCAAGCTCTTGCTGTCAAAGCCTGCGGGCGGGCTGCGGCCTTCTTCCGCATCCAGCACATGGCGTGACCATTCGAAGGTCGGCACCGCCTTGGGCTGCAGCAAAACGCCCACCAAGAAGCCATCCAACATGCTGACGTCCAAGGGCTCCAAAGGTGCGGGCACCCGGTCCAGCATGTCTTGCAACTGGTCCATTTCGGCTTCGTCCAGCGGACGCACTGGCGCCGGCGGCGTGGGCTTGCTGGCGGCAGCAGGCTTGCGCGGCGCGCTGCCATGTGGGGCCGTGGCACGCGCCGCAGGGCGCGAGGCAAAAGAGCGAGGAGGCTTGGCTTGATTCATGGCCCTATTGTCCCGCTGATCGGGCGTGGGCCGCAAAGCCGGGGCGGGCAGCGGGGGGGCGCGTGACTTCTGGCATCCCACTTGGTGGGGATGGCAGGCTCAGACGCATGTCTCTACAGTCGGCCACAAGCAAGACATGCAACCAGTGCCTTGCGCCGATCCCAACGACGTCCTTTCGAGGACTTTCACCGCCCACCTGGCTTGCTAGGTGGGCGTTTTTTTTGTGCCTCGCCCAAGAGGAGCAGGCCGGCGTTTCAGCGATTGGACAAAAAGCCAGGCGACAACACCTGCTGCAGATGCTCGATCAAGAGCCGCAAGGGGCGAGGCGTGTGACTGGTCCAGGGGTAGATGGCATAAATGGCCTCGCCAAAAAATCCCAGCGGACGCCAATCGGGCAAGACCTCCCGCAAGGCCCCGCTTTGCAGTGCCGGCGCGGCGCTGAAATCCGGCAGCAGGGCCAGCCCCAAGCCGTCCAAAGCGGCCTCACGCAAGATCTCGCTATTGCTGGCACGCAGCGGCCCTTGCACCGGCACACGCAGGCGTTCGGCGGGCGCGGCGGCTTTGCCGGCTTTCTTTTCAAACCACCAAACCGCGGGCCCGGGGCGCAGATAAGGCAGGCAGGCCTGTTCACTGAGCTGCTGAGGATGGTGGATGGCGTCGGCTTGCAAGAGATAGCTCGGGCTGGCCACCAGCAGGGCGCGTGAGTCACAGAGCTTCACCGCCACATGGCTGTCCGGCGGCGCCGTGCAGTGGCGCAAGGCCAGATCAAAGCCTTCTTGCGCCAAGGGCACCAAGCGGTCGGACAAATCCAGCTCGACGCGGATCTCGGGATAGCGCCGGAAGAAACCCAGCAGCGCGGGCGCGATGTGCTGGCGTCCCAAGGCCACCGGCGCGGTCACGCGCAACAGGCCGCGCGCCTGCCCAACGGCGTCGCGCCTGGCCTGGAGGGCCTGCATGATGTGCGCAAAGCTGGCTTCGGTGTCTTCGACCAAGCCTTGGCCGGCCTCGCTCAAACGCACCGAGCGGGTGGTGCGCGCCACCAGCGTCACGCCCATGCTGCGCTCCAACTCACGGATGCGTTGGCTGATGGCAGCTTTGGACAGGCCCAGGCGCTGCGCCGCCTTGGTGAAGCTGCCGAGCTGTGCAATCACCGTGAGCGCATGCAGCTGGCCCCACAGCAGGTCTTGGCGGAGTTCGGGAGGCGTGCTCATGATTGTTCACATTATTGAACAATCAAATCGCCGAAACCGGCTTGGCAGGGTGGGCGGGCCTGCCTAGACTGCGCTGCATTCCCAGGAGAACTCAGCATGAGCAACAGCCCGCAGGTGGCCGCCTACAGCAGCGCCGAAGACATTGGCCACTTCATCCAGGGCCGCAAGCAGGCGGCCCGCTCGGGCCGCAGCCAAGCCGTTTACAACCCGGCCACCGGCCAAGTGGCCCGGCAGGTGCAATTGGCCAGCGCCGACGATGTGCAGGCGGCGGTGGCGTCGGCCGTGGCGGCGTTTCCGGCCTGGGCCGATGCACCGCCTTTGCGGCGCGCGCGGGTGATGTTCAAGTTTCTGGAACTGCTGCAGGCCCACAAAGATGAATTGGCGGCCATGATCACGGCCGAGCATGGCAAGGTCTTCACCGATGCGCTGGGCGAAGTGGCGCGCGGCATCGACATCGTCGAGTTCGCCTGCGGTGCCCCGCAGCTGCTCAAGGGCGATTACACCGAGCAAGTGTCGGCCGGCATGGACAACTGGACCTTGCGCCAACCCTTGGGCGTTGTGGCCGGCATCACGCCCTTTAACTTTCCCTTCATGGTGCCGATGTGGATGGCGCCCTTGGCCATCGTCACCGGCAATACCTTCATCTTGAAGCCCAGCGAGCGTGATCCCTCGCCCAGCCTCTTGGTGGCCGAGTTGCTCAAGCAGGCGGGCCTGCCCGATGGCGTCTTCAATGTCTTGCAGGGCGACAAACTGGCCGTGGAAGGCTTGCTGCATCACCCGGACGTGAAGGCGCTCAGCTTTGTGGGCTCCACCCCCATTGCCCAGAGCATTTATCAAACCGGCGCGGCCATGGGCAAGCGGGTGCAGGCCTTGGGCGGAGCCAAAAACCATATGGTGGTGATGCCCGATGCCCATATTGAGCAAACGATTGATGCCCTGGTGGGGGCCGCCTATGGCTCCGCCGGTGAGCGTTGCATGGCGATTTCGGTGGCTGTGCTGGTGGGTGATGTGGCTGAGCACATCATGCCCAAGCTCGCCGAGCGGGTGCGCGCTTTGAAGATCAAGAACGGCATGGCGCTTGACGCGGAGATGGGCCCCATCGTCACCCGCGAGGCCCTGGAGCGCATTGAGGGTTATATCGGCCTCGGCGTGGAAGAAGGGGCCCAACTGGTGGTGGACGGCCGGGGCCATGTCGTCGCAGGTCATGAGCAAGGCTTTTTCACCGGTGGCAGCTTGTTTGACCATGTCAGACCCGAGATGCGCATCTACCAGGAAGAAATCTTTGGCCCGGTGCTGGCCTGCGTGCGCGTGCCCGACTTCGCCACCGCCGTGCAGTTGGTCAACGACCATGCCTACGGCAATGGCGTGGCCTGCTACACCAGCGATGGCCACATCGCCCGCGAGTTCGTGCGCCGGGTCCAGGTGGGCATGGTGGGGATCAATGTGCCCATCCCGGTGCCCATGGCCTGGCATGGCTTTGGGGGCTGGAAGAAGAGCTTGTTTGGCGATCTGCATGCCTATGGCGAAGAAGGCGTGCGCTTCTATACCAAGCAAAAGAGCGTCATGCAGCGCTGGCCGGAGAGCGTGAGCAAAGGGGCTGAGTTTGTGATGCCGACCAGCCAATAAGCGGGCGGCAGCTCAGGCCTGGGTGGCCTGCACCAGATTGCGACCCTGGGATTTGGCCTTGTACATGCCTTGATCGGCGCGGCGCAACACCTCTTCAGCGCTGCTGTCGCTGGGCAGGGCCTCGGCAATGCCAAAGCTGGCGCTGAGGGGCCAGCGCTGGCCTGACCATTCGAAATCGCTGTGCTCCAGGTTGTGGCGCATGCGCTCGGCCACCAGCAAGGCCCCGGCCAAATCGGTGAGCGGCAGTAGCACACAAAACTCTTCGCCGCCCAGGCGGCCGAAACGGTCGATGTCGCGCACGCAGGGGCTCAAAACCTCCACCGCCCGTTTGAGTGCGGCATCCCCCGCCGCATGACCCAGGGTGTCGTTCAGGCGTTTGAAGTGGTCCATATCGATCATCACCAAGGCATAGCCGCGGCCGCGCTGCAAGCGCGTGTGCTCCAGTTCGATGGCTTCGCTCAGCGCGCGGCGGTTCAGCACCCCGGTCAGGTGGTCATGGCGGGTCAGGCGCTGGATGTGAAGAATCAGCTGCGTCATCACCAGCAAGCCCATGGTGGCGTTGACCACCAGACTCATGACCAGCATGGACCAGAGCCAGGCCCGGTTGAAGTCACCGCTGCTCAAGATGTCTGTGGTCTGCCCCGGCCACAGCAAAGACTCCACCAGCCTGGCAATCATCATGGCGCTGATGACGAAGAGCGGGCTGGTCAACAGCGAGGCGAGTTGGCGGTCCACATGGCGACGCAATTGCTGCCAGGCATCGGCGCTGGCCATCACACACAGGGCCGCCATGCTCAGTGAAATCAGTCGTGAGGCCCAGCGCATATCGCCCTCGTAAGGCAGCACGGCCAGGGTCAAGGACGCAGGCAACAGCACCGCCAGCGCACTGCGCCAGGCCAAGGCCTGCGAATTCAGCGCCGGGATGCTGGCGCGCAGCAAGGCCATCGCCGCAATGGCCAGCACATCGGCAGTCCAGTAAGTCAACACATCCGGGGCATGGCCGCGCAGTCCATGGGCGCTCAAAGAGGCCGACAACATGGCATTCACCGCCGCCAGACACCGGCATACGCGTGGCTCGACTTGTGCCGCCCGGGCGAGCAAGGCCCAGGCCACACTGGCGACCAAAAACACCAGCACGATGGCCGCCAGCAAGGTCAGCGGATGGGCGCTCGTGCTCATGACTTCAACACCTTGCCGAGCAATCCGCCGGGCTCCGCCACGCAGACACGGTTGCGCCCCTCGGACTTGGCGCGATAGAGCAACCAATCCGCCGTGGCCAAGCTGGCTTCGCCTTGGGGGTCATGGGCTTGGCAGGGGGCCACGCCAAAGCTCGCGGTGAGAGTGAGGGCTTCGTCCTTCCAGCGCAAGGGCTGGCGCTGTAGGGCTTCGCAAATGCGCTGCGCCACCCGGCTCGCATCTTCCAAGGAGGTATGGGGCAGCAAGAGACAAAACTCCTCGCCCCCTAAGCGGCCCAAGCGATCCAGCTCACGCATATCGGCGCGCAAGACTGAGACCATGTGCACGAGCGCCGCGTCACCGGCCGCATGGCCGAGTTGATCATTGATGGCCTTGAAATGATCAATATCGATCATCACCAAGCAATGCCGGTGGCCCCGTTCCACCTGGGCTTGCAAAAGCTGCAACTCCAGGCTGAAAGCGCGCCGGTTCAAGGCATCGGTGAGGGGGTCGCGCAAGACCATGTATTGGATGCGCCCGATCAGGCGTGTGGCCACCACGCTGACCAAGCCAAAGGCGATCAAGAGGGTCAGCAGCAGATACAGCCAGGCCAGCGCGGGGTTGGCCGTTTGCCGCGAGGACAAGAGGCTGCTGGTCTCGGGTCGTAAGGCAAAGCTGGCCGCACGGGCCAGCAGCAAAAGACTGGTCAGCAAGAACGGCAGGGCCAGCAAGGCCGTGATCCAAGCCGGCTGGCCGGCGCGGCTGCCGCTCAGCACATCGCGCGAACACAGCAAAAACAGCAAGCCGGTGGACAAAGACATCGCCGCCATGCCCCAACGAAATGCGCCCAGGGTGGCGGCCAACACCACGGCCAAAGCGGCCAGCGCCGCAATCAGCAAGAGATCGGCCGGGCTTTGATTCAAGCGCATCAAGCGTCGAACCCCCAGACTCATCAAGGTAAAGCCCGCCAAATTGCTCAAGACCTGGGGCCAAGCCCCCAGCCAACTCGGCCACCCGGGCGAGCAACTCAGGCACAACAGCCCCGGAATGAACACCAGATAGGCGCCGGCCAACAAGCGGCCGGCGGCGGGTGCAATGCGAAAGGCGTAGACCAGCAGCAGCCAGACCATGCCCATGAAGCCGTTGATCACGGCGGTGACGGTGGTCAAAGTGCCGGAGTCAAAGGCTTCCATGGGCAAGCGCGGGCAGGGTGAGGGAGCGAAGGGCAGGGCATGATCTGACCCCCATGATCGCCGAGCCCCGCACTTGGCACAATGGCCGCATGATGAAAGCAAACGCGATATTGATCACCGGGGGTGGCCGAGGCATTGGCGCAGCCATCAGTTTGCTGTGCGCCAAGACGGGCTGGGATCTCGTCATCAATTACAGCCAAGACCGCGAGGCCGCCGAAGCCGTGGCCGAACAGGCGCGCGCTTGGGGGCGACAGGCCTGGGTCGTGCAGGCCGATGTGTCGGACGAAGCGCAGGTCTTGGCGATGTTTGCGCAGATCGATGCTCAAAGCCTGCGATTGGCCGGGCTGGTGAACAACGCGGGCGTGGTGGCACCGTTGGCGCGCTTGGAGGATATGAGCGTGGCGCGCTGGCAAAAGCTCTTTGGGGTCAATGTGATCGGCAGCCTGCTGTGCGCCCGCGAGGCGGCCAAGCGGATGAGCACCAAGCATGGCGGGCAAGGCGGCGTGATTGTGAACATGTCGTCGCGGGCTGCGGCGCTGGGCTCACCCGGCATCTATGTGGATTACGCCGCCAGCAAGGGCGCCATTGACACCCTGACCCTGGGGCTGGCGCGGGAGTTGATTGGCGAAGGCATTCGCGTCAACGCGGTACGTCCCGGCCTGATCGACACCGAGATCCATGCCTCGGGCGGCATGGCGCATTTATTGGATGAGGCCGTCACCGGCGTGCCCATCCGGCGCATGGGCACGCCCGATGAAGTGGCACAAGCGGTGCTGTGGCTGCTCTCCGAAGCCTCCAGCTACACCGTGGGGAGCTTCATTGACGTGGGCGGTGGGCGTTAGCGCCGCTCCACCACCACCGGCTTGAGGTTCAAGGCCAAACGCACGCGTTCGGCCGCAGCGCGGGCGTCGTCGCGCGAGCCATAGGGGCCGGCTTGCAGGCGGTGCAATCCACCGTCTTTGAACACCGCCAACAAGGGCGCCATCCAGTCGAGCTCTTTCAGCAATTGCTGACGGAAGGACTCGGCGCCATCGAGCTTGCTGTAGGCGCCCAGCTGCACCCAAAAGCCCGGCGAGGCATGGCGCGGCGTGTTCACCACGGCGACCGGGCGAGTGGCCGCGCCGGCCTCGGCCAATTGCGCCGTGCTTTCGGCTTGCGCCGCCCCCGCGGCTTCGGCGGCGGCAAACACCGCAGGCTCAGTGGGGCTGGGCAGCAGACTCTTGTCGCGCATCCAAGCACCGGTGCGAATGTCCTCAAAGGTGATGCGCTCCACCTCCACCGGCGTGACGCCGCGCAAGATGTCGAGCTTGAGCGCGGCCGTGTAGCTCAGATCGATGACCCGGGTGGAGTGAAAAGGGCCGCGGTCATTGATGCGCACCACCACCTCGCGCCCATTGCTCGGGTTGCGCACCCGCGCATAGCTGGGGATGGGCATGGTCGGGTGGGCCGCCGTCATGGCGTACATGTTGTAGATCTCGCCACTGCTGGTGGAGCGACCGTGGAACTTTTTGCCATACCAAGAGGCCAGCCCGCGCTCGACCAGGGGCCTGTCTTCGGTGATGGGTTCGTAGCGCTGGCCCAGCACCTCATAGGGCTTGTTGGGCCCGCCTTTGCGAATCGGCTCCAGCTGTGGCGTGGCGTCCGGCACCTGATGCAGATTGGGCGGAATCACAGCTTCCGGGCCGTCTTTCTCGGGCCAGCTGCTGGGCGGGCGGATCGGCGGGACGTTGCCGCTGGGCAACTGCGGCGCGCGGCTGGCGCAGCCGCCCAGTGCCAGCAGCAGCGCGGCGCTGAGCAGGCTCAGGCTAGCATGCGGTCGCTTGGCGCAGGCCCAAAGTTGCTTCAGCGGCTTTAGTGGCTTCAGCGGGGCGCACGTTGCGGACAAAAAAGTGAGGCTTGGCACAGACATGGGCGCCACCCTAAACCATTGTGGCCAGATCTGCAAAATTCGGGCGTGCGGCAGCGCTGGGGCAACAGGGGGGCCATCATGGTCGTATGCTCTGGCCCTTCGGTATTTCTAACGCCTTGCGCGTCTTTTTGGCAGGACCCGAGCTATGAGCGAATACATCTTCCCCTTGCCCGTGCAGCCCAGCGTCGCCGTGCGCGGCAGCAGCGCCCGTTATGCGGTGTCGCGCATTTTCTGCGTGGGCCGCAACTATGCCGCCCATGCGCGCGAAATGGGCTCAGACCCCGACCGCGAGCCGCCATTTTACTTCAGCAAGCCGGCCACGGCCTTGGTGCCTTCGGGGTCGACGGTGGCTTACCCCCCCGCCACCAAAAACTACCACTACGAAATGGAGCTGGTGATTGCCATCGGCGCGCCGGTCTTCAAGGTCACGCCCGAAGTGGCGCGGGCAGCGGTCTGGGGCTTTGCGGCGGGCCTGGACATGACGCGGCGCGATTTGCAGGCCGATGCCAAGGCGCATGGCCGCCCCTGGGACACGGCCAAGGGCTTTGACCAGTCGGCCATCATCACCGAGTTGGTGCGGGCCAGCGAAACCGGCTTGATGGACAAGGGCGCAATCAGCTTGGCCGTCAACGGCGTCGAAAAACAGCGCGGCGATTTGGCCGACATGATCTGGAGCGTGCCAGAGATCGTGGCCAATCTCTCGCAGTTCTATCACCTGCATCCGGGCGACCTGATCTACACCGGCACGCCCGAGGGCGTGGGGCCGGTGGTGCCCGGCGATGTGATCACCGGGCATATCGACGGCTTGCCTGCGCTGAGCCTGAACATCGGCGCGCCCGACTGAGGGCCGCGCTCGAGGTTCTAAACTGGCGGCCCCGATATTTGTTCAGTCAGCCGCCATGTTTGATCACAACGAAAGCCTCGAAGAAGCCCGCCAGCGCAATATCCGTGACGCCTTGTTCGAGGATGTGGGCGTGTGTGACTGGACCGCTCAGCTGGTGCCCGCTGGTCGGCGAGTGAAAGCCCATGTGCGGGTGCGCGAAGCGGCGGTGCTGTGCGGCCGAGAATGGTTCGAGGGCGTGTTCGCCGCGCTGGACCCGAGCAGCCGCATCGAGTGGCTGTATGCCGAAGGTGCCGAGATGAACGCCGACACCGTGGTCTGCCGCATCGAGGCCGATGGCCGTTTGCTCTTGTCGGCCGAGCGCCCAGCGCTGAACTTTTTGCAACTGCTGTCGGCCACCGCGACCCTCACGCATGCGCATGTGAAGGCCATCGAGGGCGCCAGCACCAATCCGCGGGGCTGCGCCGTGCTGGACACCCGCAAGACCCTGCCGGGCCTGCGTTTGGCGCAAAAGTATGCGGTGCGGGTGGGCGGCGGCGCCAATCAGCGTTTGGCGCTCTACCACGGCATCTTGATCAAAGAAAACCATATCGCTGCGGCCGGCGGCGTCAGTGCCGCCCTGAAAGCGGCGCAGGCCTTGAATGCGGGCGTGGACATCCAGGTGGAAGTGGAGTCGATTGCCGAGTTGCAAGAAGCCTTGGATGCGGGCGCGGTCAGCGTGCTGCTGGACAACTTCAGCGAGGCCATGATGCGCGAGGCGGTGGCCCTGACCGCCGGCCGTGCGCTGCTGGAGGTCTCGGGTGGCGTGGCCCTGGATCAGCTGCGCTGGATTGCGGCCACCGGCGTGGACCGCATCTCGATTGGCCGACTCACCAAAGACGTGCGGGCCATTGACTATTCGATGCGGGTGGACGGCCCGCTCTGAGGTCAGCCCGTCGCCATTGGCGATTTGGGCGAACAAACAACAAGGCCTGTCAGCGTCGCCGCTGACAGGCCTTGTTTGTTGGCGCCTTCGCCCGGCTTTGGGGGCGCGGCGACACGCTCAATGCATCACTTGCCGGCGGAGGGCGTGCGCGGCAGGCGCGGCGCCTTGACGCTGGGGCGGCCGGCGGCGGTGGGGTAGGCACCCATCACACGGTCCACATCGACGGTGTTCAGATAGGCGGCGTACTGCTGCTCGGTGCAAGGCAGGTCTTGCCCGGCCACATGCTCACCCTTGTACTGGCCCTTGTGATAGACAAAGGTGTACTCGGCGCTGTCGGCGGGCTTGGCGGCGTCCATCTGGGCGTAGCCGGCGCTGTACTTGCTGGCGCATTCGCTGCGCAAGGCCTTGATCTCGGCAGATTCGGCCGTTGGCGCTGCCGCTTGCGCGCTGGCGCCCAAGAGGCTCAAAGCCAAGAAAGCAAAGGAGGAGATGCGGTGCTTCATGATGACAAAGCCTTGATGAAAGAGAGAGGTCTAGAAAAAGCGCGTGAGGCCAGTTCCAAGGAACCGCCGCCGCAACAACTATGGCGCCAGCTTACGACTTCGGGCCCGGTGGCGCCACCCTTGCCCCAGGGGGCGGGTTCGCCCCAGTTCGTGCAATCCATCACGAATCAGCCCTTGGCTGCTGCGCGCTGACCCAGCTGCTCAGGGCTATGGGCTCCAAGCGCTCAGACCGTACCAGCCGAAGCCCAGCGTCCATTGCGTTTCGCTGCTGCCGACCGGGCGACTGACCGTCACACTGAGCCCTAGTTTGTCCGGCAGCACCCACCACAGCCCCCCGACGGTGCGTTGGGTGGGCCCCAAACTCTCTCGCCTGTCATTGGTTTGCACCTCGGCAAACAGCAGGCCCGCCGGATGCGGGACCCACACCAAGGCGAGGTTCAAAGCGGTGCTGAGTTGCTTGCTCTCTCGGTTGTGATAAGGCCCGAGATTGGCATGCACGGCGAAGTCTTCATTCACCACCCAGGTGGCCAGGCCCAACAAGCCTTGGCCGCTGCGTCGCCAGCCGCGATCCAGTGGGCGCTCGAAGCCCACGCCGACCTTGAGACCGAAATTGACCGTGCCCGCTGGTGTCAACAGGGACCACGACTTGGGCACCCATTTGATGGCCAAACCCCCTTCAGCGCGCAATTCGTCTTGAGGCTGCAAGTGGGTGTAGTCCAGGCCCAGCTCCCAACCCTCGGCCAGGCCGCAGGTCGGGGCCAACACCCAGGCTCGACTGCTGCCGGTCTTTTCGCCCCAGCCTTCGAGCTGGCAACTGCCGGGCTCGGCGGTGGCGGCGTCATCGCTGGACAGCGGTCGCCCCGCTTTGGCTTCTTGGCACAGCAAGAGCGCGGCGACCAAAAGGCTTGTGGGGCTTGGCCACAGCCGCACGCTGGATGCGCCTATTGGCGCGGGCCCATTGAGCGCTTTGAACCGGGGCAGTGTCCATGGCATGGTGCGGCCTTTTTGTGTAGCTGGCGCTGGACCCGGGGCGGCACAGCAAGAACGCGGGTTGGGGTTCTGCAAGCGCACGCCTTCCCTTCAACACCAGGGGTTGGCGTTCTTGCTATCGGCTGGCAAAACGCAAACTTGATCCCGGCCTTGAAATTTGTCGCATGAACCGTTGGGGCTGGCGTCACTGCCGACGGCAGGGCAGGCGCCTGATCGGGCCGCTTATTCAAGGACCACAGGGGCGTGCACGCCTTAGACTTTGAGGCTGGAGGGTGCTCGCCGCAATGATCGATCGATCAGTCGTGTTCTCGCGATGGATGCAGTGTTTGCCGTGGCAAGCGTGGTCCCGCCTGCCCGGTGTCCGCGTCGGCCCACAGCGGCTGCGCATGTTCTTGCTCATGCTGCTGTTGTGCTGCCTGGGCCGCGGGGCGCTGGCCGACACGCTGGTTTTGCGCGATGCCATGCTGCAAGCGCCCATTCCCCTGGGCGATCGCATGGGTGTCTTGGTGGAAGCGCAAGGGCGGCCGCTGAGCCTTCAGCAAGCCCGTTTGTCAGCGTTTGAGCCCAGCACACAGCCGGTGCTCAGCTTTGGCCTCGGCGCACGCCCGGTGTGGTTGCGTTTGTTCATTGAGAACCCGCAGTCCCAGGCCTTGAACCTGCAATTGCAGGTCGGCACCACCTGGCTGGACCGCTTGGAAATCTATGTGCTGGACTCGGCGGGGCAAGTGCGCCATCACGCCCTGAGCGGCGATGAAGAAGTGCCGGCTCAGGGTTTGAAGCCGGTGCAGGGTTTCGTGCTGCCCTTGCCGCTGGAGCCGGGGCGCAGCGAGCTGTATCTGCGGCTGGCGTCCAACGATCCCTTGCTGCTCCCGCTGACGCTGATGAGCGCTGAACAAGCGCAGCGCATCGAACGTGAGCTGAGCTATGGCTACGGCTTTCTCTACGGATTTTTGTTGGCCCTGTGTGCCTACAACCTGATGATTTTCTTTGGGCTCAGAGAGCGCAGCTATTTGCTCTATGGGCTTTACCTGCTGTCCATCATCGGCGTGAACATGGCTTACACCGGTCATGGTTACGCTTGGCTCTGGCCCGACTCACCTTTGATTCAACGCCACATCATCTTGACCCTGATGGTGGTGTTTGGTTGCAGTGGCTTGGTGTTTGCTGCGCGCTTTCTGGCCTTGGCCGAGCACGCGCCGCGGGTGCTCTTGGGGGTGCGCTGGCTGTGTGCCCTGGGCTTGCTGAGTCTGGCCATCCTGTACTTGGCGGGCCTGCATGTGGCCGCCACGTATCTGGCTTTTGCCTTTGTCAGCGTCTTTACCGTTCTGATGGTGGCCCTGGGGGTCTTGACCTTGCGCCGTGGGCGGCAGGCCGGCCGCTACTTCTTAGGGGCGGCGGTTTGCGGCATGGTGGGCACGGCCATCACCGCGCTGTCGGTTTGCGGCTTGATGCCTTATCGCGACTGGACCCTGCATGCGCTGGAGCTGGGCATCGTGATCGAGGCCACCTTGTTGGTGCTGGCGCTGGCGCATTGGGTGCGCGACCAGCAACGCGCCGCTTTGCGGGCGGAGCAGTTGTCGCGACTCGATCCTTTGACCGGTTTGCGCAATCGGCGCGCCTTTTGGGAACTGGCGGAATCGGTCTGGAGCACCGCGCTGCGCAATGCGCGCCCACTCAGCGTGGTGATGTTGGATCTCGACCATTTCAAGCGCATCAATGAGCACGGCGGCCATCAGGCCGGCGATCAGGCCTTGATGCAGGTGGCCGAAGTGTTGAGCCAAGAGCGCCGCAGCGGCGATGTGCTGGCGCGCTGGGGCGGCGAGGAGTTCATGCTGCTCTTGCCCGAGACGGCGCTGGAGCAGGCCTGCGCTTTGGCGGAGCGTATCCGCGTGGCCATCGAGGGCAAACGACCGCTGCTCAACAATGTGAAGCCCTTTGTCACTTGCAGCCTGGGCGTGGCCGAGTTGCAGGACCATGCCAGCCTGGAGGCATTGATCCATGTGGCCGACGAACGTCTGCGGCAAGCCAAGAAGCTGGGCCGCAATCGCGTGGAGCCGCCGGCCGTTTTGTCTCAGGCCAAGGACTCGTAAAGAGCCAGCAGTTCCTGGCTGAGCTTGTGTTTGGCGTCGAGGTGAATCATCGGCCGCGCCAGCTCATGCGACTCTTTGACCTTCACGCTGGCGCTCAGATAGGGCGTTAGCACCGGCAGGCCTTCGTCGATCAGCGCTTGCACGGTGCGCTGTGGCAAGGCCGCGCGGGCCTGGAACTGGTTCACCACAATGCCGCCTACCACCAGATCCTTGTTGTGGTCCGCCTGGATCTCGTTGACGTTTTCGATCAGCTCATACAGGGCCCGGCGCGAGAAGTCATCGCAGTCAAACGGAATCAGGCAGGCCTGGGCGGCGATCAGGGCCGAGCGGGTGTAGAAGTTCAGCGAGGGCGGGGTGTCGATCCAAATTTCGTCATAGTCCGCGCCCAGCTCGATCAAGGCGTCGCGCAGCTTGTAGATCTTGTAGCGGCTTTCCAGCTTGCTGTGCAGTTCATCCAGCGCCGGGCCGGCCGGCATCAGGTGCAGGTTCTCCCAGGGCGACTCGACGATGAAGTCGCTGGTCTTGGGCGCCCTGACGCTGAATTTCAGCGTGGTCTCAAAAAACTCGGCCGCGCCGGGCTGCGCCTCATCGGCGGCCTCACCCAGCAAATAGCGGGTGGAATTGCCTTGCCGATCCAGGTCCACCAACAAGGTGCGTTGGCCTTGGTGGGCCGCAATGGCGGCCAGATTGCTGGCGATGGTGGATTTGCCGACTCCACCTTTTTGGTTGAAAACGACGCGACGCATGCCGGCTCCCGAACGTGGTTGCAATGCGGCTATTGTGCACTGCAGCAAATGACGAACGGATGAGGGTTGATGCGGGGCCGTTTTTGCCGCTCTCTCTGTTCTCGCCGCCTGCGCTCAGCGCATCACCGCATCAGCGGAACCAGTCTTCGTCCGGCAGCTTGGCGAAGACGCGCTTGAGCCCTTCGCCCCAGCCCCGGCGCAGCTTGTTGAAGTAGGGGTCGTCGGCGGTGACGCGGTGTGGCTCCGCCTTGGCGAAGCTGTGGGCGCGGTACAGCAGCATGTCGATGGGCAGGCCGACCGAGAGATTGCTGCGGATGGTGGAGTCAAACGAAATCAGCGTGCATTTGGCGGCTTCCTTCAGCGAGGTGCCGGTGTTGATGACGCGGTCGATGATGGGCTTGCCGTATTTGGACTCGCCGATCTGGAAGTAAGGCGTGTCTTCGCTGGCCTCGATGAAATTGCCTTGGGCGTAAACGTGGAAGAGCCGGGGTTCTTCGCCGCGGATCTGGCCGCCGACGATGAAGTTGCCGCCGAAATCCACGCCCTGGCCGAGCGACTGCGCATTGGCATCACGGGCCACGATCTCTTTGACGGTGCGGCCCACCAGCTCGGCCACGTCGTACATCGAAGGGCGGTTCAGCAGGTGCTCGCCCTCATGGTTCAGCCTTTGCCGCAGCAGGCTGATGACGCTTTGCGTGGTGGCCAAATTGCCGGCACTCAGCAAGACGATGAGCCGCTCGCCTTCTTGCTCAAACACGCTCATCTTGCGGAAGCTGGCAATGTGATCCACGCCCGCATTGGTGCGCGAATCCGAGGCGAAGAGCAGGCCGGCGTCGAGACGCATGGCAACGCAGTAAGTCATGGCGAGGTCGGGGGCAAGTTCTGAGGCTGAGCGGAATTATCGGCGCCGACGGGCCGCTCATTGATCGGGCACGGTGTGCGCCACAGAAACCCGCACCACCGCGTGCAGCGCTTCCAGCCCGCCCCCCAAACGCATGCCGCGCACCGGGCATGCGTCCAGATAGTCGGTGCCCTGGGCCAGCCGCACATAGCGGCCGTCGGCCAAACATTGGTTGGACACATCAAAACCCAGCCAGCCCGCGGCCCGGCCTTTGTGCGCGGGCAGCCAGGTTTCGGCCCAGGCGTGGCTGGCCACATGGGTTTGGTCGGCCGCCAGATAGCCCGATACATAGCGGGTCGGCAAGCCCAGCAGGCGCGCGCAGGTGGCAAACACCTGGGCATGGTCTTGGCACACCCCCAGCCTTGCGGCGAAGGCCTGGGCCGCCGGCGTGGCGGCATCGGTTTCGCCGGGTGTGTAGGGCATGTGTTCGCCCAGGGCCTGCATCAGGCCCAGCAGGCCTTGCCAGGCATCGTCGGCGACGGCGCGGGCATGGGCTTGCGCAAAGGCCCGCAGGGCGGCGTCTGCCTGGGTCAGGGCCGAGTCGCGCAAGAACACCTCGGGCGCCAGGGCCTGGGTGCCGGCCTTGGGCGTGGATTCGGGTTCGGGCGGGCCGTCATGCGTTTCGACCACACCGCGGGCGTGCAAATGGATCTCCAGATGCGGCTCGTCCAGGGTCAGCACATGCATGAGGTTGCCATAGGCGTCCAGGCATTGCCGCGCCGGCGCCGGCAGGCTCAAGTCCCAAGCCAGCACGCGCTGCGTCGGGCCATCGCTGGGCGTCAGCCGCAGGTATTGGGTGCTGCGCCGCACCGGGCTGGCGTAGCGATAAATCGTTTCGTGGGCGATTTGGAGGTGCACGGCATTCAGCCCTCAGTCAAGGTGGGGATTCAATTGGCTTCCAGATAGGCGGCACGAATCGCGTCGCTGAGTTGGGCCGCGTCTTCAAGAAAGGCCGTCAGCCAGCGATGCAGGCCGGTGCTGAGGATTTCATCCACGGCGCCATATTCCAGGCGCAAAGACAGGCGGCCGGCCAATTGCTTGACCTCGCGGCCCGCATCCAAGGCCCCGGCTCGCGCCTCGATCAGGGGCAAGATGGCCCGAATCTCATCGCAGCAGGCGCGCAGGCTGCGCGGCACATCGGGGCGCAGAATCAAGAGCTCGGTGACGCGGCGCCCATCCAGGCTGTCGCGATACACCGCGTGGTAAGCCTCAAAGGCCGAGAGCGAACGCAAAAGCGCGCTCCAGGCGTAGAAGTCCGGCGCACTCTCCTGCGGCACATCCACCGGCGCGAGGCTGGGCACGGCCGGCTCGATCAGCTGCGACTTCACATCAAGCAGTCGGGCGGTGTTGTCGGCGCGTTCGACAAAAGTGCCCAGGCGGATGAAGCAATAGGCGTCATTGCGTTGCAGCGTGCCGTAAGTGGCGCCGCGAAACAGATGCGAGCGCTCCTTCACCCAATCAAAAAAGCTCGAGACGCTGGCGATGCCGCGCTTGGGGAACTCGCGCCCCTCCAGCCACGTGCTGTTGATGGCCTCCCACATCTCGGTGGTGATTTGCCCGCGCACCGCATGGGCGTTCTCGCGCGCCGAGCGCAAGCAGCTCAGCACCGAGGCCGGGTTGCTCAAGTCCAGCGCCATGAAGTTGAACAGCGCCTCGGCCTCCAGCGTTCTTTGGCTGGCGGTGAAGGCCTCCAGCGTGCCGGTGACGGCCAGCGGAGCCGCCAGCTCGGTCATGGCGCCGCGCGACTGCGGCAGCAAAGACAGCGAGTGCGTCACGTCCAACATGCGCACCAAGTTCTCGGCGCGCTCCACATAACGGCTCATCCAATAGAGCTGCGCGGCGGTCCTAGATAGCATTTGAAAACTCCATTCAAAGTCGAGCGAGAGCGCCTGCTTGGCGCAAGCTCAGTCCAGCCATGGGCTCGCAGGGGGCATCAAGCCTCCAGAATCCAGGTGTCTTTGGTGCCGCCGCCTTGCGAGGAGTTCACCACCAGCGAGCCTTGCTTGAGCGCCACGCGGGTCAGGCCGCCGGCCACCATGCTGACCTCGCGGCCGCTCAGCACAAAGGGGCGCAGGTCGATGTGGCGCGGCGCAATGCCATTCTCCACAAAGGTCGGGCAGCTGCTCAGGCACAGCGTGGGTTGGGCAATGTAGTTGCTGGGGTTGGCGCGCACCCGGTCTTTGAAGTCCTCGACCTCGGCCGCGGTGGCGGCCGGCCCAACCAACATGCCGTATCCGCCCGCGCCATGCACCTCTTTCACCACCAGCTCGGCCATGTGGTTGAGCACATGGTCCAGATCGGCGGGCTTGCGGCATTGCCAGGTCGGCACATTGTGCAGAATGGGTTCTTCACCCAGGTAGAAGCGAATCATGTCCGGCACATAGGGGTAGATGGACTTGTCATCCGCCACGCCGGTGCCGATGGCATTGGCCAGGATCACATGGCCTTGCTTGTAGACCGACAGCAGGCCGGGCACGCCTAACATCGAGTCCGCGCGGAAGGCGAGCGGGTCTAAAAACGCGTCGTCGATGCGGCGGTAGATCACATCCACCCGCTTCGGCCCCACCGTGGTGCGCATGTACAAGAACTCGTCTTTGACGAACAGGTCTTGCCCTTCCACCAGCTCCACGCCCATTTGCTGCGCCAGGAAGGCGTGTTCGAAATAGGCGCTGTTGAAGGGGCCGGGGGTGAGCACCACCACATTGGGTGCTTCAGCCAAGCTAGCGTGGCGCAGGGTGTTGAGCAGCAGGGTGGGGTAATGCGCCACCGGCGCCACCGCATACTTTGCGAATAACTCCGGAAACAAGCGCATCATCATCTTGCGGTTTTCCAGCATATAGCTGACCCCGCTGGGCACGCGCAAATTGTCTTCCAGCACGTAGTAGCCGCCGTCAGAGTGGCGGATCAAATCGACGCCGGTGATGTGGGCGTAGATGCCATGCGGCAGGTCCAGGCCCTGCATGGCCGGTTGGTATTGCGCATTGGCAAACACCTGCTCGGCGGGCAGCAGCCCGGCCTTGACGATTTCATGCTCGTGATAGATGTCCCACAAAAAGCGGTTCAGCGCATTGACGCGCTGGCGCAGGCCGGCCTCCAGCATGCGCCACTCCTCGGCCGGCACGATGCGGGGCACGGTGTCAAAGGGGATCAGGCGCTCGGCCCCGGCCTCATCGCCATACACGGCAAAAGTGATGCCGACGCGGTGGAACAGCAGGTCGGCCTCGGCGCGTTTCTTGGCCAGGGCCTCGGGGGTCTGGGCATGCAGCCAGTTGGCGAACTGCTGGTAATGGGGCCGCAGCGCACCGCTGGCGAGCAGCATCTCGTCGTGGTGCCCGGGGGCGGGGAGGGTCAGCGCATGCATGGTGGGGCGTCTCCGGTCGCTTGCTTTGGCTTGAGCTACGCAAGCTCTGTGCCCGGTTTTGCAAGGTCTAGAAGGCGCTGACCTCCTCAAGATGCGCTGAATTGGGGCGCCATGAGTGCTTGCTTCGCTTTGGTGCGCTCGGCAGGGCCTTGCCAGCGCGTCTTTGGTGCACAGGCCTTGCGTCAGGGCCGCCGAGCGCTGGTCCACAAAGCGGCCAGCACGATCAAGCCGCCTCCCAGCCAGGCCTGCGGGCCGAGCTGTTCCCCCAGGCCCAGCACGGCAAACAGGGCGCCAAAAGCCGGCTCACTGCTGGTCAACAGGGCGACGCGGCTGGGCGTGCTGTGCTTGAGCGCCCAGTTCTGCGCAAAAAAGGCAAACACTGTGCAGCCCAGCACCAGGTAGACGGTGGCCCACCAGAAGGCGGCTTGGCTGGGCAGCGGCAGCAGGGCGATGGACTGGGCCGATAAGGCAGTACCACCCCAACCCTGGGCCCAAGCCAGCGCCAAACAGCCCAGCGCGATCACCGCCGCCTGCACCGTGGTCAAGGCCAGGGCGGGGGCGGGGTGCTTTTGGCTGAGCTTGGCGGTCATGCAAACCGTCAGTGCGCGCAGCAGGGCGGCGGCCAGCATCAAGGCGTCGCCCAGCCCCAGCTGCCCTTGCAGGCCACCGCTGAGCAAGGCCGCGCCCAGCAGCGACAGGGCCGCAAACGCAAACAAGGCACGCGCCGGGCGGCGGCGCAGCAAGCCCCACTCCACAAAGGGGGTGAACACCACGCACAGGCTGATCAAAAAGGCGGCATTGCTGGCCAGGGTCAGGGCCAGGCCAAAGGTCTCGCAAAGAAAAATGCTCAACATCATCAAGCCCAGGGGCAGGCCGCTGCGCAGGGCGGCGCGGCGCTGGGCGGGTGCCGTGCGTAGCCAGCTGGGCAGCAGCAGCGCAAAGGTCAAGCCAAAGCGCAGCGCCAGAAAACCCAGCACCGGGTAGAACTGCAGCGCGCTCTTGGCCACGGCATAGCTGCTGCCCCAAACCAAGGCGACCAGCAAGAGCATCAGGTCTGAAACGTGCATCAGCCGGCGGCTGGGGAGGGTCGAAAGGCTCAGGCTGGGATTCATGGGGTTGGTAATCAATGCCGGCGGGTGGATGCGATGGGCCGCATTGTTCGGCTTCGCGTTGAAATTGATAATCCACCGTTCTGGAACAGCATTTGTGCGCCATGAGCATCAATGAAGCCTTTGACAGCCTGCCGGACATGGCCGCCTTTGCCTGCGTGGTGGAGGCGGGCAGCTTCTCGGCCGCCGCCCGAAAAATGGGCCTCAGCCCCTCGGCAGTGAGCCGCCAGATCGCCCGCTTGGAGGCTTTGCTGCGGGTGCGCCTGCTGGAGCGCAGCACCCGCAAGCTGCGCTTGACCGAGGCCGGCCAAGCCGCGCACGCGCGCTGCCAAGCCATGTTGGCGGCGGCGCGCGAGGTGCTGGCCCTGAGCGACACCGCCTCCGCCGAGCCGCAGGGGCTTTTGCGGGTCAGCTGCCCCAAGGCCATTGCGCGCCAATTGGTCCACCCTTTGGTGCCCGCGTTTTTGCGCCGCTACCCCAAGGTCGATGTGCAAATGGTGGTGACCGACCGCGCCCTGGATCTCTTCGACGAAGCCATCGATCTGGCCATTCGCGTCACCGAAACGCCGCCGCCGGGACTCGCCGGCCGCCCGGTGCTCAAGCTGCGGCATCTGCTGTGCGCCAGCCCCGCGTACTTGGCGGCGCATGGCGGCAGCCCCGCCCAGCCGCGCGAACTCGCCGCGCATTCATGCCTGTTCTTGGGCGAGGACGAGCGCGACCGCCACTGGCGCTTTCGCCGCGGCGCACAGGAGCTCACGGTGCGCGTCAGCGGACGCTATGTGGCCAACCACAGCGAAATGCGCCTCGAAGGCGCGCTGGCCGACCTGGGCATCGCCAGCCTGCCCGAGTTCTGCGCCCGCGCGGCCCTGCAACGCGGCGCCTTGCAACCCGTCTTGGCCGACTGGGAACACCTCACCGAATACTCCGGCACCGTCTGGCTGCTCTACCCTTCGCAGCGCCACCAAGCGCCCAAGGTGCGGGCGTGGATAGACCATTTGGTGGAGGGGTTGGCGGAGGGGTGAGTTTGGTTCTGTAGGGGAGGGGGCTTTGTTAGCCAGGTCTTTTTTCTTCTGATGTGTCGGTGGGCGAGTCAGTGAGTTTTTCAAACATGCGTAGCCGAACTCTTGGCCGCTGGCTGAACCCGTTGCTTGCCGCCTATTGAGCAATCAAATCGAGCTGCGCGGGTATGTGCTCAAAGTGGGAGCCTGCCGAATTTCAGCGATAGGCTGATTGCTGATGTTGGCGAGCGGTCGCCCTTTTGTCCATTCGGCGGCCTGAAACTGCAACAAGCCTGAAGCGTCGAAGGAGTCCCGGTCCAAACCCCTCTGATGAACGACATGCCGCGTTCCTCGACTGCTTGGTCGATGTGCCCGATAGATCAAGTGGCTGCCGGTGCGCTTCGTTGGTCGCCCTGTTTGACCGCCATTGCGGCCGCCGTGTACCCATCCATGCAGCTGTCTCCGTTGGCTGTGCGGTGAGGCATGGCCAGAATCAACTTGTCGAGCAGTTGATTTGCCTTGGCTTGATCGCTTTTTGCAACCGACCCTGCAATATTTCCGAGTGCACCTGCAACTGCTGCTTCTGTCTGGACCGACATGTGTTGGTCGCCCACGCTGAGGGTGACGGCGCGATTTAGCACGCTTACCAGCGTCGCACAACAATGAGCTTGCTGAACGCCGATGGCAAGCATTACCGGATAGCACATCAACTTCCATGCCGTGCCTTCGGTCGGCACTAGTAAGCGGCTGCGGAAGTACCAACTCGCCAAGACTGCGGCAACGCTGTCGAGATCACTGCCACCTTTGTGCAGCATCGACGTCAGTAAGTGCGCCATATGTCTAACAAGATCCCGTGCACTCTTTCCGGGGTGCCAGATCGCCCTAGACAGCGTGGTAAAAGGCTGGTGCGCTTGAAACGCATCAAAACGCCGCGACGCGCCTCCACGAAAGCCCTCCGGCACAGCGCCGGTCAGCGAGGCGATCAAATATCGGTCTTCAACTTCGATGGCAACATTCCACTCGTGCAGCTTGCGCAGTGCGTCGGCGACTTCATGCGGTTGGATCGACCGTTCGTCGCACAACGCGTTCAGAAGATCGAGCGTTGTAAAGAAGCGAGCGGCTTTGCTCTCTCCATGGATCATGGCCCTCGTGATGGCGTCGTCACAGTAGCTCAGCCACGCATGTCCGTTGGCCAAGTCGGCGTACTCGCGCAGCAGGGAACTCGCTGAGATGACCCCCCGCGTCCGCGCTCGCTGTGTACTTGGCTGTTCAATCCTGTCTATCCAATGGTTGATTCGGCCGAGGATGGATTGCGCCTTTTCCATGGTCGTAGCGCTCGTCAGCAAACCTTGGGCGTGCTGACTGATAAAACCCACAGTGAGGCTAGGAACAGCAACGCGTCTGAAAACCGAGAAAACGAGGTCGAACAGATCTAGCGAATCCAAGACGAGTAGCGACGTCAGATCCAGCAACGGGGTATCTCTGGATGCCTCCGGGCTTCTTGGTAAATCGTCTGCGCTAGCGATGTTGAGATGGAACTGGTGATCCTCGGGTTTTGATCGCATGGCGATATGCCAGAGCAGGAACGCATCACCGATGTAGTGCAGGACGAATCCCGGACGGACGATGAAGGGCACGGGAAGCTCGCCGCTGCGCGCCTGCTGCTCGCGCATCTCGAACTCGCGCATCCTGGCTCGCGAGTCGCCGACCAATGGGTCAAGCAGATCATGCAAGTCTTGCGCGCCTTCTGGTCCCTTCATAGGAAGCGACATCCGTCGGAAGAGACGAGACTCTGGCCAGGTTGTGCAAAACACGTCTATGCGTCGTTGATAGTCCTGCAAGAACGCATCTTCTACGGTTGGCGCATTTACCGTGACGGCCATGACAAGGTTGATGTAGATGCCCTCCTCCTTCTCGTTGGTAGGATCAACCAGTTCGCCTACGGCCTTCGCTGCCCCAATCGCTTCATTCGAGCGTTCTTGTTGAAAATAGATCAATGCGCTGAGCCGCAAAAGTTCAAGCCGTTCCTTCCGATCGGAAACCAGCGCCAACAGTCGGTCGATGGCAGCGCGAACGGCATCGATTCGTCCCAGTCTGAGTGCCAACCCCATGTAGTTGTGCACGACCGATATTCGGTTGGTGCCGACCTGGAGGGCACGGCTGAGCATGGCCCAAGCTGCTCCGGTGTGTCCGAGCATTTCTTGCGCTACGGCACCCATTGACAGCAGCCGTTCATCGTCCTTGAAACGCAGCAAAGCTTGGGTCGCTTCATTTGCTGCTTCCGCCCAGTTCTTGAGCGTGGTGTGCGCTGCCACCAACCGAGTGGCTTCGTGAATGTTGAACAGCGCTTTGTTGCGGAGTTGGCGAGCCAGCTCGATAGCCTCAGTCGCCGCTGCTGGCTCGCTCACATCTAGATTTGAGAACAGGTTTGCCAGCAGCAGCCACGACTGCGGATGCGTCTCCAATCCGGCACGCAAGGCGTTCAACGGTTCTTCGCCACCTGGATTCACGTGGCTAAGCCGGGCAAATTCGCTGAAGGACAAGTACTCTGCCCATTCAGGCCGCGAAACCAAAACTTGTTTTAGTTCCTGGGCTTCTACATGCCGGCCAATCCTGTGCGCAGCTGCGAATCCCGTCGCCACAGCCATCGGTGATCGCTCCGTGGGCGCATCGCCGGATCGCGCGGTAGCGAGAGCTGCATCGAGACAGTCGGCATATCGCCGCATCTCGAACAACAACGAAGTGCGACGGGTGAGCACATCAATTGTTGTGTCCTGCCGAAGGTTTGCTGTCAGAGCCGCTTCCGGCTCATGTGCGCCGATTGCAAGAAGCTCCACATCGTGCTGCAAGCCTTTGTACTGCGGGCGATGCGCGGCGGCGCCGATCAACCATTCCAGAGCCCGCGCTTGCTGACCGAGCACGCCAGCCACGCCGCAGACGATGGGCGTGATGAGTTCGATGTTGGGTGGCCAGTTCTGCTGTTTGAGGCCTTCAAGCGCCTTGAGTGCCATCTCCCATGCTTCACAGGCCGGTGCGATCTGCGTACCGATAGCGCCCGATAATGGCAACTCCTCAGAGCCTTCGCGCGTTTGAGCGGTCATCGTCGCGGCGGACCACGCCGCCCTCGCGGCGATCAACTGAACGCTTGTCAGGTCATTCGTGGAAGTTGTTGCGTCGCTCTCTGCGGCCCTCGCCACAGCGATGGCGTCTTGCCATTGTCCCCTTGAGGACAGCAGCACGAGTCGAGGTAGCAGCCGCTTCTCTTGGCTGATACGCGCCAGGCATGCTTCCGCCTCATCGAACTCTTGCAGGGCGATGTGCACGCGCAGACGCAGCGCCCATCCATCATCCGTTTCTGCTGATGCAAGCGTGGTGCTCACGCCACGGATGCGATCGGAGTCCTGAGCATCGACAGCCTGCAAGAAGCGAATCTCGGCGAGAGGGAGAAGATTCTCTAGCGTTGCATGAACTGAGTAGGCTTCCTCGAAAAGAGGGAGCGAACCTGCCCGGTCGCCATGCTGGACGAGCGCCTTTGCTTGCAGGATCAAGTAGGCACTCCTCTGGGCAGGGGAGGCACCGAACCCGTTCGGCATCAGCATTCTCAGTGCACTCTCAGCCTGCACTGTATTGCCAGTGCGCAGCAGCGCTCGAATCTCGTGAGCCGCCGCCGGCAACTCATTATCTTGCTCGGGGTTGTCGGCGGTAATCCATGCAAACAGGGCGGCCGGCCGCCGTCGCGCGGCTTCCGCGAGTTGCGCGATGACTGGCTGCCCGGTGCCCACGGATGCAGCCTGACTGAGGATGTCTTCCAGCGAGACAGCCGATTGGGCAATGTCAAGCCGCCGCTCTAAATGCGCTCGGATGTCCAGGCGGGCGTGTAAATGCTGCTCAATCGGGACATGCACATTTGTTGCCCCTGCATTCGATTCATCCAGAGCTGTAGGTGAGCCACGTAGCCTCGATAGCTCTTCCGATATCCACTGCCAGTGGATATGGCTTTCGTTGGGTACAAGTTTTCCTGTTTCGTCGAGTGAAACCACCGCTACCGCCAACATGACTGCAACGGTCGCCTGCGCATAGAGATTTAGCGTACGGCGCTTCAGAGTGAAGCTAATCTTCTGTCCGGCTTCTATCAGGTCAGGTGACACCGTCCCCTTAAGCTGAATCAGGAAAATATGGCGAATGCCACCTACGACTTCAAAATGAACAAGGATGTCGAAGCCAAAATCGCCATCGCCGGAAATTTCTACAACATGCCAACTTGATGGGCGATGCAGATCAAATAGCAGCTTCGATGCCTCGCTGATGAGTCGATTTTTGTCGACGATAGGGAAATTTGCAGCCACGGTTCACCTCGGTGAGCGGGGGCTGGACATGCAAAGTGGCGTCGACTGACCTCACCCTTGGACTGCCCCCAATCACATTTTGCGTTAGCTGATCGCTCCGGGAAGAAGCGGCGAAGCTCACCTTTGCTCTGGAACGTTCATGTTCTTTATAGCGAAGGATGGCCTCCATCCTTCGCCCCCAATCTCGCACCCCAGTTCAGAGCACAAAGCCGCCAATCCCGATGACAGTACGACGGACTGCATAACGAGAGGGGCCTGGCACAGAAGCTTGCTTGGCGCCAAGCTTTGTCAGCCGTGCCCACAATCGAGCCGTAGGTGCAACGCAGCGCTTTCAACCCCCCGCCACCACCTTGTCCTGCGTCTTGTTCTCGAAATCGCTAGCCTCGTGGCGCTCGTGCAATTGTTCGGACAGCTCGCCCCAGCTGCGGTTGACCATGCGGCCGCGGCGCACGGCTGGGCGGGTGGCGATTTGCTGGGCCCAGCGTTGCACGTGCGCATAGCTTTGGGTCTGCAAGAACTCTGCCGCGTTGCCGTACAACTGGCCCAGGGCCAGGGCGCCGTACCAGGGCCAGACGGCGATGTCGGCGATGCTGTAGGACTCGCCCGCCAAATAGGGCGACTGGGCCAGGCGTTGGTCCAAGACATCGAGTTGGCGCTTGGCTTCCATGGAAAACCGGTTGATGGCGTACTCGAACTTCTCGGGGGCGTAGACATAGAAGTGGCCAAAGCCGCCGCCCAGATAGGGGGCGCTGCCCATTTGCCAGAATAGCCAAGACAGGCACTCGGTTCGCTCGGCCCGATTGCTGGGCAGCAGGGCGCCGAACTTCTCGGCCAGGTACAAAAGAATCGCCCCGGATTCAAACACCCGCTGTGGCGGGCTCACGCTGTGGTCCACCAGCACTGGAATCTTGGAGTTAGGGTTGGCGGCGACGAAGCCGCTGCTGAACTGGTCGCCCTGGCCGATGCGGATCATCCAGGCGTCGTACTCGGCTTGGGCGTGGCCCAGCGCCAGCAGTTCTTCCAGCATCACGGTCACTTTGATCCCATTGGGCGTGCCCATGGAATAAAGCTGCAGCGGGTGTCGCCCCAGGGGCAAGGCCTTCTCATGGGTGGCGCCCGCAATGGGTCGGTTGATACTGGCGAATTGACCACCGTTTTCTTGGTCCCACACCCAGACCTTGGGCGGGACGTAGGCGGCGGCTGGGCCGGCGTTGCTGGGGTCTTTGTTGTCGTCGTTGCTCATGGCGATTTGGGTGATCGAGATGCTTTGGATGCCGCTGGCATGGCGCGTTAGTGCATGGCCAAGAAAGCGGCGCTGGCGCAGAGCTTAGCGCGATGCGGGTTCAGCTGCTGAGGCTGAGCTGTGCGTCCCGCCAGTTGCTGGGGGCTTGGCCGGTCCAGCGCCTGAAGGCGCGGGTGAAGCTGGAGATTTCGGCAAAGCCCAGGATGAAGGCCACGTCCTGCACATCGTGTTCCGGGTCTCGCAACAGGTTCTGCGCCAGTTCCTGGCGGGTTTGTTGCAGCAGCTCGGCAAAACCGAATTGCTCGGCCTCCAGGCGGCGTTGCAGCGTGCGTTCGGTGAGGTGCATGCGGCTCGCCACCGCGCTGCGCGAGATGTCGCCCGAGGGCAGCATGTCCAGCAAATGCGCCCGCACTTGGCTGCTGGTGCTGCCGCTTTGCAAATTGGCCCGGGTGGCGGCGAGGATTTTTTCCGCATTCAGCGCCAAGCCGGGGTGGCCGGCGGGCAAGGGGGCATCGAGCTGCGCCGCGGTGAAGCCCAAGCCGGTGAAGGCGGCATCGGTTTGCAGCGGCGCCGCCAGAAAACGCTGCAAGGCGGCGTTCCCCGCATGGCGCGGATGCGCCAGCCGCACCGCAGCGGGGCTGAACAAGCCGTCTTGCGGCGAGGGGTGGGAGTTGCGGCACAAGGTGGTGATCACGGCCACCCAAGCGTCATGGGTGACCGGCAGTACCGCCGGCGCCGCCCGGTATTGCAGCCACAGCAGCCCACCTTCTTCTTCCAGACTCAGCTGCGCCACCGAGCTGACCAGGTCGTAATAGCGCACCAAGCGCCGAATGGCCTCGCGCAAGCTCGTGCTGGCCAGCCAGGCCATGCCCAGCACGCCCAGCGCCCGCAGGCTGAACTGTTGCGCGGTGGCCAGGGCCAGATCGGTGGCGGGCGCATAGGCCTGCTCGGCCAAGCGCCAAAACTGCAGCGAGCTCGCTTGGCTGATGCGCGCGCGGCCGGCCAAGAGTTGCGCCGGCTCAATCTGGGCTTGCTGGAGCAAGGCCTCGGCGTCCAGGCCATGAACGCGCAGCGCTTGATACAAGGGCAGCAGCAGTCCGCTGGCCAATCCGTCTCGCTGTCTTGTTGAAGAAACAGGCATGCCGTCCACTCCCAGGGCGGGTGCCCCGTAACGGCGATCTTAGCCGGGGCCTGCTCAGGCCTTGTGCCGCCGAAGGCCGCGCCCTGCTTGTCAAAAAAATGTCTTTTTCGGTCAAGTGCTTGTCCGCCAGGGCTATGGGGGTGACTGGGGTAACTACCTAGTATTTAACCGGGTCGCGATGGCGGCCTTCACCGCCAGGAGACCGGATGTCCGAGCCCTTGTTGAACGCGACCGAACCCTTCGATTCCCGCATTGAAATCGTCTTGGCCTTGCTGAATCAGCGCCGTGAATTCGCACGGCGTGGGGCGGAAGCGCTCTTTTCGCGGCGTGAGATTGCCGATCTCTTGAAGCTGTCGGGCGACCCGTGGACCGCGGCCTTGTTGGCAGAACTGGGTCATGCGCGGCGCCGCGCCGAAGCGATTGCCGCGCAAACACCGTACAGCCGGGTGGTGACGGGCTTGCTCGGCGAGGCGCAGTCGCATGACGCCTCCTTGCGCCTGATGCGGCGAGCCGTCACCCGGCCGATTGAGCGCGCGATGCTGCAAGCGCAGGATTTGCTGGCGCGCATCCAGGCCGACAAAATGCCGCTGACCGCGGCCGCCAGCGAGCACCTTGACGCTCAGTTGTTGGCCTTGCAACAAGCCTGGACGCAGTACAGCGACCGGCTGCTGAGCGCCTATTTGCGTTTGCGTGAATCCCCGGTGCAGGCCGGCCTTGCGCAGTCGGGCGCAGCGCCGGCGCAGCCGAGCCCGAAGTCACCCAGCCCAGCGCCGACTGCTGAAGCAGCGGGCGAGCCCCGCATGAACCGACGCCGCAGCGACCGCGAGCCGCTTTTGCATTGAGGCAGGCGGCTCACCGGCTGAGACGGCGCTATGCTCGGCGCTGATCCAAGCTCTGGTGATGCACGATGCAGCATGTGTTTGCCCCTGATGATGGCCTGTTTTTGAAGGGCGCTTCGCGCCGCTGGACTGCGCGCTTACGGCTTGTTGCGCCGCTACTCGCCTTGTGTACTGTGCTTTGCCTTGGCGTGGCGCCGCTGCGCAGTTGGGCGGCGTCGCCCACACCGCTTGGCGCTGCGGCTGTGGCCGAAGCCGCGGCGGCATCCGCCGCTGCGCCTGTGGCGGCGCCGGTGGTGATCTTCAATCGCACCGTGGCCGTCTATCGTGCGTCTTTTTTGGGCGTTAGCCCCACGGAGCGGGCGCGCCGAACGCATCTGTACATGAATGAAGTGCTGGCGCGCTCTGGCGCCGGTGAGGTCACCATCGTCAAAGAGGCGCAAGGGCGGGTTTTGATGCTGGACGGCGAAATGGCCTTGATCCTGACGCCGGACGATGTCGATGTGGCCAGCGGCGCGACCTTGGATCAGACGGCCGAACAAGCCAAGCATCAGCTGCAACAGGTGATTGCCGAAACCCGCGAAAGCCGCGATGAGTCGCGCCTGCTCACCGGCCTGGCCCATGCCGCCGTGGCCAGTGTCGTGTTTGCGGTCTTGCTGACCCTGCTCAGACGTGGTCAACGTGCGGCCACGCTGGGGCTGGCGCGGCGGGTCAGCAGCACCTCGGAGGTGATCTCCTTGGCGGGCATCCCGCTCTTGCAGCGCGACAAGATCTGGACCGTGGCGCGCTGGTTGGTGAGTGGCATCAGCTGGGCCTTGTTGGGTTTGCTGAGCTACCAGTTCGTCGGCTATGTGCTCAGCCAGTTCCCCTACACCCGCCCCTGGGGTGAGCAGCTCAGTGCCTATCTCTTGCAAGTGGCCGCAGGCATTGGCGGCGGCATTTTGCGCGCCCTGCCGGACTTGTTCGTGGCCTTGGTGATTTTTGTGTTGGCGCGGGCCAGCACCAATTTGCTCACGCCCGTGTTTGACCGCATCGAGCGCGGCGAAGCCTCCTTGGGCTGGCTGGACCGCGACACGGTGCGCCCCTCACGGCGCATCATCAACACCGGCATTTGGTTGTTTGCCTTGGTGATGGCCTATCCCTACCTGCCGGGCTCCGGCAGCGAGGCTTTCAAAGGCGTGTCGGTGCTGCTGGGCTTGATGATTTCGCTGGGGGCGTCCAGCATCGTCGGCCAAGGCGCCAGTGGTTTGATTCTGATGTTCTCGCGCACCATCCGGGTGGGCGAGTTTGTGCGCATCCAGGATCACGAGGGCACCATCACCGAGCTGGGCATGTTCACCACCCGCATCCGCACCGGCCTGGGCGAGGAGTTGACGCTGCCCAACTCCTTGGTGATGGGCTCGGTCACCAAGAACTATTCGCGCGCGGTCAAAGGCCCGGGCTTTATCGTCGACACCACGGTCACGATTGGCTATGACACGCCCTGGCGGCAGGTTGAAGCGATGTTGGTGGAAGCCGCCCACCGCACGCCGGGCGTGCTGAGCACGCCTTCGGCCCAGGTGTTTCAAACCGCGCTGTCAGACTTTTACCCCGAGTACCGGCTGGTCTGTCAGGCCATCCCCAGCCAGCCGCGCCCACGCGCCGAGGTCTTGAGCCAGCTGCACGCCAATATCCAAGACGTGTTCAATGAGTACGGCGTGCAGATCATGTCGCCGCACTATTTGGGCGACCCCGAGCAGCCCAAGTTCGTGCCCAAGACCGCGTGGTTTGCAGCGCCCGCCAAGCCGCCCGCTGACGCGGCAGCGCGCAGCCCCGGCGGATGAGCTCAGTCAAGCCTTGATGCGCTGGCCCAGCATGCGGCGCAGCACGCCGTCTTTGTAGACCCAGTGGTGCTTGAGCGCACCGGCCACGTGGAGCGTGACGGTCAAAATCAGCAGATAGCCCAGCCATTCGTGCAGGGCTTCGCCCCATTCGGCCACGCTGGCGTTGAAGGGAATGGCTTCACCCGGCGCCTCGGGCTTGTGCTGGCTGGGCACCAGCTGCAGGCCAAACACGGCAATGCCATGCCCGCCAGCGCCGGAATGCATCATGCCGCTGATGGGCATGGCCAGCGTCAATACGATCAAGAGCCAGTGCGCGGCATGCGCGAGCCGGTGTTCCCAAGCGGTGCCGCCCGCCACCTGTGCAGGCCAGCCATTGCGCAAGCGCCAGACCACGCGCACCAAGACCAAGCCCAAGACGAGCACGCCAAACGACTTGTGGATCGGGTAGAGAAACCACTGCTCGGCGCGACTCATGTACAGCCCGACAGCGGTCAAACCGATCATGCCGATCGCGACCAACCAATGAAGCAGCAACGAGCTGCGGCTGAGTTGTTGAGGGGTGTCCATGGCTTTGCGCGGCGGCGGCCGCAATTGGTGGAGAGGAAAGGGGCGAACCGGCGCAAAAAACCGGCCGGGCGCGATTGTTCATGCGGGCCGAGAGCGGCCCGAAAGCTTGCCGGTAAATCCCCTCCTCCATGGCTAGATCGCGCCATTGATCAGTTTGAAGCACAAGCGGCCAAGTAGAAGGGCATAGCACCGAGCCAGGGGATCCGGCCTTAGGGGGGCAACTGTAACGAGCTCGGCACGGCGGGGGAGTTGAAGCTGAAGCTCATCGTGCGCATCAGGGCTTTGCTGTGTGATTCAGGTTCTGACATGTTGAGAGCGGCGTTCCAGTTAGCTCCCGGTATCGCAGGTGATCTAGGCAGCGGATCAGGAGTTGCTCGGCGCGGGCCTCGCGCGGCTTGGAAACAAAATTTCGGGGAAAGCTCAATACGGATTGTCGAGCTTGCCGCCCACCTCACACGGCGTACCCAGGCAACGCAGCCGGAACTGCTCTGCACGCAGGGCACGTTGCTGTGCCCGCTCCTGCGGCGTCACCCAGACCGTAGTCGGCGGCAATTGCTGGCGCAGATCCTTCAATTTGACGACTTTCTGCATCCGCACTGCATTGGCCAGGGTCGCGGATACCGGCGTGGTCAGGGACTGCCAGCGAACCCCTGCGAAGCCGTACGGAATGCCACTCACATCGAGCCAGTTGTACACACCCGGATCCTTGCGCGCGATAACAAACGTGAAGGTTCCGTCCGGATTTGCCTTGGCCTGATAATTGTTCAGGCTGCTGGTCGCCTGCACATGCTCGGGGGTAACGATGAACGGCCGGTAGGTGTTGAGCCCCATGTACTTCGCTTTCAGGGTGTTGAGCGTGAACACCAGCGCCTCGTCCTCCTTCAGGTTGAACTTGAACGAGGACAGGAAGCCCAGCGCACGATCGGGACCAACCGGCTCGTCCATCGTCAGCTTCTGGTCCTTCGAGCCGGTCTCCTCCAGCCAGCGAACATGCGGCGCGCCCAGCTGGTTCTCGGCCATGTTGCCGAATCCCACGCTGATATTGATCGAGCCGATGGCGCCAGCCTTCACAAACGCGGCAGCCTCGTTTGCCAGTGCTTCCAAGGGCTTGGCTACGGGAGCAGGGCCGCCCGTCTGTTTTACCGCAAGACGCACCATGGGCTGCGACCAGTCCCCGCGGATCTCGCGCGCCAGCACCTGCTTTGCCGTGGGCTTCAGCTCGATGTGGTTTTGCCGACCGTTCGCAGGCTCCGGCCCCACGGTCAAGGTAATCGAGCCGTCGGCGTTGCGCGGGGTCTGCTCGTCGATGGTCAATGTCCCCAGCGGAACGTCGTTGCGCGGGTTCAGGCCGTCGTGGATCAGCCAGTCATAGACCATGAAGCTCAACTGGGCGGGCAGCGTCTTTGCCGGATAGACCGTGATCTCGTAGCTCGACTTCTCATCCACCCGGAGTGTCCGGTACATGGTGTCGACGTTATCCGCGTACCAACGCGATCCCGGCAGCGTATAGCCGTGCCAGCGTCGGGGCGTCGCATACGTCCAGACGAACGTCGGCTCCGGTGCCGCACCCATTGCCACATTCAGCGACGCGAACATCCCGGTTTCCCGGAGGGCAGACCGGGCATAGCGCATGGCCTCCGGCTTGTCCGCCTCCTTGCTGCTTCCGTAGGTCTGCAATCCGTCCGCCATGGCCTGTTGCACCGGCGCCGTTGCCAGGATGCGCAGGGCCATCTGTTCCACAGCCTGCGATTTGGCGCTGTTAGCGTCGCTGTCTTTGGAGGTTCTTAAGGCTGCGTCGCTCACCGGACTTTCAGCTACCTGTGCGGCAGCGCCTCCCGCCCACAATAAGGTTGCCGCCAGAACAGCTGACATGCATCGTTTCATTGTTCTCTCCGCTGTTTGATTGAATGACCAATCCGACCGCTGAGTCCCGCGGCAGACACATTCGAATGTTCTCTTACTTTACCGGCATCAACGACGGCGCGGTCCATGTGCCATCAACGGCTTCATCTTTTGGCCAATAGAGGCGCATCGCCATGACGAACGGGCCTTTCGGTGCCGGCAGCCAATTGGCTTCCCTGTCTTTGCCGGGGGATTCATTCTGGATGACTATTGTCAGGCCGCCGTCAGGGTCGCGCGTGAGCTGTGGAAGCATCGACGAATTGATCAGGTAGCGGTTGAGCGTATTTGCATAGAGCTGGCTTCTCGGCGATTCATACATGGTCACCGACCAGAAGGCATTGACAGGAGGCAGCTGATCCGGTGCAAAGCGCAAGGTGTATTGCTTGGAGCCAGTCAGTGGCTGCCTATCGGAGTCGATACCATAGTACGGATACATGGCTTCCTGCTTCGAATTTCCGTAAAGGCCGATTGCGCCAGCTGCAAAACGGTAGAAATAATTGTTCTTCAGAAACTGTCTGGTACCGAACATGTCTCCGAAGGTTACTTGTCCCGTATCAAACTTGGTCTTTTTGAACTCCGCGAATTCAGCCCATGCGTCGGCAATGCCCTGCTCGATCGCCGTCTTCATTTCAAGGGAGAGTTTTGCCGTGTCTAAACGGTTGCCGGCACCGACGCCGATCTTGGCGAATCGTGCCAAAAGTTCAGTTTCAGACGGGTCAGTGGGGCAGAATTGGAGAATGAAATTCAGGATATTGAAGAATTCGGGCGAGGTTCTCTGCGCCTCGGGCGTGAGTGGTTTAATAAAATCAATTGAGCGTGCGGGTTTGGGTGCGGATTGGCCGAGAAACGTCGACAGTGGTTGCACCTTGTAGCCGGCTTGAATCTTCTTCACATTTTCTATGTCGCTCGGATTGAACAACTGCGTTCGATATGCAGCGAGCGCAAGATAGGTATCGGACCGGAATAACTTTTTGATGCTCTTCGGAGTTTCACCTTTCCAATTGGGCCCTGCAATGAGAAAACTACCGCCATCGTTGCCTGTTGTTCGGGTTCCAATGTAATCGAAATTGAATGTGTACGCGTCAATCAGCTGAATGCTGAAATAGCGGTTCGGCTCAATTTTTGGCACGGTAAGAACCAATGGTTCAGTGCGAAGATCTATGCCAAGGGTCGAGTACGGGGTGTCCGAGTTTGGGCCAATAATTGCCGTATCTTCCGGTGTGTAAACGCGGGCAGTGCTGTGCACCTGGTTTCGAACCCCTTTGTACTCAGAATTCTTTCGATCATTGAAATAGGTGTATTGGACGCGGTAACCATCTACCATCGGATAGCCATAGATATAGGCATCCTTGGCGATGGTGCGAGCTTCTGCGGGGCTTGTTTCTGTTTGCATGTTTGCAAATGCAATCGGAATAAGCGAGAACGGGGCAAGCATGCAGAAGATGGATTTTGATAGGGTGATTTTCATGTTTTCTGTATCCATTCGGTGGAGCCGTTTGAACTTTCCTCATCGCCATGCCTAAGTACAGTCAGCGCGGGACCGTGGCAGTGAGAAAGCGAGCTGTTCATGGATTGATTCTCGGCACTGAATTTTTTGTGGTATCGGGTGGCAATGTTTAGCGGTAAGTTACGCGCCATGGTCGAGTACATCAGCGCCGACCCGTAACGTCGACACTTATGTTCAAAAGCTCCAAAGTCGCACCTGAACCCCAGTCACCTGTCAGTTGGCGATAGCTATGGTCGGCAAGATCTAGCGTAAAACTTGGCGCAAAGTCGTGACCAACAGCCCACTCGAGGAGGAAATTATTGCCCTTCTTGGAATGGGTAATAGTGTTCGCTGTGTTTTAGGCGGGCCCAAGCGCCAAGACGGGCAGCAAGTACTTCAAACGAAATAACGGCACGAGCACACCAATTGATTTATTGAAAACCTTCTTCTTATCCCAAGCGGTTTATCTGTTGAATGACGGTTTGGGCATATCACTCAGGGGTGGAGTTTTTCAGAAACCGATGACCTTGTAGCCCACTTCTACCCCCAAGTTGGCGGGTCTTTGCCCGCCGACAAATACGCTAGGCTTTACGAAGAAAATCTGATTGCCACCGAAAGCCTTGCCAGTCATGCGTCCAAGCGTGACAGCCAAACCGCCAAAAACCTGTTTACTCTCCCAATCACGGACGAAATTGGGATCGAAGGTGACCAGATTTTTTGGATCAGCCATCTTGGGAACATAGTAGAAGTCCATCGTGGTGCGGCTGACGTCTGCTCGTCCATGTCGCCCGGAAAAACTCTCCTCGTGGACCAGCGCAGGCGCAAAAATGGCTCCATCTGAAAGGAACCAGGCCTTGATGAATGACCCCTTGAAGACATTCTTTCCGGATCCCAGTTCGTGACGATGAGCCGTATCAAACACAATTTCCGCCTTGGCGACGTAACCACCTTCACGAGTCAAACCAAAAACATGGGAAAGGCCCAGCGCGACGTCGCCCATTGAGTAGTTGTTGTTCCCCAGCACGTCAACAGACGAGATCGGAACTTCAAGACTCAATGCGTAATCCTTATGAAACCCGACTGGCGTGATGTATTTCAATCGCAAGATGTCGCTTTTGAACCCGTTCCGCAAAGCTGTGTGCTCATAACGAGCCAACACCTGGTTCGAAACACGCGTTGGGTCTGTACCGTTGTCAACTTCAGCTTTTGGGTCTGCGGCTTGAGAAGCGAAGGAAAGGAGAGCCCCTATCAATGTGAGCAGACCTGAGGAAGCATTCACAGGCATTAATTTCATGCGATGGATCCTGCCAGGCATAAGAACCTCTCTGAAGTAAAAATCAATTGCGGGATGCTAATCAATTTTGAGGGACCAGCGCAATTACTTCATTTTCGAATTCTTCGTTTCGAAACTTCCGGTAGAAGTCGACGCCTAAACTCAGCTGTCATGAAGACAGTTGATTTCTAGAGTTTGCGGCAGGTGTGTTGATCAATCGGGTCATGCGCTGCTTGGACGGTGTAGCCTCAAGTGCGTCATGCGGTCGAAATTCGGTGGATTGGGTCAACCAATCTTCTGCGATGGTCTGTACTTGTTCGATGGATTTGAACAGGGAGGCATCGAGGACCACCTCACCCAACTCCGACAGGCTGCTCTGCTGAGCTTTTCAATGGTTTCGATGGATGGCTCCGAGATGTATGCGGAGCTTGACTTGGCTATGGACCCTATCGGCCAGGCGCGACTTCAGGCCTCGAGCAACTTCACCCGCAATACCGTGACTCTTCAATTCGGCAGACTGCCTACGACGAAGTGCATGGCCCGAGAGTTGGGCTATCGCGCTGGTCAGTGGTTCATTGCGCTAGTCGCCGGCGCTAGCGAGCAGATCACCGTCGCATACGACTACGACCATGACTTTGACCTATTGCGAGATGCGATGCTGGAGGCCAGCATTTGGGATCGGGTTCAACCCTTGCTGGTGCCGAAAAACATCGACAACATCACCGGCGGCGCCGAGGGTGCGCTCGCCGCTGAGGCAAGTTGGCTTGAGTCCAGTATGTATCGAGGACTTGAGCGCCATCATGCATTGGCCGATGCCTTGGCGCTGCGGGCAGCGTGGCGAGCCGCTTGTTGTGGGTGATGTTGCGCCTTGTACTCTGTCTCTCCTGCGGAACCGCTCGGTTCTTGCAAGAGGTTGGCGGCGGAATTGGTGTCGCCAGAGAAGAAGACTCTTCAGTTTCAGTCACGACGGAAGCGGCAAGCCATTCGTCTTACAAAGCAGCGTCAACCCTATGGTGGCTGAGCTTGCGATAAGGCATGTGTTGGCAATAAAGCCAACTTATGCCCGACTTGTCACGGGGCTGGGCGCAAGCGAAAAAGAAATTAAAAGAAAAAGAAAACGGCACCCAGGAGGTGCCGTTTTTGTATCTGGTGCGACCGGCAAGAATCGAACTTGCGCCTAAGCCTTCGGAGGGCCCAATGATATCCACTTCACCACGGTCGCTGGGTTGGACGCGCATTCTAACCCGGCGGCGCAGCATGGTGCGTCAGAGGCTTCAGGGGAGGGTGAACAGCCGGCCGGCTTCCAGCAATTTGCGGTTGCGGGCTGAGGCCTCGGCAATTTGCTTGGCGAAGTCGGCGCGGCTGCCCGGGGCGGGGAGGTTGTCGATGGTGAGCAGCTGGGCCTGCAGTTCGGCCTGCATCAGGGCGTGGTTGATTTCGGCGTTGAGCCAGTCGGCGCGCTCCTCGGGCATGCCGGGCGGGCCGAAGATGCCAAACAGCGAGCTCAGATTGGCTTGCGGATAACCCAGCGCCGCGAAAGTGGGCAAGTCCGGCAGGCTGTGCACCGGGCCCGGCGCCCCGACGGCCAAAGGCTTCAGCCGGCCGGCGCGGATGTATTGCAGCTGCAGTGGCGCCAAATTGGTGGAGAGCAGCTCAAATTGCCCGGAGAGTGCGTCGTTGAGCTGTTGGCCGCCGCCTTTGTAGGGGATGTGGCTGAAGCTGGCGCCGCTGGCCAGCTGCAACTGCTCCAGCACCAGATGGCCGTTGGTGCCCAAGCCCGAGGTGGCCCAGCGCAGGGCTTGAGGTTTGTCGCGGGCGAGTTGCAGGGTTGCGGCCAGGGTGTCGGGGCCCAGCGCTGGGGTCCCCACCAGCAGGATGGGGGTGTGCATCACGCCGGCAATCGGCATCAGCCCCAGGGCCGCACTCGGGCCTGGCCCCGGCCCATGGCGCCGCAACCAAGGGGTCAGGCTCAAGGGCGTGATGGCTGAAAACGCCAGCGTATGCCCATCAGGGCGGGCGCGGGCCAAGGCTTCCAAGCCGCTTTGACCGCCGGCACCTGGGAGATGCTCGATCAGGACCGGCTGCTTCAAGCGCGGGCTCAAGAGCTTGGCCAGGCTGCGGGCGATCAGGTCGCTGATGCCGCCGGGCGGGTAGACCAAAATCAGGCGCAGCGGTCGATCCAGTCCGGGGCCGGCGCCCGCCCAGGCCGTGTTTGGCCAGGCATCAAGCAGCAGGCCCAGGCTCGCGGCCAGGCGGGCGCTGCGGCCCAAAAGACGGCGGCGGGTGCTTGGGTGGGCGGTCACGGGGTTTGGGCTGCGGCCTGCGCGCGCAGCAGCGTCATGAAGGTGGCCGATGCGCCGACGCTGGGGCCGCGCCGGCGCACCAAGGTCATGGGCGCGTCGAGCTCATCGGCGTCGCTCAGGGGCAGGTACTCGATGTCTTGCGCATGCATATTGCGCATGGAGGCCGGCACCACGCTGAGGCCGGCGCCTGCCGCCACCAGGTTCAGATTGCTCATCATGCGCTCGACTTCGGCCTCGATGCGCGGCGTGAAGCCGCGAGCCTCGCACAGCCGCAGCAGGTTGGCGTACAGACCGGGCGCGCCGCTGCGCCGAACCAAGATCAGCGGCTGTTCGCGCAAATCGCTCAGGCGCAAGGTCTTGCGTTTGCGGCCCCGCTCGTCTCTCAGCAAGCCATGGTCCGCCGGCAGCGCGACCCGCACCGGCTCATGGAACAGGGTTTCGAAACAGAGTTCCTCCGGCAGCGTCACCGGCACGCGGATCAAGGCGCAATCGAGGCGATGGGCCAGCACCGCGGCACTCAGCTCGGCGGCGTTGTCTTCGCTCAGGCGCAGTGAGATGTCGGGGTAGCGGCGCCGGCATTCGCGCAGTGCGGCGGGTGTGAAGCGATGGGCTGCGGCCGAGCTGGTGAAGCCCACGCTGACTTCGCCTTGCTGGCCCTGGGCCAAGCGCGCCATGCGCTGCTGCATCTGCGCCATCTCGCGCAAGAGCCGGGTGCTTTCGGTGTGCAGCAGCTGGCCCGCTTCCGTCAGCCTGACGCCTTTGGGGTGGCGCTCGAACAAGCGCAAGCCCAGCTGGGCCTCCAGGGCTTTGATCTGCTGGCTCAACGGTGGTTGCTGAATGCCCAGCCGGGCGGCCGCCCGCGTCATATGGCCTTCCTCGGCCACGGCCTGGAAGTAGCGCAATTGGCGCAACTCAAGCGGCGGGCTGCTGGGTGTCATGGCATATGCAAAAAGTATGGACTGAGGGGTTTGATGATATTTGACTGAATGAGCCTGCGGTCTTCATAGTTCGCCGCAGGCTGGCAAAGCCTCGCAAAAACGGACAACAACAGGAGACTCCAATGCGCGCAAGGTGTTCAAGGGCCGCCGCTTCGGCGGCGTGGCAGCTGGCTTTGGCCATGGTGGTGAGCGGCAGTGCTGCCAGCGTTTGGGCGGCCGAGCCCATCAGCATTTTGTTTGTGGGCAACAGCTACACCTTCGGTCGGGTGGACCCGGTGATGAGCTACAACGCCGCCAATGTGCATGACCTGACGGCGGCGTTCAATGCGATCAATCCCTCGGGCACGAACAGCTATCCCATCGGCACCGCGCCCAGCGTGGGCGGTTCGTTTGAGCAGCATCCCTGGGGCGGCGTGCCCGGGGTGTTCAAAAAAATGACCGATCAGGCGGGTTTGAACTATGACGTCTCGCTGTCCACCCGCAATGCGGCCTCGCTGCGGGGCCAGTTTTTGAACACCGCCAACAGCGATTGGAAACTGCGCGAAAACGTGGCCAGCAAGGCCTGGGACAAAGTGGTCTTGCAAGAGCAAAGCGATGCCGCGCTGCCGCCCGGCAAGGGCAAGAACGCCAACCTGGCCACCTTCAATGCCTATGCCGATCAGTTTGAGCGCTTCATTCACAACGGCGCCGCGCAAAGCTATACCGAGGCGCAGTTGTTCGGCAGCCTGAGCAATTGCACCGCCACAGGCTTGAGCAGCACCAGCTGCAACACGGTGCGCAATATCGCCGCCAACCCCAACGCCCGGGCCAGCACCCAGGTGTATCTGGAGCAGACCTGGGCCCGCCCGGACATGGTGGAGGCGCACAAAATCACCACGCCCGACAAAACCACCAGCGATGGCCGGCCCATTGTGGACACCAGTGCGGCCGGCGGTGACGCCGTCTTGTATTACGGCAGCTTGGCCGCCATGAGCAGCGATTTGCACAAATCGTTTTACGACAAGGCCAGCAGCAACAGCGGCTTTGCCGGCGTGGTGCCGGTGGGCGACGCTTTCCAGCGCGCCGTCGATCAAGGCTTGGCCAAGGGCAGCGGCTTCTACAACGCCAGTGGCACCTTTGAGGAAGGCGGCAATGGGCTCAATTTGTGGTGGTTGGATCGCACCCATGCCAGCAAATATGGCTCTTACCTGAGTGCGCTGACCCTGTTCGGCAGCATCACCGGTTTGGACCCGCAGTCCTTGGGCCGCCAAGAGCAAGCGGCCCTGGACTTGGGCATCAGCGAGTCCGAGGCTTGGGGCCTGCAACAAATTGCGGCCGCCCAGCTCGGTTTTGCCCAAGCCGTTCCAGAGCCCGGCACCTGGGCCTTGTTCGCCTTGGGCGGGGCATTCATGGCATGGCACAGGCGCAAGCCGCTTGCGGGCTGACAATGGGTCGGGTTCGATCTGCAAACGTGGTCTTGGGAGTGTGGTGGTGCAGCGAAGCGGTTTGAGTGGGTCGAGGGGGGCTTGGATGGGGCCTTGGTCGCGGCATTTGTTGAGGCCTATGGCCGCCGCTTTGTTAGGCGCTTTGTTAGGCGCTTTGTTGGGCGGTTTGCTGGCGGCCTGTGCCAGCCCTGAAGCGCGCCCTGACCCGGGCCAGCAGGCGCGCTTGCTCTCGGCATCCGAGCCGGCCCCGCAGCCTCGCGACTGCCCGGCGGAGCTGCCGGCCGGCAGCCGCTGCTGGGGCGGGCAAGATCAGGCCGGGGCCTTCTACCTGATCGCCATGCCTCCCGAATGGCGCGGGGTTCTGGTGTTGCACGCCCATGGTGGCCCGGAGCTGGGCGCGCCCAAGGCCGAGCGCAGCGTCGAGGACTTGAAGCGCTGGGCCATCATGGTCAAGGCCGGCTATGCCTGGGCGGGCTCAAGCTTCCGTCAAGGCGGCGTGGCGCTGCGCTCAGCCGCCGAAGACACCGAGCGTTTGCGGCAGATTTTTGAGCAGCATGTGGCGAAGCCGCGCACCACGATCTTGCACGGCCAGTCCTGGGGCGCCGGCGTCGCGGCCAAGGCCGCCGAGCTGTACGCCGGGCCCGACGCCGCCAAACCGGCCTATGACGCGGTCTTGCTCAGCAATGGCGTGCTGGGCGGGGGTACACGTTCGTATGACTTCCGGCTCGATTTGCGGGTGGTCTACCAAGCCCTGTGCGCCAACCACCCGCGCCCAGATGAAGTCCAGTACCCCTTGTGGATGGGCTTGCCTGCGGACGCCAGCCTGACGCGCGCCGATTTGGCCGATCGCGCCGAGGCCTGCCTGGGCCTGCGTCAACCGGCCTCGCAGCGCACGCCCGAGCAGCAAGGCCGCCTGAAAACCCTGGTCGATGTGATTCGGGTGCCTGAATCCTCGCTGCTGTCGCACTTGAACTGGGCCACCTGGCATTTCCAGGATGTGGTGCAAAAGCGCAGCGGGGGGCTGAGCCCTTGGGGGAATCTGGGGGCGCAGTACCGGGGTTCTGACGACGATGCTTGGCTGAACGCAGCGGTGGCCCGCTATGCCGCCGACCCGCGGGCCGTGCAGCGCTTTGGCCAAGACAGTGACCTCAGCGGCCGCATCGGCGTGCCCGTCTTGACGGTTCACGGCATTCATGACCCGATCGCCTTTGTCGAGTTGGAAACGCAGTTTCGCCACACCATGACGGCGGCTGGCCAGGGCCACCGTTTGGTGCAGGTCTTCACCGAGGACAAAGACCACAGCTATTTGACCGACCCGATTTACCCGGCCCTGATGGAGGCCTTGCTGGCGTGGCAGGCCGCTGGCGGCGGTTCGCTCAACAAGCCCAGCCCGGCAGGGGTGGCCGAGCGCTGCCGGGTGATGGTGGAGCGATTTGGCGCCGCTTGTCGGGTGCGCCCCGGCTATCAATCGGCAGAACTTGAAACGCGGGTGGTAAAGCGCCAACGCCCCTGAGTTCAGGCACCCTTTGGGCTAGATATAATCTCGCGGTTTTGCGCCCTGCGTTTGTGCGGGGCACAGCCCATCTGTCTGCCATCTCTCTGACGATACGCCAACGAGGAATTCATGAGCGCAAACCACGACCAAGCCCAAGCGCACGATCACGCACATGACGAAGCCCATGAGGGCCCGATCAAGACGCCTAAGCAATTGGCCTGGGCCGTGTTCTTCGCTTTTGTGGTGCCCATCATCGTCATCATCATGCTGGCCAACTATGTGAGCTCCAGTGTCAAGCCATCGGCGGGCACCGAGGCTCTGGAAGCCATGGCCGTGGCAGCGCGCATTCAGCCGGTGGGCACGATTGAGCTGAAAGACCTGAACAACGCCGCCGCCCTGAAGACCGGCGAGCAAGTGTTCCAAGCGCAATGCTCGGCTTGCCACGCCACCGGTGCAGCGGGTGCCCCCAAGGTGGGCGATCAAGCCGCTTGGGGCCCGCGCGTGAAGACAGGCTTTGATGCACTGCTGACCTCGGCACTGAAGGGCAAGGGCGCCATGGGTGCACAAGGCGGTGGTGACTTCAGCGACTATGAAATCGCCCGTGCCGTGGTTTACATGGCCAACCAAGGCGGCGCCAAGTTTGACGAACCCAAGGCACCCGCTGCGGCAGCCTCGGCGGCCAACTGATCCGCAGCCTCCGGTAAGAAAACCGATCCCTGGGGTCGGTTTTTTTTCGCCCGAACTTTGGCCGGGCGCCCTTTATGCTTGCCGCATGATCAATTTTTGGCTCAGCAGGGGACGACGATCGATAGCCAAGCTTGGGGGCATGGCGCTGTGCGGCCTCGCTTTTGCGTTGGCATTTGCATTGGTGCCTGGCCTGGTTCAGGCAGCGCCTTCATCAGATGCGGCGACGCCAGCGGCGCCGAGTCGGCATTGGCGTTTGTGCTTGGCCACGGTGCCGATCCCACCCTATCTGACCTTGGATGAAAAACAGCCCGGTGTGGGCGAGCGTTTGCTCATGGATGCCGCCAAACAAGCGGGCCTGAATCTGGCATTCGAAGTATTCCCGGCCAAGCGTTGTCGGCTGCGCATGGTGCAGGGGCAAGCCGATGCCTTGCTCTTGGCGCCCACCGAAGGCAATTTGCTCGAATATCAGTTCCCCATGCGCGGGGCGGCGGTTGATACGAGTAGGCGCATCGCCAGCGCCCAATTGGTTTGGGTTAAGCGTCAGGATTCGCCTTTGGAATGGGACGGATACCGTCTTCAAGGCGTGCAGCGGGCGACACTGAAGGTCGGCACGAGGACCAGCGTTCGTATTGCCAGCGAATCCTTGAAGACCATGGGTTTGAAGGTGGACGATACAGCCTTTGATGCGGCGCAGCTATTGCGCAAACTGGCGGCCGGGCGTGTTGATGCTGCCGTGATTCTGCGCGAAGAAGCGCTGGCGCTCGCGCCCGAGTTGGCGCGCCAGAACCTGCTCATCGTGCCGCAACCCTTGCTCAGCAGCGACTTCTATTTGGCGATCCGCCCCGGCTTGACAGCGGCGCGCCAAGCCCAGGCCGAGGCCTGGTGGGATGCCATTGGCAAGCTGCGCGATAGGCCGGAATACCGCCCCTACTGAGGGCTGGCACATGCGGGCTCGCCAAACGGGCCCAGCCTGGTCGGGATCACTCGCTCCAGCTAAAGCGCTGCCGCAGCAACTGGCTTTGGCGGCGCGAGACGTTCAGCCATTCGCCGCTGTGCAGCTGGACTTGCAGGCCGCCGCCGGGCTCGCGGCGGGGCTGCAGGCGGGCGATGGCGTCCAGCCGCACCAAGGCTTGCCGATTGATTTGCTGGTAACGCTGCGGGTCCAGGCGCGGCAGCAAGCGCGTGAGGCTGCCTAGCAGCAGAAAGACGCCTTGCGGCGTGCGCAGCTCCAGATAGTTGTCGCGGCTCTCGATCAGGGCAATATCGCCCAGCCGGATCAGGGCCATCTGCTCACCCCGACGCAGCAGCACTCGATGCTCGTCGGACAGGTAGGGGCTACACCGTTGTAACTCGTCTCGCAGGCGCTGCAAGGCCTGGGCCAGACGCTCGGCTGCGATGGGTTTGACCAAATAGTCCAGGGCATTGAGGTCAAAAGCTTCGACGGCAAAGCTGGCGTGCGCGGTGCAGAAAATGATGCGGGCCTCGGCATTCAGCGCGCGCGCCACGGCCAGGCCATCCTGCTCGGGCATTTGCACATCGAGCAGCAAGGCATCGGGGCGCAGCTGGGCTTGCAAGGCCAAAGCCTGGGCGCCATCACTGGCCTCGGCGACCACCTCCACATCGGCATGTGCGGCCAAGAGGCGGCGCAGCTCGGCTCGCGCCAGGCGCTCGTCATCCACCAAAAGCAGGCGCAAGGGCTTGGGGCTCAGCATGGCAAGCATCCACTTTGCGCTTGGGGCTCGGCGCCCGCCTGCCAGGGCAGGCGCAACTCGGCCCGGTAGCCGCCGCTGGCATCCGGCCCCGCCAGCAATTGAGCCTCGGGCCCCAGATGCAGACGCAGGCTTTGGCGCAGCTGATTCAGCCCACTGCCCAAGCCCTGCGGCCCTGGGCTGGCGCTGCTTGGGGCCAAGGGGTTCTCGACACACAACCGCCAATGCGGGGCGCCCTCGCGCTGCGCGCTGATGCGCAGGCAGCCGCCATCGCGCCGTGCGCCGATGCCGTGTTTGATGGCGTTCTCACACAGGCCCAGCAGGGCAAAGCGCGGCAGGCGCTGGCCCATCAAGGCCGGCGGCAAGGCGATCTCCAGCTGCAGCCGGGCCTCGAGGCGGCTGCTTTCCAGGGCCAGATAGCGTTGACACAGCTGCCACTCCTCCTCGAGGGTGCAGAGGCTGCCGCTTTGCTCCAGGCTGGCGCGCAGCAAGCTGGACAACTCGGTCAGCAGATGGGCCGCATGGGCCGGGTTCTCGAAGATCAGGCCGCGCACGGTGTTCATGGCATTGAACAGAAAGTGCGGCTTGAGCTGGTTTTGCAAGGCTTGCAACTGCGCGGCGCGCGCCTCTTGTTCCAGGCTGGCGCGCTGTCGGCGCTCCAAATGGGCTTGCCAGGCCAGGCTGAACAGCAGGTATTGGGCCAAGGCGGCCACCCAGCTGCCGCCCAGACCAATGCTGCGCAGCTGCGCCGGGCTCAGGTGCAAGGCCTGCGGGTCCAGCGCAATGCCGCTGTTGAGCCATGCGCTCAGGGCGTGAATGCAGGCGGCGTCCACGCAGGCCAGCAGCATCAGCAAAGGCAGCCGGCGTGACCAAGGCTGCGCCGGGCGCGCCTGCCAAACCAGCACGCACAGCAGGCCCCAGCGCAGCAAGGCCATCCCGCTGACGCGCTGCAGCATGCCCACGCGCAAGCCGGTCTCGCCAAACATGGCGAACTGGATCAACAAAATCAGCAAGGCCTGCAGGCCGCACAGCGACAGCAAAAAGCCGGCCAGGCGCCAACGGGGCCAGGCCGATGCGGCGGCGCGTGGCAGTGCTTCAGTACTCGACACGTTGGACCTTGAACCCTTGCGCCTGCAGCAAAGCCGGCAGGCCCGTGGCGCCCAGATGCCCGGGCGCCACGGCCACGAACAGGCGCTGCCCTTCTTTCAAGCGCTGGGCAATTTTTTGGCTCCAGGCCTGGTCGCGCGCTTGTTGGATGCGCTCGCGGGTGGCCGGCGTGAAGGCGGAGCCTTCCCATTGGGCCTGCAGGCTGGCCACATCGCCGCGGCGCCACGCGGCATAGCTTTGAACGCTGTCTTGGCCGCGGCTGATCAAGAGGCGCCGCAGCAGGCTTTGCTGGTCGGCCACGGGGATGGAGTGCATGAGCTCAAAGCCGGCCTGCATTCCTTCCAGTTCCAAAAAGGGCTTGTCCTTCATGGCCGCGTGCACCATCTGCATGCTGCCGTAAGGCTCTTGCTGTTGCAGCCCCGCTTTTTGAGCCATCAGCTTGTGCAGTGCTGCGACGACGAAAAATGGGGGCAGCGTGTCCAGCGCGGTGCAGGGCAGGCGCTGCTCTTGGCACAAGGCGTCGAAGTCGCCGGCCAGATCGGCGGGCAGCCCGCCGCGAAACGAGGCGTCGGGCTTGCGCAAGGCGGCCAGCATGCCGGCGGCCTCACGCGGCGGCACGGGCAAGCGCAGCTCGCTGGCCAGTTGCTCGCTTTGCGTCATGGCTTCTTGCACCGGCACCGGCAAGGCCGTGATGCCGGGCTCGCTCCAGGGCAGGGCGCCGAACAGCCAGGAGCGCTGACCCTGGTGCTCCACCCGCCACAGCGCGGGGCGATAGTCGGCGGCCGCAGTTGACGCAGGCGCATCAGGCGCTGCGCTGCAAACGGCGCTCGGGCCGATCAAGCTCATGACAACAGCCGCGGGCAGGGTCCAGGCGGCGAGGTGCTGGCGAAGGGATGAGGCAAAAGGTCGCATGGTCAATGGGGCAAGTGTGAGTGTTCAAAAACAGTGGGAGCAAAACCCACGCTCACTGTGCCCCTTGCTGGAGCCGCCGTCGCCCGCATTCAGGGTCAGCGGCACAAAGCCGGGTTTGAACGGTCGGGCGTTTCAAAACCCTTCACACCGAGGCCTGTGCAGGCTGCGGCGCCAAGCAAATGCCATAACGTTGCAGCAGCTCGGCATGGTGGCAGAACTCGGGGTGCCAAAGCCCTTGCTCCACGGCTTGGGCCGCCCAGTCCATGTCCAGGCTGTGAACCAGACCCAGGCCCAGCGGCGTGCCCAGGAACAGGCGGTCTTGCTCGTCCAGCCAGCTGGCGCTGACAGTGGTGCTCAAGCCGGTGTGGCTTTGCACGGTGCCTGCGGGGTGCAATGTAGCGGCATCGACCCGCCAGACCCAAGGTGCGGCTTCCAATTGCAGATACACCCGCTGCGGGCCGTTTTGAAAATACCAGCAGCCCGCTTCATCCACGGCGTAATTGCGCTCGATGAACTGCCGCAGTTTCTCGTGGGTGATGCGGCTGCCTTTGAGCTGCGGAAAAGGCCCGGCGGCTTGGATGCGCTCATCGCGCATATACCAATCACCGCGGGCGTCCAGGGCCAGCCAGCCATAGCAGTGCGGCACATTCGGCCATTTCTTCAGGGCCGCTTCAACGATTGCATCCATAGCCGCAGTGTAGGAGGGCGGTGAGGCGCTTCATTCAAAGCGAGCGAGCCAGCCAATCGCAGACCTGCTCCGGCATGCTGAACACATGGCCGGGTGGGCGCCCTTGGGCAAAGCCGACATGGCCGCCCTGCGCGGGCTGCCAGAGCGTGACGTAGGCGCTGGCATCTTGCGGGCGCGGCAGGCAGTCGGCCGGCACAAAGGGGTCGTTTCGCGCATTCAGCACCAGGGCTGGCATGCGGATGCGCTTGAGATGCGGCTTGGCCGAAGCGCGGCTCCAATAGTCTTCGGTATTGCGAAAACCGTGCAGCGGCGCGGTGAAGAGGTTGTCAAATTCGTAGAGATCGCGGGCCGCGCGCAGGCGCTCGCCGTCGAAGAGGCCGGGGTGCTGCTCCAGCTTCTTCAAGGCCTTGGGCACCATGGTCTTGAGGAACATGCGGGTGTAGAACAAGCGGTTGAGGCCGCTGCCGATGGCGTGGCCGGCCGCGGCCAGATCCACCGGCGAGCAGATCGAGGCAATCGCTCGCGCCGTGGCCGAGGCCCTTTGCCCATGCTCTTGCGCCCAGCGCAAGAGCGCATTGCCGCCCAAGGACACACCGGCGGCCAAGATCGGTCCGCGGTGCAGTGCCCGAAAGCGCGCCAGCATCCAGCCCACTTCTTCAAAGTCACCCGAGTGATAAGCGCGCGGCGCCAGATTCAACTCGCCCGAGCAGCCGCGGAAATGCGGCAAGGCAAACGCCCAACCGCGAGAGCGCGCCACGGTGGCAAAGGCCTGGGAGGAATGGCTTTGCGAGCTGCCCTCCAAGCCATGAAACAGCACCAGCAAGGGCCGCTCAACCCCCTCAGACTCGGGCCCCGCCTCCAGCCAATCGACGTCGACAAAGTCGCCATCCGGCGTGTCCCAACGCTCGCGTCTGAAGCTCAGTGCAGGCCCGCCGTTATGCCGCGAGAACAGCGCGGGCCAGATGGTTTGTGCATGGCCGCCGGGCAACCAGCGGGGGGCTTGGTACTGCATCACTCGGGCGGATCGCTGCATGCGGGGAGGGCGCGGAGCGCCATCAGCGCCCCGAAAGAATCAATGCAAGATGGCGGGTTCTTCGACCACTTCTTGGATGTCGTGGGCGGTGCCGGGGCTGGCGTGGTGCACCACCATGCGCCAGCCGAAGGCGGTTTTCAGGTACACATTGGTGGCGATCACCCAGGCGCTTTGCTGCCCATCTGAGCCTTCTACGATGACGCGTTCCAGCACCTGATGGATGGCGGTCTCGCCGGTGTGGATGCGCCGCACCCGCTCGGGCGTGACGGCGATGGCGCCTTGCGCAAACACCACCTCAAACGCAGCGCGTATCGCCCCCATGCCCACCACCCGCGGGCCGCCGGGGTGGACGCAGGAGATCTCCTCGTCCTCGGCCCAAATCGCCATCAGCCGGCCCAAATCGGCCTGCTGCAGCGCTTCGTAAAACTGCGCTTCCGTGTCCTCGGGCGAGGACAACAGGGCGGCGGCTTGGGCTTTGCTGCGCTGCATTTCAGTGGTGGCTGTGCAGCACTTCACCAGCCTTGAGCTGGTAGACGGTGCCGCAGTAAGGGCACTTGCCGCCGCCTTCGTGGCTGACGTCGATGAAGACCTTGGGGTGGCTGCTCCACAGCGTCATCTTGGGGTTGGGGCAGGCCACCACGCCGGGGCCTTGCACATCGGCGGCGGTCACTTCAACAACAGATTGGGGTTGGCTCATCTTGGGCTTTCGATTCAAAAGGGGGCAGGCTGGCGCAGCGTCAAACCAAGGTCAGCCAATGGGCGTACTTGGGGTTGCGGCCGTTGACGATGTCAAAGAACGCGGTTTGGATTTTTTCGGTGATGGGGCCGCGAGAACCGCTGCCCAGCTCGACGCGGTCCAGCTCGCGGATCGGCGTCACTTCAGCGGCGGTGCCGGTGAAGAAGGCTTCGTCGCAGATATAGACCTCGTCGCGGGTGATGCGCTTTTCCACCAGCTTGAGGCCCAGGTCCTCGCAGATGTGGAAGATGGTGTTGCGGGTGATGCCGTTGAGCGCACCGGCCGACAGGTCGGGCGTGTAGACCACGCCGTTCTTGATGACGAAGAGGTTTTCGCCCGCGCCTTCGGACACAAAGCCCGAGGCGTCCAACAGCATGGCTTCGTCGTAGCCATCGTCGGTGGCTTCCATATTCGCCAGGATGGAGTTGGTGTAGTTGCTGACCGTTTTGGCCTGCGTCATCGTGATGTTGACGTGGTGGCGGGTGTAGCTGCTGGTCTTGACGCGGATGCCGCGACGCATGCCTTCTTCGCCCAGATATGCGCCCCAAGCCCAGGCCGCCACCATCAGGTGCACCTTGTTGCCCTTGGGGCTGACGCCCAGCTTTTCAGAGCCGATCCAGGTCAGCGGACGCAAATAGCAGCTCTCCAGCTGATTGGCGCGCACCACCTCTTTTTGTGCTTCAGCGATCTGCTCATGGGTGAAGGGGATCTTCATGCGCAGGATCTTGGCGCTGTTGAGCAGACGCTCGGTGTGCTCTTTCAGGCGGAAGATGGCCGGGCCCTTGTCGGTCTTGTAAGCGCGCACGCCTTCAAAAGCGCCGCAGCCGTAGTGCAGGGTGTGGCTCAACACATGGATCTTGGCATCGCGCCATTCCACCAATTCGCCGTCCATCCAAATCTTGCCGTCGCGGTCGTCCAGTGACATGAGCTTTCCTTCTTGGGCCTACAAATGCTGAGCCGCGATTCTATGCGGGGCCGCCCCCTTGCAGGCAGCCTCCGGGGCGCGCTGCAGCTTGCCAACAAGTACCGGATTTGGGCTTTGCGGCGGTAATGGGCGCCCATGCCCTCCCCCATTTGGAGGGGGTGTGTGTATTGTGAAGCCAGGCTCCCACCACGACCATGAAGCCATAGATTTCAGCCCCGTGCGGCAAGCCCGGCGAAGCACTCGGAACACACGTCGAAAGGAAGAAGACCATGAGCACAAACATCAAGGCCGCTTTGAGCGCAAGCCTGCTGGCGCTGACGGCGATGTCCGCCTCGGCTGGCGGCAGCCTCGTGGCCAGCTCCACTTGCAGCGCCACCATGGCCTCGGCGGTGTCGGGTGCTGGCATCAGCGTCACCGACTGCAGTGGTTTTTATGCCGGCAATCTGGGCGGCAATGCGGACTTCGCCGCCGTCAAGAGCCTGTTGCAGACTGAGTTTGTCGGCGTGCTCTTGGGCAATTCGGCTTACACCATCAATGTGTCGAACGCCTCCGTCAACTTCGGGGTGGATCGGCCCTTGTCGGGCGACACCGTCATTGGCGTGCATTGGGGCGGCCCCGGCGGCGGCAACGAGGCTTTTTATCGCCTCAGCGTGGGCAGCGGCTTTACTGGCAGCTTCAATCTGTCTTTGGCCAACCCGGCGCTCGGCGATTCGGCGGCGCGCCTGTCCAATATGACTTTGTATTCAACCGGCGGTGAGGGCGGCGGCGGCGTGGGCTCGCCGGTGCCAGAACCCGAAACCTATGCCTTGATGTTGGCCGGCTTGGCCGTGGTCGGGTTCGTGGCGCGGCGCAGGGCGCTGCGCTGAAGAAGCCCGCGCGCCCCAAGCTCGGGGCCGAATGAGTAAAGCCCCGCTTGGCGGGGCTTTTTCTTTGAGGCGCGGGCTCGGCTGCAGCGCCGACTGCTCGCCCGCCCGCTCAATCCATTGATCAAGCCGTGTCGATGGGGCGGGTCATGGTTTCGGTATTGGCCTCGGTTTCCGCATCACTGAAGGTGCTGGGTCGCACCATCTGCCAGCTTTGCACCTTGCCCGCGTTCATCACCACCTCGACCTGGATGCCGCCCGGGTCGATCCAGCCATAGGTCTCGGGCGCATCGCTGAGCTTGCGCCCGAGGCTGCGGGTCAGCGGCAGCAGATCGATCAGCTTCATGCCCGGCTGCAATTTGGCATTGAGCATGACGGCGCTGTCGAGATGCCCGACCGGTGCTTCCGAGGCCATGCGCATGATGCGCATCAGCTTGACGAACTGCAGCAGCAGCCAAAAGACCACCACCGTCAGCGCCAGAATCACGCCCTTCCAGCCATACAAAAAGCCGCCCGAAAACAGCGCGGCCACAGCCAGCGCACCACCGATCCAAGTATTCATGGGGCCGAATGCTAACCGCCTTGCGCGGCAGGTTTCAGCATCGGGTCGGCAGTGCCCGCCAAATGGTCCCAGCCATAGTTGCGTTCCACCTTGGCAATGCGCAGGCTGTAATGCAAATACCAGTCGGCCCGGCCCTGATCGCGGGCGCCTTGGTGCTCGCCTTGGCGGCGCCATGCGGCGATGTCTTGCAAGCTGCGCCAGTAGGAGACGGTGATGCCCAGGCCGTCTGCACCGCGGCTGCTTTCCACGCCCAGGTAGCCGGGCTGCTGGGCGGCCAAGGCCAGCATGCGCTCGGCCGTTTCGGCATAGCCGAGTGCATGCGAGTTGCGCTGGCTGGTGAAGATCACCGCGTAATACGGGGGCTCAAACAGAGGCGCCAGTCCGGGGTGCTGAGGTTTTTCTTGAGTCAACTTGGTCATCAAAGTCCTCTCGCCAATTCCATGGCTTCTTCAATTCGTTCCACCGCATGCACGGTCAGGCCTTCGATGGGCTTTTTGGGCGCATTGGCCTTGGGCACGATGGCCACGCTGAAGCCCAGCTTGGCGGCTTCCTTGAGCCGCTCTTGGCCGCGCGGCGCGGGGCGAATCTCACCGGCCAGCCCGATTTCGCCAAAGGCGATAAAGCCCTTGGGCAGGGCGCGGCCCCGCAGTGAGCCCTGAATCGCCAGCAGCACCGCCAAGTCGGCCGCCGGCTCGCTGATGCGCACCCCGCCCACCGCGTTGATGAACACATCCTGGTCCAGCGTGGCCACACCGGCGTGGCGGTGCAGCACCGCCAGCAGCATGGCCAAGCGGTCGCGATCCAAACCGACCGACAGCCGCCTTGGGCTGGGCCCGCCGCTGTCCACCAGGGCTTGCAATTCCACCAACAGTGGTCGGCTGCCTTCCAGCGTCACCAGCACGCAGCTGCCCGGCACCGGCTCGCCATGGGTGCTCAAGAAGATGGCGCTGGGGTTGGCCACGCCCTTCAGGCCTTTTTCGGTCATGGCGAAGACGCCGATTTCATTGACCGCGCCAAAGCGGTTTTTGATGGCGCGCACCAGGCGGAAGCTGCTGTGTGTGTCGCCCTCGAAGTACAGCACTGTGTCGACGATGTGCTCCAGCACGCGCGGCCCGGCCAGTGCGCCTTCTTTGGTGACATGGCCCACCAGCACCATGGCACAGCCGCTGGCTTTGGCGCAGCGGGTCAGCTGGGCCGCGCATTCGCGCACCTGGGCCACCGAGCCGGGGGCGGAGTTCAGATGCTCGGAGTACAGGGTCTGGATCGAGTCGATGACGCAGAACTCTGGCTTCTCGGCCTCCAGCGTGGCGATGATTTTTTCCAGGCTGATTTCAGCCAGCACCCGCACCTTGTTGCCGGCCAGGCCCAGGCGGCGTGAGCGCATGGCGATCTGCGCGCCCGACTCTTCGCCGGTGACATAAAGCACCGGCAGCTTTTGTGACAGGTCTTCCACCGCCTGCAGCAGCAAGGTGGACTTGCCGATGCCGGGGTCGCCGCCGATCAGCACCACGCCGCCCGCCACAATGCCGCCGCCCAGCACCCGGTCCAACTCCTCTTGGCCGGTGGGCGTGCGCTCAAAGTCGCTGGCCTCGATTTCACTCAGCGTGGCCACCGGCTGGCTTTTGGCCAGCGCCTGGAAGCGGTTGTTTTTGCCCCCGGCGCCGGGGGCTTCGGCAATGCCTTCCACCAAGGTATTCCAAGCGCCGCAGCTGGGGCATTTGCCCAGCCACTTGGGGCTGATGCCGCCGCAGTCGGAGCAGGTGTAAATCGATTTTTCTTTGGCCATGGGGCGATTGTCTTAGGCTTTGCCCAGCAGCATGCGCAGGGCCTGGGGCAGCGAGTCGGCGGCGGGCAGCCAATGGTCGATGGCCAGCCCCAAGGCCACGCCCAGCAGCAGCGTGATGAAGGCGCCTTGCCAGGTTCGGCTCAGCGCGCGGCCCAGCCAGCCGGTACGTCCCGCCCGGTAGGCCATGCCGCCGGCCGTGGAGGCCAGGGCCACTTCAATGGCCACCGCCATCAAGACCTCCACGCCGAACAGCATGAAGACCACCGTGCCCAGCAGCGCCGCCAAAAGGCCGATGATGGCCAGCACCGCGATCAGCGGCACGGTCACCACCGCGCCCTCATCGGCATCAGCGGCCGCGCCCAAAGCCTTGCCGCTCAGCTGCAAAGCGCCTTGTCCCAACTCGCTGGCCGCGTCCGCGAAGTCACCCGTGGCGCCTCCGCCGCCAAAGTCGCCGCCACCCCCGCTGCTGAAGCCGCCGCTGGCTTGGCCGGAGCCGTTGCCACCCGAGGGGATCAGCTCGGAGATCAGGTCCGGCCCCTCATGCGATGACGACGATGAGTCGCTCAACAAATAGCTGGCCCAAAGTCGCAGCAAGCCCAGATAGAGCAAGTAGGCCAGGGGCAGGGCGGCGGCATAGCGCCAGGCCAAGGCCTCGATGCCGACCCAGCGCAGCAGCCCGCCCAGCAGGGCCAAGCCGCCCAGGCAAAGGCTGGCGATCAGCAAGACATGCCAACGCAGCCAATGGCGCGCTTGCAAGCGCTGGCGCAGGCCTTGGGCCTGCGAGCGAGGGTTCACGGGGCTGTGCATCATGCGAATCGGCAACAAAACGAGCGGGTCGGCCGGATGGCCAAAGTCGGCAATGTAGTCGAGGCAAAAGCCCTGCCATGGCGAGCGCAGCCCATCCCGTGGACAATTCGGGCTTCTGTTGAGGGAGTGATCATGGAGTTTTCAACCTGGCTGGCCTTTTTTGCGGCGGCATGGGCCATCAGCCTCTCGCCCGGTGCGGGCGCGATCGCGGCCATGAGCTCGGGTTTGAACCATGGCTTCCGGCGCGGCTACTTCACCACCTTTGGTTTGATTCTGGGCATCCTGACCCAGATCGTGCTGGTGGGCGCGGGCTTGGGTGCTTTGATTGCCACCTCCAGCCTGGGCTTTGCCATCGTCAAATGGTTGGGCGTGGCTTATCTGGTGTACCTGGGCATCCAACAATGGCGGGCACCTGCCACCCCCATGGTGGCGGCCGATGAGGAACCCCGTGTGGTGACGCGCCGGCAATTGGTGCTGCGCGGTTGGATGATCAATGCGGTCAACCCCAAGGGCACGGTGTTTTTGCTGGCCGTGGTGCCGCAGTTTCTCAACCTCAAGGCGGACCTGAGCCCGCAGTACCTGGTGATTGCCGCCACGCTGAGCTTCACCGATCTGGTGGTGATGGCGGGCTACACCGTGCTGGCGGCGCGGGTGCTCTCGGCGCTGCGCTCCAGCCATCACATCAAGATCATGAACCGCACTTTCGGCGCGCTCTTCGTTGCGGCAGGCGCCTTGCTGGCCACCTTCAAACGCAGCGTTTGAGGGCGTCGGTTTTCGACGCCGTTTTTTTATCTTCAAATTTCTGGACTGGCCGATCCTCGGGGTCGGCCTTTTTCTTGCATGCCATCAGCCTTTTCGACCCGCAGCTTGTTTTGGGGCCCAGTCCTGATCTGGGCCAGCACCTGGCATGTGATCCTCTACCAGCTGGACAGCGGCGTGCCGGTGCTCAACTCGGTGGCTTGGCGCTTTGCGATTGCGGCTTTGCTGCTGTGGGGGTTGGCACTGTGGCGGCGTGAGTCGATGCGGATGCCCGCCTCGGCCCATCTCTTGATGCTGGCCACTGGCATCGTGCAGTACAGCGGCAATTACTACTCGGTCTATGAGGCCGAGCGCCACATCCCAACCGGTTTGGTGGCGGTGTTGTTTTGCTTGATGGTGTTTGGCAATGCGCTCAGCGGCCGGGTGTTTTTTGGCCAAACCGTCACGCGGCGCTTTTTGCTGGCGGCCAGCGGCGGCGTGCTGGGCGTGGTGATGATTTTCTGGCCCGAGATCGCAGCAACTGGTGCACGCCCCACGGCCGCCTTGGGCTTGGGGCTGGGTTTGCTGGCCGTGCTTGCAGCCTGTGTGGGCAATGTGCTGACCCTGATGTTGACCCGCCGCGGCCTGGCCCTGGTACCCATCTTGGCCTGGAGCATGGGCTATGGCTCGGCCTTCTTGTTGGCGATGTCGCTGCTCAGCGGCCAGGGCCTGCACTTCGACTGGCATGCGCCCTATGTTTTGAGCCTGCTGTACTTGGCCGTGTTCGGCTCGGTGACGGCGTTTGTGCTGTATTTCAAGCTGGCGCAGCGGCAAGGGCCTGCCCGAGCGGCCTTGACCGGCGTGTTAATTCCGGTTATCGCGCTGGTGATCTCGGCGACCTTGGAGGGCTGGGTGCCGAATGTCTTGTCGGTTCTTGGTATGTGCGTCTGTTTGGGCAGTATTTACATCGCCACACGCCCTGTTGCTTGAGGGTTTTGTGCCAATTTGGCACCTCGGCTTGCGGTTCGACAAGCTAGGGGAAAGGTTATCCCCAGATCTCAGCAGGGCGTGCATTTGTCACGATGTTGACACTGATTCATCGATACGCCAGCCCGGCGCCTTGGTTTCGGTCAGTCCACAACCTGATTGCAAAGGACCTGTTCATGGCACTCGCATCCAAATTCCTGCTTCAGCCTTTGGCCTTGGCTGCTTTGGTCTGCACTGTTGGCAGCGCCCAGGCGACGGTCACCGTCTACACCTCGCAGGCGGCCTTCCTGGCGGCCGTGTCCGCGCCCGGGGTTGATACGTTCACCGGCTTGTCTATCACCGCGTCGACGCCCAGCCCCATCACCCGCAACGCCGGGGCCTACGGCTACACCGCCTCGGTCAGCACCACCTCTTTCTTCGGCGCTGGCACCACGGGCGATCCATGGCTGTCCACCAACACGGCCACTGACACCATCACCTTCAATGGCTTCACTGGCGGTGTGAGTGCCTTCGGCGGCAATTTCTTTGGCTCCAATATCTCGGGCTTGTTCGCAGCCGGCGATGTGATCCTCACCGCGACCGATGCCAGCGGCACGGTGACTCAGACCATCACCGGCGCCACGACCAGCAGCTTCCTTGGTTTTGTGTCCAACGGGCCTTTGCTGTCGGCCACCTTGGCGGCCAGCCAGCCGGTCTCCGGCTTCCTCTGGCCGACGGCCGACAATCTGACCCTGGCCTCGGTCGGCGCAGTCCCCGAGCCTGAAACCTATGCCTTGATGTTGGCCGGCCTGGGGGCTTTGAGCCTGCTGGCTCGTCGCCGGCAAAAGGGCTGATCCACGCAAAACGCTGGGCCAGTAGGCGACGACTGTGCCCTTTGTTCGTTCCAGAGAAGGCCCGTCCCAGCTCAAGCTTCAAGCCTTGCTGTCTTGCGGGGCGGTTCGTGGCAGCGAAAGGACGAAGCGGGTGCCTTGCCCCAGCGTGCTTTGCAGGCTGATTTCGCCGCCCAGCACATTGCGCACCATGTTGTAGACCAGGTGCAGGCCCAGGCCGCTGCCACCTTTGCCAAAACGGGTGGTGAAAAAGGGCTTGAAGACTTGGTCGAGATGTTCCGCAGGAATGCCGCGCCCGTTGTCGCTGACGCTGATCAGCACCCGCTCGGCCGTGGCATCTTGCAAGCGAATTTCGATGCGACCGGCTTGCTGCTCCTCAAAGCCATGTACTGCCGCGTTCTGCACCAAATTGGTCAGCACTTGGCCAAAAGGGCCGGGGTAGCTGTCGAGGCTGAGCTCGTCCGGCAAGTCGATCAAAACCTCATGGGCGCCGGTTTTCAAATAGAAGTGCAGCAGGTGCACCACTTCTTCGGTGACTTGGCGGAGCTTGAAGCGGCGTCTTTGCAGGCTGGAGCGGTCCATGGCCACTTGCTTGAAGTCTTGCAACAAGCTGGCACTGCGGCGGATATTGCCCAAGGCTAGGTCCAGCGATTGATGGGCCAAATCCACCGCGGACAGCAATTCGCCACGCCGCACGCTGCCACCGGCCAGCATGGCTTGGATTTGGCCCAGGGCTTCGGTCGCGGTGTCGGTGGCGATCAAGGCGTTACCGATGGGCGTGTTCAGCTCATGCGAGACACCGGCCACCAAGGAGCCCAAGCTGGCCAGGGTTTCGCGTTGTACCAATTCTTCTTGTGCTTGTTCCAGTGCAAGCCCGCGCTCGCGCACCCGCGCCTCCAGGGAAAGATTCAGCACGCGGACCTCCTCTTCGGCTTGTCGGCGCTCGGCCACCTCCTGCTCCAGCGCTTGCAAGGCGGCTTGTTCTTGCCGGCGGTGCCCGGCCAATTTGGCGGCCATGGTGTCAAAGGCCTGACTCAGCCGGTTCAAGTCTCTTGAGGACTGTGGCGGCAGGGCCTTGGGCTCCTCGCCCTGCAACACGCGCTCGGCCAAGGCAGCAGTGGAGGCGGTCACCGCGCTCAAGGGTTGCTGCAGACGGTGGCGTATCACCCCGCGCAGCAGCCACAAGGTCGCGCTCAGTATCAACACACCCAGCACCAGCATGGTGGCCACCAGTTGTTCCAGCAAAGCGTCAATGGCGGATTGCGGCAAGACTTGCACCGACCACCATCCCGGGCCAGGAATCGGGGCCCAGACCAGGTGATAGCGGCCATCGCGGCTGCGGGCTTGCTGGGTGCCGGGCGCTGCTTGTTGGATCAGCGTCATGGCTTCGCTCAGCAGCGGGTCCTGCAGCTCTTGCAGCGAGAGCTGGCCTTGCGCTGCCGCGATGCGTTCTCGCAAAGCGGGGTGGGCGATCACATGGCCGTCGCGGCTGAGGATCATGGAGACGGCGTCTAAAGGCGCCTGGGCCTCGCTGATTTGCTTGAGCATGTCATCGATGGTGATGTCATGCCCCCAGGTGCCCACCCAGCGCCCGCGCCAGTCCAAGGGCTGGATTACCGACACCATCCAGGCTTTCGCTTCGGTGTCAAAGTACACCGGTGTCCAAAACACCTCGCGGCCGGGGTTGCGCGTGGGGTCAGACCCTCTCATGGTGGGGTAGCTGAAGTTGTCGGTGCTGGCGGTCGCGCCCTTGCCCCAGTCAATGCCGGGCGAAAACACCATCAAGCCTTTTTCGACGAAGTCGGTGTAGGCCGAGAAATAGGGCGGCACCAGGGCCGGGCCTTGTTCGGCCAAGAGTTGGTAGCCGATGACGGCGCGGCGCCGCACCGATGCGTCTGGCCCGGAGGCCCCGTGTTGCAAGTAGAAGGTGGGCGCGCGTTGGGTGTCGATGTGCTCGGGCTTGAGGCGCCACAGGCCGTCCGATTGCCGCTCAAACAAGCGCTGGAAGCGGCGGTCGATTTCGGCGTCCGAGGGCTGTTCAATGCGATGCAACCACTCCCGGGCCAAGCGCTTGACGCTGTCTTGCGCTTGCATAAAGCCGCGCCCCTGTTCGGCGGCCTGTAAGGCCACGCTGCGCTGCAAGATGGGCGGCACCGTTTGCTCGGCCAAGCGTGCGATCAAAAAGTAGGCGATGCCGGCCAAGGACAAAAGCAGCAAAGTCACCAAAACGCTCAGCTGCGTGAGCAGCTGGCGTGCAAGAGACTGCTTGCGAAAGGCTTGGAGCCATGAATCCATACCGCGGGTCGAGTTGAGGTAGCCGGTCGTGGGGGCATGAGCCCTGGATGCTACTGCCCCCACCCGGTTTTAGACCCGCGAGTAGGTCAAGATCAGCCTTGTTTTTGTTCGCCGCCATTCCACTCGAGCGCTGGCAAGGGCGCCGGTCGTTCGGGCACCAAGGCCCAGAGCAGCAAATAGACCACCGCACTGATGCCGTGGCAGGGCAGCATCAGCACAAAGATCAAACGCCAGAGCCAAGCCGCCATGCCGCTGATTTGGCTCAGCCCGCCACAAACGCCGCCCAGCCAACGGTCTTCACGACTGCGTTGCAAGCGATTGATGGCGCCGCCCAGCCCGGCTTGTTGGGGGCTTGGGCTGCTTGGGCTGTTTTTGCTGGCTTTGGCCTGCTGGGCATCGGCCTCGGCTTGACCGAGCAAGCGCGCTTTGGCGCGGCTGTATTCCTCGTCCGTCAGATGTCCGCGCTGATGCAAGTCGGCCAGACGTTCGAATTCGTTGCTGAGTGACATGAGAGGCTCCTTGCCGACAGGGGAAATGGCTCTGTCTTGCGGGCAAGTCTGCCGGGCGGCGGGGGCTGCTGGCGAGCTGCATGCGATGAACTGCAGCGCACGCCGCATGGTCGGTGAAAACCAGGGGCCGTCAGCGGGCTTGCGCTGGCCTCGCCCTCAGGCTCAGTCCTGCGGATTCAACAGGGGATGGGCGGCGGTGAAGGCGATCAAATGGTCCAGCAGGGCGCGCACACGGGCCGGCATGCTGCGGCTGTGTGGCCAGACGGCGCTGATGATGCGCAATTCACCCGCCCACTCGGGCATGAGCTCCAGCAGGCGGCCGGCTTGCAGTTCCGCCGCAACCAGGGTTGCCGGGCAGTAAAGCAGACCGATGCCGCTGCAGGCCAGATGCACGGCCAGCTGGGTCTCGTTGACGCGCAAGCGCCCCTGCGGCACGAACTTGGCCTCGGCGCCGCTGTGGCGATGGCTGAAGCGCCACTCGGTCACGGGCTCATTGATGATGCAGGCGTGCTGGCTGACTTCATCTGGGCTTTGCGGTGCGGGCTGCCGCGCCAGATAGTCCGGCGCGGCCACCAAGACGTTGCGCACCGCGCCGAGGCGCCGTTGGCCGAAGGAGGAGTCGCTCAGCGGCCCGGCGCGTATGGCCAAGTCCGCGGCGCTGCCGAGCAGGTCTTCGGTTTTATTGCTCAGCTGCAATTCCAGCTGAATCTCGGGATGCGCTTGCAGGAACGGGCCCCACATATCGCGCAGCGGCCCGTTGGCCAAATTGATGGGGGCCAGCACCCGCACCGTGCCACGCAGCTGGTTCAGATTGGCGTCCAGCGATTGGGTGGTCTGTTGCAGCGCATGCAGCAGGGGGCGGCATTGTTCGTAGTACTGCAAGCCCTCTGGCGTGGGCAAGAGACGCCGGGCGCTGCGGTGCAGCAAGCGGCAATTCAGCGCTTGTTCCAGCGCTTGCAGCCGGCGGGTGACTTTGGCCGCCGGCAGCCCGACGGACTGGGCCGCAGCACGCAAGCTGCCCGCCTCAACAATCGCCACAAACAAGGCCAAGTCGTCCAACATAAGCGCCAAATTTGAAATTTAAGATTCAAAAATACAGTGTAGTTTCATTTTTGGAGATTGATTAGGCTCTAGCCCTGTTTGAACTTCAGGAGTAGGCCATGTCTGCCGCCACCCGACTTCGCTGGGTTTTCGCCCTGCTGATGTCTTTGCAAATGTCTTTGTTGATGACCGGCTGGGTCACTTGGGTGAACTTGGGCTTTGGCCCGCAGTTCCTGACGCGCTGGCTGCACGCTTTTGTGCTGGCTTGGCCAGCGGCCTGTGTGATCGTGCTGCTTACCGCCCCGAGCGTGCAGCGCTTCAGTCAACGACTGTTAGCGCGCCTGACCCCAGTGATGGCGCAGGAGTTGCGCGCATGAGCGCCGCCCCTCAAGCCGGATTGCGCCTGCCCTTCGAACAACTGTCGGGCGCCGCGGTGCAAGGCCTGCGCCAAGCCAAAGAGGCCTTGGCCCAGAGTGCCGTGGGACTGGGATTGGTGGAATTGGTGTATCTGCGGGTGTCGCAAATCAATGGTTGCGCTTTTTGCCTGGAGATGCACAGCAAAGCGCTGCGAGCCCGCGGCGAAAGCCAAGAACGCCTGGACGCCTTGGCCGGCTGGCAGGTCAGCCCGCGCTTCAGCCCGGCGGAACGGGCGGCCCTGCATTGGGCCGAGGCGCTCACCGACATTGCCGCGAGCCAAGCCAGCGATGAAGACTTTGCGGCATTGCAAGCGCATTTCGACGCGCAGGCCATCGCGGATCTGACCCTGGCCGCCGCCACCATGAATGCCCTCAACCGTGTGGCGATCGCAATGCGGCTTTGAGCGCGAAGTCAGGTCGGCGATCAAGCAGGCCGCGGCTCAGCTCAGTACAGCGTTTTTGCGCGCCCGGCCTTGATGCCGCTGCGCAGGCTCTTGCCCTCGAGCCGGCGCTGTTGCGAGCCCCAGGTCGGCTTGGTGGCCCGACGCGCCTTGGGGGTGTGGGCCACGCTTTGCACCAATTCGATCAGGCGGGCCACCGCGTCGGCGCGGTTTTGTTCTTGGCTTCGCGAGGCTTGCGCCTTGATGACGAGGGATCCGTCTTGGGTGAGCCGTTGATCGGACAAGCCCAACAGCCGCTCCTTGATGATGGGCGGCAGGCTTGAGCGTCGGATGTCAAAGCGCAGATGCACCGCACTGGACACCTTGTTGACGTTTTGCCCGCCCGGGCCACTGGCGCGGATGAAGCTGAAGTCCAGCTCCCATTCGGCCGGGGTCCAGTGCAGGTTCACCGCTCAGGCCGCTGGTGCATGGCGCATCAGGCCATGTGCTCGACGGTCACCGGCACCCGCTTGGACAGCGCGCACATCAGCTCATAGCCAATCGTGCCCGCGGCCTTGGCCACTTCGTCGATGGGCAAGACCTGCCCCTTGGGGCCGCGGCCCCAGAGCGTCACTTCGCTGCCGAAACCGGCGCTGGCGGGCAGGGCGCTCAGGTCAACGGCCAACATGTCCATGGACACCCGCCCGACGGTGGTGGTGCGCAGGCCGTCCACCAGAATGGGCGAGCCGCTGGGCACATGGCGCGGATAGCCATCGGCATAGCCGCAGGCGACGATGCCAATGCGCATGGGCTGGCTGGCGGTGAAGCTGCTGCCATAGCCCACGGTGTCACCGGGCTGCAGGTCTTGGGTGCCGATGATCTTGGAGCGCAGGGTCATGCCGGGGCGCAGATCCCAATGCTCGGGGCCGTGCTCGGGGTAATCGGGCACGCCACCGTAAGTCATGATGCCGGCGCGCACCCAGTCGCTGTTCACCCGGGCGGTGTGGCGCAGCGTGGCGGCGCTGTTGGAGACCGTGCGCTCGCCCGGCAGATCGGCGCAGACTTGGTTGAAGATGTCGAGCTGGTGCTGGATGCCGTCTTTGCCGAAGCGCAGCGCGTCGGCATCAGAAAAATGCGTCATCAGCGAGATTTCATCGACCTGGGGCAGGGCGTTCAAGCGTGTCCAGGCGGCGCGGAAGGCTTGCGGCGCAAAACCCAGCCGGTTCATGCCGCTGTTGAGCTTCAAGAAAACGCGATGCGGCTCATGGGTTTTGTGCATGGCCAGCCAGTCGATCTGCTGCTCGCAATGCACCGCATGCCAAAGCTTCAGCCGCGAGCAAAGCTCCAGATCGCGGGCTTCAAAACAGCCTTCCAGCAGCAAGATGGGGCCGCGCCAGCCCAAGGCACGGATGCGCTGGGCCTCGTCGAAATCCAAGAGCGCAAACCCATCGGCGGCGCGCAGGCCTTCGTACACATGCTCGATGCCATGGCCATAGGCATTGGCTTTGACGACGGCCCAGACCTGCGCATCCGGCGCGCAAGCGCGCGCGCGGGCCAGGTTGTGGGCCAAGTTTGGAACGTGGATCAGGGCTTCAATAGGACGTGGCATGGGCCGAATTGTGGCACCGCCTCGCGGCAGTGGCGTGACCAAAGCCAAGCTCGCGCAAGCCCTGCATGCTATAAACCCGGCGCAGCGCTTGTTGTGAGCCCGGTCTCCAGCAGCCCCCGCATGGGTGCCGGCGCGAATCTCTCGCAGTATCGATTGGGTTCATGAAAAAAGGCTTTTCCACCATCATGTCAGCGCAGTTCTTCAGCTCGCTGGCTGATCAAGCTTTGCTGGTCGGGGCGATCGAACTGCTCAAGAGCACCGGCTCGCCGGCTTGGCAGATTCCTGCCCTGGGGCCAATGTTTGCGCTGTTTTATGTGGTGTTGGCACCTTTTGTGGGCGCTTTTGCCGATGCCGTGCCCAAGGGCAAGGTCATGTTCTATTCGAACCTGATCAAGATTGCCGGCTGCTTGATGATGCTGTTTGGCACCCATCCGCTGCTGTCTTACGCGATTGTGGGGCTGGGTGCCGCCGCCTACTCGCCGGCCAAATACGGCATCTTGACCGAGCTGTTGCCGCCCTCGCAATTGGTCAAGGCCAATGGTTGGATGGAAGGCTTGACGATTGCCTCGGTGGTTTTGGGCATCTTGCTGGGCGGCCAGTTGGTTGGCCCGCATCTGGCGCCGGCGCTGCTGGGCCTGGACCTGCCCTTCATCGACACCGGCATCGACACCCCGCCCGAGGCGGCCATTGCCAGCATCGTGCTGCTCTACATCATTGCGGCCGCCTTCAATCTCTACATCCCGCGCACAGAGGCCCCGCTGCAGCCGCTGGGCCATGGCCCGCTCGCCTTGGTGCGTGACTTTGCCGATTGCAATTCGCGCCTCTGGAAAGACAAGCTCGGTCAAATCTCCTTGGCCACCACCACGCTGTTCTGGGGCGTCTCCGGCAATATGCGCATCATCGTCTTCCCTTGGGCCGCCGTGGCCCTGGGCTACACCACCACCCAGGCCTCCAACCTGGCCGGTGTGGTGGCGATTGGCACCGTGGCGGGCGCGGTGATTGCCGCCTCGGTGATGCGACTGGACGCCGCCACCAAGGTCATCCCGCTGGGCATTGGCATCGGCGTCTTGGTGATGGGCCTGAATCTGGTCACCAATGTGTGGGTGGCCGTGCCATTTTTGGTGGTGCTGGGCTTGATTGGCGGCTTCTTGGTGGTGCCCATGAATGCCTTGCTACAGCACCGCGGCCACAATCTGATGGGCGCGGGCCGCTCCATTGCGGTGCAGAACTTCAATGAGCAGGCCTGCATCCTGGGCCTGGGCGCGCTCTACACCGGCATGGCCAAGCTGGGCCTGTCCACCTTCACCGCCATCGGCATCTTCGGCCTGATCGTCGCGCTGACCATGTACCTGGTCTACCGCTGGCACCAAAGCAATCTGAAGCACCACGGCGCCGAAGTGGCGCGCCTGGAAGAACTGGCGCGCTGCGACGAGTGCCATTGAGGAAAGCACGTCCCTGAAACACAAACGGCGGGAGGCCTGCGCAAGGCCTCCCGCCGTTTTTTGCTCTTGCGCGTCGGCCTCAGCCCTTGCGGCGGCCGTTGCTCGGCTCGACGTGTTTGACGCCGCTGAGCACTTCTTCGATGTTCTCGGACCAGGCGCGGGCGATTTTCAGGCAGCCGCTGTGGTTGAGGTGGATCTCGTTGTGCCAGTCGCCGCTACTGCCACTGGAGCCCGGGGTGGCGGGGGCCAAGGGCACGGCGGTGGAGTCAAACACATGCAGGCCCGGGAACTGGTCCTTGTCGGCGGCCATGCTTTTGAGCAGTTGGGCCAGATGGAACACCATCAGGCGGCTTACGGCGGCCCAGTCGGCGCTGGGCAAGGCGCAGGCCTTCAGTGCCGGGTACAGCCAAGGGCCGGAGGCGCCCAGACCGGCGTCCTCCGCGCCGGCCGGCCGAGGCATGGGCACGGCGTAGCAGTGCATGAAGACCGGCTTGCCGGCCGATGGGCCTTGGTCGCGCAGCGTCAGCAAATGCCGCACATTGGTACGCAGATAGTCGCAGTACGTGGTCCAGCCGGGTTCAGAGAAATAGCGGGCCACGCCGGCCGATGGGGGACCCCATTCGGTTTGGCGGCGCAGCAGGCGCAGATGCAGGGGCACGTCTTGACCGTCGGCGGTGTGTGCGGGGGTTTGCGCGGCGGCGATCAGGTCATTGCCGCCGACGGACAGCAGCACGCCGTCCCAGGCTGGGGCGTCGTCACTGCTGAGCAAGCGCACAAAGTCAGGCGCCGACTCCAAATCCACCATATGACTGAGGGCCTCGCCCGAGCCGGCGCAGTTGATGGCGCAGGCGGGCTGCTTGAAGACCATCTCTTGCAGCAAATTGGCATGGGCGTTGAGCTTCGCGGCTGCCGTTGAGAACCAGGAATCCCCCTGCGCCAGCAAGCGCCAGCGGTAGGTGCCCAGGTCAGGTGCCGACGCGGACGCGAGGTCCCCCGGTGTAAAGCAGGCCAGATGATCCAAGAGAGACTCTCCCTTTTAAGCAAAAAGCGACAAGCGTTGCGAAAGCCAGGCAGTAGCACGCGAGAAAAAGCCCGCGGTCTGACGCGCCGCGCAAGCCTATCTCAAAACTGCGACGCCAATCTTCAAGTCGGCAGTTTTCACCATGCTATAAACCCTGGGCATTGTTGGCCGGCCCAGCATTGTTTGTCAGCGTCTTTTTGGGGTCAGGTGTTGCTAGCGACCAACCCAGGGCGTCCCAGCCGCCGCTTCCTCTCCCGATCACCTCCCCATGCCCATTCTTGCCTTGATGTTCAACGCCCTGATCTGGGGGCTGTCTTGGTGGCCGTTCCGGCAGTTTTCTGAAGCCGGCTTGCATCCTTTGTGGACCACGGTCACGCTGTACATCTTGTCTTTGGGTGTGATCAGCCTGAGCCAGTGGCGTGCTTGGCGCGAATTTCTGAGCACACCGAGCTTGTGGATGATCATGTTGGCCGCCGGGGTCACCAACACCGCCTTCAACTGGGGCGTGGCGTTGGGCGATGTGGTGCGGGTGGTCTTGTTGTTTTATCTGATGCCTTTATGGGCCGTGCTGCTGGCCCGTTGGATCTTGGGCGAGCGGCTGACGGCACTGGCCGGTTTGCGCATGGTCTTGGCGCTGGGAGGCGCGGCCTTTGTGCTGGCGCCCGAGGGGGGCGGTTTGCCCTGGCCGTCCAGCTTGGCCGATGGCCTAGGCTTGTTGGGGGGCTTTACCTTTGCGCTCAACAATGTGATGTTGCGGCGCGAAGCGCATCGCGGCGCCCATGCGCGAGCGCTGGCCATGTTCAGTGGCGGTGTGTTGGTAGCGGGCCTGTCGGCCAGTTTGATGGCGGGGGCTGGCTTGGTGGCTTGGCCCAGCCTGCCGGGCCCGGTGTGGTTGCTGCCCTTGGCTGGCATGGCTTTGTTGTTCTTTTTGTCCAACCTCTCGCTGCAATATGGCGCGGGGCGCTTGCCGGCCAATGTCACGGCCATCGTCATGCTGACCGAGGTGCCGGTGGCCGCCGTTTCGGCGATCTGGCTGGGCGGCGGGCATCTGGACTTGAAAACCGGTGTGGGGGGCGCTTGCATTTTGGCGGCCGCCCTGTTGGCCGCCCTGGAGCGGCAAAGAAAGAGCGAGGCAGCTACCATCACGCCCTGATTCCTCCGATTGAGCCCCAGGAGCACCCGATATGGCCAGCAGTGTGTATGACTTTCAAGCGATTTCCATCGACGGCCAAGCGGCCGATCTGGCCAGCCAGCGCGGCAAGGTCTTGTTGATCGTCAACACCGCCAGCGCTTGCGGCTTCACCCCGCAGTTCAAAGGTCTGGAACAGCTGTGGAAGGACTATGCCGAGCAAGGCTTGGTGGTGGTGGGCTTCCCCAGCAATGAGTTTGGTGGCCAAGACCCGGGCAGCAACGATGAAATCGCCTCGTTTTGCGAACTGAACTACGGCGTCAGCTTCCCCATGATGGCCAAGGTGCAGGTCAACGGCGCCGAGGCGCACCCCTTGTGGCAGTGGCTGAAGGCCCAGGCGCCCGGCATCTTGGGCACCCAGGGCATCAAATGGAACTTCACCAAATTCCTGGTCGGGCGCGATGGTCAGGTGATCAAGCGCTATGCCCCGAATGACGAGCCGCTGAAGCTGCGTGGCGATATTGAGGCGGCTTTGAAGGCGAAGTAAGCGAGCGCCGCACAGCCAAGTCATCAAGCGCGGGACCGCAGCCCTGCTTGTAGGACCCAGATGCGCCGGTAGCCCAGGCGGAGGTAGCCCTCCGCCACGGCCGCACCCAACATTTGATTGACGGTTTGCCGCGACAAGCCGGCCAAGGCCGCCAACTCGGCCTGGCTGGAACGCAGGCACTGCCAACCTTCGGCATCGGGGGCGCCCTCGGCCCGTTCTCGCAAGAGTTGCGCAAGCGCCAGGCCGAAGCGTTCGGCCGCCGAGCGATGGCGCGAGGCCTCCAAGAGTCGCAGCGTGCCGCCATAGCGTTGCGCAAATTCGCGCAGCAGCGCGCGCGCAAAGCCCGGTATTTCGTCCATCAAGACGGTGTAAGCCGCGGCGCCCAACACCAGCACGCGGCTGGGCTGCGTGGCCAGGGCCTCATAGCTTGAAGCCTGCTCTGCCGCAAATGCCGCCAGCCCAAACAAGCGCGGGAACTGCACATGCTCCAGGCTGGAGACCTCGCCGTTCGGTCCGGTGAAGCGCGCTTCGATCTCACCGGCAACGACGGCGTAAAAGGCACGCGGCACCTGCCCCTGGGTAAACAAGCTGCGGCCCGCGGCCAGCTTGCGCACCGGTGCGAGTGGGCCCAAGCGCTGCAAGACCGCGTCGGGCAAGGCCAAGTTTGGGAAGTTGCCTTGCAGCACGCGGCGCAATTCGGGAACGGTTTCGCTCATCGACACTCTTGGCTCATTTGTCGGATACCCGACATTTTGCAGCGGCTTGAAGCCCTAAGCTCCAGGCCATGACGACCCCACTGACCAAGTACTCGCCGCGCGCTCAGGAGTTTCGGCAATTCGCCGAGCAGGAGTGCCCGCAAGATCCTCTGTACCAAGCGATTTGCAGATTCACGGCCGAGTCGGCCGAACTTTTGGATCTCTTGGATGCAGCGCCGCCCACCCAAGCGCGCCCCAATTTGTTGCTGGCCGCTTTGCATGAGCGCGTTTTGGCGGGTGTTGCCCACCCTATAGCAGCCTACTACCCCAGCGTGGGTGGGACGCGCATGCCGGACGCCGACTTGCCCGAGACCTTGTTGGACTTTGTGCGTTCTGAGCGTGTGGCGCTGCTGGCGCACCTGCGCACGCGCCACACGCAAACCAATGAGATCGGTCGTTGTGCCGTGCTGTGGCCAGCGCTGCAGTCCATCGCTCAGCAAAGGGCGCAGCCGAAGCTGGCCCTGTTTGACTTTGGCAGCAGCGCGGGCTTGAACCTGGGTGTGGATGACTATGGCTATCGCTACCACTCAGCCCAGGCACGGTTTGAAGCCGGCGCGGTCGGCGTGCCGGGCCGCCCAGTGATCGACTGCCAATGGCTGGGCTCGGCGCCGCCGCTGTCCGTGGGCGAATGGCGTTTGGTTGAGCGCATCGGTGCCGACCCTGCCGCCATTGACATTCGCGATGCGGCTGCGCGGCGCTGGTTGGCCGCATGCTTGTGGCCCCATGACCGTGAGCGCGCGCAGCGCCTGCAGCAGGCACTCGCTCTGGCGCAGCAAAGGCCCGAACAACGCCGGGTGCTGCAAGCGCAGGACTGTGTCGCCGCTTTGGAAGCTTGGCTGTGCCGCTTGCCCCAGGGCGTGCAGCCGGTACTGTTCAACAGCTGGGTCTTGCACTATCTGGATGCTGAGTCGCTGGTGGCGATGCGCCAAAGGCTGGCCACCTTGATGCAGCAAAGCGCGTTGATGTGGCTCAGCGCCGAGGCACCCGCGCTGCGCCCCGCCGGGCTCGAACTGCCTGCCTTGGCGCAAGGCGCAACGCCGTCTACCTTGTGGACGCTGCAATGGACCGAGGCGGGCACGCTGCGACAGCGTGCCCTGGCTTGGTCTCACCCGCATGGGCGTTGGCTGCAATGGTTGGCGGCATAAGAGCCGCAACGCAGTTTCAGCGGCTCAGCAGGGCGACGGTTTGCGCTGCACCGGGTGCGCCGGGCTCTTTGAATTGCACCTCAAAGGCATAGAGCTGGTTGGCGCCGCTGCTGTCGGAACAGTTCAGTTGATGCACGAGGCGGCGAATCGGCTGCTGATAGACGTCAGGGCCGCCGCGTGTGCGGACCGAATTGACAGTGTCGCCGTTCACGCGGAACTGCACCTTGACCAGGCCTGGCTGATGGAAGCGCTCCCAGTGGCTGCCCAGTTCATCTTTCAACACCTGCTCAATGCCCGGGCAGGCTTGAGACACATTCAGCTTGGCAATATCCGGGTTGGATTGACCGGCCACTTCGACCCGGTTCATGGTCACCGGCGACTCGGCGTGGGCGGCGCCCATGCTCAAAGTCATGGGCAAAAGAGCGGCAATCGCGAGCTTGGAAAAAGACGTGTAGTTCATGAGTTACTCCTCGTGTTCATCGGGCCAAGATGCAACCGCTTCCGCTCCCTTTGTTTGGCGTGAAACAGTGCTGATCTGTGCTCAGAATAGAAGTCGAGATGACGCGAACCAAGCGCCTGAAGACCAACGTCGGTTTTGATGCGATGAAAAGCTGGAAAGCGCGACGAACTGCGAAAAGCCCTTAGGGGTTTGTCCTCGATTTCGGCCAGCAGTGGGCTCTCAGGCCCATGAATAGGCGGTGCGCGGCCCTTCGCGCCCCAGGGCGTCGATGGCCGAGACGACCATGACTTCCAGCCCGGTGCTGCTGATCACCAGCTCGCTGCCGCTGCTGAACACCCACCCTGAGCCGGCGTAGCGCAGCCAAACGGCGTAGCGCTGCAAGCCGGATTTGGCCTCGGGTCCCATGCTGAGCTGTAGGACATAACTTTCGGCATGGGCGGTGCGGCTCAGCTGCACTGTGGGGGCGGCGTTCAGCGTTGGCGTGGCCTCCGTGGCCAGCCAAGGGGTGGGCGGCACCAAGGCGGGGCTGGCGTAAGGGCCGTCTTGCAAGGCCTCACTGATGCCGCGCCGGTTTTGTTTCAAGGCCACCATGCTGAAGTGCAAATGACCCAGGCTGGGGTTGCGCGGACGCAGCTCGCGGCTGAGTGCGATTTGCTGGAGGATTTCTTCCTTGGGCCAGCTGTCGGCCTTGTCGGTGAGCTTGCTGGTGAACAGGCCCGGCCAGATGTGGCGCTGCAGCGGGTTTTGCGCTTGCCAATAGTCGCGCAGCACCTCGAAGGCTTGGGCTTTTTGCGCGATGGGCCAGTACAGCTGTGGGGCCAAATAGTCCAACCAGCCTTCGGCCAGCCAGCGCTCTACATCGGCATAGAGCTTGTCGTATTGGCTGAAGCCAGCGATACCGGCCGGGCGCAAGCTGGGCTTGCCCAGGCCGAAGGGGCTGATGCCAAAGCGCACGCCCGGCTTGATGTCGCGCACCCGCTGATGCAGGCGTTGCACCAATTGGTCGACGTTCTGCCGCCGCCAGTCCGCACGCTTGAGCGGCCCACCGGCTTGTACATAGCGCTGCCATGCCGGCTCATCTGGGAAGTCCAACTCCTGCTTGCTTTGCGGGTCTTGAATCGGGTAGGGGTAGAAGTAGTCGTCGATGTGCACCGCGTCGATGTCGTAGCGTTGCAGCACGTCTTCGATCACCGCCAGCGTGTGCTCGGCGGCGGCCGGCTCGCCGGGGTCGATCCAGAGTTGATCGCCATAGCGCTTCACCCACTGCGGCTGGCTGCGGCTGAGATGGCGCGCGTCGGCATTGGTGCTGGCCTGGCTTTGCCGCGCGCGAAAAGGGTTGAACCAGGCATGCAGCTCCAGACCTCGGCGGTGCGCTTGTTCGACCCAAAAGCTCAGCGGGTCGTAAAAAGGCTCGGGCGCCTGACCTTGTTTGCCGCTCAACACTTCGCTCCAAGGCTCGAGCGTGGAGGTGTAGAGCGCGTCGGCGCTGGTCCGCACCTGCAGCACGATGGCATTGAGCCTGAGGGCCACGGCCTGGTCCAAGAGCGCGAGGGCCTCGGCTTGCTGGGCTGCGCTGCTCAGGCCCTTGCGGCTGGGCCAGTCGATATTGGCCACCGTCGCCACCCAAGCGGCACGGAACTCACGAGGCGCAGGGGGCGCGGAGTCGCTCAGGCCGGGTGCGGGTTGGAGGCGCAAGGCCTCAGCGGCGGCCTTGTCGGCCAGCTTGAGCGGCCCAGTGGCAGTGCTGCAGGCGGCCAAACCCAAGAGGCTGCCGCTGCCGCCAATCAAAAAGCGCCGGCGTGCCGAGCTCATGCGCTGTCGTCCTTTTTGCCAAACTCGGCGGGCACGCGGATCAGGGCCGTCATTGCCAGCGAAGGCAGGGTGGCCAGCATGACCCAGCCGAAGAACAGCGGGTAGCCCAGTTGCTGCTGCAGCCAGCCGCTCCACATGCCGGGCAACATCATGCCCAGGGACATGAAACCGGTGCAAATCGCATAGTGCGCGGCTTTGTGCGGCCCGTCGGCCACCCAGATCATGTACATCAGATAGGCGGTGAAGCCCAGGCCATAGCCAAACTGCTCGACCGCCAGACCGATGCTGATCCAGACCAGATGGCTGGGCATCAGCAATGCCAGCAGCAGGAAGATGATGTTGGGCACATGCATGGCCAGCACCAAGGGCCACAGGGCGCGCTTCAGGCCGACGCGCGAGATGATCCAGCCGCCCAGAAGGCCGCCCAGGGTCAGGGCGCTCAGGCCCACCGTGCCATAAGCAATACCGACTTGCTTGGTGCTCAGGGCCAGCCCACCTTGGTCGGCCTTGTCCAGCAAGAAGGGGGTGGCCAGTTTCAGCAACTGCGCTTCAGGGAATCGATACAGCAGCAAAAAGCCGATGCTGATGACGATGCCGGGCTTGCGAAAGTAAGCGGCAACGACTTGCCAGAACTCCCCCCACAGCCCACCGGCCGCGCGGCGCTCGGCGCCCGGGGTGTCGGCCGCAGGGCGGGGCAACAGGGCCAGATGAAAAGCGCCCAGCATCACAAAAGCGGCGGCCATCAGGCCGAAGACCAGCGACCAGGCGGTCTGCACACTGCCGGTGCGCTCTTGCAACTCGCCGGCCAGATAGACCAAGCCGCCTTGGCCGCCGATATTGGCGAGGCGATAAAACGTGGAACGCACGCCCACAAAGGCGGCTTGGCTGCGCTGCGACAGGGCCAAGAGATAAAAGCCATCGGCGGCGATGTCGTGCGAGGCCGAGGCAAAGGCCATCAGCCAAAACAAGGCCAGCGTCATCTGAAACGCTTTGGGCCCCGGAATGGTCAGGGCGACCATGGCCAGGGCCAGGCCAATCACAAACTGCAATGCCCAGATCCAGAGGCGCTTGGTTTGAAACAACTCCACCAAGGGCGACCACAGCGGTTTGATCACCCAAGGCAGGTGCAGCCAGCTGGTGTAGAGCGCGATGTCGGTGTTCGACAACTCCAGGTTCTTGTACATGGTGCCCGACAGCGACATCACCACCACATAGGGCAGACCTTGCGCAAAGTAAAGCGAGGGCACCCAGGCCCAGGGCTTGCGGTGCAGGGAGGCGGAGGCGTCAGACATGCGCGGTCAAAAGCGGAGGAAGGTGGGCCAACAAGGTGGGGGAGCAGGGCGAGGCGGGAGCAAAGCAGCGCCAGGGCCGTGCGACTGTAGCGCGCCAGGCGGCGAAATTTTTTTTCGGCCCGCCTGTAAGTTTGCGCGCCCGGGCTGCGACTGACGGGGGCAGCGTCAAGCGCCCCTGGGGCCGTCTGCCGGAGCCAGCGTCCTGGCTTCGATTGTCCATTCACCCTTGATAGGAGTCTTTCATGCAAAGCAATTTCAAGACGGGCCTGAGCGTCGCCGCTGCTGCCGCCGCTCTGTTCGCCACTTCTGGCATCGCCACCGTGGCCCAAGCGCAAGACGGCATGGTCAAGTGCAGCGGCATCAACAGCTGCAAAGGCACGTCCGAGTGCAAGACCGCCAAGAGCGAGTGCAAAGGCCATAACAGCTGCAAGGGCCAGGGCTGGGTCAGCGCCAAATCGGCGGCTGAATGCACCAAGGCGGGCGGCAAGGTCGAGAAGTAAGCCACCGTTTGGCGCCACAGCAGGCGCCCCAGGAGGCGACAGGGCCAAGGCCTTGCCGCCTCTTTTTCACCTCAACCTCGCCACGGGAGACGCCCATGCTTCATCGGTCATTGCACGGCTTTGGACTCGGCCTTCGGGTCGAGCATTACGCCGACATCGCCAATCCCCTCGCGCCCCTATCCGCCGAGCTGCGACCCGATTGGCTGGAAGTGATCTCCGAGAACTATATGGTGGCAGGCGGCAAGCCCTTGCAGCACTTGCTGCGCATCCGCCGCGACTACCCCATGGTCATGCATGGGGTGTCTTTGTCGATCGGCAGCACCGATGTGCTGAACCTGGGCTATCTGCGCGAACTCAAGGCCTTGGCGGATCGGGTGGAGCCGGCCTGGGTGTCGGACCATTTGTGTTGGACCGGCGTGGATCACCGCAATTTGCATGATCTCTTGCCCATGCCCTACACCGAGGCGGCTCTGCAGCATCTGCTGCCGCGCATCGATCAGGTGCAAACGCTGCTGCAGCGGCCGCTGGTGCTGGAGAACGTCTCCAGCTATTTGCGCTTTGCGGGTGATGAGATGAGTGAGGCCGAGTTTGTGGCCGAGCTGCTGCGCCGCAGCGGTTGTGGCCTGCTTTTGGACGTCAACAATGTGTATGTCTCCAGCCGCAACCATGGCTTTGACCCCCATGACTACATCGACCGCTTGCCCGCCCAGCAGACTGTGCAAATCCATCTGGCCGGGCATGAAGACCGCGGTGATCTCTTGGTGGACACCCATGACCACCCGGTGTGCGACCCGGTCTGGCAGCTCTATGGCTACACCTTGCTGCGCATCGGTGCGCGACCCAGCATGATTGAGCGCGACGACAAAATCCCGCCGCTGACCGAGCTTTTGCAAGAGCTGCAACAAGCGCGCAAGCTGAGCCGGGCGATGCTGGGCTCGCGCTCGGCCCCTGAGCAAGGCGGGTCTGCATCCAGACCTCACCCCGAGGAACTGCTGGCATGAGGGCCCGGCCCGCGCCGGATGGGGCAGCGCTGCTCAGCCTGCGTGAGCAACAGCTGGCCCTGCAGGCCTTGATTCTTGGCCACGCGCAGCAAAGACAAGAGCAAGAACAGGATCAGGAACTAGGGCAGGGCGGGGCCGAGGCGCTGTTGGCCGGGCCGGGCTTGTCGGTGTACCAAGAAGCCTATGTGGCGCGCCTGCTGTCGGCCCTGCGTGACAACTATGCGGTGCTGCACCTGGCGATGGGGGACGAGGCGTTTCACGCCTTGGGCTGTGCCTATCTGGCCGCCAAGCCATCCACGCAGCCTTCGATTCGCTGGTTTGGCGATCAGCTTGCGGCCTTCATGGCCGGGCCGTTTGCTGATCGTTTGCAACACCCGGCTTTGGTGGATCTGGCCCGCATGGATTGGGCCTTGCGGGCTGCGTTTGATGGCGCCGATGGCCTGCCGCTGACCCTGGCTGCGCTCTCGGCCGTGGCCCCTGAGGACTGGGGTCATTTGCGTTTGCGCTTGCAAGCCTCGGCGCAACTCTTGCATCTGGATTGGTCTGTTGAGCCCAGCTATTTGGCGTTGCGCGGACGCGAGGTGGGCGAGGTGGGCGAGGAGCGTGAAGGCCCCGAGCCGGTCGCCCTGCCGCATGCCTTGCTGGTATGGCGCGAAGGAGGCGAGAGCCGTTGGCGCTCCTTGGAGGCCTGGGAGGCCGAATGGATGGAGGCTTTGCAAGCCCAGCTCAGCTTGGCCGAGCTGTGCGAGCAAGCGGCGCAGACCCTGGGGCCCGAGAAGGCCGCGGTCCAGGTCGTGCAAGCGCTGCGCACCTGGGTGCAGCAGGGCTTGCTGGCCGCCTGAGCCTTACAGCCGGGCGTCGTAGCTGGCCTTGTGGCTGGCGCTGCGCAAAGACTGAATCCAGCCCGAGCGATGCATGCCGCTGGCGGTGGTACCAGTGATGCGGTGCGTCCAGGTGAAGTTCAGATCACAGCTCTGCACCAAGGAGGTGTTCGGGCTGTTGGGGTTGTAGTTCTTGCTGGCGGTGTTCAGGGCCAAGTCCAAGTCCAGGGTGCTGATGCGGTAGCCATTGCCATCGATGTTGTTGACCAGGCCCAGGTCCTTGCTGTCGAAGCTGGTGCCGTCTGCCCGCTTGCACTGGGCGGACACCAGGACCGACATGCCGCTGCCCGCCGCTTGATTCATTTCCACTTTGAAGACACCGGCCGAGCGCGCAATCAAGGGCACGCCGCTGGGCGAAACCACGCTGATGGGCTTTTGCATGGTGATGCTGCTGGTGTAGGCCACGCCGTCACGGTGAAAGTTGACCAGCACCTTGGGTTGCTCCGTGGCATCGGCCAGTTTGGCCATATAGGTGATGCCCTTGCCGGTGTCGTCCGTCATGTCCACCTGCAGCGCACCCACGCTGGCCGACAGGCGGTCGCTGCCGCTGCGGTACACCACGGAGAAAGGGTTGTCGCCGAAACCCAGGCGCGACTCCACCCGCACCTGGCCGCCTTCTTGCGTGACTTTGTACTCCGGACGAATGTCTTCGACGCGCAGGGTGTGCGACTGTTTGCAGTTGGTGAGTGCGCAAGCGGTGTTGTCGATGACGAAATCGATTTGTTCTTGCAGGCTGCTGCCGCCACAGGCGCTCAAGAGCAGGCTGCCCGAGAGCGCCGCAGCGACGGAGCCCAAACGCAGAAGCGCGCTGGCGCGCTGGGGGTGGTGCGGCGCGGCCCATGGGGCCGGGTGATTTGTTTGAGTGGCTGGCATGGTGTGATCTCCCTGTGGCAGAGGCATAGGTGGTGGACCTGTGCGCCTGATTTCCTGTTCCCTGTTGTGGGCGCTGCCGCAGTGTGCCTTTGAGCTGGGGCATGTGTCGCTTGGATCTGGCGGGTGCCAAAACTTGCACCTTGAGGGGGCAAAAAATGCCCCTGTCTTAGGGGTCTGCCCGTGCCTGCATCCGAGCATTTCTACGGCATGATGGCAGGTGGGATCAGCGTTAGCGCCAGATCACCAGGGAGAACCCTTGACAAGGAGTGATGCATGCAAAAGGCACTGGGCGCCGAGTTTCTCGGCACGTTTTGGTTGGTTTTAGGGGGCTGTGGCAGTGCCGTGTTGGCTGCTGCATTCCCGGAGTTGGGCATCGGTTTCACCGGGGTGTCCTTGGCTTTTGGTTTAACGGTGCTGACCATGGCTTATGCCGTGGGTCATATTTCGGGCGGGCATTTCAACCCGGCTGTGTCACTGGGTTTGTTGGTGGGCGGGCGGTTTCCGGCGTCCAAGCTTGTGCCTTATATCGTGGCTCAGGTGCTGGGGGGCTTGGCCGCCGGCGGGGTGCTTTATTTGATCGCCAGCGGTAAGGCGGGCTTTGATGTTGCCGGCGGCTTTGCGTCCAATGGTTTTGGCGAACACTCGCCGGGCAAGTTTTCCATGCAGTCGGCCCTGATCATTGAAGTCGTCTTGACAGCTTTCTTCCTGATCGTGATCTTGGGTGCCACCGACAAGCGTGCGCCGGCCGGATTTGCGCCGATTGCCATTGGTCTGTGCTTGACCCTGATCCATCTGATCAGCATTCCGGTCACCAACACCTCGGTCAATCCGGCCCGCAGCACGGCCGTGGCCCTGTATGTGGGCGGCTGGGCGGTCGAGCAGCTGTGGTTGTTCTGGGTGGCTCCGATGCTGGGCGCCGTGCTGGGCGCACTGGCCTATCGCTGGGTGGGCAGCAGCGAGCGTTAAGACCGCACACTTTGGGCGGGGCGGCTCGTCTGCCCGCGGCCCTCGCCTGGAGAAGCCGGCCTCGCGCCGGCTTTTTTGCGCTTTGCTTGCGCGGGTGCAGTGATAGATTGATCGAACCCTTGTCGGCCGTCTTGGCTCGCCAGGGCTGGAGATCTGCGACTATGTTTTTCGACCTGCCGGATTTGTTGGGCCCTTATTTGCTGCCACTGTTGATTGCGGTGCCGCTGGCCATTGTGGTCTTCATCATCAGCACTCGCCGTGGTGATGATCGCGATGTGGGCGCTCAAGCGCCTGCTACGCCCATCCGCCCCGTGGTGCCGCAAGCACCTGTGGCCTCGCCGTCGCCCGTCGTCGCGGCGACCCCAGCCCCGCTTGCAGCTGCGGCTGCGGCCGAGCCCGTCAAGCCCGCTCCGGCGGTGCTGCTGGTGGACGACTCGGCTGTGGCCCGCGCCAAACTGGGCAAGCTGTTCGAGGGCGCAGGCTACCGCGTCACCCTGGCCAAAGACGGCTTGGAGGCTTTGGAGCGCTTGGCCGAGACGCATTTCTCCGTCATGGTCACCGACCTGGAAATGCCGAACAAAGATGGCTTCGAGCTGATTGCCGATGTGCAAGGCAGTCTGGCCACCGAAGACCTGCCCATCATCGCCATCACCGGCCATGATGAAATGCAGGCCCGCGTGCACCAGGTGCAAGGTCTCTACGGCATCTTCAAAAAGCCCTGGAATGACCGCGAGTTGCTCAAGCGCGTGGAGACGCTCGCCAGTCTGAGGCCGGCAGCGTCGCAGTAAGCGCCGACAGGCTGGCGCGCGATTGGAGAGATTCTTTGAAGATTGAAACGACGACGTCGGTCAGCGATGCTGATCGTGCGGCACTCAGCGAAGGCATCGTTCGCTTCAACCATGAGTGCGTGCCGGACCTGGAACCCGAGAGCGCAGAAGTGCGCTACTTTGTACTCGCGCGCGACGAGGCCGACACCTTGCTGGGCGGCATTCGCGCCACCTGCTTTTGGAACACCTTGCACATTGAGCTGCTGTGGCTCTCACCGGCAAGCCGGGGCACGGGTTTGGGCACGGCATTGCTCCAGGCCGCCGAGACCAAAGCCAAGGCCCTGGGCATGGGCCTGGCCCTGGTCATGACCACCAGCTGGCAGGCCAAGCCTTTTTACGAGAAGCACGGCTACCAGCTGCTCTCCACCATTGAAGACATGCCCAAAGGGCATGCTTCGCACTACCTGCACAAGCGGCTGTAGGCCCTTCGGCCCGGCCCCGCCCGGCTCGCTTCGCCGCACCTCGGCTTGTCAAAACCCGGTTTTGCAAGCGGCATGTACGGCGTTCGAGCCGGCGCATTGGCGCCTGAAGGCTCAAGCCGGCAAATGGCACACCGCCTCGATATTGTTGCCCTCGGGGTCGATGACGAAGGCGCCGTAATAGTTGGCGTGGTAGTGCGGGCGCAGGCCCGGGGCGCCGTTGTCGCGGCCACCGGCCGCCAGGGCGGCTTGATAAAAGGCATCGACCTGGGCGCGACTTTGGGCGCGCCAGGCCAGGTGGCAGGCGGTGGTTGCAGGGGCGCCGCCAAAGGGCGAGGGGCCATCGATGAACCAAACATCGGCCCGTTTGCCATCGGGCTCGCTGGCATCCGGGTAGGCAAAGCCCACGATATTGCTGCCGAAGTTGCCCTCAAAAGCCAGGCTGTAGCCCAGCGGTGCCAGTGCGGCACTGTAGAAATTCTTGGCGCGCGCGATGTCGCTCACGCGAAAAGTCATGTGGTCCAGCATGTTGGGGTGGCAGGAGGCGAATCCTGTGAAGTTTGAAAGACTTGCGAGCGAGTAACTGTATATTTGTACAGTTTTTGACGCAAGCCCCCAAACGGCTCATGCCAAAGGGCATGGCTCAGTTGTCTGCATGGAAAAAACGTTCAATGCGCTGGTCCGGCAAGATCCACAACAGCGCCACCCCGACGTAAATCAGCTGCGACAGACGCGGGTCCACAAAAGTCAGCAAGACCGCCAGCAAATAAGAGCCCAAAGAGGCTTTGCCTTTCCAATCGCCGCCTACGGCGCGACGCAGCAGCGAGTCTGAACCCTGGGAGGCGATGATGGCCTGCTGCAACAGCCAATACGCAAAGGCCGTGGCCAGCAGCACGAGGCCGTACAGGGCCGAGGGCATGGCCGCAAAGTGGTTCTCGCCCATCCAACCGGTGGCAAAAGGCAGCAGCGACAGCCAAAACAGCAAGTTCAGATTGGCCCACAAAATGGCCCCCGTGACCCGCTTGCAGGTGTGCAGCATGTGGTGGTGGTTGTTCCAGTAGATGCCTACATACAAAAAGCTCAGCACATAGCTGAGGAAGACCGGCAGCAGCGCCAGCAGCGCGGCGGCGCTGGGCTCATGGGGCACTTTCAATTCCAACACCATGATGGTGATGATGATGGCCAATACGCCATCGCTGAAGGCTTCGAGTCGGGTTTTGCCCATGGTGGCAGCTCCTGGGTCTGAGTTGGCGGCGGCAAGCGCAGGCCAGTGTGCCACTGCGGGCTTGGCGGCTTGAACCGGGTAAACCGCCTAGTCCCAGACCCTGGCGTGGCCCTGATAATTCCCGCAGTTGAGAACACCGATGCCGCGACAGCGGCGCAAGCAACAGGCACGCGATGAGACTTCCCGATTTGCTGAGCACAAAGAATGGCCGCTTGTCGGCCTTTTTCTTTTTGTACATGACCGAGGGCATACCGCTCGGTTTCGCCGCCACGGCCGTGGCCACTCAGTTGCGCCGCATGGGCGTGGGCCCGGCCGAGATCGGCGCCTTTGTGGCGGCCTTCTACATCCCCTGGGCCTTCAAATGGGCGTTTGGCCCGCTGGTGGACGTGTTTCGCTCGCAGCGTCTGGGCCACCGCCGGGCGTGGATCTTGGGCACCCAGCTGATGATGGCGGCCACCTTGGCCGTGCTGGTCTTCCTCAAGCTGCCGGCACAACTGCCTTTGTTCACCCTGATCCTTTTGGTGCACAACAGCTTTGCGGCGGTGCAAGACGTGGCGATTGATTCCCTGGCCTGCAATGTCTTGCACGAAAACGAACGTGGCTTGGCCAATGGCTTGATGTTCTCGGGCGCGGCCATCGGCCAGGCGGTGGGCGGCAGCGGGGTTTTGTTCTTGATGCCCTATATGGGCTTCCAAAGCAGTTTTATCTTTGTGGCGCTGTGCATCTTGGCTGTGACCGGCTTGGTGGTGTTGCCCATGAAAGAAGCTTGGGTGCAGGCCGCCAGCCAGGCCACTGAGCAAAGCGGTTCAGCCCTGTGCCGAGCGGGCGCTGAGATGCGCGACTTTGCAGTGGCCGCGTTTCGCTCCTTTTTGGGCACGCGTGGCGCGTTTGTCGGGGTCTTCTTTGCCTTGCTGCCCGCCGGGGCCATGTCTTTGAGCCTGGCGCTGCAGTCGAATCTTTCGGTGGAACTGGGCTTGGACGATGAGCAAGTCGCGTGGCTGCAACTGCTGTCCACCGTGGCCAGCGCCGTGGCCATGGTGGTCGGCGGCATCTTGTCGGACCGCTTTGGCCGCCGCCGCGTGCTGACCGTCTTCATCGTCTTGATGAGCGTGCCGGTGCTGTACCTGATGGCCGAGTTGTTGCGCCATGGCTATGTGATGCCGCGTCAGCCCGGCAGCGCGGCGCCTGCGGTGCCACAGGCTTTGGTGAGCGCCCTTTGGCTGGCTACCATCAGCTTCAATATCTTTATGGGCTTGATGTATGGGGTGCGCTCGGCCTTGTTCATGGACGTGACCAACCCGCGTGTGGCTGCCACCCAGTTCACGGCCTATATGGCGCTGATGAATGTGGCGATTGCCTACACCGCCACCTGGCAGGGCCTGGCCATCGAAGCCTGGGGCTACCCGGTGACCTTGGCGGTGGACGCGGGCTTCGGTCTGCTCGGCCTGGCCTTGTTGCCCTGGATGAAAAAAGCCGCCAGTGAAGCCGAGCAACTCGGCGACGCTCATGCTGCGATGCGCGCCAGCCGCAGCGCCTTCGGCCTGGGCTTGCTGTGCCTCGCCTGGTTGCCATTCTGGGCCTGGCGCGCTCAGACCGGCGCCGCCGAGGCCATTTTCAACACCTTCTTCACCCTGGTGTTTGTGGTGGCTGCCTTGTTCTTGCTGGCCGGGCGTGAGGTCTTGGGCTCGCAGGCCGGCGTGGCGCTGCGCCGTGCTTGCCTGGGGCTGGCCCCCTTGTTGCTGGCGCTGTATCTGCGCAAATACCTGGGTGCCGAAACAGAGCTGCGGAGCGTGGCCGAAGCCCTGATCTATGCCGTGCCCTTGGCGGCGGGCCTGGTCTTGCTCCTGCTGGCGCGGCGCAATTGGGCGGCATTGTCGGCGAGCCCGGAGACATCGACATGAAGAAACCTTCAAGCCTCAAGAAATGGGCCCTGCGCAGCGGCGTGGTGCTGTTGATCAGCGCCGGTGTACTGGCGGCCGGCTTGGCTTGGCATTTGCGATCGCTGCGCCCAATTCGGTCGGGTGACTTGCCGCTGCAAGGCTTGCAAGCCGCTGTGTCGGTGCGTTATGACGAATGGGGTGTGCCGCATATCGAAGCCCAGAACGAGGCCGACCTTTACCGCGCCCTGGGCTTTGTGCATGCCCAAGACCGGCTGTTCCAGATGGAGATGCTGCGCCGTCTCTCACGGGGTGAGCTGGCTGCCATCCTCGGGCCCAAGCTGCTGGAGACCGACCGCTTGTTTCGCACCCTGGGCATCCGTGCCCATGCGGATGCCTATGTGGCGCGCGAATTCGCCGCCGCCGATACGCCGGCCAAACGCGCCCTGTTGGCCTATCTGGACGGAGTCAACCAATACCAAGCCACGCGCCCCACGCCGCTGGAGTTTGAAGTCTTGGGCATCCCCAAGCGGCCCTTCACGCCGGCGGACACCGTCAGCATTGGCGGTTATCTCGCCTACAGCTTTGCGGCGGGATTTCGCACCGAGCCGGTGCTGACGCAGATTCGTGACCAGTTGGGCTCTGCCTATCTGAAGATTTTTGACGAGGCTTGGCGGCCCGATGGCGTCTTGCGCCAGCAACTGCGCCCCGGCGACTGGCAAGACCTGGGGCGTCTGGCCCAGCTGAGCGACAGTGCTTTGGCACTGGCGGGCCAGCCCTTGTTCGAGGGCAGCAATGCCTGGGCCGTGTCAGGCACGCGCACTGTCAGCGGCAAGCCGCTGCTGGCCGGCGACCCGCACATCCAGTTCGCCACACCTGCAGTTTGGTACGAGGCCCATTTGAAAGCGCCGGGCTTCGAGCTCTATGGTCACCAACAGGCGCTCAACCCTTTGGCCTTGCTGGGCCATAACCAACAATTCGCCTGGAGCCTGACCATGTTCCAGAACGACGATGTCGATCTGGTGACTGAAAAGCCCAACCCCGCCAACGCCAATGAGGTCTGGCAGAAAACCGCCGAGGGCGGGCGCTGGGTGGCCTTGCAAAGCCGCGAGGAGAGCATTGAGGTCAAGGGGGCCGAGCCAGTCAAGCTGACGCTGCGGCGCTCGCCGCACGGGCCCATCATCAATGACGCCTTGGCCGGCGCGGTGGGCAAGACGCCGGTGGCGCTGTGGTGGGGCTTTCTGGAAACCGAGAACCCGGTGCTGGAGGCTTTTTATGCCCTCAACCGCGCCGGCAGCTTGAGCGCAGCGCGTGAAGCGGTGAGCCAAATCCATGCGCCGGGCTTGAATGTGGTGTGGGCCAATGCCAGCGGTGATATCGGCTGGTGGGCGGCCGCCAAGCTGCCGATACGGCCGCCCGGTGTGAACCCAAACTTGATGCTGGACGGCGCCAGCGGCGAGGCCGAAAAGCTCGGCTGGCTGCCTTTTGCCAAAAACCCGCAAGAAGAGAACCCGGCGCGCGGCTATCTCTTGTCGGCCAACCATCAGCCGGCTGCAGCCGAGCCGGTGCCGGGCTACTACAACCTCTGGGACCGCGCCGAGCGCCTGGACTCTTTGCTGCGCGACCCATCCATTCGATGGACGTCGGCCAACACACGCGCCCTGCAGCTCGATGTGCAAAACGGTTACAGCCAGCGCGTGCTCAAGCCCTTGCTGCCCCTGCTGGACGCGGCAGTCCAGGCCAAGGAAGAGCGCGTCTTGCTGGACGAGTTGAAAGCCTGGAACGGGGCCTACCGCAGTGACGCCCGCGCACCGGTGCTGTTTCAGCAGTTTTTGTATGAACTGCTGAAGCTGGCCATGGAAGACGAGCTGGGTGAGCAGGCCTTTGACAATTTGCGCCGCACCCGCGCGCTCGACCATGCGGTGCCGCGCCTGATGGCGGATGCCGATTCGCCCTGGTGGGACAAGCGGGGCACGCCCGAGCGCGAGACCCGGGCCCAGCTGGTGGCCGAAGCCTGGACCCAGGCCTTGCAGCATCTGCGCAGCAGCCTGGGCAAGGATGCCCAACAATGGCGCTGGGGCTTTGCACACACCGTCACCCACGGTCATCCCTTGGGCCTGCAAAAGCCGCTCGACAAGGTTTTCAATGTTGGCCCCTTCGCCGCGCCGGGCAGCCACGAGACACCTAACAATATGGCTGCACGCATAGGCCCGGCGCCCTGGGCGGTGGTGTATGGCCCTTCCACCCGCCGCATCATCGACCTGGCCGCGCCTGAGAAAGGCCTAGGCATCAACCCGGTGGGGCAAAGCGGTGTCTTCGGTGACCCGCACTATGCAGACCAGGCCTTGATGCATGCGGCCGGCCAATACCGCCAGCAATACCTGGCCGAAGACGATGTTCAGAAACACACACGCAGCGTGCTGAGGCTTCAGCCGGGGGCGGCGAAATGAATCTTGAGCCGAGCTGCGGCCCTGTGTTGCAATCCGAGGCTTGAGCAGGGTGCTCATGGGGAGAGGCAGATGAAGGCACAGCGAATCACTCTCGGGCGCATGGGGCGAGCTTGGCGCCTGGTCTTGTTGCTTTGGAGCTTGGGCCCGGCAGCTCAGGCCGAGACCTTGCCAGCGCCTGCCGAACTGCAGGCCCGCATGCCCAGCAAGCCCCAAGACTTCACCGTCGAGGAGCCGCATCTGAGCGTCAAGGGCGAGACGCCGGTGCAGCGCCGCTATCGAGGCTATGCCGCCGATCAAGTGCTGGACTTGTTGCTCGGCCCCAGTTGGCGCAGCCGCCCGCAGCAGCAAGAACTGGAATTCAAGGCGCTGGACGGCTATGTCTCGCGCATCCCGGTCGAGCGTTTTGCCCGCTACAAGGCAGCCTTGGTGTTTGCCGTTTCAGGCGTGGCGTCTCAGCCTTTCACCGTGGACAACAAGGGTCAAAACGAAAAGAACGTGGCGCTGGGCCCTTACTACTTGGTCTGGGACAACATCGCTGCGCCCGAGTTGCGGGCCGAGGGCGCTTCGTTTTGGCCCTACCAAGTGACACAGATCAGTCTGCGCGAGTACAGCCCCGCGGCCTTGCTGCCTGCGGGCCTGGGCGAGGGCGCCGCCGAGCGCTGGGGCGAGCACGCCAAGCTGGCGCAAAAGTACTGCCTCAGTTGCCATCAGATCAATGGCTTTGGCGGTGACAAGATGCCGCTGAACTTGGCCGTTCGCGCCAAGCTGCTGGACCAGCGCACATGGTCCGTCTGGCTCTTGACCCCGCAAGCCTTCAAGCCCGGCACCAACATGCCGCCGCTCCCCGAAGGCCTTCCGCAGGCCGAGCGCGAGGCCATCGCCCACAAGCTGCATGCCTATCTGAAGGCTTTGCCAGTGCAGCCTTGAGTAGAGGTCGATGCGAAAGAGTCGGTGTTGGCCGATGCTGTCGGGAAAGTGCCCGGAGCGGTCTCTCGTTGATGCTGTTGGGGCTGTTGCGGGGGGCACGGCAGCCCGGGGCGTCGCCGGGCTCATGGCTCGGGGGTCGGCCCTGGCGGGCCGACTGCCTTGCGCTGCTCGCGACTTGGGGCCGGCACCGAACTCACTGCACTCGCTGCGCTCGTTCCGTTCAAACATGCGGTGCCAAGTCAGAAGTTGAAGCGCGCTGCGCGCGCGCCCCAAGTCGCTGCGCTGCTCAGCCCCTCACAAATCGCCCAGCAACGCCCCGGGCTACCGTGCGCTTGCATCGCGAAGGAACGGCTTCCACCACCGCGCCAAACGCCCGACTCGCTTGGGCTCGGCCCGCCGACGGGCGATTTGTGACCGGCCGAGAGCGCAGCGGAGCGGGTCAGGCGCGCGCAGCGCGCATCAACTTCTGACTTGGCGGCACTTGTTTGAGCGCAGCGAGCATTGCTCGCGGAGCGAGTTTGCCGCCGCTGACCCGCGCAGTGAGCACCGAGGGCAGTCGGCTCGCCAGAGCGGACCCGGGCACCATGAGCCCGGCGGCGGGTCGAGCCCAAGTGCGCGCAAGA